>JALHQA010000004.1:52500-302896 GCA_022842205.1 Hyphomicrobiales bacterium
AGCCACACCCTGCGAAAGACGCCGGTCCGCATATTGCAGATTTATGACAGCCCGTGCTTATAGCCCCAATAAGGGGCAAAAAACGGGCGGACGCATGCTGGGCTGGTTTCGGAACATGATGCCGAAGGAGGAGCGCTTCTTCGAGTTGTTCACGCAGCACGCGCTTCTGGTGGTCGCCGGTGCCGAGGCGCTTCAGGGGCTTCTGAGAGGGGGCGAGCAGGTGCCCCACTATGCGCGGATCATTGTCGAGCGCGAGGACGAAGCCGACGACATAACCCGCGAAGTGATGATCGCGCTGCGCCGCAGCTTCATCACGCCCTTCGACCGCAGCGATATCCAGGGCCTGATCCAGTCGCTCGACGACGCCATCGACCAGATGAAGAAAACGGTGAAGTCGATCGAGCTGTTCGAGCAGGTCGAGTTCGACCCGCGGATGGCGGCGATGGGCGATGCGATCGCCGAGGCCGCGCGCCTGACCGCGCAGTCGGTGGCGCTGCTCGACCGCGTCGGCGCCAACGCGCAGAAGCTCGGCCAACTGACCGAACAGGTCACCCGAATCGAAGGCCGCTCGGACGATCTCCACGAAGAGGGGCTGAAGGAGCTGTTCCAGAAGCACCGCGACGGCAACGCCATGCCCTATGTCATCGGCGCGGAGATCTGGGGCAATCTCGAGCGCATCATGGACCGGCTTGAAGATGTCGCGAACGAAATCAGCGCCATCGTGGTCGAGAACGTCTGATCCATGGAGGCGATGATTCTTGCGACGCCGGTTCTGTTCGCGCTGATCGGCGTTGCGCTGCTGTTCGACTTCCTCAATGGCCTGCACGATGCGGCGAACTCGATCGCGACGATCGTGTCGACCCGCGTTCTCAGGCCGCGCTACGCCGTCATGTGGGCGGCGTTCTTCAATTTCATCGCCTTCCTGTTCTTCGGCCTGCATGTCGCCGAGACGCTCGGCAAGGGGATCATCGATCCCAACGTGGTCGATCCGGCCGTCATCTTCGCGGCGCTGATCGGCGCGATCGCCTGGAACGTCATTACATGGGCGCTCGGCATCCCGTCGAGTTCTTCGCATGCCCTGATCGGCGGACTTGTGGGGGCGGGCGTCGCCAAGGCCGGAGGCGGCGCCGTGGTCGTCGCCGGGCTCGTGAAGACAACAGCGGCCATCGTGCTGTCGCCGATGACCGGGTTTGTGCTGGCGCTCCTTCTGGTGCTCGCCGTGTCGTGGACATTCGTCAAGCAGACACCGTTCTTCGCCGACTCGACTTTCCGGGTCCTGCAGTTTGTCTCGGCCTCGCTCTATTCGCTCGGCCATGGCGGCAACGACGCGCAGAAGACCATGGGCATCATCGCCGTCCTGCTGTTCTCGCAGGGATTGCTCGGTGACGAGTTCTACGTGCCGTTCTGGGTTGTCATCACCTGCCAGGCGGCGCTCGCTCTCGGAACGCTCTTCGGCGGGTGGAAGATCGTGCATACGATGGGATCGCGCATCACGCGCCTGACACCGATGCAGGGCTTCTGCGCCGAAACAGGCGGAGCGATGACATTGTTCGGTGCGACCTGGCTCGGCATTCCGGTATCGACGACGCACACGATCACAGGTGCGATTATCGGTGTCGGCGCCGCGCGCCGTACCTCGGCGGTCAGGTGGGGCGTCGCGCGTCACATCGTGGTGGCGTGGGTTCTGACGCTGCCGGCGACAGCCCTCATCTCCGCCGCCACCTATTGGGCGCTGACGGCCCTGATTTCCTAGTCGACGATATCGGCCGTCGGCGGCTTCTTCTCGTGCAGCAAGAGGAACAGGCCGGCGGAAATGACCACTGCCGCGCCGGCAAGTGTCCAGGCATCGGGGACGTCCGAGAAGACGAGCCATCCCGTCAGGATCATGAACACCAGCTCGACATAGACGAACGGCGCCAGCACGGGCGCCGGCGCGCGCGCATGCGCGAGGATGAGAAGGAAGTGTCCGAAGCCGCCGAGGGCGCCGGTGGCAACATGAAGCGCCCAGATCCACGCATTGTCCGGCCAATGCCAGACGAACGGCATGATCGGCGCCAGCGCCAGCGCGCCGAACAGGCTGGTGATCGCGATCGATGTGCGGGCGCTGTCATAGGCCGACACAAACCGTGTCGCGATGGAATAGAATGTCATGCACACAGCGTTTGCGAGCGCGAGCAGATAGGCGAAGTGAAAATCGCCGAAACCGGGGCGCGTGACGAGCAGGACACCGCCAAGGCCGACGAGAATGACGATCATCGCCTTGCGGCTGACCCATTCGCCGAGAATGGGGCCGGCAAAGGCCGCGACGAGCAGGGGGACGAGGAACGAGATCGTTACAGCCTGGTCGAGCTGGATGAAGGCAAGCGCCGAGAAATTGAAGACCGTCGTGCCGGCGAGCAGTATCGAGCGCAGCATCTGGAGGCCAGGCCGTTTGGTCCGCCAGACGCCGGGCACCGTCCAGGGATTAAGAACGATGGCGGCGAGAAGCGCGTGGAACACATACCGCAACCAGGCGACTTGCAGCGGGCTCTCATACGCGGACAGATATTTTGCCGTTGTGTCGAGCACGGTAAAGAACGCCATCGCGCCGACCATGAGTGCGATGGCGACAAGACGCATGCGCCGGGCGGCCTGCGCGCTGTCGGTCAGATGGTCGAGCTGTACGGGCACGATTACGTTTGCAGAGGCAGGGCAGCCCTGAGGCGCCTGGAAACGTCCTGCGCGTATTCGGCGTAGGCCAAGGTCGTGCGGAAGGTTTCCATGCGAGGATAGGGCTCCGCAATCGCGGTTTCGCCGGCAAGGCGCCCGGGACGCGGCGTCATGACTGCGATGCGCGACGACAGATACACGGCCTCGAAAACCGAATGGGTGACAAAAACGATCGTCAGCTTCAGGCTTTCCCGCAGATTCAGCAATTCGTCGTTCAGACGGAACCGTGTGATTTCGTCGAGCGCGGCGAACGGCTCGTCCATCAGGAGGAGCGCGGGACGCGTGACCAGCGCCCGGGCAATGGCGACGCGCATTTTCATGCCGCCCGAGAGCTGGCTGGGCTTGGCCGCGGCGAACTCCGCCAGCCCGACGAGGTTCAGTACCTCCGTGACGCGCTCCTGCGCCTGCGTCTTCGATACCCCGCGCAGCCTGAGCGGCAGCCAGACATTGGCAAAGGCGCTGGCCCAGGGCATCAGAGTCGGCTCCTGAAACACATAGCCGGTTTCGGGCGGCCGTCCTGAGGTCCAGACGATCTCGCCCGAACTCGGCGTGTCGAGCCCGGCGATGATCCTGAGCGCGGTCGTCTTGCCGCAGCCGGACGGGCCGATCAGGCTGACGACCTCTCCGGCGTTAACCGTAAGGTCGAAACCGTCGAGCGCCTCGACGCCGTTGGCGAAGGCTTTGGATACCCCGGAGAGACGGACAAGCGACATGGCGCGGGGTGATAGCACGGCAAGCCTGATCAAGCATGAAGCAATCCCCGGCTTGTGCCATCCGGCCGCTCTGCCTAGGTTGCGCCCGTCATGACCGTCCTGATTACCGGTTTCGGGCCCTTTGACGGCGGCAGCAATGCCTCCGAGGTTCTGGTGCGCGCGGCCGAGGGCCGGCGCGAGGCGCTCGGCGCGCGCCTGAGGTCCAGGGTCGAAACCCTCGTCCTGCCGGTAGACACGGTGCGCGCGGGCGATCTTCTGGCGGAAGCCGCGGAGCGTGCCCGGCCGTCCCGGCTTCTGATGACCGGGCAGGCGGCGGGAAGAAACCGCCTCTGCCTTGAAAGAATTGCCACGAACCGCCGCGATTTCCGCGTGCCCGATGCGCTCGGCGTCAAACTGAGCGGTGTTCCTGTTCTCGATGCCGGACCCGAGACGCATGTTGCGACGTGGCCGGAACTTGAGGGGACGGCGGCCGCCCTGAATGCGGCGGGGATACCGGCGGAGGTATCGGAAGATTGCGGCACGCATCTCTGCAATCAGCTTCTCTACCTCGCGCTGCACGCCGCGCGCGAATCCGGGCAGTCCTATCTCGCGACGTTCCTGCATGTGCCGCTTCTGCCGGAGCAGGTGATTGCCGGAGAGCCCGCCGCGCAACGCCATCCGAACTGTCCGTACATGCCGCTCGACATGACTCTGCGCGCACTTGAAATCGTTCTGGAGCGGACAGCCGCGCTGGGAGCTGCCGCATGACAAGCCCGAATCCCGTCTGGTCCGAAATGGCATGGACCGATTTCCGCGACACCGAGGACTGGATCGCCATCCTTCCCGTCGCGGCGCTGGAGCAGCACGGTCCGCATCTGCCGCTCGGCACCGATACCGAAATCATGCTCGGCTATATTTCGCGCGTGATCGCGAACCTGCCGAAGGAG
Organism: Hyphomicrobiales bacterium; assembly: GCA_022842205.1. GTDB lineage: Bacteria > Pseudomonadota > Alphaproteobacteria > Rhizobiales > Methylopilaceae > Flaviflagellibacter. Next base: position 56,849 of record JALHQA010000004.1, read on the forward strand.
GTGCCCGCCAGCTTCCTGCCGCTGCAGAGCGTCGGCCTTTCACCCGAGCATGCGGCCTTTCCCGGCACGCTGACGCTGTCGCCCGAAGCCGCGCTCGGTTCGTGGGTCGGCATCGGCGAGAGCGTTGCCGCGACGGGCATCCGCAAGATCGTTTTTATTTCCTCGCATGGCGGAAACAACGGCCTGCTCGACATTGCGGCCCGCGAAATCCGCGCCCGCCTCGGCATGCTGGCTGTCACGGCCAGCTTCGCGCGGTTCGGCTATCCGGCCGATGTGTTCTCGGAGGACGAGATCCTGCACGGCGTTCACGGCGGCGAGATCGAGACCAGCCTGATGCTCGCGTTCCGGCCCGATCTCGTGCGTAAGGACAGGATCTCGGAGTTTCCGGCGGAAACGCTGCGCATGGAACGCGATTTCAAATGGCTTCGAGCAGCGCGCCCCGCAGGTTTCGGCTGGCTGGCGCAGGACCTCAATCCCGAGGGAGCGGTGGGCAATGCGGCAGCCGCGACCGCAGAAAAAGGCCGCGCGGCGGCTGACTACGGCGCGCGCGCGTTCGTCGAGCTTCTGCAGGATGTCGCGGCTTTTCCGATGGAGCGGCTGCGGGCCGGCCCGCTCGGCTGACATCATGAAGACAGCCAAGGACATCATCCGGCTTCTCGGCATGAAACCGCATCCGGAAGGCGGCCATTTCGTCGAGACGTTCCGCGATCCGAAGATCATGGGCGGAAGAGCCGCCTCGACCGCGATCTATTTTCTGCTGCGGCGCGGCGAGCGTTCTCACTGGCACAAGGTCGATGCGGCTGAAACCTGGCACTTCTACGCCGGCGATCCGCTGAAGCTGCGCCTGTCGCGCTATGGCGAAGGCGAGGATGTCCGCGTGCTGGGGCCAAATCTCCTGACGGGAGAACGGCCGCAGATCGTCGTGCCGGCAGGCGTATGGCAGGCGGCGGAGAGCCTCGGCGACTGGACGCTGGTCGGCTGCACCGTCGCGCCGGGATTCCGCTTCGAGGGATTCGAGATGGCGCCGAAAAACTGGGAGCCGCGCCCAGCACGCTAGTCGGCGCGCTAGCCGTCGCGGCCGTTTCGCGGTTCCTTGTCCGAGTCGACGAGATAGAAGCGTTTCTCGATCGGAATATTCGTCCGTACGACCTCTTTGGTCTTCTCATCCTTCGCGTACGCTTTGCCAGGCGCGCGGATCGAAATCTGTGCGCCGCAATCCGACGGCGCGGGCTTGCCGGCGAAGCGGTCGGCGATCCATGCCGCCATCGGTTTGGCCGCAAGGCCGCCCGTTTCTCCGTGTCCACCGCGTACGGGAACAAGGGTCAGGCGCGTGCCGCGGGCACACAGCTTCTCGGCATAGACCTGTGTCACCGACGGGCGCACGAGATGGTCGGCGGTACCCTGCGCCAGAAACACCGGCACGCCGGCAGGCGTCGGGCCGGGGGAGTTCTTCGCAAGCAGCGCCTTCCAGCGCGGCCTGGCCGTGACATCGCCCTGCAGGAAGCCTTCGCGTTCGAACGCCTGCTCGGCAAACAACAGCTTGATCGACTGGCCGAATTCCATATTGCAGCCGCCCGCGATATTCTTTGCGACGAGGCGTACCGGCTTGGCCAGCACGTCGTCGAGCGAAAGCCCGTAGATCTTCGACCATGCGGCAAGAGCATAGGTCGCGAACACGCGACCGATCGGGTCATCGCCCGACTCGCGGATGAGAGCGCCGAGATCGGTCGGCGGGGCGGCGGCGGCGATGCCCGCAAGCTTCAGTTCCGGCGCGTATGCTCTGGCCATGTTGCCGGCATAGAGCGCGGCGTGTCCGCCCTGCGAATAGCCCGCCGCGACGAAGGTGTTGCTGGCATCCGCGTCCGGCAATGCACGCGCGGCACGCGCCATGTCGAGAACCACGCGGCCGGTTGCTTCGCCGATGAGATAGGGATGGGAGCCGCTAACGCCGAGCCCCGGATAGTCCGTCGCGGCGACGATCATGCCTTTCGCCAGCATGTCCTGCATGCCGTACATATTGGTGTAGAGGCTTGGGTACATCGACCGCGCACAGCCCTGTGCTATGCCGCTCGTCGCGGGAGCCCAGCTGACAATGGGCCGGCCATTCCTCGGCGCCGCGCCGTTGGGAATGACGACGACGCCCGACACCGCGATGGGTTTTCCCGAGCCAGCGGTCGATCGGTAGATCACGCGATAGGCAGCGGAAGCGCCCGGCGGGGCGTTGAACTTTTCGGCACGGATGATCGAGCCCGGCCGGCCGGCCAGTTCAGCCGCCGCCACGCCATAGAAGCCGTCAGCAGCGCGCGACGGCGCCGTGGCGGGGAGAAGAAGGGCTACAGCCGCAACGGCAGCAAGAATTCGGTTCCGCATCGCATTCCAACGCACGGCAGGGTCGAGGGTTTCATGGCCACCGTGCCCGCACATCTAAACGCCGGACATTTCAGCACTATGTCCTTAATGTTTCGCGGTGCTACAAAGCCCTTCCACTATAGGAGAAGCGCTGTCCGCATTGCGGCGCGGTTAAGGTGATGTTTTGAACGGACGGATTTTTGTCATCTTGTTCGCGGGGCTACTGGTGATCCTGACCGCGACCGCGCTCTACACCAATCTCAAGCGGGGACTGCCTTTGCGCGACGGCGCGGGGCAGGCAACTCAGGGCTCACCAGCGCCGCAATGAGATCCGACTGCGTGACGATACCGATGAGGCGGTTGTCCTCGCCGGTCACCGGCATGTGGTGAAGGCCGCCATCCGCCATCAGGGGCACGATGTCGGCTATCGGCGTGTCCAGGCGGGCGCTGCGCACCGCACGGGTCATGATCTCGGCGACGCTGCGGTCTTCCTCGTCGGCCATCGCGAGATTGAGAAGATCGGTCTGGGTAATAATGCCCGCGACCTGGCCGTCGCCATCGACAACAGGAAGCGCCTTGATGTCGTGTTCGCGGAGCAGCGCATAGGCATCGCGCAGGCCCGCGCCCGGCAGCACGGTCACCACATCGCGGGACATGATGGCGCCGCAGGTGATCTCGCTGGAGAGGCGCCTGTAGGCGTTGCGCTCCGCTTCGCGGACGATGCCGGCGATGTCTTCGGGATTTACGTCGAAGAGCTGGTTGTGCGCGCGGAGCACGGCCTCGATGTCGGCGTCGGTGAGGCCGACCCTCGAAGTTGGATGAGGGTCCTTCGTGGCGTGGGTGTTCGGCGCGGCGACCGGTTTGTGCGGATAGGAACGGCCGGTGAGGTTGTTGTAGACGACAGCGGCAACGACCAGAAGCAGCGTATTGACGCCGACCGGCCATAGCACGAATTCGTAGCCGGCCGCATGGACCGCGGGGCCGCCGAGAACGGCGGTCAGAGCCACGGCGCCGCTCGGCGGATGCACGCAGCGGAAGGTGATCATGAGCGCGATTGCGGCGCCGACGGCGACGGCCGATGCGATGAACAGATCCGGAATCCAGATCAGCGCGGTGACGCCCACGATGGCGGCGATAAGGTTGCCGCCGATGATCGACCAGGGCTGGGCCAGCGGGCTCGCCGGCACGGCAAACAGCAGGACCGAGGAAGCGCCCATCGGGGCAATGAGCAGGGGGAGCGCGAAACTGTCGCCCAGCGCGAGCCGCGAGATATAGCCGGTGACGAGAATACCGATCAGTGCGCCGACGGCCGCGCGCAGCCGCTCGGTCCAGTTGGCGGCTTCCATGGTCGGGGCAAAACGCTTGAAGAAATCGGCAAGCATGGGCGCGGAAACTAGCCTCTGCACAAGTTGCAGGCAATTGCTGTTTAGAGCGGCTCACCATTTCCCGAGAGGCCCTGAGCGGCGCCTCGAATGGCGGCGCGGAAGGCCTCGTCGAAGGTGGGGCTCTCGGTTTTCCAGGTCTGGATTCCCGTGCCGGCGGCCACGCTCCACTCCGCCCGCCAGCCCGGCAGAGCCTCATCGAATCGCATGACGCCGGTCATGAGCACATCGCCCTTCTGGCCCGGGCCCACGGTCAGCGTGCCGCCGGCAAGATCGGACCGCGCCGGAAGGTGGACCGGCAGGCCATAACGGGCGGCGGCCACCATCAGGGCCCGGCTCTGCAGGGCGCCGGGATCGCCGTCTGAGGCGAGCGTGAAGTGCGCCGGCCCGAGTTCGACCGTGATGAAGGCTGTTATGGCCGGCCGCTCCGGGCCCCACGGCGCGCGGCCCAGTCTGGCGAGCGTGTTGTCGATCTTGTCCGGCACGAACTCGACGGTGAGCTCGAAGGGGCGGTCGCGCGTGCCCTGCTCGTCCTTCTTGGGAAGCGAGGCCATGAGGTCGCGATAGCTGTAGGCCTGGACAAGCGCGGGATCGAACAGGCGTTCGGCGTCCGCGTCGGAAAAGAGCGAGCCGTCGCCCGACACTTTCACCAGCACATCGCGGAAGGCCTGCCGCAGCGCGGGCTCGCGTGTTTCGGCGCGCTGGCCGGTGACGAGCGCGCTGGCGGTGTAAAGGCCATCGACCTTCTCGGCGGCGAAGGCCGGCGAAGCGAAGAGGAAGGGCAACAGGAGCAGGGCGGTGCGCATCCCGCCAATGTAGCGGAGCTGCTGCGGATTTCCCGCGCGGGCGGTGAAGGGCGGGCGGTGAAGGGCTGGCCAAAACCTCTCCGCCTCCCGCGAGGGGAGGAGCCAAAATGCCCGCAACTACAGGCAAAACCGCGCGGTTTTGCCTGTGCTACGTCGCCGGGGTGTTCATGGCCTCGGCAACAGGCGCCGCCGGCTGCGGCCCGCCGGCCCAGACGACGACGCCGATCTGTACAACAACAAAAAAAACCATGGCCGCTGCGGCCATGAACATGCCCTTCTGGTCCCTCGACATGGTGTCACCCTCCCTAATGGCGAACCTTCAAGAACCTGGCGTTCCGTCCGCGTCGTCGCGCGGCGGAGATTATGTTTGTGGGAGGATGGTGATGGAGAATCGGCAGCTTGTCACCACAAACAAGCCCGGCGGCGGTGTGCCACGGCTATGTGTCTGGCGGAACGTATGAATTTCTCTCCGGCGCAAGAATATCAGGAAGATTTTGCTCAGCGTGCGCCGGATTAACGGCAAAAAAACCATTCCCCGCGACATTCCATTAACCTTGGGGGGACTGCCGCGTATGCATAAAGCGCTCGGATCAAACGTAAAGGCATTGGCGGCCGTACTGGCCCTTGCAGCCGCAGGAGCGGCCATCTGGTTCTCCGGAATCGACCTCGGGGCGAACGCGGTTTCCCTGGCCCTGTTTGGCCTTGGCGTCGTGCTGGCCTTTGCCGCATGGCATTTTAGCCGACGCAACAAGCTTTTGACGGCCGCGCTCGACAACATGCCGCAAGGCCTGTGCATGTTCGATGCGTCGGCGCGTCTGACGTTCTGCAACGCGCGCTTTCTTGAAATGTACAAGCTGACGAGCGACGTGGCGAAGCCAGGCACGCCGTTGCGCGACATTCTCGCGGCGCGCAAGGCAACCGGCACCTTCGTCGGCGATGTCGACAAATACGCGGCCGAACATGCCGCCGCCATCGCGGCCGGCAAGACCGCGAGCGGCGCAACCGACATGCCCGACGGCCGCATCATCGCATCAGCCGACCGCATCATGGACGGCGGCGGCTGGATCGACACGTTCGAGGACATCACCGCGCGCCGCAAGGCGGCGCTCGCCGCCAGCGCGTCTCAGGATGAACAAAAGCGCAAGGCGATCATCGCCGAAATCATCGGGGATTTCCGCAAGCAGACCGAAGAGCTTCTGAACGCGACGACGCAGAGCGCCGACGAGATGCGCGCGATGGCGGGTTCGCTGCTCGAGGCTTCGGGCGCAACCTCCGAACGGGTGCAGAGCGCCGCACAGACAGCAAGCGAAGCCTCGATCAACGTACAGTCAGTCGCCGCAGCGTCCGAGGAAATGGCGATCTCCATCGGCGAGATCAACCGGCGTATCGCGCGTACCAACGAAGTCGTGCGTGGCACGACCGGCGAGGCCGAAGGCACGAGCGCCCAGATCAGCAATCTTTCGCAGGTGAGCCAGAAGATCACCGAGATCATCGAGGTCATTCACGGTATCGCTGAACAGACAAATCTGCTGGCTCTGAACGCGACAATCGAAGCCGCCCGCGCGGGCGAAGCCGGCAAGGGATTTGCGGTCGTGGCCTCGGAGGTGAAATCGCTGGCGACGCAAACCGCGAAAGCAACCGAGGAAATCGGCCATCAGATCAACGAGGTCCAGTCGTTCACCAACATGGTCGTCGAGGCGATGACGAACATGACGGGCCGCATGCAGGAGATCAACGAGGACACTGCCTCCGTCGCCGAATCCGTTTCGCAGCAGAACACCGCGACCGGCGAGATTTCCCACAATGTCGGCAGCGTCGCCGAGGCGAGTCGCGCCATCGCCGACACGCTGGACGATGTGACGCGCGTCGCGCATTCCATGCAGAATTCGGCGCAAACCGTGCTTGACGCTTCCGAGCAGGTGAATTCGGTGGCGATGCAGCTTCGCAACGCGGTCAAGGATTTCCTCGACAAGGTCGCTGCGTAAAGACGAATAAGTCGCCGAAAATGAAGAAGGCCGCCCTTGGGCGGCCTTCCCGGTTTCAGAGCGCGGAATTGCTCTCCTTGACCGCTTCTTCCGCGACATAGACCTGCCCGCCCATGGCCCGGAACTTTTCCGACATCTGCGCCATCCCGATCTCCTTATCGTTCAGTGTCGCCGCATAGTCGCGGACATCCTGCGTGATTTTCATCGAGCAGAATTTAGGCCCGCACATCGAGCAGAAATGCGCAACCTTGTGGGCGTCCTTCGGCAGAGTCTCGTCGTGGAAGCTGCGCGCGGTGTCCGGATCGAGACCGATATTGAACTGGTCTTCCCAGCGAAAATCGAAACGCGCCTTTGACAGCGCATCGTCGCGCAACTGCGCCGCCGGGTGGCCCTTGGCAAGATCGGCGGCGTGGGCCGCGATCTTGTAGGTGATGACGCCGGTCTTGACGTCGTCCTTGTTGGGCAGGCCGAGATGCTCCTTCGGCGTGACGTAGCAGAGCATGGCGCAGCCGAACCAGCCGATCATTGCCGCACCTATGCCGGACGTGATGTGGTCGTAGCCCGGCGCGATATCGGTTGTGAGCGGGCCAAGCGTATAGAACGGCGCTTCGCCGCATTCCTTCAGCTGCTTGTCCATATTGATCTTGATCTTGTGCATCGGCACATGGCCGGGCCCCTCGATCATCACCTGGCAGCCCTTCTTCCACGCGACCTGCGTCAGCTCGCCGAGCGTTTCCAGCTCCGCGAACTGGGCGCGGTCGTTGGCGTCGTAGATGGAACCGGGGCGAAGTCCGTCACCGAGCGAGAAGGAGACATCGTAACGACGCATCAGATCGCAGATGTCTTCGAAGTGCTCGTAGAGGAAACTTTCCTTGTGGTGGGCGAGGCACCACTTCGCCATGATCGAGCCGCCGCGCGAGACGATGCCGGTCATGCGGTTGGCGGTCAGCGGCACATAGGGCAGGCGCACGCCGGCATGGATGGTGAAATAATCGACGCCCTGTTCGCACTGTTCGATCAGCGTGTCCTTGTAGACCTCCCAGTCGAGCTTGACCGGATCGCCGCCGACCTTTTCCAGCGCCTGGTAGATCGGCACGGTGCCGATCGGAATCGGGGAATTGCGGATGATCCAGTCGCGCGTGTTGTGGATGTTGCGGCCGGTAGAGAGGTCCATCACGGTGTCCGCGCCCCAGCGGATCGCCCAGACGAGCTTTTCGACCTCCTCGGCCACCGAGGACGACACGGCGCTGTTGCCGATGTTGGCGTTGACCTTCACGAGAAAATTGCGGCCGATGATCATCGGCTCGAGTTCCGCGTGGTTGATGTTGGAGGGAATGATGGCGCGGCCTTTCGCAATCTCGTCGCGGACGAATTGCGGCGTTATGTGTGTCGGCAGGGAGGCGCCGAAACTCTCGCCGTCCGCGATGGCGTCGCGGGCACGATCGAGAATTTCACGACGGCCGAGATTTTCGCGCGCGGCGACATAGACCATCTCCTTGGTGATGATTCCGGCGCGCGCGAATTCGTATTGCGTGACCGGCGCGTCGCCGATGCCGCGCAGCGGGCGGTGCTCGACGGGGAACGCGCGGGCGATGTGCGCCTCGCCGACATTGCCGTTGTCTTCCGGCTTTATCAGCCGGCCCTGATAGTCCTCAATGCCGCCGCGGGCTTTCACCCAGTCCTGGCGCGTGCGCGGCAGGCCAGCTTCGAGATCGACGGTATGGGACGGGTCGGTGTACGGACCGGACGTGTCGTAGACATGCAGCGAAGCCTCGCCGCCGGTCAGCGCGATCTCGCGAACCGGCACGCGGACATCCCTTGCGCCCGGGCTCTCGACATAGAGCTTCCGCGACGCGGGCAGGGGGCCGGTGGTGACGCCGGCGATGTCTTTCAGGGAAAAAGGCTTGTTCATAAGGACCTCCTCGAAGCACACGGAGATCCGGCTTCAGGAGGATTTGCAGGGACTGGGAATCTCACCTCGGCCTGCGTGCCCGTCCCTTCGCCGGCATAACCCGGATCAGGTTCAAAGGGTCACCGCGTTGCCAAGTGGCGGGCGGTATCTCAGTCCCGTATCGGGACCCCCCTCGGTTACACGCCGAGTTTTAGAGATAATACGGGGAGGGTCAATCGTTATCCCGGACGGCCATGGCCGGTCCGGGATGACGCGTTAGCGGCGGGTCAGTCGATCTTCGCGCCGGACGCCTTCACGATCGGCGCCCATTTGGCGAGCTCGGATTTTACATGTGCGCCGAGCTCTTCCGGCGTCGAGCCGACGACAGTGGCGGAGAACTCGGCGAGCTTGGCCTTCACCGCTGGATCGTTGATCGCCTTGTTGGCCTCTTCGTTGAGACGTTTGATGGCCTCCGGCGGCGTGCCGGCAGGCGCAAACAGTGCGTTCCACGTATAGGTTTCGTAGCCGGGCAGCGTCTCGCCCATCGTGGGCATGTCGGGAAAAGCCGGCGCGCGCTCGGGCGAGGTGACGGCAAGGCCCTTCAGCTTGCCGCTCTTGATGTGCTCGGTCGAGGAGGGAAGATTGTCGAACTGCATCGGCACCTGGCCTGCGATGACATCGATCAATGCCGGGCCCGAGCCCTTGTAGGGCACATGCACGAGTTCGGGGACCCCCGCCATCGTCTTGAACAGTTCGCCCGACAGATGCAGAGGCGTGCCGTTGCCGGACGACGCGTACGAATATTTGTCGGGGTCCTTCTTGATGAGGTCGATCAGTTCCTGAACGGTATTGGCGGGAACGGAGGGATGCACCGTCAATACGTTCGGAACGGTAACGAGCAGCGAGATCGGCGCGAAATCCTTCTCGGCGTCGTAGGGCATCTTGGTATAGACGGCCGGGTTCAGCGCGTGCGTCGCGACCGTGGCCATCAGGATCGTGTAACCATCGGGTTCGGCCTTCGCGACATGTGCGGCGCCGAGATTGCCGCCGGCGCCGCCGCGATTCTCGACGATCACCTGCTGGCCCAGGCCCTCGCTCATCTTCTGGGCGACGAGACGGCCGACCAGATCGGTCGAGCCGCCGGCGGCGAAGGGGATGACGAGCGTTATAGGCCGCGCCGGAAAGTCCTGCGCTGCGGCAGGGGCGACGAGAGCGGCAAGGGCCGCGAAGGCAGTGGCAAAAGCAGTACCTGACAGGCGCATCTGTTTCCTCCCGATGGCGGCCTTGCCGGCCGCTTCAAGGTGTTAGACTGACAGGCATAATCCCCGACGCAAGTTCGCTCTTCGGGTAGCCGCTTGCGTGAACGATGAATGTTATAATATAACATCCCGATGCATAAGCCTCACAGCCATGGCCACGCTCGGCGCCGAGCACCTGCCAGCCTGCCGTCGTTGACCCTGATGTCGGCCGGACAGCGCCTGATCGGCGTCGCCGTGCTGCTGGCGGCGCTGTGGACGGCCATATCCTGGGTGCTGAGGGCCGGCTCATGACGGCCGCAATACGCCTTCAGGACCTCACGCTGGGCTATGACCGGCATCCGGCGGTGCATCATCTTTCCGGCGAAATCGCCGAAGGCAGCCTGACGGCGCTTGTCGGGCCAAACGGCGGCGGCAAGTCCACCCTGCTGAAGGGCATCACCGGCGTGTTGACCCCGCTTGGAGGGCGGATCGACGTCGAGGTCGGGCGCGAGAACATCGCCTATCTGCCGCAAAGCGCGGAGATCGACCGGGACTTTCCGCTGTCGGTCTTCGATCTCGTCTCGACCGGGCTGTGGCACGAGAGCGGCCTGTTCGGCGGTGTCGGACGCACTGGACGCGAGAAGATCAAGAATGCGCTCGCGACCGTGAGCCTCACCGGATTCGAAGACCGGCCTGTCGGTACATTGTCGGGCGGCCAGATGCAGCGTGCTCTGTTTGCGCGCCTTCTGCTGCAGGAGGCACGGCTGATCCTGCTGGACGAGCCGTTCACCGCCATTGACGAGGCGACGGTACGCGACCTGATCGCGCTGATCGAGCGCTGGAACAAGGAAGGCCGCACTGTGCTGACCGTGCTCCATGACATCGATCTCGCGCGCAGGCATTTCCCGGAGGCGATCCTTCTGGCGCGCCATTGCATCGCCTGGGGCGAGACGAAGAAGGTGCTGACGCCCGATAATTTTCACCGCGCGAGTCATGTGCGGGCAGCGCCCGATCCCGCCGCCGATGTCTGCGCGCGCGAGGTGGCGTGATATGTACGATCTTTTCATCGGCCCGTTCGTCGAATTCGGCTTCATGCAGCGCGCGCTGGTCGGCAGCCTCGCGCTTGCGCTCGGCGCCGGACCGGTTGGTGTGTTTCTGATGCTGCGCCGCATGTCGCTGATGGGTGATGCGATGGCGCATGCCATCCTGCCGGGTGCCGCTCTCGGCTATCTGATAGCCGGGCTGTCCTTGCCCGCCATGACGATCGGCGGTCTTGCCGCGGGTGTTGCGGTTGCGGTGCTGGCGGGTCTCGTGGCGCGGTTCACGGCGCTGCGTGAGGATGCCTCGCTCGCGGCCTTCTATCTCGTCTCGCTGGCGCTCGGCGTGATGCTGGTGTCTCTGCGCGGATCGAATGTCGATCTTCTGCATGTGCTGTTCGGCACCGTGCTGGCGCTCGACGACGCGGCGCTGATCCTGATTGCGGGTATTACGAGCCTCACCCTCATCACGCTGGCATTGATCTACCGCGGGCTCGTGCTGGAATGCATCGACCCGAATTTCCTGCGCTCCGTCTCGCGCATCGGTACGCCGGTGCATCTGATCTTTCTTGCGCTGGTCGTGATGAATCTTGTCGGCGGTTTCCAGGCCCTCGGCACTCTGCTGGCCGTCGGCTTGATGATGCTGCCGGCCGCGGGCGCGCGGCTCTGGACAACGGACATCGCGAAACTGCTCGGCCTCGCGGTGCTTGCCGGCATGGCGTCGGGCTATGCGGGGCTGCTCGTGTCCTACCACGCCGGGGTGCCGGCAGGCCCTTCGATCATTCTTGCCGCGGGCGTGTTCTATCTGGTGTCGCTGGCGTTCGGCACGGACGGCGGCGTCATCCGGCGGCTCATTCCGACCCGGCATCTCGAGGCCTGACCCGCATCGATACTTCAAGGAGTATGGACATGATTTCAAGACGCTATGTTATAACATCCATATCGGCGCTGGCGCTGACCTTGGGCATGGGTGTTGCCGCGCATGCAGACGATCACATCAAGGTCGTGGCGAGTTTCTCGATCCTCGGCGATCTCGTGAAAGAGGTCGGCGGCGGACATATTGAACTGACGACTCTGGTCGGGCCCGACGGCGACGCGCATGTCTATTCGCCGTCGCCTGCTGATGCCAAAGCCATGGCGGAAGCCAAGGTGGTGTTCGTGAACGGGCTCGGCTTCGAGGGCTGGATAGAGCGCCTCGTCCAGAGCTCGGGCTCCAAGGCGCAACTCGTGACGGTGTCGAAAGGTATCGAGACCATCGCGTTCGGCGAGGAGGAGGGCCGCGACCGCCACGAGAAAGAAGCCAAGCACGACCACGATCATGCAAAGGCGGCCAAGCACGACCATGGCGACATCGATCCGCATGCCTGGCAGTCGGTCGGCAATGCGAAAACCTATGTGATGAACATCCGCGACGCGCTCATCGCGGCCGCGCCGGAGGGAAAAGACGCGTTCGAGGCCAATACCAAGGCCTATCTGGCGAGGCTCGATGCGCTCGACGCGGAGGTGAGAGCAGCGGTGGCGGCGATCCCGGAGAAGAGCCGCACCGTCATCACCTCGCACGATGCGTTCGGCTATTTCGCCCATGCCTATGGCATCGAGATCGAGGCGCCGCAGGGCATTTCGACAGAGGCGGAACCGACCGCGAAGGATGTTGCGAAGCTCATCACCCAGATCAAGGAAGAGGGTGTGAAGGCCATTTTCGTCGAGAACATCACCGACGAGCGCATGATCCGGCGGATCGCCGAAGAGGGCGGGGCCAAGATCGGCGGGGCGCTCTATTCGGACGCGCTGTCGCAGCCGGACGGGCCGGCGGGGACTTACATTGACATGGTCCGGCACAATATAAGGACCCTCACCGCCGGGCTTTCGAGCTAGGCAGAATCCGCTATAGGTCCCCTATGTCCGACAAGATCCCCGTCACCGTGCTCACCGGCTATCTGGGCGCGGGCAAAACCACGCTCCTGAACCGCATCCTCTCGGAAGAGCACGGCAAGCGCTACGCCGTCATCGTCAACGAATTCGGCGAGATCGGCATCGACAACGAACTCGTCGTCGGCGCGGACGAGGAAGTGTTCGAGATGAACAACGGCTGCATCTGCTGCACCGTGCGCGGCGATCTGATCCGCATCATCGAAGGACTGATGAAGAGGAAGGGCAAGTTCGACGCGATCATTGTCGAGACGACGGGCCTCGCCGATCCCGCCCCCGTGGCGCAGACATTCTTTGTCGACGAAGCGGTGCAGGACAATGCGCGGCTCGATGCCGTGGTGACGGTGGCCGATGCGAAATGGCTGAAGGACCGGCTGAAGGATGCGCCGGAAGCGAAGAACCAGATCGCGTTCGCCGATGTGATCCTGCTGAACAAGACCGATCTCGTTTCGAAGGAAGAGGTCGAGGATGTCGAGGCGCGCATCCGCGGTATCAACCCGTATGCACGCGTGATCCGCACCGTGAAGTCGCAGGTGCCGCTGAGCGAGGTCCTGGATCGCGGCGCGTTCGACCTCGATCGCGTGCTGGAGATCGAGCCGGCGTTCCTTGAGGCCGGTAACGATCATCATCACCACGACCATGAATGCGGGCCGGGCTGTACGCACGATCATCATGACCACGATCACGGGCATGACCATCATCACGATCATGGCCATTCGCATGACGGGCTTAAGCATTATCACGACGAGCACATGAAGTCGGTCGCCTTCAACATTCCCGGCGATGTCGACCCCGAAAAGTTCATTCCCTGGGTGCAGGACCTCGCGCAATCCGACGGCCAGAATTTCCTGCGCTGGAAGGGCATTCTGGCGTTCAAAGGCGAGCCGCGCCGCTATGTGTTCCAGGGCGTGCATATGATCCTGGATGGTGACTTGCAGCGCGAGTGGAAGCCGGGTGAAAAGCGTGAATCCAGGCTCGTCTTTATCGGCAGGGATCTCGACGAGGCCAAATTGAGGGCCGGCTTCGAGGCGACGGCGGCGTAGGGGATTGGCGCAAGGTCAATCCTGTTCTAAACCCCCGCAATGTCTTCTCCCGGTCTGACCGACACATCCCTCGCCGACCATATCCGCCCGGTCGCGGCGGATTCTCATGTTTCCGCCTCGGTCTTTCTCGGCGATGTCGCGGCATTCGCGCTCGGCGACGGAACCGTGATCCTTGCGAACGGCGCGACCACCTCACGCGTCAATGTGCACCCCGACAGCGCAATCCTCGTCGCGGCCGCCGACGGCACGCATCTCGTAACCGGGGGCGATGACGGGCGCGTGGTGCGCACGAGTGCGACCGGCGAGACCGAGGAGATCGTTCGCGTCGCGAACGGCGCATGGATCGATGCCGTCGCGACCGGTCCGGACGGCGCGGTGGCGTGGTCGGCCGCGAAACAGGCTCATGTCAGGGACGGCAAGGGAAATGTATTCACGCTCGACATCGGATCGAGCGGACGCGGCCTTGCCTTCGCGCCGAAGGGATTTCAGCTCTACATCGCGCGCTATAACGGCGTGACGCAGTGGTTCCCGCGCACGCAAGGCAAGCCGAAGGAAGTGACCTGGAAAGGCTCGCACATCGATGTCACGGCGTCGGCGGACGGGCGCTTCGTCGTCTCCACCATGCAGGAAAACGAGATGCACGGCTGGCGGCTCGCCGACGGTGCCAACATGCGCATGTCGGGCTATCCGTCGAAAGTGCGCTCGATGTCGTGGTCGTTCGACGGGAAATGGCTGGCGAGTTCCGGCGCGGACGCCGCGATCGTCTGGCCGTTCATGACCAAGGACGGCCCGATGGGCAAGCCGCCACTGGAACTTGGTATCCGGCCGTCGCGCGTCGAACGCGTGGCGTTTCACCCGAAGGCTCCGGTGCTGGCGGTGGGCTACAAGGACGGCTGCGTGCTGTTCGTGCGCATGGACAGCGACGACGAGCAGATCCTTCAGGCGCGCGCGGCCGGAGACGGTGGCGCGGTCTCGGCGCTGGCTTGGAATGCGGACGGCATGATGCTGGCATTCGGCACCGACGAGGGCGCCGCCGGCGTATTGACGCTGCCGAAGGTGTGATCAGCCGAGGGCCGCGATCAGCGCCGCCTCGATGCTTTCCGGGCTGAACGGCTTTTCGATAACCGGGCGCGTGTCGTGCGGCGGCTCGAGTCCGAGCGCGCCATAGCCGGACATGAACACGAACGGGATGCCGCGCCGGGCCAGAATGTCGGCAACCGGGGTGGACCGGGCGCCACCGAGATTGAGGTCGAGCAGCGCAACGTCGATGTCCGCGGATTCCGCCAGCGGACGCGCCTGATCGAGCCGGGCGACCGGGCCGACCACAACACAGCCGAAATCTCCGACTATGTCTTCGACGAGCATGGAAACCAGCATCTCATCTTCGACGATGAGAACACGACGTCCGGAGAGGCCTGTATTGTTAACATTCACCGCGAAAACCTTCCCGAGGGAGGCAAAAACAGGCTTTTCCCTAGCACAGCCCGGCGGGGGATGGACAGTTCCTGCGCAGAGATGCACGCTCCGGTTGGATCAGGAAATGTCTATGCGCGCTAAAAGCTTCGTGGCCGTCCTTGCGTTCGCCGTTCTGTCGATCGCACCAGCCGAGGCGGCCGCGATGACATTCAAGCCAGCGGATATCGGCGATTGCCGCATATCCTGCGAACGGGTTCTGATGGCTGAAGGCGACATCACGCTGGATTCCGACGTCCTCTTCGAGCGTGCGTTCGAGAAGGCCGGGAACGTCCGCACAGTAATGCTGGACTCGCCGGGCGGCAATGTTGTCGGGGGGCTCAAGCTTGGATACTCATTTCGCAGGGCGAAGCTCAACGTGAGCGTCGCGCCTGGCGGCGAGTGCTTTTCGGCTTGTGCCTACGCCATGTTGGGAGGCGTATCCCGCCGTGTGCCGGAGAATGCACGTTTCGGCGTACACGGATTTGTCGATCGACGGTCCAAGGTCTCGGCGCGCGACATGTCCTACGACAAGGACATATACGGTCTGCTCCGGCTGTTCGCCGAGGAAATGGGCGTCAGTCCTTCCCTGATCGTGATGGCGGAAAAGACCCGCAACGAAGATCTGCGCATTCTCAGCCGCGAGGAGCTGAAAAAGACGCGTGTCGTTACGGGCCGCTGAGTCCGTCGCGGGTCAGCCGACGAAGAAGTTCCTGAACTGCCAGGGATCGCTTTCGTCGATTTCTTCGGGGAAGAGGCCCGGCCGGTTCAGCAGCGGCGTCCAGTCGGTGTAATAACCCTTCACCGGACCGAGATAGGGCAGCTGGATTTCAAGGCAGCGCGCAAAATCCATTTCCTCCGCCTCGACGATGCCCTCGGTCGGATTCTCCAGCGCCCACACCATGCCGGCGAGAACCGCGGACGTAACCTGAAGACCGGTCGCGCTCTGATAGGGGGCAAGCTCGCGGGTTTCCTCCAGAGACAGCTGCGAGCCGAACCAGTAGGCGCCCTTCGAGTGCCCGTATAAAAGAACGCCGAGCTCGTCGATGCCGTCGACAAGTTCGTCCTCGTCGAGAACGTGCAGCGTGTCCTGGACCTTTCCTGCGGCGCCAAACAGCTCATGCCAGGACAGGATGGCGTCGTCCGCCGGATGATAGGCGTAATGACAGGTCGGTCGATAGACCGGCTTGCCGTCCTCATAGACGGTAAAATAGTCCGCGATCGAGATCGACTCGTTGTGCGTGACGAGGAAACCGTATTGCGGCCCGAGGGTCGGGCACCATGTGCGTACCTTGGTCGCGGCGCCGGGCTGCATCAGATAGATCGCGGGCGCGCCGGGACGATCGTGTTCGCGCGCCGTGTCCGGCTTCCATTTCTCATGCGTGCCCCAGCCCATTTCGGACGGCTGCAGGCCCTCGGAAATGAACCCTTCGACCGACCATGTGTTGAGAAAGACGTTCGGCGGCTTGGGGTCCACGGTGCGCTGCGTGTCGCGCTCGGCAATGTGGATGCCCTTGACGCCGATCTGCCGGAGCAGGGCGGCCCATTCCTCGCGCGTCGTCGGATCGGGTGCGTTGAGATTGAGGTCGCGCGCGACATTCAGGGCCGCCTGCTTGGCGAAGAAGGACACCATGCCGGGGTTTGCGCCGCAGCAGGAGACGGCGGTCGGCCCGCCGGGGTTCTTCCGTTTCGCGGCGAGCGTCATCTCGCGCAGCGCGTAGTTCGAACGCTCGCTCGGGCCCTTCTTCTTGTCAAAATAGAAGCCGAGCCAGGGTTCGTTCACGGTATCGATGTACAGACACCCGAGTTCGCGGCAAAGCTCCATGATATCGACCGAGCCGGTGTCGACCGAGAGATTGACGCAGAAGCCCTGGCCGCCGCCCTTGGTCAGAAGCGGGGTGAGGAGTTCGCGATAGTTTTCCTTGGTGACGTGCTGCTGGATCAGTTCCAGCCCGTGCTTGTCGAGGATGTGCTTGTTGTGGTCGCTCGGATCGATCACCGACATGCGCGACTTGTCGTATTTGAAGTGGCGTTCGATCAGCGGCAGCGTGCCGCGTCCGATCGAGCCGAAGCCGATCATCACGATGGGTCCCATAATCTCACCGTAAACCGGCCAATCCGCCATTCTTCAGCACTCCACAAGAAGAAAAGATGCCCGCATAGAGCCGCCCAAGAGCGGATAAATCAAGGCGTTAAACGCCGTGTGACATCCGGCTTTAGGCGGTGACGGCATGGCTTGCCAATATAGATAACCAGTTATATAAACGGCCGAAGCTTGGAGGCTGCATGACCGAAGATGTCGTCCGTGCGCTTGGCTTTCTGTGTCTCGGCACCCGCATGAAGCGGATCGGCGAGCGGCTGCAGGCCGGCACCCTCGAACTGATGGGAGAGATGAAGGCCGGTCTCGTGCCGGGCCAGTATCCGCTCCTGGCCTCGATCGACCGCCTCGGCCCGCTGACCGTCGGCGAACTCGCAGAGGCTGTGGGCATTACCCAGCCCGGCACGACCAAGGCTGTGAATCAGCTCGCGAAGCTCGGCCTGATGCGGAGCCTTCCATCCGACCATGACCAGCGCCGCCGGATCGTGACGCTGACGGACAAAGGGCAAAAGCTCGTCGACATATCGAAGCGGGATGTATGGCCGCAGATCGAACGGGCGGTGGCCGATCTTTGCGCCGGCCTCGAGGGGCCGCTGCTTGAGCAACTTGCGGCCATCGAGGACGGGCTCGTCGAAAAGCCGCTGTCGCGCCGCGTCGCCCGCACGACTCAGAAGAGGGCGCAAAGATGAGCCATATTCTCGACCGTCCGATCTGGAGCGCGCTGAACTCGAGCCACGCACATCTGGCGGAAGGACAGGGCGGTGCACGGCGTTATCCACCGTCGATCATTCCCTTTGTGCAGTCGGAGAGCGACGATCCCGACAACCTTGCCGCCCTCGCGGCACTTGCAGCGCCAGGCGATGAGCTGTTCATCGCGCAGGCGACGCCCATCCTCCTGCCGCGTGGCCTGACGGCGGTCCTCGAAGCGCCGGGCGTACAGATGATCGCCGATCGAATGATGCCGGAGATCGACGATCCGCGCATAGAGAGACTTGGCGAAGCGGACGCCGCGGACATGCTGGCGCTGGCGCTGCTGACCAAGCCCGGTCCGTTCACGCTCAGGGCGCAGGCGCTCGGCGAATTCTGGGGCGTGAAGGAGAACGGGCGTCTGATCGCGATGGCCGGCGTGCGCTTCAAGCATCCCGGTATTCAGGAAATCAGCGGCGTATGCACGCATCCGGATGTGCGGGGACGCGGCCTCGGTAGGCTGATGATGGAATTCATGTGCGGGCGCATCTTCGCCCGCCGCGAGCAGCCTTATCTGCACACCTTTGCCAGCAATACCGGCGCGATCGCACTCTATGAGAAGCTCGGCTTCCGGCTGAGGAGTCCGATGAATGTCACGGCGTTCAGCCGTGTGTCAGCGGGCTCCCCCGAGGTG
Organism: Hyphomicrobiales bacterium; assembly: GCA_022842205.1. GTDB lineage: Bacteria > Pseudomonadota > Alphaproteobacteria > Rhizobiales > Methylopilaceae > Flaviflagellibacter. The sequence continues at coordinate 75,440 of JALHQA010000004.1, forward strand.
AGGGATCAGGCCGCGACCTGAAGCGCGGGCTCGATTGCGACAGGTGCCGGAACGAGAAGGCCCGTTGCACGGAGGACGCCGTGCGCGCCGGAAAGCGCGCCGGGAACGAGTTCATGCGCAAGGAAGCGCGAGCGTTCGTACGGTCCCGGCATGCGTAGTTTTGCCGTGGGCTCGGCCGAGAAGCCGAAGCGCGCGTAATAGGGCGCGTCACCGACAAGCAGGATCGAGCCGTGGCCGAGATCGGCTGCGCGCGTGACCGCTTCGCGCATCAGCAGGCTGCCTATGCCGAGCGACTGCGCATTCGTCGATACCGCGAGCGGCCCCAGCAGAAGCGAAACATGGTCGCCAGCGGCGACGTTCCACAGGCGCACCGTGCCCACGACCGCGCCCGTCTCGTCCTCGGCAATGAGGGAGAGGCCATGAGCCGGCAGGCGGCCTTCGCGCAGGCGTGCCGAGGTCTTGCGAAAACGCGCCTCGCCCATCGCTGCATCGAGGAGATCCTCGCGGGCGTCGATGTCCGACAGAACTTCGTTGCGTACATTGATCATGGCCGTGCCCTCCGTGGGCGCAGCCCTCGCACTCTCTCGAGCCGTCCGGGTATTTCGAAAGAACCCGCCCGGCGCCGCCGGGCGGAACGATGTCAGATGCAGACCGTGTGCAGCGGCGGGAAGCCGTTGAACGCGACCGAGGAGTAGGTGGTGGTGTACGCACCCGTCGCTTCGATCAGCACGCGGTCGCCGATCTCTAGGCTGATCGGCAGTTCGTACGGCACCTTTTCGTACATGACGTCGGCCGAATCGCAGGTCGGTCCGGCGAGCACGCACGGCACGGTCTCGGCGCCGTCGCGCTCGGTCTTGATCGGATAGCGGATCGCCTCGTCCATCGTCTCGGCGAGACCGCCGAACTTGCCGATGTCGAGATAGACCCAGCGGGCTTCGCTCTCGTCGTTCGACTTCTTCGAGATCAGGACGACTTCCGATTCGATGACGCCGGCATTGCCGACCATGCCGCGGCCCGGTTCGATGATCGTTTCCGGGATGCGGTTGCCGAAATGCTTGCGCAGCGCGCCGAAGATCGCCTCGCCATAGCTGCGCACGCCCGGCACCTTCTTGAGGTACCTAGTCGGGAAGCCGCCGCCGAGATTGACCATCGACAGGTGAATGCCGCGCTCCGCAAGCGTGCGGAAGATCGTGGCCGCCGACGCGAGCGCGCCGTCCCACATCTTCGGATCACGCTGCTGCGAGCCGACATGGAACGAGACGCCGTACGCGATGAGGCCGAGACGGTGTGCGTGCTCGAGCACATCGACCGCCATTTCCGGCACGCAGCCGAACTTGCGCGACAGCGGCCATTCGGCGCCCGACCCGTCGCAGAGAATACGCGCAAAGACCTTCGCGCCGGGAGCGGCGCGGGCGATCTTCTCGACTTCCTCGACGCAGTCGACGGCGTAGAGATCGACGCCGAGCTGGCGCGCGGTGGCGATGTCGCGCTCCTTCTTGACCGTGTTGCCGAACGAGATGCGGTCCGCGGTCGCGCCGGCGGCCAGCACCATTCGCATCTCCTGGACGGAGGCGGTGTCGAAGCACGAGCCGAGCCCGGCCAGAAGCTGCAGCACCTGCGGCTCCGGGTTCGCTTTCACGGCGTAGAACACGCGCGTGTCGGGCAGGGCCTTCGCGAACGAACGATAGTTGTCGCGCACGACGTCGAGATCGACGACGAGGCGCGGGCCTTCGAACGGGGTCGCGGCGAGATAGTTGCGAATGCGATCGGTCATCAGGGTTCCCCAAAAACACGCGTTGGCTTTCGCGTTGAGGTCGCCCGTTCCGGACACGCGATGGAGACGCGCCGGGCGGTACTCGTCAACGCTGCCGGCCCGTACAGACCGGCGGCTCTTGTTCGCGCCGAAGGTGGAGCCGGGCCGTGGCAGCAAAAGCTGCTTCAGGCTCGAAATCCGCCAACGCTTGGAAGGGAATTCCCGTCCGCACGCCTCGGCAAAGAAGTAGTCTGCCTCTTCAGTGACCCCGACCGTTGGACCGGCCGGGAGAGACCAAAAAAGCCCTCTACGTCGTTGCTTTAAGCTGCGTCCGCCGGCAGAGCGCCGACTTAAACCCGGTTTGTCTTTCCGGTTACCGGTCTGCCCAGACGGGGCTTCCGTCTAGACCGGCACGCAGCCACAGGCACGTGCGAAATTGGGCAGGCGCGACATAAGCAAAATGCAGCGCCGGTGCAAGTATTAGATTGTGATTATTTCGAGATGGCTGACGCCGTTGCGCGAGAGTCACTCGCGCGCCCGCTTACTCGGCGGTGCGCGCGTTGCGCTGCGCGGCGCGCCAGAAGCCGACGACGAAATAAAGCGCGAGCGCGGCGCCGGCCGCCTGGAGCACCCAGGCGCCGATCTCGCCGAGGCCGAACATGCCCGCAAGCGCCCAGCCTCCGGCGACGCCGGCAACGAGGATTTCGACGCCGACGAGAACGGTGGCAGAGATGACCGTAAGGGGGTGTTTCATGCTGCGCGGAACCTAGCGGGATTGCGGCCGGGCCTCAACCCTCACGGTCGCCGCAGCCTTTGTCAGCGGGAGCGGCGGCGGGCCGCGGCCCGCACCGGGACAGGCCGCATCTCCGGCTCGCGCGCGGAGCGGACAACCGGTTTGGAGGCCAGATAGACCAGCAACGCCAGAAGGCCGGCGCAGATCGCCGGGAAAACAAGAGCCAGGGCGTTGAAAGCCGTCATTTCTGCGTCCTTTCGAGCAGATGTCTCGCAAACAAATGTAGTGCGCCGCTGGCTGCGGTGCAAATCACGGTGGCGGCAAGCCAGAGCGGGTCGATGTCGGAGCCGGGCGCCTTTAGGACGGCGAGCGTCGGGAGCAACGCACCCGAGATGAAAACGCCGATCGCTATGCCGTTGATGTAGTTCGCGGAAAGCTTGGCGCTTTCGGGAATGGCCGGCGGGCGGGCGCTGGTGTCCTCGACGATCGCGACCGGCATCGGTTTGTTCCGGCCGGACGCGGGCGGTTTGCTTCCCCGGGCCGGTTTCGATGCGCGCGCCATGAATTCCCCCTCCGGGCACCATAACGGCTGGGGGCTTCCGGGCAACTCACCCAAATTTCACATGCCCGGCGATCCGGACCGGCTATAAAGCGCGCCGATGACAGTCATCCTCACCAATGCCCGGCTCGTGACAGAGGACGGGATAATCGACGGCACGATCAGCTATTCCGCGGGCGGCATCAGCGATGTCCAGCCCGGCAGGAGCGACGTGCCGGGCGCCGAAGATTGCGGCGGCGATTTCGTCACGCCCGGCCTGATCGAGTGCCACACCGACAATCTGGAACGCCATTTCGTGCCGCGGCCCGGCGTGATCTGGCCGGATGGAAAGGCGGCGGCGCTGGCCCATGACGCTCAGATCATCTCGTCGGGCATCACCACGGTCTATGACGCGATCTGCGTCGGCGGATATGACGACGACAAGGACCATCGCCCGAAGATCATGGGCGCGATGATCGACGCGGTGGAGCAGGGGATCGCGACCGGTGTCTTCCGCGCGACGCACCGCATTCACATGCGTTGCGAGACGACCGATTCGCGGATGATGAGCTATCTCGAACGGCACGCGGCAACGCCGTCGCTCTCGCTGGCGAGCCTGATGGATCACACGCTCGGCCAGCGGCAGTGGCGCAATCTCGACCACTACCGCCGCTTCATAAAAGGCGAGGGGCGCAGCGACGCCGAGATCGAAGCGATCATCGCCGAACAGATCGAGACCTCAAGCCGCAATGCGAAGCATAATTTCGCCAAGGGTGCCGAATTCCTCCGCGCGCGCGACGTCAGTATCGCAAGCCATGACGACACGACACCGGAGCATGTGGCGGATGCGGTCGCGGCGGGCTGCGCGATCTCGGAATTTCCGACCACCATCGAAGCGGCGCGTGCCGCACGCGAGGCCGGGTTGAAGACTGTCGGCGGCGCGCCGAATGTGGTGCGTGGCGGTTCGCATTCCGGCGGCGTGTCGGTACTCGATCTTGCGAAGAAGGGGCTTCTCGATGTCCTTTCTTCCGACTATGTGCCGGCGAGCCTTCTGCAGGCGATCCATATTCTGGGCGAGACGGCGATGCCGCTGCACGAAGCAGTGGGACTTGCGGCCTGGCGCGCGGCGGACATGCTCGGTCTTGCCGATCGCGGACGGCTCAAGCCAGGCGCGCGCGCGGACTTCTTGCGGTTTCGTATCGACGGCAACACGCCTGTCGTGCGCGCCGTGACCGTTGCCGGCCAGAGGGTGTTCTGATGGCGCGCTATGCGATCTATGCCGCGCCGGAGCGCGATACGAGACTCTGGCATTTCGGCTGCCGCGTGCTCGGCCGCGATGCGGAAACGGGCGAGGATATCGAGCAGATCGTGCCGAAAGGTTTTGCGCCCGAGGAGTGGCGCGAGATCACGGCCTCGCCCCGCCGGTATGGGTTTCATGCCACGTTGAAGGCGCCTTTCGTGCTGGCCGACGGGCGTAGCGAGGAAGAGTTGTTCGACGCCGTGCGTACATTCGCGGGGCGTCAGGTACCGGTGGAGAATGTGCCGCTCGTGCCGGAGTTTTCCGGCGGTTTTGTTCTGCTGGCACCTCAGCAGCCGGACGCGCGGCTCGACACATTCGCCGAAGCCTCGGTGCAGTATTTCGAGCCGTTTCGCGCCCCGCTGACGGCGGAGGACCGCGCGCGGCGGAAAAATCTTACCGAGCGGCAGGCCGGCTATCTCGAACGTTTCGGCTATCCCTATGTGTTCGAGGATTTTCAGTTTCACCTGACGCTGGCCGGCCCGCTGCCGGAGGACCGCGCCGCCGATGTCCATGCGGCGCTCAGTGCGGCTGCCGAACAGGCGCTGAAAGGCGAACCGCTTTCGGTGCGCTCCGTCTGCCTGTTTCGTGAGGCGGGGCATGGCGATCCGGCGCGTCTCGTACTGCGCGCGCCACTCGGGACGCGCTGATGCCTTGTTTCCGCCGCACTAAGCCGTTGTCTGGCCCCGCCATGCTTCGCCATGCCCGTCTTCCGCTGCTTGTTGCCGCCATGACCTTCGCCGCTCTGCCGGCCGAAGCGCATCCGCATGTCTTCGTAACGGTGAAGAGCACGGTCATCTACGACAATGGCACTCCGAAAGAGGTGCGCCATGTCTGGCGCTTCGACGACATGTTCTCGGCGTTTGCAATCCAGGGCCTCGATACCGACACCGACGGCGCGCTGTCGCGCGAGGAGTTGCAGGCACTGGCGGAGGTGAATGTCACCTCGCTCAAGGAGTTCGACTTCTTCACCTTCGCGCAGGCCGCGGGCGCGGATGTCAAATTCACGGACCCGGTCAATTATTTTCTCGATTATGACGGCAAGGCGCTGACGCTGCATTTCACGCTGCCGGTCACCTCCGCGCAGAAGGCGGATACGGTGAGGTTCGAGGTCTATGATCCGACCTATTTTGTCGCCTTCGACCTTGCGGCGGATCAGCCCGCTTCGCTTGAAGGCGCCCCGGACGGCTGCCGTATTGACGTCGAGAGCCCGGACAAGACGACCGAAGAGGCGGCGAAGCTGACGGAGAACTTCTTCTCCAGTCTCGATCCCGAGGAGGGGTGGGGCAAGCAGTTCGCCAACACCATGATCGTCCGGTGCGGTGCGGATGCGGTGGCCTATGCCGAATCGATCAAGCCGCCGCCTCCGGAACCCGAGCCTCCGCCGGCCCCCGATGCCATGGCGCGCGTCGAACAGGCGATCAGCATCGCCGAGAGTGCACCGTTGCAGAGTATGCCCGAGGTGAAGAAGGAAGCTTCGCCCCTTGGCGCATTCGGCATCGTCCGGCCTGACGGAACGTATGGGCAGGGATCTTCTGCGTTTGGCGCCTTTGCATGGATCGCGCAGAAGCAGTCCGAATTCTACAAGAAGATGTCGGACGCGCTCGCCGCTTCAAGGGCGGATGGCTCCGCGTGGCTGTTGCTGATCGGCCTCAGCTTCGCCTACGGGATTTTTCACGCTGCCGGGCCCGGCCATGGCAAGGCGGTGATCTCGTCCTATCTTCTGGCGACCGGCGAGACCCTTAAGCGTGGCATTCTGATCTCATTTGCATCGGCGATGGCACAGGCGGTGACGGCCATCGCGGTCGTCGGTGTATTGGCGGTCGCGATCGGCGCGACGAGCCGGGCGATGGGCCTTGCGACCTGGTGGATGGAAGCTGCGAGCTATGCGCTGATCGTTCTGCTCGGCCTTGGGCTTCTGTTCCGCCGCAGCCTTATTCCCGCGCGCGCCAACGCGCATGTGCATGACGAGAACTGCAGCCACAGCCATGGGCCGGACCTGAAAGATCTCGACGGCGAGTTCGGCTGGCGGCGCGCCGGCGCGGCCGTGCTGGCGGTCGGCCTCAGACCCTGTACGGGAGCTCTGATCGTGCTCGTCTTCGCTCTCGCGCAGGGCCTGATCTGGACCGGCGTGGCGGCAACCTTCGCCATGGCCTTCGGGACGGCGGTGACGGTGGCGGCGATTGCGACCTTCGCCGTGCTCGCGAAGAACGCCGCGCTCAAGCTTGCCTCCGGCTCCAAGCCGCGCGGACGACGGCTGCTGCGCTTCATCGAGGTCGCAGCCGGATTCGCGGTGCTGGCATTTGGCCTCATTCTGCTCGGCGGTCTTCTGTCCGCGGGAATGCCAGCGGCAACCGTCTAACTTATTTGCCATGGCGATTTACTCTGGAGAGGCAGCAGCCCCTGCTCTTGCGAATGGATCGCAACTATCCTATATTGCGAGTGGTTCTTAATTGCAGTTGGAGTAGGCCATGACGCGGATGGTGCTTTTTGTTGCGGCAGCGCTGATGCTTGCCGGCACATCCGTGCGTGCCGATCCGGTTTTGAAGGTCGTCACGACGACGGCCCATATCGCCGATGTCGCCGCTGCGGTTGGCGGCGATCGGGTGACGGTAGAAAGCCTGCTCGGGCCCGGGGTCGATCCCCATCTCTACAAACCCACGCGTTCCGACGTCGTGAAACTGTTGAAGGCCGATCTGGTGCTCGCCAGCGGCCTGCATCTTGAAGCCCAGTTCGACCACACGTTCGAACAGATTTCGCAAAAGAATCCGGTCGTGAAGATCGGCGATCTTCTGCCGCCCGACCTGCTGATCGCGACGACCGCTTTCAGCGGCCGTTTCGATCCGCATATCTGGATGGATCCGGCACTATGGGCCGAAGCCGCCGACCGTGTCCGCAATACGCTGATCGAACGCGATCCGGATGGCCGCGCCGCCTATGAGGAAGGCGCGCGTAAATATCGGGAGGATATCGCGCGCTTTGCCGCCTATGCGTCCAACGCGACGGGGAGCGTTCCCGCAAATGCCCGCATCCTCGTCACCGCGCATGACGCGTTCGGCTATTTCGGCCGCGCTTTCGGTTTCGAGGTTCTCGGCATCCAGGGGCTTTCGACCGAAAGCGAGGCGGGACTGAAGAGGATCGAGGAACTCGTGACGTTTCTCGTCGACAAGAAGATCGGAGCGGTGTTCGTTGAGAGTTCGGTGCCGCAGGCAAATATCCGGGCTCTGGTCGAAGGTGCCCGCGCGCGCGGCCACGAACTCAAGATCGGCGGTGAACTGTTCTCCGATGCGCTCGGTGCGCCCGGCACCTATGAAGGGACATGGCTGGGTATGATCGACCATAACGTCACGACGATTGCCCGCTCCCTGGGCGGCGATGCGCCCGAGCGCGGCTATCAGGGCAAGCTCGGGGCGGGGTCGTGATGCTGCGCGATCCCGCAAAGACGGCGGCGGGTGTACCTCCGCCTCTGTCCATACGGAATATGACGGTCGCCTATGATCGCAGGGCGGCCGTCGATGATGTCAGCCTCACGATCCGAAACGGGCGTCTCGTTGCGGTGGTGGGCCCGAACGGCGCCGGTAAATCCAGCCTGATCCGCGGCGTGCTCGGGCTTGTGTCGGCCTCCGGCACGGCAGAGGCGTTCGGCCGCCCGGTTGATGCGGTTCGCGACCGGATTGCCTATGTGCCACAACGCGCGGCAGTGGACTGGGATTTTCCGGCGAGCGCGCTCGATGTCGTGACGATGGGCCTCTACCGCCGGGCCGGTTGGTTTCGTCCGATCACACGAAGCCACAAGGACAGAGCGCGTGCGGCGCTGGCGGAAGTCGGAATGGCCGATTTCGCGGCGCGGCCGATCGGTGCCCTGTCCGGCGGCCAGCAGCAGCGCGTGTTCTTCGCGCGTGCGCTGGTCCAGGACGCCGATCTTCTCTTCCTCGACGAGCCTTTTGCCGGTGTGGACGCCGTGACCGAGCAGATCGTGTTCAGCAAGTTGAAAGCGCTGCGCGACGACGGAAAGACGATCATCGTCGTGCACCACGATCTCGACACCGTGACCGATCATTTCGACGACGCCGTTCTCCTCAACAAGCGGCTTGTCGCCTCGGGCCCGGTCGATGACGTGCTGACGCCGGACAATCTCGCCATCGCCTATGGCGGACGTCTTGCGAAGGCGCTGGCGGCGGTGCGCTGATGCCGCACGAACTTCTTGCGGCCCTGTTTTTCCAGGGCGGATACAACACCGCGGTCGTCATTATCGGGGCGGCGGCTTTGGGGGCGGCTGGCGGCGCCGTCGGCGTTTTCGCGATGCTGCGCGGACGGGCGCTGGTCGCCGACGCCATTTCCCACGCCACACTGCCGGGCGTCGCGCTCGGCTTCATGGCGGCCTATTTTCTCGGGTATTCCGGCCGCTCCCTGTTCGTGCTTCTGGGCGGTGCGGCGCTGTCGGCCGCCGCCGCCGTGTTTTCGATCAACGCGATCCGGCGCCATACGCGTTTGAAGGAAGACGCCGCGGTTGCCAGTGTGCTTGGCGTGTTCTTCGGTCTCGGCATCGCCCTTCTGTCAATCGTGCAGGGGCTGCCGACAGCGGGACAGGCGGGACTCGATGCGTTCCTTCTCGGATCGACCGCGGGAATAAGGTTGATCGACGCCGCCGCTCTTGCGGCGGCCGCGGTCCTGACGCTGCTGTCGCTGGCGCTGGTGTTCAAGGAGCTGCGCGTTGCGGCATTTGATCCTGTGTACGCACAGGCGCACGGCCTGCGCCCCGAGCGGGCCGATGCGATCCTGCTCGTTCTGGTCCTGATCGCGGTGGTTCTCGGACTTCGTACCGTGGGCCTCGTTCTGGCGGTGGCGCTTCTGGTGATCGCGCCGGCCGCCGCACGGTTCTGGAGCGATCGGCTGGGCATAATCGTTCTTGTGGCCGCGGGACTTGGCGCGTCCGGTGCGTGGCTCGGTGCGTCCCTCTCCGCCGCATTCTCGAATCTTCCGGCCGGCGCGACCATAGTGCTGGTTCTGTTCGTGCTGTTCGTTCTGAGCTTTATTGCTGGCGCCGCGCGCGGCGTTGTTCCTCGCTACCTGCGGAGAATGAACGGGGCGGTTGCGCCATGACGTTCCTTGCCATCGACCTTCCGGCTGTTCTCGCGGGCGCGCTTGCAGCTCTGGTCTGTGCGCTTGTCGGCAATGTCCTCGTGCTGCGCCGGCAGGCACTTCTCGGCGACGCGATCAGCCATGTCGTGCTGCCAGGCCTCGTCGCCGGATTCTGGATATCGGGAGCGGCGAGCCTTGTCGCCATGCTGAGCGGTGCGCTCATCGCGGCGCTTCTGGCGGTGGCGCTCATCGCGGTGTTCCGCAATGTCGGGCGGGTGAACGGCGATGCAGCGACCGGCGTCGTCTTTACAGCATTCTTTGCTGCTGGCATCCTGTTCCTGTCCGTCAGCGGCGCCGGATCGACGAATTTCGACATTCACACCGTTCTATTCGGCAATCTCGAGGGCAATCTCTGGGTTGCGGCGGAAGGGTGGGGTTCTCTGCTCGATCCTGTTGCACTTGTGGAGTTGCCCGACAGCATAGGCCGGCTGGCCGCCGTGCTGGCGATTGTGTTGGCGGCCGGCGCGCTCGCATTCAAGGAAATCCGCCTGGTGGCATTCGACCCGATCTATGCGCGCGCCTCCGGCGCGCCGTATCGCCTCGTCGCCGGGGGGATTGTTGTGCTGACGGCGCTCGCAGCGGTCGCCGCCTTCGAGGCGGTAGGCGCCATTCTGGTCGTCGCCATGTTCGTCTGCCCGGCCGCCACCGCGCGCTGCCTCACCGACCGCTTCGGCACCCAGATCGCACTTTCCGCCGCGATCGCGGTAACGGCCGCCGTGGCCGGCTATGTGCTGGCGGCATTCGTGCCGCTTACCCTCGGTTTCGAACGTTCGGTGAATGCGGCTGGAGTGATCGTCGTCACTGCAGGCCTTCTCCAGCTTGCCGCCATGCTGTTTGGAGCCAAGCGGAAGGGCTATGGGCCGCGTGGAGCGTTCGCCTGACGCATGGCGCGGCCGCCGGAACCGTTCTAAAACGGCGCCCATGCTGAAGACCGCAACGCACTCCCCACGTCCACCCGATCACCCGCCCGTCAAGAACGGGAAGATCGGCGTGCTGCTCGTCAATCTCGGTACGCCGGAAGGCACGTCCTACTGGCCGATGCGCGCCTATCTAAAAGAATTCCTGTCGGACACGCGCGTGATCGACACGCCGCGCTGGAAATGGTGGCCGATCCTGAACCTCATCATCCTTTCCGTCCGGCCGCAGAAGAAGGGCCGGGACTACGAGACGATCTGGAACAGGGAGCGCGACGAAGGCCCGCTGAAAACCTTCACGCGGTCACAGGCCGACAAGCTGAAGGGTCGCCTCGACGACCTCGGCGACAACATCGTCGTCGACTGGGCCATGCGCTACGGCTTTCCCTCGATCGCGGATCGTATCGACGCTCTGCAGGCTGACGGCTGCGACCGCCTGGTCGTCATTCCGATGTATCCGCAATATGCAGCGGCGACAACCGCGACGGTCGGCGACAAGGTGTTCGAGAAACTGGCGAAGATGCGCTGGCAGCCGGCGTTGCGTATCGCGCCGCCCTGGCACGACGATCCGATCTATATCGGCGCGCTCGCGGCGTCGATGAAGGCGCATCTCGATAGGCTCGGCTGGACGCCAGATGTCATTCTTGCGTCGTTCCACGGTATCCCGCAGCGCTATTTCGATCTCGGCGATCCCTATTATTGTCATTGCGCGAAGACAACGCGGCTTCTGCGCGCCGAAATGGGCTTTCCGGATGACAGGCTGCGCATGACCTTCCAGTCGCTATTCGGGCCGGAAGAGTGGATAAAGCCCTATACCGACAAGACGGTCGAGGCGCTGGCGCAGAGCGGGGTGAAGAATATGGCTGTCATTACGCCTGGATTTACGGCGGACTGCCTTGAGACGATCGAGGAGATCGGCGTCGAGAACGCCGAAATCTTCAAGCATAATGGTGGCGAGAATTTCACCGCGGTTCCCTGCCTCAACGACAGCGAGGAGGGCATGGACGTGATCGAGTCCGTGGCACGCCGCGAACTTATGGGCTGGGTCTGATCTCGTCCGGCGGCCAGAACATCGAGGCGCGCGCGAACTGTTCGGGATAGCTGCGCGCAAGCGGCGCGAGAAACTCACCGAGATGACGCAGGGCGTCGTCTCCGGTCGCCGCGTCGGCAAGCAGCGGCGGACCGATTTCGGTAACGAAACTTCCGTCTTCCTGCTCGAGCGTGACGACCGGCAAAAGTGCCGCGCCGGTTTCGACAGCCAGCGCAATGGGCCTTTTCGCGACCGTCAGTGTGCCGTGAAGAAAGGGCACCGTGGAGACGGCGCGGGCCTCGGTCCCCATGGTGATGGAGACGGCCTTGTTTTCGCTAAGACGTAGCGCGATCTCTCCCAGTGCCGTCCGGACATTTCCGCCCGTGATGACGATGCGCCCCGCGAGATTCCCGTTCTCGATCGTGGTACGGATCGGATTGAGAAATTTCCGTCCGAACGCGGTGTTGGAAAAGCCGTGGCTTGGGCGGCTGAGATGCCAGAGCGCAATGCCCGACCGCTTGAGGGCGATCTTCGTCAGCGCCGGGCCGAAACTTGTCGGCGCGACCCAGAGGATGGCGCCTTTTCCGGCGACATAGGCAGCGTCGAGATGTGCGCCGCCGCGCAGCAGGGTTGCCGGGGCCGGTCCGCCCGGCCGGTGCAGGCTGAGCAGCAGAAGGACCTCATCGTAAGTGACGGTGCGCACGACACGGCGGAATGCTTTGGTGTCCGCGATGCCGAATGTGCCGGCAAAGCGCGCTTCTTCCTTCCGCGCCTTCTCCGACTCCACCCATTCGCTGGCGCGGCTGATCGCACCGGCGATGCCGCGGCGAAGCCGCGCCGGCGCCAGCCAGGACACGGCGCACAGCACGGGCAGCGCGGCCGAAAAGGCGATGTCCTTGGCGGAGATGCGCGGTGTAGTGGCGGCTGAGGGAGCGGAATGGTTCACGGATGCATCATACCAAAGTCTGTTTAAGGCATCGTTCTCGCGGGACGGCTTGCGGGAAATGGTCATTTAACGCTTTTGCATGCATATAGCCGGGCTGACCCGCCGCCGGGTCCGGAGAGTACCGACGTGTTCACGAAATACCGCATCTTCTCGACTTCCGCGTTGCTTACGCTGACGCGGCTGGCCGGAGCGGGAATCGGATTTCTGACGCAGGTCGCACTGGCGCGACTCCTCAGTGCCGAAGAACTCGGCCTGTTCTATTCGGTGACGTCTCTCGCGCCGATCGTCAGCCTCGTCGTTGCTTTGGGCTACCCCAACATCATGACGCGCTTCATCTCGCGTTATCGCGAGCGCGGCAAGCCGGGCTATGAGGCGGCGTTCATCCGCCGCGCGCGGCGCGACACCTTCATCTGGGCGATCCTGAGCGCCACGGTAATCAGCATCGCGGCGCTGCTTATCCCGGGTTTCAGTCTCGATCTGCGCTGGGCCATTGTATTGACGGCGTTGACCGTCATTCCCTATTCGTCGGAGCGTGTGCTCGGCACGATCGCCGTCGCTTATCGCCGTTTCGCGCTGGCGCACCTGCCGGGAATGGCGCTGAGGCCGATGTTCTTTGCGATGGCGATTGCCGTGGCCTGGCTCGCGGGCATTCCGATGTCGGTTCTGGAACTTGTGTTCCTGACGCTGGTCGCGGTGTCGCTGGCCTGGGGCGTGCAGTACATCTTGCTGCGCACCACGCTCGCCAAACTTGAAAAGCCCGCCGCAACGCCACGCTTGGTCAAGAGATGGCGCAGGGAAGCCTGGCCGCTTGTCATGGTCGCTGCTTTCACCGGACTTCTGTCGGAACTCGCGGTGCTGCTGGCGACGCCCTTCATGCAATCGGCGGACGTTGCCGCATTCGGCATCTGCCTGAAGCTCGCTTTTCTCGTCGGCTTCGCGGTGCAGGCGGCGCATCAGACGATACTGCCCGATCTCGGCGATGCGGCGGCGCGGCGCGAACGCGGCGGCATGAGCGCGAAGCTTCTCGCGGCAAGTTTGTTTCCGATCGTCGTGACGGGGCTCGCGGTGATCGCAAGCGTCGCCGCGGGAGAGCTTCTGCTCGGCGTGTTCGGAGAGGAGTTCAAGGCGGCGAAGACAACGCTCATCATTCTGCTCGTCGCGCAGCTGGTGCGCGCACTGGCCGGGCCGAGCCCACATCTGCTGACGCTGCGCGGAGCGCAGACGATCAGCGCCGCGATCTGCGGCGCATCGCTTGCCGTGCTGCTCATCGGCAATGCGCTCCTCGCTCCGATGCTGGGCAGCGAGGGAGCCGCCATATCGCTTCTTGTCACGACAGTCTTCTGGCTCGGCGCCACCGCCATCGCGCTGCATCGTGTCGGCGGCGCGCGATCGGATCTTGCCGGGCTTCTTCAGCGCCGCCGCGCGCTGGACGAGTCGGTCGCTTCAGAAGCTGCTGAATAATCAGAGATTCATCAGATCTGGATCGCCGCCCTGCGCGGCGATGTTGATGCTCGTCGTGCGCTCGACGGCATAACGCGTCAGGGAATTCGGTCCGCCGGCCTTCGGCCCCGTGCCGGAGAGCCCTTCGCCGCCGAAGGGCTGCACGCCGACGATGGCACCGGTCATCGAACGGTTGACGTACATATTTCCGGCTGGAACGAGCGCCGCGATCTCGTCCGCGAAGCGGTCGATGCGGGAATGGACGCCAAGCGTGAGCCCATAGCGCATGGCCGCGAGCTTTTTCGCCATGGCTTGAAGATTGTCCGGCCGGTAGCGCACGACATGCAGGATCGGGCCGAACACTTCGCGCTGGAGGAAGTCGGGAGAGGGGATTTCCGCCAGTAAGGGGCCGAAGAACGTCCCGGGTGAGGGCGGTTTCAGCGCGTGCAGCAATATCGCGTCGCGTTCGATGCGGCGGCGATGTTCGGCGAGCATGTCGCGCGCGTCGGTGTCGATGACCGGGCCTATGTCGGTCGCGGAATCGGCGGGATCGCCGAGCACGAGGCTATCCATCGCGCCGATGAGGCCTTCGATAAGGTGATCCGCCGTATCCTCCGGCAGGAACAGGATGCGCAGCGCCGAGCAGCGCTGACCGGCCGAGCCGAAGGCGGAAAGAATGACGTCGTCGATCACCTGCTCACGCAGCGCGGTCGTATCGACGAACATGGCGTTCAGCCCGCCGGTCTCGGCGATAAAGGGCACGATCGGTCCGTCGCGGGCGGCGAGCGTGCGGTTGATCGCCCATGCGGTTTCGGTTCCGCCGGTAAAGGCGACGCCGTCAATACCGGAATGGCGGATCAGCGCGTCGCCTATGCTCACGCCGGGACCGGGCACAAGCGCCAGAAGATCGGCGTCGAGCCCCGCCCGGTGATAGAGCTTCACGGCCTCATAGGCGATCAGGGGCGTCTGCTCCGCGGGCTTGGCCAGAACCGCATTGCCGGCGGCAAGCGCGGCGGCGATCTGGCCGGTGAAGATCGCGAGCGGGAAATTCCAAGGGCTGATGCACGCGAAGACGCCGCGTCCGTGCAGCGCGAGCGAATTCCGTTCGCCGGCAGGGCCTGGCAGCGGCTTCAGCACGAACCCGGTTTCGGCAAGCCGTGCATAGTATCGGCAGAAATCGGCGGCTTCGCGCACCTCGGATATGCCGTCGGCTAGCGTCTTTCCGCCTTCGCGGGAGAGGATGGCGATGAGGCGTTCGCGGTTGGCTTCAAGCGCATCGGCCATGGCGCGCAGCGTTTCAGCGCGGGCGGGTCCGCCAACCCGGTGCCACGCTGGTTGCGCGGCGCGGGCACGTTCGACGGCGCGTGCGATGTCATCGCGTGTCGCATCGGTTGCGGTGCCGATCGGTCTTCCGCTCGACGGTGACAGCGTTTCGCGGCTGTGCTCGCCAGGCAGCGTCTCGCCGCCGATGAGGGGAGCGGCGGAAAGCAGAGGAAGATTTGACGATGCCTTTGCCAGCGAGGCGGCTTCTGTCGCGACGGTGAGATCGATGCCCAGCGAATTCCTGCGTTCGCCGCCATAAAGAAACGGCGGCGGCGGGATCATCGGATGACGGGTGGTGCGGTTCAGCGCGTCGACCGGGTCCTCGACGACTTTCTCGGCGGCGACATTGTCGTCGAGAAACGTATGGACGAAGCTCGTGTTTGCGCCGTTCTCGAGCAGGCGGCGGACGAGATAGGGCAGAAGCTCCTCATGGCCGCCGACCGGCGCATAGGTGCGCACGGGAATGTCGCCGTAGGCGTCGTGCGCTGCGGCGTAGAGCTCCTGACCCATGCCATGCAGGCGCTGAAACTCGAACACCGTCCCGGCCTGTCCCGCCATATGGTGGACGGAGACGAGCGTATGGGCGTTGTGAGTCGCGAACTGGGGATAAATGTACGGCGCGGCGGCGATCAGTTTCTGCGCACAGACAAGGTAGCAGAGATCGGTCGCCGGCTTTGTCGTGAACACCGGATAATCAGGCCGCCCGGCGATCTGAGCGCGCTTGATCTCGCTGTCCCAGTAGGCGCCCTTGACGAGGCGCACCATCAGCCGCCGGTCGGTTTTCTTTGCCAGCGCCGCGAGGCGGTCGACCACCTCCGGCGCGCGCTTCTGATAGGCCTGCACGGCAAGGCCAAGGCCGGTCCAGCCCGCCAGTTCGGGTTCTGCCGCAAGACGTTCGAGTATTTTCAACGAGAGTATGAGGCGGTCGGCTTCCTCGGCATCGAGCGTGAGATTGATGTCGTGTCTCGCCGCGGCGGCGGCGAGGCGCTTCAGACGCGGATAGAGCCCGTCCCAGACCGGCGAGGGCGCACGGGGCGCCTGCGTGGCCTCGTAGCGCGGCGACAGCGCCGACAGCTTGACGGAGACGCCGTGCCCGGTTTCCGGTGTCTTTCCTTTCGTATGGACGCCGATGGCATCGATGGCCGCGGCATAGGCCGATGAGTAGCGCTCGGCGTCCGCTTCCGTGCGCGCGCCTTCGCCCAGCATGTCGAACGAGCAAATCAGGTTCTCGTCGCCCGCCCGGGCGAGCGCTTCATCGATGGTGCGGCCGAGGACGAACTGCTCGCTCATGATGCGGATGGCGCGACCGACCGCGGTGCGGATGACCGGTTCGCTGACGCGACCCGCAATGCGGCGGAGAAAACCGGTCAGATCGCGCCGGGCGCTTTCGTCGATATCGACGAGTTCGCCGGTCAGCATGAGTCCCCAGGTCGAGGCGTTGACGAACAGGCTGTCGGAGCGGCCGAGATGAGATGCCCAGTCGGCGGATGAAATCTTTTCCGCGATAAGCCTGTCGCGGGTGTCGTCGTCGGGCGTGCGGAGCAGGGCTTCCGCAAGGCACATGAGGACGAGGCCCTCGCGCGTCGCGAGGCTGAATTCCTGTAGAAAGCTTTCGACCATTCCGCCGCGGCCGAAGCGGCGCGCTGCGCGGACGAGATCTTCGGCCTCGTGCTCGATGTCGGCACGTTCGAGAGGCGACAGCGGCACAGCCGCGAGCAGCGCGCGGACGGCATCCGCCTCGTCACGATATTTGCCGCCGTCGAGGCTGTCCCAATTCATGGACGGAGCTTAGCCCACGGACCGCAAACGAAAAGCGCCCCGGAGGGCCGGGGCGCTTCAACTCATGCGAAAAGATTACGCAGCCTTGTTCTCGATCACCTGGGCCTTGCTGCCGCTGGTGCCGATGGTGATGGTGCGGGGCTTCTTGGCCTCCGGCACTTCGCGGACGAGATCGATATGCAGCAGGCCATGCTCAAGGCTTGCGCCCTTTACCAGCACATAATCCGCGAGCTGGAAGCGACGCTCGAACGCCCGGGCGGCAATGCCCTGATGGAGAACCTCGCCCTGCGTCTCGGGCTGTTTCTTCTCGCCCTTGACGGTCAGCGCGTTTTCCTTGACCTCGATGTCGAGGTCGGTGTCGGCAAAGCCCGCGACCGCGATCGAAATGCGGTAGTCGTTCTCGCCGGTGCGCTCGATGTTATAGGGCGGATAGCCGTTGGCCGGCGCCGTTTCGGCGAACTGGTCAAGCAGCGAAAAAAGCCGGTCGAAACCGATGGTGGACCGGTAGAGGGGGGTGGGGTCAAAAGCACGCATGTCACATCCTCCTTGAAGCGATGCTCATTGAAGGCCCGCCGCAATGGCCGGGCCGGATTTTCGGTTGCACAGCCCGTCCGGGCCTGTGCATGTCGAATGTGGTAAGCCCGAATCGGCCCTTCAAGACCTGTCCATGATCCCGCCTCTCGTCTCGATCCCCGAAAATCCCGCCCCGAAAAACGGAGAGCTTTTCGAACTGGTAACGCGAGACCGCGTGAGTCTGCGGGCCGCCCGGTTCAAGGCGCCGTCGGACCGGCCCTTCAAGGGAACGGTGTGCCTGTTCCAGGGGCGGGCCGAATTCATCGAGAAATATTTCGAGGTGATCGGCGAGCTGAACGAACGGGGGTTCACCGTGGCGGCGCTCGACTGGCGCGGGCAGGGTGGCTCACAGCGGCGGCTGAAAAACCGCAGGCGCGGCCATGTCGGCAATTTCGCCGATTTTCAGAATGACCTCGATGTCTTCATGGAAGATTTCGCGCGGCCGGAGTGCCACCCGCCGTTCTTTGCGCTGGGGCATTCGATGGGCGGCCCCATCGTGCTCGAGGGCGCCCGCCGCCGCACGACATGGTGGGACCGCATTGTCCTGACGGCACCGATGATCGGGCTGCCGGGCCTGGCCGCCGATCCGATGACGCGTCGCCTGGCGGTTCTTCTGGTCGGGTTCGGCCTTGGCCGCATGTGGGTGCCGGGTGGCGGCGCGGGCGACTACGGCGAGCGCCCGTTCGAGAACAATGTGCTGACCAGCGATCCCGCGCGCTATGCGCGAATGACGGCGCTGTGCAAAGCCGCGCAGGACGTGACGATCGGATCGCCGACCATCGGCTGGCTGCGCGCGGCACACCATGCCATGGAACTGCTGGAAGACCCCGAGCGCGTGGCGCAGATCAGAACGCCGACCCTGTTTGTTGCCGCAGCGAACGACAAGGTGATCGCCAACCGGCCGATGGAAATCCTGGCAAGCCAGATGCGCACCGCCGATGTGGTGATGTTGCCCACCGCGCGCCACGAAATCCTGCAGGAACGCGACGGCATCCGCGACGCTTTCTGGGCGGCGTTCGATGCCTTCGTTCCGGGAAGCCCGACTTTTCCGGACTAGGCCTTCGCCAGAATCTCCAGCGCTTCCGCATGGACGCGTTTGTCGCCGGCGGCGACGATGCGGCCTCCCTCGGTTGCCGGCTCGCCCTGCCAATTCGTAACGACGCCTCCGGCACCCTCGATGATCGGGATCAGTGCCACGATGTCATAGGGTTTGAGGCCGGCTTCGACCACGAGATCGATCTGGCCTCCGGCGACCAGGCAGTAGGCGTAGCAGTCGCCGCCATAGCGAGTCAGGCGCGCCGTCTGTTCGACGGACTCGAAGGCCTTGAGTTCCCTGCCGGAAAACAGGCGAGGCGAGGTTGCGGACATCACGGCGTCCGCGAGCCGGGAGCAGGAACGTACCCGCAGTTTGCGGTCGCCGAGCGGCCCGCGATAGCGCGCCGAGCCGCCGTCACCCCAGAACCGCTCCTTGACGAAAGGCTGGCTCATCAGTCCGTACACCGGCGCGCCCCCCTTCATCAGGCCGATCAGCGTACCCCAGGTCGGAAGCCCTGAAATGAAGCCCCGCGTGCCGTCGATGGGGTCGAGCACCCACACATATTCGGCGTCCTTCGCTTCGTCGCCGAACTCCTCCCCGACAATGCCGTGAGAAGGGAATGTGGATTTGATGAGCTGGCGCATCGCTGACTCGCCGGCGTGATCGGCGGCCGTGACCGGATCGAACGAGCCCTTGCCGCCCTTGTCCTCGATGCCGATGGTGGTGCGGAAAAACGGCATGACGGCTTCGCCCGCAACAGTGGCGAGCCGCTCGACGAAGGCTTCGAAATCGACAGCTGTCATGTGATCCGGGAACGATTCATTCGGCGGCGGCGCGCCGGACGACAAGGTCGCTTTGCGCGAACAGGATGATGTGTTCCATGAAGGCACAGAGCTTGCCGGACAGGATGGCGAACCCGGCGGTGCGCTCATGGGTCTTCTCGTCCATATAAAGCGCGCGGTTGATCTCGATCTGCAGCGCATGGAGCCCGGTGGCCGGCGCGCCGTAATGCTCCGTGATGTAGCCGCCGGCGTAGGGACGGTTGCGGGACACCGAGAAGCCGAGCCCGCGCAGCGTGACTTCCGCAAGATCGGCGAGCGCCGGACTGCAGGAGGTGCCGTAGCGGTCTCCGAGCACGATGTCGGCGCGCTGGCGTTCGTCGCGGGCAAGGCCCGAGGAGGGCATCGAGTGGCAGTCGATGAGGACGGCGGCGCCGAACATGGACCGCACGCCGTTCAAAAGACCGCCGAGCGTGGCATGATAGGGCTTGTACAGCGTTTCGATGCGGCGGATCGCCTCCTCGACCGGCAGGCGCCGGTCGTAGATTTCCTGGGCGTCGCCGACGACGCGCGCGATCGTGCCGAGGCCGCCGGCGACGCGCAGCGAGCGCGTATTCGCGTAAGGAGGCAGGCGGCCGTCGAACATGCGCGGATCGAGCTCGTAGGGCTCGCGGTTCACATCGAGGAAGGCGCGCGGGAAATGGGCGCGCATCAGGGGGGCGCCGTAATCCACGGACGCCAGGAATAGTTCGTCGACGAAGGCGTCCTCGGAGCGGCGCAGCGCCAGCGCATCGAGCCGGACGGACGCCAGAAAGTCCGCGGGGTAATGCGCGCCCGAATGCGGCGAATTGAACACGACCGGCGCCGTGATCGACGAAGGCTCGACGATCTCGAAAGGGGGGCTGAAGCCAAAGTCGTGCGGGGCGGACATCTGTCTCGGGTGCTCGAATCCAGAAAGGCTTAGCAGAATGCGCGGCCGGGCATAATGGTGCCGCGCCTGAAGCGCGCTGTCCATTGCGGCGGTCCGGAAACCGGCTGTTTACCGACCGGCGCGCTTATGGAAGGATTATGCGGGGGTTGAGTATCCATGACTGACACGAACAAGATCATCCTGGCCGAAGACGATAACGACATGCGCCGTTTTCTCGTGAAGGCGCTGCAGAATGCCGGCTATGAGGTGGTGTCGTTCGACAACGGCATGTCCGCCTATCACAGGCTGCGGGAAGAGCCGTTCGAACTGCTTCTGACCGATATCGTGATGCCCGAGATGGACGGCATCGAGCTGGCGCGCCGTGCCTCGGAGCTCGATCCCGACATCAAGATCATGTTCATCACGGGCTTTGCGGCGGTTGCCCTCAACCCCGACAGCCAGACCCCAAAGGACGCCAAGGTGCTGTCCAAGCCCTTCCATCTCCGCGACCTTGTGAACGAGGTCCAGAAGATGCTGGCGGCCTGACCGTTTTCTGACCGGCTTTGGCTTGCAGGGCGGAAGCCGGGCTTGTATATCCGGCCGTCTCCGCACCGGAAAATGGGCGATTAGCTCAGCGGGAGAGCACTTCCTTGACATGGAAGGGGTCACAGGTTCAATCCCTGTATCGCCCACCATTTTCCGGCCCTTGCAGGGACTTGAGAGCCGATCCGGCTTGACCTCCGGCCAAGGGTTTTCTAACTCGACGCCGGACGAATTTTCCGGAGAAGAGGCCTCTGAAAAGGCCCCTCCGACGAACCGAAGGGATCAAAGGGATGAACGTAGCCGTGAAGCCGCACCCCGCCGCCGTGGAATTCCTCGACAAGCTGACCGACCTCATCAAGGCCGGCAAATACAAGGAAGCGTCCGAAGGCTACAAGGCCTTCGAGAAGGAGCATGCGACCGCCGACTTCCTGATCCTCGAGGCGCTGCCCTATCGCGTGCAGAACCACCTCCAGCAGAAGATCGGCTCCACCGCGTTCTCGATCTACTCGCTGCGTCACCCGACCTGGACGACCGAGATCGTCAAGGCGTTCGAGGACCCGGCGAAGTTCGATGCATTCGCGAAGAAGCTGGAAGCCGATGTCGCGGCGTCCAAGCCGGCGCCGAAGAAATAAGATTCGCCGCCTCGTGCGGACATGAAGCGGCCGGGCCTTGCGCCCGGCCGTTTTTGTTTGCGTCAGTCCACGATCTCGATGATCCGGCGCGAGCCGGGCTCGACGATAACCCTGCGGTCGTTGACCACGGCGTAGCGGTAGGTGCTGGCTGTCGGTACGCCCTCAATGGCATAGACCTCGACATCGGCCGGCAAGGTTGCGCCGACCGCGATGTCGGTATCGACGCGCACGGAGGAGCGGCCCTCCTTCACGATATATTCGCGCACTTCCGGCCCGATCTGCACTGCGACCTGGGCCGCGGCGGGCAGCGCGACCGACGCGGCCAACACCGCGCCAAGAATGAGCTTGTTCATCTGACGTCTCCCGGTTGCCCGAGCCCCAAATGGGAACGGACAAAGGGGAGGGGCAGTTCCGGCTCCTACGAAACCGAGCGTACGCCGTGCGTATCGAGCATCTTGCGCGAGTCCTGGAACCAGTCGGCGGCGATCAGCGCCTCGCCGACCTCACGCTCCAGAAGCTGCAGCGCGGCCTTGACGCGCTCGTAGTTCTCGCCGGCATCGTTCCGCTCGCCGCGCAGAAGCGCGTCGACGGCTTCCGCCGCGCCGGTCTGCAGGCGGGCAATGGATTCGCGCGACCTGTCGAGGTCGCGCTCGGCGGCCTTGAGATTCTGCGCGAGCTGTTCCTGGATCTTGTAGGCGACGCGTTCCTTGCGGATCGAGGCCACGGCTTCCTGGATGCGCGAGACTTCCGGGGCGATCTGGCCCGAGAAATCATCGTCGTTACTCCAACTGGTCAGCATCTACCCCTCCTTACAAGCCAGCGAACGCTAGCGCCCGTCACGGCCAAAGCTGAAGCGATTATGTGGTGAAAACGCGGCGGGTCCGGCCCGCCGCGCGGACGCCCTTACGGGAAGACCCGACGATAGCCCGGCTGGCGAAGCCCTTCGCCGCGCAGGCCCCGGACGATGACATTGGTCGTGGTGGCGATGTCGGGAACGAGAAAGCGCTCGTCGACGACCTGGCGGTTCTGCACCGCCCAGCGCGGCTGGCCTTCGACGACCCGCACGCCGTGCACGACATATTCGCGGCCGGGGTGGTCGCCTTCCGGCGCCTTCATCAGATAGTCGTTGGCTTCGGCGGCAAGCGCCGGGGCGATGAACGCCGGTGCCGCGCATGCGGCAAGGGCGGCGGCAAGTATCGGAACTCTCATACGCATTCACTCCGTCGCCGCAGGATTTAATCTAACGCTTCCGGCGGATTTGACGAGTCGGAAACCGCGCGGGCTGCGCGGCGCGGTTAATCGCCCAATTGTTCTGGACTCCGATCAGGGAAGGTGCGAGCGTTAACCATCGCAACCCACGGAGGAGGTCACCGTGGAAGAGCGTTTCCTCAGGGACGAAGCCTTGCGGCTGCGGCAGGCCGCGCGGCGGGAGAAAAGCCCGTCAATGCGGCGCATGCTGGAAAGCCATGCGGTATTCTACGCGGTCATTGCCAGCGAGAGCCGCAAGCAGAAACTGGCGGGCAAGCACCGCCCGGTGCGGTAGTTCAGCCTCATCCTGAGGAGGCCGAAGGCCGTCTCGAGGATGAGCCGCGACGGACCCATGCTTCGAGACGCGGGCTGCGCCCGCTCCTCAGCATGAGGCAGCCTCACTCCACGATATGAACGATGCGGCGCGTGCCGGGCTCCACGATGACCCTTCGGTCGTCGACCACCGTGTAGCCGTAGTCGACGTCGATCTCGGGATCGTCGATATCGTAAATCTCGACCTCGCCCGGCAGCACCGTGCCGACCTCGACCGGGCCGTCATAGTCGTAATCGTATTCGACCGCCGGCGCTTCGCGGATGACGTATTCACGCACCTCCGGCTCGATGACGACATATTGCGCGAAGGCGGGCGTTGCGGCGCCGATCAGCGCGGCGGCAAGGATGTATGTCCGCATGGGTCTGTCTCCCTCTCAGATGACGTGATGCGAACGGCCGGGGGATGCGGCGGTTCCTGCCGCATGCGGGGCATGTTTCGGGCAGTGCCGCTGGATGGACATGATCCGGGAACTTGTGCGCGCCCGGACGGTTTGCCCCTCACGGAAAGGAGGGAGGATCGACATGCATTACGGCCGCTTCTTCGCAATGATCGCGACCTCGACGCTCGTCATGTTCGGGCTGATGTACCTCAATGTCTGGGCGCTCGATCATGTGTTTTTCAGCCAGACCCGGGCGTGGATGGCGCTGGTGATGGGCGCGGCGATGGCCATCGTGATGCTGGGCTTCATGCTCGGCATGTACAAAAACCGCACGCTCAACATCGCGATCTTCGCCGGCGCGGTGCTGGTGTTTGCCGGGGCGCTCTACATGGTCCGCAGCCAGGCGGCGGTCGAGGATGTGTCGTGGATGAAGGCGATGATCCCGCATCATTCCATCGCGATCCTGACCAGCGAACGCGCGACGCTGAACGATCCGCGCGTGAAGGACCTTTCGGGCCGCATCATCGAGGCGCAGCGGCGCGAGATCGAGGAAATGAAGGGGCTGATCCGGGAACTCGAGTCCCGGTAAGGACATGTTCGAGGCCCCGGCAGCGTCGCGCCGCCGGGGCCGGTGTCTTTATTAAAGGCTCGCGGATATGGTGCGCAGGCACGCATCCGCCACGGACTGGATCGGCTCCGTGCCGCCGGCGGGGGTCGCCCATCCGGCCTTTTCGACCATGCCCCGCTGCGCGGTGAAATTGGTCGAGCCCTTGATCTCGGCGAGCACGGAGGCCGATTCCGGCTCGTTGGCCCGCGCCACGCAATACGGCGTCATGACCGCGGCCACCGCGGATGCGGAGGCCTCGTCCGCGTTCCTTTGCGCCGTACCTGCCGTCGTCCACCCGAGCGCGATAAAGCCGATTGCAGCCACCGCGACAGCCCCCACCGCGGCGCCGATCAGCGCCGTTTTCGTCCCCTCCGGGATGTTCATGATTTTTCCGATCATTGTTGCGGCGCTGCGTTTTCGTGCGCCGGCAACCGAGGCTAGCACGCATGGGCCGGAACACCCGTTCTAATCGCGGGGAACACCGTATTGTTACGGCGAGCGTCAGCCGGTTTTGGGGAAAACCCAGCGTTCGAAGGTCTGCGTGCCGGGCCCGAGCTTGAGGGCGCAGCCATATTCCTGGGCGATTTCGCGGATGCGCGCCGCCTGATGGGCGCGCGATCCCGGGATCATCTTCTCGATCGCCTCGTCGGGCAGGGTCAGCGCCCAGCCCGGCTGCAGGCGGCACAGAATGATCAGCAGGTCCCGCTCTTCCAAGGCCAGTCTCCCCTCGTCCGGGGACGCTATAGCAGAGGAGGGGGCGGCATGGGCAAGCGGCTGGTTGCCTCTGGAAACCCGCCTTGGCGCGCCGGCTCTTTCCCGCAGCCGGGAGAGGGCGGCGCCTGAGAACGCAGATCGAAAGCGGGGCCTGTGTAACAGACTATAGGAATAAAGTCAACTACTATCTTCCCAGTACACGCCACGCCGGGAAATCCCGCACGAGTTCAGAGGTTGACGCCCAGTCTCGGGAGCAGCCACACCGTGAGGGCGTAAAGCGCCATCGTAAGCACGCAGGACAGGATCAGGGCGGGCCAGAAGCCGACCCCCGCCCTCAGCATTGCCGGAAACGCCAGAAACATCGGAAGCGACGGCAGGACGAACCAGAATGTCGATTGCGCGTGCGCGGCTATCCGTTCGACATCCGCCGTATCCCGCCAGAGCCAGATGATGGCGAGGACCGAAACAAGCGGCAGCGACGCGATCAGACCGCCGATGCCCGGCGCGCGCCGCGCCACTTCGGAGACGATCATGACGATCACGCCGGACAGCGCCGCCTTGATGAGAAGGTAGGTCATGGCGTCATCGCAATCCGCTGTGCCGCTCGCGCGCCCCGCACCTAATTGACCCGCCCGGCGATGAACTCGACGACATCCCGGACCGTCTTGCGGTCCTGTCTGGATGCGGGACGATCGGCGATGGCCATCGGGATTTCAGGCTGGACGCCGACGCCTTCCCAGAGCTTGCCCTCGGCATCGAGATAGATCTCGTTGGACATGCTGATGACCCAGCCGTTCGGCAGGGTCTTCCAGAGTTCGTCGGACAGCGAGCCGTCGGTCGTCTGGCCGATATGCGTCACATTCGGCAGCGCGCGCATGGCCAGGGCGAAAACCTCCGCGGCGCTGACCGTGTCCTTGCCCGTGACCAGCCAGACCGGGCCGGAATAGCGCGGCCCTTTCGCGGGCTGCACCACAATGGCCTGCGGTTTCGCCCCGGCGAAGTCGCCCGCGTACTTACTATAGGCGATGACGGGCCTGTCGGTGAACCGGGCGGCGATCCGCCGCGCGTAGCTGTCGCGGCCGCCGTCGTTCATCGACACATCGACGATGACGGCCCCGGCCTTTTTCAGCGCGCCGATGGCGCGGTCGAGCGCGGCGTCCAGCTCCGCGTCCTTCATCTCGTACATTGTCGGGATCTGGAGATAGCCGACGCCGTTCGGGAACAGGCCGTATTTCAGGTCGCCGGCGCGCTTCAGCGCGCGGCCCAGCGCCGCTTCCGCCGCCTTGTGGTTCCACGACCCGCTGACCGGCGACGGGCCCGGCGGCTCGCGGCGCGGCCGGTTGTCGGTGGCGAGGATCAGTTCGTCATGGCCGTCGATTTCCGCTTCGACGCGGACATGGCTGTCGCCGAACGGAAGCAGCGTTTCCTCCAGTATCGCAAACAGGCGTTCCTCGCCCGTCTTGTCCGTGACTTTGGTGCGCGCCGCCGCCGACAGCTTCGGCCAGTCGACGCCGCGCTGCTCGAAGAACGCATAGTGCCGGCTGAACATCGCGATCAGCGTCTCGAGCGCGGTGCGGGCGTCGGAGGCGAGGGGAGCGGCGCCGCAAGGGACGGGCAGGCGCTCGAGGCGCTCGAACGTATAGACATAATCCGGGTCCTGCTGGCGCAGCTTGAGGACTGAATGGTCGCGCGACAGCGTAACGACATCCTTCGCCGCGATGCGCGGCGTCTCGCTCGCGGCTTTCGGGATGCAGAAGCCGGGGCCGACATCGAACCGCGCGACTTCGGCATTCTCGACCTTCCAGACCCAGCCATAGCCCTGCGACCGCCAGATGCCGTCATAGGGCCGCGCGGCGTCCGAATGGGCGGCGAGGGCGGGGGAGGAGACGATGGCGGCCAGCGCGGCGGCGAAGGTGGCGGCCGGCTTTGGCAGGCGGTTCATGACGCAATTCTCCCGTTGGACGCCGCGCAATTCGGATGGTAGCCACATGCCCGGCGACTCATGCAACCCTCATCCTGAGGAGGCGCGTGCGCCCGCCCCTCCCCTTGCGGGAGAGGCCGGCACATCCGCGCAGCGGACGGCCCGGCGAGGGGTTTGAGTATGCTGCGATGGACCCCTCATCCCGCTCGCTCGCAAGCTCGCGAGTCGACCTTCTCCCACAAGGGGAGAAGGGGTCAGGCGCGCGAAATCGGCCCTCGTCTTTGAAGGCTCTGCGATCCAACGTCTGCCCTGTCTCCTTTCGCGAACCCGCAAACATGCGGTTCGCGTGGAGGGGCGCGCGGGACGCCGGGAGATTGACCGCTCCCTCGGCGGTTCGGTGAACGTGCAAAAGCACCGAACCAATTGTTCTACTCACCTCGGGGAAGCCGTCTCCCGGCATCCCGCGCGCGGTGTGTGAGGCTTGCTGCCGAGGGCCCCTGGAGGACAGTGGCTTGTTCTCCTCCATTGGCGGCCTCATCGACCTGCGTGTCCCGTTGGTACGGGTCCCACGTCAGGTCACCAAGGGAGGCCTCGCGCCCTCGCAGGAGGGAGCAGGACCATCGGCCTTGGGCCTCCGGCAGGGCTTGCGAACCCCAACCGGCCACCGCACTCCCGATCCACCCAAACGACGCCTCGCGAGAGCGCCCTCCGTGACCGAAAGCACGCGCAGCAGAACACATCATAGGAATAAAGTCAAGAACTATTTCCAGAGCCAGATGGCGCGGCGACTCCGGTCCTCATCCTGAGGAGCGATGCGCAGCATCGCATCTCGAAGGATGAGCGGCGGCCGCCCGCTCCTGCGGCCCATCCTTCGAGACCGGCCGTCGGCCCTCCTCAGGATGAGGATTGAATGTGCTGCGGAAAGATTCTCCTCTCCCCTTGTGGGAGAGGTCGGCACGCCGCGCAGCGGCGGCCGGGCGAGGGGTCCACATGCCCGATGCACATCATCGCAAGGTCAGCCGTGTTCAGCGCAGCCGCGCAAAAACCATGCGGCGGGAGCCGACCGACGCGGAAAAGAAGATGTGGCGTCTGCTTCGCGGCTCCGAATTCGCGCAGCTGAAATTCCGCCGTCAGGAACCCATGGGTCCGTACATACTCGATTTCGTCTGTTTCGCGTCAAAGCTCGTGATCGAGGTCGATGGCGGACAGCACGCGGAAAGCCCCCACGATGCGGCACGGGATGCCTGGCTCGCTGCGAACGGTCTGACGATCGTCCGCTACTGGAACCACGATGTGCTGACAAACCCGGAGGGGGTGGCAACCGATCTGGCGGCGCGTCTTGGCATCTCGCTGTGAGTCTTCTCCTCCTTGTGGTTTTTCCCCTCTCCCCTTGTGGGAGAGGTCGGCACGCCGCGCAGCGGCGGCCGGGTGAGGGGTTTCTTTCGCTGCGACAGACCCCTCACCTCGCTCATGGCCTGCCGGCCATGAGTCGTCCTCTCCCACAAGGGGAGAGGAGGCTCGCTGCACGACCGCATGCCGGCCATCGTCGACTCGGACCGCTGGTTCGGCGGCGAGGACGTCTCGGACCTGCTCGCGTCTTATCCCGCCGGTGAGATGTAGATGTGGCCCGTCAGTACGGCGGTGAACAGGGTGGGGACGGAGGGAGGAGTTGTGGAAGCCTTCTCCCCTTGTGGGAGAAGGCCGACTCGCGGCGGAGCCGCGAGCGGGATGAGGGGTTTTCCTGCGTTGTTACAGACCCCTCACCTCGCTCATGGCCTTGCGGCCATGAGTCGTCCTCTCCCACAAGGGGAGAGGAGGTCGCCCGCTGCACATGCCGGTCATCGTCGCGGAGAAGGACGGGGACCGCTGGCTCGGCGGCGAGGACGTGTCGGACCTGCTCGGGCCTTATCCAGCCGGCGGGATGGAGATGTGGCCGGTCAGTACGGCCGTGAACAAGGTCAGGAATGAGAGGGAAGAGTTGTGGGGAGCGTGGAGTAGCCAAGGAATTTAACCTGGCCCTTAGCTATCCACAAGCACAGGTAGCAATTGGCCCGCCGCACGCGTACCGTGAGGTCTGGACATGACGGGGGGAGAAGATGCCTTGGAGTGACGGGCTCGATCAAGCGTCGCCAGCTTTTGCAATTGCGGCCTCCGCCAACAACCGAATTCGCGTTTTAGCGGGTCCGGGGGCAGGGAAATCTTTTGCCATGAAGCGGCGGGTTGCTCGTTTGCTCGAAGCTGACGGAGTCGCGCCCGACTCAGTACTCGCCGTCACTTTTACTAGGGTTGCTGCGGAAGACTTACATCGCGAGCTTGTGTCACTACAAATTGAAGGCGCCGATGTTCTGGAAGGGCGAACGCTTCATAGCCTCGCGATGAAAATTCTGATGCGTAACCATGTGATGCAAGCCCTTGGTAGGACGCCGCGGCCATTGAACGTTTTTGAAGTCCAGCCGCTCTTGCAAGACTTAAGCGGCGCGCATGGAAACAAAACTCAGCGAAAGAGAATGCTCGAAGCTTACGTGGCGGCTTGGGCTCAGGTCCAAAGCCAACAGCCGCAGCCGGCTCAAACCCCTGCGCAGCAAGCGTTTGCCGCTGATCTCTTGAACTGGCTTCGTTTTCACCAAGCTATGCATATCGGCGAAGTCATACCACAGCTTTATGAGTACCTTCGTTTGAATCCCGGCTGCGCAGAGCGGGGAGAGTTCTCTCACATTCTGATTGACGAGTATCAGGACCTCAATCGTGTGGAACAGGAGGTCCTTAATCTTCTAGGGAACCAAGGAGCCGTTTGCATTATTGGCGACGATGACCAATCGATTTACAGTTTTAAGTATGCACATCCCGCAGGAGTGCGCGATTGGGCTGACATCAACGGGGCTGAAAGCCATGCAATAGCCGACTGTCGGAGATGTCCGACAACGGTCGTTCGTATGGCCAATGCGCTTATCTCGCGCAATCAAGATCGCCAGCCGCGTCAGATGTCAGAGCTTCCGCAGAATGGTCCCGGCGATGTCCAAATTCGGCAATACGATACCGCAGAACTGGAAGCGGACGCTGTAGCCCAAAAAATATCGCAACTAGTGCAGGCAGGCGTAGCGCCAGGCGATATCATTGTTTTGGCTCAGCGGAGAACATTCGGCACTCCAGTTTTCGAGCGCTTAAGAGATCTTGGCGTGCCAACAAAGTCTTACTATGCGGAAGCCGCGCTCAGCACGCGTGACGCCCAGGAGCGGTTTGCGATGTTGAAGCTATACCTCAATCGTGAGGATCGCGTAGCATTAAGATGGCTCCTAGGCTGTACGCATAATCAATGGTATTCGAATCCCTATGCGCGAGTTATGGCACACTGCCACGAAACGGGGATGTCGCCTTGGCAGACGCTTGAAGCAATATCGAGCGGAGATTTGACGATCAGATTTACTACGCCGCTAGTCACAAGGTTCGGTGAGATCGTTGCGGAGCTTGATGTTTTGCAGCAGTCGGCGGACGTAGAGGGCTTCGTAAATACGTGGCTACCAACCCCAGCAAATTACGATCTGCTGGCGGATGCAGTATTTCAATGCCAAGAGGGGTGCGGCACTGTCGAAGAGTTATATGAGGAGCTGTACGCAGCTATTACAGAGCCTGATGTGCCGTTAGAGGTCACCGAAGTTAGAGTGATGAGTTTTCATAAAAGCAAGGGCTTGAGTTCGCCTTATGTTTTTATCGTGGGGTGTGTGGAGGGGCTTCATCCTTCCCATCCAGATGAAGACTTCACGCCTGCCGAAGCGGCTGCAAAGTTGGAGGAGGATAGGCGCTTATTCTATGTTGGTATTACGCGTGTAAAAGCCGACCCCCACAATGGGAAGCCGGGTTATCTTGCCATTACTTATCCTCGAACGATGGAAACCCGGCATGCAATGAGAAGCCAAATAAGGCCGGTTTCGCGCAGCTTCGGCACTGCGCATCTACAAGCGAGTAGGTTTTTGGGGGAGATGGCACCTGCCGC
Organism: Hyphomicrobiales bacterium; assembly: GCA_022842205.1. GTDB lineage: Bacteria > Pseudomonadota > Alphaproteobacteria > Rhizobiales > Methylopilaceae > Flaviflagellibacter. Next base: position 106,002 of record JALHQA010000004.1, read on the forward strand.
TCCGCAGCCACTGGTCGGTCCCCTCTGAAAGTCCCCTTGCGTTTCAAAACTGTTCCAGTTAGACCTTCTCCAAAATAGGACAGCATGGCTGTCCATTTGTTTCCAGGCGATCATGCTCTAGGCTTTACGGTGCCGGTTTCGGGACCGGGCGGGAGAGGTGTCGCCTTCGGCCGTTTGGCCGTTCGGAGGCTCCGGGGTCAGGGAACACGCTACGGCCAAATCCTTGATCCGCCTCGCGGCTCTGCCGCAAGAGGCTTCTCCGGCAAGGGGAGGCGGGGCTGAAGGCGGCTAACGCGGACAAAATTCGAGTGCCCGGGCGGTCGGGTTGGGGCCGCCGGGGCTTATCCTTGGGGAAGGGCGTGGCGCCCGGCCCCTCAACGTGCCTGCGGGAGAGCCGCGGGACGCCTTCTTCCGGAGGGGGAAGAAGGATAAAGAGTATGGGGACGAGGCCATGGTGAAACCTCTCGACGAACGCACGCTGCCCTGGGGGCCGCTGGCCGCCCATGCGCGCGATCCGCATCTGCCCGGAGAGGCCGGCCTGTACACCGGCCGGAACGAGCACGATTCGTGCGGCGTCGGCTTCATCGCGCACCTCAAGAACAAGGCCTCCCACGACATCGTGGAGAAGGGCCTGTCCATTCTCTGCAACCTCGAACATCGCGGCGCCGTCGGCGCCGATCCGCGCGCCGGCGACGGCGTCGGCATTCTGGTCCAGATCCCCGACCGGTTCTTCCGCAAGGAGAAGCTGGGATTCGAGCTTCCGGCGAAGGGTCAGTACGCCGTCGGCCATGTGTTCCTGCCGCGGGATGTGGATGGCCGGCGAATCATTCGTGAAACATTCGCGGCGATCATTGCCCGCGAGGGGCAGGAACTGCTCGGCTGGCGCGACGTGCCGACGAACAATTCCACCCTCGGCTATTCCGTGCTGCCGACCGAGCCGCACCACGCGCAGGTCTTCATCAAGCGCGGGCCGGGCATTGCGAGCGACGACGAGTTCGAGCGCCGTCTTTACATCCTGCGCAAGAGCATTTCGAACGCCATCTACGAGGCGGGCGACGCGCGGACGCGGGGTTATTACATCACCTCGCTGTCGAGCCGGACGCTGGTCTACAAGGGCATGTTCCTTAGCGACCAGGTCTCGACCTATTACACCGACCTGCAGGACGAGACGTTCGAAAGCGCGCTGGCGCTGGTGCACCAGCGGTTCTCGACCAACACCTTCCCGAGCTGGCAGCTGGCGCATCCCTACCGCATGGTCGCGCACAACGGCGAGATCAACACGCTGCGCGGCAACGTCAACTGGATGGCGGCGCGGCAGGCGTCCGTGTCCTCGCCGCTGTTCGGCGACGACATCAACAAGCTGTGGCCCATCTCATACGAAGGCCAGTCCGACACCGCGTGCTTCGACAACGCGCTCGAATTCCTCGTGCAGGGCGGCTATTCGCTGGCGCATGCGGCGATGATGCTGATCCCGGAAGCCTGGGCCGGCAATCCGCTGATGGATGAGAGCCGCCGCGCCTTCTACGAATATCACGCCGCGCTGATGGAGCCGTGGGACGGCCCGGCGGCGATGGCGTTTACCGACGGCCGCCAGATCGGCGCGACGCTCGACCGCAACGGCCTGCGCCCCGCGCGCTATTTCGTGACGTCGGACGACATCGTCGTCATGGCGTCCGAGATGGGCACGATCACCTTCCCGGAAGAGAAGATCGTGACGAAGTGGCGCCTGCAGCCGGGCCGCATGCTGCTGCTCGATCTCGAAAAGGGCCGCATCATTTCCGACGAGGAAGTGAAGGCCGAGCTTGCCGCCGAGCATCCGTACAAGGAATGGCTCGACCGGACGCAGATCCATCTCGAAAAGCTCGACAAGGTGAAGAGCGACAGCGCGTGGAAGAGCGATGTGCCGCTGCTCGATCGCCAGCAGGCGTTCGGCTACACCCAGGAAGACCTCAACCTGCTGATGGCGCCGATGGCGGTGACCGGACAGGAAGCGGTCGGCTCGATGGGTACGGACACTCCCATTGCTCCTTTGTCACTCAAGGCAAAGCCGCTTTATCAGTATTTCAAGCAGCTGTTCGCGCAGGTGACCAACCCGCCGATCGACCCGATCCGCGAAGAGCTGGTGATGTCGCTGGTGTCGTTCATCGGCCCGCGCCCGAACATCCTCGACCACGAGGGCACGGCCGAGAAGAAGCGCCTCGAGGTCTCGCAGCCGATCCTGACCAACGAGGATCTGGAGAAGATCCGGAAGATCCAGGCCATCGAGCCGGACTTCTCGGCAACGACGCTCGACATCTGCTGGCCCGCCGAAGAGGGCGCGGACGGCATGGAAGCCGCGCTCGACCAGCTGTGCGTACAGGCGCGGCAGGCGGTGGCGGAAGGCCGCAACATCATCATCCTGTCGGACCGCCGCGTCTCGGCGCAATGCATCCCGATTCCGGCGCTGCTGGCGACGGCGGCGGTGCATCACGACCTGATCCGCCACGGGCTGCGCACCTCGGTCGGCCTCGTCGTCGAGACCGGCGAGGCGCGCGAGGTGCATCATTTCTGCTGCCTCGCGGGCTATGGCGCGGAAGCGATCAACCCCTATCTCGCCTTCGAGACGATGCTGCAGATGCATCGCGACGGCGAATTCCCGCCGGAGGTTTCGGAATACGAGGCGGTGTCGCGCTTCATCAAGTCGATCGGCAAGGGCATCCTGAAGGTCGCCTCGAAGCTCGGCATCTCGACCTACCAGTCCTATTGCGGCGCGCAGATCTTCGACGCGGTCGGCCTGTCGGAAGAATTCGTGAACAAGTATTTCCGCGGCACGGCGGCGCCGATCGGCGGCGTCGGCATCAAGGAAGTCGCGGAAGAGACCGTGCGCCGCCATGAGGACGCTTTCGGCCGCGTGCAGATCTACCGCCAGGCGCTCGATGTCGGCGGTGAATACGCGCTGCGCCTGCGCGGCGAAGACCACGCCTGGACCGCGAACACGGTGCGCGACCTGCAGCACGCGGTGCGCGGCAACATGCCGGAGAAGTACAAGGCGTTCGCCGACGCGATCAACAACTGCGTCGGCCGTCCGCTGACCATACGTTCGCTGTTCGACATCAAGAGCGCGGAGGACGACGGCCGCAAGGCCGTGCCGATCGAGGAAGTCGAAAGCGCCAAGGACATCGTCAGGCGCTTCGCGACGGGTGCCATGTCGTTCGGCTCGATCTCGCGCGAGGCGCACACCACGCTGGCGATCGCCATGAACCGGCTCGGCGGCAAGTCGAACACCGGCGAGGGCGGCGAAGAGGTCGACCGTTTCAAGCCGATGGCGAACGGCGATTCGATGCGCTCGGCGATCAAGCAGGTGGCGTCCGGACGGTTCGGCGTGACGACGGAATATCTCGTCAACTCCGACATGATCCAGATCAAGATGGCGCAGGGCGCAAAGCCCGGCGAAGGCGGACAGCTGCCCGGCCACAAGGTCGACGCGGTGATCGCCAAGGTGCGCCACTCCACTCAAGGGGTCGGCCTGATCTCGCCGCCGCCGCACCACGACATCTATTCGATCGAGGATCTGGCGCAGCTGATCTACGACCTGAAGAACGTGCAGCCGAAATCCGCGATCTCAGTCAAGCTCGTGTCCGAGGTCGGTGTCGGTACGGTCGCTGCGGGCGTCGCGAAAGCGCGCGCCGACCATGTGACGATCTCGGGCTTCGAGGGCGGCACGGGCGCGAGCCCGCTGACCTCGATCAAGCATGCCGGTTCGCCTTGGGAGATCGGTCTTGCCGAAACGCACCAGACGCTGGTGAAGAACGAATTGCGCGGCCGCATCGCGGTGCAGGTCGATGGCGGCCTGCGCACGGGGCGCGACGTCGTCATCGGCGCGCTGCTCGGCGCCGACGAGTTCGGCTTCTCGACCGCGCCGCTGATCGCGGCCGGCTGCATCATGATGCGCAAGTGCCATCTCAACACCTGCCCGGTCGGCGTCGCGACGCAGGACCCGGTATTGCGCAAGCGCTTCACCGGCCAGCCGGAGCACGTCATCAACTACTTCTTCTATGTCGCCGAAGAAGTGCGCGAACTGATGGCCAAGCTCGGCTACCGGACATTCGACGAGATGGTCGGCCAGATGCAGATGCTCGACCGCACCAAGGTCGTCGAGCACTGGAAGGCCAAGGGTCTCGACTTCTCGAAACTGTTCGAGAAGCCCGAGCCGCCGCGCAACACGCCGATCTTCCATTCGGAAGTGCAGGACCATCACCTCGAAAAGGTGCTGGACCGCACGCTGATCGGCGAAGCGGCGCCGGCGCTCGACCGCGGCGAGAAGGTCGTCATCGAAACCGTCATCAAGAACGTCAACCGTTCCGCCGGCGCGATGCTGTCGGGCCGGGTGGCCGAGAAGTACGGACACAAGGGCCTGCCGGACGACACGATTCTTGTCAAAATGACGGGCACCGCCGGTCAGGCCTATGGCGCGTGGCTGGCGCAGGGCGTCTCGTTCGAACTCGAAGGCGAGGCCAACGACTATGTCGGCAAGGGCCTTTCGGGCGGCCGCATCGTCGTCAAGCCGCCGAAGCATTCGGGCATCGTGCCCGAGAAGTCTATCATCGTCGGCAACACGGTTCTCTACGGCGCGATCGCCGGCGAGTGCTATTTCCGCGGCGTCGCGGGCGAGCGTTTCGCGGTCCGCAATTCCGGCGCCATCGCCGTTGTCGAAGGCACGGGCGATCACGGCTGTGAATACATGACCGGCGGCATCGTCGTCGTGCTTGGCTCGACGGGCCGCAATTTCGCGGCCGGCATGTCGGGCGGCGTTGCCTATGTCCTCGACGAGGACGGCAGCTTCAAGAGCCGCTGCAACATGTCGATGGTCGAGCTCGAGCCGGTGTATGAAGAAGAAATGCTGATGCAGCGCGTCCACCATCAGGGCGGCGATCTGCTGTTCAAGGGCCGTGTCGAACTGTTCAACGAGATGACGCGGCTTGATGCCGAGCGCCTCCTGCAGCTCGTGCACAATCACGAGCGCTATACGGGCTCGGCGCGCGCCAAGGACATTCTGGACAACTGGGCTGAATACCGCGGCAAGTTCGTCAAGGTCATGCCGGTGGAGTATCGCCGTGCGCTGGCCGACATGGAAAAAGCAAAGCGCGAACTGGCGGCGGCGGAGTAAGGATCATGGGCAAGGTTACGGGCTTCCTGGAAATCGAGCGCCAGGATCGTAAATACGCGCCGGCGTCGGATCGCGTGCGGCATTATAACGAGTTCGTCATTCCGCTCGGCGACGAGGGCACGAAGAAGCAGGCCGCGCGCTGCATGGATTGCGGCATTCCGTACTGTCACAACGGCTGCCCGGTCCATAACCAGATTCCGGACTGGAACGACCTCGTCTATCACGGCGACTGGGAGGAGGCGGCGCGCAACCTCCATTCGACCAACAACTTTCCGGAATTCACCGGCCGCATCTGCCCGGCGCCCTGCCAGGAAAGCTGTACGCTGAATCTCGACGACGCGCCGGTGACGATCAAGACGATCGAACAGGCGATCGCCGACAAGGCGTGGGAGAACGGCTGGATCGAGATCCAGTCGCTGCGCGACAAGACCGGCAAGAAGATCGCCGTGGTCGGTTCCGGGCCGGCGGGGATGGCTGCGGCGCAGCAGCTCGCGCGCGCGGGCCATGACGTGCATCTCTTCGAGAAGAACGCGCGCGCCGGCGGCCTGCTTCGCTACGGCATTCCGGACTTCAAGATGGAAAAGCATCTTGTCGACCGCCGCGTGAAGCAGATGGAAGCCGAAGGCGTGACCTTCCATTACGGCGTCAATGTCGGCGTCGATGTGAAAGCGGCCGAGCTCGCGAAGCAATACGACGCGGTGATCCTGTCGGGCGGCTCCGAGAAGCCGCGCGATCTGCCGGTGCCGGGGCGCGAGCTGGCGGGCGTGCATTTCGCGATGGATTTCCTGACGCAGAACAATCGCCGCGTCTCCGGCGAGAACACCGATATCCAGGACCCGATCCTTGCCACCGGCAAGCATGTCGTCGTCATCGGCGGCGGCGACACCGGTTCGGACTGCATCGGAACGTCGGTGCGCCACGGCGCGCTGTCGGTCACGCAGCTTGAAATCCTGCCGCAGCCGCCGGTTCGCGAGAACAAGCTTCTGACCTGGCCGGACTGGCCGCTGAAGCTGCGCACGTCATCTTCGCAGCAGGAAGGCGCCGAGCGCGATTTCGCTGTATTGACGCAGAGTTTCTCCGGCGAGAACGGCGCGGTCAAGAAGCTGAACTGCGTTCGTGTCGACGAGACGTTCAAACCTGTGCCGGGCACGGAGTTCGAACTTCCGGCCGATCTCGTTCTTCTTGCGATGGGCTTTATCCACCCCGTTCACGAGGGCATGATCCAGGAACTCGGCGTTTCGCTCGATGCGCGCGGCAATGTCATCGCCAATACGCATAGCTATGAGACCTCGGTGCCAAACGTGTTCGTCGCGGGCGACATGCGGCGCGGCCAGTCGCTGGTCGTGTGGGCGATCCGCGAGGGCCGCCAGTGCGCCGCAAGCGTCGATGCATTCCTGATGGGATCGACGGTTCTGCCGAGGGTCTGATTTAAGCGCGGGCGGAAGGGAACTTCCGCCCGAAGCTTTTGTTGGGATCGACAGGGAGGTATGTCCCCATGTCGATCACACCGCCGGAGCCGAGCCCGATTCCCGTTCCGCCGCCGGAGCCTGATGTGCCGCCACCGCCGCTGGAGGAGCCGGTTCCGATCGAGGAACCGCCGCCGGATTATCCGCCGGACGAGGCGCCCGATCCCAATCCGGACGAGAATGACGATCCGCCGGAGCGTATGGACACAGACGCTCGGACTATTCGGCGTTGAGCTAGTTCACCCCCGACTGCGGCCAGGCGAAGTCGTCGGCGCGGCCGGGCTTCGGTGCGATGGCGGCGCCGGTGACGATGGTGCTCTCGTCGGTCTTCGGTTGCGCGGCATCGGGCAGCGGCGCGGTGCCTTCCGCGCCCGCGATGATGCCGGGATTGTACTCGGTCTTCTTTTCGCCGCCCGAAAGATCCGGCGGCACCAGGATCGCGCCCGGCGTGCGCGGCGCCTGGCCGAGCATCAGGATGCGGCTGGAGCCGGGCGTCGTCGGAGCTCCGGGATCGAACGCCGGCAGATCCGCCATGGCATCGCCGGAATCCTTCGGCGTCAGATAGGCGCGCAGTTCAAGCTCGACCGAATGGCCGATCTTGCGCGCGCCGGCCTTGGTGAAATGCACACCGTCCGCGGTTCTGAGGCGCACGACACGGCCGTCGATGTTCGGGCCTTGCACCGTGAATTCCTCGTCCTCGTTGACGAAGCCTTCCCAGACATCGATGAACGTGCCGCCGAGCGCGGCGACGCGCTGGCGCACGAGATCGTTGAGGAAGAGGTTGTCGGCGGTCGCCTTCTCGTCCTCGACCGGCGGCAGGCCGACCCAGAGCAGCGGGATGTTCTTCTGGCGGAAGGCGAGCGCGATGTCGTCGACCTTGATCGCGTATTGATCCATCCACGGCGCGGCGGTTAGGGCCGGTGCCGTGGTCTGGAGTTCGGCGGATTTTTTCTTGGGCTTCTTCGCCGGCGGATCGTCGTATGGACCAAGGAAAATGACGGCGGCGGCAACGGCGGGATCGCGCGCGAGCACTTCATCGGCGACCTGGCGCCAGGGCTTGTCCGTTTCCTTCAGCAGGCCGACGCGCGGCCGGATCTCGCGCACGAGGCCGACTTCAGGGCGCTCGGACAGCGCCTCGGCAAGGCCCGGGGCAAGGTTCTCGGCAAGCGAGTCGCCGATCACGGCGACGAAGACGGTTTTGGGCACCGCTTTCCTGACCGGTGCCGCGGGCTCCGCCTGTTCGGGTTCGGGCGATCCGAAAATGCCGCGCTCGCGCTCGCGCTCGCGGCGGGGGCGGCGCGGCTCGTCGTTGTCGACGGGAAGGCCGAACAGCCGTTCGAAGAAACCGCGGCGCTGCGGCCGCGCGGTGCGTTGCTCCGGTACATACTGGCGGCGCGGATTGACATCGTCGCCGGTGCCCGGGAGACGGCGCTGCTGCCGGTAGCTCGGCGGTGCATAGCGCGGCTCGAAGAGTTGGGCATGCGCGACCGGCGGGGCGGCGAGATCGGCGCCCGCGAGCAGAAGCACAGCCAGAATGAACCCTAGAAACTTCATCGCCACCGCACGTTTAAGCCCAGAAACGGCATAGCCTTGTTGGCGGTGAGGCGCAAATATGGCTGTGGGCGGCGTTATCGCGCCGCGCGCAGCCGGTCGAGGACGTCGGGCGTGTAATTGCCGTCGACGGCGGTGTCGGTGGCCGCCTGGAAGGCGCGGATGGCGTCGCGGGTCTGCGGCCCGAACTTGCCGTCCACGGGGCCTGCCGGATAGCCCTTGGCGTTCAGAAGCTGTTGAACTTCCTCGCGTTCCTTCTGCGACATGACCTGATCGAGGGGCCAGGGCGTGACCAGCGGCCCGCCGCCGCGGATACGGTCGGCCAGCATGCCGACGGCGAGCGCGTAATTGTCCGAGTTATTGTAACGCTTGATGACGCGGAAATTGTGCAGCGTCAGGAAGACCGGGCCGGAAGGCCCGCTCGGCATGAGCAGCCGGCCGGTGTCGCCGGGCCGGGGGAAATTCTGCCCGTTGGCGCGGCGCACGCCGCGCTTCTGCCAGTCGGCGAGAGTCGCGGTTGCGCCCTTTTTCGCGGGAAAGCCGCGGGGAAGGACGACCTCGTAGCCCCAGGTCTCGCCCGGCCGCCAGCCATGGACCTTGAGGTAATTGGCGGTGGAGGCCAGGGCGTCGGGAATCGTGGTCCAGATGTCGCGCCGTCCGTCGCCGGTGACATCGACCGCGTAGGCCTTGAAGCTCGACGGCATGAACTGCGTGTGGCCCATGGCGCCGGCCCATGAGCCGACCATGTTCTCCGGCGTGGTGTGGCCCTTCGCCAGAATGTCGAGCGCGTTCAGCAGCTCCTTGCGGAAATAGTCGGCGCGGTAGCCGTGATAGGCGAGGGTCGCCAGCGCCTGCAGCACGTTGTGGCCGCCAAGATAGCCGCCGAAATTCGTCTCGTTGCCCCAGACCGACAGGACGATGTTGCGGTCGACGCCGAAGCTGGCCTCGATATGGCCGAGCACGTGGTCCCACTCCCGCGCCTTGCCGATGCCCTTCTCGACGCGCAGCGCCGAAACGCGGCGCACGATGTACTGGGCGGAGGTGGATTTGAACTCCGGCTGCTTGCGCGTGAGCTCCATGACTTTCGGGTCGGGCTTCATGCCGGTGAAGGCGGCGTCGAACACGGATTTCGGCACGCCGCGCGCCTGCGCCTGCGGCCACAATCCGCGCACAAATCCCTGAAAATCCGCGAGCGCCGGTAGCGGCCAGGCCAAAGCCACCGCCAGGACGGCGCACCTGAAAGGCGTCGTTCCGGTCATCATCCAATCCGCTTTTACGCGGTCAGAGGGGACCCGTCATTGGTTAATGAAAAGCTAACGATGACAAATTCGTTCGATGTCACGCCGCGTTGGTGTGGCGGGCGCGGGCGGCGAGGTGCTCTTCCCAGGCCAGGGCCTGACGCACGATCGTGTCGAGATCGTCATATTGCGGCAGCCAGCCCAGATTGTGCCGGATGCGGTCGGCCGCGGCGACGATCTTGGCCGGATCGCCGGCGCGGCGGGGCGCGAGCTCGACCGTGAAATCGACGCCCGAAACGCGCTTCACGGCGTCGATGACCTCGAGGACCGAGTAGCCGTCGCCGTAGCCGCAATTGACGGTGAGGCTTTCGTTCGTCGCGCGCAGATGGCGCAGCGCCAGCATATGCGCGCTCGCAAGGTCGGAGACCTGGATGTAATCACGCACGCAGGTGCCGTCGCGCGTCTCGTAGTCCGTACCGAACACATCGAGTCTCGGCCGGCGGCCGAGCGCCGCCTGGCACGCGACCTTGATGAGATGGGTCGCCTGCGGCGAGGACTGGCCGGCGCGCCCGTTCGGATCGGCGCCCGCGACGTTGAAATAGCGCAGCACCGCGTAACGCAGGCCATGCGCCTCGGCGGCATCGCGCAGCATCCACTCGCTCATGAGCTTGGAGCGGCCATAGGGCGAAACCGGATCGGGCGCGGCGTCTTCCGGCACCGGATTGATCGCCGGATTGCCGTACACGGCGGCCGTCGAGGAGAAGACGAAATGCGGCACCCCGGCGCGCACGGCGGCTTCGAGCAGGTTGCGTGTCTTGACGGTGTTGGCGAGGTAATAGCCGAGCGGATCGACAACCGAATCCGGCACCACGATCCTGGCGGCGAAATGGACGATGGCGCCGACCTTGTGCTCGCGCAGCACGCGCTCGACCAGCGGGCCGTCGCCGGCATCGCCCTCGATGAACGGCACCTCGGCCGGAACCGCCCAGCGGAAGCCCGCCGACAGGTCGTCGATGACGACCGGCTGCTCGCCATTGGCCAGCAGTTCGAGCACCATATGGCTGCCGATATATCCGGCGCCGCCGGTGACCAAAACGCTCATTTCGAAACCTTTTTGGGTTAAACTGACTTTATGGCTCTAACCAAGACATACGACACTTACCGCGCGGTTTTTGCCGTTCTGGAAGCCGCCGCAATGCGTTGTCATAGTGAACGGGCGGTCAACACGCCCGCCCCCGCCAAGATCTTCCCTCCGCAACCCAAAGAGTTTCCAGGCTAACATGAAGCGCATCCGCAAGGCGATTTTCCCCGTAGCCGGCCTCGGCACCCGTTTCCTTCCCGCCACCAAGGCCATGCCGAAAGAAATGCTGACCGTGGTCGACCGGCCCGTCATCCAGCACGTCGTCGACGAGGCGCGCGCCGCCGGGATCGAGCATTTCATCTTCGTCACCGGCCGCAACAAGGGCGTGATCGAGGATCATTTCGACAAGCAGTTCGAACTGGAAGCGACGCTGGAGCGGCGCGGCAAGACGAAAGAGCTGAGCGAGCTGCAGCGCGACCTGCCGAGCGCGGGCCAGTCGAGCTTCACGCGCCAGCAGGAACCCCTCGGCCTCGGCCATGCTGTGTGGTGCGCGCGCGATATCGTCGGCAACGAACCGTTCGCGCTGCTTCTGCCCGACATGCTGCATCACGGCCCGTCCTGCCTGGCCGGCATGATGCAGGTCTATGAGAAGAGCGGCGGCAACGTGCTCGCCGTCAACGAAGTGCCGAAGGACCAGGTGCATCAGTACGGCATTGTCGGCGTCGGCGAGAAGCTCGGCGCGGGCTTCAAGATCACCAGCATGGTCGAAAAACCCAAGGCCGAGGAAGCGCCGTCGAACTATTCGATCTCGGGACGGTACATACTCCAGCCGGAAATATTCGCGCTTCTCGAAAAACAGCAGAAGGGCGCGGGCGGCGAGATCCAGCTCACCGACTCGATGCTGACGCTCGCCAACAGCCAGGACTTTTTCGGCTATCAGTTCGAAGGCCGGATTTTCGATTGCGGCTCGAAGATCGGGTTTCTCGCGGCGAACATCGCCTACGGGCTGGAGCGCGAGGACCTCGCGCCGGCGCTGCGGGCGGAGATCAAGTCGGTGTGCGAGTGATGGTCATCCCGGAAATCGCGCAGCGATTATCCGGGATCTGTCGCGGACAAAAATCCCGGATCGCGCGTCGCGCGTCCGGGATGACATTTCACCGCTGCAGCTTCAGGCCGACCTCGACGATCGTTGCGTCGTAATTCTCGTCGCTGTCCGAACTGTCGAGCCGCTCATAGGACACCCGGCCGAGCGCCGAGAGCATGCGGTTGAACTTGTATTCGAGCTGAAGCTCGGCATCCCAGTTCTTCACCGTGTAGTCCATTGTCTCGTAATGCGTTTCCTCATAGGTCAGACCGCCCGTGAGGATCAGCCAGCGGCGGAACTCGTGCGAGAACGAGGCGCCCGCGCTCCAGTCTTCGGCGATGGCGCAGCATTCGACCGTCGAGGCCTCGAAATCGCGCTCGGCGGTGAGGCGCACTTCCGTCAATACGCTTGGACGCCAGATCAGCGTGCCCTGCGCAACCGCGCCTCTGAGTTCCGGAATCCAGTCTTCCTCGGCGCGCTGTTCGCCATAGCCGATCTTGGCTTCGAGCGCCCAGATCGGGTTCGGTTCGAGGCGGAGGCCGGCATAGGTACGCCAGCCGTCGGAATCGTGCTCGACGCCGTTATCGTTGACCTCTTCGTCGTATGTGCGCTGGTTGAAGGAGGCTTCGACAAATGGTTCGAGCATCGGGCTGAGTTCATAGCCGGTGCGCAACCGCACTTCGTATTCGCTGTAATCACGGTCGGCGAGATCGGGGTCGCCGAAATCGCGGCGGTCGAACTCGACCGTCGGCGATATGGACAGGCGGCTCGGCTTGTAGACGAAGCCGGCGCTGCCGCTGAAGCGGTCGTTCTCGCTCATGCTCGTCACGCCGACGAGTTCGGGATCGCCGCGCGTGTCGCTGTCGCGCGTGGCGCGCAGCGCGAAGTCGAAGCGCAAATCCTCGCGCGCATCGAGCCGGAGCGCGGCGTCGGCGGCGTAATCCGGCGCGTCCTCTTCCGGGAAGTCGTCATAGGCGCGGTAGCCGGCCTCGATCCGTCCGCGAAAGGCGTGGCGTATCCAGTCCGACTCGACGTCGATGGCGCCGCGCGTGCGCCAGAACAGCGAGTCTTCCGGCGGGTCGGCGCTGGTCGGATTGGAATCGTGGCCGCCGAAAATCTCGACGCTCGGCACGATAATGAAAGCGCCGGCGCGGATTCCGACGGGGGCGAAAGGATCTTCCTCGTCGGCGAGTTTACGGCGGCGCCGCGCGGCGACGGGTTCGGCCAACGGCGGCGGGATTCCGACCTCGACCGCCGGCGGCTCGAATTCGGTGTCCGGCGCGGGTTCGAGGCGGGTATCGGGGTTCTCGGAAAGCCGCGTGTCCGGCGCGCGGCGGAATTCCGTGTCCGGCGATATGGGACTCATGGCGTCGGGCGAGAACAAAGTGGGGTCGGCGCCGGGCAGGGCATTGAACGAGCCGCGCAGTACCTGCGCCGAGGCTCCGGACATCGCGAGCAGGAAGCAGGCGGCGGGCAGGAGCGCGCGCAACAGGGTCCGCGCGGGCAGCAAAGACCGCACGCCGCGCACGGAGCAAACCCCTGTCGCCGGACCCATCATGGTTAACGAACATCGACCAGCCGTGGTTAATATGTGGTTCTTGGAACGGGGGAATTTCGGCCCGCTTGCCGCCCGGTGCGGGCGGGTCTAGACAAACGGAAGGGGAGTTTCCGCCATCATGTCGACGCCCGTCCGCCGCGCAGAAGAGACCGCCGAGCCGCCGAAGGCGCTGGTCTCGGCCCGCTCGACGCTGAAATGCGAGAACGACGGCCTCGGCGTGCTCGCCAACGCGCTCGAGGGCGATCTCGGCCGCGCGTTCTGCGAGGCGGTCGAGCTTATCGGGCAGGCCGAGGGCCGGGTCATCGTGACCGGCATGGGCAAAAGCGGCCATATCGGCCGCAAGCTCGCCGCCACCCTTGCCTCGACCGGAACGCCCGCCAGCTTCGTCCATGCCGCCGAGGCCAGCCATGGCGATCTCGGCATGGTGACCAAGAAGGATGTCGTGGTGGCCCTGTCCTGGTCCGGCGAGACGCCGGAGCTTCGGGAAGTCGTCCATCACACCCAGCGCAACGCCGTTCCGCTGATCGCCATCACGTCCGAGCCGAAAAGCGCGCTTGGCCGCACCTCGACCGTGGTTCTGGCACTCCCGAAAGCGGTCGAGGCCTGTCCGCACGGCCTTGCGCCGACGACCTCGACCACGATGCAGCTTGTGCTCGGCGACGCGCTGGCGATCGCCCTGCTGGAAAGCCGGGGCTTCACGGCCTCGGACTTCCGGGTGTTCCACCCTGGCGGCCGCCTCGGGGCCGGGCTGACCCATGTCCGCGACCTGATGCACAAGGACGACAAGGTGCCGCTGGTCTCAAACGGCACCGTGATGTCCGAAGCCATTCTGGCAATGAGCGAAAAGAGCTTCGGCTGTGTCGGCGTGGTGGATCAGTCGCGCAGGCTGATCGGCATCGTGACCGACGGCGACCTTCGCCGGCACATGAATCCGGACCTCCTGACGGCCCGCATCGAGGATGTGATGACGCGCCAGCCGCGCACCGTTGCGCCCGACACCATCGCCTCCGCCGCGCTGGAAATCATGAATTCCTCCAAGATCATGGCGGTGTTCGTGGTCGAGGACGGGCGGCCGGTCGGAATCCTGCACCTACACGACGCGCTGCGCGCCGGCGTCGCCTGAACCCCCAACAAGTCTAACCGCCGCGTCGCAAATTGCCTTCCGCGCTTAACGGGGGGTTAGAGAAACCGTGCCTATTCTGCCAATCGAGTAAGGGGCTGTTACCCCCAAGTAGGGTTGGGTTCGGGTACATGGACATTTCGTCAATTATGGGCTTCGGCCTGGCTGCCGTCATCGTCGGGTGGCTTGCGGTTTCCGGAGGCGATCCCCGCGTTCTCATGGACTACCACGCCGCGGTGTGCGTGTTCGGCGGGGCCCTTGCGGCAACCATGATCCGGTTTCCGCTCCAGGCCACGCTGCACGGCTTCCCGGTCGGTCTGAAATACACCTTCACGATGCGCAAGGTTTCGACCCGCGCGCTGATCGACGAAATCGGCTCGCTGGCCGAGCTCGTTCGCAAGAAGGGACCTCTGGCGCTCGAAAACGCCGCGGTTTCCGATCCTTTTCTGGCAAAGGGCGTACGCTATATCGCCGACGGTTATGACGCCGACTTCATCCGCGACAGCCTCGAGCGCGAGCGCGACCTTTTGCTCGTCCGTCTGTCCGAAGGCGAAAAAATCTACCGCTCGATCGGCGATTGCGCGCCGGCCTTCGGCATGGTCGGTACCCTGATCGGCATGGTGCAGATGTTCGCCAACATGGCCGATCCGTCGACGCTCGGCCCCTACATGGCGATCGCGCTCTGCGCCACGCTCTACGGCGCCATCATGCAGAACTTCATCGGCATTCCGATCGCCGACAAGCTGCACCTGAAATTCGCCGAGGAAGACCTCAACCAGACGCTTATCATCGACGGCATTCTCCAGATCCGCGACGCCAAGAGCCCGGCGCTCGTGCGTGAGATGCTCCAGGCCTATCTCCCCGAGAAGCACCGCGACCGCGAAAACGAGCTCGACGAGGCGGCGTAATGGGCAAGAGGAGAAAAGCCGAAGCGCACGGCGGCGGCCACGGCTGGTACGTCACTTTCGCGGACCTGATGGCCCTGATGATGGCGTTCTTCGTCATGATCGCCGCGTTCTCCACGATGAACGAGGAGAAGATGAAGCAGGCGCTGGGCTCGATCCGCGAGGCGTTCGGCGTACAGACGAAGAACGAGGTTCTCGGCGGCATCATGGAGATCCAGGGTCTTCCGGTGCGCAGCTATCCGAAGAACGTGTCGATGACCAATCCGGTCGATTCCACGCAACAGCCGGGCCCGATCATCGAAGAGTTCGACCGCGGTCCGCTGCGCGAAGGGCGCGATGACCGGTTCTCGACGGCGGCGACGACGCTGCGCCAGGCGCTGCAGGACATGCCGGAAATCACCGAAATCTCGCAGAACATCGTGATCGAGGAGACGCCGGAGGGCCTTGCGATCCAGATCGCCGACCAGGACGGCCGCTCGATGTTCCCCGAAGGATCGCGCGAGCCATACGAGCGCGTACGGGCCGCGCTGGCGCGCCTTGCGCCGGTGCTGCGCGAACTGCCGCAGCGCATCACCATTGCCGGGCATACGGCGGAAAGCCACGCCCAGGAAACGCCGACCTATGGCCCGTGGGAAATATCGGCCGACCGGGCCAATGCCGTGCGGCGCATTCTCGCCGAGAGCGGCGTGCCGCTGGATCGCTTCGCGGCGATTGTCGGCAAGGCCGACACCCAGCCGCTTTATCCGGACAATCCCTATCTGCCGGCCAATCGCCGCGTGACGATCACGCTGATGGCCGAGCCGCCGCCGATCCCCAACGACGTCGCGCCGTAATCCGTGTCCGGACAAGCGAGGCGAAGCCGAGCGCTGATCCGGGATCCAGGAGAAAGTGCGAAGCACAAGATCGAGCGGCTGCGCCGCGCTCAAATGCTGGACCCCGGAACACGCGATGCGCGGCGCGCACGCGGTCCGGGGAACGAAATCACGCCTCTTCCACCTGCAGCACCGCGCCGTCCGCCGCCGCGACGCGCACCTTTGCGCCGGCGGGAAGGTCGGAACCGGTGACGCGCCAGACCGTGTCCTCGATATGGATGCGGCCGCTGCCGCCGACGATCGGCTGATCGAGCGTATAGACGCGGCCGACATACATTTCCGAACGGCGGTGCAGAACGGGTTCGGGTCCGCGCGGACGGCGGCCGCCGAAATAGAACCACCAGCCCGCGACCGCCAGGACAGCCAGCAGCGAATAGGCGATCAGCTGCGTCTGCCAGGCCAGTTCGAACACGAACGCCAATACACCCGTGACGAGGGCGGCGATGCCGAGCCACAGAATGAAGCTGCCGGGCGCGACGATTTCGACCGCAAGCAGGACCACGCCGAGAATGATCCAGCTCCAGGCGCCAAGGGCTGCGATGAGTCCGATCATGTCGGCGGCACCGTGCGCGGACGCGCGGGCGGGGCGGGCGGCGGCGTGTCCGGACGATGGCTCTCGATGGCGGATTTCGCGATCTCGGCAATGCCGGCGAGCGAGCCGATGATCGCCGTCGCCTCGATCGGCAGGATCAGGGTCTTCTGGTTGGGCGCGGCGGCGAGAGCCTGAAGCGCGCCGACATATTTGTCGGCGATGAAATAGTTGAGGGCGGCGAGATCGCCGCGCGCGACCGCTTCCGACACGACGGACGTGGCCTTCGCTTCCGCCTCGGCGCCGCGTTCGCGGCCTTCGGCGTCACGGAATGCCGCTTCGCGGCGGCCTTCGGCTTCGAGAATCTGCGCCTGCTTCTTGCCTTCGGCGCGGAGGATTTCCGACTGCCGCATGCCTTCCGACTCCAGAATGGCGGCGCGCTTTTCGCGCTCGGCCTTCATCTGGCGGGCCATCGCGTTGACGATGTCCTGCGGCGGGCGGATGTCCTTGATCTCGATACGGGTGACCTTGACGCCCCACGGCGCGGCGGCGGCATCGACCACTTTCAGCAGCCGTTCGTTGATCTCGTCGCGCTGCGACAGCATGTGGTCGAGATCCATCGAGCCCATCACCGAGCGGATATTCGTCATGGTGAGGTTGAGGATCGCCGATTCGAGATTGGTGACCTCGTAGCTGGCGCGGGCCGCGTCGACCACCTGATAGAAATTGACGCCGTCGACCTGCACCGTGGCGTTGTCGCGGGTAATGACTTCCTGGCTCGGAATGTCGAGCACCTGCTCCATCATGTTCACCCGGCGGCCGACGCGGTCGATAAAGGGGATGATGAGGGCGAGGCCGGGCGACAGCGTGCGGGTGAATTTCTGGAAGCGTTCGACGGTGTAATTGTAGCCCTGCGGGACCGTCTTCACCCCGGCGAACAGCACAAGGACGACGAAGCCGACCAGCAGCAGGGCAAAAATATCGAAACCGAACATCAGCACCTCCGCGCGTCCCGGGCGGGCACTCTGACGCTGCCGCCGAAAAGTCTCAAGCTCGCGGTAATCCCCGTGAACGATAATTCGGCGGTGCGCGGACCAGAGATCTCCGAATGCGGTATGTGTTTGTTCTGATCGGCTTTTTTGTCGCGTTCGCCACGCCCGCGGCGCAGGCTCTGGAGATGCCGCGGCCGATCGCGGTGGTTTATCGCGGCGAAGCCGGCTGCGACGGCTGTTCGGAGGCCGTCGGCGAAATGCTCGAGCGGTCGAAGTTCCGCTTCAAGGTGATCTATGCCGGCCCGCGCGAGGCGGTGCAGGTGAATGACGAGACCCTCGAGGGCGCCATCGTCTACGCGCAGCCCGGCGGCGGCGACGACACCGAACTTGCCTTGAGCAAGCTCGGTCCGGGCGCTGTCGCGGCGGTGCGTTCCTTCGTCGCCCGGGGAGGCCGCTATCTCGGCATCTGCATGGGCGCCTATCTCGCGGGCAGCCCGGGCTTTTCCCTGATCGACGGCGTACCGCTGCAATATTGGCGACGGCCCGGCGCGCTGGTCGCGGACTACAAGGGCACCGTCACGCCCGTCGTCTGGGGCGGCAAGCAGCGCTTTGTCTATTACGAGAGCGGCAGCACGGTGGTTTTCCAGCCGACGGCCAGGAACGTCCAGGTCCTGGCGTCCTATCCGAACAAGGACATAGCGGTGTCCATTACCCCTTTCGGCAGGGGGAAGGTGGCTTTGTCCGGCCCCCATCCGGAGGCGGACAAGAGCTGGTATGAGAGCCAGGGGCTGGTCAACCCAGACGGCTACGGCAACGATCTGGCGGAAAACCTGATCGCGGCGATGATGACGCCCTGAGGGGCGGTACGGGTTGCATTTTCGCCGCCAGTGGACTAATTACCCGCCCCAACAGCCGATCTTCGCATTTGGTGAAGAACCGCTTTTGGCGGCGGCAAACCAATTTTTCGCAGGCAGACGAACCGATGAAAATCCGCAATTCTCTCAAGTCGCTGCGCGGCCGCCATCGGGACAACCGCATCGTCCGCCGCAAGGGCCGCGTCTACATCATCAACAAGACGCAGAAGCGCTTCAAAGCCCGCCAGGGCTGAGGCTTGCACGTCCTACGTCATTTGACGGTTTGACGGCGCGCCGCAGGCTCCCTAGCTTTGGAGCATGGCCGCGCGTTTCCTCATCGCTGCTCTCGTTCTGACGCTTGGCGTCCACGCGCCGGCGTGGGCACAGGAAGACCTTCCGCTTGAGCCGGAGCCCGTGCCGCTGTCCACCGACGCCTCGGCGCAGACCCGCTCATCCCGCCTCGAACGGCTCTATGCGAGCCTTGCGTCCGCCAAGACACCGGACGACGCCAAGCGCTTCGAGGCCTCGATCGACCAGATCTGGAACGAATCCGGCAGCCCGACCGCCGACCTTCTGGCCGAGCGGGCGGTCGAACTCGTTACCGGCGACGACCAGGCCGGGGCGCTGGAACTGCTGCACGAGGCGCTGGAGGTGAAGCCCGATTATGCCGAGGGGTGGAACAAGCGCGCGACGCTGTTTTTCCTGCGCGGCGACTATGTGAGCGCGATGTCCTCGCTGCGCGAGGCGCTGCGCCATGAGCCGCGTCATTACGGAGCCTGGGCCGGCCTCGGCAAGATCCTGCAGCAGACGGGCGACGAGAAACGCGCGCTCGATGCCTATCGCCGCGCGCTGGCGATCCATCCGCATCTCGAAGGATTGCGGGACGACGCCGACAAGCTTGCCGACAAGCTCCGGGGCGAAACGCTCTAGATTTTTAACGGGTGGCGGCGCTGCGGCCGGCGGCCGGATCGGGCTGCGTGGCGGCCGAATTGTTCGGCGGCTCCATGCCCTGCTCGGTGAGCTGGACCGTCCAGCTTCTCTGTTCGCCGGTGTCGATTTCGAAGAAGCCGGTGCGGCTGTAATTGCGGGCAAGGCAGTTATCGATGCCGCGGATGGTGAATTCCTTTTCGCGGGTGCACATGAAGGCGTCGCCGCTCCATTCGCCGCCTTTGTCGTAGTCGAGCGCATAGACGTAATAATAGCGGGCGACGAGCGGGCCCTTGAGCAGCGTCTCGCAGCTCGCTCCGCCGACATTCCACCAGCCTTCGGTGACCCAGGTTTCGCCGTCCTTGTAGCCGACGGCGACGCCGACACGGCTCTTCGTCGCGTTGCATAGGCGAAAGTCCACCGCGAGGGCGGCGGGCGCATACAACGTACTCATTGCCAATGCGCACAACGCGAGGAAGGAAGGAACGCGCCCCCGCGTCCGGCATCTAAGAGCGAAGATCGACGTCATCCGTGACCGGCTCGTGTCAGCCAAACGATATTCAATTGTATCCCGTTTTTCGCGCGGCAGTGTCAACGTGAACGTCCCCGAAACCGCCGTCTAAATACGACTTGAGCACGCCGAAAAAGGCGTTATCGGGGCAAATGGCCCTGCCGGCCGATGACCGGCCGGCGGCGAGTCTTTATGCTGACGCCGATGTTGAGCCCCAACGCCATCGAGCCCTATCGCGGCCCGTTCGAGACCCTGAACGGGGCAAGCCGCAAGCTGCTGCTGATCTGCGACCACGCCTCGAATGCCCTGCCGCCGGATTATGGCCGGCTCGGTCTGCCGGAGAGCGAATTCCGCCGCCACATCGCCTACGATATCGGCGCCGCGGGGGTGACGCGGCGGCTGGCCGAAAAGCTGGATGCCCCGGCCATTCTGTCGGGGTTTTCGCGGCTGCTGATCGATCCCAATCGGGGTCCGGACGATCCGACTCTGGTGATGAAACTGTCGGACGGCGCGGTGATTCCGGACAATGCGCGAATCACCCAGGCCGGAATCGATCAGAGGCTGAGGGAATTTCACGCGCCCTACCACGGCGCGATTTCTTTCTTTCTCGACGCGGCGCTGGATACCGGCGAGGCGCCCGCCATCCTGTCGGTGCATTCCTATACGCCGGCCTGGAAGGAAGTCGCGCGGCCCTGGCAGGTGGCACTGCTCTGGGACAAGGACGACCGGCTGGCCGGGCCGCTGATCGCGGCGCTCGACGCGGAGGGCTTCACCGTCGGCGACAACGAACCCTATGACGGCGCGCTCGAGAACGACACGCTCTATCGCCACGGCACGATGCGCGGCATCGCGCACGCCTTGATCGAGATAAGGCAGGACCTCATCTCTGATGCCGAGGGGCAGGAGGAGTGGGCGGACCGGCTGTCGCGCATCCTGCCGCCGATCCTGAAACAGCCGGGAATCCATCGTATCGAACATTATGGATCGCGCGCGGGTCATGGCCGCCGCACAGAGGCAAAGGACGCAGACGCATGAGCAAGATCGACGACAAGACCCTGACCGAACTTCAGGCCGCCGCGTTCCGCCGTCTCGTCGCGCATCTGCGCGAGCGTACCGACGTGCAGAACATCGACATGATGAACCTCGCCGGCTTCTGCCGGAACTGCCTGTCGAACTGGATGAAGGACGCCGCCGACGCGCAGGGCGTGCCGATGACCAAGGACGAGAGCCGCGAGCTCGTCTACGGCATGAGCTATGACGAGTGGAAAGCAAAGCACCAGAAGGAAGTGACGCCCGATCAGCAGAAGGCGTTTTCCGAGCGCGGCGCGCATTGATCTGACGGCTCAACCGGCGCGTCGCACGGCGCAAAAGCCCTGCACAAACCAGCCGGAAAATCGAGTTCCGCCCGCTTTCCACAAAGGCCCGTTCTGCCTTTTTTGATTTCTTGATTTCGCCTGCCCGAGAGGCCACCAAAGAGCCTCTTCCAATTTCCGTGCAGGATATTTCGCCATGGACGCTTCCGTCGTCGCCAAGGACCAGCTTCTTTCCATCATCGAGCGCGTCGAGCGCCTCGAGGAAGAAAAGAAGGGCATCGCCGACGACATCAAGGAGGTCTATGCGGAAGCAAAGGCCAACGGCTTCGACACGAAGGTGTTGCGAAAAGTTGTTTCGATCCGCAAGCAGGATCAGGCCGAGCGCGAGGAACAGGACGCGATCCTCGACCTCTATCTGACCGCACTGGGAATGGTGAAGTAACCGGCGGCAACGCCGACTTAAATCACACAGCACGGAAAGCCCTCTCCCGCGACAGCGGGGGAGGGTTTTTCATGTTCGTATCCCGGATAAGCGAGGCAAAGCCGAGCGCCGATCCGGGGATCCAGGAGAAAAGCGCGGCTTTGCCGCTCCATGTTGTGCTGGGCCCCGGATCGCGCCGTGCTGTGCGCGGCTTGTCCGGGGAGGGGATCAGCCGCGCGGCGAAAGCTGCGCGGTGCGCTGCGGGCCGAAGCTGACGACGCGGAGCGAGGGCACGGCGGTGCCGGCGAAGATGTCGCTGCGCATGCCGGCGTTCGGATTGCCGCCGAAGGAGGCGGGCAGCACGCCGGACGGCGGGACGATCAGCCCGGAATCGCGGGCGTTCGGATGGCTCATCGCGAGATCGCGGTTGCGCGCCGAACGCTCCGGCACGAACGCCGCCGTCGGCGTCTCCTGGTATGCGGCCGTCTGTACGGCGACCTGCGGCGTGGCGGCAGGCGCGCGCTTCACAGCCGCCGGGATCGACGCTGTCTGCGCCGGGCCGAAGCTGTCGAACGCCGCGGCGACGCGGTTGCCATGGTGCGGCTGCGGCGCGGGGGCGGGTTCGGGATCGGCATCGGTCAGGCGGCCGAGGAGACGCAGCGCTTCGCGCTTCTGCTCCTCAAGGCTGGCGCTTGGCGCAAGCGAGGCGGTGACGGGCTGCATCGCGCCCGGCTGGATAAGGTTGTGCGCGGCAAGCGCCGACGGCGTCGTGTCGGACGGGCGCGGCTCCGGCATTGCGGTGGCATAGCCCGGCGTCGTCGGCGGCGCCTGATAGGTCGTCGCGGCGCGGCCGGCGTCAGGCCCCGAGCGCCAGATCATGTTCGGCACGGGCGCGGGAACGTCCTGCGGCGCGTAGGCGCTCGCAAGCTGCGGCCCGCCCGCCGCGGCATCCGGACCGGCGACGCCCGACGGGCGCGGTTCCGGCATCGGGATGGATTGTTCGATCGCCGCGAGCGCGACAGGCGCTTCGGGCGCGGCGGCGGCCGGGGCCGCCTCAGGCGCCGACGGCGCATCGTCTTCCTCGTCGTCATTGCCGATGAATTTCGACAGGAAACCGCCGCCCTTGCCTGCTGCGCCGCTCTTCTGGGCGCGCTGGGCCATTGCGACCTGCGTTTCCGACATGCCGCGCGCGGTGCCGCCGTTCTTGGCGACATCGGCGAGCGCCAGCGCGTAATTCTTCAGAGGCTTGCCGTCAGCCGGCAGATGCACGGTGCGGCCATCGGGGAAAAGGCGCACGAGCTGATCGCGCGTCATGCGCGGCCAGTGGCGGACATTGCCGACATCGAGATGGACGAACGGAATGCCGGAGCTCGGATAGAAACCGACGCCGCCGCGCTGCAGCCTGAGGCCGGCTTCGCGGATCTTGCTCATCGGCACGTCGGGCACATGGATGTCCATCGCGCGGCCGAGCGTGTGCTGGCTGTTCTTGGCGACGCCCTTGGAACGCCTGCGGAGGCCTTCATTGGTCTCGGACGAGCGGTAGGACGAGATGATGTGGATCGGCGCTTTCGAGCCGGCGTCCTTCTGCACTTCCCAGAGCACGTCGAAGAGACGCGGCTCCATGTTCGTCTGCTTCTGGTTGCGCCAGTCGCGCAGATAGTAATTGAGCTTCTTCAGCGCGGCCGGATCGTAGCGCCCGTCCTTCTTGAAGGTGACGGTCAGCCGTTCCTTGGAATGTGTGTGATAGAAGCTGAGCGTGCGTGTGTCGCCGTTTGCGATCGCGGTCTGGGTGGTTTCGGCGAGGCCGACGACGAACAATCCGGCCAGCGCCGTGGACACGCAGATGCGTGTCGCCAGGCGGCGCGTGCGAGAAGTCGCGGCGGAACCCCGTGTCACCCTGTACCCAATTCCCCAAGTGCCGAAAGGCAATGGACCCCGTAACATTCCGGAGCCGGGTTAACGGGTCGTTACCGCTAACCGTGTGCACCGGTCCACAGTCAAGCTGTGCCTTACAAAAATGGCGGAAAACGGTCCGGCGGGGAAGATAAAAGACGGGGAGTGACGGGAAAGTCCCGTTCTCCACAACCTGTCAGGGCGTCGCGGAAGCCGACACTTGGCCGCCAAGTCCTAGAGCTGCCTTCATTTTCTTGTCCGTGCCGTAGACATCGGGGCGCGTCAGAAGGCTGCCGTCGGGAAGCACCTCGGCGGTGAAATAGGCGATGTGGATCGGGATCTTGTGCGCGAGATCGATTCGCCGTTCCCCGCCGCCGACCATCGCTTTCAGCTTCGCGCCGTCGAGGCTGGTGTCCTCGAGCAGCACATCGGCCAGTTTGAACGGGTCCTGGACCCGGATGCAGCCATGGCTGAGCGCCCGCGTGTCCTTGGCGAACAGGTGCCGGGTCGGCGTGTCGTGCAGATAGACGGCGTGCTTGTTCGGGAACATGAACTTGATGTGGCCAAGCGCATTCCGCTCGCCGGGCGGCTGGCGGATGCGGACGCGGTTCATATCCGCCGCGCTCATGTTGGCCCAGTCGATGCCGCCGTCGCGAACCTCGATCGTGCGGGTGCCGAAGAAGGTGTTCACCACCATTTTCCGCACCGGCTTGCGGCCGGCATAGGTCACCTCGAAGCCCTGACGCTCGAGGTAATACGGATCCTTCTGCAGCTGCGGCAGCATTTCCTTGATTGCGATCGAGGCCGGCACGTTCCACGACGGATTGACGATGATGTGGTCCATCTCGTCGGAGAAGATCGGCGAGGGATGCTGTTTGGAGCCTGTAATGACGCGCGTCTCGTGGATCACCGCGCCGCTGCGGACGATGCGGGCCATGAACTCCGGCACGTTGACGAAGATATGCGTCTGGCCGAGGCGCCGCGGCAGCCAGCGCCAGCGCTCCATGTTGGCGAGAACGAGCGGGATCGGATCCTCGATCTTCGCCTCGTCGTTCATCATCGCGATGGTCTGGTTGCCGACGATGCCGTCGGCGTTGAGGCCGTTGCGTGTCTGGAACGATTCGACGGCGGCGACGAGCGCCTCGTCGTATTCGCGGCTTTCGACCTCGGCGGTCTCGCCGTCGGCGGTCGCGATCTCGGTCGTCGCCTTCGGCAGGCCGAGGCGGACGCGCAGCAGCGGCACCCGGGGATCGAACGCACCGGGCTTCAGGCTCGTGCCGCCCGGGATTTCCGGCGGCGGAGGCGGCGCCGGCTCGCTGGCGGCAGCGCGCAGCTCGGCGAGCTTCTTCTTCAGCGCGCGGAAGCCTTCATGCGGCGGATTGTAGGTGTCGAGCCAATCGGCCGCGTCGTCCTTCTCGGCCATCAGCTTCAGGACGTCCGGGCGCGAGGGGCGCTCGGGCTCCGGCGTGATCAGCGGGCCGAGGCTCGAGGGCACAAGGCGCCCGCCCCGGGCCTGGCGGGCGAAGGCGGCGACGGCGCGCGACAGCGAAATTTCCGCGGCGGCGAGAAGCTCGGGCGAATCCTTCGTCGCGTCCGGGTCGGGTAGCACGAAAGCGGTGGAATCGAGCCCGTCCTCGTCGGCGCGCTTGATGCGGGCGATGACGGCGAGCGCCTTGTCGTTCAGGCGACCGTCCGCGACCCACAGCGGGGCGTGGTTGTGCGCCTTGTAAAAGGACAGGAGATCGGCGTTCTCCTTCGCGCCGGACAGGCGCCCGGCGATCAGCCCTTCGACCGTTTCGGTCGGCGGCGCGGCGATGATTTCGGAATAGGTGTCGGGATCGGATTTCGGCGCGGGCTTCAGCGGCTCGACGATCTGCGACTCCGGCGCGGCGAGCACCGGGCCTTCCTCAAGCGCCGGGAGAGGCTGGGCACCAAGGGGCGCGGACAGGAGGGCCGCCAAGGCGGAGCCAAGCAATAGTTCACGGTAACGCCGAACGCGCATGTGCCGATCTCTCCCTAGCCCCCAACGCAGATATGCCTGTTGCGGTGCGATCTGTGAATCACAATCGCGCGGGCATGTGGCGGCTTCCGGAGCCTTCGTGTCCCTGAAGCCACAGGCGAATCGAGGTTAACGCCCGATGATGAAGAACCTCTGAAGCGTCTGTCCGCCTATGGAACGGCCAGCGTGTCCTTGAAGATCCGGCCGTCCTTCATGATGACGCGAAAATTCTTCGCGGGGTCGGCGACGAGCTGGATGTTCGCGAGCGGATCGCCGTCGACGAGCAGCAGATCGGCCAGCGCGCCTTGTTCGACGACGCCGAGCCGGCCGGGATAGGGATTGCGCTTGCCCGACAGCGCAAGAAGCTCCGCATTGGTCGAGGTCGCCATGATGAGGGTCTCGGCGGGCGTGTACCAGCGTGTCAGCGAGGCCAGGATGGCGCCCTGCTGCTTTGCCAGCGCGGCGGAGAACAGCACATCGGTGCCCCATGCGGTCTTGAGCTTGTATTTCTTTGCCAGTTCATAGGTCCGGGCGATGCCGGGCCAGACCTCGTCGGCCTTTTCGCGCTGGACCGAGCCCTCGGGGAATCCAAGCCTCAGCGCCTCGGGAAGCGGCTGCATGCTGAGCCAGATGCCTTTCTCGGCCATCAGCTTGGCAGTTTGCTCGTCCATCAGCATGCCGTGCTCGATGCATGTCACGCCGGCCTCGATCGCGCCCTGGATCGCAGCGGGCGTGAAGGCGTGGGCGGCAACGTATGTACCCCAGTTCCTGGCCGCCTCGACTGCCGCACGCAGTTCGGGCACCGTGAAGGTCGTGACGTCGATCGGGCTGAACGGCGACGAGACGCCGCCGCCGGCCGTCAGTTTCACCTGGGACGCGCCCTGCATGAGCTGTTCCCGGGTGCGCAGACGCACCTCGTCGGGGCTGTCCGCAACCATGCTGCCGCCGATCTGCTCCATGCGGTGAAGCATGCCGCCGATGGTGCGCGGAAGATCGGAGAGCTGGCGGAAATCGCCGTGCCCGCTGGTGACCGTAATGACGGCCCCGGACGGATAGATGCGGGGCCCGACGACCACGCCTTCGTCGATGGCGCGCTTGAGGCCGAACACCGGGCCGCCGACATCGCGCACGGTGGTGAAGCCGCGCATCAGGGTGTCGGTCGCCTCTGCGCCGGCAAGGAAATTGGTGTAGCCGACATCGCCGAAGGACTCCATCGGCGTCACGCGGATCAGCATCGCGTGCCAATGCGCGTCGATGAGGCCCGGCATCAGCGTGCGTCCGCCGCCGTCGATGATGCGGGTGTCCGCGCGGCGGTCCGTCGCAATTGGCGTGGTGGAAATGGTCTCGATCAGATTGCCGCGGACAAGGACGTTCGTCGGCCCGGACAGCGAGGGATTGATGCCATCGAAGATGCGGACATCGTTGAACAGCGTGACGGCGGCATCGGGCGTCTGGGCGTGCGCCGCACCGGCCACAAGCAAAAATACATACGCGGCCGCGGAAATCTTCCGTATGTGCAAGAGCATCGGCGCCTCCCTTATGGGGGAGGCTAGCATGGCGCGGCGGACGGGGAAGTAAATCTTTCCGGTCGAACTGTCCGGATCAGGATCCGGTCGCCTTCAGGCCGGGTTCCCCGGGGTTTTCGTTCAGGGGGGCCGGGGCCTGCTGTTCGAGGTCGAGATCCTTGAGCTTGCGATAAAGCGTCGAGCGCCCGAGGCCGAGCCGCCGCGCGACTTCGGTCATCTGGCCGTCGTAATGCCTGAGCGCATGGGCGATGGTTTCGCGCTCGATGTCCTCAAGCGGCCGCACATGACCCTGCGGCCCGGCGAGCGGGATCGTGCCGGGCCGGGGTGGCTGGGTAATCGGCGGCGGTGGAGGTTCGGCCGCGCGCGGCACGGGCCGTTCGGAAGGAAGATTTCGCGCGGCGGCGATCTGCGGAAATTCGGCGGTCGTCAGTTCGTCGCCCTCGCACAGGACGACGGCGCGGAAGATCGCGTTCTCCAGCTGGCGCACATTGCCCGGCCAGGAGTGTTCCTCGAGAACGGCGAGAGCGGCCGGCGAGATCGAACGGATGGCGCGGCGTTCCTCGGCGGCGAAGCGGGCGAGGAAGGCGCGTGCCAGCGCGCGGATGTCGGCACGGCGGCTGCGCAGCGGCGGCAGCGAGATCGGAAATACGCCGAGGCGATAGTACAGATCCTCGCGGAACGCCCCGGCCTTCACGAGATCGAGCAGCGGCGCGTTGGTCGCGGAGATGACGCGGATGTCGACACGGACGGGCTTCTTGCCGCCGACCGGATCGATCTCGCCTTCCTGCAGCGCGCGCAGCAATTTGACCTGCGCTTCGGGCGGCAGTTCGCCGACCTCGTCGAGAAAGAGCGTGCCGCCATCGGCTTCGAGGAATTTTCCGGCATGCTTTTCGGTGGCGCCGGTGAACGAGCCTTTCTCATGGCCGAACAGGACGCTCTCCACGAGATTCGCCGGGATGGCCCCGCAGTTCACCGCGATGAACGGCTTTCCGGCGCGCTCGCCCGACGCCGCGATTGCGCGTGCGAACAGTTCCTTGCCGACACCGGTCTCTCCTTCGAGCAGGACCGGAATGGCGGACACCGCGGCGCGGCGGCCGAGATGCAGCGCGGCCTTCATCGCCTCGCTTCTGGATGCCATGTCGTCGAAGGTCAGAGTGCCAGACTGGCGGCGCGCGTTGCGGCGGACTTCGCCGAGCAGCGCATCGACCTTGAGCGCGTTCCTGATCGAGATATCGAAGCGTTCCGGCCCGACCGGTTTGACCATGAAGTCGATGGCGCCGGCGCGCATGGCCGAGATCACGGTGTCGATCGAGCCGTTGACCGTCTGTACGATGACGGGGAGGTCGATATGCGCCTTCTTCAGCCGCTCCATGACGGCAAACCCGTCGAGATCCGGCATCACCAGATCGAGCACGAGCACATCGACGCCGCCGCGCCCGGGCTGCGACAGCAGGTCCACCGCCGCCTCGCCATTGTCGAGCACAACAGGCTCATGGCCGAAGCGGCGCGCCATGGCTTCGAGTAGCCGGCGCTGCACCGGATCGTCGTCGACAATAAGAATCGTGCCGCTCATGCGGATGCGCACCGGAACCTTGGGAATCGATGCAGCATGGCCCGCCAACGTAAACAGAAGCTTACGTTTTTCGCTCGCGCTGTCCCATCATGGGAATTGCCCACCGGCGGAAAAGGTTGAACATCCCGCGGCCCGGGGCGATATGCTGAACCGGAGATCAATTACCCCCTGAGGACCGCCCGTGAGCCTTACCCCCGTTTTCGATTCCGCCGAGACAACCGCCGCCGACGCCAAGCTGGGCGACCTGCCGGAGTGGAATCTGAACGACCTTTATCCGGCTATGGATTCGCCCGAGGTGCTGGCGGATCTCGCCAAGGCGGAAGCGGAGAGCCGGGCGTTCGAGGAAAAATACAAGGGACGGCTTTCGGAACTGGCGGCGGGCGACCACGCGGGTCTGCTGGGCGCGGTTCTGGCCTATGAGGCGATCGACGATCTGATGGGCAAGCTCGGCTCCTATGCCGGCCTTGTCTATGCCGGCGACACGACCGATCCCAAGCGCGCGAAATTCTATGGCGACGTGTCGGAGAAGCTGACCAACGCGTCCTCGCATCTTCTGTTCTTCCCGCTCGAAATCAACGCCATCGACGATGTCGTGCTTGATGCCGCATTGAATTTCGACGCGCTGGCGCGCTACCGCCCGTTCTTCGACGATGTCCGCAAGGAGCGCCCGCACCAGCTCGAACCGCGCGTCGAGCAGCTGTTCCATGAAAAATACACGACCGGCCGCGGCGCCTGGAACCGGCTGTTCGACGAAACCATCGCTTCGCTCCGTTTCGATGTCGAAGGCAAGGAACTGACGCTCGAGCCGACATTGAACCTGATGCAGGAGCCGGAGGAGGCGACGCGCAAGGCGGCGTCGGAAGCACTGGCGAAGACGTTCACGGAAAATCTCCGTGTCTTTACGCTCATCACCAACACACTGGCCAAGGACAAGGAAATCTCCGACCGCTGGCGCAGCTTCCAGGATGTCGCGGATTCACGCCATCTCGCCAACCGCGTCGAGCGCGAAGTTGTCGAAGCGCTGGTGTCGTCGGTACGCGCCGCCTATCCGCGCCTGTCGCATCGCTATTACAAGCTGAAAGCCAAATGGTTCGGCAAGGACCAGCTCGAACACTGGGACCGCAACGCGCCGCTGCCGAAGGTCGAGCAGCGCACGATCCCCTGGCTCGAGGCAAAGGACACGGTGCTGACCGCCTATGGCGAGTTCGCGCCGCAGATGGCCGATATCGCTCGCCAGTTTTTCGACAAGAACTGGATCGACGCGCCGGTGCGCGCCGGAAAATCGCCCGGCGCCTTCGCGCACCCGACGACGCCCTCGGTGCATCCTTATGTGCTGGTGAACTATCTCGGCAAGCCGCGCGATGTCATGACGCTGGCGCACGAGCTCGGCCACGGTGTGCATCAGGTGCTGGCGGCGCCGAACGGGCCGCTGATGGCGCCGACCCCGCTGACGCTGGCGGAGACAGCTTCGGTGTTCGGCGAGATGCTGACCTTCCGCAAGATTCTGGATGCGACGAGCGACCCGGTGCAGAAGAAGGCGCTGCTCGCCTCCAAGGTCGAGGACATGATCAACACGGTGGTGCGCCAGATCGCGTTCTACACGTTCGAGCGCAAGGTCCATACGGCGCGGCGCGAGGGCGGCGAGCTGACGAGCGAGCAGCTCAACGAGATCTGGATGTCGGTGCAGGGCGAGAGCCTCGGCCCGGCGATCCGCTTCAATCCCGGCTATGAAGTGTTCTGGACCTATATCGGCCACTTCATCCATTCGCCGTTCTATGTGTACGCCTATGCGTTCGGCGACTGCCTCGTGAACTCGCTTTATGCGGTCTACGAGAATTCGCATGAGGGCTTCGCCGAGCGCTATTTCGAACTTCTGTCGGCGGGCGGCACCAAGCATCATTCCGAACTGCTGAAGCCGTTCGGGCTCGACGCGCGCGATCCGAATTTCTGGCAGAGCGGGCTTGGCCTGATCGACCGCATGATCACCGAGCTGGAGGCTCTGGAGACGGCGTGACCGCTAAGCCGCCCGGCTTCGTCCATACGCCCTACGGCTCGTTGAAGCCGTTCACCATCGGCATGGGCCTGCTCGATCTCCAGGACTGGATCGAGGCGGACGAACATCTGTCGCGCTATCTCACCGAAAAAGAGCGCCTCATCATCGAGGACAAGGACCAGGTGTTCCGCGAAGAGCCGGGCACGCGCGAGGCGCAGGCGGAAGTGCTGACGCTGCTCGCCGGACATCTCCTCGCCCGCTTTCCCGACATCTATCGCCGCGACGGCCCGGCGATGGAGATCGTGCCCCACCGGCGAAAGATCGGCCTCGACAGCCTCGACGCGCCGCTGCTGACCGCCGCGCGGCTGGTGCAGGAGGATCTCGTGCTGATGCGGCGCGGCGAGGACGGCTGGCGGTTCGCAGCCGGCGCGGTGGCGTTCCCGTCCTCATGGTCGCTCGACGACAAGTTCGGCAAGACGCTCGATGGCCTGCACATCCCCGTGCCGGGCTATGACGATTTCCTGGCCGGGCGTGTTGCGCGCATTTTCGACAATCTGAAAGCCGACCAGCCGGTGCAGCGCTTCGGCTGGTCGTTCCATGCCGACGACGATCTTGCCCATCCGGCGCCGCGTCCACGGCCCGAAGGCTGGCCGGGCGAGGGGCTCGGCGTATTTGTCCGGCTGGAACGGCAGACACTGCGCCGCCTGCCGGTTTCGGGCGATATTCTGTTCACGATACGGATCCATATCGATCCGCTGGCCGTACTGAAGGAGCACCCGGAGGGTGCACGCCTTGCGGCCGCGATGCTCGGCGACCTCGAAGGGCTGAATGAGCCGCAATTGCGCTACCGGTCGCTTCTGGACAGCCGGGACGCGATCGTGGCGGAGCTGCGGGCCATCGCCGGAAGGTAACAACGTGAGCCGGTTCAACGATCCCGAACGCAACCGTCTGTCGCGGCGGCTGTCGCGCTATGCGCGCGTCGGCGCGGGGGCGGGCGGCGTGGCCGCGCGCATGGGCGTGCGTGCGCTGGGGGCGCTGTCCGGCGGCGGCCCGGCCGATCTCGCGCGTGCGCTTGGCGGCCTGAAGGGGCCGCTGATGAAGGTCGCGCAGCTTGTCGCGACCATACCCGACGCCGTGCCGCCGGAATATGCGGCCGAACTCATGAAGCTGCAGAGCGAGGCGCCGCCGATGGGCGGAGCTTTCGTCATGCGCCGCATGGCAAGCGAACTTGGACCCGACTGGCGGCAGAAATTCAAAAGCTTCGATCTCGATCCGTCGAACGCCGCCTCGCTCGGGCAGGTGCATCGCGCGATCGCGCCGGACGGCACGAGGCTGGCCTGCAAGCTGCAATATCCAGAAATGAAATCGGCGGTGGAAGCCGATCTCGCCCAGCTCAAGATTCTGCTCGGCTTGCACCGGCGTATGGACGGCGCCATCGACACGACGGAGATTGCCAAGGAAATCGGCGACCGGGTTCGCGAGGAACTCGATTATGTGCGCGAGGCCAGGCACGCCGCGCTTTACGCGGACATGCTGTCCGATGTGCCGGAGGTGCGGGTGCCGAAGGTCTGGCCCGAACTTTCAACCGGACGGCTTCTGACCCAGACATGGCTCGAGGGCCGCAAGCTGCTCGATTTCAAGTCCGCCCCGCAGGCGACGCGCAACAGGATCGCCGCCGCGATGTTCCGCGCGTGGTGGCATCCGTTCGCGCATTACGGCGTCATCCATGGCGACCCGCATCTCGGAAACTACACCGTATTTACGGACGAGGCCGGCGCGCCGGGCGGCATAAACCTGCTGGACTATGGCTGCGTCCGTATTTTCCCGCCGTCCTTCGTCGAGGGAGTGGTCGAGTTGTATCACGGGCTCCGAACCGAAGATCGCGCCCGCATCGTCGGAGCCTACGAACAATGGGGCTTCAAAGGACTTACCAATCAGCTGATAGATATTCTGAATGTATGGGCCCGCTTCATTTACGGGCCACTCCTCGCGGACAAGGTGCAGGCGATCGCCGGCGGCTCCATATCTCCGGCCGAGTATGGGCGCCGGCAGGCCTTCGAGGTCCATTCCGCGCTGAAACGGCTGGGTCCGGTGGTTGTCCCGCGGGAATTTGTGTTCATGGACCGGGCGGCCATCGGCCTTGGGGGCGTTTTTCTGCACCTCCGGGCCGAAATGAACTTCTACCGGCTGTTCAATGCCGAAATCGACGGGTTTTCCGAACAGGTGGTCCGCGAGCGGCAGGCCGCCGCGCTGGCGAGGGCGGGCCTCACGGGCTAAGGCGCGGCGACGGGGCGCAGTTGGCGGATGGCGATTTTGTGGCGGGAACATTGCTCCCGATCACGCTTTCCGTTAAAGGCGGCACAGTCATTCATATGCAACCCCGGGGAGCGCCATGGCCGAGCACGGCAAGGTCGAATACGCGACTGCGACCGGCAATGATTATGTCGAGCATGAAGCGACCTATCTGAATGTCATCAAGCTCACGAAAGTGGGCATCATGGCGACCCTGGCGCTCGTGGTGGCGCTTGGCATCCACGGCACGACCGGCCCGCTCTGGATCGTGGCTCTTGGTATCGTCGCCTCTCTCGTGGCGTTCGTGCGCGGTGTCGTGTCCGACTCGGTGGTTCCTGCCACCGTTGTTCTCGTCGCCCTCCTTATCATCTGGGCCTTCCTGGCCTCCTGACCCTCGGGTTTATCTCTATGCGTGTTGCCGTTCTCAGCGAGACCGAGGCCAATGAAGGCCGCGTCGCCGCGACCCCTGAAACCGTCAAGAAGCTGAAAGGCCTCGGCGCGGACGTGGCCGTCGAGGAAGGCGCGGGCGACAAGTCCGGCATTCCCGATTCCGAATACAAGGCCGCCGGCGCGACCATCGTCGCCGACGCCGCCAAGGCCGTCGCCAAGGCCGATGTCGTTCTGTCGGTGCGCCGCCCGTCGGTCGCCCAGCTCAAGGGCATCAATGACGGCGCGGCGGTGATCTCGATCGCCGATCCCTACGGCAACGAGGCCGAGCTCAAGAAGATCGCGGCCACCGGCGGCGCCCTGTTCGCCATGGAGCTGATGCCGCGCATCACGCGTGCCCAGGTGATGGACGTTCTGTCGTCGCAGGCCAACCTTGCCGGCTATCGCGCGGTGATCGACGGTTCGGCCGAATATGGCCGCGCCTTCCCGATGATGATGACGGCGGCGGGCACGGTTCCGGCCGCGCGCGTCTTCATCATGGGCGTGGGCGTTGCGGGCCTTCAGGCCATCGCGACCGCCCGCCGCCTCGGCGCCATCGTCACCGCGACGGACGTTCGCCCGGCGACGAAGGAGCAGGTCGAATCGCTCGGCGCGAAGTTCATCGCGGTCGAGGACGACGAGTTCAAGCAGGCCGAGACCTCCGGCGGCTACGCCAAGGAGATGTCGAAGGAGTATCAGGCCAAGCAGGCCGAGCTCGTCGCCGGCCACATCGCCAAGCAGGACGTCGTCATTACGACGGCGCTCATTCCGGGCCGTCCGGCGCCGAAGCTCGTCACCAAGAAGATGATCGAGTCGATGAAGCCGGGTTCGGTCATCGTCGATCTCGCGGTCGAGCGCGGCGGCAATGTCGAGGGTGTGCAGCCCGGCAAGGTCACGACGGTCAACGGCGTCAAGCTCGTCGGCCATCTCAATGTCGCGGGCCGTCTCGCGGCGTCCGCCTCGGCGCTCTACGCCCGCAATCTCTATGCTTTCCTCGAGACGCTGATCGACCAGGAAAAGAAAAGCATCAACATCAACTGGGACGACGAACTCGTTAAGGCCACGGCGCTGACGCGCGGCGGCGCCGTCGTCCATCCGAATTTCGGCGGCAGCAACTCTTCCAAGGCGGAGGCTCCGGCAGCGGACGCCAAACCCGCGGCGGAGAAGAAGCCGGCGGCTGCCAAAAAGCCCGCGGCGAAAAAGCCCGCGGCGCCGAAGGCCGCCCCGAAGGCCGCCAGGACAGCCGCTACGAAAACTGCGAAGCCCGCAGTGAAATCCAAATCCAAGTCCAAGGGAGCCTGAAAATGATTCAGCTCGCTCAGGCGACCGTTCCCAACGAGGCCGTCGTCGACGGCGTCGCCGGCGCCGTTCACGCCGCGACCGGCATCGACCCGTTCGTGTTCCGCTTCGCGATCTTCGTGCTCGCGATCTTCGTCGGTTATTACGTCGTGTGGAGCGTCACTCCGGCGCTGCACACGCCGCTGATGGCCGTCACCAACGCCATCTCCTCCGTCATCGTCGTCGGCGCGCTGCTTGCGGTCGGCGTCGATCTGGCGGCGGGCGAGGGCGCCATCTGGTCGCGCGCGCTCGGTTTCGGCGCGCTCGTGCTGGCCTCCGTCAACATCTTCGGCGGCTTCCTCGTCACGCAGCGCATGCTCGCAATGTACAAGAAGAAGGGCTGACGCGCCGTGATCGACATCAATATCGCCCAGTTCCTCTATCTCG
Organism: Hyphomicrobiales bacterium; assembly: GCA_022842205.1. Taxonomy (GTDB): domain Bacteria; phylum Pseudomonadota; class Alphaproteobacteria; order Rhizobiales; family Methylopilaceae; genus Flaviflagellibacter. The sequence continues at coordinate 140,997 of JALHQA010000004.1, forward strand.
CGGCTGGCATTCTCTTCATCCTCGCGCTGCGCGGCCTGTCGCATCCGACGACCTCGCGCCGGGGCAATTTCTTCGGCATGGCCGGCATGGGCATCGCGATCGTCACGACGCTCGTGATCTCGCCGCCATCCGATGCGTTCGGCTGGCTGCTCGTTGTCGGCGGTCTCGCCATCGGCGGCGTCGTCGGCGCGGTGATCGCCAAGCGCATTGCCATGACCGACATGCCGCAGCTCGTCGCGGCCTTCCACTCGCTGGTCGGTCTCGCGGCCGTGCTCGTGGCGGCCGGCGCGCTGTACGCACCGGAAGCCTTCGGCATCGGCGCGGTCGGTGAGATCTCCGGCGCGAGCCTCGTCGAAATGTCGCTCGGCGTCGCCATCGGCGCCATGACCTTCACCGGTTCGATCATCGCGTTCCTGAAGCTCGCGGCCATGATGTCGGGCGCCCCGATCATCCTGCCGGCGCGCCATCTTCTGAACATCGCGCTCGCCGGCGCGCTTGTCGTGCTGATCGGCGTGTTCGTCGCGACCGAGAGCCACGCGATCTTCTGGGTCATCACGGTTCTGGCGCTGGTGCTCGGCATCACGCTCATCATCCCGATCGGCGGCGCGGACATGCCCGTCGTCGTGTCGATGCTGAACTCCTATTCGGGCTGGGCCGCGGCCGGCATCGGCTTCACGCTCGGCAATCTAGCGCTCATCATCACCGGCGCGCTGGTCGGCTCGTCGGGTGCGATCCTCAGCTACATCATGTGCAAGGGCATGAACCGGAGCTTCTTCTCCGTCATCCTCGGCGGCTTCGGCGGCGAGGTCGCGGCGGCCGGCGGACATGTCGAGACGCGCCCTGTGAAGCAGGGCTCGGCGGACGACGCGGCCTTCATCATGAAGAACGCCGAGAAGGTCATCATCGTGCCCGGCTACGGCATGGCGGTCGCGCAGGCGCAGCACGCCACGCGCGAAATGGCCGACCTTCTGAAGAAGAACGGCGTCGAGGTGAAATACGCCATTCATCCGGTGGCGGGCCGCATGCCCGGCCACATGAACGTGCTGCTCGCCGAGGCGAACGTTCCCTATGATGAAGTGTTCGAGCTTGAGGACATCAACGCCGAATTCTCGCAGGCCGACGTTGCCTTCGTCATCGGCGCCAACGACGTGACGAACCCGGTCGCCAAGACCGATCCGAAATCGTCGATCTACGGCATGCCGATCCTCGACGTCGAAAAGGCGAAGACGGTTCTGTTCATCAAGCGCGGCATGGGCTCCGGCTATGCCGGCGTCGAGAACGAACTCTTCTTCCGCCCGAACACGATGATGCTGTTCGGCGACGCCAAGAAGATGACGGATTCGATCGTCAAGGGCCTGGCTGACTGACGATCGTCCTTACGGACAATGAAAAGGGGCGCCCGCGAGGCGCCCTTTTTTGCTTTTGCCGTCCTTGCCCGGCTACGGCCCGCGAGCTAGCCTATGGCGGCTGAGAGAAGCGATTGATGCGGCTATTCAAGAAACGATCACCCTCGAACCGCACGGCTGCGGTGGCTGCGGCTGTGCAGCAGGCCGCCGGCGACGCGCGATTCGTTGTTGCGGAGGAGTCCACGGTTCGCACCGCCCGCTACGAGCGCGATGGCCAACCGGATTTCGAAACATACAGACGCATTCAGAACGAAGGCAACCGGCTGAAAATCGGCTTCGTCTATGCCAAGAAGCGGATGATTGCGACAATTGCCTCTCACGCTCGCAAGCATCTGGAAGTGAAAAGCATTCTATGCCACGGCACGCGCAACGGGGCGGAGCTCAGGTGGTTTGGCGAGGAGTTTCCCGAAGCCGAAATCCTGGGTACCGACATCGCGGAAAGCGCAACGCAGTTCCCCAACACGATCCAGTGGGATTTCCATGATTTCCGCGATGATTGGCGGGACCGCTGGAATGTCATCTATTCGAATTCATGGGATCACGCGATGGAACCGGAGCGTGCTTTCAAGGCATGGGCTGACAGCCTTGCTCCCGGCGGGATCCTTTATCTGGAACATGGCCGGGCTCACGATGTGGGCGGAACGGATGGTCTCGATCTGTTCGGAGCCACGCGGGAAGCGCTGGTGGAGATCGTAAGAAAATCGACAGGTCTTGTTCCGCTCGGGTCTATCGGCAAGCTTCACCGCACGCGCCGGACACTGCCGTTCCGGAAGAGCGCAGAATAGAGGCGCGTTTCGAGCAAGGATGAAAGGGCGTCGCGAGGCGCCCTTTTTTGTTTGCCTACGCGGCCTGCGCGAAGGATCGCACGAAACGGATGAGGCGCAGGGCGGCGGGGTTTGTGCAGGGCTCGCGCCAGACGAGATGCAGTTCGACGATCCGCGCCCGGTCGATCTCGATGTCGCGCAGCACGACGCCGTCCATACGCAGATTGGCCGTGGCCTGCGGCACGAGCGATACACCGAGCCCCGCGCGCACAAGGCCAAGAATCGAGTGCATCTGGCTCATATACTGGACGTAGTTCGGAACGACGCCCGCGATCGCAAAGATCGACACCACGAGATCGTAAAAATAGCGCGACTCGTAGGGCGAATAGCCGACGAAGTTTTCGCGGTCGAGGTCGGCGAGTTCCACCTTGTCCGCTGTTGCCAGCCGGTGGCCCGAGGGCGCCGCCAGCAGCAAAGGCTCGCGAACGACGCAGACCGAGCCGAATTCGCGCCGGTTGAACGGCGACCGCAGCAGTCCGATGTCGATGCGGCCGGAAGAGAGGGCCTCGATCTGGTCCGCCGACACCATTTCCTTGAGCACCAGGTCGATCTCCGGCGCTTCCTCGCGAAAGCCGGTGATCAGGCGCGGCAGGAACTCGTAACCCGACGCCGCGGTGAAGCCGAGATTGATGGTGCCAGCCTCTCCGAGCGCGGACCGGCGGGCGGCCAGCGCCGCGCTTTCCGCGAGGCGGAGCAGGCTGCGTGCTTCAGGCAGAAAATTGGCGCCGGCCGGGGAGAGGCGAACGACACGGCTTGTGCGTTCCAGAAGCTGGACGTCGAGGGCGTGTTCCAGCAGCTGGATCTGGCGGCTGAGCGGCGGCTGCGTGAGATTGAGACGCGCGGCGGCCCGTCCGAAATGCAATTCTTCGGCGACGGCGACGAAACAGCGGAGCTGGCTAAGTTCGAACATTGATCCAGAATTTGTATTAATCAATGCTCAAACTAATAAGTTGGCGCATAGAATGTCCAGTAGCTTGCATGGCAGACCTGTGCCCATGGCGGGTCGGGAGATGCTGCACGGCGAATGCTGGCGGCTTTGTTCGGGAGGAAAGACCCAGATGACATCACGCCTTTTCAAGGCAGCCCTTGCTGCTGCCGCGCTGTCGGTCGTTGGCGCTCCGTTTGGCGCCGCCGCGCAGGAATTCACCAAGACCGTCCGCATCGTCGTGCCGTTCGCACCGGGCGGCACGTCCGACACGCTGGCCCGCCTGATCGGACCGAAGCTGTCGGAAGCCATCGGCCAGACGGTCGTTGTCGAAAACAAGCCCGGCGCCGCCGGCAATATCGGCGCCGACGCGGTCGCCAAGTCGGAAGGTGACGGCCACACGCTCCTGCTGATGGACGTCGGATCGCTGGCGACGGCGCCGAGCCTGTTCCCCGATCTCACCTTCGACGTACAGAAGGATCTCGCGCCGGTCGGCATGGTGATGTTCGGGCCCTATGTGCTGGCGGTAAATCCCAGCGTCCCGGCCAAGACGCCAAAGGAACTGGCGGATTACGCCAAGGCAAATCCCGGCAAGCTCGCGGTCGCGACCTCGGGCGTTGGCGCCATGAACCACATCACGTCGGTACAGGTCGCGAAAGGCCTCGGCATCGAATGGAAGACGGTGCCCTACAAGGGCGGTTCGGCCGCCAACAAGGCGGTGATCTCCGGCGAGAGCCAGGTCATCATCAACGGCTCGACGGCAACGCTGCCCTTCGTGACCTCCGGACAGATGACCGGTATCGCGGTGACAGGCGACGAGCGCATCGCGGCCGCCAAGGACCTTCCGACCTTCAAGGAATCGGGACTTGCCGCCGACAGCGCCGGCACCTGGCAGGGCATACTGGCTTCAGGCAAGACGTCTCCCGAAATGATCAAGCGCCTCAACGAAGAGCTGCAGAAGATCCTCGCGATGCCGGACGTGCAGGCGAAGATCGCCGAGCAGGGCGGCAGCGTGCGGCCGGGTTCCGCGGACGACTTCAAGACCTGGCTGTCGACCAATATCGACACCTACGGCAAGATCATCCAGGAAGCCGGCATCAAGGTCGGCGGCTAACGCGACATGCCGAAGCTCAGGATCGATCTGCAGGACACGCTGTTTGGCATTTTCCTGATTCTCGTGGCGGGCTTTGCCATGTTCGCCACGCGGAATCTGAATGTCGGTACGGCGTCCAATATGGGGCCGGGCTACATGCCGCTGGCCGTCTCGCTGATCATCCTGGGCTTCGGGCTCTTCCTGACCGGACGCGGACTTCTGGCCGGGCAGGAAGAAGGGATCGAAGGCGTACAGCTGCGGCCGATTCTTGCGATCCTTGCGGCCGTCAGCGTCTTCGCGCTGCTCGCGGAGCGGGCCGGCCTCGTGGCCGCCTCGCTGGCGACGATCATCATCGCCGGCCTTGGCGGACCTCAGAACAGGATCGTCGAAAGCATCATCTTCGCCAGCGTCATGACGGCGTGCGCGGTGCTGCTGTTCGTGCGCGTGCTCGCACTCCCGGTACCGATCTGGCCCCCGATCCTGGGGTGGTGAGGCAATGGAACTTTTCGATCAGCTGATCCTTGGACTGTCCACGGCGGTCCAGCCCGACAACCTGATGTTCTGCCTGATCGGCGTGCTGATCGGCACGGCGATCGGCGTGCTGCCGGGCATTGGGCCGATCCCGACCGTGGCGCTGCTGCTGCCGTTCACCTACGGGCTCGATCCGGCCTCCGCGATGATCATGCTCGCCGGCATCTTCTACGGCGCGCAATATGGCGGATCGACCACGGCCATTCTCGTCAACGTGCCGGGCGAGACCTCGTCCGTCGTTACATGTCTCGACGGCCACCAGATGGCAAAGCAGGGAAGGGCAGGGCCGGCGCTCGCGATCGCCGCGATCTCCTCCTTCTTTGCCGGAACCGTGGCAACCGTCGTTATCGTGCTGCTGGCGTTGCCGCTCGCCGCGCTTGCCCTGAGATTCACCGCGGTCGAATATTTCAGCCTTCTGGTGCTCGGCCTGATCGCGGCCGTGATCCTCGCGCACGGCTCGGTCGTCAAATCGCTGGCGATGGTGCTGCTCGGCCTGCTGATCGGCTTCATCGGTATCGACGTCAATTCGGGCATATCCCGCATGACATTCGGCATTCCGGAGCTCGGCGACGGCCTCGATTTCGTGCCGGTGGCGATGGGTCTGTTCGGTCTGGCGGAAATCATCGCCAATCTCGAGCGTCCGCCGGCGCAGCGCGTCGTCAGCCAGAACATCCGCGACCTCATTCCGTCCAGAGCCGATCTCAAGGCGGCATTCCCGGCGATGGTGCGCGGCACCGCGATCGGCTCGTTCCTTGGCGTGCTGCCCGGTGGCGGCGCGGCGCTGCCGCCGTTCACCGCCTATGCGCTGGAAAAGAAGGTGGCGAAAGATCCCAGCCGCTTCGGCAAAGGCGCCATCGAAGGCCTGGCGGGTCCCGAGGCGGCGAACAATGCCGGCGCGCAGACGAGTTTCATTCCGCTGCTGACGCTCGGCATTCCGGCCAACGCGCTGATGGCCCTGATGATCGGCGCGCTGATGATGCAGGGCATCCAGCCCGGTCCGCAGGTGATGACCGAGCAGCCGGTTCTCGTCTGGGGCCTCATCGCGTCGATGTGGGTCGGCAACCTGATGCTGCTCGTCATCAACCTGCCGCTGGTCGGCATCTGGGTGTCGATGCTGAAGATTCCCTACCGGCTTCTGTTTCCGGCAATCGTCCTGTTCTGCTGCATCGGTACATACGGCATCGCCAACAGCATCTTCAATGTCTGGGTGATGCTGATCTGCGCCGTCATCGGCTACTTCTTCATCAAGGTGAAGGCCGAGCCCGCGCCGCTTCTGCTCGGCCTCGTGCTCGGCCCGCAGCTCGAGGAAAACTTCCGCCGCGCGATGCTGCTGTCCGACGGCGATCTCTCCGTTTTCGTGACGCATCCGATCAGCGCGGTGCTGCTCGGCATCGTCACCATCCTTCTCCTTGCAATGTTGTCGCCGGCGCTTCTCAAGAAGCGCAAGGAAGCGCTGGCCGACGAAAACTGAAAGGACTTGTGCCGTGGACCTTCCCGTCAATCACTTCAAGCAGGCTATCTATGACGGCCGCCAGCAGCTCGGCCTGTGGAGCAGCCTGGCCAGCAACATCACGACGGAAGTGCTCGCCGGCGCCGGTTTCGACTGGCTGCTGCTCGACGCCGAGCACGCGCCGAACGATGTCCGCGCCGTGATCGGCCAGTTGCAGGCGGTGATGGAATATCCCTACACGCAACCGATCGTCCGTATTCCGTTCAACGACAAGATCGAGATCAAGCGCTATCTCGATATCGGCGTGCAGAGCTTCCTTGTGCCGATGGTCGAGACGGCGGAGGAGGCGGCCGCGGCGGTGGCCGCGACGCGTTTTCCGCCCGACGGCATTCGCGGCTTTGCCGGCGTGTCGCGCTCCTCGCGCTTCGGCCGCATTCCCGGCTATCACAAGAAGGCGCACGAGCAGATCTGCATTCTCGTGCAGGTCGAGAGCATGCGCGGCATCGAGAATATCGAGAAGATCGCGAAAGTGCCCGGTATTGACGGCGTGTTCATCGGCCCCGGCGATTTGTCGGCGGATATGGGCCATCTCGGCGATCAGGGACAGAAGGACGTCGTCGACCTGATTCTGGCGTCGATGAAGCGCATCATCGCCGCCGGCAACCGCCCGGGAATTCTCACCGGCGACGAGACGCTGGCGCGGCGCTATATGGCGGCCGGATGCGTCTTTACGGCGGTGGGGCTCGATACGGCGGTTCTGGCGCGCGGCGCAGAGGCGCTGGCGAAGAAATACCGCGAGCCGGCGTGAGTTTTCCCTCTCCCGCTTGCGGGAGAGGGGACGAACTCAGTTCGTCAGGCTGTAGTGCTGGCCCATCTTGCCGCCGGTGCGGTTGAAGGCCTGGCGGGCGGCATCGTTCTTCGGCGCGACCTGGACGGCGCGGGCATAGGACGCCTTGGCGCGCTCGGTGTCGTTCATGGCCTCATAGGCCTGGCCGCGGCCCATCCAGCCTTCGACCGAGTTCGGCGCGCTGGCGAGCGCGGTGTTGAAGTCGTCGAGCGCGGATTTCGGATCGTTGAGGGCGATGTAGCTGATGCCGCGTGCGATGCGCGGCGGCGTGGCATTGGCGTCGGCGGTGATGGCGCGGTTGAAGTCCTGCACGGCTGCCGCGTGCTGGCCCTGCGCCTGATGGACAAGGCCGCGATTGTGATAGGCCTCGGCATTGTGACGGTCGATCTCGACGGCGCGATTGTAGTCGTTCAGCGCGAAATCATACTGGCGCGCCTGACGGTAGAGATTGCCGCGGCCGACATAGGCCGGGACGTAGTTCGGATTGGTGTTGATGGCCCGCTCGTAGTCGGCGAGCGCCGGCTGCGGCTGGCCCATATTGGCGAGCGCGAGCGCGCGATTGGCATAGGCTTTCGACATATTGGGATCGAGCCGGATGGCGGTGTCGAAATCGACGATGGCTTCCTTGTACTGGCCGGCGCGGGCCAGCGCGGAGCCGCGGGTGTTGTAGGCTTCGGCATCGTTCGGGTTGCGCGCGACCACCTCGGACAGCGAGGCGACGTTCACTTCGGCGGAGGCAACGGCCTGCGGATCGAGCTTCGGCCCGGACGTCGTCACGCTTTCGCATCCGGCGAGCGCAAGCGCGCAACTCGCGGCGAGCAGGCTTCTCTTGAGGCTAAGAGAGGTGATCGCGAAAGACATGGGCCAGAAATCCCCCGGACGTTTCATCTGCGGCCTGAATGCGGCGACAGTGGGACCCCTAAAATACAAAAGCGCCCCCGGAGTCTAATCCGCGGGCGCTTACCAGAAGCTTGCGCGAGGACGCCGCGCGGTCAGCGCGCAGCGGGCTTCTTCATCGGGATCAGGCCTTCGCGCTGGGCGCGCTTGCGCGCCAGCTTGCGGGCGCGGCGAACCGCTTCCGCCTTCTCGCGGGCCTTCTTCTCCGACGGCTTCTCGTAATGACCCCGAAGCTTCATCTCGCGGAAGATGCCTTCACGCTGCATCTTCTTCTTGAGGGCCTTCAGAGCCTGATCGACATTGTTGTCGCGAACGAGAACCTGCACGGGCAGCACATCCTTAAGTGTTGAATTGCGGACAGGCAGCCGTTCGGGACCCTGGGACCCACGCAAACGCTGCTCATTGGGGGCTGGCTATACCGGACGAGTCGCGATTTGTCTACCGCGAAGAGGCTATTCCGGTTTTATCCGGTTCACATGGCCCATCTTGCGGCCGGGACGGGCCTGGCCCTTGCCGTAGAGGTGGATCCTGGTGCCGGGTTCGGCGGCAAGTTCCTGCCATTTCAGGACTTCTTCGCCCAGAAGATTGGTCATCTCGGCCAGGCCGAGGCGTCTCGGGCTGCCGAGCGGCCAGCCGGCAATGGCCCGGATATGCTGCTCGAACTGGCTGGTTTCGGCGCCGTCCTGGGTCCAGTGGCCGGAATTATGGACCCGGGGGGCAAGCTCGTTGACGAGGATGCGTTCGCGGCCGCCCTCGCGGACCACGAACATCTCGACCCCGATGACCCCGACATAATCGAGCGCGGCGACGATTTTCTCCGCCGTCGCAAGGGCCTCCTTCGATGCCTCGGCGGACAGGTCCGCGGGAACGGTGGAGGTGCGAAGGATATGGTTCTCGTGGCGGTTCTCGGTGACATCGAACGCCGCGATCTCGCCCTTGCGCCCGCGCGCGGCCACCACCGAAACCTCGCGCTCGAACGGCACAAAGGCTTCCAGCACCGCCGGCTGCGAGCCGATGGCGGCGAAGGCGGTGTCGGTCGAAACATCCTCGCGCAGCATGATCTGGCCCTTGCCGTCATAACCGAAACGGCGCGTCTTCAGCACGGAGGGGCGGCCGAGCGTACGCACGGCGGCTTCGAGATCGACGACGCTGTTGACTTCGGCGAAGCCCGCGATCGGCACGCCGAGATCTTGAAGGAACGTCTTTTCGGCAAGCCGGTCCTGCGTCGTCGCGAGTGCGCGCGAATCCGGAAACAGCGGGCGGTGCTTCTCGATCACTTCCGCGGTGCGGGCGGGCACGTTCTCGAATTCGTAGGTGACGAGATCGACCTTTTGCGCGAAAGCCGCGAGGGCGTCCTCGTCCTCATAGGCCGCCTGCGTGTGCGCGGCCGAGACGTCGAAGGCCGGGCCGGTGTCCGGACAATAGATGTGGATCTTGAAGCCGAGCCGCGCGGCATCGAGCGCGAGCATGCGGCCGAGCTGGCCGCCGCCGAGAATGCCGATGGTCGCGCCCGGCGCGAGCGCGGTGAGTTTGTCTTTCGCCATTGGTTAGGCGTTTCCGGTGATGGGCGTTTCGGCGATCTTCGCCGTCTGCGTGGCGCGCCAGTCGTCGAGCCGGGCGGCGAGGGCCTCGTCGTGCAGCGCCAGAACGGCGGCGGCGAGCAGCCCCGCATTGGTCGCGCCGGCGCGCCCGATGGCCAGCGTGCCGACCGGAATGCCGGCCGGCATCTGCGCGATGGAGAGCAGCGAGTCCATGCCGGCAAGCGTCTTGGTCTCGACCGGAACGCCGAACACGGGCAGGGGCGTCATCGACGCCGTCATGCCGGGAAGATGCGCGGCGCCGCCGGCACCCGCGATGATGACCTGAAAGCCTTCGGCTTTCGCGCCCTTGGCGAAATCGACGAGACGATCGGGCGTGCGATGAGCGGAGACGATGCGCGTGTCATAGGCAACGCCGAGCGCATCCAGCACCTCTGCCGCATGCTGCATGGTTTCCCAGTCCGATTGGCTGCCCATGATAATGGCGACAGGCTTTGCCTGTGCGGCCATGACGCGCTCCTTCCCCCGAAAAAGAAGCGCCGGACTATAGGGAGCGGTCTCTTGGGAGGCAAGGTATGTCCCCAGCCCACGAAACCGTCGTTTGCATGACAGGCGAGCTTGGTTAAGCTCCCCGCCGCAAAGGAGTTCCCGCCTTATGGCCACCGCTCACGAATTCGATCCTTACAAACTGTCTTCGCCGCGCGTCTTTTTGCTGCGCATGGTCGTGTTCTGTGTGCTGGCGGCTTTCCTCGTTCTCATTCTGCATGAGCAGATTCGCCGGGCGTTTCTCGCCAATCCGGGGCTGAACGGGCTGATTTTCGGTGTCCTGTTCATCGGCGTCGTGCTGGCGTTCCGGCAGGTGGTCCGGCTGTTTCGCGAAGTGCGCTGGGTGAACGATTTCCGGGTTTCGGACCCCGGGCTCGCGCTGCGCGATCCGCCTGTGCTGCTGGCGCCGATGGCGTCCCTGCTCGGCAACCGGCTCGGCCGCACCTCGATCTCGACGATGACGCTGCGCTCGATCCTGGATTCGGTCGGCACGCGGCTCGACGAGGCGCGCGATATCGGCCGCTACCTGACCGGCCTTCTGGTTTTTCTCGGCCTGCTCGGCACGTTCTGGGGTCTTCTCGAAACCGTGTCGTCGGTCGGCGGCGTGATCTCCGGCCTGTCCGTACAGGGCGATGGCGGCGCGGTGTTCGACGACCTGAAGCGCGGCCTCGCCGAACCGCTGTCGGGCATGGGCATTGCCTTTTCGTCATCGCTGTTCGGCCTTGCCGGATCGCTGGTGCTCGGATTCCTCGACCTTCAGGCGGGGCAGGCGCAGAACCGTTTCTACAACGAACTCGAGGACTGGCTTTCGGGCACCGTTGCCGATGCGCGGATCGAGGGCGATCCGGCCGACATCGCGGCCGGCGGCGGCAATTCCGAAACGCTTGTGCGCCTCACCGAAGGCATGGGCACGCTTATCGCGCATCTTCGGGCCGAGCAGGGCCTGATACGCGACTGGATGCAGAAGCAGTCGCACGACACCGAGGAAATTCGCCGCATGCTTGGCCGGCCGTCCTCGTCGTCCAAGCGCGAGAAGGATTGATCCATGGCGCGCGCACGCCGCCAGCAGCGGCACGTCGATTACTGGCCGGGCTTTGTCGATGCTCTCGCGACATTGCTCATGGCGATCATCTTCTTGCTCTCGGTGTTCGTCGTCGCGCAGTTCATTCTGGCGCAGGAGGCCTCGAACAAGGACACCGCGCTGCAGAGGCTGAACCTGCAGATCGCCGAGCTGACGGAATCGCTCGCGATGGAGCGGACGTCGAAACGCAGCATGGCGGACGAACTCGCCGCGTTGCAGGCCTCGCTTGCGGGCGCGGAGGCGGAACGCGACCGCCTGCGCGGCGAACAGGCGGGAGCGGGGGTGGGCACGGCCCCCGTACCGACAGCCGAGCTCGATCAGCAGCGCGATATCTCGGCGCGCGCTCTGGCGCAGGTCGAACTGCTCAACCAGCAGATCGCCGCGCTGCGCCGCCAGATCGCGGCTCTTGAAGATGCGCTCGAAGCCTCGGAAGCGCGCGGCCGCGAAAGCAATGCCAAGATCGCCGATCTCGGTTCGCGCCTGAACGTCGCGCTGGCGCAGCGCGTGCAGGAACTCGCGCGTTACCGGTCGGATTTCTTCGGGAAGCTGCGCGAGATTCTCGCCAACCGTCCAGACATCCGCATCGAGGGCGACCGTTTCGTTTTCCCCTCGGAAGTGTTCTTCGATGTCGGCTCGGCGGCAATCTCGCCGTCCGGCCGCCAGCAGCTCGACAAGCTGGCCGACGCGCTGAAGCAGCTCGAGACGCAGATTCCGGATGAGATCGCCTGGGTGCTGCGTGTCGACGGCCATACGGACAAGCGGCCGGTGAACTCGTTTCAGTTCCCGTCGAACTGGGAACTGTCCGCCGCGCGCGCCATCGAGGTCGTGAAATATCTCGTTTCGAGAGGCATCTCGCCGCAGCATCTCGTGGCGGCGGGCTTCGGCGAGTTCCAGCCGATCGACACGGCCGATACCGAAGAGGCGTTCGCGAAGAACCGCAGGCTGGAGCTGAAGCTGACGGAGCGGTAATTCCCTCTCCCGTTTACGGGAGAGGTCGGCACGCGCGAAGCGCGGCCGGGTGAGGGGAGTGCAAACGCCGAATCAAGACTTCCCCCTCACCCCGCTCGACGCCTCCCGGCGTCGAGTCGCCCTCTCCCGTAAACGGGAGAGGGATCAAGCGAACTGCAATTGCGCCAAGCGTGCGTACAGGCCCTTCATCTTGACGAGCTCGTAATGCTCGCCTTCCTCGACGATGCGTCCGTCCTTCATGACAAGGATGCGGTCGGCCTTCTGTACCGTCGCAAGCCGATGCGCGACGACGAGCGTGGTGCGGCCCTTCATCAGGCGGGCAAGCGCCTGCTGCACGAGGGCCTCGCTTTCGGCGTCGAGAGCGGACGTCGCTTCGTCAAGAAGCAGGATCGGCGCGTCGCGCAAAATGGCGCGGGCGATCGCGAGCCGCTGGCGCTGACCTCCCGAGAGCGTGACGCCGCGCTCGCCGACCTCGGTGCCGTAGCCTTCGGGCAGCGCGCGCAGGAATTCGTCGGCGGCGGCATCCTTCGCCGCGGCCTCGACCTCCTCGTCCGTCGCGTCCGGCCGTCCGAAACGGATGTTTTCGCGGGCGGTCGTCGCGAAGATGATCGGCTCCTGCGGCACCAGCGCGATGCGCTTGCGCAGCTCGATCGGATCGACCTGCGTGATGTCAATACCGTCGATCAGAACGCGGCCGCGTTGCGGGTCGTAGAAGCGCAGCAGAAGGTGGAAGATCGTCGACTTGCCGGCGCCGGACGGGCCGACGATGGCGAGCGTTTCGCCTGCCTTCACGTCGAAGCTGATGTCGTTGAGAACCGATGAGTCCGGCCGCGCCGGATAGGCAAAGCGCACGAAGTCGAAGCTCAGCGCGCCCTTCGTCGTCACCGGCAGCTTGATCGGCTTGCGGCGCGTCCTGAGGCTCGGCTTCATGCGGAGAATTTCGTCGAGCCGTTCCGCGGCTCCGGCCGCCTGCGAAATGTCGGCCCACACCTCCGATATCTGCGCGAGGGAACTCGCCGCGAACACCGCATAAAGGACGAACTGGCCGAGAAGGCCTGCCGTCATGCGGCCTTCGAGCACGTCGGTCGCGCCCCACCACAGGATGGCGACAACGCTGGCGAAGACGAGGAAGATGACGATCGCCGTCAATACGGCGCGGGTGCGCGTCGCGCTGACCGCGCCGCGATAGGCGCGTTCGACGGCCGAGCTGAAGCGGGTGTTGATCTGGCCTTCGGCGTTGAAGGCCTGGATCGTGCGCATGGCGCCGATGGCTTCGCCCGCGAGCGCGGACGCATCGGCCAGCGTGTCCTGCGCGGTGCGCGAGCGGCGCTGCACCGCGCGGCCGAACGCGATCAGCGGAAACACGATCAGCGGAATGGCGAGGAGAACGAGGCCCGACAGGCGCGGGCTCGTCACGACCATCATGATGGCCGCGCCGAAGAACAGGAAGAAGTTGCGCAGCGCGACCGAGGCCGACGCACCGAAGGTCGATTTGATAAGCGTGGTGTCGGCGGCAAGGCGCGAGACGAGTTCGCCCGAGCGTGCATCGTCATAGAAGCCGGGCGACAGGATCGTGAGATGCTGCAGGACCGCGGAGCGCAGATCGGCCACGACGCGCTCGCCGAGCGTCATCACGAGGTAGTAGCGGGAGGCGGATGCGAGGGCGAGAATGCCGGCGACCGCGAGCATGGTGGTGAAATAGAGGTCGACCAGCTGCGCGGCTTCCGACGAAAAGCCGAAATCGATGATGCGACGCAGGGCGACCGGCACGACGAGGGTCGCCGCCGACGCCACGACGAGCGCCAGAAAAGCCAGCCCCATCCGCCACTTGTAGCGCAGGGCGAAGGGCGCCAGGGCCTTCAGGGGCGCAAGACGGTGCGAGCGGGACGAGGAGGGGCGTGTGCTCATGATGTCAGGGCGGGACCATGCCCATCCGGCCCGGCCCGGCGCAAGATGGAACCTAAAGCCAAGATGACGCGGAAGGGTTGCCCCTTTCCAGCGGTTCCGGTATTAGCTGCGCCTTCCAGATTTCCCGAGATATCCGAGGGCGCCGCGCGCCCGCGAGGCAGGCCATGAAAAGCGACATCCATCCCGAGTACCACTTCATCAAGGTGGTGATGACCGACGGCACCGAGTATCTGACGCGTTCGACCTACGGCAAGGACGGCGACACGCTGCAGCTCGACATCGACCCGAAGACCCATCCGGCCTGGACCGGCGGCGAACAGCGCCTGCTCGACCGCGCCGGCCGCGTGTCGAAGTTCTCGGCCAAGTTCGGCTCCATCGGCGCCGCCAAGCGCTGAGGTCACTGAATTCAATAAAAAAGCCCCGCTTTGGCGGGGCTTTTTATTTGTCCTCATCCTGAGCCGGACTCGCGAAGCGAGCCGCGTCGAAGGATGGTCACGAATTAGGTGCTTGCCGCCATCCTTCGACACGGGCCTTCGGCCCGGCTCAGGATGAGGGTGCTTTACGCCTCGACGGCGAAGGCGGTGCGCAGCAGCGCGAGCTGGCTCTCGATCGGGTTGGAACGGGCTTCCTCGGCCTTGCCGTTCATCTGGTTTTCCAGCATCAGCACCCGGATCTGCAGGCGCTCGGTGCGGTCGACGAGATCGCGCAGGCGCTCGGGAAGACCGTTGAAGGCGTCGGCGGACACGGTCGAACGGCCGGTCGTCAGCTTCACCTTCTGTTTTTCGGCGCGGGCCTGATCCTGGTTCATCTCGCCTTCATTGGCGGCGCGCTGGATCAGCAGCCATGACGCGATCTGCATCAGGCGCGTCGTCAGCCGCATGCTCTCGGTCGCATAGGCGAGGGCGTGGGCGCGGGCGAGCTTGCGGCTTTCCTCACGGCCATCCCCGTCGAGATAGGCGGCGGTCTCTTCGACCAGCGCCATGCCTTCCCGGAACAGGGTGCGGAAGCTTTCCGACGAAACGAGCTTCTCGCCAAAGGATACGAAAGGCTGTTCGACAGCGAAAGTTTCAGACGTTTCACTCATGACGCGGTCCATGGGAGGCATACCTACGAGATACGAGAAGGCAGGTGCCCCCGGCCCGCCACAATCCCTAGAGTGCCGTGGACTTGTCTCAAACGGAAGCTAAATTTTAACGATTGGTTACCGGCCCTTGGCGACTAAAGCCGGACCGAGGCCGCCGGGCAATAAAAAAGAGCCGCCAAAGGCGGCTCTGAAGTCTGATGACAGGGAGGCGTCAAACTGGGCGGCAGGGTCGCCGCCCGAATCCAGAAAGCCTGGACGTTTTATGTAAATAACCTGGAAAGCTTAACGCCAGGTTAAGGCTCAACCGTCCACTGCAAATCGGCGCCCGGCGTCTCTAACGTGTGGCCGGTGTGCCGAAAATGCTATCGGCGGCAGCACGTTGGGTTGCCTTTTTGCCCCGCGCTTCCTCGAGGCGGGCGATCTCGGCCTTCAGCAGTGCGATGCGCTCGTCGAAATCTTCAATGGAGAGAGTGTACAGGTCCTGGCCGATCTCGTGAGCCACTTTGCGGAGGGGGGCGTCCTCCTCGCCAAATGTCGCCATGGCGCATTTCCTCTCTATTTTCTTCCCGAGAAGTTTAGCGCAGCCGGAGCGGAAAAGCGCGCGCGGCGTTTGCCTCGGGTCGCTGGCGCGCGTATATAGCTGCCATTCCGGCCCTTTGTATCAGGTCCATATGCTTCGCTCCCGGGCGGGCGAAGCGCAGAGGAGATATTGCCATGGCCAATGCCCCGCTTATGCCGAAGGCAACCGCCGTCTGGCTCGTCGACAACACTTCGCTGTCGTTCGCGCAGATCGCGGATTTTTGCCATTTGCACGAGCTTGAGGTGAAGGCCATCGCCGACGGCGACGCGGCCCAGGGCATTCGCGGCATCGACCCGGTGTCCGGCGGGCAGTTGACGCGCGAGGAAGTCGAGAAGGGCGAGAAGGATTCCAGCTACCGCCTGAAGCTTCAGGAGTCCAAGGTGCGCCTGCCGGAAGTGAAGAAGCGCAAGGGGCCGCGCTACACGCCGGTGTCCCGCCGCCATGACCGGCCGAGCGCCATCCTCTGGCTGATCCGCAACCACCCGGAGTTGAAGGACAGCCAGATCATGCGTCTCGTCGGCACCACGAAATCGACGATCCAGTCAATCCGCGACCGTACGCACTGGAACATCGCGACGTTGCAGCCGATCGATCCGGTCGCGCTTGGGTTGTGCTCGCAGCTCGATCTCGACTTCGAGGTCAACAAGGCATCCAAGAATGCCCCGCCGCGTCCCGAGGGCGAGGAAGTGGGCGGCCAGACCTTGCTCCCGGCGGATGTCACCACAGCCCCGTCGCAGCCTTTCGCAGACTTCGAACCGTCCGAACGCAACCGCGAGGAAGACGACCGCATCGACGCGGATTCGGTGTTCGCGAAGCTCAAGAATCTGCGCCGCGACGACCCGGAAGAAGATTGACCGCAATCACTGCCGCATCCCGGTTGCACGGGATGGCGGCGTGGTCATGCGGCCTGGATCAGGCCTATCAGTGCAGGGTTTTGCTGGCCGGGCTGGTTCTTAGCCGGTTGATCTGGTCTTTCAATTTCAGCTTTTGCCGCTTCAGTTCTGCGACGCGGACATCGTCCGCGGCAGGGTGGGAGAGCTCATCCTGGATTTCACGCTCCAGCGCCTGATGTTTTTGTTCAAGCGCCGAAAGATGCGAAGCCATCGACATGCGATCACCTCCTATGCTTGACTGAGACGCAAGGATGACACGCGTCCCTGACGCTGTCGATTCCACATCAGGACTTGGGCACAGTCGCGGCAGAGGCCTTGATGGCTGCCTCGGGCCCGCGATATTTTTGCAGGTGCAAGGCTCCGCGAGAGAGCCGAGGCGGGCTGCCCGATATGTCTGATCAAGAGGACGACGAAGAGACGCTGCGGGCAGAGCTCTCCCGCCTCGAGCAGGAGCACCGGGATCTCGACGGCGCGATTGCCGCGCTCGAAAGGCTCGGCACCGGAGATCGTCTTCAGGTTCAGAGACTGAAAAAGCGCAAGCTGTCCCTGCGCGATCGCATCTCGTTCCTCGAAGATGCGCTGACCCCGGACATTATTGCGTAATTACCCTTCCTCGCCGGGGCGAGGGTGCCTTACGCTTTCTTCAACCTCTCCAGCAGTGCCTTGTGGATCGTCTCGTTGCCCGCAACGAGATGGCCGTGCTTGAACATGTCGTCCCGGCCGTTGAGGTCGGAAACATAACCGCCCGCTTCGCGGATCAAGAGAATGCCCGCCGCGATGTCCCAGGGCTTCAGGTCTCGCTCCCAGAAACCGTCGAGCCGTCCCGCGGCGATGTAAGCAAGATCGAGCGACGCCGCGCCCATGCGGCGGATGCCGGCGACTTCGGTCTGTACGGCACGAAGTTCCCGGCCGAACTGCTCGTGGTCGCCCTTGCCGCGATGCGTGACACCGGTGCCGACAACGCAATCGTTGAGCTTCTGGCGGACGGCGACGCGGATGCGGCGGTCGTTCAGGAACGCGCCCTGGCCGCGTTCGGCGGTGAACAATTCGTCGTTGATCGGATTGTAGACGACGCCGGCGACAACAGCGCCGTTGCGTTCAAGCGCGAGCGAGACCGCGAATTGCGGGATGCCGTGAAGGAAGTTGGTGGTGCCGTCCAGGGGGTCGATGATGAAGCGCTGCGAGGCATCGGAACCTTCGACCGTGCCGCCTTCTTCCATCAGAAAGCCGATTTCGGGTCGCGCCTTCTGCAGCTCCTTCATCAGCGTTTCTTCCGCCTTGCGGTCGGCGGCAGAGACGAAATCCGAGGGGCCCTTGACCGAGACCTGAAGCTGCTCGACCTCGCCGAAATCGCGGCGCATGCCGCGGCCGGCTTTCGTGGCAGCCTGAACCATGACGTTCATCAACGGTGAGCGGGGCATCGTGTCCTGACGGATTTAAAAGGGGCGGGATTGCGCGGTTACTGCGCCTTGGTGGCGGGGGCGTCAAGTGCGGCGCTGGTCTGCGGCAACAGCACAAGAGCGCGCTTCTCGGCGTTCGCGCGCTCTTCCTTGTCGAGGCCGTTGAGAAGGTCGTCCAGCATCGGGTCCATTGAGCCGCGCTTGCGCGCGATGAGGTGCCATGCCGCCGCGTCGATCTTGTTTTCCTCGACGCCGCGGCCGGCGGAAAGAAGGCGCGCCAGGCGGTTCATGGCGATAACCCCGCCGCGTGCGGCGGCCTTGGCGAAGAGCCGGTAGGCCGCTTCCTCGTTCTTTTCGATCCCGTCGCCGTTGAAGACGGCAATGGCATATTCGGTCATGGCGTCAACGTGGTTTTGCGCGGCGGCGCGCGCGAGGAATTCCGCGCCGAGCGCGCGGTCGGCCTCGACGCCGTTGCCCTCGCGCAGCATCGTGGCCCAGGCGTATTGACCGTCCGCCAGACCGGCCTCGGCGGCGATCTTGAAATGCTGGGCCGCCGCGGCCGGATCGTGCGGACGCACATCGCCCTGCACGAGAAGAAGGCCGACATTGTAGTTCGCGACCGGATCGCCTTTTGCGGCCGCCTTGACGAACAGATCGGCCGCGCCCTTGCGGTCCTTCGCGGTGCCGTTGCCTTCGAGCTTCAGCAGCGCAAGCGCCACCATCGCATTGGCGTCACCTTCTTTCGCGCCGAGTTCATACCACTCGGCGGCTTTCTTGTAGTCCTTGCGGAAGCCGAGGCCGTTTTCATGCAGAAAGCCGATCAGCGTCATTGCGGGCCCGGCGTCGTCCTTGGCATCGACGCGCTTCAACGCCTCTTCCATCGCCTTCAGATATTCGCCGCGCTGGAATGCGCCGAACGCCAGATCGCCATTCGGCTGCGTCGCGGCATCCGGGAGTTCGAAGGCCGGCGGCGCATCGAGCTTCGGCAGATCGGGCGCGGCGAGCGCGGGCGATATGGAAAACGCCAGGAGAGCGAGCGCGCGCCGGATCATGCCGCCTCGGCTGGCACGAGGTCCGCGGCGCGGCGCACCGCGTCCGCGGGGGAGCTGCCCGTCCATACGAAGGCGCCGAAGGCGACGAATTCGGCGCCCGTCCGGGCTATGGGCCCGACGGCTTCCAGCGTTTCGGCCTGCCCGACGCAGGGCGTGCTGAAAATCTCGACCCACCAGGACAAGCGCTCCAGCGTGGATTCGATCGGAGGCGCGTCGCCGCCCTTGCCGGGATCGCCGAACAGAACGTAGTCGGCGCCGAGTTCACCCGCGCTCATCGCGGCGTCCCGCGTTCTGAGACCGCCCGCACCGACAATCTTTTCGGGCTTGAAGCGGACAGCCGCGTCGCGCGCCTGTTTCTCGCCGAGCGCGTGCAGGCCGTCGGCGCCGGACTTTCCGACAAGATCCGGCATGCCCTGGATCAGGACGGCGGCGCCTTTGTCCTGCGCCGTAGCGACAAGGGGTTTCAGCATTTTCAGAAGAGCGCGTTCGTCCGTTTCCGGATCAACGCGCAGGATCACCGCGGCGAATTCTGCGGCACCGACGGCATCGGCGAAGGAGGCGGCGATATCGCTCGTGGCGCCGAGAACCGGCGAGACGAGCATGAGGCGGGGCGCGGTCATTGTGGCCGTGCTTCTAGCAGGAGGCTTTGGCGAAAAGTAGATCGCTCAGATATCGATGATGACGGCGTGGCTGAGGTCCGGCGTTACCGTGCCGTCCGGGGCGACGAGCGGCTGCCGCGAAACCGTTTCGCGCCGCTTGGGCTCGATCGCCATTCTGAGGGTCGCCATCATGGCGGCGGCATCGCTGTAGCCGCTCTTCTCGAACAGCTCGGCGCGTTCTCTCAGGGTGTCGCGTGTCTGCTTGTAATCCAGAAGCTCACTGGAGATGAGCTGGTTCAGCAGGATCTTGACGGTCTCGTAGAGGGCGATCTCGCGCTGGGTCATCGGCTGCCTCGCAGGACAAGCACCCGGCATTCTGCCCGTTAAGCCTTCAGCAATCGTAAATAGTCGAAGGGCGGGTGGCGGTTGTATTCCGCTACCCGCCCTCGAATTCAGTCGGCGATGCAAACCGTGACGATCTCGCCCTGATGCTTTTCCTTCCAGCATTCCTGGCCGTCGTCCTGCGCGGAGGCGGCGATGGCGGCGGCGGTCAGAAAGCCGATGCCCATCATGGCGCCGAAGGCGGCGTCGTGATTGTGGTTGTGGCCGCCCTTCGGTCCCTGGCCCTTCGGCGGGGCCTTGAAGCCGCCCGGACCCTTCGGTCCCGGGAATTTTGGGGTCGGTTTGTTCTGGAAATCCTTCGGGCCGTTCGGGAACGCCATGGCAGGCGCGGTGGCCGACATGACGACCGAGACGGCGACAAGGGCGAGGGTGATCTTCTTCAGCGACATCTTCGTTTCCTCTTCAAACCTTTTGGAACGGCCTCTGCGGAATGCCGGCTCATCGTTCCGATAGGCATTGGTCGGAAGGGCAGGCCGGAAGGTTCACGAGGTTCGATCGCGGCCGCACGATTTCGCGCCGGCACACGGGAAACGGGCGCCGGGAATGATCCCCGACGCCCGTTTTTGTTTGCAAAAAACAGTGGCTTAGTCTTCGACGCACACGGTGACGATCTTCTTCTTCCGCTTTTCCTTCCAGCAGACGAGATCGTCTTCATAGACGTCGTGGCGGCTGGACGCTGCCGCGGCGCCGATCATCGTGCCGATGCCGAAGCCGATGGCCGCGCCATAGCCGGGGTGCCAGCCACCTCCACCGCCACCACCGCCACCACCGCCGCCGCCGCCGCCACCACCACCACCAGGGCCGAAGCCACCGGGGCCGCCGCAGCCGGGGCCGACGCAGCCGCCACCGCCGCCGGGCGCGAAGCCGCCCGGACCGCCGCCGCCCGGGGGCAGCGCGGAGGCCGAACCGATGGCCGAAAGCAGCATGGCCGAGGCCGTAACCGCTGCCAGAGTAATTTTCGCGAGTTTCATCAGACGCTTCCTTCTGTTCCCCGAGGAGGTCCGCTCTGGCGACATGCCGGCGTCCCGTCACCCGTTGAACATTGGTCGGTTGCGCCGCGCCTTCGGTTCAACTGAGTATAAAATCAAGCAATATCAATTCCTTGGGTCGCTTCTTTGCCGTCCGGTTCACCAAACAAAGGAATTGATTCGGGAAATGACTGGTTTTGTGCGTACAAGCTCCTATATAACCTCGGCCATGCAGAACACACACACCTATCCCCTCGGAGGCCGGATCGATCTGGCCGCCGCACCGGCCAACGGCCCGCGCGGACCCTATGAGATCACCGCCCTCCTTCCGGAGGCGCCGGACGGCGAGCCGCAATACGCGATCCGCAGCGAGGCCGGCGTCGAACGCGTGGTCACGGAAGCGGAAATCCTGGTGCTGCGCAGCGCTCCCGCGGCGTCCGAGACGGCGCTGGAACCCGCGGAAGAGCCTGTTTCGAAAGCGAGAACTCCGGCCCAGGCCGAGCGCGAGGCGGAAGCCCGCAGCGCCTGGAAGGACTATATCGACGAGCGCGACTCGATCATCCGGCGCACGGCGGAACTGCGCGCCCTGCGGCTGAAGGCCGAGGCCGACGCCGCCGAAAAGATCATGCGGCTGGCCAAATCGGTTGCCGCCAAGTCGGGCAAGGCCGCCGGAAAAGCCGCGGCCAAGCCGGGCAAGGCGGCGGTGCCGGCGGCCAAGGTCGCCGCAAAGCCTACCGCCAAGGGTAAGGCCGAGACGAAACCGGCCGCTGTGAAGCCCGCATCCAAGCCGGTCGCCACGCCCAAGCCCGCCGCCAAGGCTCCGGCAAAGGGCAAGCCCGCTGCGAAGGCGAAAGCGCCGGCCAAGGTACCCGTCAAGGCGAAAGCGCCGGTCAAGGCCGCCGCCAAGGCAGTGAAGAAGACGCCGGTCAAGACAGCCGCAAAACCGAAGGCCAAAACGGCCAAGGCGAAACCCGCGAAGGCCAAGGCCCGCTAGAGCATTGAAACCTGGCCGCGGCGGATGCCGTCGCAGTCAGCCTGTCCGCGTTCGCGCCGGGAATAACAGGTGTTCGCGCGCGATGCGCTCCGGCCCCTCCGGCAGCTTCCTCAGCCTGTATTGCGGCTCGCCGTCGGCCGTTTCCGGCAGAAGACGGGTGATCTCGTACTGACCGGAAGTGTGGTGGGAACCGGATTCCCCACTGTAATCGACCGTCTGGCCGGCTTCATATTTATGCATTCGTTATCTATAGCACGCTGCGGCCGCCCGGCGGGGAATTTGCTTTCCGGCGTCCGATGGCGCATAGTGCGGCTGTCCGCCACCGGAACCTCGTTCCGTATTGCTTTGCCCAGTGCAACATTATCGCGAGGGCCGGCGGACCGAATTTTGGCTTGCCTTGTCCGTACGTCCTGAAGGGTGTGCTCCAAGTCACTCCCGATTTCGATCGTTCAGGATCGCGCCCGAAAACGGGCGCATAATACGGAGGCCACCATGGCTACCAAGGGAACAGTGAAGTTTTACAACGGTCAGAAGGGCTTCGGCTTCATTCAGCCGGACAACGGCGGACCGGATGTGTTCGTGCATGCGACGGCGCTTGAAGCGGCCGGCATCCACGGCCTCAACGAAGGCCAGAAGGTATCCTTCGAAGTGATTTCGGAGCGCGGCAAGACAAAGGCTGCGAGCCTCGAACTCGTCGATTGAGACTGACAGGCCCGGCCATGCGCCGGGCCTTGTTTTTTCGGAGGGTGCCCTGGATCTGAACACGCCTGCCGAAATGTTTACTGGCCGCCAGTCGGCCGAGGGACGGGCGCGTCCCTACAGGCGCTTTTCCAGCCTGCGCGAAGCGGTGCTGTTCGCGGTCGAGGGCCAGCCCGCCGCGCTGATCTGTACCACCATCGAAACCGAGGACGCGCGGCTGCAGAACAACGAAATCCGCGCCCTCTACGACAGCGCCGAATTCCGCGCCGCCATGACGGGGACGTAAATACAAAAACAGTCCCGGCAATTTTGCCGGCCATGACGGAGGCCAGATGGCACATGCATTCCGCCTCGGCGACAGGGTCGAGCTTATTCGCGCGCCGCTCAACGCGCAGCGCGGCCCCTACAAGATTTCGGCGCTGATGCCCGAGACCGGAGCCGGCGAGCCGCAATACCGCATCCGCAGCGAAGGGCCGGGGCCCGAGCGCGTCGTCGGCGAGGGCGAGTTGTCGCCACGCCGCTCCAATGTCTTCGACGCCTGATCCGATGACCAAACGACCCGATCCGAGCGCCCGGCAGGCGGCGCAGGACGAACGTCGTGCCTCGGCCCGCGTGGCCTGGGACGACTATCAGAACGAACGCGAAATCGTCGCCCGGCGCACGGAAAAGCTCCGTGCCCAGCGCCTCGCGGCAGAGGCCGCGAACGATGCCAAGCCGGCAAAGAAGGACGGCTAGGCAGCAGGTCTCGGCGGCGCGGCCCCGCCGGGGTTCCGCCCTATTTATACGGCACGCATATCCGGTAATATCGATCCGCCGGCTGGCCCTGGGCCCCGCAATGACCTGGGTCCTGGAATGCTGTCCTCGTCACCTTTCGATTTTCTGAGATTTCACGGCAACCACGGGATGGCGGAGAAAATCCGCCGTTTCGACTGGGCCGCGACGCCGGTCGGTTCGCCCGAAACCTGGCCGACGGCGCTGAAGACGGTGCTCGCCGTTGCGCTTTCTTCCAAGTTTCCGAAGGCGATCGTCTGGGGGCCGGAGCTCACCACCTTTTACAATGATGGCTTCGCGCCCATCCTCGGCGAAAAGCCCGAGGCGCTCGGCCGCCCGTTCAGCGAGGTATGGGCGGAAGCATGGGACGAGATCAGCCCCATCGTCGCGCGCGCCTTCGCTGGACAATCCACCTTCATCGAGGATTTTCCGCTGACTGTGAACCGGCACGGCTATCCCGAGCGCGCTTATTTCACCTTCTGCTACAGCCCTGTCAGCGACGAGAACGGCCGGGTGCTTGGCATGCTCGACACCGTGATGGAGACCACCGGCAAGGTCGAGGCCGACCGTCAGGCGCGCATCCTGAACAGCGAACTGCAGCACCGCATCAAGAATACGCTGACCGTCATTTCCTCGATCGCCGGACATTCGATCCGCAACGCGCCCAATCTGAAGGCCGCCGAAAGCGCCCTGATGTTCCGGCTCAACGCGCTTGCGGAAGGCCATCAGGTGCTCGCCAGTGACCGCAGCGCCGAAGCCGACATGACGACGCTGATCCGCGCCGCCCTGATCGCCCATACCGACGGCGACCGGGTGTCGCTGGAAGGACATACATACAGCCTGCCGGAAAGGCAGGCGCTGACGCTGTCGCTGGTCGTCAACGAACTCGTGACGAACGCGCTCAAATACGGCGCCCTGTCGGTGCCGGAAGGGCGCGTGATCATCGGCTGGGAGATCGCGGCGGAAGCGGGCAGCGACGCGGTGCGGTTTTGGTGGCGCGAGCAGGGTGGCCCGGCCGTTACCGCGCCCAACCGCAAGGGTTTCGGTTCGCGGCTGGTGGAGCGCGTCGCGGGCGCCGACTTCAACGGAACGGCAGTGCTGCGCTATGAGCCCGCGGGCCTGATCTACACGCTCGAGGGCCGTGTTCCGCGCGAATGACGGACGCTATTTCGCGGGTGTGTTCGCTCGCGCCTTCTCGGCATTTTCGAGAAGCCGCTGCGCGATCAGCTTGATCAGATACCAGCCGAACTGCGGATTCTGGTAGTAGAGCTGCTCCAGCCGGTCCTCGGTGATGGAGAGCAAGGTCGAGTCCATGGTGCAGACGGCGGTCGCGGTGCGCGTTCGCTCCTTGGTGAAGAACGCGAGCTCGCCGAACAGCTGGCCGGGGCCGATCTCGACATTGATCTCGACGAAGCTGATGCGCCCGTCGAGCAGCATGTACATGCGGTCTCCCTTATCGCCCTTGCGAAAGACGATCTCGCCCTGGCGGCAGGAGCGCTGATCGGCGAACGGGGACAGCCATTCGGTTTCGAAATCGCCCGCCTGCGCTTCGCGTATGCTTTTGATCATCCGCCGCATCTGCCGGAGCCGGACAAGATTGAGCGGCAGAAGGATGGCGTATTCGACAAGGCCGGGCAGGGAGCCCACCCCGGCGGCGTAGGAGAATTTTGCGATGTTGCTGAACACCGACATCGTGCGCAGCGGGATCATCGTACGCACGAAGGCGGCAATGACCGAAAGCCCGGCGGCCATCCAGCCGAGCACAATAAGATGATCCAGAATAAACCCCATGAGCCCCCGCCCAGCGCGCGTGTATGAGGGATCTATGACGGTTTGATAACAGGTTGATGACGGTCCACAGGAGGCAGGAGATGCCAGCAGGATGCGTTGTACGCGGCTACTCGCGGTCGCGCGCCTTTCGTGCGCGCTCGACGTCTTCCGGCTCTTCCTCATCGAGGTGGGCGAGTTCGTTGTCGGCGTCGCGATGGATGCGCAGGAGCTCGTCCATCTTGGCGTGCAGCGCCTGGGTGTCGCGATGTTCGGACCTCTGTATGACAAGTGTCATCAGCCAGGTCGCGACAGTCGCCGCGCCGTGCCAGTCCAGCGTGTCGGGCTGAATGAAGCCCCACAAAGCGGTATAGGCGAAGACCACGAGAAAGGCTTCGGGCCGCGCGGTGAGCGCTCCGAGCTGCGTAAGGGCCTTTGCGACGGGATTGGCCATGCGCGTCAACGGCAGGAAAGGAAGAAGGTTCCTCCGCGCGTTCACCCGAGGCGCAACTACATGAACCGCGTCCTCATATTGTCTCGCAGGACGTCGCACGAATGAGGATTTCGTCCTGCTCAAAACGGGCTTCGAGGTCGGCCCGCAGCTTCCGCCACCACTCGCGATCGAGTTCCCGCGTCATGACCTCGATGATGCCTATGGGCTCTTTTTCCAGCGCCTGGCCGTGCCACAGCCCGTCCGCCGGCGTGCGTACATGGGCCGTCGCGCCGCCAAACTCAAGCGCCAGCCTTTCGATCAGGGCCTCGATGTCGGTGCCCTGCGCGCTCATCGGAACGAACAGTTCGACGAGGAACACAATCGCGCCTATTTCTTCCCCGGGGGCACGCCTCGCGTGCCGTCCTCGGTCGGCACGCCGTAGTACGTCGACGGCGTGTTTCCAAAATCAACGTCCGCGGAATCCCTGAAAAACCATGAGCCGACAACGATGAAAAGCCCGATGGCGGCAACGGCGATGATGGCGTAGCGGCTCACTTACGATCTCCCCGATCGCCTTGGCCCGGCCTTACCCTGGTGTCGGCGTCGCGCCTGCGGTCCTGGGACAGCGAACGACCGACATCGTCGGACTCCTTGAAGCGTCCCTCGCTGTCGCGGCGGACGTACCTCTTGTCGCTGCCAGTATCGATCAATTCGCGTTTTGTCATGTATGTGCCTCCTGACCGGATCGCGCAGGCGCGCAGCCTGACGAGTTGAATCATACTTTCGCGGCCTTGCCCGCCTGAGTAAGTTCAAGGAAGCGGAGAGTGACCTTCTCTACATTGTCTTCGATCCAGCTTGCCATTGCGATTTCTTCGCCGAGCGTCTGCTCCAGCAGTTTTGTGTGCGTGCTGCCGAAGCCGCTGGCGTCGGACAGAGTGATGAGAGATTTGTAGGATGCGATTTCGAAATTCTCGAAGGCGTAGTTGGCGAACGTGTTCTTGAGAATTTCGTCGCCGGCGACGCTATGGCCCAGCGCGGCGAGATTACCCATAAGCGATCCGCCCAGATCCTTCATCTTCGAGGGGCCTTCGTCGAAATCGCCCAGAATCTCGTGAAGACGCTCAAGCTGAACCTCGGTTTCCTTCCGGTGCGCCTTGAGCCGCGTGAGCACGTCCGGATAACTCTCGAGCCGGTCGATCTGGCGCTGCATGATCGAAAGGGCCTCGTTCTCCAGCGCATGCGCATTGCGAAGCCCGGTGAGATAAAGTTCTACAGCCTGGGTTGTTTCGTGCGCCATGGCGTCCTCCAATTCGCGTGGGTTTCACCATTCAACCGCAGCGCTGCGAATGGGTTCCCGCTTTCGGGCGAGCCGTTGTTTCTGTTGCCTTCCGAAGTGAGCTTCCGAGCGTTCCTTTATGCAGGAAGTGCTCTAAACTCGGTTCTGCTTCGCCAGCACCGGCAATGGGAAACTCTGGAGACCGCACATGGCCGCAACCGCTTTTTTCGCCGCGCTGCATCATCTGCTGTTCTTCATCATCGCGGCGGTGCTGGCCGCGGAGCTGGTGCTGGTGGCCGAGCCTGTGACCGTCAAATCGGCGAAGCGGCTCGCGCTGCTCGATGCGCATTACGGCGCGGCCGCCATCGGCATTCTCGCGGTCGGCTTCATCCGCGCGGTCTATTTCGAGAAGGGTTGGGATTTCTATGCCCACAACCCATTTTTCCACGCCAAGATCGGCGCCTTCCTCCTCGTCGCCCTGTTGTCGATCTATCCGACCATACAATTCACCAGATGGCGGCGGAGCGCCGTAGCGCATGAGAAACCGCCAGACGCGCCGACCCGCGACAAGGTGCGCCGCTTCGTTCTGGTCGAGCTGATCGGTCTCGGCGTCGTGTTTGTATGTGCGGCGCTGATGGCGCGGGGAATAGGCGGGTACTAGAAGAGGGCCGCCGGGCATCGGCATCAAGCCCCGGGCTGGTACAATCCGCGTGCGAGCACGTTGTCCCATGCCGGCGTCGGGCGGAGCGGCGCGGCGACCTCGACCACTTCGTCAGGACCGTAATTGCCGGGCATATTGGCTTCGGTGACCTCATAGAGCGCCGGGTCGGCCAGAGCGCTCTGGTAATCCATCTCCGCGACGGCGCCGACTTCGCCGCCCGGCTGCATCATCCGGCTTTCCCAGCGCGCGGCGAGGAAGCGCGCCGATCCGGCATTCGGGGCACGTACGGTGAGCCGGCTCCAGATGGGCCCGTTGAGCCAGCGCGGCTCGTCGGGCGCGGCAACCGGTTTAAAAATCCACAGCGTCATCGAAGCCTTCCCGCGCCTGGAGAAAAGACGGCATCACACGTCAGATAGAGCGCGGGGCGGGTTCGGCCAGCAAAAGGGAGCCCCTTGTGCGGCGCGCCAATCAGGCGTCTGCTGTGACAAGCAGGGAAGGAAAAATGATGGCCAAGGGACAGCAGCGCAGCGGCCGGGAGGCCAAGAAGCCGAAGAAGGAAAAGCCGAAAACGATCGCGGCCGCGCCGTCGACCAAGAATTCGGTCGTAAGCGACTCGATCGCCCGGCCGGGCATTAAGAAGAAATGAGTCAGACGCGTTTTGCGGACGGATCGAGATGGCGGCGGTATTCCGCCTGCTCGGCATCGCGCTTCATGATCATCTCCTCATAGGCCTTCTTGGCCTCGTCGGAGAGGATGACGCGCCGGGCCGTTGCCGGCTTGCGTTTCGGTGCCTTGACGAAGGTACTGGGTGTCCGGGACATGGGGGCCGCCTCCGTTTCTGACCGCCACATGCGGCATTTGCGGGGTGCGGGTCAAGCTACCCAAGGGGCGGCGACGGGGCGGCGCGGGCTAGAAGCCCATGAAGCTGCCGGTCAGCCAGAGGAAAACAACCCAGGCGACGGACGAACCGATCGCCAGGAAGATGAGCCAGCGAAAACCTTCGATCATCGTCGTGCCTCCGCCTGCACCATGGTGCGGCCGGCCGGCGTGAGGCGCACTTCGGCGGTGGCGATGCTGCCGTTCGGCACGCGCTCGATCAGGCCGGATGTCATGGCGTCTTCCCAGACGGTGAGGCGCGGGCAGGAGGTGCGCCATGCCTCGATGGTTTCGGCATAGGAGCGCGGCTCCTCACCGATCCATTGCAGAAACTGGACTGTAAGCGTCTCGTTCATGCCGTATCCCGCCGGCCGTCAGCCGATGAACATGCCGCCGATCACCCAGAACGCCGCGCCGGCGGCGGCCAGTATGACAAGCCAGCGGATGATCTCGGCCATGCTGATCGGACCTGCGTAGGTACGAAAGGCATACTGCGCCTGTTCGGGCGGGTCCGCAAGGCCGGGCGGCAACACACCGCCCGGTCCTGGAAACCGTCAGGCGCTGACGGCGGTCGGCAGCACGACGACGCGGGTGCGCAGCGGCACGCGCGAGTAAAGGTCGATGATGTCCTGGTTCACCAGGCGCACGCAGCCGGACGAGACATTGCTGCCGATGGAGCGCGCCTCGTTGGTGCCGTGCAGGCGGTAGAGCGTGTCACGGCCGCCCTGGAACAGATAGAGCGCGCGGGCACCGAGCGGGTTCTGCAGGCCGGGCTCCATGCCGTTGCGGTAGGGCTCGAGTTCCGGCTGGCGCAGGATCATCTCGGCCGGCGGCGTCCAGCGCGGCCATTCGCGCTTCATCTGGATGGTCGCCGCGCCGTTCCAGCCGAACCCCTCGCGGCCGACGCCGACGCCGTAACGCATGGCCTTGCCGCCCTCCTGCACGAGATAGAGATATTTCGCGCCGGGATCGACGACGATGGTGCCGATCGGCTCGGCGGTCGCGTAATCGACCTGCTGGCGTACATACCGCGCCGGGATCACGCCCGCCGGCACGCCCGGAACGGGGAACCGCTCGTTCGGCAGCGGCGGATAGAGGTCGGCGTAACGCGGCAGCGCGGCCTCCGGCTTTGCGGTTCCGGAAACGGTCTGCTGGCAGGCGGCGAGAGAAGTTGCGAGGCCTGCGAGGAAAAGGCGGCGGGAAATGGTGCTGGCCGCCGGCACGATCGTGCTGGTCATGTAATGGCACTCCTGAAGGGATGGAACTGACGTGAAGGCGTCAGGCCGTCCGTGGAGGCCGGAAGGGCGTGCCGTCGGTGCGGGAGAAGGGAACGGCCTCGTCGGCGAGCGCATAGCTCACCGCATCCGTCTCGGCGCCGGGATGCACGAGGATCGCCTGCCGCGCGATCTCGCCGGCGAACAGCACGGCATAGGGGCAGATGGAGGCAGGCGCCTGCGCCGTGGCCGGCTGGACGAAAATGAGGATGGGAGCGGAGCGCGACGGCTGCGTGCCTTTGGCGCCGCGCGCCTGGCTGAGGCCGACACAGCCGAGCGTCAGCGCGAGAGCGCACACGAGCGCGACAAGCGTCCGCCCCGCGATGGCCCATGAATGTCTGCTGCGCCGCATGATTCCTACCCTAAGCCCTTCTACAGCAACGCGGTGCGGGCTATTTTGTGGCAACGGCGGTTCTCGCGGGGAGTTGAACGGTCTGTGTTGTCCGATGGCAACAATGCCGCCACCGGCAGCCATCCGGGGAATACGCCGCATGCGGCGGCATGCGGGCGCCGGCGCCGTTCCGTGCTACACCCGCTTTTTTGAGCGAGGATCCATGCGTCTGCTGGTCGGCTGTGAAATGACGTATGAGGTGCCGAACCCCACGCCGATGATCGCGATGCTGACCGTGCATTCCTCGCGCGTTGCCGATCTTGAGCGGCCCGATCATGTGACGATCTCGCCCTCGGTGCCGGTCGAGGGCTATCGCGACAGCTTCGGCAACTGGTGCACGCGCTTCACCGCGCCCGCGGGCCGCTTCACGGTGACGACCAACACCGTGATCCGCGACAGCGGCATGCCCGACGGGCAGGGCGGCGACGCGCCGGAAATTCCCGTCACGCGGCTTCCGGCCGAAACGCTGCTCTTTCTTCTCGGCAGCCGCTATTGCGAGACCGACCGGATGGGCGACGAGGCCTGGCGCCTGTTCGGCCATCTGCCGCCCGGCTTCGCGCGCGTGCAGGCGATCTGCGATTTCGTGCACGAGCACATCACCTTCGGCTACGCGGATTCGCGGCCGACGCGCACCGCGCTCGAGGCCTATCACGAGAAGATCGGCGTCTGCCGCGATTTCGCCCATCTGGCGCTCACCTTCTGCCGCTGCCTCAATATCCCGGCGCGCTATTGCACCGGCTATGTCTCCGACATCGGCCTGCCGCTGCCGCATGCGCCGGGCGATTTCGCGGCCTGGATCGAGGTCTTTCTCGGCGGCTCATGGCACATGTTCGATCCGCGCAACAACGATCCGCGCGTCGGCCGCATCCTCATCGCGTATGGACGCGACGCCGCCGACGTGCCGCTGATGCTCACCTTCGGCCCGCATGTCCTCACCTCGTTCAAGGTCATCACCGAGGAAGCGCCGGCCTGAGGGCGGGCGAAGTTTATTTCGGCGCGGGCCTTGTAATCCCAAATAGGATAATTATCTTACATGGATGCAGAAAATCCATGAATTCCCGCTCGGCGGGTCCGTGCAGCTCACAAGCCCGCAGCACAAGGTCAAGCCCGGCCCCTACACGGTCACGCGGCTCATGCCCGAGGGCCGGGACGGCGAGCTGCAATACCGCATCAAGAACGACGAGGAAGCGACCGAACGGGTCGTGACCGAGACGCAGATCATGGCCGCCCGCGTGGCGCATGCCGGCGTTTTCAGCGCCTGAAGCCTTTGCCTGTTCCGAGTGAAAGGAAAACGCCATGCACGCGCAGCAGACCGCCTTTGCCGACGCCGATCAGGAATGTAACGACAACACCGTCCAGCCGCCGGTGCGCGAAAGCGCGATGGGCGAGGGCGGCTATTCGCAGGATTTCCGCATCGACCCGCCGGGCCTGCGCGGGCTCAACCGCCTCGCGGTCCGCCTCAACGTCCTGAAGCTGAACGGCACGATCTCCGGCTGGCATCTCGGCCACTGGAAAAACCGCGCCCGGACGCTGCACAGCATCCTGTTCCCGACCGCGCTGGAGCTCCACGCCGCCCGCACCGGCGAGGCCTGAACGTCCTCGGTTGATGCAGTAAATACACGGCGGCGTCGCAAACGCCTGCCGAAACCCGTGGGGGGACTGACATGCGCTATGCAAATCTTTTTCAGGCCCGGTCCGACAAGTTCGCGGCGGCGGCGCTGCGCCTTGGTCCGGGTGGCGGCCTGTCCGGCTTCGCGCGCTTTTACGCCGTTCTGGCGGAGCAGGAACGCGCCATCGAAGTTGACGAGGACCGCATGAAGGCCCATCGCGACACCGCGCAGGAAGCGGCCTGGGTCAATGAAGGCGGCCGCGACAGCGCGAGCGCTCTCGTCTGAACTAGGAAAATAGTCCTTGACAGCGCACTGCCGCGAATCTAGCATTCGCGCATGGCTCCTCCGCGCATCACCATCGCTCCCGAAATTCTCGCCCGCGCCCGCGCGCTTTACGAGAACGGCACCAGTCTCGATGTCATCGGGCGTCTGCTCGGCGTCAGCGGCCAGACGGTGCGCAACCGCGCCGTCGAGCTTGGCTGGTCGCGTTCGCGGCCGTCGCGCCCCGTGGCCGAGCACTGGCCGGACGCGCCGCCGCCGATGCGCGAGCCGACGGAAGACGACGCCGCGCCCGGCGCCATCGCCGCCCGTCTCGGCCGCCTCATCGCCCGCGAAATGCTGCGCACCGAAACCTACGATCATTCGCCGGAAGTCGCGGCGCGCACGCTCGTCATGCTGTCGCGCAGCACCAGCATTCTGCACGCCATCAACGAACGCGGCGGGCGCGGCGTCGAGATACAGGAAGAAGCTCCGCGGCCGGTGGACCACAATGCGGTCCCCAAACTCGTCGCCTGGGTCGTGTCGCGCTTCGAACAGATCCACGACGAAGAGGGCGAGGCCGCGCTGCTCGACAATGTGCGCTTTCTGCCCGATCTCGAAAATCTCATCCATCTCGTGGTCCGCGACCGCAGGCGCGCGGAGGCGGAAGCGGAATCCTCATCCTGAGCCGGACTCGCCGCAAGGCGGCGAGCCGCGTCAAAGGATGTGCGGCAATCTCGATCCTCATCCTGAGGAGCCTGCGCGGCAGGCGTCTCGAAGGATGATTGGGGCGCTCCTCTCCCCTAGTGGACGCGGGGTGAGGGGTTCGTGGAGGAACGCCGTTCCGCATCCCGCATTTGCCGCATAGGATCGCCGCCACCAACGCCGGAAAGCGGAGTATCGCGCATGCCCGACATCAAGCCCTTCCTGTGGTATTCGGAAAAGGCGGAGGAGGCGGCGCGCTTCTATTGCTCCGTCATCCCCAATTCGTCGTTCACCAGCGCGACCGACATGCCGGCCGAAAGCCCCGGCGGCCCGTCCGGCTCGGTGAAGATCGTCGAGTTCGTGCTGGCCGGCGTGCCCTTCATGGCGATGGGCACGAAGCAGATGGACCCGTTCAATCACGCCATCTCGCTGATGGTCGAAGTCGACACGCAGGAAGAGCTGGATCGCATCTGGAACGCCCTGCTCGACGGCGGCGCGCCGGAAGCCTGCGGCTGGCTGAAGGACCGCTACGGCGTGTCCTGGCAGATCACGCCGCGCCGCCTCAACGAGATGATGCGCGATCCCGACCGCGCGGCGGCAAAGCGCGCGGCGGAAGCGATGATGACGATGGTGAAGCTGGATATCGCGGAATTGGAGAAGGCGTTTGGGGGGTGAGCGATGACCGCTGTGTTGCCGGAATTGTTGCTGACCCAATTTCTCCCTAACACACCGTATCGCAATTCCGGGTTGACGCTAAATGATCGTCGTAGCCTCCTTACTTTTAGGGGGGCACATTATGCAAAATACGTTCGCCGACTGGGCATCAACCAATATCGTCGGGAATCAGTTGGAGGTTCCCGGTCCTGACCCAAAAGATCGGGCATCCGAATTAGCAGGGGTTCAACGGCAACGATGGCAAGCAATCGTGCAAAAACTACAGCATGTGATGGATAATGATACTCGCCGCAATTTTGAGGCGGCAATTCAAGGGATAAACCCGAGTATCGGCCGTAATCAGACTACGGCAACGCTAGGGTCTCAACTACCGATTATTATAAAAGAAGTTCCAAGTGAGGTCATCGGTGCCGACGAGCTATATCTATCTTTGATAGCTGTAGCTACGAAGCTGTTCCCAAGAAACATGGATATTGTCAGCCACCAACTGCGAATGGCTATCGCTGTTGAAAGATATGGAGAGTTGCGTCGCCAGAGCGAATTGAAGGAAATGTTCGACGCAATTAGATCGGGCATAGATACGTCAGCCCGTGATCACATCGAAAAACTAATAAATAGAAGTGAAAATGTAGTTGCAGAACTAAATAAGGAACTGCAGCACGCGCGCAACTTTGCATCACAGGCATCATCTGCGACGGCAGCCACCCTTCAAAAAGCCGCAGAAGAAAATCAGCAGATCCTTCAGAAGCACACAAACGAAACTCTAGAGAAGATCGCCGCTCTTCGAGAGGCGCAAGAAGAGCTCGTGGAGATTAAGCCTATCGTCAAACTCTGGTCTGACAAGGCTCAACAGCACCAGGTTTACTTCTACGCTGGTGCAGCGGTATTCTGCGTCGTACTTGCTGTATCCGTAAAAGTAACGTATGTACACGGGGCAACATACGCTAAGTCCATATCAGAAGCTGTGTCCGGGCAAGAAATATTGGGAACGGCTTTAATCGCTGCTCCAGTGCTAGCGATAGCATGGGTACTTCGGTTGGTTAGCCGATTCACGCTCACCAACCTCTCCCTTTGGGATGATGCTCAACAGCGAAAGGCAACTGCCGAAACTTACATAGGGCTGATAGGTGAGAAAAAAGGTTTGATCACTAAAGGAGAGCGTGGGCTCGCACTCAATGCTTTGTTCCGAGCGGGACCAAATGCCCGTCAAGATGACGTGGAGCCGCCAAACTTTCTCGAGCTCATAAAGGGCAAGGAGTAAGTTCGTCGCTTACTTTGCCGCCTTGGCGCGGCCTCTCGATCTTCAGATTGGTTCGCCCCAGCGTGGCGCAGGACCCAGTCATCGACCAAGTATCCAGCCTTCCCATAGTGACTCTCGATAATCCTCTGTGGTCGCCGGTCGCCGCCCATCGGCAACATCGATCATCTTGAAGAGGCCGGTCAGAGCATCGAACGCGTCTTCGCCATTCTTGTGAGGTCCGAAGCCGCCGTGGATCGAACGGGAAGTCGCTTCGCCGAGCCTGACTTTGTTTCGATCAGCCCATGCAAAAATCTTCGTGGCCTTGGCGCTACGATCCGCTTGCCTGCGTTTGCTCTCTCTTACGTGAAACGGAATTCCGATCAGCCGAGCCGCGAGAGCAGGGTAAGTCTCTGCAATAGTCACCCCGCCTTTACTACCCAAACTCTCAAGTGTGCCATCGAACGGCCAGACCATACCGCCGCGCTCCATCGCGGGGCGGACCACCTCCTGCCATCCCGCGAGCGCCCCACGTCCAACCTGATTGCCGCCTAACGTCCAAAATAACGAGCAGGCGTCCTGTCCGCCGGTGTTTTTCTCGCAGACGCGCAAAAGATTACCGAAGGTCGCGGATTGGAGCCCCACGACCAGATGATCTCGTTTGGAGCCCTTGCGGCTGCTTCTCGGATAAAATGGCCGATAGACCGAGATTTCGTCCGGGGTCGATGCGATCTCAAAGAAATGTCGCCAGTCTTCGTGGTGACCAAACGCGTGCAACGCCTCTGGAAACGAGCGGAATCCGGATTTACGTCCGTAATGATCCGGAAGCCCAATTGGAAAATCGAAACCAAGAAGTACGGACGGCAATGAAAACGCTCTGTTGAGCAAAGCATCGGACGGCCCCGCCAAGTCGGGTCCGGTGACGAGCCATTCTTCTTTGGAACGCACGGCGGTCGCAATGTAGCGCTTGTCCGCTTTCACACCCCAGTCCGCGTGAATGAGCGTTTCAAACAACTGGGGGCTCCGTGGCTTGGCGCGCTTGAGCGAACTTGCCTATTTGCAGCACCCCTCATTTAAACTGCAACACCTCGTTAACCACCTCGGCGCATCATCGGCATAAGCAGGGGTCGAAGCGGCGTACTGCAGCTCTGCCCATATCCGCCACGGATTTGCGTGGTGCTTCACTCCCCTGCGGCCATGGCAACGCATTGCCCCGAGCATTCGCGCGCGGCGGCGCACCGCCATTGGCTTGGCGCGGCCATCGCGCCGGCGAGTTTCCTGCGACCTCCCTCAGAACGACACGTTGAGCCGGGCCGTCGCCGTGTGCCAGTCGAACACCGTGTCCGCGCCCGCCGGCGAGAAGCTGCGTTCGCCGAGCCGCGTATATTCATATTCCGCGCCGATGGAGAGATTGCGCGTCAGCGCGTATTCGAAGCCGAAGCCGGCGATGAGCCCGATCTGTATGGACGATGTCTCTTCGAGCGCGCCGTGGATCACGAGCGTCGAGCCGTCGCCCGTGCCGCCGGGGCCGATGGCGGTGATGGTCTCCAAGGTGAGCGACTCGTAGCTTTCGTCCAGCTTTGCCGCCGTCACGCCCGCCGTGGCGTAGACGAAGGCCGAGTCGGTCGCGAGGCCGGCGCGGCCCTTGGCGGCGGCGCTCCACGGCACTTCGGCCGTCCCCACGCCCACCGCGCGGTATTCGTAGAAATCGTCATTGGCGGTGAACGTGTAGTCGCTGATGGCGCGCGCCTCGCTCGTCACGTCCTCGTTGCGGGCCTGAAGTTCGACGCCGACGACGAAGGGGCCGGATTGCCATGTCTGGCCGATCTGCGCGCCGAAGCTTTCGCCCCTCAGCTCGCCGGAAAACGTATCGCCGCCGAATTCGTCTCCGAGGAAGGGATATTCCGGCTCGCCGCGCGTGATGCCGCCCTGCAGGCCGATATAGGTCCGGCTCCAGCGGGGCGCGGTCTCGGCGGCAAGGCTCGCGGTGTAGAGCGTCTCGTCCGCCTCATGTGCCGGGGAGGCGATGCCCGCCGCCGGCGCGGGCGCGGCCGTGGCGGCGACGGCCCGGCCTTCGAGCGCGGCAACCCGGCGCTTCAGCGCCGCGTTCTCCTGCTCCAGCTTTTCGAGGCGGGCGAGCACCGCGTCGAGGCTGGCCTGCGCCGGCGCTAGCGGCAGCACGAAAAACAGAACCGTGACTATCAGACCGAATATGCGCATCGCCCACCCCCCGTTTGTTTTTGGCTAGCGGGAGAATCCGTGCGGCGCAACCAAAAGGGTTGGCTGCGCGCCAGCATGCGTGGTGCATGGGCCTGTCGGAAATTTTGAGTTGCCCCGCTCCGCGGCTTTGACGCGCGTTCAGACGTCATCCTGAGGAGCCCGCGCAGCGGGCGTCTCGAAGGCTTGCCCTCGGGCTTGACCCGAGGGATGGGCGGCAGGCGCCGGAGTAGTGGCTATCCTTCGACACGGCTCGCGGCTCCGCCGCGAGTCCGGCTCAGGATGAGGGCAGAGTGTCCTTACTCCGCCGCCTTGGCGCGGCCCTCGATCTTCGGATCGAGCTCGCCCTTGGCGTAGCGTTGCGCCATCACGCTCATCGGGATCACCTTGATCTTCGAGGCGTTGCCGGCCGTGCCGAACTGTTCGAGGCGCTGCATGCAGAGCTTCTGCATCGCCTCGGTCGCGGGCTTCAGATATTTGCGCGGGTCGAACTCCGACGGGTTTTCCGCGAACACCTTGCGGATGGCGCCGGTGATGGCCATGCGGTTGTCGGTGTCGATGTTGACCTTGCGCACGCCGTGCTTGATGCCGCGCTGGATTTCCTCGACCGGCACGCCCCATGTCGGCTTCATCTGGCCGCCGTATTTGTTGATGATCTCCTGCAGGTCCTCCGGCACCGACGAGGAACCATGCATGACAAGGTGAACCGTCGGCAGGCGCTTGTGGATTTCCTCGATGACGTTCATCGCGAGGATGTCGCCGTCGGGCTTGCGCGAGAACTTGTACGCACCGTGCGAGGTGCCCATGGCGATGGCGAGCGCGTCCACTTTCGTTTTCGCGACGAAAGCGACCGCCTGGTCGGGATCGGTGAGAAGCTGGTCGTGGGAGACGGTGCCTTCGAGGCCGTGGCCGTCTTCCTGTTCGCCGCCGCCATGCTCCAGCGAACCGAGCACGCCGAGCTCGCCCTCGACCGAGGCGCCGGCCCAGTGCGCCATGTCGGCGACGCGCTTGGTGATGCCGGCATTGTAGTCGTAGTCGGCGGCGGTCTTGCCGTCGGCCATCAGCGAGCCGTCCATCATCACCGAGGTAAAGCCGTACTGGATCGCGGTGGCGCAGGTGGCTTCGTTGTTGCCGTGGTCGAGATGCATGCAGATCGGGATGTGCGGGTAGATCTCGACTAGCGCGTCGATCATCTTCGCCAGCATGATGTCGTTGGCGTATTGCCGCGCGCCGCGCGAGGCCTGGATGATGACGGGGGCGTCGACCTTGTCGGCGGCGGCGCCGATCGCCAGCGCCTGTTCCATGTTGTTGATGTTGAAGGCCGGAACTCCGTAGCCAAATTCTGCAGCGTGATCAAGGAGTTGGCGCAAGGTTATGCGGGCCATTCTCGCAGTCTCCGTACATACATTGGCGGCAGCGTGCCGCAGACATTTTCTCTAAACTAGCGCGCCTGTTTCAGCGCTTCCACACCGGGGAGCGGCTTGCCTTCCAGCCATTCAAGAAACGCGCCGCCGGCCGTCGAGATATAGGAGAAATCATCGGCCGCGCCAGCGTGGTTGAGCGCGGCGACGGTGTCGCCACCGCCCGCGACCGAGAGCAGCTTTCCATCCTTCGTCAGCGCGGCGGCTTTCCGCGCAACGGCATTGGTCGCGGCGTCGAACGGCTCCATCTCGAACGCGCCGAACGGGCCGTTCCAGACCAGCGTCTTCGTCTTTTCGAGAAGCGCGGAGACTTCCTCGATGGTTCGCGGCCCGGCGTCGAGGATCATCTCGTCCTGGGCGATCATGTCGGACGGCACGGTGCGGTGCGGTGCGTTGGCCTTGAATTCGGTGGCGGCGATGGCATCGACCGGCAGGACGAGCATGCAGCCGGCGGCCTTCGCCTTCTCCTCGATCTCGCGCGCGGTATCCAGATGATCGCGTTCGACGAGCGACTTGCCGACCGCCTTGCCCTGCGCGGCGAGAAACGTGTTGGCCATCGCGCCGCCGATGATGAGCGTGTTCACCTTGGTGACGAGGTTCGACAGCAGTTCGATCTTGGTCGAGACCTTCGCGCCGCCGACGACGGCGGCGACCGGGCGCTGCGGCGAGGTCAGCGCCGCGCCGAGCGCCTCAAGCTCCTTCTGCATCGAGCGGCCGGCATAGGCGGGCAGCTCCTTGGCGAGGCCGACGACGGACGCCGCCGCGCGATGGGCGACGGAGAAGGCGTCGTTGACGAAGATGTCGCCGAGCGCGGCGAGCTGCTTCGTGAATTCCGGATCGTCCTTTTCCTCGCCCGCGTGGAAGCGGAGATTTTCGAGAAGGAGAACGTCGCCGTCCTTCATCGCGGCGATGGCCTTCTCGGCCTCGGGGCCGATGCAGTCATCGGCGAAGGCGACAGGCTTGCCCAGCGCGGCTTCCACGGCGGGAACGATCTGCCTGAGGCTCTGCGCTTCGTCGCGGGTGCCCTTGGGGCGGCCCATATGGGCGATCAGGATCGCCTTGCCGCCTTGGATGATGATGTTGTTGATAGTAGGCAGGGCCGCCTTGATGCGCGTGTCGTCCGTCACCTTGCCGTCTTCCATCGGCAGGTTGAAGTCCACGCGGACGAGGACGCGTTTTCCCTGAACGTCGGCCTCGTCGAGCGTGCGGAACGTCATTACAGCAGCTTGCCCATGGCGACGGCCGTGTCGGCCATGCGGTTCGAGAAGCCCCACTCGTTGTCGTACCAGCTAAGGACGCGGACGAGATTGCCGTCGATGACCTTGGTCTGGTCGAGCGCAAAGGAGGAGGAGTGCGGGTTGTGGTTGAAGTCGGAGGAGACGAGCGGCTCGTCCACGACTTCGAGAATGCCCTTGAGCTGCTGCTGCGCGGCACGCGTGATGGCGGCGTTCACGTCCTCGACCGTGGTCGGCTTTTTCGGAATGAACTTGAAGTCGACGACGGAGACGTTCGGCGTCGGGACACGGATCGAGGTGCCGTCGAGCTTGCCCTTGAGGTCCGGGATGACGAGGCCGATGGCCTTGGCCGCGCCGGTCGAGGTCGGGATCATCGACAGCGCCGCGGCGCGGGCGCGGTAGAGATCCTTGTGCATCGTGTCGAGCGTCGGCTGGTCGCCGGTGTAGGAATGGATCGTCGTCATGAAGCCCTTCTCGATGCCGAGCGCATCGTTGAGGACCTTGGCGACCGGGCCGAGGCAGTTCGTCGTGCAGGAGGCGTTGGAGACGACGATGTGGTCCTTCGTCAGCTTGTCGTGATTGACGCCGTAGACGACCGTGAGATCGGCCCCTTCAGCCGGCGCGGAGACGAGCACGCGCTTGGCGCCCGCCTGTATGTGCGCCATCGCCTTGTCTTTCGCGGTGAAGATGCCGGTGCATTCCAGCGCGATATCGACGCCGAGATCCTTGTGCGGCAGTTCGGCGGGGTTCCTGATCGCGGTGACCTTGATCTTGCCGTGGCCTTCGATGTCGATGACATCGCCCTCGACAGTGACCTTGGCGGGGAACTTGCCGTGCACCGAGTCATGACGCAGCAGGTGTGCGTTGGTCTCGACCGGGCCGAGATCGTTCACGGCGACGACCTGGATATCCTTGCGGCCGGATTCGACGATTCCGCGCAGAACGAGACGTCCGATGCGTCCGAAACCGTTGATGGCAACCCGCACTGTCATTGCAGTCTCCTTAAAAAGACGAAGTTGGCTTCAACGCTTGAGTTTCTTCTTCGCGGCTTCTGCGACCGCTTCGGCTGTGATGCCGAAATGCTTGTAGACTTCGCCTGCCGGGCCGGAAGCGCCGAAGCCCTTCATGCCGACAAATGCACCGTCCGCGCCAATGATCTGATCCCAGCCCATGCGGATCGCGGCCTCGACGCCGACGCGGACCTTGGCCGTGCCGAGGACGCCCTGACGGTATTCGTCGGACTGCTCCTCGAACAGATCCATGCAGGGCACGG
Organism: Hyphomicrobiales bacterium; assembly: GCA_022842205.1. Taxonomy (GTDB): domain Bacteria; phylum Pseudomonadota; class Alphaproteobacteria; order Rhizobiales; family Methylopilaceae; genus Flaviflagellibacter. Next base: position 181,763 of record JALHQA010000004.1, read on the forward strand.
AGACGACGCGGGTCGGGATGCCGGACTTTTCCAGCAGCGTCTTGGACTCGATGGCGAGCGAGACTTCCGAGCCGGAGGCGAAGATCGAGACTTCGGCATCGCCGTCCGCGGCGCGCAGTTCGTAGGCGCCGCGCGCCGTGAGGTTCCTGGTGCTGGATTCGAGCCGCGCCTGCTTGAGGTTCTGGCGCGTCAGCGCGAGAACGCTGGGGCGGCCATGGTTCTTGACCGCGAGTTCCCAGGCTTCCGCTGTCTCAATCGTATCCGCCGGGCGGAAGACGAGGAGATTGGGAATGGCGCGTAGCGCCGCGAGATGCTCGACCGGCTGGTGGGTCGGGCCGTCTTCGCCGACGCCGATTGAATCGTGCGTGAACACGAAGATCGAGCGAATTCCCATGAGCGATGCGAGGCGCACCGACGGGCGGCAATAGTCCGAGAACACGAGGAATGTGCCGCCGACCGGCAGGATGCCGCCATGCAGCGTCATGCCGTTCATGGCCGCGGCCATGCCGTGTTCGCGGATGCCCCAGCGGACATAGCGGCCCTTGTAATTACCGGGCGTGATGTCCTCGAGCGCCTTGACCTTGGTGTTGTTGGACGGCGTCAGGTCCGCCGAGCCCGAAATCAGCTCCGGCAGAGCGTCGGCGATGGCCTCCAGCACGAGCTCGGAGGATTTGCGCGTCGCGACCTCCTGCGGCGCATCGATCAGCCGGTCTTTCAGCTTCTGGATCGCGGGCATGAATGCCGAAGGAAGTTCCCCCGTCATGCGGCGCTCGAACTCGCCGCGCACGGCCGGATCGAGCGTCTTGATGCGCTTGTTCCACTCCGTGTGGGCGTGGCGCGAGCGCAGGCCGGCGATGCGCCAGGCGTCGCGGATGTCGCTCGGAATCTCGAAAGCCGAATAGTCCCAGCCGAGCGCCTTGCGGGTCGCCGCAATCTCGTCGGAGCCGAGCGGCGAGCCATGGGCCGAGGATTTTCCGGCCTTGTTTGGCGCACCAAAACCAATGGTGGTCCGGCAGGCAATCAGGGTCGGCAATTCGCTCTTGTGCGCGTCCTCGATGGCGCCGGCGATCGCTTCCGGATCGTGGCCGTCAATACGCACGGCGTTCCAGTTCGCGGCCTTGAAGCGTGCCACCTGATCGACGCTGTCGGACAGCGAGGTCGGACCATCGATGGAGATGTGGTTGTCGTCCCAGAAAACGATGAGCTTGTTGAGCTTCAGGTGCCCGGCGATGGCGATGGATTCCTGGCTGATGCCTTCCATCAGGTCGCCGTCGGACGCGAGGACATATGTGTAGTGATCGACCGTCTCGGGGCCGAATTCGGCGGCGAGGATGCGCTCGGCGAGCGCCATGCCGACCGAATTGCCGAGGCCCTGGCCGAGCGGGCCGGTCGTGGTCTCGACCCCAAGCGTCATGAAGTTCTCGGGATGGCCTGGCGTCTTCGAGTCGAGCTGGCGGAACTTCTTGATGTCGTCGATGGAGACGCTCTCATAGCCCGTGAGATGGAGCAGGCCGTAGATCAGCATCGAGCCGTGGCCGGCGGACAGCACGAAGCGGTCGCGGTCGGGCCAGTGCGGCGCCATCGGATCGAATTTCAGGAAGCGGGTGAAAAGGACGGTCGCGATGTCCGCCGCGCCCATCGGAAGGCCGGGATGGCCCGATTTGGCGGCCTCGACGGCGTCCATTGCAAGAAACCGCAGGGCATTGGCCATGCGGTCGTGTTTTTCACGCGTGATTTCGGTCGCCATCTCTGCCGGGCCCGCGCCGGTTTCTTGGGCCGGGAGCGGCCATTGCGCGGGGGTGGACATCTAGCATTCCTGCCGCCTTAGTCAACGCGACCTAAGGGCAAAACGGGCTGCGGAACCAAGATGGTTGAAGGCTGGCGCAAACGATTGACGCGCCATCGAACCCGCCTCCATAATTCTCGCGGCTGGACGGGTTTTTCCAACCCGAACGTGAACTTGAAAAACCCTAGCGTGGCGGCGGCCGGGGAGTGCTTTGCGTATGAGGAACACTGCACTCGGTGCAGCGCTTCGCCGGCTGGAGGCAGCCGTCGGCGTGCTTGAGGCGGCCTCGGCGCGCGCACTGGATGTGCGCCGCTCGGGTGTGGAGCGGGAGGCCGAACTTGCGCTTCTCGAAGACGACCGCGCCCGGATGGCCGAGGAACTGGACTCCTCCAACGCCCGCACCATGCGCCTCGAAACCATCAATCGCGACGTGGCACGGCGGCTCGACCGGACGATCGAGACCATCCGCGACGTGCTGAAAGACCCCGAATAGGACCCCGCCGCCATGGCCGAAGTGACAGTGACCATTGCCGGCCGCACTTACCGCATGGCCTGCGACGAGGGGCAGGAAGCCCATCTGACCGGCCTCGGCGACCAGATCGACCGGAAGATCGCCGACATCCGCACCAGCTATGGCGATATCGGCGATCTGCGGTTGACGGTAATGGCGGCCATCGTGATCGCGGACGAGCTTTCGGCGGCGCGGCGGCAACTCACGGCGATGAGCGGCGGGGCCGAGGACGACGACGCGGCCGAACTCATCAACCATCTTGCCGAAAGGCTGGAGGTTCTGGCCGCAGATCTGAGGACCCGTTCGCGCGGCGCTGGCAACTGAGGGGCTGAACACCTACATTACCCGTGCGGTGCTGCCGGGTTGGTTAGGAAACTGTATTCCCGGGGCCTTATCGATCTCAACGGGAGCTGTCCCTGTCCTTGCCCCTGGGCTTGGGCACATGGCGCCCACCTACTTAGGTAGGTTCCCGGGATCGAAAAATCCGACGGCTTCGGCGGCTCCGCGCTTCCTTCTCAGGTCATGAGCAGCGCCGTGCCGCGCCAGATCAGCTGGGCGCCGACCAGAACCATCAATACATAGACGATCTTGTAGAAGGCGTCGTTGCTGGTGCGCCGCACGAGCCACACACCGGCTCCGGTCGAGGCGACGGCGAGCGGCATCAGCACGGCAGCCGTCATCACGTTCTGATGGGTGAACTGCCCCAGAGCCGCAAAGCCCGGCAACTTGATCCAGTTGACGATGGCGAAGAAAATCATGCTCGTACCGACGAAGATGTCGCGGGGCAGTCGTTGCGGCAGCACGTACAGCTGGAACGGCGGTGCTCCGGCATTGGCGATCATGCTCACGAAACCCGACGTTCCGCCCCAGAACAGCCCCGCGGGGACGCCGCCCTTTTTCGGCGTGATGTCCTTTGCAAACAGGCTCCGCAGCCCGAACACCGCCGAGATAAGTCCGAGCACGACATAAAGCGCGGCGTCGGTGACATAGGCTGCGAACAGATAGGCGAGCAGAATGCCCGCCGCGGCGCCAGGCAGGAGAATGGCGAGGTTTCGCCCGTCCCATTTGCGCCAGTAGGCGGTGACGCTGATGACGTCCTGAACCATCAGAATGGGCAGCGTGATGGCCGCCGCCTGAACGGGCGGCACCACAAGCGCGATCATGGGAACGGACAGGGTGCCGATGCCGGCAAAACCGCCTTTGGCGAGCCCCAGAAGAATGACGGCCGGGATGGCCAGGAAGTAGAAGATGGGATCGTCGATCATTGCCGGTTGCGATGCGCCTGTTCCGCGGGCCGGGCAATAGGCCGTCCGTATGATCCTGTGTTAAAGCCGGTGCCATGACAGATGCTCCGACAATTCATGCCGAGAAGGCCGCCATCCGGTCCGTGAAGATTGCGCTCCGCCGCAAGCTCGGCGAAGCGGAAGTGCGCGCCGCCGCAAAAAGAGCGGCGGAACATGCGCTGGCGCTGCTCCAGACCGCCGGCGGCGTAAGCGGAAAGATCGTATCTTTCTACATGCCCATACAGGGCGAGCTCGATCCCGGCCCGCTGGCCGAGGAGCTGCGCGCCGCCGGGGCAGTTCTCGCGCTGCCGCGCGTCAAGACGGGCGAGGAGCCGATGACGTTTCGGGAGTGGCGCACGGACGATCCGCTGGACAAGGCCTATGGCGGCATCCGCGAGCCGGACCCGGCGGCGCCGGAAGTGGTGCCGGATGTCGTGATCGTGCCGCTGGCGGCCTTCGACCGGCGCGGATTCCGCATCGGCTACGGCAAGGGGCATTTTGACCGGACGCTCGGCCCGCTGGAGCGCGAACAGCGCCCGCTGACAATCGGCTATGCGTTCGCCCTGCAGGAGGTCGAGGAGGTTCCGCGCGAACTGCACGATGTGCCGCTCGACGCCGTGGTAACCGAGAGCGAGATCATCCGTTGCAATTTGACGCAAACCGGCGTTTGAACGGGCCATGCGCATACTCTTCCTCGGCGATCTCGTGGGCCGGGCCGGCCGTCAGGTCGCGATCGACCAGATCCCGAAACTCCGCAAGAAGTGGAAAATTGACCTTCTCGTCGTCAACGGCGAGAACGCGGCCGGCGGCTTCGGCATCAACGAGGATATTTACGAGAGCCTGATCGAGGTCGGTGCCGACGCGGTGACGCTCGGCAATCACGCTTTCGACCAGCGCGAGACGCTCGTCTATATCGAGCGCGCGGAACATCTCATCCGCCCCGCGAATTTTCCGGCCGGGACGCCGGGACGCGGCAGCGCGCTTATCGAGCTGCATGATGGGCGGCGGGCGCTGGTGATGAACCTCATGGGACGGACCTATATGGAGCCGCTCGACGATCCGTTCGCGCTTGCCGAGCGCGAACTCGCCGCCTGTCCGCTGGGGCAGGGATGCGACGCCGTGCTGATCGACTTTCACGCCGAGGCAACGAGCGAGAAGCAGGCCTTCGGCTGGTTCGTGGATGGCCGGGCCAGCGTCGTTGTCGGTACGCACACCCACACGCCGACGGCCGATCACCAGATTCTGCCGGGCGGAACGGCCTATATGTCCGACGCGGGCATGTGCGGCGACTACGACAGCGTGCTCGGCATGGATAAGGAAGAGCCGCTGCGGCGCTTCACGCGGAAAATCCCGTCCGGCCGCTTCGAGCCGGCATCGGGGCGGGCGACGCTCTGCGGCCTCGCCGTCGAGACCGATGACGGGACGGGGCTTGCGGTTAAAATCTCGCCGGTGCGCATCGGCCCGCGTCTGGAGAATGTCGAGCCTAAATTCTGGTAGCACCCGTCTTCGAGACGGCCTCCGACCCACCTCAGGATGAGGATTGCGGGCTTGGCGGAGGCCCCGCCGCCGCTCTATAACCCGGCCCGATATCCGCATTTCCCAGACTTGAGGGGCGCCACCGCATGGCCGGCCATTCGCAATTCAAGAACATCATGCACCGCAAGGGACGGCAGGACGCGCAGAAGTCCAAGCTGTTCTCGAAGCTCGCCAAGGAAATAACCGTCGCGGCGAAGATGGGGATGCCGGATCCCAACATGAATCCGCGCCTGCGCCTGGCCGTGAACGAGGCCAAGGCGAACTCGATGCCCAAGGACAATATCGATCGCGCCATCAAGAAGGCGATCGGCGGCGAGGGCGAGAACTACGAAGAGGTGCGCTACGAGGGCTATGGCCCCGGCGGCGTCGCCGTCATCGTCGAGACGCTGACCGACAACCGCAACCGCACCGGCGGCGCGGTGCGCTCCTATTTCACCAAAGCCGGCGGTGCGCTGGGCGAGACCGGCTCGGTCGGCTTCATGTTCAACCATGTCGGTGAGATCGTTTATCCCGCTTCCGCCGGCTCGGAGGACAAGGTGCTGGAAGCCGCGATCGAGGCCGGGGCCGACGACGTTGCTTCCGACGCCGAGCGCCATGTCGTGACCTGCGCGTTCGAGAGCCTGAACGATGTTTCCAAGGCGCTCGAAGCCGTGCTCGGCGAGCCCGAATCCGCCAAGGCCGTCTGGCGGGCGACGACCACGACCGCGCTCGACGAGGAAAAGGCGCAGTCGATGATGAAGCTCATCGATACGCTGGAAGACGATGACGATGTGCAGAACGTCTATTCGAACTTCGAGATTTCCGACGAAGTCCTGGCGAAGCTGACGGCGGCCTGATTTTTCTGCGACCCGGTTCAGGTCCGGGAAACCGTGAATGCCTGTGCAGGGCGGGTTAACGCGTTGTTAGTACAATCAATGGCTGTATACGTGCCGTAGTATGCAATCATTGATTACGTGCGGCGCCTTTCCCCAGCCCCCCAAGCGGCGGCGCGCGTGAATGGGTCGGGCCTTCGGGTCCGGCCCAGTTTTTTTGCCGCGGCGGCCCGGCTTCACTTGTCGTGAACGTCTGATCGTTTATTCGTTCACGTTATGGTCCTGTCTCCGATTCGCATTCTCGGGCTCGATCCGGGTCTCCGCCGCACCGGCTGGGGCGTGATCGAGACCATCGGCAACCGGCTCGCTTATGTGGCCTGCGGGCACATCGCGCCGGATGACAAGCTGACTTTGGCGGAGCGGCTGGCGGCGCTGCATGAGGGGCTGGCGAAGATCATCCGCGATTTCGCGCCGGACGAGGCCGCGGTGGAGGAGACCTTCGTCAACCAGAACCCGGTTTCGACACTGAAGCTCGGCCAGGCGCGCGGCATTGCCATGCTGGCGCCCGCGCAGGCGGGAATTTCGGTGGCGGAATACAAGCCGAACCTCGTGAAGAAGACGGTGGTCGGCACCGGACATGCGGGCAAGGACCAGATCGGGATGATGATCGGCGTTCTCCTGCCGAAGGCGGGGACAATCGGCCCCGACGCTGCGGACGCGCTGGCGATCGCGATCACGCACGCGCATCATCGCATCCCGGTCTCGTTGAAAAAGGCGGTGGGGGCATGATCGGCAAGCTCACGGGAATTCTGGATTCGACCGGCGACGACTGGGCCATCATCGATGTGCAGGGCGTCGGCTATGTGGTGCATTGCAGCGTAAGGACGCTGGCGGGCCTGCCCGGCAAGGGAGAGGCGGTGAGCCTTTCGATCGAAACCCATGTGCGCGAGGACCAGATCAAACTGTTCGGGTTCACGGCGGACAGCGAGCGCGACTGGTTCCGCCTGCTGCAGACGGTGCAGGGCGTCGGCGCGAAGGTCGCTTTGTCCATACTCGGCATCATGAAGGCGTCCGAACTCGCGAATGCCATCGCCCTTCAGGACAAGGCGGCAGTGGCGCGCGCACCGGGCGTCGGGCCCAAGGTTGCCGCACGCATCGTCGCGGAGCTGAAAGACAAGGCGCCGGCCTTCGCCAGCGTCGATTCCAACGTCATCCGCCTGCAGGATGAGATCGGCGAACGCCGCGCGCCGCAGCCGGCGGCGGACGCCGTCTCGGCGCTGGTCAATCTCGGCTACAGCCAGATCCAGGCCTCGCAGGCCGTGTCGAGCGCAATCAAGAAGGCGGGCGAGGCCGCCGACACGGCGGCGCTGATCCGGCTCGGGCTCAAGGAACTGGCGGCGTGACCCCGCGCCCACTTGTCTCCGCCGAAAAGCGTACCGAAGACGAGGCCGATACGTCGCTGCGGCCGCAGCGGCTGGGGGACTTCATCGGCCAGCAGCAGGCGCGCGCCAATCTCTCGGTGTTCATCGAAGCCGCGAAATCGCGCGGCGAGGCGCTGGATCATGTGCTGTTCGCGGGTCCGCCCGGCCTCGGCAAGACGACGCTCGCGCAGATCATGGCCCGCGAACTCGGCGTGAACTTCCGCGCGACATCGGGGCCGGTGATCGCGAAGGCCGGAGACCTCGCGGCGCTGCTGACCAATCTCGAAGAGCGCGATGTTCTGTTCATCGACGAGATCCATCGACTCAATCCGGCGGTCGAGGAAATCCTTTATCCGGCGATGGAGGACTTCCAGCTCGATCTCATCATCGGCGAGGGACCGGCGGCGCGGAGCGTACGTATCGATCTCGCGAAATTCACGCTGATCGGCGCGACGACGCGCGCGGGCCTTCTGACGACCCCGCTGCGCGACCGGTTCGGCATTCCGATCCGGCTGAATTTCTACGAGATCGCGGAACTCGATCTCATCGTGACGCGCGGCGCCCGCGTGCTCGGCATGAGCATGGCCGCCGACGGCGCACGTGAGATCGCGCGGCGCGCGCGCGGCACGCCGCGCATCGCGGGCCGGCTTCTGCGCCGTGTGCGCGACTTCGCCCATGTCGCGGGCGCCGATACTGTCACGCGGGCTGTCGCCGACAAGGCGCTCGGCATGCTGGAAGTCGACGACGCCGGGCTCGACGCGCTGGACCGGCGCTATCTGAACTGCATCGCGGTGAATTACAGCGGCGGGCCGGTCGGCATCGACACCATCGCGGCGGCTCTGTCCGAACCGCGTGACGCGTTGGAAGACATCGTCGAGCCCTACCTTTTGCAGCAGGGCTTCATCCAGCGGACGCCGCGCGGGCGCATGCTGACCGTGCATGCGTTCAAACATATCGGGCTGGAGGCGCCGCAGGCGGCGAACCAGATGCCGCTGTTCGATCAGGGCGACGAATGACCGGAAAAGTGTATGTGCGCGTCTACTGGGAAGATACCGATGCCGGCGGTGTCGTCTATCACGCGAGCTATCTGAGATTCATGGAGCGCGGGCGTACGGAATTGCTGCGCGAGAAGGGCATCGACCAGGGTGCGTTGCAGAAGCATAGCGGGCTGATCTTCGTCGTGTCCGACATGAACATCAAATTCCGCGCGCCGGCGAAAATCGACGATGAACTGACGGTCGAGACCGCCGCGCACGAGATCGGCGGCGCGTCGCTGCGTTTGAAACAGAAAGTCGTTCGCGGCACGGATGTGCTGGTCGAGGCCGAGGTCACCTGCGCTGTGATTTCGCGCGAAGGAAAGCCCTCGCGGATTCCGCCGGACATCAAGGCAAAACTCGGCGCCTGATTTCCACAATACGTCAAATGCCGGATGGCGAGCCGGCGCGCGGTGACGACACTGCGCGCAGGCTGGGGATTTGGCGCAATGGCGGTCGTTTCTGATCTTTTCCGGTATCCGATCAAGGGGCTGACGCCGGAGCGGATGAGTGTGCTTACGCTGACGAGGGCCGGGGGCATCCCGTTCGACCGTGAATATGCATTGGCGCTCGGATCGACCTGTTTCGACACCCAGCGCCCCGAGCCGCTCGACAAGGGCTTCTTCCTGATGCTCAGGAACAACGAGGACCTTGCGGCGCTTTCGACAACATACGATCCCGCAACGCGGATGCTGACCATCCATCGCGGCCCGGAGCCGCCGATCCAGGCCGACGTTTCAACGGAAAGCGGACGCGAGACGGTCGAGACGTTTTTCGAGACCTATATTGGCGAGGCGGCGCAGGGGCGGCCGAAGCTCGTCCAGGCGCGCGGCCACAAATTCACCGATGCGAGCGTCGTATCGCCGGTCTTCATGCGCTCGGTGTCGATCATCAACATGGCGTCGGTACACGCGCTGGAGAAGAAGGTCGGCCGGCCGCTGCACAAGCTGCGCTTTCGCGGCAACATCTATATCGACGGGCTCGATCCGTGGCAGGAATTCGATTGGCTCGACCGCGAGATCGAGATCGGCGGCGTGCGTTTGCGCGGTCTGGCGCGGACGCCGCGCTGCGGCGCGGTCAACGTCAACCCGCAAACCGCCGTGCGCGACGAGAACCTGCCAAAGGCCATCATGCAGAATTTCGGTCACACCGATCTCGGCGTGTTCATGGAAGTTCTGGACGACGGAGACATCGTTGCCGGCGACACTGTCGTGACGCCGTATCTCGTCTAGCCGGCGCTTTTCAGGGCGGTATTGCGCCAGTGGTTCATGATGTCCGCGAGCTCGTTGGCGGATATACGGTAAGTGTCCGGCAAGATCTCGCGCGGCTTGTTCGGCGGGTCGTCCTTACGGTTGTAACCAACCATCTGCAGCAGCCCGACCTGGCTGGAAAGAATAGGGGTGATCTCGTTCCATTCGCGGCGGCGGTCGACCCAGAACATGCGGAAGGTAAAGCCCTTGCGGTCGAGCCAAAGGCCGGCCGAGCCCGGAATGAGCTGCACGCCGGCGACCGTGCCGGTGACGGCGAAGATGAGGGCGAGGAGGCCGAGCGCGGGGGCGTTCGCCGAGATCGACGCATAAAGATTCAACGCGACGATAAATGCGCTCACGGCCGACACGAAAATCCAGCGCACGGTCGAGGCCGGCAGAAAAAGCTCCTCGGGCAGTTCCTCGGTGCCGGAAGTCTCGTTCGACATTGTTTTCCCCCTGAATTTTCGAGTGGTTTACGGGAAGCCGGGCGCGATGTGAACCCGGAAAGCCTCAGCGGGCTTGCGCACGCCGCAGAAGCTCTGCCGTGCCGGAATCGGCGGGATCGACCGGAACGACGACCATGCGGGCCGAGCAGCCGCCGGCGCCACGCAGGATCGCGCCCGCGACGCCCCAGATGCCGCCCGACGCCGTGACGACCGCGCCGCCGGAATCGCCGGTGCATACCTGGCCGTTGCCGGGAGTCGCGAACGCCAGTTCCGGTCCGGTCCGGGTGTGGCGGATGGCGGCAAGGCTCGCGGATTTCAGCGTGCCGGATTTGCCGGCCGTCCCGGCTTTTCCGGAGGCGGCAAGCGTCAATACATCGGGTTTCGGGGCCGGATCGAAGCCGACGGGCGCGCGCCCGGCGGGGGCGGGCGCGGCGAGGCGCAGCACGGCGATATCAGCGGAAATCTCGGCCTGACGGGTTTCGATGTCGCCAGCTTTTTTCGACCAGCCGCGCACGTAATTCGGGTGACGGACGATCGCGGACACCTGCGCGAATTGCGGCACGGCTTTGGCGCCGTCGAAAAAGAACACCGCGACATACTGCGGTTTGTCGGCTTCGTCGAGGCAATGCGCGGCCGTGAGGACAAGGTTTTGCGCGATCAGCACGCCCGAGCATTCGGACAGGCGCGCGGTGCCGTCCGCCTGCGGGGAGACGGCCTGGATCGCGACCGCGGCGCGCGACAGGGCCTGATCCGGTTTCATCGGAGCGCCGCCATCGAGCGCGAAGGCCGGCGTGGCGAGGAGGGTGAGGGCGAGGAGGGCACGCATGCTGCGTTTCGTAGTGAGGCCAGGGCTTCGCCGCAACTACCTCTCCCGCCTGCGGGAGAGGTCGAGTGCGAAGCGCACCGGGAGAGGGGAATGTGCCGCCCCCTCTCTCCGCTCGCCTTCGGCGAGTCGGCTCTCTCCCGCAGGCGGGAGAGAGGGTGTCAGCCCTGTCGCATATCCCCAAACTGATGTAACAGCCTTTTACATGAGGGGCTATCACCACGGAAATCTGAAGGAAGCGCTGGTCGAGGCGGCGTTGAAGCTGATCGGCCAGAAGGGCGTCAGCGGCTTCACCTTCGTCGAGGCGGCGCGCGAGGCCGGCGTCAGCCCCGCCGCGCCCTATCGTCATTACAAGGACCGCGAACAGCTGCTGGCCGATGTCGCGCGCCGCGGCTTCGAGGCATTCGAGGCGACGCTGGCGAAAGCCTGGAATGGCGGGAAGCCTACGCCGGTGGAGGCGCTGGAGCGGATCGGCCGCGCCTATCTCACTTTCGCGCGCACCGAACCGGCTTACTACGCGGCGATGTTCGAGGGCGGAGTTTCCGCCGATGCATCGCCCGAATTGCGCGATGCCGGCGACCGCGCCTTCGGCGTGCTGCGGCAGGCGGCGGAAGCCGTGGTCGAGACCGTTCCCGAGAAAAGCCGGCCGCCGGCGATGATGGTCGCCTTGCATATGTGGTCGCTGGCGCATGGCATCGCCTCGCTGTTCGCGCGCCCCGACGACAGCCGCCGCAAACTCCCCATGGCGCCCGGCGATCTGCTGGAGGCCGGGATGCTCGTCTATCTCGACGGGCTGGGAATCCGCCGCTCCTGACACCAAATCTTTTCGGACGGCTCATTGACAGCCGGCGGCGTCGTGCCCATTAATGTAAATGTGATTTACATTCACAAAGGAAAGCGAACCATGCCGATCACGGCAAAACTCGACGAATGGGGCAAACCGGCATGGATCGCCGCGGTTGTCCTCGGCTTCATCGTTTTCTGGCCGATCGGTCTTGCGACCCTGGCCTATGTCATCTGGAGCGGACGAATGGGATGTGGACAGCGCGCGGGTTTTGCCCGCTGGAACCGGGGCGAGTGGAAGCATCGCGGCGCCCCGTGGATGCGGTCGAGCGGCAACACGGCGTTCGACGAATACCGCAACGAGACGCTGAAGCGGCTCGAGGACGAAGAGCAGGAATTCCGCGATTTCCTCGACCGTCTGCGCGCCGCCAAGGACAAGACCGAGTTCGACGCCTTCATGTCGGAGCGCAAGAACCGGCCGCAGCCGCCGACGGAGACCGGCGAACAGCACGGCTGACGCCTGTACCGATTTTTCACGCTATCGAAGGCCGCCTCCGGGCGGCCTTTGTTTTTTAGGCTATCTTGCCGGTTGGAGGCAGGATGACAGGGCGCAGACATTTCCGGCGTGCCGTCAAATGGGTCGCGACCCTTGCCGCGGTCTATGTGCTGATTTCGTATGTGCTGCTGCCGTTCGCCTGGACGCATTACGAACATCAGCCGGGGCTCGCCGGACGGCCGATGGTGACTCGGACCGCGAGCGGTTTTCCCGGAGATGCTTTGAATGTCGGCCTCGTCGGCGACACGGATGACGTTCTGCACGCGATGCATGCGGCCGGATGGCTTCCGGCCGATCCGGTCACGCTGAAATCGAGCGTGGAAATCATCGGCAGCGTCCTGCTCGACCGTCCATACAGGGATGCACCGGTGAGTCCGCTCTACTACGACGGGCGGAAGGAACAGTTCGCCTTCGAGCAGGAGGACGGCACGAACGCGAGCCGCCGCCACCATATCCGGCTGTGGCGGGCGCTCGACACGGGCGAGGAGGGCAGGCCGGTCTGGCTGGGCTCGGCCACGTTCGACGCGAGTGTCGGCGTCAGCCACTACACCGGGCAGATCACGCACGACATCGCGCCGGACATCGACGCCGAACGCGATTTCGCCGCGCAGAGTCTCGACACCGCGCGCATGGTCGCGGTCGAATACCAGGTGACCGGGGTGGGGCCGACGCTGACGGGGCGCAACGGCGAGGGCAGTCACTATTACACCGACGGCGAGATGAAAGTGCTGGTGCTGGTGCCCGATGGGCAGAAGCGTTCGCAGCCCGCCGAAATCCTTCCCGCCCCGCCTCTGGTCGCGGCGAAGGATACTCTTTGGCAGGCCATCGCCAATGCTGGCGGCGGTTCATGAAGAACCGCCGGTAACCAAGCATTAACCTTAACAAATCATGAAGGAGGCGGGCATAAGCGGCCGCGCGCCGTTATTGCGCCGCATTGGGGCGCGATCTAGCCGCGCCGCCGACATTTACCAACAACGCGGCCCGTCCTGACGGCGGGCCCAAGAGGTGTAGCCCCTATGCCGCCAGTAGAGCCGTCGATGGATCTGTCGCTCTGGGGTCTGTTCCTGCAGGCCCATCTGATCGTCAAGATCGTGATGATCGGGCTGGTGCTGGCCTCGGTGTGGTGCTGGGCCATCATCGTCAACAAATACGCGCTCTATGCCCGCACACGGCGCAACATGGACCGCTTCGAGAAGGTGTTCTGGTCCGGCCAGAGCCTCGAGGAGCTTTACCGCTCGCTCGCGCCGCGCCCGACGACGTCGATGCCGGCGCTGTTCGTCGCCGCGATGCGTGAATGGAAGCGCAGCTTCGAGGGCGGGGGCCGCGCGGTCGCCAGCCTGCAGATGCGGATCGAAAAGGTTCTGGACGTCACGATCCAGCGCGAGGTCGAACGGCTTGAACGGCAGCTTCTCGTTCTGGCGACGGTCGGTTCGGCCGGGCCGTTCATCGGCCTGTTCGGCACGGTCTGGGGCATCATGACGAGCTTCCAGTCCATCGCGGCGTCCAAGAACACCTCGCTCGCGGTCGTCGCGCCCGGCATCGCCGAGGCGCTGTTCGCCACCGCGCTTGGTCTGCTGGCGGCCATTCCGGCGACGATCTTCTACAACAAGTTTTCCGCCGAAGTGGCCAAGCAGGCGACACGCCTCGAAGGCTTCGCCGACGAGTTTTCCGCGATCCTGTCGCGCCAGATCGACGAGCGGGCCGGCTGATGGGCGCGGGCGCAATCCCCAAGGGTGGAGGCGGCGGACGCCGCCGCGGACGCCGGTCCGGCCGCCGCGCCGCGCTGATGGCGGAGATCAACGTCACGCCGATGGTCGACGTGATGCTGGTGCTGCTCATCATCTTCATGGTGGCGGCGCCGATGCTGACGGTCGGCGTTCCGATCGACCTGCCGCAGTCGAACGCCCCGGCGCTCAACGAGGAGCGCGAGCCGCTGACCATCACGGTCAACAACAACGGCGAGATCTATATCCAGGAAACCAAGGTCGCACTGAACGACATTATTCCTCGCCTCAATGCCATCACGAAGCAGGGCTATGAGGAACGTATCTATGTGCGTGGCGACGCACGGGTAAATTACGGTCAGGTGATGAAGGTCATGGGCACGATCGCCGGCGCGGGCTTCAAGCGCGTGGCTCTCGTGACCGCTGCCGAAGAAGGCGGCTGAGAGCCGTGACCGGAGACCGCGACCTCCACCGGAAACGAAGGTGGTGGCCATTATTTGGGGGCTATTCGTGAAGAAGCCGGATGGAGGCATGGTGTTCTCGGTCGTCGCGCATGCGGCGATCCTGGGCTATGCCATTGTCGGCTTCAGCTCCGCCAAGCCCTATGACCCCTACCAGGAAGCGCTGCCGGTCGAGGTTCTGACTCTCTCGGAGTTCGACCAGCTCACCAAGGGCTCGAACCAGTCGAAGAAGGCCCCCGAGGCCAAACCGAAAATTGCGGCCGAGAAGGTCGCGGCCGTGGATGCGAAGGCGCTGCCGCCGGCGCCGGTCGCCAAGGAAGATGTGGCTGCGCCGCCGAAGGAAACCGAAGCCCCGCCGCCTCCGCCCGAACCGAAAAAGGAAGAGCCGAAAAAGGCCGAGACTCCGCCGCCACCGCCGCCGGAGCCGAAACCCGCCGACCTGCCGAAGCCGCCGGAAAAGAAGCCCGAGCCGAAGCCGGACAACAGCCAGGCCGAACTCGACAAACTCATCAAGAAGGAAGTCGAGAAGAAGCCGGAAAAGAAGGTCGAGAAGAAACCCGAGAAGCCGAAGCCGAAATTCGACCCGTCCAAGATCGCCTCGCTGGTCGACAAGCGCGATCCCGGCCGCAAGGCGCAGGAAGGCCGCGAGGTCGCGGATATCACGACCGCCGGCGTCTCGACCGGACAGGCCACGCAACTCTCGTTGTCGATGCAGAGCATGATCGGCACCATGATCCAGCAGCACCTCTACAGCTGCTTCAACCCGCCGCCGGGCACCATCGGCCGCACGGACCTGATCGCGACCATCTCTTTCGAGGTGACCGAACAGGGCACGCTGATCGGCACGCCGGTACTGCAGGCCAGCTCGGGAGACGCGGCTTTTGCTGACAGCGCCATGCGGGCGGTCTATAGCTGCACGCAACCGGCGCGACCCCTGAAGCTGCCGGTAGAGCACTATGATTTCTGGAGAAACGTCGTGCTCGATTTCAGGCCGCCCGTCGGATAATAGTACATACGGACTCCCAGCCTCTCATGCCAATCGCTGACATTATAAAATTCGCCCTGGTTGCCTGCGTGGTCGCATTTGCCGGGGCCGCCGATGCGCAGGTTCGCGTCGACATCACCCAGGGCAACATCCAGCCGATGCCGATCGCGATCACCGATTTTGTCGGCGACAGCGAAGTGGCGGTCCAGATCTCGACTCTTGTCGAAAACGATCTCCGGCGGTCGGGGCTGTTCCTGCCGATCGACCGCGCGGCGTTCATCGAACGCATCACCAATGTCGACGCGCCGCCGCGTTTCGGCGACTGGCGCATCATCAACGCGCAGGCGCTCGTCGTGGGGCGTGTGCTGCGGCAGGGCGATGGACGGCTGAAGGCCGAGTTCCGACTCTGGGATGTGTTCGGCGGCCAGCAGATGACCGGCGCGCAATACACCGCGGCGGCGGCAGACTGGCGGCGCATCGCCCACAAGATCGCGGACGCGATCTACGAGCGCATCACCGGCGAAAAGGGATATTTCGACACGCGTGTCGTCTATGTCGAGGAGAGCGGGCCGAAGAACAAGCGCGTGAAGCGGCTTGCGATCATGGATCAGGACGGGCACGGCACGCGCTATCTGACGCGCGGCGACGACCTCGTACTGACGCCGCGTTTCTCGCCCTCGTCGCAGCAGATCACCTATATGTCCTATGCCGGCGGCAATCCTCAGGTCTACCTCCTGAACATCGAGACTGGCCAGCGGCACGTGCTCGGCAATTTCCCGAACATGTCGTTCGCGCCGCGTTTTTCGCCGGACGGCAGCCGCGTCGTGCTCAGCCTGCAGGAAGGCGGCAACTCGAACATCTTCGCGATGGACCTCGGCTCCAAACAGCTTCAGCGCCTGACGGAAGGCGCGGCCATCGACACCGCGCCGAGCTATTCGCCCGACGGCTCGCAGATCGTGTTCGAGAGCGATCGCGGCGGGCGGCCGCAGATTTATGTCATGCCGGCCGGCGGCGGGCAGGCGCAGCGCATCTCGTTCGGCGAGGGTAGTTACAACACGCCGGTCTGGTCGCCGCGCGGCGACTACATTGCCTTCACCAAGCAGTCCGGAGGCAGCTTCTCGATCGGCGTCATGCGCCCGGACGGCTCGGGCGAGCGGCTTCTGACCTCCGGCTATCACAACGAAGGCCCGACCTGGGCGCCGAACGGGCGCGTGCTGATGTTCTTCCGCGATCAGGGCGGCGGGCCGAAACTCTTCACGATGGACATCACCGGCTTCAACGAGCAGGCGGTGCCGACGCAGGCCTTTGCCTCCGACCCGGCGTGGTCACCGCCGCTGAACTGATGGATAGGGCGGAGATGTTGCCCTGACGCATCACTTCTGTCGCCTTATGGCCACTTTTGACCGGCATCGCAGGGTTAACAAACGGCCGCGGGTGGCGGCCTTATGCTGAAACGGGGTTGAAGAAATGATCTTAACGAAACCTTCACCCGGTGGGCGCAAATTTGCGCAAACCCGGTCCTCTGAAGGGCCAGAGGAGAGTTTTGTTATGCGTATCATCGAGCGTTCCCCCCGCTTTGCCGCTTTTGCCGCGGCAATCCTTCTTTCGCTGGCCGTTTCGGCCTGCGCTTCCAAGACGAACCAGGATCTTGCCGGCGGCGGCATGGGCGGCGGACCGCCCGGCAGCCAGCAGGATTTCGTGGTCAATGTCGGCGACCGCGTCTTCTTCGAGACCGACTCGACAGATCTGACGACGACGGCCCAGGCCACGCTGGAAAAGCAGGCCCAGTGGCTGAACCAGTATCCGAAGTACCAGATCACCGTCGAAGGCCATGCGGACGAGCGCGGCACGCGCGAATACAACCTCGCGCTCGGCGCACGCCGCGGGCAGGTTGCGCGGGATTATCTCGCTTCGCGCGGCGTGAACCCGTCCCGCATGCGTACGATCTCCTACGGCAAGGAACGCCCGGTCGCGGTGTGCGACAACATCTCCTGCTGGTCGCAGAACCGGCGCGCGGTGACGGTGCTCGGCGGTCCTTCGAGCTGATCTCCGGCTCCGCCTGACCTGAATTTCACCGGCGCGCCGCTTCCCGCAGCGCGCCGGTCTTCGTTTGCAGGGGGGCCGCAAGAGCCCTATGTCACAAGCCCAGTTATCGGGGCCCAGTTATCGGGGCCCAGTTATCGGGGCCCAGTTATCGGGGCCCAATCATCGGGGCCAAAGTTTCGGGGCCAAAGTTTCGGGGCCAAAGTTTCGGGGATTGCCGGTGTCGATGCGTATTCTTCCAGTTCTTCTCGCCGCAACGGCGCTCGCCGGCCTGACCGCGCCCGTCTTCGCGCAAAGCGCCAGCGAACTGACGCTGCGCATCAACCGGCTCGAGGAGCAGGTGCGCCAGCTGACGGGCCAGAACGAGGAGTATCAGCACCAGATCCGTCTGCTGCAGCAGCAGCTTCAGCAACAGGGCGGAGCGACCGCGCCGGGCACCGCGAGCGCGCCGCGTCCGCCCGTCGGACCTCCGGCCATGTCGCAGCCGCCGGGCATGCGTCCCCCGGGTGGAAGCATGAATCCGAATGCGCAGATCGGCGCGGCCAATCCGAACGTTCCGGCGCCCGGTCCGCAGGATCTCGGCACGATGCCGGGCAATCCAAATGGCAATCCGAATGCCGGCCCGGCGGCTGGTGCTCCCGGATCGCATATGGGAACCGAGCCCGGCGCGCCGCTGGTCATTGCGCCCGATTTCCAGCAGCAACAGCAGCAGGGCGCGATGCCGCCCGGCCCGTCGCAGGATTTCTCCGCGCCCCCCGGTGTCAATATCGGACAGGAGCTTCCTCCGGGCGTCGGCGGGCAGCAGCCTGGTGCCGGCCAGCCGATGGCGACACTAACTCCCGGCGGCACGGCGGAAGAGGAATACGCTCTCGGCGCCGGTTTCATGCAGCGCAAGGACTACGAATTCGCGGAAACGCAGTTCCAGAGCTTTCTGAAGCAGTTTCCGAACGATGCCCGCGCGCCGGACGCCCTGTACGGACTTGGCGAGAGCTTCTACCAGCGCAAGCAGTATAACGACGCGATCGAGCCGTTCCTCGAAGTCGTGACCAAGCACGGCCAGTCGCCGCGCGCCGCGGACTCGATGCTGCGTCTCGGCCAGACGCTGGGCGAGATCGACCAGCGCGAGCAGGCCTGCGCGACGCTGCTGGAACTCGGCAACAAATATCCGAAATCGACCGCGCGCACGCAGTCGGTGAAGGAAATGCAGAAGATCGGCTGCTGATTTTCATCCCGGACGCGCCCAGCGCGATCCGGGCTCTTTCCCCGCAAGTTCGACAAAGATCCCGGAGAAACGCTTTGCGTCTTCCGGGATGACGGTTACCCCCCGGCCAGCGCCACCAGCCGGTCGACCCCGCGCGGATCGGTCAATACGGCGGCAAGTTCCTTCGCCGAGAGTTCCGCAAGCGCCGTATCAAGATTGTCCGTCTCTTCCAGCTTCGTCAGTCCGATCGCGAGATCGGGATCGCTCTTGCGGGCGCGTGCCGGCGGCAGCATCGCGCGGTGGGCCGCGAGCAGCGCCGGATCCGAGGCAAGGCGGCGGACGGCGCCGATGTCGATATCGCCGATGCGCTTCAGCATCAGTTCGCGGGCGCGGGCGAGGACGGGCGGCGGCGCGACTTCCTCGGGTATCAGGAGAAGCCCCCAGTGCCGGAAAGCGATGCCGGAGAGGCGGCTCGCGGTGAATGCGGCAAGCGGAATCGCCAGCACCATGCCGACGACGACCGGCGTCATCCAGAGGAACAGCGACGGCGACACGGCATAGGCCGCCACGCCGGCGGCAAGGCCGAACAACGTGTGCGGGATGTATTGGCGCACGACCTCACTGAGGGGGATCGAGCCGTCGTCGCGGCGCTGCGCGTTCCAGCCTGCGTCGCGGCCGATGAGGATGTCGAATACGGCGAGCGACTGGATCAGCATCATCACCGGCGCGATCAAGCCCCCGATGATCGTTTCCGTAATGACGGAAATAAAGGCGCGCAAAGCGCCGCCCGCGCCGCGCCGGTCCTCGCGGCGGAACAGGAGGGCGATGTAGCTGAGGAGTTTCGGCAGAAGCAGAATGCCCATCGTGCCGGCGAACACCCAGGCCGCGCGGACCGGGTCCTGCGCCGGCCAGTTCGGAAACAGCGACACGCCTTCGCCGAAATAGCTCGGCGTCGTGAAGCGCGCCTGCAGCGCGATGGCCATGCCGGTGCCGAGAAACAGAAGCCAGAGCGGAGCAGTGATATAGGAGCCGATGCCCTGCAGCATGTGCAGACGCGACACCCAGTGCAGGCCGCGCGCGGGAAGCACGGCGGCGTGCTGCAGATTGCCCTGGCACCAGCGCCGGTCGCGAACCGCGACGTCCGTCAGCGACGGCGGACTCTCCTCGTAGGAACCCTGAAGGCCCGGCACCATATGGACCGCCCAGCCGGCGCGGCGGAGCAGCGCGGCCTCGACGAAATCATGGCTGAGGATATGGCCGCCGAAGGGCTTGCGGCCTTTCAATTCGGGAAGTCCGGCGGCCTCGGCGAAGGCCTTGGTGCGGATCGCGGCGTTGTGGCCCCAGTAATTGCCTTCCGAGCCGTGCCACCACGCGATGCCATGCGCGATCAGAGGTCCATACACCCGGCCGGCGAATTGCTGGAGGCGCGCGAACAGGGTGGTTCCGTTGACGATGACGGGGAGCGTCTGGATGAGACCGACATCGGGGTTTTTCTCGATGGCCGAAGCAAGACGGACGAGGGCCGATGCGCTCATGACGCTGTCGGCATCGAGAATGATCATCACTGGATAGGCGCCGCCGAACCGCTTCACCCATTCCGAGATATTGCCGGCCTTGCGCTCGATATTCTTGGGCCGGCGCCGATAGAAGATGCGCTCATGGTCGCCGGTCGCTGCGCGCAATTCGAGAAAGGCGGCCTCCTCGGCGATCCAGACATCGGGGTTCGTGGTGTCCGACAGGATGAAGATGTCGAAGCTGTCGCGCGCTCCGGCCTTCTCCAGGTCCTCATGCATCGCCTGAAGTCCCGCGACCATGCGCGCAGGGTCTTCGTTGTAGACCGGCAGAAGAAGTGCGGCCTTGCGTTCGAGCGCGGGCAGGGGATCGCCCGGATGGATGCCGAGCTTCCAGCCCGAATCGCGCACATAGCTTCCAAAACCGCCGAGCGCGCTGGCGCAGGCAAAGGCGATCCAGGCGAACAGCACGACATAGAGAACAAGGACGAGCCCTTCGAGGATCGTCAGCCCCGCGACGTTGAGCACAAGATACATCTCGCGCGCGCCGAACACCGTCAGCAGCACCGTTACCGTAAGTACAAAAAAGCGCCGCAGGAACAGATAGGGCGGCCGCGACGAAAGCGGGCCGTGGCGCGGTGGTTTCCGGCCAAGCGGCTGCACCGGCATGTCGAGCGGATTCTCGGGCGGCAGCGCTCGGAACGTAGACCGGTCCATCCGGGCTTCGGCTACGGTATCCATCGATACACCCAGACCTCGGACAGCGCTTCGTCGCCGCGCCTGAGTTGCGCGCGCAATTCAACGACGTCGTTACCGTCCGGATTGAGTTCGAACGAGACGCGCCAGCCGTTCGTCTCGGGATTCGGCTGCACCACAGCGTTTTCAATCGTTCCGAAGTTCGACGAGATGATCGCGCGGACCTCATCGTCAAGCGCGGTGTCGCGCAGGCGCCCGCCTTCGGCTTCGAGAACGAACAGCCGGCGTTCGTTCGAGGCGAGCGACTTGCCGACGCTTGTTCGCATGAACAGCGAGAGTTCCGGCGGATCGCTGGGATTGCTGCCGCACCAGTGCATACGATAGTTGTACACATACTCGCCGCCCTTCTGCAGCGGTACTTTCGGACGCCAGAAGGCGGCGATGTTGTCGTGGATTTCCTTGTCGGTCGGAATCTCGATGAGCTGGACCGCGCCTTCTCCCCAGTCTCCGATCGGCTCGATCCACAGCGAGGGACGCCGCTCGTAGCGGGCTTCGAGATCCTGGTAGTCGGAGAACGTGCGCTGGCGCTGCATGAGGCCGAAGCCGCGCGGATTGGTGTCGAAGAAATCGCTGATCTGC
This sequence comes from Hyphomicrobiales bacterium, assembly GCA_022842205.1. GTDB lineage: Bacteria > Pseudomonadota > Alphaproteobacteria > Rhizobiales > Methylopilaceae > Flaviflagellibacter. The sequence continues at coordinate 203,264 of JALHQA010000004.1, forward strand.
AGGGTCTTCGGGTTTGTCAGCGGACGCCACAGGCGTTCGCCGCGGCCGTTCCAGATCGCCAGACCATCGGAATCGTGGACGCCGGGGCGAAAGTCATCGATGCCGTCGCGATCATTGGCGTCGAAGAAGAACATCGAGGTCAGCGGCGCGAGCCCGGCCTTGCCGATCTCGGCGCGCGGATAGAGTGCCATCTCGACATCGAACACCGTGACGTCGCCCGGCCGGATGGTGAAACGGTAGGCCGCGGCCGCGCTCTCGCTGTCGAGCACGGCATGGACGACGACCGAATTCGTGTCCGGCGCGGGACGCTCGATCCAGAAGGCGCGGAACGCCGGAAACTCCTCGCCGCGCGGATCGGCGGTGTTGATGGCCAGCCCGCGCGCGGAAATTCCGTAGACCTGGTTTTTCGCGACGGCGCGGAAATAGCTCGCGCCCTGGAAGACGGCGATCTCGTCGTAATAATCCGGCCGGTTCATCGGGCCGTGGATGCGGAAGCCGGAGAAGCCGAGATTGATATTATCCGGCGGCGGCTGCACGCCGCCGTAGGTGAACAGATCCTTCGAATAGACGAGCGGTTGCGCCCGGCCGTCGGCGACGAGGAAGATGTCGACGCGGTTCTTGTAAAGGAAGCCGCGATGGAAGAGCTGAATTTCGAACGGCACACCGGCGCCGCGCCAGAGCGACTTGTCAGGTACGAAGCGCAGGTCCCGGTACTGGTCGTAGCCAAGATCGCTGAGATGTTCGGGCAGGCCGGTGTCGGGCGCCTTGAAGGGTTTCGAGGCAAGATCGCGCGCCATCTGGCGCACCTGGGACGCAGCGAACGGCACCGCATCGCCGGTCTGCGCGACGGCCGACTGCGCAAACTGCCAGGCAAGGCTTGAGACTGCGGGCAGGGCCACAGCTCCGAGAAGCAAATCGCGTCGGCGCACTGTCACCTCTTCCCCAACTTTCCAAATACAAAGCGCTCTCCGTTTGCGCGCGGTGCGACGGAGATGCTTCCTTCCACCGGATGAACGGGGCGATCAGAGCTATAATGTGAGTGGTGCACGATGGTTCCAGACGACAGAAAGGTTGCTAGACGTGGCGCGAGGCCGGCCGGGAGAGGGGAGGAACTTGGGCGTGCCGAGCACGGCGATTTCATGGTCGCATGGCGCAAAATCACCTTTGTCCTCAAGAGTTTTACCGATGTTATCTGAAGCCGGGCTGAATGCGGAGGAAGCCGCTCGGTTGTTTCAGGTGCTCGACGGCGCGAAGCATGTTCTGGTCGCCATTTCGGGCGGTGCGGACTCGAGCGCGCTGCTCGTTCTGCTTGCGGAATGGGCAAAGCCGCGCGGGATGAAAATTTCAGCAGCGACTGTGGATCACGGCCTTCGAGCGGAATCGAGAGCCGAGGCAAAAAAAGCAGCCGCGCTCGCCAAACGGATCGGCGTGGCGCATCGCGTGCTCCCTTGGAGCGGCGAGAAGCCGAAAAGCGGCATCGAGGAGGCGGCGCGCGCGGCGCGTTATGAATTGCTCGATGCACATGCGCAAAAAATCGGCGCGACGCATCTCGTGACGGCCCACACCGAGGACGATCAGGCCGAGACGCTGCTGATGCGGCTTGCCGCCGGTTCGGGGCCGGCCGGTCTTGCCGGCATGCGCGCGATCTCGCGGCGCGGCGCTCTCGTTCATGTCCGTCCGCTGCTCGGCGTCGCCAAGGCGCGGCTGGTCGCGACGCTCAGGGAGCGCGGCATCGGCTGGAGCGAAGATGGGATGAATCTCGACATGCGTTTCGCCCGGCCGCGTCTTCGCGCGGCGCGCGGCGTCCTGGCTGCCGAAGGCCTGACCGATGAGCGTCTCGCGGTGCTGGCGGGACGGATGGCGCGGATGAACGATGCCCTCGAGCGCGTCGCCGCAGCGGCCTGGCCGGAGGCGGTGCGGCAGGAAGGAGCCAAAACGGTGCTGGACGGCAGGGTGCTGTTGTCGCTGCCGGAGGAGATCGGCCTCCGGCTGCTGGTCCGGGCGATCGGGGGTCATTCCGACCAGACGCCCGACCGGCTGAGGAAGAACGAGGCGGCCTATTATGCCGTCCGGGAGGCTCTGCGGGAGGGCAAGACCGCCGCCCGGACCCTCGCCGGGGCCAAGATTTCGGTGGGGCGCGGGCAGGTTACGGTGTCCGCTGCGCCACCCCGTCGCGGGCGGTGAAGCCTTCCTGAAACCATTTTGTGATGCAATGGATGGTTCGGGGCGGTCTGCGGGCAGGCCGCTTCCCTTGGCAAGCCACCGGGCGGACCTTATCTTCGCCCAAGGGTAAAGCCTCTGTTTATGCCCCTGCGGCGCCCGTCCGAAAGGCCAGTTGATGAATCCGAATTACCGGAACTTCGCGCTCTGGGTCATCATCGTGATGCTCCTGCTTGCGCTGTTCACGATGTTTCAGAACCCGAGCCAGCGGCAGAACTCCACCGAGATCTCGTTCAGCCAGCTTCTGACGGAAGTCGATAATTCGCGCGTACGCGACATCGTCATCGAGGGTCCGAACATCACCGGCACCTACACCGACGGCCGCACCTTCACGACCTACGCGCCGAACGATCCGTCGCTGGTCGAGCGCCTGTACAACAAGGGCGTCGGCATCACGGCGCGCGCGCCGCAGGACAACGTGCCGTGGTTTGTCAGCCTGCTGCTGTCCTGGCTGCCGTTCATCGCGCTCATCGGCGTGTGGATTTTCCTCTCCCGCCAGATGCAGGGCGGCGCCGGCAAGGCGATGGGCTTCGGCAAGTCGAAGGCCAAGCTTCTGACCGAGGCGCATGGCCGCGTGACGTTCGAGGACGTCGCGGGTATCGACGAGGCCAAGGAAGACCTGACCGAGATCGTCGAATTCCTGCGCGACCCGCAGAAGTTCCAGCGCCTTGGCGGCCGCATTCCGCGCGGCGTTCTGCTCGTCGGTCCTCCCGGCACGGGTAAGACACTGACCGCGCGCGCGGTCGCGGGCGAAGCCAATGTGCCGTTCTTCACGATTTCCGGTTCGGACTTCGTCGAGATGTTCGTCGGCGTCGGCGCAAGCCGCGTCCGCGACATGTTCGAGCAGGCGAAGAAGAACGCGCCGTGCATCATCTTCATCGATGAAATCGACGCGGTCGGACGCCATCGCGGCGCCGGCCTTGGCGGCGGCAACGACGAACGCGAGCAGACGCTGAACCAGCTTCTGGTCGAGATGGACGGCTTCGAGGCGAACGAAGGCATCATCATCATCGCCGCGACCAACCGTCCGGACGTTCTCGATCCCGCGCTGCTGCGTCCCGGCCGCTTCGACCGTCAGGTCGTCGTGCCGAACCCGGACGTTGTCGGCCGCGAGAAGATCCTGAAGGTGCATGTGCGCAAGGTGCCGCTGGCGCCGGATGTCGATCTCAAGGTTGTCGCGCGCGGCACGCCCGGTTTCTCCGGCGCCGACCTGATGAACCTTGTCAACGAAGCTGCCCTCATGGCCGCGCGCCGCTCCAAGCGCATGGTCACGCAGTCCGAGTTCGAGGACGCGAAAGACAAGATCATGATGGGTGCGGAACGCCGCACGCTTGTCATGACGGAGCAGGAAAAACTGCTGACCGCCTATCACGAGGGCGGTCACGCCATCGTGGCGCTCAACGTGCCGGCCACCGATCCCGTCCACAAGGCGACGATCATCCCGCGCGGCCGTGCGCTCGGCATGGTCATGCAGCTGCCGGAACGCGACAAGCTGTCGATGTCGTATGAACAGATGACATCGCGTCTGGCGATCCTGATGGGCGGCCGCGTCGCGGAAGAGGAAGTCTTCGGCGCCGACAAGGTGACCTCGGGTGCTTCCTCGGACATCCAGCAGGCGACCAAGCTCGCCCGTGCGATGGTGACGCAATGGGGCTTCTCCGACGAGCTCGGCACCGTGATGTATGGCAGCGATCAGGAAGAGGTGTTCCTGGGCTACAGCATGGGCAAGCAGCAGACGATCTCCGAGGAGACCTCGCGCAAGATCGATTCCGAGGTCCGGCGTCTGGTCGAGGCCGGTTATGCCGAGGCCCGGAAGATCCTGACCGAGAAGCGCGACCAGCTCGAGGCGCTTGCCAAGGGCCTGCTGGAATACGAGACGCTGTCCGGCGACGAGATCGTGGGCCTTCTCGCCGGCAAGCCGCCGGTGCGCGAAGGCGCGGACGAACCGCCGCCGCAACGCGGTTCCGCCGTGCCGTCCACCGGAAAGGCGAAGCCGAAACCCAAGCCCGATGGCGGGCTGGAGCCTCAGCCGCAGGCCTGAAGGTCTTGAAAATGCAGAAAAGCCCGGCTCCGGCCGGGCTTTTTGTGAATGTGGGCTGTAACCTTCGCACACGATTTTTGAACCGCCCGTGACGCAGAATGGGCTACAACTCCCGGCCAAACGGGGACGATTCATGGCGCGTAAATATTTCGGGACGGACGGCATCCGCGGCCGGGCCAATGCAACGATCACGCCTGACCTGGCGCTGCGCGTCGGCATGGCGGCGGGTCTGGTGTTCAACCGCGGCGAACATCGCCATCGCGTGGTTATCGGCAAGGACACGCGCCTGTCGGGCTACATGATCGAGACCGCGCTTGTTTCCGGGTTCACCTCGGTCGGGATGGATGTGCTGCAGCTCGGCCCGATGCCGACGCCGGCCGTGGCGATGCTGACGCGCTCGATGCGCGCCGATCTTGGCGTCATGATCTCCGCTTCGCACAATCCGTACGACGACAACGGCATCAAGCTGTTCGGCCCCGACGGCTACAAGCTGTCGGACGAGGTCGAACACGAGATCGAGGCGCTGATCGACAGCGACCTGTCGAAAAAGCTGGCCGGATCCGCCGATCTCGGCCGCGCCAAGCGCATCGAGGGCGCGCACGAGCGTTACATCGAATTCGCCAAGCGCACGCTGTCGCGCAATCTCGATTTCGAGGGCCTGCGTATTGTCGTCGATTGCGCCAACGGCGCGGCCTATCGCGTGGCGCCGGAAGCGCTGTGGGAACTGGGAGCGGACGTCATCGCGATCGGCGACGACCCGGACGGCTTCAACATCAACAAGGATGTCGGTTCGACGGCACCGACCGCGCTGTGCGCGAAAGTGAAGGAAATGCGCGCCGATATCGGCATTGCGCTCGATGGCGATGCCGACCGCGTGATCCTCGTCGACGAGAAGGGCCATGTGATCGACGGCGATCAGCTGATGGCCGTCATCGCGCAGAACTGGGCGGAGGAGGGGCGGCTGTCGAAGCCCGGCATCGTCGCCACCGTGATGTCCAATCTCGGCCTCGAACGCTATCTCAAGGAGCAGGGGCTCGGTATTGTACGCACGCCTGTCGGCGACCGCTATGTGTCCGAAGCGATGCGCGAACAGGGCTACAACCTCGGCGGCGAGCAGTCCGGCCACATCATCATGTCGGATCATACGACGACGGGCGATGGCCTGCTGGCGGCCTTCCATGCGCTCAGCGTCGTCAAGAAGCAGGAAAAGCCGGCCTCCGAGGTGTTCCACCGCTTCGAGCCCTTGCCGCAGATCCTGAAGAATGTCTGCACGCGCCCCGGCAAGCCGCTGGAAGACGCGCAGGTGATGCGCGCCATCGAGGCGGCGACCAACAAGCTCGGCAATGAGGGCCGTCTTGTCATACGCCCGTCGGGCACCGAGCCCGTCATCCGCGTCATGGCGGAGGGCGACGACCGCGCGCTGGTCGAGGCCGTGGTCGACGACGTCATCGGCGCGCTCAGCGCCTCCGCCGCCTGACATTAACGAAGTATTTACCATAACGGCGCGTGCGCCAGGCTGTCCGCACAGCCGTTAACCTTAATCCCCGCTTAAGATTTAACCCCGATAGTCACGACCGGGAAAGGGCTGCGCGAGTCGCGGTCCGCACGGTTTGAACAAAGGGGCGGGGATTGTGATGTCGAGGCTCAGACTACTCTCGGGAACGGCGGCGCTGGGACTTCTTTTCGGTGCGGCTGCGGCGCAAGCGGCGGATATGCCGGTTTATTACGAGCAGCCGGTGGCCTTCGGCGGCTGGTATCTGCGCGGCGATATCGGCATGACCAACCAGCAAGTGAAGGATATCGATACGATCCTGTACGACGATCCCGATATCACCAGCGTCACGATCCACAGCAAGGACTTCGATCCGTCCTTCCTTATCGGCCTTGGCGTCGGCTACCAGTTCAATGAATGGTTCCGTGCAGACATCACCGGTGAATACCGCGCCAAGTCCGACTTCGAGGGCCTGGACACGGTCCTGAGTTCGGACCCTGACCCCACGATCAATTTCTTCGAGACGGATAAGCAGGAATTCACCTTCCTCACCAACGTCTATTGGGACATCGGCACCTGGCACCGCGTCACACCGTTCGTCGGCGCCGGCATCGGCGCCAGCTACAACAAGATCGGCGAGTTGACGGACACGAACCTCGTGGATCCGGTGCCAGGCGGCAACGGTTTTACCGACAGTTCTCACGGGGAATGGCAGTTCGCCTGGGCGCTTCATGCCGGTCTCGCTTTTGCGATGACGCCTAACATGACCATCGAACTGGCCTACCGGTTCCTGCATCTCGGAGACGCCGAGAGCGCCAATATTCAGCCGGCCGGCGGCGGTCCGGACCCGACGCCCGACAGCCCGCTCGAGTTCGAGGATCTGTACTCCCACGACATCAAGCTGGGTCTGCGCTACACCTTCAACTGAAGGCCGCACAGCACCCCGATTTCAGCGCCCGGCGGTCTCCGTCGGGCGTTTTTCATGCAACATCCGTCAACCATCCGGCGTCCAGTTTGGAACAGTTGTTGACTCCGCGCCGCCATTAAGTATTTTCGCCAGTGGGACACCCCTCCCCAACGAGGGGCTATCTATCTGGAAGGATAGAGGCAAATGGCGAACGATATGCCCGGCAGCAGGCCGGCGAATCCGCGTTTTTCCTGCGGACCCTGCACCAAAAGGCCCGGATGGAGCCTGGATGTCCTCAAGGACGCCCCCCTCGGCCGCTCTCACCGCTCAAAGCTCGGAAAGTCGCGTCTCAAGCACGCGATCGACCTGACGCGCGAGATCCTCGACATTCCCGCCGATTATCGCGTCGGCATCGTTCCCGCGTCCGATACGGGCGCTGTCGAGATGGCACTGTGGTCGCTGCTCGGCGAGCGCGGTGTGGACGTTCTCGCCTGGGAAGCCTTCTCGGCCGATTGGGTCACCGATATCGTCGAGCAGCTTGAGCTGCCCGATGTGCGGGTCATGACCGCCGATTACGGCCATCTGCCCGATCTTTCCAAGGTCGATACCGACCGCGACGTGGTGTTCCCGTGGAACGGCACGACGGGCGGCGTCCGCGTGCCGAACGCCGACTGGATCAAGGCCGACCGGGAGGGTCTGACGATCTGCGACGGCACCTCGGCCGTGTTCGCGCAGAAGCTCGACTGGTCGAAGCTCGATGTGACGACCTTCTCCTGGCAGAAGGTGATGGGCGGCGAAGCCGCGCACGGCATGCTCGTGCTGTCGCCGCGCGCCGTGAAGCGTCTCGAAACCTACAAGCCGGCCTGGCCGCTGCCGAAACTGTTCCGCATGACGAAGGACGGCAAGCTGAACGAGGCGATCTTCGAAGGCGAGACGATCAATACGCCGTCGATGCTGGCGACCGAAGATTACATCGATGCGCTGGAATGGGCGAAGTCGATCGGCGGGCTGAACGGCCTGGCCGCGCGCGCCGACGCCAACGCCAAGGTCATTACGGACTGGGTTGCCCGGACGCCGTGGATCGATTTCCTCGCCGTCGATCCGGACACGCGGTCCAACACCTCGATCTGCCTCATGATCGTCGATCCGGCGGTGACGAGCCGTCCGGCCGAGATCCAGGCGGAGTTCGCCCGCAATATCGGCGCCGCGCTGGAAATCGAGAAGGCGGCCTACGACATCGGTTCCTACCGCGACGCGCCGGCCGGCCTTCGCATCTGGACCGGCTCGACCGTCGAGGCCTCCGACCTTGCTGTATTGACGGAGTGGCTCGACTGGGCCTTCGTTCGCGCCAAGGCCGGCCTCGCCAAGGCAGCTTGAGACATGGCCCCCCGGGTCCTGATCTCCGACAAGATCTCGCCCGCCTCGGTCAAAATCTTCACCGACCGGGGCGTCGAGGTCGACTATCAGCCGGATCTCGGCAAGGATCGGGATGCGCTGGCGGCCGTCATCGGTAAATACGACGGGCTGGCGGTGCGGTCGGCGACCAAGGTGACGTCGAAAGTGCTCGCCAATGCGGGCAATCTGAAAGTCATCGGCCGGGCCGGCATCGGCATCGACAATATCGACGTCGCAACGGCGACGCAGAAGGGCGTGATCGTCATGAACACGCCGTTCGGCAATTCTATCACGACGGCGGAGCATGCCATTGCCCTGCTGCTGGCGCTCTCCCGCGAAATTCCTGCCGCCGATCAATCGACGCAGGCCGGCAAATGGGAAAAGACGCGTTTTCTCGGCGTCGAGATCACCGGCAAGACGCTTGGCCTGATCGGCTGCGGCAATATCGGTTCGATCGTCGCCGACCGCGCCATCGGGCTGAAAATGAAAGTCGTCGCCTACGACCCGTTCCTGTCGCACGAGCGGGCGCAGGCGCTTGGTGTCGAGAAGGTGGAGCTCGACGATCTTCTGGCGCGCGCCGATTTCATTTCGCTGCACACGCCGCTGACCGAGAAGACCAAGAACATCCTGTCCGCAACCGCGCTCAATAAAACGAAACCCGGCATACGCATCGTCAATTGCGCGCGGGGCGGCCTTGTCGACGAAGCGGCGCTGCGCGCCGCGCTCGATACCGGTCATGTCGCCGGCGCCGCGTTCGACGTGTTCTCGACCGAGCCCGCGACCGAAAACATTCTCTTCGGCCATCCGCATGTCATCTGCACGCCGCATCTCGGCGCATCGACGATGGAGGCGCAGGAGAATGTCGCACTGCAGATCGCCGAGCAGATGTCGGACTATCTGACGCGCGGCGCGATCACCAATGCCGTCAACTTCCCGTCGATCTCGGCGGAAGAGGCGCCAAAACTGCGTCCGTTCATCACGCTTGCGGAGAAGCTCGGCTCCTTTGCCGGGCAGCTGACGGAGACGGGCATCACGTCTGTACGCATCACCTATCAGGGAGAGGCGGCCGGCCTGAACACGCGGGCGCTGACAAGCGCGGCGATCGCGGGCCTGCTGCGCCCGATGCTGGCCGACATCAATGTCGTCTCGGCGCCGAGCATCGCCAAGGAGCGCGGCATCGTCATCGAAGAAACGACGAGCGAGGCCGACAGCGATTACGACGCGCTGGTGACGCTGACCGTCGTGACGGAAAATCTGGAACGCACGGTGTCGGGAACGGTGTTCGGCGACGGCAAGCCGCGCATCGTCGAGATCAAGGGCATCAAGGTCGATGCCGAATTCGCGCCGTCGATGATCTATGTCGCCAATGAGGACAAGCCTGGATTTGTCGGCGGTTTCGCCAGCCTGCTCGGCGATGCCGGCGTCAACATCGCGACCTTCGCGCTCGGCCGCCACGAGCCGGGCGGAGACGCCATCGCGCTGGTGCAGATCGACGGCATCGTGTCCGAGGCCGTCATGGACAAGGTACGCAAACTGCCCCAGGTCCGCCAGGCCAAGCCGCTGGTGTTCTAGGCGCCGAACCGCCGCGCCGCGTCGAGCGTCAGGCCAAGTCCGACCGATCCGAACGTATCGCCTTCCGCAACGCGCGCCTGCGGCAGCTGCGCCGTGATGGCGGCGCGTACATGCGCGAGGCGCGTCGACCCCCCCGTCAGAAACAGCGCATCGATCTGTCCGGCTTCAAGCCCGGCTTGCGAGAGGCACGCATCGACGCGCTGCGCGACCGCGGCGGCAAGATCGGCCGTACCGGAGGCAAGTTCCTCGCGGCTTATGCCGACGGACAGCCCGGCCTCCATCCAGTCGAGTTCGACCGCGGCCTCCGGTGCGTCGGCAAGCGCGATCTTCGCGGCTTCGATTTCGCCCGCGAGGGCATGGCCGCGCCGCTCCTCGGCGACAACGATCAGCCGGCGGATGAGTTGCGGCTCCGCCGCCTCGCGTTCCACCGCGCGCAGTTCGCGGATCAGCTTTGGATCGTACAGCCGGTTGATGCTGTGCCAGGTCGCAAGGTCGTGAAAATAGCCATTCGGCACGCCAAGGCCCTCGCGCTTCATCTCGCTGCCGAAACCGAGCAGGGGCATAAGGTGGGAAAGGCTGAGGGCGCGGTCGAAATCCGTGCCGCCGATGCGCACGCCGTCATTGGCGAGAATGTCCGAGCCGCGCTCCGCCGTGCGGGCGCGTTCGGGGCCGAGGCGGACGATGGAGAAATCGGAGGTGCCGCCGCCGATATCGGCGATCAGCGCGATTTCCTCGTGCGCGACCTGCCGTTCGTAGTCGAGCGCCGCAGCGATCGGTTCGTACTGGAAGAGCACGTGTTTGTAGCCGATGTCCATCGCGATCTTGAGCAGCGCCTCTTCGGCACGCCGGTCGCCATCCGGATTGCCGTCGACGAAATGTACGGGGCGGCCATGAACCACATTCGTCAATTCGACGCCCAAGCGCTTCTCCGCGCGTACCTTTATATGACGCAGAAAGTCGGCGATCACCCGCCGGAACGGCGCCCGCTCCTTGCCGAGTATTGTCTTTTCATCGATCAGGGATGAGCCGAGCACGGATTTGATGCTGCGCATCAGCCGGCCCTGATGGCCATCGATATAGGCCGCGATGGCGGCCCGCCCGATCAGCGGCGTATGGACGGGGCTGTAGAAGATCGCGCTGGGTATCGTGACATTGTCGCCTTCCAGCGGCGCAAGCACCGAGTGCCCGCCCGAAAGCGTGCCGAGCGTCGTGTTCGACGTGCCGAAGTCCAGACCGCAGGATGTCAATGCGCGGGCTCCGCGGGCGCGGGGCGCCTCGTGGCGATGAAGACGCCGGACAGGACCAGCATGAATCCCAGAAGGTGGAAAAGACGCGGCTGCTCGCCGAGAAAGAGAATGGCAATCACCGAACCGAATACCGGCATCAGATGGAAGAACGGGCTCGCGCGGTTCGGCCCGATCAGCTCGACGCCGCGCACGAAGAACATGTAGGCGATCAGGGACGGAAACAGCGCGACGTAACACAGCACCGCGATCGATTGCGGTTTCATGACGATACGGGCACCGGAGAGAAATTCCGCCGCCGCGAACGGCACGAGAAGAAGGGCGCCACCGATGATGGTCGCTGCGAGAAACGAGAGCTGGTGAATCTTCGGGCGCTTGCGGAGCAGAGCCGCGTAAAGGCCGTAAAGAACAAGCGCCAAAAAGGTGAGGATATCGCCCGGATTGAACGTCAGCGCCGCGAGATGGGCGAGGTCTCCCCGCGTAAGGATGACGAGCACCCCGGTCAGCGAGGTCATGATGCCGCCGAACTGGCGCCAGCTCAGCCGGTCGCCCCAAAGAGCAAATCCCCAGAGCGCGATCAGCAGCGGGCCGGTGGACTGGACGAGAAGCGCGTTCAACGCCTCGGTGTAGTTCAGCCCCCAGTAGGCCAGCGCGTTATAGCCGCCGATGCCGGTGGCGGAGAGCGCCGCCATCAGCGGCAGATGTTTGCGGATCTCGGGCCAGTCCGTCGGCAGTGCCTTCCAGGCAAAGGGAAGGATGATGAGGCTTGCCCCCAGCCAGCGCAGAAAGGCGAGCTGCAAAGGGGGAATATCCCCGGCGGCGTAGCGCCCAAGCACGATATTGATGGCCCAGAACAGCGAGGTCAGGGACAGCAGCAAATAGGGCCGGTCGAAAAAGCCGGTTCTGGAGGCGGCGGGGACGTTCATGGGGGCGTAGAGGTGCTCCTATGGGCGTTTCGGCGCAAGCTGTCCGTTTGGTGCGTCCCAAGCTTGATCGCGAGGTTTCTATCCTTTACGACCCTAGAAAGCCCGGGCCCCGCCAGGGCTTTTTTCACGTCGTGAGGCAGGATCAGCTATGGCCAATGTTGTGGTCGTCGGCGCCCAGTGGGGCGACGAAGGCAAGGGCAAGATCGTCGACTGGCTGTCGGAGAAGGCGGATGTCGTCGTCCGTTTCCAGGGCGGCCATAATGCAGGTCATACGCTCGTCATCGACGGCACGACCTACAAGCTCAGCCTGCTTCCCTCGGGCATCGTGCGCAGCGGCAAGCTTTCCATCATAGGCAATGGCGTCGTGGTCGATCCGCATGCCTTCATCGCCGAGGTCGAACGGCTCGAAGGGCAAGGCGTGAAGATCACGCGCGACAATCTCCGCATTGCCGACAACGCCACGCTGATCCTTTCGCTGCACCGCGAGCTCGATGCGCTGCGCGAAGACGCAGCGGCCGCGGCCGGCACCAAGATCGGCACAACCAAGCGCGGCATCGGCCCGGCCTACGAGGACAAGGCCGGCCGCCGCGCGATCCGGGTACGCGATCTCGACGATCCGCAGACGCTGCCCTCGAAAATCGAACGGCTGCTCGTCCATCACAACGCCATTCGCCGCGGTCTCGGCCTCGAGGAATTTTCGGCAAAAACACTGCTCGACGAGCTGATGTCGGCGGCGCCGAAAATCCTGCCCTATATGGATGCGACGTGGGAACTGCTGGACGAGAAGCGCCGCGACGGCGCGCGCATTCTGTTCGAAGGGGCACAGGGCGCATTGCTCGACGTCGATCACGGCACCTATCCTTACGTCACGTCATCGAACACGGTTTCCGCAGCCGCGGCGACCGGCTCGGGGCTCGGCCCGAAAGCGATTGGCTTCGTGCTCGGCATTGCCAAGGCCTATACGACGCGGGTGGGCGAGGGGCCGTTTCCGACCGAGCTGTTCGACGAGACCGGCCGCATCATCGGCGAGCGGGGACGGGAGTTCGGCACGGTAACGGGCCGGGCCCGCCGCTGCGGCTGGTTCGATGCGGTGACCGTGCGCCAGACCGTCAGGACGTCCGGCATCGACGGCATTGCTCTGACCAAGCTCGACATTCTCGACGGTTTCGACGAGATAAAAGTCTGCACCCATTATATCCTGGATGGTAAGCGAATCGACCGTCTGCCCGCCAGTCAGGGGGAGCAGGCCCGAATTCAGCCCGTTTATGAGACTATTGAAGGGTGGAAGGAATCGAGCCAAGGCGCTCGGTCGTGGGCGGATTTGCCGGCACAGGCCGTCAAATATGTCCGGCGGATCGAGGAACTGATCGGCTGCCCTGTGACACTTTTATCAACGAGCCCCGAACGAGAAGACACAATTCTTGTCCATGACCCCTTCCAGGACTAACTCTTTGGCGAAAAGGTGTGCGAACGCACCCCGGCCGCGGTAAAAACAAAACGAGATGGCGGACTATTATCCCGTATTGACGCGTGCTGTTGCCGCTCTCGACCCGAACACGGCCGAGACGCGCCGTGCTGTGTATGAACGCGCCCGTCAGGCGATCGTCAAACAGCTCAGAAGCTACGATCCCCCGCTCTCGGAATCCGAAATCACCAAGGAACGGCTCGGCCTCGAAGAAGCCGTCCGGAAGATCGAGGCGGAACATCGTACCGCGTCCCAACCGACCCGTGCGCCGCTGCCACCGTTGCCTGATCGCATGCCGCCGCCTCCGTCGGTGCGCAGCGAAACGCCTGCTGCGCCGAACCTCGGATCGAAGCTTGCCGAACCTGCATCTTCGCCGCGTCCCGCCGTGCCGGAATCGCGCATGGCCGGCAGCGAAGGGCTGACCAAGGTTCATGCCGCCGCCGCGGCCGCCGCCTCGCTCGGTGCGGCGACCGCCAATGCGCGCGTTGCCGCCTCGACGACGCAGGCCGCTTTCGAGCCGCCGGCCCCGCGCGCCGCCCCGCGCATCGAACCCAATTTCGAGCGGCCGCGCGTCCCGGGACCGAGGCCGGAAGCGCGCCCGACCAGAATCGTTCGTGAAGACCCCGAGTTCGACGATCCGAATCCGCATTTGCGCGAACCGGAGCCCGATCTCGAAGAGCCGCGGCCGAGAGCGCCGGCCATCGGCGGTCTTGTTGCCATCGTGCTCGTGCTGGCTCTCGGCATCGGCGCGTATCTCGCGCGCGACCAGATCGCCGGTCTGCTCGGCACCGACAACGCCGAAATTGCTACCGCTCCGTCGGACGGACCGAAAGTGGCCGACCGCGTCGGCGCCGCGCCGGATGCCGTTCCGGATGCGACGCTGCGCAACGACACGCCGCCGGCCGATCAGGCCGCCGCGCCGGAGCAACAGGGGGCTCCCCCCGCCGAACTCTCGACGCCGACAACGCCGGGTGATGGCAGCCTCGTGGCGCAGCGCGCGATTCTCTACGACGAAGCGCCCGACGCCCAGGAAGGCGCGGCGACGGCCACCGGTTCTGTGGCCTGGCGCACGGAGCCGATGCCGAACGATCCGCAGCGCATTCAGCTCGTCGGCGAAGTGAGCGTTCCCCAGCGCGGGCTTGGCGTGACGATCACCTTCACCCGCAATCTCGACAAGACGCTGTCCGCCAGCCACATGATCGAGATCGTCTTCACGACGCCGCCGGACTTCGCCAATGGCGGTGTCGGCAATGTGCCGGGCATCCTTTTCAAGCCGAGCGAGGCGGAAGGCGGCTCGGCGCTGAAAGGCATGTCCGTCAAGGTGATGAAGAACATGTTCTGGATCGGGCTTGAGCAATCTCCGGCCGATCGCGAGCAGAACATGCAGGCCATCCGCACTCGCGGATGGATCGACCTTCCGATCCTTTACGAGAACGGGCGCCGCGCCGTGCTGACAATCGAAAAAGGCACGCCCGGAGAGCGTGCCTTCGAGACGGCTTTCGCCGCGTGGGATGCCGAAACGGCGCAGGTGCCGCAGCAGTAATTACGCGGCGCCGGCCTCGACGGCGGCGATGCTGTCGCGCACCGCCTGCTGGACTTTCTCGAATGCGCGTACCTCGATCTGACGCACGCGCTCGCGCGAGACGCCGAATTCCTCCGACAATTCTTCGAGCGTGATCGGCTCCTCGGCCAGCTTGCGCGCCTCGAAAATGCGGCGCTCGCGGTCGTTCAGAACCGACATCGCACGCTTCAGAGCCGCGCGGCGGTTATCGAGTTCCTCGCTTTCGGCCAAAATGGTTTCCTGACTGGCCGAGTCGTCGACCAGCCAGTCCTGCCATTCGGACGAATCCGCCTCGTCGCCGCGGAGCGGCGCATTGAGCGACGCGTCGCCGGACAGACGCCGGTTCATCGAGATGACGTCTTCTTCAGGCACGCCGAGCTTCTTGGCGATCTGCTGGACCTGATCGGGGCGAAGATCGCCGTCTTCCAGCGCGGAAATCTGGCTTTTCGCCTTGCGCAGGTTGAAGAACAGCTTCTTCTGATTGGCGGTGGTGCCCATTTTCACCAGCGACCAGGAGCGCAATATGTACTCCTGGATCGCGGCGCGAATCCACCACATGGCATAGGTCGCAAGGCGGAAGCCCTTGTCGGGCTCGAACCGCTTCACGGCCTGCATGAGACCGACATTGCCTTCGGAAATGACCTCGCCGATCGGCAGGCCATAGCCGCGATAGCCCATCGCGATCTTGGCGACGAGCCTCAGATGGCTGGTGACGAGCTTGTGCGCGGCGTCCGGATCGCCGTGCTCGCGCCAGCGCTTGGCGAGCATGAACTCCTCGTCGGGCTCCAGCATCGGAAAACGCCGGACTTCGTTGAGGTAGTGGCTGAGGCCACTGTCTGCAGTGATTGCTGGAAGCGCAGCACGCGCCATGTCTTTACCTTCCCCGTCGGCCCCCTCAAAAGCAGGGCCGCTGCTGGCCGCAAAATTTCGCCGGCCATCGCCTCCCTATATAGGGAGGGTCCATTGTGACGGTAAGGGGGCGGCGCCTTTCACAGGGCCGTGACAATTTAAACGGGTTAGTTTTGTGTTTTTAGGCTCTCGACAAGTGTCTGGAGGTCGTCCGGCAAGTCGCTGTCGAAGCTCATCAATTCATCCGTGGCCGGATGCCGGAAGGCGAGATGGGCCGCGTGCAGCGCCTGGCGGTCAAGCGCGGTCAGGCTGGCTTGCGCCGATTCGCCGAGATGTATGGCCTTGGTTTTGTAGCCTGCGCCGTAGACCGGATCGCCCAGCACGGGATGGCCGATATGGGCCATATGGACACGGATCTGGTGGGTGCGGCCGGTTTCCAGCACACATTGGACGAGGCTGACCAGCGGTGTTTGCGGCGGGCCGAAGCTCTCCACCAGTTCCCAATGCGTCACGGCCTCGCGGCCGCGGTCCGGCCTTGAGACGTGCATCTTCTCGCGGTTGCGCGGATCGCGGTCGATCGGCGCCTCGATCGTGCCGCGCGGCCGGTTGGGCGCGCCCCAGACGAGGGCGAGATAAGCGCGCTCGAGATCGCCGGTGCGGCCGTGATCGGCGAATTGCTCGGCCAGCGCCCGGTGGGCCTTGTCGTTCTTGGCCGCCACCAGGAGGCCCGATGTGTCCTTGTCGAGACGGTGAACGATACCCGGGCGCTCCACTCCGCCGATGCCGGACAGCGAGCCCTTGCAGTGGTGCAGCAACGCGTTGACGAGGGTGCCGGACCAGTTGCCGGCGCCGGGATGGACGACGAGGCCGGCCGGCTTGTCGATGACGATGAGGTCGGAATCCTCATGGACGATGTCGAGCGGGATGTTCTCGGCCTCCGGTTCGGCCGGTTCCGGCGGCGGGATTTCGACGGCCACCCGCTCCCCGCCCGCAATCTTCCTGCCAGGGTCATTGGCTAACCCTGAGCCGAGGCTCACCTTGCCCGCGCGCACCAGCGCCTGTATCCGGGTGCGCGAGAGGTCGGGCAGGGCGGCAGCCAGCGCCTTGTCGAGCCGTTCGCCCGCCGCTTCCGCCGGCAGCGTGATTTCAAGAATTTCAGGAACAGGATCGGTCATATGGCCAAGAAGATCGCCGATGTGGACGAAGAAGAGCTGAATCCGGCTCAGGAAGCCGTGGTTCGCCGGCTGCGCCTTCTCGTCGGCATTTCGACCGGCATCATGGCGTTCGGCTTTCTGCTGGTCATGTCGGTGATCGTATGGCGTGTCGTCAAGCAGGATGGTGCGACGGCAGTACCCTCCGGCGAGATCACAACGGTCCTACCCGTAGGCAAGGGCCAAAGGATTACCGGCACGACATCCGACGGCGAGAGGCTGTTCGTGACGATCGAGGCCGACGATGGGCGGCAGTCGATTCTCGTCTTCGACGCCGACAGCCTGGCCTATCGCGGCAAGATCGAAGGCCTCGCCCAGTAGTTTTGAGCTTGAAGGGGCCGGGCCGGACCCTTATTAGAAGCCCCTCGCGCTGATGCGCGCCGCGCTCCCTTCGTCTAGCGGTCTAGGACGTCGCCCTCTCACGGCGAAAACAGGGGTTCGAGTCCCCTAGGGAGCGCCAATCCCTTTTCTATCATACTATAATTCCTCCATTTTTTGCTGTTTCCCCAAACTCGCCGACCGCGGTTTGGGAATGCTCGAAAAGCTCTCCATCTTGATAACCGCAGCGCTCGCGAGCCGCATCTGATCGGCATCCCGCGTGTAGCGCTCGGTTTCCGCCAAGGTTTTGTGTCCAAGCACAGCCATGATCTCCTTGGATGTCGCGCCGGCCTCGGCCAAACGCCTTCCAGCTGCTTTTCTGAGGCCGTGTGGCTGACACTCGTCTGGAAGGCCTGCGGCGCGAATTGCATCACGAAGAAATTGCGAGAAGCCGTTCACGCTGAAGGGCCGTCCGTACGCGGTCGCCACGATGACGACGTGCACTTGGGAATGCTTAGCCAGCACCTCGCGGAGCTTGAAATGCAGGGGGATCACTAAGCGAACGCCGGTCTTCGACTGTGTCACGGTGATCGTTTCGCCGACAACATCGCGCCAGGTCATTCGGTGAACATCTGAGCGGCGTTGTCCAGTGTAGAGCATCAGCGAGAACGCGAGCCTCTGCTTCGACTCAATAGGCCAGCGTTGCTCAAATCGTGCGATTTCATCTTCGGTCCAAGAGCGGATCTCTTCCGTCTTGGGCCGCTTGATTCCCAATGTCGGGTCGGAGCCTATCCAACCGAGTTCAATCGCGTGCCGAATCAGGACTCGCAAAAGCTTGAGTATTGCCAAGGATTGACCGGGTCGGTCCGCTAGGGGCTCTAGAAAGGCACGCCGCAGTCGGACGGGGGTAAGCCCTTCGACTGAGCGATCGCCGTGGTTTTTCCGTATGTATTCCAGCCTAGCGCGGTACCCCGTTTTCGTCGTCTCCCGGAGTGATCGGAATTTGGCCGAACCTAAGTAGGAGCGCACCAAGGCTTCGACGCTCTTTCGGATGACATTCTTTTCCTTGCGTCGAGCTTCGCCGTTGCCTTCCATGGCTGCGAGATAAGCGGCTTGGAATTCTGCTGAACCCACTGTGGACGGCAGAGCAATTCGACTGCCCTTGCCTCGTCGAAAATAGACACGCATTCGACCATGCCGATCACGCCACGCTTCACAGTAGGGAGGAAGTTTACGGGGCATTGTCGATGTCGGCCCAGCTTGTGTCGGTTACGGTGGACTGCTCGTTGCCGATGACGGCGTCCAGCTCCACGCGGTCCCAGACGAGAATGTTTCCGAGGCGTCTTGCCCCGGGCAGGAACCCGCCTTTAACGAGGCTGTCAAATGTATTTACCGACACGCCGACATACTCGGCAGCCGCAGCGCGCCGGAGGCAGCGCGGTTGAATATTGGGATGAAGGTGCCTGATCCTGGTCGGTGCCATTGACATAAATGGATCGTCATATAAAATGTATTACTCGTCAACAAAAAAGTATGACCGATGAATCTTATGCAGTGCCGGGCTGGTCGCGCGATGTTGAACTGGTCCCAACAGGATTTGGCGGATGCCGCCGAGCTATCGATCTCGACGGTCCGTGACTTCGAGCTGGGGAAGCGGTTGGCCTCCGAAAGCAGCGTTGCGGCGATGAAGGAAGCCCTTGAGCGTGAAGGACTTGAGTTTCTGGAAGATTTTTCTCCCAATGCCGATGGAAGAAAAGGCGGCTTCGGCGTCAGATTCCAGCGTCCGTCGCTCACCCCCCGCGAGGCCGTAACAGACGAAGAAAAGCTACAGGTGGTAGCAGAAATGGTTTGGAAAGCCGGGCAACTTGCCCGAGAGAACCCCAAAGATCCTGCGGCTCTCAAGGAATGGGATCGGTGGAACAGTGCGTTGGGGGCGCTGCTGAGCAAGCCGCCAAAAGGAAACCAATCCAAGGGCAGGGGGTAGTTACTTAATAAAAGTAAAGCGATTCCCGAGGACCGGCCGAGCAAGCCATTTTTTGTTGCCGTCCGCAAAAAATAGTATCGAAGCGAGTTGTAGGGTCAAGCAGTGTCTTGGGACAGAGCATTGCGTTCGGCGGGAGAGAGGGCCGGACTTCGGTACATGGCCGACATCACAGTCGGCCAGATGTGGGTCCACGCCGTACCGTTCGCAATTTCATCCAGGGACCACTGACTGTAGGCAAGGTCGTTGAAGAACTGCTCGCGCCGCGGCAACAGCGGGTAGGCGACATCCTCAAGATTCCTAGAACAGATATTGTATCCAAGGCTTGCGGGAGACATGCAGATTGGTGGGACGCCGGCGATGAGTGCATCGATTGCGGCCCCCGACGAGTAGGTGACGCAACACCATGCATTGTCTAGATCGTGACGCATCTGGCGTCCGGGAGGCGAGAAGGAGACCTTTTCAACCTCTGCAAGATTTGAGCGCACGGCGGAGCCGTCGGAGGCTTTCATGCTGGGATGAAAGCGCACCACAACAGGACGCGCCGACACACGCCGAATTTTGTTCACAGTGTCAATGAGCCACCATGTGATGTCCATGCCGCGAAGAGAGGCGTCCTTGGCAACCTGACCGACAACCAGAATGTGGTCACCCTCGGATCGATAGGGCCGCACATCGATGCCGAGTTGCTCGCGCATCATCTGCCAGCGATCCGACGGCGAGTTGTGCGCGCCAAAGTCGGCATCGTCTCCTAGTGCACCGCCAACGCCAACACGAAAGTAAGGATGATGCTGTTGCGGGCGTGCCGGCCTACGCAAAAGCCTGCGCATCAGTGTTTGCTTTCTCGGTAGGAATGCTCGACCGACAATGCTGCTCTCGACGACGATGACTGGGCCACGATGCTCGCGATGAATGGCGTTCCGCAACCGCCCCTGCGGCGAAGTGCGTGGCGGGTTTGGAAGGCCATACATCACTGCAATGTCGCAGGGCTTGTAGCTCCATCCGCCAGTGATCTCGACCGGTCCGATGCCGACGTAAAACTTCGAGATATCGAGGAATCCAACAGTGTTGACATAGATTCGCGTCAGCAGCGGGCGCGCGGTGAACGCGTTCACAGCGCGTCCCCTCGAGATCGGAGTATGCGGATGTAATCGAAGGCATCCTCTATCTGCATCAACTGCCCGGTCATCGGATTGACGTATGCAGAGAGATTGATGCAGGCGACGTGAAACAGCTCCTCGATCGATCGCTTTTGCATGCGCCGGGCAATTTTCATCCTGTCATCGGTCAGCCCCCAGCCGGCGTAAAAGGGCAATCCAAACGTCACTACGTCTTTGCCACGGAGCAAGGCTTCAAATCCGACCTGCGAGGTAACCGTGTAGACGGAGCGGCACTCATCAAGCGCGGCCGTCACATCGAAATCATCCGGCAGCACGCGGGCCCTATGATGCTTCAGTGTGCCGGTCCGGTTGTGGATATTGTCGGGATGACGCTTGATATAAACGAGACGGTCCGGGTTCTCCGCAACCGCTGCGCACAGCATGTTTTGGAAGCTGTGCCCGCCAGCCGCCCCGAAGATTATCGAGGCGTCCTGCGGCCTCTGTTCAACGACGATCACGCTGCCGGGCTCGATCGCCGCGCCGCCATTGCGGACGTACTTGTTGTATTTTGTGACGCGCTCAGTGCGGACGCGATCGATCAGCGCTCTTGCGCGCCAGAACATTGCGGCTGACAGCTCGAAGCCGGGATCGTTCAGTATTGTCTCAAGGCGTGAAGGCTGATTGGCGTCGAAGTAGTAGCCAAGATCGTCGAAGATGTAGCCGAAGCAGCGGCGCTCATGCGCAGAAGCGCTTCGGTCATAATAGCCGGCATATGCCCCAAAGAACGATGTTTCCCCAAAAATCAGAGGTGTTCCCATATGGGACGCACGCATACAGTCCCAATGACGAAGGTGTCGGAGATTCTGCAGCAGAAAAAGGCAGGCATCGGCAGCATGCGGCTGAATGTGCGTTCCGATGTGAGGCGTCCTGAACATCGGTTTGAGATTCTCATGGAAGCCGCCCGTGACGTCCTCATTGTTCCCGACCAGGGCGATCGCGCTCATCTCCGGCAGCGAAGAGAGGAGTTGATCTGCCGAGAACGGCCGGCTTCCGATCTGCCGCCGTCGTTCTGTCAAAGCGATGTACATATGGGAACGCAGCGACCTGTTCAGCAGCTCGTGGTCATAGGCGACAGCAGGGAGCTGCGTCGTCCGTGCGAAGCGGCGCAGCTTCTTCCACTGCCGGTGCCGGTCTCCAAGCTTCCAAACGAAGCGGCCGATGATGTGCTGTAGCTTTCGCCGGCGTCCGCCGGTCGCAGGGATCCCTTCGAAATTCTCGCGGTAGGGAGAGATGGCGGCCGCTGATCGCCATTCCTGTGTTGCCAGCTGGCGCGCGCCGCTATTCCAGGGCTTTATATTCCCGCAGTAGTGGACGATCGATGGTCTCTTCAGCGCGGCTTCGATTGCGCGCATGGAAAGGCTGTTTAGGTGACGGTTTTTAAGTACCCAGTTCCGATCGAGGAGTCGTCCGTGCACGTTCCAATGAAGAGGCACATACGCGATCTGCTCATGGAACAGCGTGTTGAGAATCTGCTGGTCACCCAGCATGATCTTGTGTCCATGACTTTTGAGAAAAGCGTCGATCTCCGGGAGGAATGGCACCTCGCGCAGGAGTTCCAGATTCACAAGCAGCACGCCGCAATTTACATTCGCCGCGCTTTCGTGGACCCCGAAACGCCGGCGATAGAGAGCGCTGTGCGAGTCCTCCACGCCTCCGAATAAGGCGTTACCGATGTCCGCGTCGAAAAGACCGCTGATGCATTTCCGAACAATGATGTCTCCGTCGAGCCAAATCGCCCGCTTTGCCTGCTCGGGCAGAAGCAGATGCATGTAGAGACGGTAATAGGTCGCGACCGATATCCCGGCTGTCGTGCGGATATTCCGGAACCGCGAGGCATCCACCAGAATCTCGCGCAGCTCGAATCTGCGGATGCTCTGCAACTCCGCAAACCGGGCACGGTCCTCCTCCCCCAGAGGGTCAGCGAGCAGGAGGAATACCCGGAGCGGCCGCTTGTCGGTGTAGGCGGTGATTAAGGATTGTAGGGCGACGGCCGTATAGGGCAGGAACGCGCGATCGCTGCCGAACACCACGTTGATGTGGGGATCTACTTCGATCAGCTGTGGCTGACCATTGGCCGCGATTGCAAGGTTCAAAGTCGTCGCCCCCGAGATGCAAACCGGGGAGCTGAAAAGCCTCACACAGAGGGCTGCCGTGGCCTTTAGGACGAGCCCTGGACATGACCGCTCTCTCGCGAGAACGGGACCACGGCCTCCCCGGCGCTTGCATCGGGGAGCACGTTCACAGCCGTGCTCCGGCTGCTGTGTGAGGGGTTTTCAGACCCCTGAGCGCTGCACGCAACGCTCAGAACCTTGATAATCGATCACACAGAGAGTTGCAACGTGCCGTTGTTGAAACGGCGCGCTGACGGCCCGTCATGTCCGTTCGGGCAGCATTGCTACTACATCTAGTGCGGGGAGCTTTCCATTGAACGAAAGCGGAATGGGATTTAACGCCGCAGGAATCAGCCTGCGGCTGCCTGGTCGATATCCTTTAGGACCGCGACGAGACGCCTGGCACGCTCAAGGTCGAAAACCTGCTCCGGCCCCTGGGGCGCAATGCCGGAAAATGGCTGCTCGTACAGACGCGCGGGATCCATCAGGCCGTTGTGGCTCAGCTCTTCGATCACCATGCCGACGAATTCCATCTGAGCGGCGGTGGCGGTGCCGCCTGAGATGAATTCGGCGAAGGCCTCGTTCATGGCGGCGCGGTCCAGCCCCACAAGCGAGCGCACGAACCGCCCGAACCCTTGGCTGAGTGCCGCAGCCCGCGCGATGTCCTCTGCATCGCCGATCCCGGCTTCGAGCAGCATCTTTTCAAGCTCGGAGATGTCGGTCGCGGTCAGGGGCTTGCCGCGGCGCAGTTTGCCGAGCGCGATATGGTCCTCATGTTTTCTGAGAAAATCACGCGCCTTGCGCTTGAAGCGAACGAAATCGAATTCGCCGACTTGCGGGAGCGTTACGTCCTCACCCTCGCCGATGACATCGTCGAAATTGGAGTAGATGACCGCTTTTTTCGTTCTGTCGATGTGCTGGACGAGATCGCGCATCCGCAGCCGCACGAACTCCAGGATCGGGACGGTCAATCCCTCCCACCAAGCTTCCGCCTGAATCTCCGCCAGCAGAGCCGCTTGACGCGCGATCATCGGAATGGCGGTCTGCATTTCGAGGGCCTCGGCGATCTCGATCAAATCCTTCTTCAGCGTCTTGAAGCGCTTGGTGCTTTTCAGCAGCGCAAGCTGGAGCGAGAAGATCAGAAGGTCGAAATGCTTCGCCTCTTCCGTTCCAAGACGGTGAGACGAGGGCAGCGCCGCGACTTCCGAGAACAGCTCCTCGCGCTTGTCCAGATCGAGCGCGGCCCAGGCCGCCTTGTCGCGGTATTTCTCAACCGCCTTGCGGTGCCGGCGGACGATGAAGCTGTCGAGGTTCACACCGGCGACGATGTTCTGCAGCACATCAAGCGCACCGGCACGGACCTGCTCTTCCGTCGGCGGCGCGTCGCCATAGGACGCCTGACCGCCGGACGAAAACCCGTCGCCCTTCGCATTCTTCTCGTCGAGCGCGAGGATCAGGTCGAGCCGCGCCGCGAACAGAAGCTCCGATAGCGAGCGGCCGGGCTTGGCGTCTTTCGTGTCGGGATTGGCGGCGAAGAATTCGAGGTTCTGGCAGAAGTCGAAGACCGAGAAATATTCCTTGTCCTTACTTGGTCCAAAGAGATCGGGGCACAGCCGCGTGCCGCGCCCCATCATCTGCCAGAACTTGGTCTTCGAGCGCACCGGCTTGAAGAAGACGAGGTTGAGGATTTCCGGCACGTCGATACCGGTGTCCAGCATATCGACCGAGATCGCGATGTGCGGCGCCGAATCCTTGCGCGAGAAATCGTCGATCAGGGCCTGCGCATAGGCGCCGGTCTGATGGGTAATGACACGGGCGAAATGTCCGGCAAGGCCCGGAAAGGCGGCGTTGAACCGCTCCTCGATGAACAGGGCGTGCTTCTGGTTCTTGGCGAAGATGATCGTCTTGCCCGGCCGGTCGCCGCTCTCGACCTTCTGGCCGTTTTCCATCAGATGGGCGATGACGTGGTCCACCGTGTCCTGATTGAACAGGCGCTGGTTGATCTCGGCCGGGTCGATGCTGTCGGGCGGCTCGTCCTCGCCCCATTCCAGCATGTCCCACTGGTCTTTTTCGTCCTCGCTCAATTCGTCATAGCGAAGGCCGCCGCGCACTATCCTCAGTGGCACCGAGATCGCCTGCGGCGGCACGAGATGGCCATCGGCGATCGCCTCGTCGAGAGAATAGGCGTCGGTCGGTACGCCGTTCTCGAGATCGAACAGGTCGTAGGTATTGCGGTCGATCTCGTCCTTCGGCGTCGCGGTGAGGCCGACAAGCAGGCTGTCGAAATACTCGAAGATCGCGCGGTAGCGCTGGTAGACGGAGCGGTGCGCCTCGTCGATGACGATGAGATCGAAATAACCCGGCCCGAACCGCGCCACACCGTCCTGCCGCCCGTCGATGAGATTCATCATGGTCGGGTAGGTCGAGACGAAAACGCGGCCTTCCCCCGCCCGTTCGGTCACGAGATTGACCGGCGCCGAATCCGGCAGATGCCGCTTGAAGGCGCCGACGGCCTGGTTCACCAGCGCCACGCGGTCGGCAAGAAACAGCACGCGCTTGGCCCAACCCGCGCGCTGCAACAGATCGGCCAGCGCGATCACGGTGCGTGTCTTGCCCGAGCCGGTCGCCATCACCAGCAGCGCCTTGCGCTCGCCGTCCTCCTCGAAGTGTTTCCCGATCGCGCGGATGGCGCGGTGCTGGTACGGACGCTCGACGATCTTGCTGTCGATGACCTCGGACGCCAGCGATTTGCGTCCGGTGCGGCGCTGGATCAGCCACTCCAGTTCGCTCTGGGTGTAGAAGCCGCCGATCTCGCGCGGCGGCGAGCGCATATCGTCCCAGATCCAGTGCTCGTAGCCGTTGGAGTAGAAGATCACCGGCCGCTGGCCGTAGCGCTTTTCCAGAAGATCGGCGTAGAGCTTTGCCTGCTGCTGGCCCTCGCGCGCGTCCTTCTTCGTGCGCTTGGCTTCGACCAGACCGAGCGGCTTGCCGTCGCGGCCCCACAACACGTAATCGACAAAGCCGACGCCCTCATTGTTCGGCATGCCCTCGACGCGGAATTCGAGCACGTCCTTGGCGTCGAGGTCCCAGCCCGCCTCGCGCAGCAGAAGATCGATATAGCGGTCGCGGGTCGCGGCCTCGTTGTAGTCGTGCGTGCTAGGCAACGCCTCGGCGGCCTCGCGCGCGGCAGCGACCTCCATGCGCAGGCGTTTCAGTTCCTCGTCGAGGCTGTCCTTGTCGGCGAGCAGTTTCTTGAGGTCGCCGTCGCGGGCGTCGAGTTCGGCTTGCTGCGCCTTCAGCTGCGCCATCGCGCGCTTCAATACGTCGTCGCGGCGGGACAGATGAGAGGCGTCGAAGCTCAGAGTCTCGCCTGGCTTTGCCGTGCGGGCGTAGGTGCGCGCCAGCCAGAAGCAGACATGGAAGAGTTCGCGCACCGCGCCTTCGGCATCGGCGGCGCGGACGCTCTTTTCCTCGTGGACCGCGCGGTTGCGCAACGTGTTGATGAACCGCGCCTTCTCGAAAACCGCGCGCCCCGCCGCCTTCTTGAACGTCGGCTCGTGCAGAAGCGCAGCGATATTGTCCATATAGGGGAGCTTGAGGTTCGGGTCGGAGCGGAACGCCCATTTGACCGCGATCTCGACCGCCTTGCCGGCGAAGAAGGCCGAGGCCGTCGGCGACACCGCCGCTTGCCGCTCCGCCTCGACCGCCGCGTCGTACACGGCGGGAAATTCTGCGGAGAGGAAGGCGAAGTTGGACATGGCTAGGCGCTATAACAACGGTCTGAGTCCAGACCGTGCGTAACATACGGCGTAAACGAAGCCAGCATGAGGGAGATGCTTATGAAGTCCTTCATCATGAGGGGTCGTCGTGCGTTTGCTTCGGTACCTGCGTGCCGTACGCCCGGATAGTCTGAACCAAACCTATAAAGGCGCTGTCCGACGTCCCTAACGGCGTCGTGGGGCCAGTCGAGCTGATTGCAGATTCGACCTAGCGTTTGTTCAGTGACGTTGGGACATTTCCGTCCCAATGCTTCGAGGAGGTTGAACTGCTTTTGCAAGCACGTCTTCATACGGCCTGAAGATCGCTCGGCCCGGAGATCCGCGTACGCAGCCTCAAAGTCTCTCAGAAGATCGCGCAGATGAACGTCAGCATCAGCGATCTGCCTGATCTCCGAAATCATCTTCGAGAAGACGCCGGGCATCGTCGCGCTGAAAGAGAATGGGTCCCGGATTTCGTATCGGAGATTGAAGTTCCGAACAAAGCGGTTCATGAGCTGCTCAAACCGCCGGGTTAGTTCTGGGCTGCCGTAAGCTTCCAGCGCCTCGTGAGCAGACTCGAGGAAGGTGATAGCATCCGCTTCCGTAGAAACGCCTGAGCCTAGCCACATAAAAAACTGTCGCGCGTTCTGTTCGGAGTTCAAGGCTGTCTCATAACGGCCTCGATAGTCCATGACTGACGCCGCTAACCTCTCGTATTGACCCATGACGCTGAGCCAGTGGGGGTCAGCAATTTTGCCGTTCTCATCAAACGCCTCAGCCGGCGGAACAGGACGCTCTGGCACCGCGTGTGGGGCTTCGGCCAAGGCTTCGACCAAAACTACAAAAAGATCATCAGGTGCTGACGCCGATTTTGCGAGAGGCAGCCAGACCTCTTTCGAAACTCGCGGCCACGCCGGAAGGAGCTCTCCCGTCATGGCAACCCTCCGGAAAACGCACGCTGTTGTAACGACAAAAATAGACTATCGAGTCGCGCGGCGCTCGCCACAAAGTATTGAGAACGAACTTCATCGAGCCTCTTCATACGCGCGGCAAATTCCTGCTGGAGCACAAGAGGGGGGACGGGGAAGAAAAGCTTCTTTACCTCGCGCATATGTCTTGAATATCCGAGATCTGGGATCGGCATGTTCTCCATCAAGGCGGAGAAGAACCTCGGGATGTATCGGCCGGACGGCCTAAGAACCTTGGCACCATCAGCCCCAACAATGAAGTCGAAATCTACATATTTGACGGCTCTTGTATGATCGCCGAACACGATTACAGCATCTTCAACTCGGGTCACCAACTCCTGGTCGTCCGACCACCCTGCAACGAACTTTTGACCTTGGTCTATTATTGGCACTGTTCCCTGTTGTAGGTATTCAGCTCGCTGGAGCTTGCCTGACTTTGCCGTCACGTCGCTGCAAGCCTCTTCGAAGGGAACGCTTTGCCAGCGGACCTCATCGAGGCGCGGATTTCCGAACATCTCAAGAAAAATCGATTGCGTCAGTCCGTCGAGCAATTCTAGCGCACACCTGCGCTTGAGGCGCAGCGCATCGGCCTTGTCTAGGATCGCTGCGATCCGCCGTTGTTCGCCGAGCGGGGGAAGCGGCAACTTCGTATCGCGGACAATTCCTTGCGAAATATTCGGTTGCGCTCCTCCAGCTGCACGGGAGAGGAAATAATCCAACTTAGCCTGCAAGCCGTGGAACACATATCTCGTGTCCGCACGATTAGGATCAGGGCGAATGTTGCAGACCGCCTGATTCGTCGCTGCATCAACGCCTAGAACAGCCATGCGGCCAACCGTTGCACCATACATCGCAAGCAGGATGGTGCCGCTTGGAACGATCTTAGCGCTGCTCTCTCGGAGGGCGAGCTCCGTAATTTTCTCTTCAGTGTCAAGTATAACACTTTCCCGAAGCTCGCCGGACTTCACCCAAGGGATCGAGCCACCGTAGTACTGATCGTTCCCGCGATCAGGGGTACCTCCGCTACCGGTCGCGCAAAACTCTCCGATGGAAAGCTGCGGGATACTCACAGCATCATCTCCAGCTCAGCGAGCCCGTCGGCGATCTCCTGTTCCAGCGTCTTCAGTTCCGCGATGATCTCTTTCGGCGGGCGGTGGTCCGCCGCTTCGTGCACTACGAGCTTGTAGCGGTTGATGGAGAGGTCGTAGTCTGCCTTCACGATGTCAGACTTCGGCACACAGAAGCTCTGGTCCGTACGCGTCCGGTCGCGCTCCGCGCCCTCGCGCTGCTGCCAGCGCGCGGCCACGTCCGGAAGATTGTTCTTCGCGTGCTCCCCTTCGTCCAGTGCAGCATTCGGGCCGAGCTTGTCTTCCGACAGCAGAAGATTGCGCTTGTCGTCGAGAGAAAGACCGTCGGCCTGGCAGTCGTAGAACCAGACCTGGTCCGTGCCGCCTGAATTGGTTTTCGTGAACAGCACGATCGCAGTCGAGACGCCGGCATAGGGACGGAACACGCCCGAGGGCAGCTTCACGATGCCATCGAGCCTGTGATCCTCGACCAGCATCTTCCTTATCGCCTTGTGCGCGGTCGATGAGCCGAACAGAACGCCGTCCGGCACGATGACGGCCGCGCGCCCGCCGGGCTTCAGCAGCTTCAGGAACAGCGCCATGAACAGAAGCTCGGTCTTCTTCGTCTTGACGATCGACAGAAGATCCTTCGCCGTCGATTCATAATCGAGGGAACCGGCGAAGGGCGGGTTGGCGAGCACCAGCGAATAACGGTCCTCGTCGCCGGCATGATCCTGCGACAGCGAATCCTTGTAGCGGATGTCGGGATTGTCGACGCCGTGCAGCGTCATGTTCATCGTGCCGATGCGCAGCATGGTGCTGTCGAAATCGAAGCCGTGGAACATGCTGTTGTTGAAATGCGCGTTCAGCACCTGGTCGTGAAACAGGTTCGGATGATTGTCGCGGAGATATTCGCCGGCGGCGACGAGGAAGCCCGCGGTGCCGCAGGCCGGATCGCAGATCACATCCTGCGGCGTCGGCGCCGTCATCTCGACCATCAGCGCGATGATGTGGCGCGGCGTGCGGAACTGGCCGTTCTGGCCCGCCGTCGCGATCTTCGACAGCATGTATTCGTAGAGATCGCCCTTGGTGTCGCGGTCCTCCATCGGGATCTCGGCAAGGAGATCGACCACGCGCGCGAGCAGCGCCGGCGTCGGGATGGTGAAGCGCGCGCCCTTCATGTGCGTCGCGTGGGCCGTGCCTTCCTCGGCCATGGTGCGGAGGAACGGGAAGACATGTTCGGCGACCAGGTCGAACATGGTCTTGGGGTCTTTGTTCTTCAGGCGCGACCAGCGCATCTCCTCAAAAGCAATGCCGCCGCCAGCACCGATGCCGTCCTTGCCCTCCGGGAAGACGCGCCGCTCCATCGGCCGGCCGAGCGTGTTGGCCTTGTTCTCCTCGCGGGTGTGGATGTCGTCGAGGCCCTTGATGAAGAGCAGATAGGTGATCTGCTCGATCACCTCGATGGGATTGGAAATGCCGCCCGCCCAGAACGCATTCCAGACCGCGTCGATCTTGTTCTTCAGCCCGCCCGTGATCACTCAGCCATCCCCCCGTAACCGGCGCGCAGAATAGGCGGTGGGGTCCGCGGTTTACAATCCCCGCGGGCGGGCCTTAGGCTCTGCCGGCCGCTGAATTGCTGCCGGCATTGCAGATGGGGGTCCGTCCTGATCGAAGGTGCGCGCAAGCTGCCCACGCGGCACATTTCGATCCGGGTACCCTGGCACGATTCAGGGTGGTCAGGGCGGGTGTGTGCTAACCCACTCGCAAACACACATTGCATCGCGCTGCCGCGGATTGGGGATACACGGGACGACGCGTGGGAGACGTCGGTCAAAGGAGAGCTGTTCGATTGTGAAGGAGCCCGCCTTCCAGCATGCGTGTCCGAGCGCGGCGCTTTCATGGCAAATTTCTCCTATGAACGTCGATTCCCACATCCGTATGAGCACAATGCGCTCTACGCGCATTTCCGTCACACCCGCTACGTTCACGCCCCTTGGTCAGCTTCGGCTGTTCCCTTCGGCTGGATGATGAAGGGAGAGGAAGGTGTGCCCGAGGTGTCCAAGCGACTGGCACTTGGCTTTCGACCGGAATTAGAACCGGACCTCGGTTTCGAGAGCATCTGGGTCCAGGAACGTCGCAATCAACTCGTTATGCTCGACACCTTTTTCGGAGCGGTCGAGCGCGACTCGTCACTGGTCTTTTTCTACGCAAAGCGGACGCCGCTCACTGAAGATCCGCGCCGTGTGATCGTGGGGATTGGCCGCGTTACAGGTGTCGGAGGCGCGACGGAGTACGCCTATGAGGACACTGCGCCAGACGCCTTGCGATCTATGGTTTGGGAACGTGAAATCAGCCATTCGATCCGTCCGGAGATAGGCGATGGATTCCTCCTTCCCTATCGCGAACTGCTGGCACTTGCCGAGGCTGACCCTTACTTTGATATGCAGCCATTTGTGCTCCACGCACCCGCTGAAAGCTTCGATGCCTTCTCGATGGGCGCGGAACATGTGAGTCATGACCAGGCTGTGTCTGTGCTGTTGTCAGCCGCAACCGTCGTCAGCCGTTACGAGGCGCTGCTTCCCGGCGACTGGGCGGCAGCCCGCCGCTGGATCGACGCGGAGCTGAATCGACTGTGGCGCTTGCGCGGCGCTTTCCCGGGGCTGGGATCCGCCCTTACCGCGCTGGGTCTACCCAACGGCACATTGCTCGCGCACGCTGTAGGCAACCTGTTGCATGCCGATGGTGGCGAGGACATTCGCGATCCCTGGCCGGTCGTCGAGTCCATACTGCGAGATCCGACACAATTGCCTTCCGACCTTGCAGGTTTTGTGGGCCCTGTTGCAGCGAAACTATGGGAGAGCTTGCGACCTGAGCGGCGTGATCTACTCAAGCTACTTGCGCGTTTCGAAATTTCAACCGCGCAGGCACAGCGGTGGTGGGTCAGGGAAGAGCGCACCCAGGCGAAGATAGATTTCGATGACTCCGCAATTCTCGCGAATCCATATCTTTGCTTCGAAGGGGACCGCGGACGTGTGGACAGCATCCCGTTACCGGTCGTCGATCGAGGTTTGTTTCCTGCTCCGCATGTGCTTGCGGCGGTCCCCATCCCCGCGCCATCCGCTTGCGCCGAAGCGATCGATCCGCGTCGCGGCCGGGCGCTCATCATTCAGACGCTAGAAGAGGCTTCGCTCGAAGAAGGGCATACTTTACTGCCGCAGGACTGGTTGGTAGAGCGCGTGCGTGCCGCCGAAGTTTCTCCGCCCTGCGCCATTTCAGGAGACTGGATCGATGCGTTCCAAACAAGCTTCAAACCTGAGATCGAACGCGTCGAGACCGCAACCCGCGCCCCCGCGTGGCAGCTTGATCGCTTTGTTGCAACGCGCGCGCTGATTGGTGCGCGGCTCAGGCGACGCATTGGCGGAGCGCGGCATGGAGGTGATCACGACTGGCAGGGACTGATCGATCGTGCGCTCGGCGGACCTGCCAAAGAGGCCGACACATCAGAAATTATGGCGCGCAAGGAAAAGGCTTCCGCGCTAGAAAAGCTGTTTCGCTCTCGCGCCTCGGTGCTGATCGGTCCCGCCGGAACTGGCAAGACAACGCTGCTGCTCGCTCTTTTGTCGCTCGATCAGGTTCGCGAAGGCGGGGTTCTATTGCTGGCCCCGACCGGCAAAGCACGTGTACAGATGCAGAAGAAAGCCGGCGATGTAAAAGCATTCACGCTAGCACAGTTTCTACTCGGTTTCGGCCGGTACAACGCTCAGACCGGCGCGTATCTAGTCACAAACGCCTCCGGCCGCGAGAACGGTTTCGCCACAGTAATTATCGACGAAGCATCGATGCTGACGGAGGATCAACTCGCCGCAACAATTGATGCGTTTGATCCATCAAGTGTCCAGCGACTCATTTTCGTTGGGGATCCACGGCAGCTTCCGCCGATCGGCGCGGGACGTCCGTTCGTTGATATGATCCGTTTGTTGCGGGAGCAGGATAACCCCCACGGGCTCGCCGAGCTTACCGTTGTGCGCCGGCAGTCCGACGGCCTGGATGGCTCCGACGCCGTTCGCGATGACGTTCTTCTTTCTCGCTGGTTCAGTGGCGAGGCGCCTGATCCGGGCGCAGACGAAGTATGGGGCCGCTTAGCTGCAGGCTCAGCCCATAATGTTCGCGCAATCAGGTGGGAAGGCGGGGGAGACCTGCAGGCAAAGCTGCTGCTCGAGCTGACGGCATACGTTCGTCAGGGTATGGACGAAGCTGTCGATGATGAGACGGCATTCGAGGTGAGCCTAGGTGGTTCTGAGTGGAATGGCCGGGCCTATTTCAGCTCGTCCCGTGAGGTGGACGGCCAACGCCAAGGGGGCGGCGCAGGCGTCGAGGCTTGGCAAATCCTCACACCCATCCGTGCGGGAGAGACAGGCATAGATGGCCTGAATCGCTGGATAAAGCGGCTATTTCGCGTCTCCGTTCGGGGGTGGGCAGACGTCGAGACGTATTGGCATCGCAAGATCGCAAAACCAATGGGAAGTCAGGCGATCCTTTACGGTGACAAGGTAATTAATCTTTCAAACGGCCGCCGGCGCGATGTCTACCCTCGGAACGAGAATGCCTATCTCGCAAATGGCGAGATAGGACTGGTTGTCGGGCAGTATAAGGGCAAGAGTTGGAAGCTGAAGGGTTTGCCTTGGAAGCTGGAGGTCGAGTTCTCGACCCAGCTTGGTTACAAGTTTGGGTTCGGCAGTTCGGACTTTAGCGAGGATGGCAATGAACGACTGGAGCTTGCCTACGCGCTAACGATCCATAAGGCTCAAGGAAGCGAGTTTGGCACCACGTTTCTCATCGTACCAAACCCTTGCCGTCTGCTCTCACGCGAACTGCTCTATACCGGCCTGACGCGGCAGCAGCGCGAAGTGGTGTTGTTCCATCAAGGTGATTTGCGCGACTTGATGAAAATGTCAGGTGCGGACCATTCCGAAACCGCGAGGCGGCTCACGAACCTGTTCGCCGAGCCGAAGCTTGCTGCATTCGGCGGGACGTTTCTGGAGGAACGTCTAGTGCACCGTACAACACGCGGGGAGCTGGTGCGATCCAAGTCTGAGGTCATAATCGCCGACATCCTCGAAGATTTGAAACTCCCTTATAGCTACGAGCAACCCTTCAGGGGACCTGATGGCTCAGTGCGCTATCCCGACTTCACAATTGATGACGCGGAGACGGGTCGAAGACTGTTGATCGAACATCTCGGCATGATGGATAGGCCGGATTATGTTCGGCGCTGGAAGGCAAAAGAGAAATGGTATCGCGACGCGGGAGTCTTGCCGGTCTTGGACGGCGAGCCTGAGGTGGGCCTGCTGACGACGACCGAAGTTGGCGGGTTCGATGCGGCGGCGATCAAAGCCCAAATAGTCAAAGCTTTGGGGCTTTGAGAGCAGACAGTCGTGCGGATCAGGCAGATTTC
The DNA here is from genome assembly GCA_022842205.1 of Hyphomicrobiales bacterium. Taxonomy (GTDB): domain Bacteria; phylum Pseudomonadota; class Alphaproteobacteria; order Rhizobiales; family Methylopilaceae; genus Flaviflagellibacter. The sequence goes on from JALHQA010000004.1 coordinate 236,968, forward strand.
AAGCGGGCATGGGCCGCCATCAAATAACTGATGTAGCTGCGGATTAAATTACAGTAGAGACGCGCCTCATCAATCAAGACGGGATCGCCATCAACCAGGTCGAGCCCATGCCGGATGCCGCCGCCCGTTGGCGTGGACAGAAAGCCGTGCAGCGCGACCATCCAGTTGAAGATCTGCTCTTGATGGGTACCCCGTTGACCCGCGCGGAGTTCGGCAACGATCTTGTTGAAGTATTTTCCTTGCACCGTTCCTGTGCTGGCGGGAAGGCCGCGAAAGGCCGTGGAGAGCGTCTCCAGCAACCATAGCAGTTCCTGAACCGCTTGCCGCCCATTGCCGTCGATTAGAGCGCGATCCGCCTTCACCAAGCTGTCTTCGATGATCGCCTGAGCTTGCTGATCAAGCGAAGGCGACTTGGACGGGACGTCGACAACAATTGGTGTACGAGTGGCAATCAGTTCGTCGCCGCGGATCTGATAGGCGGCGCCGCCCTCGTTAAGAGCTCGATTGACGCGCCCCACGTCAGGCACGGGAAGGCCGATGTTCATTTGCCGAAGCTCTTCACAGCCAGCGACGAAGGAGGAGATAAAGAGCGGCGCATTGTCCGCCGCCGCGTTCATCACCCGCTCGAGGTCGGTCTGTGCCCAGCTTAAGTTGCTGCTGGGAAAGTAAGGCACGTCGGCCGCCGCCGCGAAGCGACGTTTGAACAACTCGAGCACCTGCTTACTCGAGTCCTGGCCAGCCATCCGCGCAATGAAATTTAAAAACGTGGAGATCACGCCGGGTTCGATCGGCCCGGGGCTGTCAAAGTGCCAATCCGGATTCATTCGCAACATAGAAGCACTCCTACGCATTCGGCGGGACCGTCAGTTCATGGCGCGCAGGGCGCTCAACACTAGATCGTTCGAGGGAACACCTCCCACAGCTGGCCGCGTTCCAGCATCTCTCCGCGTGAAGAGATGAGCCCCTTCATGCAATATGTCGCGATACCTTCCAAACTCTGTTTGGTCGGGTCAAAACTCTGCGCATCCGAAAAAAGGGGAAGTGAGTGGCAGAGCGCTCGAAGGCGCGTTGCCTGGTCGGGATGGGCGAGCATGAGAGCATGAACATGCGGAAGGTCAGGGACGATAGCTTTCCCGAGCCTGCTCCCGGCGAAATCCAAAAAGGCGTAGGCTAGCGGTTGGACGGCTCGCTTCCGACCGAGATTGTTGCCGTACATCGCCTTTAGAAGTTCGAAGTATGTTTTGTTGAAGTCACTGAGAGCCGCAGCGGGGTGGTTGAGGCCGGCCGTCCGGGTGACGAATGTCACCGTCTGCGGGGCCTGCGCGTCAAAGTCGGCTGGTGGGTAACCCCATTTGCCGAACTGGTCCATGAAATGAGTCGCTATCGCGGTCGCGAAAGCTTGCTTAGTGAAGGGCTGCAATACTCGTCTCCCTTAGAAGTGTAGGTCGCATGAAGGACTATCCGCGTGCGAAGCGGGTGGTAGTTCGCCTCCGGCGACGAATAGTCGAACTCGGAAGGGGCCCAGCAGCGGCCAAAAAAGTTGAGCGTTTGATTTAGACAAAGGGTGAAGTTTCGTGAGCGGTGTCAGATTGCCCCAACGGCCGGGGTTTGGGCGGCGCTCTGGAACGGCGATGGATCGCAATGGGCTTGAGTGGCCCAAACTTGTTATCTAAGGCGCTGTATTTGCTTGAATTCTCCGCTCCCCTAGGGAGCGCCAGCTTTCATTCCGAGCTATTTCCCAGTTTTCACCGACTGCGCGCGCGGCATCGCGTCTGATCATCTTCGAATAGAGCGAACCGCTTCCGCGGATCGTGAAATCGGCCCATGGCTGGGAGCAAGTGTCGAAATCTCGCGGACGGGCTTTGGCTAATTGACATAGGGAAGGCAGACGAGCAGTAGCGTCGCCGATGCCCATGGCGCCGCGCGCTGGAGATAGGCGGGCGGCACCGAAAGGCGGATCATGGCGTAAATACCGAGCGCCACGGCAGCCGTGATGAGGGCCGAGGCCCATCCGTGCGAATGGAAGGCAAGGATCGGGGCCGCGAGGAACGCGGTCGTGCCGATCGTCGATTCGGCCACATGCGCGCCGTCGCCGTTTCTCAACAGATTCGTGAATACGAGAAAGCCGAGAGCCGTGGCGGCGGCAAGGGCTGCGATCAGGATCAGATGGTGCATGCGAGAGGATCCTTTCCACCGGGTGCTGAATCGAACGGTGTTGCGGGGATATGGCCCGCTTCCCGAGAAATGAGGTCACGCAGCTCTGGCAGGCAGGAGCCGCAATTGGTGCCGCAGCGCAAAAGGCGTCCGAGCGCACACGTGTCGCGCGCACCGTCGCCGATGGCGCGTGCTATCCGCGTCTCGCCTACGCCGAAGCAGGAACAGACAATCCGCCCTTCACCTGCGGAAGCCGCGACCGGCCGCGCCGCGAGCACAAGAAGGCGGTCCGCGGCCGGCACCGGCGAGCCCGAGCCGAACAATTCCGCCAGCCATGCCGTATCCGGAAGTTCCCCGGGAGGCGCGACCAGGAGGCACTCCGTCAGGACACCGCCTGCATCGAAACTGGCCGCCCGGAATATCCCTCGCCTCTTGTCGTGAATGTCCAAGGCATCCTTCCGTTCTTTCATCAGCGACAGGCCAAGCAGAATGCCTTCGCCGATCGGTTCCTCTCCGGCGAGGCGATAGGCATATCCGCCGGTGACGGCGCTTCGCGACCAATGGGTGAGGCCGCGCGGACGGAAGCGGACATGCGACAGGAGAACGCCTTCCCACCGTATGTTCAAAGGCGTGACGCGGGCGGGTGTATGCTTCAGTTCCGGCTGTCCGGACACGGCGTCGCAAGCGGGATTTACGACGCGGCCAGGCGTTCCGCGCGCCGACAGGTTGTCGGTCCAATGCATCGGAAGAAACGCTTGGCCGGGTTTCTGATCTGTAGTGTGACGGACCCGCGCGATGGCGCGCCCCCACGAACTGGAGATTTCCGCAATGCCGCCATCGGCAATGCCGAACCGCGCCGCATCCGACGGATGAATATCAAGCAGGGGCTCGGGGGCCTGGCTCATGAGGCGCGGCACCTCGCCGGTCCGGGTCATGGTGTGCCATTGATCGCGCATGCGGCCGGTGTTCAGTACAAGTGGCGCGCTATCGTCAGTTGCGTTTGCCGGACCTCGATAGGGCGTTGCGACGAAGCGGGCGCGGCCGTCCGGGGTCGGGAATTTGCGATCCGCAAAAATGCGTGCCTTTCCGCTTTGCTCGCCGATGGGCACAGGCCACTGGATCGGAGGCAAAAGATCGTATTGACGGTCGTCGAATCCGGCGAGGCCGCCGAGATCGAAAACACGCGAGTCATTGTTTTCGAACGTGGAAAGAGCGGCATGCTCCCGGAAAATCTCGGACGGCCGCCGATAGGCAAACGCATCGGCAAAGCCCATGCGGCGTGCAATCTCCGTCACGATCCACCAGTCCGGCTGCGCTTCTTGCGGGAGCGGCATAAAGGCACGCTGACGGGAAATGCGGCGCTCGCTGTTCGTAACCGTGCCGTCCTTCTCGCCCCATCCCGCCGCGGGGAGAAGTACATCCGCGAGGCGGCCGGTGTCGGTATCGGCAACGCAGTCGGAAACGACGACGAAATCGCAGTTCTTCAGCGCCATCCGTACACTGTTGCCGTCCGGGAGACTGGCTGCGGGGTTCGTGCCCATCACCCAGATTGCCTTGATCCGCTTTTCGCCGACAGCACTGAACAGATCGACGGCTTTCAGCCCTGGTCGTCCGGCGACACGCGGCGCTCCCCAGAAGCGTCGGACGCGGTCGATGTTCTCCGGCGTGAAATCCATGTGCGCGGCAAGCTGGTTCGACAGGCCGCCGACCTCACGCCCTCCCATCGCGTTCGGCTGGCCGGTGAAGGAGAACGGTCCCGTGCCGGGACGCCCGATGCGTCCTGTAGCCAGATGGCAGTTGATGATGGCGTTGACCTTGTCGGTGCCACGGGAGGACTGGTTGACGCCTTGGGAATAGATGGTGACGGTGCGTTCCGTCTTCGCAAACAGCTCGAAGAACGTGCGGACATCATCCTGTCGCAGGCCGCAAATTTCAGCGATCGTCCTGATGTCGGGAGCATCGGTCCTGGCCTGCTCAAGCGTCTCATGAAATCCCGTAGTGAATTGGTCGATATAGTCCGAGTCGAGCGACGGCGTGCCGGCAAGATTGGCGAGCAGGCCGTTGAACAACTCGACATCGGTGCCGGGATTGAGCTGCAAGAAGAGGTCGGCGTCGGCGGCGGTGGCAGTACGGCGCGGGTCGATGGCGACGATTTTCGTGCCGCGGCGCTCGCGTGCGTCAGTGAGGCGCCGGAACAGGATGGGGTGGCACCACGCGGCGTTCGAGCCGACAAGGACCACCAGATCGGCCTCGTCGAGATCCTCATAGCAGCACGGAACAATGTCCTCGCCGAAGGCGCGTGTGTGGCCCGCGACGGAGGATGCCATGCAGAGCCGCGAATTGGTGTCGATATTTGCCGAACCGATGAAGCCCTTCATCAGCTTGTTGGCGACGTAGTAGTCTTCCGTCAGAAGCTGCCCGGAGACATAGAACGCCACCGAATCCGGACCATGCGCGGCGATAGTTTCGTTAAACCGGCGGGCAACGAGATCGAGCGCCGTGTTCCAGTCCGCGGGTTCGCCGTCGACCATCGGATGAAGCAGCCGATTCCCGAGACCAAGCGTTTCGCCGAGCGCTGAACCTTTGGCGCAGACTCGCCCAAAATTTGTCGGATGTAGTGGGTCGCCCTGGGTCTGCGGCGACGGGCCGCCGAGAACGCCGCACCCGGTGCCGCAGTATGGGCATGTCGTCCGAACAGGTTGTGCGGCGGAAAGCGCGTTCATGCGTACATCAATAGACATCGGCCTGATAGCGACCTGCCGCCTTGATCTCGGCGATATAGGCTTTCGCCGAAGACGCGTCGCATCCGCGATGCTGCTCAACGATCGCGTGTAGGGTCTTGTCGACATCAGCAGCCATGCGCTTGGCGTCGCCGCAAATGTAGAAATGAGCGCCGCGCTCAAGCCATGCGTAAAGCTCCGCGGCGTCCTCGCGCATCTTGTCCTGCACGTAGACTTTCCTGTCGCCGTCGCGCGACCAGGCAAGCGATAGCTTCGTCAGGATGCCGACGTTCTGCATCGCCGCGAGCTCGTCCTCATAGAAGAAGTCGTTCTCGCGCTTCTGATGCCCGTAGAACAGCCATGCCCCGCCTTTTGCGTCCGTTGCGAGACGCTCCTGAAGGAACGCGCGAAACGGTGCAATGCCGGTTCCCGGGCCGACCATGATAATCGGCACGTCGCCGGAGGAGGGCAGGGCGAAGCCATGCGCCTTCTGCACATAGACCGGAAGTGCGGTGTTTCCGGCGATGCGCTCGGCCAGGAATGTGGATGCAACCCCATGGCGCGAGCGGCCGCCGATATCATAACGCACGGCATCGACTGTCAACGAAAGTCGGCCAGGCGCGGCCTTCGGACTCGACGAAATGGAGTACAGACGCGGATGCAGCGGATCGAGCGCCGACAGGAATGCGCCGGCATCGAGCATCGTTGCGGGTGATTTCTCAAGGGCTGCCAGAACGTCGGTGACATCGAGATCGCCGTCCGGATCCCCGCCTTCCGCCATCCGTGCGAATTTGATCTTCTCGTCCGGATCGGACGCAGCTTCGGCCAGAAGGGTGAACAGTGCGTCCGGCGCCGCGCCAAGCGCCTTTTCGTGCAGCAGCAAATAGCGGATGCATTTTCCGTCGGTCATGGCGTCACCGGGAAGTCCGAGCCGCTCCATCACCGCATCGACAAGCGAAGGCTCGTTGATCGGCATGACACCGAACGAATCGCCCGCACGGTAGTCGAGGCCTTCGGGGAGCTGGAATTCGACGTGCCAGGTTTCCTTGGCCGATGCGCCCTTGTTGAGCCGCGTCCGCGACAGAAATACCGCATCGACCGGATGTTCACGCGAACGGCCGGGGGCCGATTCCGGAACTGCTGCCGCCGCGGTCGGGACCGCTTCACCGCCATCGAGTTCGACGGCGAGTTTCTTCAGCATGCGCAGCGTGTCCTTGCCGCCGGGCTGGCAGAGATTGAGGCGCTCTTCCTTCCTCGCGAAAATCGCATTGGAATAGTCCTCGCAAGTGTAGCCGCACTGGCCGCAGTCCTGCTGCGCCATGGCCGCCATCATGCGGCGCCGGAGCGGGCGCCCGGTGGCCATGTCCATGCGTTCGTTCAACGGGATTGTCGGATCGTGCCACGGCGCCGCGCCGTCATCGCCGTCACCCGGCGAGGAAGCAGGCATGAGCGCCGCGGCCTGTTCCGACGAGAGACTTGTCGGTGCGCCTTGCGGAGAGAAAACGGCGGCGAAAAAGCCGTTGAGCCATGCACGTTGTTCCGCGGTAAACGGCGCGTTGTCGGGCAGCATCGGCACGAAGAAAGGTGCGGGTTGAACGCTCATTCGGCGGCCTCCGCGGTGAAGATAGCGGCGAGGTCTGGAATCTCGTGGCGGCGGGTGAAGGCCGCAAAGCCCTCGTCCGGCGACGCACGGTTTGCCATCCACGATTTCAGCATGGACTCGATCAGCCGCGGGGTGTCTTCCGCCTTTATGTTCTGGAACAGTTCACGGCCGATCGCGCCGTCCGCACCGAAACCGCCGCCGACACAGATATTGTAGCCGTCGACCGTGTCGCCGTCGTCGGATACGGTCACACGCTGGCCGATCAGCCCGATGTCGCCGATATAGTGTTGGGCACAGCTGTGGTGACAGCCGGTAAGGTGGATATTGACCGGCCGATCGACCGCGACGCGGCTGTCGCACCACCGGGCGATTTCTTCGGCGTTGCGCTTGGTCGGCGAGGCGGCAAACTTGCAGCCTTCGCTGCCTGTACAGGCGACAAGTCCGGCGCGAACGGCTGTCGCGGAGGTGCCCAGCCCGAGCTTGTCGAGTGCGGCAACCGCGAGTTCGACGTCGACGTCCTTGACGCCGGAAATGAGAAGGTTCTGCCAGACTGTGAGACGAATATCGCCGTCGCCAAGATCACGTGAAACCTTCGCGACGCCTCGCATCTGTTCGACGGTCATCCTGCCGACAGGGAGCACCACGCCAATCCAGTTCAGCCCGTCCTGCTTCTGCTTATGTATGCCGACATGCGCCTGACGGTCGGAACCGGGGCGCTTAAGAACGGCTTCCGCCGGAACGCGCGTAAGCTTTTCGCCGATCTTCGCTTCAACCTCGGTCAGGAATCTTTCAAAGCCCCACTCGTCGAGCACATATTTCAGCCGCGCTTTCTTGCGGTCGGTGCGGTCTCCATGATCGATGAACACGCGGACGATCGCATCGGACACGCGGGTTGCATCCTCCGGCTTCACGATGACGCCGGTATCGCGCGCCAGATCCTTGTGGCCGGTTATGCCGCCAAGCGCGAGACGAAACCACGTACCGGGTTCGGCGCCGAATCCATCCTTCACCTCGACTGCCTGGAATCCGATGTCGTTGGTATCCTCCAGCGCCGCGATCAGCCCGGCGCCGTCGAACGCGACGTTGAACTTGCGCGGAAGTCCGTACATCTCGCGGGTGTTCAGGATGTGATGGTGCCACTCGCTGGCATAGGCGCGGGTGTCGATCAGCTCCTGCGGATCGATGCCGGCGGTCGGCGTTCCGGTGACATTGCGGATATTGTCGGCGCCGGAACCCTTGCAGGTCAGACCGAGGGTAACGAGTTTCTCGAGAACGGCGATGCCGTCCTTCGCGGGAACTTCGCGGATCTGCAGATTGGCGCGCGTCGTCACATGGGCGTAGGGGCCGCCATGCGCTTCGGCGATGTCGGCAACGCCGGCGAACTGCCAATGCGTGAGGATGCCATTCGGAATACGCAAACGCACCATATAGGAGTCCTGCGTGGGACCTACGAAGAACAGGCCGTGATAGCGCCAGCGCAGGACATCCGGCCCTTTTGGATAGACGCCGTCCTTCGCCGCCTTCTTCATGCGCGTATAGGAGTCGAGGCCCATTTCCTCACGCTTGGCCGCTTCCGCCGGATCGAGTTTTTTGCCCGCCGCTTCGAAGCGTGCCATCGCCTTGTGGCTCGCGGCGTCCGGTCCGGTGGGTTCGGCCGCTGCTGGGGCGCTACCGACAAAAGCCGTAATGCCGCGGGAAGCGCTCAGCGCGCCGATGCCCGACACGAAGCCTTCGAGATAACGTTTCTGTTCTGGAGTGAAATCGCCGCCGCTCATCACGCTGCCTCGCACAGCGCGCGTCCGAAGATCAGGACATCGCGCATGGAGGCGGTATCCGCGCCGCTCTGGATGAGATCGAAGAAAAATGCGCCGTCGGACGTCTCCCCGTAAAGGACCGCACCGATGAGCCGGCCATTCTTCAGCACCAGCCGCCGGTACGCTCCGCGCCGCGGATCGCGAAGGATGATGTCCTCACAACCTTCGTCGTGCGAAAAATCTCCTGCGGAAAACAACTCGATGCCGGACACCTTAAGCCGCGTCGCGGTGGGCAGGGGAGCATAAGACGCGGTTTCGCCAGCAAGGGTCGCCGCGAGAATTTTTGCCATGTCGTAGAGCGGCGCGATCAGGCCGTGACAGACTCCGTCATGCTCGGCGCATTCGCCGGCCGCGAAAATATGCGGATCGCTGGTACGCATCGCGCCATCGACGACGACGCCGCGTGCCGTGACAAGCCCGGCTTCTCGCGCGAGCGCGATGTCCGGACGAACGCCGATTGCGACCACCACAAGGTCAGCGGGAAGATGGCGACCGTCGGCGAGTTCGACTCCGCGGACCTGCCGCGTGCCCGAAATGCCCGCCGTCCTTGCGGAACAGACAACCTCTATACCGCGTGCTTCGAGTTCGCGCTGTAGCAGAGAGGCTGCTTCGCGGTCGAGCTGACGCTCCATGAGATGTGGCATCAGATGCACGACGGTGACGCCCATGCCGCGCTGTTTCAGTCCATATGCGGCTTCGAGCCCGAGCAATCCGCCTCCGATGACGACGGCACGGGCGCCATCGCGCGTCTGCCGCAGCATCGCCTCGACATCACCGGCATTGCGGAATGTCATGACGCCGGGAAGTTCGCTGCCAGGCACCGGCAGAGGAGCGGGCTCGGAACCCGTTGCGAGGATCAGCCTGTCATAGGCGAAGCTGCGACCGTCGCCGGTGACGACAATACGCGCGTCCCGGTGTATCGCGGTTACCCGCACGCCGGTGTGAAGCGCGATGCCGTTTGCTTCATACCAGGCGCGATCATGCGTCACGATCTCGTCGAAGCGTTTCTCACCCGCGAGCATAGGCGAGAGCATGATGCGGCTATAGGCCGGGTGTGGCTCGGCTCCGAATACGGCGATGTCGTACCGTCCTGGAGCGCGCGCAAGGACTTCCTCGATGGCGCGGATGCCGGCCATGCCGTTGCCGACGACGAGAAGGCGTTCGCGTATCATTTACGCAGCCTCGACGAAGCGGTGGCGCTCATACAGGAACTTCAGAACGGCGGAGCGGCACCGCAGATAGGCAGGATCGCTAACAAGCTCGAGCCGTTTTCGCGGTCGCGCCAGCGGCACGTCGAGAATCTCGCCGATGCGTGCGGACGGGCCGTTCGTCATCATCACGATACGGTCGGACAGCAGTACCGCCTCGTCGACATCGTGAGTGATCATCATCACCGTATTGCCGAGCGTCGCGTGGATCTGCATGACCGAGTCCTGCAGATGCGCGCGGGTTAAGGCGTCAAGCGCACCGAACGGCTCGTCGAGCAGAAGAACCTTCGGCTCCATCGCCAGCGCGCGGGCAATGCCGACGCGCTGCTTCATGCCGCCGGAAATTTCCGCAGGGCGTTTGTCTTTCGCGTGAACCATCTGCACAAGTTCGAGATTGTGCATCGTCCAGTCATGACGAGCCGCAGCCGATTTCGATTTCCGGAAAACCTTGTCCACGGCGAGACGAACGTTCTCGTAGACAGTCAGCCACGGCAGCAGGGAGTGGTTCTGGAACACGACGGCGCGATCAGGTCCCGGATCGCTGACCTCGCGCTGGTCGAGGAGAACGACGCCGGTCGTTGCAGGAGTGAGTCCCGCGATGATGTTGAGGAGAGTGGATTTTCCGCAGCCCGAATGGCCGATGATCGAGATGTATTCACCGCGCTCGACCTTGAGGTCGATGCCGGTGAGAACCTCGGTCGTCGCGCCGCCGCGGGAGAAGGTCTTTCCGACCTGTTCGATGGAGAGATAGGACTGTCCCATTGCCGGTGTTCCTACGAAGTTGTGGTGCCGCGGGTGACGAAATGGGCGATCAGCGCGACGAGGCGGTCAAGGATGAAACCGACAATGCCGACATAGATAAGCGCCACGATGATGTCGCTGATGAGCGAGGAGTTCCATGCGTCCCAGATGAAGAAGCCGATGCCGACGCCGCCGATCAGCATTTCGGCCGCGACGATGGCGAGCCAGCTAAGACCGATGCCGATCTTCAGGCCGGTGAATATGTACGGTGCGGCCGCCGGGATCATGATCTTCACGGCGTACTCGAAGGGGTTCAGCCGCAGCACCCGCGCGACGTTGACGTAGTCAGGCGGGATGTTGCGGATGCCGACGGCGGTGTTGATGACGACCGGCCAGACCGCCGTGATGAAGATGACGAAAATCGCCGACGGCTCCCCGCTCTGGAACGCGGCCAGCGCGAGCGGTAGCCAGGCGAGCGGCGGGACCGTGCGGAGAACCTGAAACAGCGGATCGAGGCCGCGCATGGCCCAGGTTGATTGTCCGATCAGCGTGCCGACGGCGACGCCAACCACGGCCGCAATCGTATAACCGACCATGACGCGCTGCAGGCTGGCGAGAAGGTGCCAGAAAAGCCCCTTGTCCAGTCCGCCGCGGTCATAGAACGGATCGGTGATCAGCTCCCATGTATCGGTGACGACCTGCGACGGTGGCGGCAGACTTGCACCCTCGCCGCTGCACAGGAACTCCCATAACGCCACGAGTATAAGCAGCGTGATCGCAGGCGGCAGTATTCTCTCCGCAATACCGCGCAGCATCGGCACTACGGTCGCCGCGAACTGCGGCGCCGGGGCCGGCATTGCCAGGACCTTCGCTTTCGGGAAGGGGCGGACCTTCTTTTCGGTATCTATTGCTGGAAGGCTCATGTTGCCTCTCCTTGTCGTTACGTTGGCGGCGGTCAGGCCGCGGCGCGCTTGATGGTGAGGCTGGCGAGATAATCTTCCGGCTTGTCCGGATCGAACACCTTGCCGTCGAAGAAGGTCTCCTTTCCGCGCGAGGTCGATGCCGGGATGTCACTGACGCCGAGTTCCTTGGCGGCCTCTTTCCAGAGGTCCTCGCGGTTGACCTTGGCGACCATGCCCTTGATGTCCGTATCGGGAGCGAGTTTGCCCCAGCGGATGTCCTCCGTCAGGAACCAGAGATCGTGGCTCTGGAACGGATAGGAGGCCTGATCGCGCCAGAATTTCATGAAGTGCGGGCTGGCCAGTTCGACGCGGCCATTGCCGTAATCGAAATTGCCCTTGATGCGTTCGATGATGTCCTTTTTGGGGACGTTGAACCAGGCGCGCTTGCCGACAATTTCGGCCATCTCTTCCTTGTTGGCCATGTCGTCGCACCACATCTGGGCTTCCTGTACGGCCATCAGCAGGGCCTTCGCGGCGTTGGGATTTGCGTCCACCCAGTCGGCGCGCATGCCAAGGCTCTTTTCGGGATGCCTGTTCCAGATTTCCGCGGTGTTGGTCGCGGTGTAGCCGATGCCCTGATGAATAAGCTGTTCGTTCCACGGCTCACCGACGCAGAAGGCATCCATCGTGCCGACTTTCATATTCGCGACCATTTGCGGAGGCGGCACGACAATGGTTTCGACGTCCTGATCCGGGTCGATACCGCCGGCGGCAAGCCAGTAGCGCAGCCAGAGATCGTGCGTACCTCCGGGAAACGTCATCGCGACTTTGGCGGACTGCCCGGCAGCCTTCTTTTTGGCAAAGGCCTCCTTCAGTTGGCTTGAATCGACCGTGACATTGAGGTCGGCGTATTCCTTGGCGACGGATATGCCTTGAGAATCGAGATTGAGGCGTGAAAGTATGTACATTGGCAAAGGAACGTTGTTCTGCGTCACCTTTCCAGCAGAGATGAGATAAGGCATCGGCGTCAGGATGTGCGCACCGTCGATGCCGGCGCCTGCTGAGCCGAGGACGAGATTGTCGCGCGTCGTGCCCCAACTCGCCTGTTTCACCACTTCAACATCCGGCATGCCGAACTTGGTGAAGAGGCCCTTTTCGCGGGCAATGATGAGGGGCGCGGCGTCTGTGAGGGCGATATAGCCAAGCACGGCCTTCGTCGTTTCCGGGCCGGCAGCCTGAGCAACATGCGCGCCGAAGGGAAATGCGGTTTTTGCCGCCGCAAGCACAGCTGTCGTCGACGCCGCACCGAGGAATTTGCGGCGCGAGATGCCTGTTTCTTTGCTCTGTCTTCCAACGCTCATCTGTCATTCCTTTCGACTGGTGCCGAAAACAAAAAAGCCGCTGTCAGCCCGGCTCTTGCCAGGTCGATCAGCGGCATCGCTTATTGGGGGCACCCGTCGTTGGGCGCTATGCTCGCCCACCCGCACCAGGCAGCTCGCATTACAATTGATACAAACTTCGTGCCAGTTCGGGCGAGAGCGCCGGACCTGCTCAGAAATGAGGGCTTTGCAGGCTTGCGGTTCCCAACGTCGCGTAAGAGCGGAGAGGAGCGTTCGCTCAATAAACAGGCATGACTGCAAGCTGAGCAGTCATTGGCTCGCGGCGAGGAAGCCCTGGATATCGGCGGGATCGAATGCCGGTCCGGCAAACGCGCCGATCCCGTCATTCACCAGTGGCCTTTGAGTGAGGCTCACAAGAGCAGCATCGTAGACGGTGGGAGAGAAGCAGGCCGTAACGGCGTCGATCCGCTTGTGGTCGAGAGGAAGCTGCTTCCAGCGTACCATCTGGGAATAGAGCCAGAGGGCCGCGCGCGCATCTGGCCGTGTCAGGGCCGAGTCGAGCATCAGGTAACGGGGATCCACGCGCGTACGCCCGGACGGATCTACCTGCACTCGTCCAGCCAGCGAACGCTCTATGAGGTAGGGCGGCAGGTTCAGGCGGCTGGGCGCAGCAAGCAGATGTGAAAGCTCGTCGCGGTTTTCGGCATTGGCGCACCATGAGGTCGCGCGGATAAGCGCGCGCGCGAGCCTGTTGAGGCAATCGGCATTCTCTTCAGCCCAGCCGGATCGCACGGCCAGCACTTTTTCCGGGCAGGCCGAAACGATGTCGGTACCGAAATGCACGATATGGCCGATGCCTGCCTCGACCGCGACGCTCGGCCAGGGCGCGCCGACGCAGAAACCATGCACCTGGCTGCTTGTCAGCGCATCAACCATGTAGGGCGGCGGCAGTACAACGAGTTGCACGTCCTCGTCAGGATCAATCCCGGCGGCGGCCATCCAGAAGCGCAGCAGATAATTGTGCGAGGAGAACGGGAAGGTCATGCCGAAGGTCAGCTTGCCCGCTCCGTTTTCCGATCGCGCGGCGATCAGCCGCCTCAGCGCCGCGCCGGATGTGCGTGGATCGTCCAGATTTCCCTCTGCAAATGTGTTCAGCGTCTTGAATGTTTCGTCGCCGAAAAGAATCGAGTTTCCGTTTTCGCTGAGAACGAGCGGCGCGCGGAGCGGCGGACGGCCCGGATCGAGACTCTCGGAAATCGCAAGCGGCGCGAGAAGATGCGCCGCTTCGAAATGACCGATATTGAGCTTGTCGCGCATGTTCGCCCAGGAGACTTCGCGGGCAAGTTCGAGATCGATTCCTTCGTTGGCGGCGAAGCCGCGATCGGCGGCCGCGATCAGCACCGCGGCATCGACAAGCGGAATGAAGCCGGCGCGGATTCTCATTTGAGGAGTTCCGATGCCGTAATGACGGACTGAGCGATCTCCGCGACCTTTTTCTGTTCGTCCATCGCTTTGGAGCGGAGAAGATTGTAGGCATCCTCCTCCGACAGTCCGCGCGCGCGCATCAGAATGCCTTTCGCGCGGTCGATCAGCTTGCGTTCGGCAAGCGATGTCCTGGCGATATCCAGTTCGCGGCGAAGCTTTTCGAACTCCTGAAAGCGCGCCACCGCAGTGTCAAGAATGGGCTTTACGCGGCCGGCCGTCAGGCCATCCACGACATAAGCGCTGACACCCGCGCCGACGGCGGCCTTCATGGCTTCGCTGTCGCTCTGATCGACGAACATGACGATCGGCCGCGGCTGCTCGCGAGTCGCGACCCGGAGCTGCTCGATCATGTCGCGGTCGGGCAGGTCGAGATCGACGATGAGAATGTCCGGCTCCAATGTTCTGAGCAGATCGAGAAGATGACCGGGGCCGGCTGTTGCGACCTCGACCGACAGGTTTGGATCCTGGCGCAAGGCCTTCTCGACGATCTCGGCTCGATCCGGATCCTGATCAACCACAAGCACACGCAGCAACTGTTCGCCCTCTCGACGGCGGGCAAGAAGCAACTTGCGCGCCAGAGTCGCTGAATCTGGTGGCAGTGTGCTGCTCAATTTGCCGCAGGGCTGCTGGCAAACGGGCCGATCGTGCGCGGTACGGTAACCATAGGGAGAGGAGAGAACCCGTGCATCCCGCCATCCGGCCGGGGTGCCGCGGCCGCGCTTTAGGCTGTGCGTACGGGCTGCGGAATGTCAGCTGGACAGTTGGGCAACCAGAAAGACCGACCAGACAGTCTGGGCGATGCAGCAGGAGCAGATGCCGAAGGTGCTGGCCAGCCAATCGGGAACGCGCCAAGCCGGACGATTGTCGTTGGCGACCGTCTGCGTCAGGAACTCCGACGCAGGGAGATGATAACCCGTATTACAGGCTTGCCTGCAGGTCATGGACCACCTCGGAACTGTTCCAAGGTTAGCGCAAGCTTCCGCGTCCGTCGACGGCACAAATCGGCTATCCCTAGGCAGAGCTTCCACCTTTCGGAAAGGTGGAATTCCGGCGCCGCGCGGGAGGCGTCTTCGCCGGGCGCAGGCGGTGGACCAGCACATTGCGGCTGTTGATGCCTGCCGCAGCCGGTCGATCTCACATGGAGATCAGCCGCGCTCGCGCACGTCGGCGAAATTCAGCGCCGGCCAGTCCTGCTTGGCCTGATCGAGCGCCCAGGCGTTCCGGGCGAGGAAAACCAGGGCGCCATCCCTATCCTCGGCCACGGCCGAGCGGTTCAGATCGAGGAATTTGTCGATCTGGGTCTTGTCTTCGCTGGCTATCCAGCGCGCTGTAACAAAGGGGGCCGGCTCGTAGCGGATCGGCACCCCATATTCCTTGTCCATACGCGACGCCAGCACGTCGAGCTGAAGCGGGCCGACGACGCCGACGATGGCTTGGGAACCGATCAGGGGGCGGAACACCTGCGTCACGCCTTCCTCGGCCATATCCTGAAGCGCGCGCCCCAGTTGCTTGGCCTTCATCGGATCGTCCAGATGCACGCGGCGCAGAATTTCCGGCGCGAAATTCGGGATGCCTTCGAAGCGAATGGCTTCGCCTTCGGTCAGGGTATCGCCGACACGCAGCATGCCGTGGTTTGGTATGCCGATAATGTCGCCGGGCAGGGCTTCGTCCGCCGTCTCGCGTTCCTGAGCGAAGAAGAAGATCGGCGCGGCGATCGTCACCATGCGGTTCTCGCGAACATGAAACAGCTTCATTCCGCGGCGGAAGCGGCCCGAGCAGATCCGAACGAAGGCGACGCGGTCGCGGTGGTTCGGGTCCATGTTTGCCTGAACCTTGAACACGAAGCCGGTGACGGGCTTCTCCTCCGCCGAGACTTCGCGTGCGGTCGCCGGGCGCGTCGTTGGAGGCGGGGCGAAATCGGCCAGCGCCTGCAGCAGTTCGGCGACGCCGAATTCCTTCAGTGCGGAGCCGAAATAGACCGGCGAAAGGTGGCCTTCGCGAAAGCCGCCGAGATCGAATTTCGGCAGAGCCCCGGCGGCGAGTTCGAGGCCTTCGAGCGCCGGGCCGAGAATATGCGGCTCGATGCCTTCCTTTTCGAGGTCGGCGGGATTGGAGAACGTAACGACGCGCGACGCGCGGCCCCCGCGTTCCTCGGGAAGGATCGCGCGCTTTCTCGCGATATCGATGAGGCCGCGGAAGTCCGTGCCGAGTCCGATCGGCCAGGTCTGCGGCGCGAGATCGAGGGCGAGGCCCGAGGCGAGGTCGTCGAGCAGGGTCAGAGGGTCTACGCCCTCACGGTCGATCTTGTTGATGAAGGTGACGATCGGGATGTCGCGCAGGCGGCAGACTTCGAACAGCTTGCGCGTCTGGCTCTCGATGCCCTTCGCGGCGTCGATGACCATGACGGCGGCGTCGACGGCGGAAAGTGTTCTGTATGTATCTTCCGAGAAGTCGGAATGGCCCGGCGTATCCAGGAGATTGAACGTGATGCCGTCTTTCTCGAACGTCATGACGGACGAAGTAACGGAGATGCCGCGCTTCTGCTCGATGTCCATCCAGTCCGAGCGAGCGCGCCGTCTTTCTCCGCGCGCCTTGACGTCGCCGGCCGCGCGAATGGCGCCGCCCGCGAGCAGCAGGCGCTCGGTGAGTGTGGTTTTGCCCGCGTCCGGATGCGAAATGATTGCAAAGGTGCGGCGTGAGGTGTGAGGCGCGACGGGGGTGGCTGCGGTCATGGCCGCTGGGCTTCCAGGTTCGGGATTTGCCGTTCAGGTAACAGTCCGGGGAACGAGCGGCAATAACTAGCGGCAATAAGTGGTGCGGCCGTTCTTGCCGCGCCTGGCCAGGTCGAGGTGGAAATGTTCCTCGTGGGCGGCAACCGGCGGGCCCAGAACGGTGGTGAAAATTCCGCAGGCGCCGTCGCGGATCTCGGTCATGAAACTGAGTTCCGCCTCCCCTTCGCCGCCAACTGCAATGATGGTGCCGCCGGCACGTTCAAAGGCGCCGATGTCGATGGCGTTGGCCTGGCCGTGCTCGGAAATCTTGGCTTTGGGATCGCGGTTGCGGCCCCGGCACTCGTAGCCGCCGGTCTGGCGGAATGCCTTTATCGGTTCGCCGAAATGCTTCTGAGCCGCGGGCTGGACCTTGTGGACGAGCCAGTAAAGCGCGGTCTTGGCGACCTCGCAGGTCACGGTGATGGGCGTTTCGAAGGTAACCCGCTGTCCGCCTTTCGGCGTGAGGGCGCTCATGCGGATCGGGGTCAATGCCCCGCAAGCTCCTTCCATGAGGCGCGGAAGGCGTTCGAACTCCACTTCACGTTCGGCTTCGAGTGCATCGCAGACCGGGTCGGGAAGGGGGTCAGGCGGTACTTCGGCTTCAACAAGACCCGGAGGTGGCGGGGTCGGGCCGACATCGGTCTCGATTTTACCCGGACGTGGCTGAGGAAGCGGAACCGTCTCGCTGGCGGACGGGGTCGGCGCGGGCGCTTCGGCCTTCGCCGGCGGCCCAAATTCCGCCGGCCGCTCCACGGGCAAGGGCACGGCAAAAGCCGCAGTCGGAAGGGAAAGCGCCAGCAGAATCGCGGCGCGCAGAAGGTGCAGCATCCGGAGGAAAGAACGTTGCTGCGGCGAGTAAGTTTCAGCGGACTGGTGGATAGGTCACCGAGGCGGTGGTGACCGTATCGGCGTCCCGGGTTGCGCGCACGGCCGATTGCAGGGCGCCGCCGGCAGCCGCTGAGCGCGCGGCGGGTCCGCTTGCGACGCGTGTGATCTCGCCGGCAAGCCGTTCGATCTGCGCGCGGAGAAGTGCGATGTCTTCCGAGTCGGTCACAGTGCTGCGCTCCGGGCCATCCTTCTCGGCGCGGGCAATTTCCAGCTCACCTTGCGTCGCCGCCAGTTCCTGCTTCACGGCCTTGAGCTGCTCTTCCAGCGCATGGACGGTCAGCCTGACCTGAGCAACCTCGTTGACGGCGGCAATCGTCTCGGCGCGCTGGCTTTCGACAGCGTTGAGAAGATCGGAACGTTCGTCGACCTGCTTCTTGTGAGTGCGCTCATTGGCGGCGAGGCCACCTTCTGCCTTAGCCAGACGAGACTGCAGCGCGGACATTTCCAGCTTCATCTGGTCGAGAACTTTCTTCGCGCCCCTGACGCGCTCATCGGCGTCGGCGGCCTTCACGCGCGCTTCTTCAACCGTGCCGCGCATGGAAACGATGGTCGCGTCGCGACGCCCGACATCGGCCATGCTGCGCGTCATGCGCTCGCGCATGAGATTGGCCTGGCGCTCAAGCTTGCGGTGTTCGATGGCGACTTCGGCGCGCAACAGATCGCGCGAGGCCACGATCTCGTCGCGCGAAAGCGGAAGACGTCGCATGATTCGATGCGTCGTCAGACGAACCGCGCGATTCCAAAGCGCCCGTCCCATGAACAACGCTACGAGGCTCGCCGTCAGAAAGCCGAGCGCGGCGTAAAGAAGCGGCTCGACCATCTGTCAGCCCGTAAATTCGCCTATCGGTGAGCGCCATACATGCCATGCGGCGGCGCAAGGCGCTAGCCCTGGGGCCATTCTCCCCGGGGAGAGGCTCAGAAGGGGTTCCAGGTCGCGCGCGGCGTGAACTTCAGATAGCCGACATTGACACCGAAACGGGCGCCGACACCCGACTGGATGGGCACGAGCACAACGCCGTCGATTGTCAGTGCCGTCATGCCAAACCCGCCCACCACATAGGCAGAGCCGTTGACGCCGGGGAAACGACGGATGATCGAGTCCGGACCGGGAAGATTGTAGACGAGAATCATCGTCCGCGCTCCCTCGCCGCCGAGATCGAAGCCGACGGACGGCCCCTGCCAATAGACCCGGCGCTCGCCGCCATGTTTCATGTAGAGCTTGCCCTCGCCGTAGCGCAGACCGACGCCGATGGCGCCCGATCCCTCTTGGCCGAGGATGTAGCCGTTGGGCTGGCCCCAGCGGGATCCGGCGTATTCGACGATCTGCGCCAGCTCGCGGCTGACCACGCCGAAGAATTTATGGCCGCGGCCGATGATCTCGTCAGTCGAATAAGTGCCGGTACGGTCCGATCCGCTCTGATATTGGGCTGCGGCGGGAAGAGCGGCGGCAAACATCAGGGCCGCGGCGGCAAGGGCCGTCCGGAAGAGCGTGGAAATTCTCATTGCGTGATGATCCTCAAAAAAGGGCCCGGAATGGGCAAACGCAACGCCACACAAGGAACGGGCCGCCGCAGGCGACGAAGCGAATTCTTACCGATCTTGCGTTAAAAAATGTCGAGCCGAAGGCACATCAATCCGGAATGCGGCCCCAGGCGATGAAAGGACCGTTCAGAAAGCCGGTTTTGGTTTTTCCGTACCCGAGCGGGCCGCCTTCCGGCGTTAGAACACCGCCGCCCGCCGCCGAGAGCAATGCCTCGCCCGCGCCCGTGTCCCATTCCATTGTTCCGACGAAGCGAGCATAGAGATCCGCGCTGCCTTCCGCGAGCAATGCGAATTTCAAAGCTGAACCAAGGCGTTGGCGGTCCTGGGCGCCGGCGTTGTCAAGGAACGTCTCGGTTTCGGCGTCGATGTGGCCGCGGCTGGTTAGAGCAACGGGCGGGACGGCGGGCGAGCGTGTCGATATCGGCGCGAAGGCATCCTCGCCGGGCACCGCGCCCAGCTTGTGGAGCGCCCGTGCGGCGCCGCGCCCGACCTCGCCCCAATACGTGCGGCCAAGGGCCGGGGCATGGAGAATTCCGAGCACTGGCCGGCCTCCGGAGATCAGCCCGATATTCACCGTGTATTCGGCGCGCCCGGCCACATATTCCTTGGTGCCGTCGAGCGGATCGAGAACGAGGAATTCATCTCCAAGATCCGGCACGCGGCCATTGGCCGTGCTTTCTTCCGCCAGCACCGGGACACCGGGGAATATCCGCGCCAGACCGGCCAGCAGCATTTCCTCGGCCTGCATGTCGGCGTTCGTCACGGGCGACATATCCGGCTTGGTGTTCAACTTGATGCCGCCCGCCGACAGCTGCACGATAAGACGCCCGGCCTCCGCCGCGAGGCGGGACAGTTCAAAAATATGAGGGGGGAGGCTCATCGGGCGGTTTCGGAGGGTGTTCGTACGCGTGGCGCGAATCTCGCGCGCGGTGTATCACGCGACCGCCTCGCAAACCATGCGGCCTTCAAGGAGTTTCCGATGTCACCCGTCGAACTGGAAAGCCTCGACCTCGCGGCGCTGATTTCCAGCCGCCTTTGCCACGACGTCATCAGCCCCGTCGGCGCGATCGTCAACGGGCTCGAGGTCCTGGAAGAGGAGAAGGACCCGGCGATGCGCGAGATCGCTCTCGATCTCGTCAAGAAGAGTGCGCAGCAGGCTTCCGCCCGCTTGCAATTTGCAAGACTGGCTTTTGGCGCCGCAGGGTCAGCCGGTGCGCAGATCGATACCGGCGATGCCGAGCAGGTGGCACGCGCCGTCGTGGCCGACGGCAAATCCGAGATCAGCTGGACGGGACCGCGCCTGCTGCTGCCGAAGAACAAGGTGAAGCTCCTTCTCAATCTTCTGACGGTTGCGGTCTCCACCGTGCCGCGTGGCGGGAAGATTGATGTTTATATTGAAGGCAGCGACCCGGACATCTCGTTCCGTATCGTGACCACCGGTCCGATGGTGCGTGTGCCGAACCATGTCGTCGATCTGATCGCGGGCAATCCCGAGAACGGGCATGTCGATGCGCATGTCATTCAGCCCTTTTACACAGGGCTTGTTGCACGGGCGGCAAACATGGCCGTAACGCTTGAGGCGGAAACGGACTCGGTCGTCATTGCAGCGAAGCCAAAGGCCTGAACCTGTATTAACGCTTCATTCACCATAACAGCAGGTAACGCCGGGCAGAGTCTGTCCCGCTTCCGTCTGGGTGCGGCCTCAACTCCGCGGTAACCGTTTCGCTTTACCAATCTTCATGACGCCCGATTGCTTGGGGCTGGCGTCGGGGGACAGGTATGGACGATCTTCTTCGCGAGTTCCTGACGGAAACCAACGAGTCGTTGGACGTCGTGGATATCGAGCTTGTCAAGTTCGAGCAGGATCCCAACAACGCCAAGATTCTCGACAACATTTTCCGCCTGGTCCATACGATTAAGGGCACATGCGGATTTCTCGGACTGCCGCGGCTTGAGGCCATTGCACACGCGTCCGAAACCCTGATGGGCAAGTTCCGCGACGGCGCGCGGGTTAATACCGAAGCCGTTACGCTGGTTCTGTCCTCTATCGATCGCATCAAGGCCCTTCTCGCCGAGCTTGAGCGCACCGAAGCCGAGCCGGAAGGCGAGGACAGGGATATTATTTCGCAGCTTGAGGCGATGTCCGAGGGTGCGATGGCCGGCAAAGCCGAGCCGGAACCAGCCGCAGCGCCGCCCCCTCCGCTTCCGAAGGAAGACAAGCCGGTCGTTGTACCGGCGCTGGAGCGAGACCTGCGGCCGGGCGAGGTGTCCGAAGAGGAACTCGAACGCGCCTTCCGTGAAACCGAAACGGAAGAGACGCCGCTCAAGCCTGCCGTTGCTGCGCCTGCCGCGAAGGAACCTCGTCTGGGCGAGGTGTCCGAAGAAGAACTTGAGCGTGCTTTCCGCGAGGCCGACGGTCCCGAACTCGGGCCAGCAAAATATGTACGCGAAGAGGCCGAACCAACACCGGCCGCGGCACAGGCCGTTCCTGAGCCGAAGAAAGCTGCTGCTGCAGCGAAGAAACCCGCTGCAGTAGCGTCCGGCGACGAAGACCCGGCCGGCAAGCTCGAGAATTCGATTGCCTCACAGTCGATCCGCGTCGGCGTCGATACGCTTGAACATCTGATGACGATGGTCTCGGAATTGGTGCTGACGCGCAACCAGCTGCTTGAGATCGTCCGTCATCACGAGGAATCGGAATTCAAGGTCCCGTTACAGCGGCTGTCGAACGTTACCGCCGAACTTCAGGACGGCGTGATGAAGACACGCATGCAGCCGATCGGCAACGCATGGCAGAAGCTGCCGCGTGTCGTGCGTGATCTCGCGCAGGAACTCGGCAAGAAGATTGAGCTCGACATGCATGGTGCCGAGACCGAACTCGACCGCCAGATTTTGGATATCATCAAGGACCCGCTGACGCATATGGTGCGCAATTCGGCGGATCATGGCCTTGAGCCCACCGAAGACCGAAAGATGCTGGGCAAACCCGAGAAGGGCACCATCCGGTTGTCGGCCTTCCATGAGGGTGGTCATATTATCATCCAGATCGCCGATGACGGGCGCGGGCTGAATGTTGACCGCATTCGGAAGAAAGCTCTCGAGAACGGCCTTGCTACCGAATCTGAACTCGACCGGATGAGCGAAAGCCAAATCCAGAAGTTCATCTTCCATCCGGGCTTCTCCACGGCCGCTCAGGTAACGAGCGTCTCCGGCCGCGGCGTTGGTATGGACGTCGTAAAGACGAATATCGACCTCATCGGCGGCACGATCGATCTGAAGTCGGTGGTCGGCGAGGGCACGACCTTTACGATCAAGATTCCGCTGACGCTGGCCATCGTGCCCGCGCTGATTGTCGAAGTCGCGGGCGATCGTTTCGCAATCCCGCAGATCGCGGTGATCGAACTCGTCCGCGCAAACTCGCAGTCCGAGCACCAGATCGAACACATAAATTCAACACCGGTGCTGAGGCTTCGCAACAAGCTCCTGCCGCTGATCCATCTGCGCAAGCTGCTCGGTCTTGAAGAAGCGGCACAAGAGACCGATGGAGTAGGGTTCATCGTTGTCACGCAAGTCGGGCCACAGATGTTCGGCATCGTGGTCGATGGCGTGTTTCATACCGAAGAAATCGTCGTCAAGCCGATGTCCTCGCGTCTGCGTCACATCACGATGTTCTCCGGTACGACCATTTTGGGCGACGGCTCGGTGATCATGATCATCGACCCCAACGGTATTGCGCATGCCGTTGGCTCCGATCTGTCCTCGCGCATGCTCAATCCGCAGGACGCGGAGGAGCAGTCGGGCCCGGCTCAGAACCAGACGGTGTCCATGCTGGTGTTCCGCGCAGGAGGCCAGGAACTAAAGGCGGTGCCGCTGTCGCTGGTCACCCGCCTGGAGGAAATTGACGTCCGCAAGATCGAGTCGGCAAACGGCCGTCATCTTGTCCAGTATCGTGGCGCGCTGATGCCGCTCGTCGAAGTAACGGAAGATGCGCGTCTGCGCGAAGATGGCTCGCAGCCGCTGCTGGTGTTCGCCGATGACGGTCGCTCCATGGGTCTCGTGGTCGACGAGATCGTCGACATCGTGGAAGACAAGCTCGACATCGAAGTCGGCTCGGATGTGCCCGGCATTCTCGGTTCGGCGGTCGTCAAAGGCCAAGCGACCGAAATCATTGATATCGCGCACTACCTGCCGATGGCGTTTGGCGACTGGCTGCACCGCAAGGATCTAGGCGTAGACACACATACGAAGCATCTTCTTTTCGTTGATGACAGTGCCTTCTTCCGCAACATGCTGACCCCGGTTCTGCGAGCCGCAGGATATGACGTGACGGCCTGCTCTTCTGGCGGAGAGGCTCTCGCTCTGATGAAAGCCGGCCGGAAATTCGATATCGTCGTGAGCGATATCGAGATGCCCGAGATGGATGGTTTTGGCCTCGCCGAGGCTGTTCGCGCCGATAGTCATCATCACGATGTGCCGATCATTGCCCTGTCGTCGCTCACGAGCGAGGCCGCACTCGAGCGCGGCCGCAAGGCGGGTTTCGACGACTATGTCGCGAAGTTCGACCGTCCCGGCCTTATCGCGGCGTTGAAGGACGTCAAGCCTGATCTGGAGCGTGCGGCATGAGTAACCTCAATCGCATCGACCTCGACGGCGAAATCGTCGAGTATGTCACTGTCGTCATCGGCGGCCAGCTGTTCGGCCTCCCGATAGGACGCGTCCAGGACGTTTTCTCTCCGGATCGTCTGACTCGCGTTCCGCTCGCTCCGCAGGAAGTGGCCGGCGTGCTCAATTTGCGCGGCCGTATCGTTACTGCGATCAACATGCGCGTACGCCTCGGTCTCCCGCCGCTCGATACAGGCCGCCCGCCGATGGCTGTGGGTATCGATCATGGCGGCGAGGCGTACGGACTCCTGATTGACCAGGTAGGCGAGGTAATGAAGCTCCCTGCTGCAGGACGGGAGCCGAACCCCGCAAATCTTGATCCCCGCTGGGCGGAAATTTCAGACGGTGTTCATCGTTTGGATGGACAATTGCTCGTTGTTCTCGATGTCGAGGTCACGCTTGATCACGCGCGGGAAGCTCTAGCCGCATGAGTATGAAGTGGCCGGAAGGAGTTATGAAATGAAGACCTGTCTCGTCGTGGACGATTCCAGCGTGATCCGGAAGGTCGCGCGGCGGATTCTCGAAAAGTTCGACTTCAAAATTTCCGAAGCAGAAGACGGCAGTCAGGCGCTTGAGCTGTGTCGTCAGGCAATGCCCGATGCCGTTCTTCTCGATTGGAACATGCCCGTCATGGACGGCTACGAGTTCCTGAAGGAGCTTCGCTCGATGCCGGGCGGAGATGTGCCAAAGGTGGTGTTCTGCACTACGGAAAACGACGTCGCGCACATTGCCCGCGCTCTGCGCGCCGGCGCCAATGAATACATCATGAAACCCTTCGACAAGGACATCGTCGAAGCCAAGTTCCAGGAAGTGGGCCTTATCTGAAGCGGGGCTTTTTCGCTTCGGAATCTCTTGCGAGCGTAACCGAGTATGCCAGTCGCAGCTGTTGCCCAGCCTGTTCAGTATGACCGTCCGATACGTGTCATGGTCGTGGACGACGCACTCGTTGTGCGTGGTATCGTTTCAAGATGGCTGAAGGAAGAAAGCGGGATCGAAGTTGTCGCGACGCATCGTTCGGCGAAGCTGGCGCTTGACGATCTCGACCGATCGAACCCGGATGTCCTGATCCTTGATATCGAAATGCCGGACATGGACGGCGTCACCGCGCTTCCGTTGTTCTTGGCCAAGCGCAAGGATCTCGCTGTCATCGTGGCGTCTACGCTGACGCTCCGCAACGCCGAGCTCTCCATCCGCTGCCTTTCGCTTGGCGCAATGGACTGCCTGGCCAAACCGCAGACATCCGGCGAAATGACATCGACGGCAGATTTCCGCCGCGAACTCACGGAGCGGGTACGTGCGCTCGGCGGGCGGATCATCAGCCGTTCGCGTCCGGCCATCACTCCGGCGCCGGTCGCGCCAGCGGTCCCGCCGCAGATCACCCAGAATCTGGAGCGGTCTGGTCCGCCGGATACCAGCTTCTCACGCCGCTCGAACGAGCCGTACAGGCTGCGCAAGTTTCCCGCGACGATGCCGCGAGCCATCGTCATCGGCTCATCAACCGGAGGCCCGCAGGCGCTGGCGGTGGTGCTCGGGGCAATGAAGAGTGTTTTCCCGCGCGTCCCGGTGCTCATAACGCAGCACATGCCGCCAAGCTTCACTACGATTCTGGCAGAACATCTGGGACGCGTTACCGGCGTGGCTTGCCATGAGCCGGTAGACGGCGAACCGGTCAAGGCCGGCATGATTTACATCGCGCCCGGCGGCCGCCACATGAAAGTTGCGCAGAGCGATCAAGGGCCGGTCGTGCAGATTACCGACGAGCCGCCCGTCAATTTCTGCAAGCCCGCGGTCGATCCACTTTTTTATTCGGCTCTGAAAATCTGGGGCGGCGGGCTCGCCGCAGTTGTGCTGACAGGCATGGGGGCGGACGGAGCCAGGGGAGCGCTTGCAATCGCGGATGCCGGCGGCGCGGTGATTGCGCAGGATGAAGAAACCAGCGTGGTTTGGGGAATGCCGGGAGCAACGGCGCATGCCGGCGCGTGTTCGGCCGTCCTTCCGCTGGAAGCGATCGCACCGCAGGTCGTTCGCTTAGTAACGGGGGAGCGTAGATGACACCCATAGAACTCGAATTTCTCGGCGGCTTTCTCAAGCAGCGGTCGGGCCTCGTGCTGGTTGGCGACAAGAGCTATCTCATAGAGAGTCGGCTCATGCCGGTTGCGCGCAAGCACAACATTCCGTCTCTATCGGCGCTCATGACTCAGCTGCGTGCCGGCAATGCGGCGCTGGAAAGTGAAGTCGTCGAAGCAATGACGACGAACGAAACATTCTTCTTCCGCGACAAGATCCCGTTCGAATTGTTCACAGAGACCATGCTGCCGTACATCCAGAAGGCGCGCGCCGCTCAGCGCCGTGTTCGCATCTGGTGCGCGGCATGCTCGACGGGGCAGGAGCCGTATTCACTGGCAATGTTGTTGGAGGAAAATGCTGCGAAATTCCCCGGCTGGGATTTCGAAATCCTTGCGACGGACCTGTCCGGCGAAGTTCTCGCCAAGGCAAAGGCCGGCAAGTTCAGCCAGTTCGAGGTTCAGCGCGGTCTTCCCATCAATCTGCTCGTAAAGCATTTCGAGCAGGTCGGTGACCTCTGGGAAATCTCGCCGAAAATCCGCCAGAAAGTGCAGTTCCGTCCGATCAATCTGCTGCGTGATTTCGGTCCACTTGGTGCGTTCGACATCATTTACTGTCGTAACGTACTTATCTATTTCGATGAGCCGACGAAGATTGATGTTTTGAACCGGATGTCGGGTGCTCTTGCCCAGGACGGGTTCCTGGTTCTCGGCGCTGCCGAGACCGTGGTTGGTCTGTGCGACCGGTTCAAATCCGTTCCCGAAAAGCGCGGACTGTATGTGCGCAACGCTGCCGCGGATGCAACTCGTCTTCCGATGCGTCTGGCAGTCGGCGCGGGCGGTTAAGGGAGAAGGTTCAACAAAAAAGCCCCGCATGACGCGGGGCTTTTTTGTTGGCGAAAGTAAAATCAGGCAGAGGCTTTGAGATCTTCCGGCGGTTCGCGCAGCACATAACCGCGGCCCCACACCGTCTCGATGTAGTTCTTGCCGTCGGTGGCCGAAGCGAGCTTCTTGCGCAGCTTGCAGATAAAGACGTCGATGATCTTCAGTTCTGGCTCGTCCATGCCGCCATAGAGATGATTGAGGAACATCTCCTTGGTTAGTGTCGTGCCTTTGCGGAGCGAGAGCAGCTCCAGCATCTGGTATTCCTTGCCGGTCAGATGTACGCGGTTACCCGCGACCTCGACCGTCTTGGTATCCAGATTGACCGTGAGATCGCCGGTGTTGATGACCGACTGGGCATGACCTTTCGAGCGGCGCACGATCGCATGGATACGGGCGACGAGTTCGTCCTTGTGGAAGGGCTTGGTCAGATAGTCATCGGCGCCAAAGCCGAGACCGCGAACCTTGTCCTCAATACCGGCAAGGCCGGACAGGATCAGGATGGGGGTCTTGATCTTCGCGACACGCAGCGAGCGCAGAACTTCATAACCCGACATGTCGGGGAGGTTCAGGTCGAGCAGGATGATATCGTAGTCGTAGAGCTTGCCGAGATCGACACCCTCTTCGCCGAGATCGGTCGTATAAACGTTGAAGCTTTCCGACTTGAGCATCAATTCGATGCTCTGCGCGGTCGCGCTGTCGTCCTCGATCAGAAGCACGCGCATATTTGCCCTCCGCCGGTCAGGCCGGCATTCCCCCAGACGATTCAACGCTACCCGCGAATGGTTAACAGAGTTTGATTCGCGTCGGCAAGCGCCGGGCCGGAAACTTTCAAGCCTATGGAAAACCTCGATTTTCAGCCTGAAGAAAGTTTTAACGCACCACTTTAGCTTCAGCCCCTAACCGACTCTTCCGACTCACAGCTTCCGGACTTTCCGAGAGGTTCCCGTGGTTAAATTTCCGATGCCAAATCATTAACGACCCGCGTAAACGAACCGTTACCATCCACAAGGAATCACGAAGACGCCCAAATTGAGGATTCCGCTGGCGGCGCAGCCGCAGCGCGAATCAGCCCCGCGGCGTAAGAAAGAGCCATGAAAGGCCTCATCCAGGCGGCGCGCGACATTCCCGAACGCGAGATCTTCGGCCGCGTCGTGGCCGTGCGCGGCCTTCTGGTCGAGGTCGCGGGCCCCCTCGGCACGATGGCGGTCGGCGGCCGCATCGACATCGAGGTCGGGCCGGGGCGGCTGGTGCCCTGCGAAGTCGTCGGCTTCGCCAATGACCGCGCGCTGCTGATGCCGTTCGCGACGCTGGAAGGCGTCCGGCGCGGCTGCAAGGCGCTGGTCGGCTCGGACCATGCCGGCATTCACCCCAATCATCACTGGCTCGGCCGCGTCATCAACGCGATGGGCGAGCCGGTCGACGGCAAGGGCCCGCTGGGCGAAGGCCCGCTGCTGTATCCGTTCCGCAATGCGCCGCCTTCCGCCCACGCGCGGCGGCGCGTCGGCCCGCCGCTCGATCTCGGCGTGCGCGCCATCAACACATTCCTCACCTGCTGCCGCGGCCAGCGCATGGGCATCTTCGCCGGCTCCGGCGTCGGCAAATCCGTGCTGCTGTCGATGCTGGCGAAGAACACCGACGCCGATGTCTCGATCATCGGCCTTGTCGGCGAACGCGGCCGCGAGGTGCAGGAATTCCTGCAGGACGATCTCGGCCCGGAAGGCCTGAAGCGCGCGATCGTCGTTGTCGCCACCTCGGACGAGCCCGCTTTGATGCGCCGCCAGGCGGCATACCTGACGCTGTCGCTCGCCGAATATTTCCGCGACGAGGGCAAGGACGTGCTGTGCATGATCGACTCGATCACGCGCTTTGCCATGGCGCAGCGCGAAGTCGGCCTGTCCGTCGGCGAGCCGCCGACCGCGAAAGGCTACACGCCGACCGTCTTTTCCGAACTGCCGAAACTTCTGGAGCGGGCGGGGCCGGGTACGGACGAGGGCACGATCACGGGCCTATTCACCGTGCTGGTCGACGGCGACGACCACAACGAGCCGGTGGCCGACGCGGTGCGCGGCATTCTCGACGGCCACATCGTGATGGAGCGCTCGATCGCCGAGCGCGGGCGCTATCCGGCGATCAATGTCCTGAAGTCCGTCTCGCGCACCATGCCGAAGGCGGCCGACCCGAACTATCTGCGCCATGTGATGAAGGCGCGGCAGGTGATGGCGACGTTTTCGGACATGGAGGAGCTGATCCGCCTCGGCGCCTACCGGGCCGGCTCCAGCCCCGAAGTGGATGAAGCCATTGAATTAAACGGGCCGCTGGAAGCCTTTTTGTCCCAAGGTAAGGAAGAAGCAACCACATTGGGGGATGCTTACATGCGATTGTCGCAAATTGTCGGGGTCCCGGAAACCGGGCGCTAACCTGACGCGTGTATGAGTATCACCCATGAAATCGCGTGACACCCTGATCCGCCTGAAGCGCTTCCATGTCGATGAGAAGCGGCGCCGCGTCTCCCAGATCGAGGCGATGATCGCCGAGTTCCAGCGCATGGCCAACGACCTCGACCGTGAAATCGAGGCCGAGCAGAAGCGCGCCGGCATCCATGATGTCGCGCATTTCGCCTATCCGACCTATGCCAAGGCGGCCGCAAACCGCCGCGACAACCTCAAGCGTTCGGCAGAGGACATGAAGGGCCAGCTTCAGGACGCCCAGGACGAACTGGCCGAGGCGTTCGAGGAGCTGAAAAAGGTCGAACTGCTCGACGAGCGCGACCAGCAGCGCGAAAAGACCGCCGAGACCAAGGCCGACCAGAAGGCGATGGACGATATCGGCCTCGCGCGCCACGGCCGCAAGGCGAGCTGAGCCAACGCTCATCCGTCATGGCAGGGCCTGGCCCTGCCATCCACGAGTTCAAGGCCCCCGAAAGGGGGCTTTTCCATTCGCCCTCATCCTGAGCCGGACGGCGAAGCCGTCCGTGTCGAAGGATGCCGGCCGACTCCGACTCGCGTCCATCCTTCGACGCGGCTCATGCTGCGCATGAGTCCGGCTCAGGATGAGGATGTACGTCGTGGCCGAAAGAAGCCTTTTTATTTTGGCCGAATGCCTGTCTGTTCGTGAGAACGCATGGAGCAGGGCATGCAGGTCAAACGAAGCGGTTCAGTCCCGACGCGGACCGGGGAAGCGGAGTATTTCACCGGGACGGTTCGTCTCGATCCCCTCGTCGACGCACCGGAGCCGGCGCGCGTGCGCGGTTTTCACGTGACGTTCGAGCCCGGTGCACGTACGGCGTGGCACACCCATCCTCTCGGCCAGACACTGATCGTGACGTCCGGACTCGGCCTCGTGCAAAGCTGGGGCGGCAAAATCGAGGAAATCCGGCCGGGCGATGTCGTCTGGATCGCGCCCGGCGAAAAGCACTGGCACGGCGCGGCGCCCTCAAACGGCATGAGCCACATCGCCATTCAGGAGGCGCTGGACGGCAACAATGTCGAATGGCTGGAGCAGGTGACGGAGGAGGAATATCGGGGTAGGGGGGAGTGAGGGACCGGAGGAGAGAATCTTGGCAGGGATCGTGGCCGGGCTTGCCCCGGCTGTCACGTAGGGGGTTCCCCTGAGAGTTGAACTTCCTATGATGCGCGCCGGGGGATGACTTGGCCGACGCAACGAAAATCGGAAGCGCTTGGAGCGATCTCGAATTAGACGTTATCGTTGCCGACTATTTTTCGATGCTCGCGGATGATCTCGCGGGGCGTCCCTACGTCAAAGCGCATCACAGCGCGGTTTTGATGCAACAGATCGGGCGCACCCATCGCTCTGTTGAGTTCAAACATCAAAACATATCAGCCGTTCTAGACGAATTGGGGATGCCCTGGATAGGGGGCTACAAGCCGAAGCGAAATTATCAGTTCGCGATCTTCGCTGCGATCGATCGGTACATAAGTGCTCATCGCGATATCATTTATGAACCTGTAGCACCGGTCGCGCTCAACTTAGCCGAACCCACGCCACCGATTTTTGTCGCGGCCCCGGTAAATGAACCAAAACCTGAACGACCACAGGAACTCGAACGCCTTGTACGGAAGTTTGATCCCGTAGAGCGAGACTTTCGCAATAAAGCGCTTGGCCAAGCGGGCGAGGAGTTCGTTCTCGGACTCGAACGTAACCGGCTCCTTGCCGAAGGGAGGCCCGATCTTGCGAAAAAGGTACGATGGATTTCAATGGAAGACGGCGATGGGGCGGGATTCGACATACATTCGTTCGAGAGCGCCGGGACTGATAAGTTAATCGAAGTGAAAACGACGAACGGTTCCGTTCGAACGCCGTTCTACATAACTCGGGTCGAACACGAGGTCGCGCACGAGCGCAAGGACGTTTGGCAACTCTATCGCTTGCATCGGTTCGCTCAGAAGCCAGCGATTTTTACGGTCAGACCGCCACTGGTGAATGCGCTCCACCTCGATCCCGAAAGTTGGCGAGCGATACCACGCTAAAAGCGCGAATGAGTCCAGAAAACTTTATCGGCCCCGACGAGCCAATTTGGTCTGTATGGGGTCTAAATCATGCTTGTGAGCAAACCACTGAACGAATTCCAATGGGTTCGCGAACGATCCTCGAAAGTCTTGAAGATCGTCCTTGTCGTATAGCTCAAAAATATCGAGCGCATATCTTTTCAGCATGTGCGAGGCGGCAGCCTCTATCCATTCGTCGGCCATCGAAGAACCTCCTTTCTGCATCATACATACATACGTGCTTACTGGCACAGAAAAAGCGGGGCGCCTTCGGCGCGACTTTTCTCCTGGTCCCGAATCCGGCGCTCGGCTGTGCCTCGCTTGTCCGGGACACGCGTGGATGGCCGGGACAAGCCCGGCCATGACGGAGTTTCATCGACAGGTCTGAACCCCTCACGCCGCTCGCGCCTGAGGGCGCGAGTCGGCCCTCTCCCTCACGGGGAGAGGGGACTGAGGTTGTGGCCCATCCTTCGAGACGGGCCTCGGCCCTCCTCAGGGTGAGGTTTGCTTTTGTTGCCCATCCTTCGAGACGGCGCTGCGCGCCTCCTCAGGATGAGGGACAGCACGCCAAGGAAAATAATCCTTGACGGATCGCCGCCGTCGATCTAACCTTTCCTTATGCCTCAACGCCTGCGCCTGAACTTCCCTCCGGAGAAAAAGCTGGAGGCGCGGCGGGCCTATGACCTCGGCGCGCCGCAGGCCGAGATCGCGGCGATACTCGGATGTTCGCAGGGCACCGTGCACCGGCGGATCATGGAATGGGGCTGGGAGCCTGAGCGTTCTCCGCGTCCCTACAGGCGGCGGCGGAGATTCCGCTTCGTGGCGGACGAGCAGGGGCGGTCCGAACAGGGGCGGTATGGCGACGAGATTCCGCCTTACGGCCTCGGGCCGGAGCGTTTCGAGATGGAGGAGCCGGTTTCGGACGACAATCTCGCCTTGCAGATGAAGCAGCTTGTGGCGCGCGAGATGCGCCGTGTGCGGACATGCGGCGGGGCGGCGCCCGACGTCGCGCGCACGCTGGCCTCGCTGGCGCAGACGCTGAAGACGCTCCGCACGCTGCCCGTCGAGGAGGACGAGGCGCACGGGGGCGACGACCTCGATTTCGACCCCGAGGAATATCGCGCCGAGATCGCGCGGCGTCTGGACGAGATCGAGGGCCGCGAGACGGAGATCGCGTTCGTCGCGGGATCGACCGACGGCGGCGGAATCTAGCCGCCGTTTATTCGCCCGGAACCTGACGTCCTGCCGCGCGGGCGCGGCCCGTGCCGCGCAGCGTGTCGAACGCGTTTCCGATGCCGCGCGAGACGCTTCTGTCCAGCGACTTCATGCCCTGCAGCATGCGCGGGCCGAACCGGTTTCTGTCAGATTCCGCGAGCACGGCGGCCGCGTAGGTGCGGCAGCGGTCCTGGTATTCGTTGGGCTGGTCGTCCCAGCCGCCCTGAAATGCACCATTCCGCACGGCGGTGTCGTGAATGGCCCGTGCGCACCTCTCCAGAGTGTCCATGAGTATCCCCCATCGGACTTGGCCGCATCACAGGCAAGTTAAACCGCAGATTGTGACCTTCCGGGGGCAAGCCGCGCGAGGGTTAACGCGGCAGGCAAAGGGAGGGGGCGGGCGGCCTAGAGCGCGCGCTCGGGCCGGAGCGCCGCCGGCAGCGGACGCGGATCGCGCCCCGCGAACAGCGAGGGATTGCGGTCGCGCACCTGCGTGATCTTGCGGTCGGCGTCCGCGAACTGGCGGAACAGCTTCTCGCTGGCCAGACACACGTCGCGCTCTTCCGCTGTCTTCGCCGCAGCGGCGAGCGCAGCAAAACGGTCTGCCTGTACGGCATAGTTCAAGCGGGGCATTGCGAACCTGTCATCGTTGCCGGTCTTCGCGCCGGACAGACGGAGATTTCCGGATGCGTGCCCGATTCGATAGGGGACGCGCGAGTTAGTCCCGGTTTCCCCAGCCTCCTCATGTGAAGATCAACACATAGGTGACGATCTGGATGACGAGAACGAGCGCGAGCCCGTAAGCGAACAGAATGACAGTGCCGATATCGACCATGACTCCCCACCTCGCCCCCGCGATGCGGAAGGGAACATAGTGCGTCGGCGGCGGGTTGCGACCGCTGCCGCGCACGGTGGTTGACGGAGTGTTGAACCGATCGCGGAGTCGTTTCCGGCTTCCCTCTGGCGAGGGAAACTTAGATCGCGGCGACCGTTTTCAAACGCGCGCGCGGGTGGATTTCGCCCTGGCTGAGAACCGGCGTCTGGCTGCGGAAGCGGTCGACGATCGAGCGCACGAAGGGCCGGATCGAGGCCGAGGTGAGAAGCACCGGAACCTCGCCCTGGCGCGCCGCATCCTCGAAGCGGTCGCGGACGAGGCCGATGAACTCGTGGAGCTTGGACGGCTGCATCGCGAGCTGGCGGTCGTCCGCGGTGCCGACGATCGATTCCTGGAACGCCTGCTCCCATTGCGGCGAGAGCACGACGAGCGGCAGCGTGCCGTCCGGCGCGGAATATTGCGCGCAGAGCTGGCGCGCAAGGCGCGAGCGCACATGCTCGGCGATGGAGGCGGGGTTGCGCGTCCAGCCCACGGCTTCGGCGACACCTTCGAGAATGGTGCCGAGATCGCGTATGGACACGCGCTCGCCGAGCAGGAATTGCAGCACGCGCTGGAAGCTGGTCATGGAAATCTGCGACGGGATGATGTCCTCGGCGAGTTTCGCCTGTTCCTTCGGCATGTCCTTCAGCAGTTTCGCGACCTCGCCATAGGACAGCAGCTCGGCCATGTTGGCCTTGAGGATCTCGGTGATGTGGGTCGAGAGCACGGTCGGCGCGTCGACCACGGTGTAGCCGCGCACGGTCGCTTCCTCGCGCAGCGCGCCGTCCACCCAGGTCGCCGGCAGGCCGAAGGTCGGCTCGGTGGTGTGATGGCCGGGCATGGAGATCTGGTGGCCGGACGGGTCCATGACCATGAACTGGCCGGGGAACACCTGGCCGGCACCCGACGGCGTCTCCTTGACCTTGATGATGTAGTTGTTGGCGCCGAGATGGACATTGTCCAGAAGTCGCACCGACGGCATGACGAAGCCCATGTCGGCGGCGAACTGGCGGCGCAGCGCCTTGATCTGCTCGGTGAGGCGGTCCTGGCCTTCCGGGCCGTCGACGAGCGGCAGGAGACCGTAGCCGAGCTCGATCTTGAGATCGTCAATACGAAGGGATTCCGAGATCGGCTCCTCGGCCGGGGGAGCTGCGGCCGCGACCGCCTCGACCTGCGCGGTGCGCGCGGCTTCGGCGAGAACGGCGCGGTTGGTGCGGTCCACCTTCCAGGCGAGATAGCCGGCGCCGCCCGCGAGCACGAGGAAAGGCAGGGCGGGAATGCCGGGCAGGAGGGCGATGAAGCCGGTGACGGCGGCCGACATGCCGAGCGCCTTCGGATAGCCCGACAGCTGGGTCATCAGCGCCTTGTCGGCGGAGCCGGATACGCCGGCCTTGGAGACGAGCAGGCCGGCGGCGGTCGAAACGACGAGCGCGGGGATCTGGGTGACGAGGCCGTCGCCCACCGTCAGCAGCGTGTAGGTGGCGCCCGCTTCGCCCATCGACATGTCGTGCTGCGCCATGCCGATGATGATGCCGGCGACGACGTTGATGACAGTGATGAGAAGGCCGGCGACGGCGTCGCCGCGCACGAATTTCGAGGCGCCGTCCATGGCCCCGAAGAAGGAGCTTTCGTCCTCGAGGTCCTTGCGGCGGCGGCGGGCCTCGGCCTCGTCGATGAGGCCAGCGGAGAGGTCGGCGTCGACCGCCATCTGCTTGCCGGGCATGGCGTCGAGGGTGAAGCGGGCCGCGACCTCCGCGATGCGGCCGGAGCCCTTCGTGATGACGACGAAGTTCACGATGACGAGAATCGCGAACACGATGATGCCGATGACGAAATTTCCGCCCATGACGAAATGGCCGAAGGCCTCGATGACGTGGCCGGCGGCGGCGGTGCCGTTCTGGCCTTCCGACAGGATGAGGCGCGTCGAGGCGAGGTTGAGCGCGAGGCGCATCATGGTCGCGACGAGCAGCACGGTCGGGAAGGCGGAGAATTCGAGCGGCTTCTGGATGAACAGCGACGTCATCAGGATGAGGACGGAAAAGATGATTGAGAACGCCAGGAACATGTCGAGCATGACCGGCGGCAGCGGCATGATCAGCACGACAAGGATCGTCAGGACGCCGATGGCGAGGCCGAGATCGCTCCTTTTGACGAAAGCGATGAAATCGCCCGCGATCTGACGCGGAGCGTTGGCTCCGCTCGCGGCGCTGATATCGGCCATTTTTGCTCCTGACGGCACGCGGCGAAACGACGATGCGTAAGGCGGCGTCGGATTCGGCGCGAGGGCTCTTACTTCCATCCGGCGCCTCCGCGGCCGGACGCCGTCCTACAGGGACGGCGCCGGGCAAAAAGCACGCGACGAAAATCAACAGCACGCGCCGGACTGACAGGTCCGGCTTTACCCGGCAGAATTTGCCGGGCGCATGGTTAATGCGGAGTTAAGTCACGGGTGACAGGCGGACGACATTGGAGTCCTGAGCCTCATTCAGGCTCAGAATGCCGGCTATTTTCTCGCCAAGTTCGCTTTCCACGAAGGGCTTATGCACGATCCGGTCTTCGCCCGCCGCGATAAGCGCCTTGGCGTCGGCATAGCCGGTCGCGAACAGAACCGGGAGTGAAGGCCGGCGCGCCAGGATCTCACGTGCCACCTCGGCGCCGTTCATACCCGGCATCGCGAAGTCGAGCAGAACCAGATCGACTTTCGCCAGATCATCCAGCGCTTCAAGGGCAGAGCCGCCGCTGCCGGCCTCGACCACGCGGTATCCCAAATCATGGAGGATTGAACTCGTGACCTCGCGTACCGCGCTGTCATCATCGACCAACAGGATGACGGCATCGCCCGTACGACGTTTCGCTGGCGCCGGCGAAGGTGGCGAAGCTGGCAAAACCTTCTCTTCCGCGCGCGGCAGAAAGAGTTTGACGGAGGTACCTTCGCCAACCGTGGTGTCGATACGAATCCCGCCGCCGGACTGTTTGGCGAGGCCAAGAACCTGGCTGAGACCGAGGCCGGAGCCTTTTCCGACCTCCTTCGTGGTGAAGAACGGCTCAAATGCCTTGGCAAGAACCTCAGGCGGCATGCCCGAGCCGGTGTCGCTGACGGAGACGACAACATACTCGCCGGGCTGCGGCTCCTCGGGCAAGCTCTGCGTTTCAACGACGGCATTGCTGGTCTCGACCGCCAGAGTACCGCCGACCGCCATGGCATCGCGCGCGTTGATCGCAAGATTGAGAATGACCAGTTCGATCTGGGTCGGATCAATCATTGCGGGCCAAAGTCGCGGCGCGAGAACGGTTTCGATCCGCACACTTCCGCCCATCGTGCTTTGAAGCAGATCGCGCATGCTGGTGACGGTTTCGTTCAAGTCGACGGCGCGCGGTTCGAGTTTCTGCCTTCGTGAAAAAGCCAGCATTTGCGCGGTCAGCTTGGCTCCGCGTTCCGCGGCTTCCGCCATCATGGTCAGGCGGCGGACCTGACCGGGGTCGGATGCCTGTTTCTGCATCT
The DNA here is from genome assembly GCA_022842205.1 of Hyphomicrobiales bacterium. Taxonomy (GTDB): domain Bacteria; phylum Pseudomonadota; class Alphaproteobacteria; order Rhizobiales; family Methylopilaceae; genus Flaviflagellibacter. The sequence continues at coordinate 273,842 of JALHQA010000004.1, forward strand.
GCCGCACATTGCCCAGCACCACCGTCAGCAGGTTGTTGAAGTCGTGCGCGACTCCGGACGTCAACTGACCGACGGCTTCCAGCCGCTGTGCCTGGCGGAGAGCCGATTCAACTTTCTCACGCTCGACGATCTGGGCGGCGAGCTGACGGTTAGCAGCCGCAAGCTCGGCCGTACGTTCCTCCACGCGCCGCTCAAGCAATTGCTCCCCCCGCCTGATCTCATCCAGGCGTTCGCGAGCTTCATACTGCCGCAATCGGCCCCGAAAGGCTGTCCTTACGACACTCACGAGCGTCGTGGGATGAAATGGCCGCTCGAGGAAGCTGACATTGCCGAGCATCGTGGACAGACGCTTGGCGCTCGGATTCCGTTCCAGGCCGCCACCGCGTTGCGACAGGATGACAAAGGGAAAGTCCGACCACGCCGGTTGGCCGTCGATCCATTCCGACAGTTGCGACAAATCCACGTTCTGGAGGGCCTCTTCGACAACGATGGCAGCGGCAGAGCCTTCCGCGATGCGCATGCACAAATCGGCGAGATCGTCGCAGACCAGCGCGCGGATATCGGCTTCGCGCAGGATCGTCGCGGCAATCTGAGCGTCGCGTCCGGCAGGCGCGAGGATCAGAACGCGTTCAGATAACGAGCCCCCAATCATTGCGGCGGCTTATCCAACAGGGTTTCGCGCTGGCCGACGAAGTCCGGAACGCCCCGCAGCACCCCCTGGAACCCCTGCAAGGGCTCGCCAAGCGTGAGGCCGCGGTTGTCGATCTCGAACTCACGGATCGTTTTTTCGTGCAAGCCCGCACGTTTCTTGATGATCGACATGGCGCGACGGACCTGTCCGTGGGCCTCGAAATACCTCAATAGAATGACGGTGTCGGCCAGGTAGGTCACATCGACAGGCGTCTTCATGTCGCCGACAAGTCCATGCTGCGCGACTGTCAGGAGGGTGGTGGCACCCTGCCGATTCAGATACTGCAGCAGCTCGTGTATGTGCAGCACAAGGAAGTTCTCTTCCGGCATGGCCGCCTGGTAACCGTTGAGACTGTCGATGATGATCGTCTTGATATCGAACTTGTCGACACATCCGCGAACGGTCGCACTGAATTCGCCGGGCGAAAGTTCGGCGGCATCAATCTGGAAGATTTTCAGCCCTCCGCTTTCCACCAGTTTTTCGAGATCGACCCCGAGAGTGCGCATCCGGAAGTGAAGGAGACCGATCTCTTCATCGAAGATGAACATCGCGGCCTTCTCTCCCCGGGCAATCGCGGCAACCGCAAACGCCATCGCGACAAGAGATTTGCCGGTGCCGGCCGGCCCGAGAACAAGGGCACTCGATCCGCGCTCGATCCCGCCGCCGAGAAGGGCATCCAAAGCGGCATTTCCACTCGATATGGGTGTGCGATCGAAATGGGTTCTGTGTTCCGCCGCGACCAGGCGCGGATAAATTTCAATTCCGCCCGTCTTGATTTCGAAATCGTGATATCCGCCCCGGAAACGTCGGCCGCGATACTTGATGATACGTACACGCCTGCGTTCGGCGCCGTACTCCGGAGCCAGTTCCTCCAGCCGCACCACACCGTGGGCGACACTGTGAACGGTCTTGTCCTGGCTGTTGCTGGTCATGTCGTCGAGCAGCACAACCGTCGCCCCGTACCTCGCGAAGTAGTGCTTGAGCGCAAGCACCTGACGGCGATAGCGCAGAGAACTTTGCGCGAGCAGCCGAATCTCCGAGAGGCTATCGACCACAATGCGATGAGGCTGGTACTTTTCGATCGCTTCGAAAATCAGCCGGGTGGTCTCGCCAAGTTCCAGGTCCGAAGAATACAGAAGGCTTTGCTGCTGGTTCTCATCAAGGAGGCTTTCGGGCGGAACCAATTCAAAGATATCAATTCCATCAAGGCTCCAGCCGTGTGACTTGGCGCTTTCCCGGAGTTCTTCTTCGCTTTCCGAAAGTGTGATGTAGAGCCCGCGTTCTCCCGCCCGTGTGCCCTCCATAAGAAAGCTCAAGGCAGTTGTCGTCTTGCCCGTGCCGGGACTGCCTTCAAGCAGGTAGACGCGGTCCCGCTGCAAGCCGCCGGACAGAATATCATCAAGGCCCGCGATGCCCGTGCCTGCCTGGCCGCCGAGCGTCTGAGTTTTTTGCACGTCTGGTTCTTTCTTCCATTAAACCAGAACGATAAACGCCCAAAGCGGGATTTGGATGCATGGGTTATGGCTCTGCATGCGTGTGCGACGGGCCAGACCGGCCACGGGTAGCCCAAGGCGGAAAAAGGGCCTTACCGCCGCGCGATCGCCGCCAGCGCAAGGACAAGCGCGAGATTGACGGCGGCGAGGACAGCGAGCGCGCCGAGCGAGGCATTTGCGCCGAAACGCTCGATGGCGATGGCGCCGGCGAGCGGCGCGACGGCCTGGGACAGGAAAGCGGCGCGGGCGAGCTGGCCCATATTGCGCGGGAAGTTTTTCGCCCCGAACAAGGCGAGCGGCACCGTGCCGCGCGAGATCGACCAGATGCCGTTGCCCGCGCCATAGAGCATCAGGCAGGCGGCCGCGACGACGTAGCCCGACCACAGCAGCGCGATGCCGGCGCAAATCAGCGCCGAGGCCGTCATCAGCGTAAAGACCGGATGATAGCGCACGCCGAACGCCATCTCCACCACGCGCGCGCCGACCTGGGACGGGCCGATCAGCGCGCCGAGCGCGACGGCGGCGGCGAGGGCGATGCCGAGACCCTGCAGCAGCGTGAGAAGATGTATGGACACAATGGCGAAGATGGCGCTGCCGGCGACGAAGATGGCGGCGAGCAGCGGCATCAGCGCGGAATGGGCGGGCGGCGCGGCTGTGCCTTCGTGCTCCGGCACATCGGCGGTGCGCTCCACCGCGCGGCGCGGCAGCGCGAAAAACATCAGTGGCGCCGACACGAAGAGATGCAGGGCCGCATAGGCGAGGCAGGTCTCGCGCCAGCCGGCATTTTCGACCAGCCACGCCGACAGCGGCCAGCACACCGTCGAGGCGAAGCCGCCGAACAGAGTGAGCGTCGTGATCGCGCCGCGCGCGCGGACACCGTACAGCGTTCCGAGCGTCGAGAACGCCGCGTCATAGAGCGCGGAGCCCATGCCGGCGCCGAGCACGGCCCAGGCGAGAAGATAGAACGGCAGGGATGGCGCGAGCGCCATGCCGGCAAGGCCCGCCGCGAGCAGAAGCGAGCCGATCGCAAGGACGCGCGCGCCGCCGAGGCGCTGGATGCTGCGCCCGGCGAAGGGCGAGACGAGGCCCGAGGAGACAAGGCCGACCGATATGCCCGCGGTGACCCATGTCAACGGCCAGCCGGTGTCGCGCGCGATGGGACCCGCGAGCACGGTGAGAAGATAATAGGACGAGCCCCAGGCGAAGATCTGGTGCAGGCCGAGGGGGACGATGACGCGCGCCGCGGCCCGCCGGCCCGTTGCCGCCGAGCGCCGCAACATCTCAGATCGACCTGAGCCTGACGCGGGCTTCGAGTTTCACGGCATCTTCCTTGCGCTCGCTGTAGCGGCTGGTGAGATAGCCGGACGCATCGCGCGTCAGCAGCGTGAATTTCACGAGCTCCTCCATGACATCGACCACGCGGTCGTAATAGGAGGACGGCTTCATGCGCCCGTCTTCGTCGAATTCCTGGAAGGCCTTGGCGACCGAGGACTGGTTGGGAATGGTGATCATGCGCATCCAGCGGCCAAGGATGCGCATCTGGTTGACGGCGTTGAACGACTGGGAGCCGCCCGAGACCTGCATCACCGCGAGCGTGCGGCCCTGCGTCGGCCGCACCGAACCGACCGAGAGCGGAATCCAGTCGATCTGTGCCTTGATGATCGCGCTCATGGCGCCGTGGCGTTCCGGACTTGTCCATACATGTCCTTCGGACCACTCGGACAGCGCGCGCAGCTCCTGAACCTTCGGATGATCGGCGGTGGTCGCGTCCGGCAGCGGGAGGCCGGCGGGATCGAATATTGCCACTTCGGCGCCGAACGCTTCCAGCAGGCGCGCCGCCTCGAAGGTCAGAAAGCGGCTGTAGGAGCGCTCGCGCAGCGAGCCGTACAGCATCAGGATGCGCGGTTTGTGGGCGGACAGGGGAACGGCGAGCCGTTCGCGGTCCGGTATATCCAGGGCGGCGGGTACGATGTTGGGGAGATCAGACAAGCCGGGTTCCGTCTTCGGCGATGACCTGCTCGCCGTCTTCCTTGGCGAACTTGCCCTTCTGCGGCAGGGGCAGGATGTCGAGCACCGCCTCCGACGGACGGCAGAGCCGCGTTCCTTCATCCGTAATGACGAACGGCCGGTTGATAAGAATGGGATGCGCCATCATGGCATCGAGCAACTGATCGTCGGTCAGAGCGGGATCGCCGAGGCCGAGTTCGGCATAGGGCGTGCCCTTCTCGCGCAGGGTCTCGCGCACGGTGAGGCCCGCCGCCGCGATCATGGCGCGTAGGTCATCGCGTGACGGCGGCGTCCTGAGATATTCGACCACGCGCGGCTCGATACCGGCGTTGCGGATCAGAGCCAGGGTGTTGCGCGAGGTGCCGCAATCCGGATTGTGAAAAATGGTGATGTTCATCGCGCCGCCTCCGCGCCGCGCTCATACCAGCCGCGCGATGACTTCACGATATGGACGACGTGGAGCATGACGGGCACTTCGATCAGAACGCCAACGACAGTGGCGAGCGCGGCGCCGGAGTTCAGGCCGAACAGGCTGATGGCGGCGGCGACCGCAAGCTCGAAGAAGTTGGATGCGCCGATCAGCGCCGCCGGCGCGGCCACGCACCAGGCGACGCCGAGTTTGCGCGACAGCATGTAGGCGATGCCGGCATTGAGATAGACCTGAATGAGGATCGGCACCGCGAGCAGCGCGATGATCAGCGGCTGGGCGAGGATCTGTTCGCCCTGGAACGCGAACAGCAGGACGAGCGTCGCGAGCAGCGCGACAAGCGAGACCGGGCCGAGCCTGGCGAGAACCTTCTCCAGCGCGGGCGTGCCGCCCTTCGCGAGCAGGGCTTTCCGCCAGAGCTGGGCAACGACGACCGGAACGACGATGTAAAGACCGACGGAAAGCAGCAGCGTGTCCCACGGAACGGTGATCGAGGCCACGCCGAGCAGAAGCCCGACCAGCGGCGCGAAGGCGAACACCATGATGATGTCGTTGAGCGCGACCTGGCTCAGCGTGTAATGCGGCTCGCCATCGCAGAGATTGGACCAGACGAACACCATCGCGGTGCAGGGCGCGGCGGCGAGAAGAATGAGGCCGGCGATGTAGGACGAAATCTGGTCCTGCGGCAGGTATGATGCGAACAGCCAGCCGATGAAGAACGTGCCGAGAGCCAGCATGGAGAATGGCTTGACTGCCCAGTTGACGAACAGCGTGACGCCGACGCCGCGCCAGTGCTGCTTGACTTCGTGGAGCGCGCCGAAATCGATCTTCAGCAGCATCGGCACGATCATCGCCCAGATCAGAATCGCGACCGGGATGTTGACCTTGGCGATTTCGGCGGAGGCGATGGCTCCGAACAGGCCGGGCAGAAGCCAGCCGAGCGCAATGCCGGCGACGATGCAGAGCGCAACCCAGATGCTGAGATAGCGCTCGAAGAAGGAGATGCCGGGGCGCGGCGCGGATACGGCCAGGTCTGCGGTGCTCATGCCGGATCTTTCTGGCGGGACGCCATCGCCGTTGCGCCTTCGGACGCGCCGATCTCCTTCAGCCGCGCCTTCAGCGCCATGCGGTCGAGACTCTCGAGCGGCAGGGCCGTAAATACGGTGATGCGGTTTCGCATCTGCTTGAAGGCGGTGACGAAGGCCGCCTCGCGCTCGATATCCGTACCCATCACGGCGGCGGGATCGGCGATGCCCCAATGCGCCTTCATCGGCTGGCCGGGCCAGATCGGGCAGCTTTCCCCGGCGGCGTTGTCGCAAACCGTAAATACGAAATGCATGTGCGGCGCACCGGGTTCGGCGAACTCGCTCCAGCTCTTGGAGCGCAGGCCGTCGGTGGGATAGCCGAAGCTATCAAGCACTTTCACCGCGAGGGGATTGACCTTGCCGCCCGGCGTGCTGCCGGCGGAGAAGGCGTTGAAGCGGCCAGCGCCTTCCTTGCGGAGAATGCTCTCCGCCAGAATGGAGCGCGCGGAATTGGCGGTGCAGAGAAAGAGAACGTTGAAGGGCTGCATCAGCAGGTCTCGCAGCATGAGGACAGATCGGCGATGAGCGGCGCGCAGATTTCGGCCCGGCCGCCGCAGCAATCCTTGAGGACGAAGCCGACGACGCCGCGCAGGCGCTGAAGATCGGCACGGTAGGTGATCGTCGTGCCGCGCCGCTCGGACGAAACGAGGCCGGCGCGCGCCAGCACCGACAGATGGCTCGACAGAGTGTTCTGCGGCACCGAGAGCGCGCGGGCGATTTCGCCCGCCGGAAGGCCTTCCGGCTCATGGCGGACAAGAAGGCGGAAGGTCTCGAGCCGCGTCGACTGCGCGAGAGCGGACAAGGCCAGAATGGTGGTTTCTGATTCCATATATCGAGAATTACCGAAACAGCAAGCAAGCGTCAAGCGGCCCGGCCATTCCGCGACCGCGACCGGCGGGACCCGGGCGCGTAACCGCGTGCGTAACTGTTACATTCTCCTCCTTGCGGCCTGCCTCCGGTATCGTGAGCCGCGTTGCAGAGTTCGAGGCAGACCATGCGTTGGATCAACATGATCGCGATCGTCGCGTTCGGCGCCGCGATGCTGATTTTCGCTTTCCAGAATTTGCAGAGCGTCACGGTTTCCTTTCTCGGACTGAGCGGCAGCGCTCCCATGGCTGTCTGGTCCGTCATTATCTACCTGCTCGGCATGGCCACGGGCGGCAGCGCGTGGGCGCTGATCCGGTGGGCGTGGGAGGGGTCGAGGACATTTCAACCGAACAGCTAAAAGCGCCCGCCGGCACGTTGCCCTGGCCGGAAGGGTTCCATAGTCTCATGGGCAAGGGCCGGGGGTCTGACCGATGGCACAGCGTATAACCGAGGTGAGTCCGGTCCGGCCTGCCGCGCGCCGCATCGCGGTCGTTCTCGCCGCTCTTGCCGGTGTGCTGACGCCGGCCTCCATGCCGCGCGCGGCCGATACCTTGAAAATCGGTGTTTCCGCGTGGCCTTCCGCGGAGGTGACGGCGCACATCATCGCCGGCGTCGCCAAGCGGCTCGGACTGGAGGCCGAACTTCGTCCTGGCAGCAGCGCCGCGATGCTCCAGGATCTGGCCGGCGGCGGGCTCGACGTCTATCCGGAGATCTGGTTTCCGAACCTGCAGGCCGAATTCGACAAGGCGAACGCGAACGGCGCGATTGCCCTCAATACATACGGCGTCGAGACGCAGCAGAACATTTGCGTGACGCGCGCGACGCAGGAGCAGACCGGAATCCAGGCGCTGAGCGATCTTGCCAGGCCGGAGATCGCCGCACAGTTCGATACCAACAACGACGGCAAGGGCGAGATCTGGATCGGCGATGAAAGCTGGCGCTCGACCCAGGTGGAGCAGGTACGGGCGCAGAGCTATGGCTACGCCGAGACGATGACGCTCCTGCAGGCACCGGAGGATGTCGCGATGGCCGCCGTCGACGTTTCAGCCTCGATAGGCTCGCCCATCGTGTTCTATTGCTACCGTCCACATCACATCTTCGGTCTGCACAAGGTCGTGGCGTTGCGCGAGCCGCGTCATGACGCATCGCGCTGGAGCATCGCGGACGCGAAGGATCCTGACTGGCTGAAAAAATCACGCGCGGATTCGGCATGGGGCGCATCGCGCTTCCATGTCGGCTATGCGGCGTCGTTGAAACAGCGGGCGCCCGAGATGGCGCGCTTCCTGACCAATATTTCCTTCGACCCGCCGGACATCGACAAGATGAGCTATGCGGTGCAGGTGGACCGCAAGCCGGCCGAGAAGGTCGCCGAGGAGTGGATGGCGGCGAACGCCGGCCGCATCGGCGCATGGATGCAGCGATGAGGAAAGCCACGAAACGTACCGCCCTCGGCCTTGCCGTCGTCATGACGGCCTCGCTTGCCTCCGCGCAGGCTTTCAAGACCGAAATCTACGATCCGACGATCAAGAAATGGGTCGCCTACAATCAGGACCAGGCGGTGCGCTATTACCGCAAGAATGGACGCACGCCGGAAGAGTTCCGCCGCCAGCTGGTCGATTTCCGAACCGCCGAAAAGCCCGGAACGATCATCATCGACGGCAACAGGCATTTTCTCTATCTCGTCCAGCCCGACTTCAAGGCAATCCGCTATGGCATCGGCGTCGGCCGCGACGGGTTCGGGTGGGCCGGCATCGTGCAGGTTGGCCGCAAGTCGGAATGGCCGGTATGGACGCCGCCCGCCGAAATGGTTGCGCGCGATCCCGAGGCGGCGAAGTGGAAGAACGGCATGCCCGGCGGCGAGAACAACCCGCTCGGCGCACGGGCGATGTATCTGTACGACAAGGGCAAGGATACGATCTACCGTATCCACGGCACGATCCATCCGTGGTCGATCGGCCTCAACATCTCGTCCGGCTGCATCCGCATGGTCAACGAGGACATCATCGACCTGTACCAGCGCGTCGATGTCGGCGCCAAGGTGATCGTGCTGATGCAGGGCGCGGCACTCTACAAGGGCGTCTGACACAGCGACGCCGCAACGGGGGAAGACATGAAGCGAGGTGGAAAACTCCTGATGCTGCCGATCGCGGCCCTGGCGCTGGCCGGATGCCGGACGACCGCAACGCCCGATCAACAGTCCACCGTCCGCAGCGGCGGGGAAACCGCTCCGGCGGACCTGCAGCTCGCCTGCGCGTCGGACGCGGCGACGCGCCTGAACGGCGGAAACAACGTGCTTCCGATCAGTTCGGCGCGCGACCCCAACGGTCTTTATCGTGTCGGTTTGCAGCTCAGCGCCGGGCAGGCGGTGTGCGTGATCGACCAGAACGGCGTCATACAGACGATCGAGAAGGTTTAGGCGGCAGGCGGCCGGACCGGCCGGCCGCCTGCGCGTATCAGGCCTTGGCGAAGCTCGCTTCTTCTTCCGGCGGTGGCGGCGGTGCGCCGTGGATGACGGCCTCGAATGTCCGCAGGCGCTTGTAGACCGACAGCAGCTCGACGATCGTCGTCCAGGAATTGACGAGATACTGGAAGGAGGAGCGCACCTGCTCGAAGGCGTTGAGCACCTGCTGCATCAGGCCGAGCGTGATCTTTCCGGCGACAATGGACGGCGCGAGGATGATGTAGGGGAAGATGTTGTCGGTCTGCAGGTAGAAAATGCGGGCGACATTGAAATAGGTGTAGTGGAAGTACAGACGGAAATAGTTGCGCCGTACGTTGGTGAAGAGATCGGCCACCGTCGGCGGTTGCGCCCGGTCGGCGTTATCCTCGCCATAGACGAGTTCCTTGCGGTAGGCCGCCTCGACACGCTGGTTGCGGAATTCGAGGCCGGGCAGCTTGATGCCGACAAGCGCGAGGAAGCCGGTGCCGAACGCCGCCCATAGGAGCGCGGCCCAGACCAGCGCGTGGGGCACTTCGCCGAAGATCGGCATTTCGGTGATGGTGTAGGAGTATTGCAGCAGGATCGGCAGGAATGCGATCAGCGTCATGACCGAGCTGACGAGATTGACGCCGAGGCCTTCCATCGTCGTCGAGAAGCGCATCGTGTCTTCCTGCACACGCTGCGAGGCGCCCTCGACCACGCGCAGCCGCGGCCAGTGCGACATGTAGTAGTCGTTCATGGCGTTGCGCCAGCGAAAGATCCAGTGGCTCATGAAGAAGCGCATGAACACGCCGACGCTGACCGCGACAAAGGCAATGCCGGCGAAAGTCAGCATTTCTCCATAAAATTCGGCGAGCGTGACGGGGCGCGTCTTGGCGAGCGCGGCCTGCACCATGTCGTAGAACGGTCCGTACCAGGCGTTGACCGCGACCGACACCTGGACCTGGAAATAGGTCATGAACAGGATGAGCGCGGAGCCGAGGATCGACCAGCGGGCCCAGGGATGCGGCGCGTAGAACTGCCAGAAGGCGGCGAAGAGCAGCGTCGCGATGGTGAAGTAGATGTAGAACCAGATGAAGGAGTCGGACCAGAAGACCGAGACGCGGCCGGCCTGAGCCGGATCGGGCGCCGCGCCGAGCCCAAGCAATGCGCCCCATCCGGAGGCCCCTCCGTACCAGACGCCCACGCAGACCGCGGTCCACAGCACAACGGACCAGAAAAACAGCTTGGGGTTCGGGAAAAAGGAAACGAACACGGGCGGGCTCCTCGAAAAGCCGCCCGGTATCGCATGTTGCACCAGCAGCGGCACCTGAATGTTTGGAAAGGTTGCGTGCCGACGGCAGGGGCATGCCAGCAGGCGAGGCGAGACGCGGTGTCGCAGGGGAATCGGAAGTCTGCGTAATCCGCCGTTAATTTCAACGCTTTAGATAGGGGCGCGTAATCTTTTACATTCACGGATGCGTGGAGTTTTCACCGTGGATTTCGCTGTCTATGACCGCCGGACGCTCAGGCTGCGTTGGGGGCTGGCGATCTGTCTGACCGTCTCCCTGGCGATCTGGTATCTGACGGATTTTCATCCCGAGCTGTTTGCCGTGTCCAATCCCCAATGGCTCGGCCGCTGCATGATGCTGGCGTCGACCGCGGCCATCGGGCTGTATGCGAATTCGCTTATCGGCGAATTGCGGCTTCACGCGCACGATCTCTTCCGGCAGGGCGAAAGCGCACGCGATTTCGCCCAGCGCGACCAGCTGACCGGTGCGTTCAACCGGGCTGCCTTTATCGATGTGCTTTCGGCGAGGGTGCGCGATGCCAAGAGCGGCGCGCCTGTCGCGCTGTTCCTGCTCGATCTCGACCGTTTCAAGAACATGAACGATGTGTTCGGCCACGCCTTCGGCGACGCCGTGCTGAAACGCGTCGGCGACGTGCTGGCCCGCGAGGCCGGCATCGACAATATCGGCCGGCTCGGCGGCGACGAGTTCGCGTTCATGCTGACCGGTGCGGTGTCGCAGTCGACCTGCCAGGCCGTCGGCATGCGCATCATACGCGCGCTGGCCGAACCCATCTCGATCCAGAACCGCACGACGCAGATCGAAGCCTCGATCGGCGTTGCGTGGAGCCCCGAGCACGACATCGACCGGCTGGACCTGATGGGATGCGCCGACCTCGCCCTTTATCAGGCGAAAGAGGACGGGCGCGGCCGTGTGGCGTGCTTTGACGGCAAGGTCATGAAGGAAGAGCGCTACCGGCGGTCCATCGAACGCGAGCTGCGCGGTGCGATCCTCATGAACGAGCTCGACGTTCACTATCAGCCGATCCTGGATATAGCGGAAACCCGGGTGCGCTCGCTGGAAGCCCTGGTACGCTGGAAACACCCCGTGCGGGGCATGATCGCGCCGGCCGACTTCATTCCGGTGGCGGAGCGTTCATCGCTGATCGAGATGCTCGGCAACTGGGTGTTCGCGCGGGTGTGCGAAGACGCCCGGCGCTGGCCCGATCTCGAGGTCGGGATCAACGTGTCGCCCGCGCAGCTGAGGCGTCCGGAATTCATCGAGATGGTGCGCGAGACCATCCGGCGCAGCGGCTGCAATCCGCGGAACATCGCCATCGAGATCACGGAAGGTCTGCTGATGGACTGCAGCGGAAGCCAGGTCACGCATCTGCACGCGCTGAAGGAGATGGGCATCAGCCTCTGGCTGGACGATTTTGGCGCGGGTCATTCCGGCCTCAGCTATCTGCGCGATTTTCCGATCGATGTGATCAAGATCGACAAGAGCTTCGTACAGGACATGCGCTCCTCGCACGCAAACCGCGTCTTCGTGTCCACCATCGCGCAGATGGGCCACGGACTCGACCGTCTCGTCGTCGCGGAAGGCGTCGAGACGGAAGAAGACCTCGTTCTGGTGCGCGCCGCGGGATGCTCGCATGTACAGGGCTTCCATTTCGCGAAGCCCATGGCCGCGAACATGATCGACTCCTATGTGCGATCGCGGCGCGAGAGCCGGGCCGCCTGACGGCTCGCCGGCATTCAGACGAACGGTTTCCGGGCGGCGCGGGGCCGCCCGGGCTTTCAGAGATCAGGCGACACGTCCGGCGAAGATGTCCTTGCGGATCACGCCGTGGCAGCCCCAGTTGCCGTCGACGACCTGGGTGACGCCGAAATCGACGCCGACCGACATCAGGGCAATCGCCTCGTCCTCGGTGAGCCCCTGCGTCGTCATCAGGAATTTCCGCATCTTGCGGAACGCATCCTTCAGCGCGAGATCGACCGAGCTTTTCGAGAAGATGTCGTTCTGCGCGTTGGGGCCGAGCTCCGCGAGATAGTTCGCATAGCTGTAGCCGTGGACCAGCCATTCGGTCTGCGTCTCGAGCATCGGATATTCCAGATCCTCAAGCGCCGTTCCTTCGAGGTCCTTCTTCTTGTGCAGGACGAGCTGGAACGTGCCGGTGATCGAACATTCGATGGCGGTGCCGCAGAGTTCGGAGTCGCCTTGCGAGGCATGGGGGTCGCCGACGGACATCAGGCCGCCTTCGACGGCGACGGGGTAATACATCGTCGCCCCCTTGCCGATGCGCCAGTTGTCGATATTGCCGCCGGTCGCCATGGGCGGAATCGAGTTGACGTAGTCGGCTTCGTTCGGCGCCAGCGCGATGACGCCGAAATGCGGACGGATCGGCACGCGGACGCCCTTCAGGATGTCCATATTCTTCTTGATCGTGGAGTGATCGACGGGAACGCCCGGATAGTCGATCGTCTTGTGAACGATGCCGTCCGGATCGGTCTGCGGTGTCCAGCGATAGTTGTAGTGTGCCTTCGCGAACGGGCTGCCGCCATTGGCATCGACCTCGAAAACCGTAATGACTTCGCGGTCCTTCGGCTCCTCGATCTGATCCTTGTAATGGAAGCCCCACCATGCCGCGGCGGTGACACCGAAAGCCTTGCCCTTGTGATCGGGATTGGCGGAGGGGCGGAACCTGGTGTCGAGAATGCGCACTTCCAGCACGTCGCCCGGCTCGGCACCGCGCACGAAGACAGGGCCGGTGCAGATATGCACGCCGAGGCCGCCGCCGCCGCCGATCTTGGTGTCGTTCGGATCGCCCGCGCCGCGGCGCGAGACGTTCTTCTTGTCCTTGGTCCAGGAAAACACGCTCTCGGCGCCCGGATCGCCCTTCACCATCAGCTCCGAGTCGTCGTTGGCGTGATGCGTCAACGCCTCGATGGTGACGATGTCGCCGCTGTCGATCTCGACCTGCGGCTTCAGCTTCTTCGAGAAATAGCCCCAGTGAACGGTCTGGTCGTTGGCGGGAAGATAGTGGAAGGCCGGCTGGCCAGCCGCGCGGGCGGCGGAGGCCTGGGCCAGCGCCGGCGAAACGAGCGATATGCCGCCGCCTGCAAGCGCCGCCGCGCCGCCGGTTGCGACGAACGCGCTCTTCAGAAAATTGCGCCGCTCCACCCCGAGCGCTTCCATCATCTTGGCCCGGTGCTTTTCGAACTCCGGACAGTTTCTATCGTCGCCTGCGCACATGTGAGTCTCCTTCTGCACGTCTTCTCTGGGCGTGCGGACAGGGAGGCTGCGGCGGGAGCATGCGGACCGGAATGGCTGGGAGCGCCCAATTTCTTGCATGGCGGCGGTTGAGCGCTCCGGGACAAGTTTTTGTGCGCGCCGGAACAAGGGTGCCGGCGGCAAGCCATGCATGATGCTTCCAGCAAAGCGCAACGCACCGGCGAGCCTTGCGGTGGTGGCCGGCCGGGCGCAGGATGGCGTGCGTCTTGCCTGTCATGGTGCGTCCGCAGGAGGAGACATGTCAGCGCGTCCGACACTGATTTCGATCGATTCCTTTCCGCTCGCCGGGCAGCGCAACGCCTGGATGGAGGCGCTCGCCTCCGTCGATCTTGTCTGCCGGCTGCCGGAAGGCGCGGCGCCCACCGGGGAGGTCGGCATCATGCGCTCGCCCGGAGGTTCGGCGCTGACGCGCCTGCGTTCCTCGGCGCAGCAGGTGACGAGCACGGGCGCCGGACCCGGGCGCGGCACGGAACCGCTTGTCGTGACATTCCACACGCACGGGCGCGGCACGCTGCGCGGCGGACAGCCGGGCCGCGAATTCGCCGAGGGCGATGTGTCGATCGCCGACCGCGCGCAGCCCTTCACCTTCGACCTGCGCGAGGAATTCGAACTCCTGATGCTGGAAATTCCGCGCGAACGGCTGCTGGCGCGGCTGGGGCGCGCACGCATCCAGCTACCGGCCGTGCTGGGCGCGACGGTGGCCGCCGCGGCGGTGCGGCCGGTGATGCGGACGCTGGCGCTGCATTTCGAACAGATCGGCGACGGCGACCTGACGTCGGCGGAAATCGCGGTGACGGAACTCATCGCCGGTGCGCTGCTCGGCGAGGCGCGGCTGAAGGATGACGGCACGACGCAGACGCAGGCGGCGCATTTCCGCCGCGTGACGGCGGCGATCGAGGTGCGGCTCGTCGATCCCGATCTGTCGATGGCGGCGATCGCGACGCAGGAGGGCCTGTCGCAACGCTATATCCAGAAGCTGTTCGAGCTCCAGGAGATGACGTTTTCCGACTATGTGCGCCAGCGCCGGCTCGACCGCGCGCGGCTCGATCTCGCCGATCCGCGCCATAATGCGGACGGGGTTGCCGAGATCGCGTTCCGCTGGGGGTTCCGCGATCCGGCGCATTTCAGCCGCGCGTTCAGCGCCGCATACGGCGTTTCACCCCGCGCGTTCCGCGCCGCGATACCGGACGAGCCGCGCAATCTTTTGCGGCGTGGGCGGCCGCTGGAAAAGGGCATGCCGCAAAATGCCGTCGTTACGCTGCCGGGCGCCGAGGAGCGCGTGGCGGAACTTCGCGCGCGCGCCGGCGTCTCCGCGCGCCCAAGGAGCGACGAGCGGCGCATCGAGGTCGGCAAGGACAATGTGCATTGGGGCTATCTCAGCCGCTCCATCCCGCCGGTGCTGCGCGTTGAATCGGGCGCGGAGGTGGTGATCGAGACGCTGACGCAGCACGCCTATGATGACTATGAGCGGATGATAAAGGGCGATGCGGCCGCCGAAAGCGTGTTCGCCTGGACCAAGGACGAAAAGGCCGTCGACCGGCGCGGCGCCGGGCCGATGAATGCCAGCATTCTCGGCCGCGGGGCCGGGGAGGGCTTTGGCGTACATATCTTTACCGGGCCGGTGTTCGTGAACGGCGCGGAGCCGGGCGATGTGCTCGAAGTGCAGATTCTCGATATCGAGCCGCGCCCAAGTGCGAACCCGGACTTCGAGGGCCGGTGTTTCGCATCGAACGTCTCGGCGTGGTGGGGCTATCAGTATTCCGATCTTCTCGGCGAACCGAAGCCGCGCGAGATCGTGACCATCTACGAAATGGAACCCGACGGCGATTTCGCGCGCGCGCTCTATTCCTACAAATGGACACCGCAGGTCGACCCGTTCGGCGTGCGTCATGACACGATGGATTATCCCGGCGTGCCCGTGGACCACGCCAGCGTCGAGAAGCTGTGGAACGTGATGCCGAACATACGCGTGCCGCTTCGCCTGCATTTCGGCTGCATGGCGGTGGCGCCGCGCGAGGCGGACCTGATCGATTCCATTCCGCCCGGCTATTTCGGCGGAAACTTCGACAATTGGCGTGCCAGCAAGGGATCGACGCTCTATCTGCCGGTCGCAGTGCCGGGAGCTTTGTTTTCGGTCGGCGACGGCCATCTGGCGCAGGGCGACGGCGAAATCAACGGCACGGGACTCGAAGCGTCGTTAACGGGGCGCTTCCGCTTCATCGTGCACAAGCGCGACAAGACGGAGAAAGCCTATCTCAACGGCCTGAACGGCCCGTTGCTGGAAACGCCAGACGAGTTCGTGCTGCACGGCTTCAGCTATCCGAACTATCTGCGCGATCTCGGCCGCAACGCGCAGTCGGAAATCTACAAGAAGTCCTCGCTGTCGAAGGCGCTGCGCTCGGCGTTTCGGTCGACGCGCAAATTCCTGATGGACGCATGGGGCCTTAGCGAGGACGAGGCGCTGTCCTTGATTTCGGTCGGTGTCGATTTCGGTGTGACGCAGGTCGCGGACGGCAACTGGGGCGTCCACGCCGTCATCCGGAAATCGATGTTCGACCGCGCCTAGGCGGCCTGGCCGGCCTGCGGCGGCGGCACCGGCACGCCCTCCGCATGGTACTGGTTCAGCTTGTTCCTCAGCGTACGGATGGAAATGCCAAGAATATTCGCGGCATGGGTCCGGTTGCCGAGACAATGGTTGAGTGTGTCGAGGATCAGCGCGCGCTCGACGGCTTCGACTGTGAGGCCGACCAGATTGCGCGTCACGGCTTCGGCGGCGAGAGCGGCCTGCTGGGCCGGGCCGGAGGCCTGGTCCATACGCGCGCCGTCCGGCTGGCGAATGGCGTCGATTCCGATCTCGTCGCCCTGCGCCAGAAGCACGGCGCGGTGGATGGTATTTTCCAGCTCGCGAACGTTTCCGGGGAAGCGCGCCTTCGCCAGTTCCTTCGCGGCTTCCGCCGAAATGAGCCGGTAGGGCAGGCCGTTCGACTCGGCGAATTTGCGGGCGAAATGCTCGGACAGGACGATGATGTCCTGCGGGCGCTCGCGCAGCGGCGGAATGCGCAGGTTCATGACGTTGAGTCGGTACAGCAGGTCCTCGCGGAACGTGCCCTTCTTCACTTCGTCCGACAGATTGCGGTTCGAGGTGGCGAGGATGCGGATGTTCACGGGGACGGGGCGCTGGCCGCCGACACGGTCGATGACGCGTTCCTGGATGGCGCGGAGCAGCTTGGCCTGCAGCCGCGCATCCATTTCGGAGATTTCGTCGAGCAGCAGCGTGCCGCCGTCCGCTTCCTCGAATTTGCCGATGCGGCGCGCGACGGCGCCGGTGAACGAGCCTTTCTCGTGGCCGAACAGTTCGGACTCGAGAAGCTGCTCGGGAATGGCCGCGCAGTTGATGGAGATGAAGGGGCGGCCGGCGCGGTTCGAGCGCGCATGGATGTAGCGCGCGAGCACTTCCTTGCCGGTGCCGCTTTCGCCGGTGATGAGGACGGAGGCGTCGGATTTCGCGATCTGCGCCGCGAGATCGACCACGGCCTTCATCGCATCGTCCTTGAAGACGATGTCGTGGCGGTCTTCGGCGACGGCGGCGAGCACGGCCGCGATCAGTTCCGGGTCGGGCGGAAGCGGTATGTACTCCTTGGCACCGGCGTGGATGGCGGCGACGGCGGCCTTGGCGTCGTTGTCGATGCCGCAGGCAACGAGCGGCACATGAATGCGCTCCTCACCGAGCATGCGGACGAGATCTCGGATCGGCTGCCCGACATCGACCATCAGGAGATCGGCGCCACGCCCCGCACGCAGGACACGCATGCACTGATCGACATCTTCGGCGTGGGTGACCTTGGCGCCGCGATCCATCGCGATCTTGCTCGCCTGCGTCAGCTGGCCCGACAGTGTTCCGACAATCATGAGCCGCATGGCTCTCTCCTAAATTTCGAAAGCCGAGCTCAGCGCTCGCTCTTGATGATTTCCGTCATGGTGACGCCGAGCTTTTCGTCGACGAGAACGACCTCGCCGCGCGCGACCAGACGGTCGTTGACATAGATGTCGATGGCTTCGCCGACGCGGCGGTCGAGTTCGAGAACCGTGCCAGGCTTCAGATTCATCAGATCGCCGACCTCGATCTTGGTGCGGCCAAGAACCGCCGATACGGACACCGGAACGTCGAACACGGCTTCAAGGTCGCTCGCCGATTTCGGACCTTCGTCCTCGCGGACCGGAGCACCGCCGGGGCCGCCTTCCATCTCGGGCAGGGGCAGGTCGGTATTGCTCATGGCACTTCTCCTTGCGCATCGGCTTCAACCGACGCGATATGATTATGTATGGTCTTATCGATCGCGGCCTCGATTGCCGCGCGCTCGCGCACGACACCGCCATCGGCCCATTCGAGGCGGACATCGCCCGGCGCGATCTCGGGCTCGCCGAGAATGATGAGCTTGCCGGCAAAGCCGCGCTCCGCCGCGAGCTTGCCGAGGTGCGTCTTGACGTCCTCGACGAGACTCTCGTGGACGCGCACGGCGACATGGGGCGCGGTGCGGGCCTCGGCAAAGCATTCCTGCACCGCGCTCTCGATCGCCGAGGCCGGATAGCGGTCGATGGCACGGCCGGCGATCTTGCGCGCAAGTTCAAGCGCAAGCTCGATGGCGCCGAGTTCCTGCGCGAGCGCGCGAGCTTCGGAGCGCGCGATTTCGAGAGAGATATGTACGGCAAGTTTTTCCATCGCCGCGGCCAGGCGCGCTGGCTGCGCCTGAAGCGCGTTGTGGTGGCCTTCCTTGGACCCGTTGGCGAAAGCCGTCTGCTCGGCTTCCGACATCGCGGCGAGATGCTGCGACATCGTGAGCATCTCTTCCGCGCGGCGGCGTCCGTCGAAATCGCGGTCGAAGAGGAAGGGTTTGGCGCCGACAACCATCAGAACACCAGCTCGTCGTCGCCGCGGTTCTTGGTGATGAGAATATCGCCCTTGGCGGCGAGATCCTTGGCGACCGCGACCATGTGGGACTGCGCCTCATCGACGTCGCGCAGGCGCACCGGCCCCATGGCCTGCATGTCGTCGGCGAGCATCTTGCCGGCGCGCTGCGACATATGTCCGAGGAAGAAGTCGCGGACGGACTGCGTGGCGCCCTTGAGCGCGATGGTGAGACGGTCGCGCGCGACATTGCGCAGAAGCGTCTGTACCGAGGCCGTGTCGAGGCGCATGAGGTCGTCGAAGGTGAACATCAGCGCCTTGATGCGCTCCGCCGATTCGCGGTTGTCCTCTTCGAGCGCGGTGAGGAAGCGCGTTTCGGTCTGGCGGTCGAAGGCGTTGAAGATTTCCGCGATCATTTCATGCGCGTCGCGCCGGCTGGTCTGCGACAGGTTCGACATGAACTCGGTTCTGAGAGTTTCCTCAACGCGTTCGATGATGTCCTTCTGGACACTTTCGATCGTCAGCATGCGCTTGACGACGTCGAGTGCGAATTCCTCGGGCAGGATTCCGAGCACGCGGGCGGCATGCTCGGGCCGGATCTTCGACAATACGACCGCGACGGTCTGCGGGTATTCGTTTTTCAGATAGTTGGCGAGCACCTGTTCCTGAACGTTGGACAGCTTCTCCCACATGTTGCGGCCGGCGGGGCCGCGGATTTCTTCCATGATCTGGGTGACGCGGTCCTTCGGCAGGAAGCCGCCGAGTATGCGTTCGGTCGAATCGAAATTGCCCATCAACGCGCCCGTCGTGGACATCTTCGACACGAACTCGACCATCATGTGTTCGACATTGTCGGCCTCGATGACGCCGAGATTGGACATCGCGTGCGAGATGTCGCGCACCTCGTCGTCGTCGAGCTGCTTCCAGATCTGCGCGCCGTGCTCCTCGCCGAGCGCGAGCATGAGCATCGCGGCGCGGGCCGCGCCGGTCATCGGCTTCTTCTGGCCTTGCTGGTTGAGGGCGGGTACGGCCATGTCTCAGCTCACGCGGGTTCCGCCAGCCACTGGCGGATGATGGAAACGGTTTCGTTCGGATTGCGCTCGGCGAGTTCACCGACCTTGGCCAGCGACTGCGCGTGGACCTTGCCGTTGACCTGCGCGATCTCGATCATGCGCGCGGTGGGTTCCGGCGAGCCTAGGGCGGGCGCGGCGGGCGAGGCGGGCGCGGCCAGCCCCGCCGGAGCTTCCTGCACCGCACGCGGGTCCGCCGTCAGGGCGCGGCGCACGAGCGGGCGGACGACGAGGAACAGGACGAGCAGCGAGACGATGCCGAGCACGGTCAGCTCGATGAGCCGCATCAGATCTTCCTTGGTGACGCCCAACAGTCCGAGGCCGGAGGCGTCGGCGATCGGCGTGATGCCGGGCGGTTCGGCGAAGCGCAGGTTGACGACCTCGATCTGATCGCCGCGGCCCTGGTCGAAACCGATGGCCGAGCGCACGAGAGCGGCGATGCTGTCGAGCTCTTCCTGGGAGCGGGGAGCGTAGGTGACGGAGCCGGACTGATCGTTCGAGTAAATACCGTCGACGAGAACGGCGACCGAGATCTTCTTGAGACGGCCGGCTTCGAGGACCTCGGTGCGCGTGGTGCGCGAAATCTCGTAGTTGACGGTTTCATCGGTCTTCGACGCGGTCTCGCGGTTGTTGCCGCTCTCGGCGTTGTTCTGCTGGTTCGGCAGTTCGTTGGCGACCGAAACGGTGGCCTGGCCTTCGGTGGAGTCGCTTTCTTCCTCGCGCGTCTGCGTCGAGCGGATGACGCGCGATTCCGGATCGAACAGGTCGGCGGTGTTGGTGACCTTGGAATAGTCGAAGGCGGCGTTGATCTCGGCGCGGGCGCGGCCGGGGCCGACGACACGCTCGACGATGCCCTGGACCTGATCCTTCATGCGCTTTTCGAAAGCGGCCTCGCGCTCGAGCGCGCCGGCCGGAAGTCCGTCCTCGCCCATCGAGGCGCCATCGGCGAGCAGGCGTCCGGACTCATCGACGATCGAGATCGCCTGCGGGTCGAGACCCTGAACCGCGGAGGCGACGAGATGCACGATGGCGCGGACCTGGCCCTGGCCGAGATCGCCCGACACGCGGAGCACGATCGAGGCCGTGGGTTTCGGCGCATCGCGCGCGAACAGCGGCCGCTCGGGAATGACGAGATGGACGCGGGCAGCGCCGACACGATCGAGCGAGCGGATGGAGCGGGCGAGTTCGCCTTCGAGCGCGCGCAGGCGGTTTACGTTCTGCAGAAAGCTCGTGGAGGACAGCCCGTCGCCCTTGTCGAAGATTTCCCAGCCGACGCCGCCGCCCGCGGGCAGCCCCTGTTCGGCCAGTTTCATCCGGATACGGGCGACCTGATCGGCGGGAACCAGAATGGCGGTGCCGTCGCGCGTCGTCTGATAGGGGATGGCCTGGGCTTCGAGTTCCTTGATGACGGCCGAGGAGTCCTGGAGCGTCAGGTCGGCGAAGACCGGCACCATGCCGGAATCCGACACGCGCATTGCGACGAAACCGAAAAATCCGACGAGAGTGAGCGTTACGGCCAGCATGGCCGTCAGGCGCGGGGCGCCGAGGCCTTTCAGAAAATCCAGAATCCCACCCAAAGTCTGCCCCAACCGCTAAACAGCCCGCCCCGCGAAACCGAAGCACTTTGGTCCCGCCCGGCAGAAATTGCCGGGTGAGCGGTAAATGCCGGGTTAACGCACGGAGAAAGCTCGCGATCCGTCCAGGCGCCTCCAGAGGGAAGGCGGTTACCGAAAAGTAAAACGCCGGCCCATAGGGGCCGGCGTCATGTAAAACTTAAGTAATGAAGATGAATTCGCGTTAACCGTTATCCGACCCGATACTGCTGGATGCGGGTCGTGCGGAGGCCGGCCAGCCCGTGGCGGTCGATCGACGCCTGCCAGGCCAGAAACTCCTCTACGGTCAATGTGTAACGCGAACATGCCTCCTCAAGGCTGAGGAGCCCGCCGCGCACGGCCGCCACGACCTCCGCCTTGCGGCGGATGACCCAGCGTTTGGTAGAGGTCGGAGGAAGATCCGCAATAGTGAGCGGGCTGCCATCCGGGCCAATTACGTATTTCACCTTGGAACGCGGCAGTTCGGTCATTTGATACTCGCAACTTAGACTGACCAAAATTCCTGCGAAGCCTATCTCCGCCGGTTTAACATTTGCCTAAACTGGGATGCGTTGAACTTCAGGGGTTTACCGGGGATGGCCGTAAAGACGAGGCGAGGCGGGCAGGTCTTGCCGTGTCCGGCAGTTTCTGCCGGGCATCACACGCCGGAGCCATGGCGGGCAGGCTCGGGCCTAAAGATAATTTTCTATAACAATCAGACAGATAGGCGGTTGCGCCCGAACTGGAACAAGGCTTGCGACACTTTCCGCGCACGAGGCCCGTTTCATGTCCTTTCTTTTGGCCAATCTTTTCGCTCCGACTGCCGCGCCTGGCGCGGCCGGCGGGGTCGTGGGTGCGGCCGGGCAGGGAAATACCGGCGCTTTCGCCGAGGCGCTGAAGGCTTTCCGGGCGAGCGCGCCCGAAGGAACCGGTGAGGCCGGCGCCGTCATTCCCGGGCAGGCTTTGGGCCTGCAGGTCCAAGGAGCCCCGCAGGCGGCCACCGGTTCAGGCCAGCCGAAGACGACCACCCAGACGATTGCCGAACTGTCGAGCCAGCTGAATATCGACCCGGCCGTCCTGCAGCGCATCCAGGCCGGGACGGCAACGTCCGGAGATATAGAGACCCTGAAAGCCGCACTTGTCGAAGCGGGGGTGATAAAGCCCGCAGAGGACGATGCGGCTTCAACGGACGAAACGGCCGCCGTGGCCGGCGTCCAGACGACGACGCCTGTCGCGGCCGCGCAAACGCAAACGCAAACTCCGCCACCGCAGACCGACCCCGACTTCGCCGCCGCGCCGGAAGACAATGTCGAGATGGCGCTGCGCATCGCCGACGAAAAGCGGCCTTATGTTCCGCCGCGTCCAGATCTGACGCCGACAACGACGGATCCGGAAACACCGTCCACGCAACTCAGCGAGGGCAGGGCATCGACGTCCGCCGCTCCGGCTGCGGCGACACCGGGCACTGCCGAAGGCGCGGGTGCGGCCAAGGATGTGCTGGCCGCCGCGCTGCCGCGCGCGACCGCCGCCGCTTCCGCCGCGGCATCGGCCGCCGCCGGGACAGCCAAATCCGATACGGCGCCGCCGCCGACCGTTCCGCCGGTTGCCCCGCAGGCGCCCATACCGCAGGCCGCGCAGGCGATTGCATCGACGCCTCATGTCACGTCCATACAGGCCGAAACCGTGACACCCGCCGCGACGGCGGAAACCCCATCCACGCCTGGCGCCGCCCAGGCGAAGCCTGAGACCGCGGCCGCGACGCCCGCGCCGGTCGAGACGCCCGAGATCAAGATCGCCGCCAATTCGACCGAAGCCGATGCGGCGAACGCCGCGCTGTCGGCCCTGACGAAGGACAAGACGGAAACCAAGCCCGGCCCGGCGCAGCCGCAGAAGACCGATGCGGCGCAGCCGACCGCAGTTCCGACTGAGGGCGAGGCGGCCGATGCTCCGGAAACGCTGGTTGCAAAGACCGTGAATGCCGGCGAAGCGGCGAAGAAGGATGCGAAGCCGGAAACGCCCGCTCCCGAAAAACCCGTAGCGGCGGAGAAGCCGGCCGCGCCGGAACCCCGCGCGCCGCAGGCACAGGCACAGGCGCAGGCTCCGGTCATGGACAAGCCCATACAGATGGACACGGCGCTGCGCTCGGTGCAGCAGATGCAGAGCCTGCCCGCCGCGGCCATTCCGCAGATTGCGAGCGAGATGGCGGCGCGCGCCCGGCAGGGTGCGACACGGTTTGAAATACGTCTCGATCCGCCGGAGCTCGGCCGCGTCGACGTCCGTATCGAGGTCGACAGCGACGGCCGGGTGCATTCGCGCCTGATGGTCGAAAAGAGCGAGACGCTCGACCTTCTGAAGGCCGACCAGCGCGCGCTCGAACGGGCGCTGCACGATGCGGGCTTCAAGTCCGAGCAGAACTCCCTGTCGTTCTCGCTGCGCGACGATCGCGGCGGACAGGCGAAATACGACCAGCGCTTCCAGCGCGAAATGAATGTACCGACGGTGGCGGCTGAAGAAGAGCCGGCCCGCCTTGCCGCCGAACTCGCCTATCGCGCGCCGATGCGCGGCGCGGGCGGGATCGACATGCGAGTCTGAAGGAGAGCGAGATGGCGGTATCAGGCGTAACCGGAACCAGCTCGGCGGCCGCAGCCTATAGCAGCGGCGCCAAGATCGCGGACAATTTCCAGACCTTCCTGCAGCTGCTGACGACGCAGCTGCAGAACCAGAACCCGCTCGATCCGCTCGACACCAACCAGTTCACGCAGCAGCTGGTGCAGTTCGCCGGCGTCGAACAGCAGATCGCGACCAACGCCACGCTGTCGGCGCTTCTGACGGCGATGGATTCGAGCCGGCTTACGGGCGCGGTCGATTTCATCGGAAAGCGCATCGTCGCCGAAGGCGCCACGACCGTTCTCGACGAGCAGAGCGCCGTGTGGAACATCAATGTCGGCGATGACGCGCCGCAGACGACGGTCGTGGTCTACGATGCGGCCGGCAACGAGGTCTATGCGCAGGACATCGCGCTTGCGGAAGGCGACAATGTCTATGCCTGGCAGGGCAAATCCTCGGATGGCCAGGTGATGCCCGACGGTTTCTACACGCTCCAGGTCATTGCCCGCGACGCCCAGGGGCGGGCAGTTTCGGCGAAAACCGACATTCAGGGTGTCGTGACCGGAATCGAACTCGAGGACGGCCAGCCGGTGCTGAAGATCGGCGACACGATCCGCGTGAAGCTCGCCAATATCAAGTCCGTGGTCAACCAGAGCGCCGCCGGCGGCGACGACTCCTGACCTTTTTCCGGAGTGGCGGAACCGGCCGAGCACATCGCCGCACGGGCTGGAACCCCGGCGCCGAAAGGCCTACATTCGGGGCTCGGAAATCCACCCGGTGTGCCATGCCCTTCGATCTTGATCTTTCAGGCCCCCGCGCCTCGTCCCGCGTCGTCGTGGCGATGTCGGGCGGCGTGGATTCGTCGGTTGTGGCCGCTCTGCTGAAGCGCGAGGGCTATGACGTCGTCGGCGTGACGCTGCAGCTTTACGATCACGGTGCCGCTGTGCACCGCAAGGGCGCCTGCTGCGCCGGGCAGGACATCAACGATGCCCGCCGCGTGGCCGCCGCGATCGGCATTCCGCATTATGTGCTCGACTACGAGGCGCGGTTCCGCGAGAAAGTGATCGACCGTTTCGCCGAGAGCTATGCGATGGGCGAGACGCCGATCCCCTGCGTCGAATGCAACCAGCAGATCAAATTCGCCGATCTGCTCGGCACGGCGCGCGAGCTTGGCGCGGCGGCGATGGCGACGGGTCATTACGTCTCCTCGCGCGGGCTGCCGGACGGCGGCCGGGCGCTTCATCGCGCCGCGGACCCGGATCGCGACCAGAGCTATTTTCTTTACGGCACGACCAAGGACCAGCTTTCGCTGCTGCGCTTCCCGCTCGGCGATCTGACCAAGGTGCAGACGCGCGAACTCGCGCGCGAATTCGGCCTGCACATCGCCGACAAGCACGACAGCCAGGACATCTGCTTCGTGCCGCACGGCTCCTATTCCGATATCGTCGGCAAGCTGAAGCCGGAAGCCGGCGAGCCCGGGGAAATCGTACATATCGACGGACGCGTGCTTGGCGCACACAAGGGCATCATGCACTACACGGTGGGCCAGCGCCGCGGGCTGGGCCTGTCGCTCGGCGAGGCGCTGTTCGTGGTGGGACTCGATGCGAAACGTTATCGCGTGGTCGTCGGCCCGCGCGAGGCGCTGGCGACGAAGAAGATCGTGCTGCGCGACGTCAACTGGCTCGGCGACGGCGCGATCGAGGACAATGCGGATGTTTTCGTGAAGGTGCGTTCGACGCGCGCGCCGCAGCCCGCGGTTCTGCTGAAGGGCGCGGACGGCGTCGAAGTGATGTTCGCCGACGCGGAAGAGGGGGTCGCGCCCGGCCAGGCCTGCGTGATCTACGACGCGGACGAGGGGCAGGCCCGCGTTCTCGGCGGCGGCGTCATCGCTTCCGGGACGAAGGTCCGTCTTCCCGCCGACGCCTACGAGGCCGCCTGACACATCATGTCGGTACAATACGATCTTGAAGGTCAGCAGCGCGTCTACGAGAAGTGGGCGCCGATCTATGACGCGGTCTACCACAAGTTTCTGTCGGACGCCCATTCGAGGACGGCAGCAGCGGCCGCGCGTTGCGGCAAGGACATTCTCGAAGTCGGTGTCGGGACCGGTTTGATCCTGCGCTACTATCCGGTGTCGTGCAATATTTACGGCGTCGATCTTTCCGAGCACATGCTGTCCAAGGCCGTCGAGAAGGTCAGGGAACTCCGGCTCGGGAACGTGAAACTGCTTGCGAGCATGGATGCCTGCCGGCTCGGCTTTGCCGATGCGAGCTTCGACGCGGTGGCGGTTCCGTTCGTCATTACGCTGGTGCCAAACCCAGAAGGCGCGCTGGACGAAATCCGCCGCGTGCTGAAACCGGGCGGCGAGATCGTCGTGACATCTAAGCTCGGCGCGGATGACGGCATCGTGCCGAAGGTCGAGGAGGTGCTTGCGCCGCTGATGAAGAAAGTCGGCTGGAGTTCGCATTTCAAGGTCAGCCGCCTGGAGCGGTGGGCCGAGCGCCACCCCGATATGGAGTTCGTCGGCGTCGAGCCGGTGTTTCCGGCGGGATTTTTCAAGCTCGTGCGCATCAGGAAAAGAGGCTAGCCGCGAACATGGCGCAGGCCGCTCCACTTTACCGGCTGCCCTGCGGCGCCTGCCTCGATTGCGATGTGCGGAGCATGGCGGTATGCGCCGCGCTCGAGGATGACGAGGTCGACGCGCTCGAACGCATCATGATATCCAGATCGCTTGAGGCCAATCAGGTCCTTGCCGAAGAGGGCGATCCCAAGACCTACGTCTATACGCTGACCTCCGGCATGCTGCGGCTCTGTTCGTCGCTGCCGGACGGGCGCCGCCAGATTTCCGGATTCCTGATGCCGGGAGACTATCTCGGTCTTGCGGACGACGATGTGCATACGAGGACTTCCGAGGCGGTGGCGGATGCCAAGCTCTGTGCGTTTCCGGTTCGGGACATGGACGGTCTGGTAAAGGTCTATCCGCGCCTGTCGGAGCGGCTGCACGGCATGACACGCGCCGCGCTCCGCCATGCCCAGGACAACCAGATGATCCTCGGCCGGCTGACGCCGGTCGAGCGGCTTGCGAGCTTTCTTCTCGTGCTGTCGCGCCGCGCGCGCGAGCACAAGCAGCCCGACAATCCGGTTCTGCTGCCAATGCCGCGTGCGGACATTGCCGATTATCTCGGCCTCACGGTCGAAACCGTGAGCCGCAGCTTCACAAAGCTCCGCAATGACGGCCTGATCCGGCTGCCGGACGCGCATACGGCGGAGATCGTCGATCGCGATGCGTTGTCGGACCTTGCCGGAATCGAGCCGCACTAGTCATTGATTGCAATCAATGCGGCACCGGCGCCGCGGTGCTTACCTCGCGCCTATCGAGGAGGCACCGATGCCGGTTGAAACCATCATTGTCGTTGCAGGCGTCGTCGCGGCGTTCGGATTCTTTGCGATCGTTGTCGGGAATGCGAGCCGCCAGACGGACAGACTGCTGCGCGAACGCACCAGGTCAGACTGACTTTTCCTTGGCCTGCGCCAATTCGGCTTTCAGCGCCTTCATGGCCTGGAAGTTCTTGGTCACATCGCGGATGACGGACGCCATGGCTTCGACCTTGCCGTCCTTGTCCTTCAGCAGGACGATCGTGAATTCGATGGAATTGCGCGATCCGTCTTTCTTAAGGCCCGGTACGGCGAGGAGGTCGCCGGCGCCATAGCGGCTTTGTCCGGACGCCACAGTCTGGTTGTAGCCTTCCCAATGGCGGCCCCGGAACTGCTCGGGAATGATGATGTCGAGCGACTGGCCGAGCGCTTCCTTCTCGGTGAAGCCGAAAATGCGTTCCGCGCCAGGATTCCACAGGATGATCGTGCCGTCGCGGTCGCTGGCGACGACCGCGTCCGATGCGCTGCCGATCAGCGCAAGGCCGATATCCGCGTCGGCGATCTCAGCTGAATCGCTCCGGCGATATTCCTTTGCGGCGGGCGGCGGCGCGACGGATGCGGGAGCCGGGATGTTCTCGTCCTCGAACAGATCCTCCACCGGACCGAAGAACTCGTAGTGGACGCGGTCGTGCGGCACGCCGGCCTTCAGAAGGCCGGGAACGAAGGCTCGCAGGAACGGCAGGGGACCGCAGACAAAATAATCGGCCTCTTCCAGCGGCGTGTTCTCGCGCAGCCATTCCATCGTGAGATGGCCTTCGTGATTGAAGACATCTCCCGGCTCGGGCTTTGAATAGAATACCGTCGTGCGGAAATCTTTCTGATGGCGGGCGATTTCGGCGATGTGCTGGCGAAAGGCGTGAACCGCGCCATTGATCGCGCAATGTACATATTCAGCCTTCAGATCCGGATGGCGGTCGGCAATCGCTTCCGCCATTGCGACCATCGGCGTCTGGCCGACGCCGCCCGAGAGAAAGACGACGGGCCGTTTCTGATCGTCAGGCAACACGAAGCTGCCGGACGGCGGCATGACCTTGATGGTCGTGCCGGGCCCGGCTTCGTCATGCAGCCAGCGCGAGACGGTGCCCTGCGGCTCGCGTTTCACCGAGATGCGGTAATATTCGCCGTTCGCATCGCAGGAGATCGTGTAGTTGCGCTGGATCTCGCCTTTCCCGGTGACGGGAAAGAGAAAGGTCAGATGCTGGCCGGGCCGGTGCCGCTGAATGGGTAATCCATCCGCCGGGCGTAAAATGAACGAGGTGATGATTGAACTTTCGGGCCGCTTCTCGGCGATCGTGAAAGGCCGCCAGCCGGTCCAGGTCTCGGTCATGCATCCCCTCGTTCCTTGGATATTTTCCAATTCGCGTCCTAGCACTCATACGAAAAGATGCAAGTCATTTGCATAATTTATAGGCAGAAGCCGGCGCCACCGGTTTGACCGACGTCACCGGCAAACCGCCGGCGCCGGAAGTCTGGTTTCGTCAGCACGGAATCTCGAAACCGCCGCCACGTCACCGCGGCGGTGCCTTCGCGTCGATCACCCGCTTTGTGAGTTCCGGAGCGTACATACGAGTAGGTGTCTCTCGCAGAATGCATCGCGGTTTCTCCGCGATGGCTATTGTCTAGCCAAACAGTAGCGAAATTGCGGGAGAACGCATTTCTCGCCTAGGGTCCCGTCCATACCCGGATATTCCGAGGTGGTGCCGTGAATCAACACGGCCTGAAGGGGGAATGGCTAATGAAAAACTTCAAGCATTTTGCGTCTTGCGGGGCTGTTGCTGCGGCGGCGGTTCTGGCGATGACGGTTGGCGCAACCGCGCAGTGGAAGCCGACGAAGACGGTTGAGTTCATTGTACCGGCCGGCACGGGCGGCGGC
>JALHQA010000005.1 GCA_022842205.1 Hyphomicrobiales bacterium
ACTCGGCAAGCTCGACATCTTGATCAACAACGCCGCAATCGCCGTCCAAGGAAAATTGGTCGACGATCCGACGCTCGATTCCGCTGCGTTCGACAGGCAGTGGATGGTCAATGTGCTTGGGACCGTGGCGATCACGCGCGCGGCGGCCCAGAAAATCTCTGACGGTGGCCGCATTGTCTTCATCGGTTCCGGCCTGGGTACCCGAGCGATCGTGCCGGGAATTGCCGACTACGCAGGAACCAAGGCAGCGATCACAGGATATGCCCGAGGGGTGCAGCGCGATCTTGGCCCACGCAACATTACCGTCAATGTGGTCCAACCTGGCATCATGCCGACGGACATGACCGGAGAAGTTGCTGAGAATTTTCCGCAGGCCGTCATCGATATGCATCCCATCCGTCGGATCGCCACGATTGAAGAAGTGGCGGGCGCCGTCAGTTACCTCGTTAGTCCCGCTGCAAGCTACACAGCTGGCGCGGTGATAGATGTGTCAGGGGGCGTCCTGGTCTGAAACGATGCGCGACGGGCGTGTCACGCGGATAGCTGAAGGACGATCGCTTCCGCGCCTCAGCGCTCCGTTGAAATCCGGGCAGCAGATCGGCTGATCCTGCAGGGCCCATTATTCTCGAAGCCATAGTGGATAAAGCTTCCGCATTTCAGGAGTTCATAGAGTGCCGAATACAGAGCTAACCCAAGAGCGCATCGCCATCGCCACCGACTATTTCCGGAAAATCGACAGTGGAGATCCCACCATTCTCGATATTCTGACTGACGATGTCGTGACGTACTTCCCGAAGTTCGGAGTTGGATATGGCAAAGCCGAATTCATGGAAGTCGCCAAGGGTCTGTTGGGGTCGCTTCAGCGGATCGAGCACGATTTCGATCGCATGACCTTCCACGTAGCCGGCGACCACGTGATCGTCGAAGGCTTTGAAGGTGGCGTTATGGCTGACGGCACGGCGTGGCCGGTTGAAGGCCGGTCCGAAGGCCGTTTCGCCAACGTATTCGAGTTCGACGGCACGCTTATCAAGCGTGTTTTCATCTACGTGGACCCCGACTTCGCTAGCGCTAATGACGCGGGGTTTCTTTGGGGCCGCAACGTCAGACTGACGCGATGACCCCAATCGCATGGCGCGGCGCTCACGTTCGCAGGGCGAAGGCCGATTGGCGGTGATGCAGAATGGACCATCCAGAATTCGATACGGCTTTCGAGCGCCTGCCTGAGGGGTATAGCGAAGGCGCTTACGAAGACAGGCGTTTCGGCGTGACGGTTCGTCGGTCGGAGGATGGACGGAGGAACAGCCTTTTTGCTCGAGAACTAGCCGGGAACGACATAGTCAGCTTCAATCTGTATCGCGTTGCTTCGGGCAGTGCGTCGCTGAAGCCGTGCGAGATGTCCTCGGAGAAGGTTATCGCTTTCGTATTGGGCTATCAGCCGAATGCCTGATGAGCATGTGGGGTTCACTGCCTTCCTATGCTCCCATGCCGCTCCAAGCGCCCCTTCTGGTCGCCAGAACTATCGAAACTATAGACACAGGCCATTGGACTTCGATCTGAGGTAAATTCATCTTCTATACCTCAGCGTGCCAGAGAATCGGCGCTGATCTTTTGCGCAAGCCCTCATCGAGGAAGTTCACGCGATGACAAATTCCAGTGCTGCAACCGTGCCTTCACCATCTGACCTCGACGAAAACGCGACCATGACGGTCGCGGATGCGTTGAAGATCATTTTGGCGAACAGCTATGCGGTCTACCTCAAGACCAAGAACTTTCACTGGCATGTCTCGGGCCCGTACTTCAGGGACTACCATCTGCTTCTTGATGAGCAAGCTGCGGAGATCCTAGCAGCGACCGATGCGATGGCGGAGCGCGCCCGGAAGACCGGAAATACGACCATACGATCGATCGGCGATATCGCCCGCCACCAGACAATCAAGGACAACGACGCGGAATTCGTCACGCCGCAGGACATGCTGGCGGAGCTGCGCGCCGATAATCTTCACATGGTCGAGTCGCTGCGCCGCGCAAAGGACGTCGCCGACGAGGCGAAGGACAACGCGACCTCCGGCCTGATCGATACCTGGACCGACGAGGCGGAACGCCGAGCGTGGTTCCTTTTCGAAGTTAGCCGATAGGTCTGCTACTCAAAGGATCGGATCGTTTCATGGCACCTAACGATGGGCAGACCCAGTTCCTCCAGACAGAGGGCGGTAGGATAGCCTTCGACGATACGGGCGGAACCGGACCTCTCGTCGTAGGCATCCCAGGAATGGGAGACCTGCGCTCCGAGTATCGGCTCATCAAGCCCATGCTGCAGCATGCGGGATGCCGAGTGGTGACGATGGACGTCCGCGGGTTCGGCCAATCGTCGCCGGAGTGGTCGGATTACTCCGCGCGAGCGGTCGGCCGTGACGCCGTCGCCATCCTCCGACAGTTGGCTGCCGGGCCAGCCGTGATCATGGGCAACTCGTTCGCAGCCGGCTCCGCGCTTTGGGCTGCCAAGGAAGCTCCTAGTCACGTCAACGGGGTGGTGCTGCTCGGTCCGATCGTTCGCGACCTTCCCCTCACGACGATCCAGAAACTTGTCCTTGGGCTCGGATTTGCGGGGCCATGGCGAACCTGGTTTTGGACCACTTACTGGAGCAGCCTATTCCCGACGAAACCGGCGCCGGATCACGCTGAGGTAAAAGCGGCGATTGCTGCAAACCTCAGGGAGCCAAAGCGCATGCAGGCTCTCTTGACGATGCTCTCATTGTCGAAGTCCGACACCGCAGCGATCTTGGACGAGATCTCTGTGCCGAGCCTCATCGTCATGGGCACAAAGGATCCCGATTTCCCGGACCCCGTCGAAGAAGCCCGGAGCTTGGCTTCCAGGCTCAATGGGGAAACCATGATTGTCGAGGGTGCCGGGCACTACCCTCATGTCGAAATGGCGAACGATGTCGGACAGCGGATCATCGCGTTCGTGCGCCAGCTCGATAGGTCTGGCCCGGCCGTTGTGCCTTTGCGCGGGAGTTGAGTATGGCGAAGGTGGGCTTTGGAGGAGGTTGCCACTGGTGCACCGAGGGCGTTTTCCAAGCGTTGCGCGGCGTCACGCAGGTCGACCAGGGTTTTCTGCAATCGGCCGCTCCGGCTGACACCTGGGCCGAGGGGGTGATTGTAACGTTCGAACCCTCCGTTATCGGGCTGGGGACACTGTCCGAGGTGCACCTGCGCACACACTCCGCTACACGTGCCCGCTCACCGCAGAACAAATACCGAAGCGCGATCTATATCTTTGACGAGAGCCAGCGGGTCGAAGCCGACGAGGCGATACGCGAATTCGCTGAGGAGGCTGGCACGCCCGTCCACACCGTCGTCCTGCCGTTCGCGGGCTTCAAAGCTTCGGACGAGCGCTACCAGAACTATTATCGCACTGACCCGAACAGACCCTTCTGTCGTCGATACATCGATCCGAAGCTCGACTTCATCCGCAAACATTTTTCGGAGAACGCGTTGCCTGAGTAGCCAATGCTGCGCTGGCATTCCTCCCGACACGGACTTCTGCCGCTTCAGGCGCAGCGTTCAATCAAGCTGGCGGATTGGCGTCCGCAGCGTGGTACACCCCATAAGAGCCGCTTCGCGATCGCTGCCAAGTCGACGGCCGCAAAAGGTTTGAAGCCGGGCTTTTGAGAACGGCTCGCAACTAGTGATTGTCTAGTCGGCTATCGGTCCAAAACGTCTCCCACTCGCCATTGCCTTGACGTCGTGCAGCCTGTTGCCAAAGGCCGTGAGGAAATCGTCCGCTTCCAATGCCCACATCTTGAACCGGTTGCCGCTGCGGCGAAACACAAGAACCTTGCCGTCATAGAGGTCAAAACCATGCGTTTCAGGGATCGGCAGCGTTATCTTCTCCATCAGATTATTGCCAAGTCTTAAGTCTCGCGAAACGAGGCCGCCGCTCGGCGGTTCAAATGTAATGGTCCCGATTACCGAGTTGCGCGCAAGATTCGCAGGGGGATTAAAGCCAAAGAAACCGCTCATCCCTCTCGGCAAATCGATCTGGTTCCCAGGACGATGCGGTCCACGATTCTGTGTGACGTAGCCAGCCTCAATCCAGAACATGTTTGGGGCTGGTTGGCCGGCTTCGTCCTCATCTTCAGCCGTTACCGCAGCGAAATCTGCCTTCCAGCGTTCCTCATATATCTCCAGGATATCGTCCAGCGGTGTGGCTTGTGCCCAAAGGTCATCGGCCATCGCCTCGATATTGCGGATCCTGCGTTCGTATTCCACTTGAACATCGGTGCAGATCGAGGCTCCCGCCTCGATACTCTTCCGCAGGCCGTTTGAGGAAAAGTTGCCGGACCCTACGATCATCCCCGCTCGGCCGTTGGTACGGTTTGCCAATATCGATGACTTCGCATGGAAGTCTCGGCGGGGCAGAAATCCGTTTTGCTCGACAATCCACGCCCCATCGTAGATGCGGACCTCCGCATTGGGTTTGTCGCTGATTATCCGTAGGGCGTAAGGCTGGGTCCGTCCGTAATCCAGCCCGAACAACCATCGCGATTGCGTTCCGGCCCAAAAGGCAGGCGACATCGCAATGCTGAAGGCGGAAGCGCCGGACTGAGTGGCGTAGGCGTATACGCCCAAATATTCTTCCGAGCCGATCCAATCGTGAGCCCGTTGTATCTCCGAGAGGGTCGTAGGTGAATTCTGATCGCTGTGAAGGAACGTGCGCAGCCTCATGCCTTGTTCCCCGATCGAACGAGGGCGGCTTTGCTTGGGTCGTAAACGAACCCAGTGATCGAGCCGTCTTTGATGCGATCGACCGCTTCGTCGATGACGAACAGCGGCACAAGAAACCATTCCTGCGGCACCACAGGATTACCGAAGCGATCGGTAATGGTGATGTCCAGCCGCGCGGGATCGAAAACGCGGTGGATGAGACGCTCCAGCTTGGCACGATTGATGTTGAAGAGATCGTAGGTCGCGACGATTTCTACGTCGGCCATCATGAATGTCGGCTGCAAGCGCGCGCCTGCGATACGCTGTTCGACACTCATGTTCGTTACGCCGATCTTGTGGACCAGATCGCGATTAGCGGCAACGGTTGGATAATCGGACTTGCTCCGAAGCACGTAGATCGTGCCGGAAGCCAGATCATCGCCGGCGTGCTCACCGGAAAACAGCGGCCCTGCAACGGGGTCGGTTATACGCCTTCCGACCTCGTCTTTATGCAGCGCCCGCTGGAGCGAGCGCATGAGCATATTGCTCTCGGTGCCGTTGTCGAAAACCACACGGAGCCGAGCATCGGTCTTGCCCTGCGCGTTGACGAAGACCTCCTCCATATCGGCAACATAAGCCTTTTGCCCGCTGACGATGAACCATGCGCCGGGGCCGATCTCCGCTTTCATTTCGAACGGACGCGTTTCGCGCAGACCGGAATCGATCTCGGCCTGAACGGCTTCGAACAAAGGTTCAAACCGCTCAAAATCCTCACACCGCTCACGGTTGGCGATTTCCTCCGCTGCACGCTTTTCGGCGGTCGTTCGCACATGACGAAGTTCGGTGATGTCGGCCGATCCTGCCGCGCCTTCTAGCTCGGCGAGTAGCTCATCCTCGTCCATTTCCTCCACCGACGAGGCGGAAGCGCTCTCCGCACCAGTCAGCAATCCTTGATGGTCGAGCGGCGCTAGAAGGGAGTGGCACTCCTCTAGACCACGAAGACGGTCAAGCCGGACGGCATAGAGCCGCTCGAAAACATCCCCTTCTTCGCCGTGCTTCGGGGCGCGGCCATGCTCCTCGGTGAAGCGCTGGATTTCCTCAAAACCCGCAATGATGCGCTCCTCACGCTGGGAGCGTCCGGCGTTCTTTTCCGGCTGGGCAAACTCGGCCAGCTCCTCGCGCAGTTCATCGAGGTTGAGATCACTCATAGCGGCCCTCATCCTTGAAGCGGACAAACGCGGCCGCGCCCTCTGCCATGCGCTTTTCCCACGCATCGGTCGCACTGA
The DNA here is from genome assembly GCA_022842205.1 of Hyphomicrobiales bacterium. GTDB lineage: Bacteria > Pseudomonadota > Alphaproteobacteria > Rhizobiales > Methylopilaceae > Flaviflagellibacter. The sequence goes on from JALHQA010000005.1 coordinate 5,994, forward strand.
TGGAAGGAAGCCGTCCGCGCTCGTTCTTGAACTTCACGGCGCGCACGGCCAGTTCCTTGGCCTCATCGGGCGTGAGGGTCGTGCGTTTGGCTGCGATGGCGGCAGCTACCTGTTTGAGGCTTTCCTCGCTCATCGTTTTTGCAAGGATGGCGTATGCTTCGCCGAATGGGTTGATCCGGTCGATAAGATCAATGTCGAGTTCGGTGACGCTAAGCGCGAATTTACGCACGCCATCGATCAGGGCAGTGTTAGCGCTCGGCTCGCCATCTGCTTCCTTCTTCGCCTGCTGCGTCAGGGTGAGCGCGGCGATAGCGTGCTGGCGCACCGCCTCCTGGTCCTCGTCGCTCAGCTCGGGATACTTATCCTTGATGATCTTCCCGAGACGCACTTGCGTAAGCTCCTCTGGCACGAGCTCCTCGTCGAACAGACCTCTCTCGATCGCGGTCTTGTCTTGCACGAAGGCCGCGATCACCTCGTTGAGGTCCTCCTGACAGATGCGCGCAGCTTCGCTGGATTTAGGCTCCACAAGCCCGTTGATTTCGATCTGGAACTGGCCGGTCTGCTCGTTGAAGCCGACATTGCATTTGGTGGGGTCGTATCCGCCTTCGCCATAGTCGAAGCCAGGCGAAGGGCCGCTCGCCGGATTCTTTGGCTTGAATTCGAAGCGCGGCGCAAGAACCTGCTCCATGAGGAGGCTTGCGGCGATGGCCTTAAGTGTGTCGTTCACCGCTTCGGTAACAGCCGCCTCCGACGCATCGGGTTCCGCGATCAGATTGGTGAAGCGAGCACGGGTCTTGTTCGGCGCATCTCTCGTGGCGCGTCCAATGATCTGGACGATCTCGGTCAGGCTGGAGCGGTATCCGACTGTGAGGGCATGCTCACACCAAATCCAGTCAAAACCCTCCTTCGCCATCCCGAGCGCGATGATGATGTCCACAAAATCTCGGTTGTTCTTCTGCCTGGGATCCTTGAGCGCCAGCGAGACACGATCCCGCTTGACCGGATCGTCATCGACGAGATCGGCGATGCGCAGAATTCGCCCCTCGAGCGTTTTGACGAGTTGAAAGCCTGTGAGCGGATCAGCCCCTTGCCACTCGCCCAGCTCGCCGATGATGTGCTCGACCTCCTTGATCTTGTCCTTCGTGCTCTCGCGCGAGTTGACGTTCGGAATGTGGATGATCGTCTTCTCGGCGGGATCAAGCACCCCAAGAATGTCGTCGGCATAGGAGCCGGAATAAAAGAAGTATCCGATGTCGAGTTGCTTGAGATACTCGTAGCCGTTGAGCTGCTCGTAATAGGTGTAGGTGACGCTCTCGAACTTCGCTTCGTCGTGCGGCGCGAGCACGGCCTCCGCGTCGCCACGGAAATACGAGCCCGTCATCGCCACGATATGCACGCGGTCACGGGCCATAAACTGGCCGAGATGCTGACCGAGCTTGTTGTCGGGATTGGCCGAGACGTGGTGGAACTCGTCCACCGCGATCAGGCGGCCATCGAATCGCTCCACGCCGTATTCGTCCACGGCGAAGCGGAACGTGGCGTGGGTGCAAACCAGCACCTTGTCCTCGCTATCAAGAAAGGCGACGACGGACTTGACCTTACCGCCGTTGTCCCCGCCAGGCGCATTGCAGAGATTCCACCTCGGCTCGACATGCCAGTCGGCCTCAAAGCCGTACCGGGTGAGCGGCTCGTCATTGAAGCTGGAGCCGATCGATTTTTCCGGCACGACGATGATAGCCTGCTTCACGTCTTGATGCGCCAGCTTGTCGAGCGCGATGAACATCAGCGCACGGCTTTTCCCGGAGGCTGGAGGCGACTTGATGAGAAGGTACTGCTCACCGCGCTTTTCGAAGGCGCGCTCCTGCATGGGCCGCATGCCGAGCGCATTGGCTTTGGTCGAAGCGCCGTTGCGCACATATGAAACCGAAACAGAGGGGACGGATCTCTTTTCGTCGGTCATGCGTTTGCCCCCGCCCTGCGTCTTCTGGTTTCGCCCTGCGAAGTGGTCATCTTCGTGTAAAGATCGAACAGTTTCTCCAGCCGCTCGGTATCATTGCGAAATCTCCGCCCGATATAGATGCGCTCCAGAACCTCGTCGTTGTGCTCGTGCGCCTGCCGCAGGTCAGACGGCATGTGCTCGGGCTCATAGAGATCTGCAATCGTTGCAGGAAAATGGGCCTCACGGGCGAGGAGAATATCTTCCGCGCATCGTGTCAGATCAGCCTTGTTCTTGTCGGTGAGGATTGGAACCGGAAAGGTGTTCCAGCCAATCGTATTCGAGTATCGGAAGTCCGTTTTTAGCTTTCCGCAGACGGTGGCGACCCAGACCAGATGAAGCCGCGACGCCACGATCGACATATTCCACAACGGTGCATCGTAGAGGGCGAACAACAGATCGCTTACGATCGTCTCCCGATCGAAAAGATGCACGGGCAGGTAGGGGCGTCTTTCCGACGACACTTTCGCCACGGCCAGTGTGTAGCGCTTGGCAGTGCCCGCGATCTGGACGAACCGATAGGGCTTGGAAGCGAAATCCCGAGTCGATGCGGCTGCGCTGCTGGCGCGGAAATCCCGCACGCGGGCTAACAGGGCTCGTAAATATGGGTGGGCCTCCGCAAACTCGGAGTCCTTGGCCTCGATCCAAACGCACCAGCGGGGCTTTCCCTGAATCATCTGCTCGGAGCCCAGATAGGGCCGGACGAACCGACCCAACTCGGGATACTGGTGGAGAACCTGCCTACGCTCATCTGGCGACAAGATGAAATGGCCGCCATCACGCGGCATGTTTCCAAAGAGCATTGGAGATAGACCTCCGATCGGGCTTCGTGCCGCATCGACGGAAGTGTTGGCGCCGGCCGCAAGGTAGGCGTTGATGTTGCTCACCTGCCGCTCGGTCACCGAACCGTCATCGGCGATCGAGAACAGGCGTTTGGAAGCCGGTGCCTCCCGCGAAATGGCGACGATTGCCACAATCACGCCCGCGTTGTGGCTCGCAAGATTGGCCCATTTGAATGAGGTATGGGCAAACGAGATCTGGTGGCCGGTGCCGAAAATCAGGGGCCACAGGATCGGAACCTGTTGTCCCTGACAGACCGAATTGGTTGAAACGAACGCCGCAGCGGCGTTCGATCTCAAGCCGTAATCCGCAGCCTTCATGAACCAGCCTGCGACATAGTCTAGGGACTTCCATGCGGGCGTGCGACTGTCAAAAATCGCCCTTAAATCGTCCTTCTGATCCTCGTTCTGCCACTTACTTCCGAGGTAAGGCGGGTTACCACAAATGTACGTTTCGCCACCCTCATTCTCGAAGTCGATTTGAGCCTGGTCGAGCGGGATGCTGAATAGATCTTCACCTACCAGTTTCACCCCTGTTCCGGTTGGAGGGCAAATGCTTAGCCAATCTAGGCGCAGGGCGTTGCCTCTAAAAATCCAGTTCTGGGCATCAAGCGGCAGAAGGTCCGCAAGAGCCAGCTTTTGGCCTCGATAGAGCACGTCGCACTGGTACTCTGCAATTATGAGCGCAAGTCTCGCAATCTCTGCAGGGAAGTCACGCAACTCGATACCGCGGAAGTTCGTCACCGGGATATCAGAAGGTCGATCGGCTTCGCCACGCCGCGTGTTGATAGTGGCTTCGATATCGCGCATTTCCTTGTAGGCAATGACAAGGAAATTTCCGCTGCCGCAGGCTGGATCGAACACTCTGATTTTCGATAAGCGTTTGCGCAGATTAAATAGCGTGCGAGCGTTGTCGCCAGCTTCTTCGAGCCGCTGCCGCAAATCATCGAGGAATAGCGGATTCAGTACCTTCAGAATGTTCGGCACGCTGGTGTAGTGCATCCCGAGCGCACTGCGCTCTTCGTCGTCTGCGACGGCTTGGATCATCGACCCAAAAATATCGGGATTGATCTGCCTCCAGTCGAGCTTCCCTATATGGATTAAATATGATCGCGCGATCCGGCTGAAGCTCGGTACGTCCGTGTTTCCCGAGAACAGCCCGCCGTTCACGTAGGGAAACGGCTCGGCCCATCGAGGAAGAGACGCCGAACTTCGATCTTCGCCTTTGGTGTTCATTGCGCGGAAGAGCGTGCCTATGACACTATGGGTGTTTGACGAGTCTTTCGCGCTCATCTTATCGATTGTGTCGGTAAATAGCCTTGTCTTGCTGAAGATGTCTGTGTCTTCGGCGAAAAAGCAGAAGATCAAGCGCGCCATGAAATGATTCATGTCGGGCCGCCGCTCTGCCGTGCCCCAATCAGGATTGTCCTTCAAAAGCTCGACATAGAGGCGATTGAGGCGACTAGTCGCTCTGATGTCGAACGAGTTATCGCGGATTTGCTGAACGGTCGAAATCCCTGCAAGCGGCAGGAAGAAGCCGAAATGATCAGGAAAATCCCCATATGCGGACGCGACGGTCTCGCCGCTCTCGATATCTTCCGCCTCGAACATATCGCCATCCGTCGCGAGCACGAACTTCGCCTTGGCCCGCGAGGTGGCTGGACTGGCCCTTAGCGCGAGAAGGGTTTTCGTGACCTCTCCCACGGCGCAGCTAACGATATGGATGTTGTTAGTTTGGAGGACTCCGCCCATGTCCGACTTGTTCGACACGCCGCTTCGCAGGCGCTTGATAGTGGTTTCCTTGTTGCCGAAGGCCTCTAGAAACGCGAAGGGGAATTCCACTGGGTCGAATGGGCGCTCGGCCAAATCGCTAACGGCTTGCTCAATTTCAACCGCGTTCATTTCTTCTCCGCCCCGACTCTTGAAGCGCCCGCATTACTGGTGTGCAAACTGATGTAATTCTTCATAAATTCGCGAATGACTTGTGCAGCAGGCCGGTCCTGCTCCCGGCATGCTGCTAGGAATTTCTCCCTTAAATCCCGCTCAATGCGGATGCGAAGCCCTGAGTCCTTCATGGCCCTATGTGTACCCGGCGGATACACATGGCACCATCAATTTCGGGACTGGCGTGTCTTAATAAGCCGAAAATCGGGGGACATCTCGGTGGGGTCGGCGGCCAGGCTTTGAAAGCAAACGGTTCACAGAACATACACCGCCGCGATGAGGCGCAGGCCTCTGCCGGCCGGGGCTGGCACTGGGCCATACAGGGAAGGCCGAGTATCGGAGCTCATCGCAGGTGATGTCCGTGCTCCAAGCCCGGCTCAAAGTTGTGGAAACTGGAGTGGGTCTACTCCGCCCCGCCGTCACAGACCAAACTGTGACGTAAGTCTGAGTAGCTTCGAATGGGGAGCAGTCGCTCGACCCAGAAGTCAATCAAGGCAGGGATGGCGCACCCATCAGGATTCGAACCTGAGACCTCTACCTTCGGAGGGTAGCGCTCTATCCAGCTGAGCTATGGGTGCCTATTGCTTACGCCGTGCTTACGCGGAAAACCTGTGAGTTGGAAGCTCTACTCGCGTTTCTCGCAAACCTTTGTAAACGAACTCCTTTTCGTCATCACTTAAAGACCAGCCGCCCTTGACATCAGCCTTCGGAGGGCAGCGCTCTATCCAGCTGAGCTACGGGTGCGTGCGCGCCATCAATAGCGAAAGCTCCCACGCGGGGCAATTCGAGAGTGGCGGGGCTGTGGCTGCCGCCATAGCCCGCGCGTCTTTCTCAGTGCAATCCGGATGGCCGGTGATCCAGGCAAGTGCCTCACTCGTTCTGTTCAGGAAAAGGGTCGACGCATGCGCATTCTGATCGCCTATTTCACGGTTCTCGCGAGCTTCGCCGTCATCGACACGCTGTGGCTCGGGACGATGGCGTCACGCATCTACCGGCCGCTTCTCGGTGATATCCTCGTCGACAATTTCCGGGTGGTTCCGGCGGTTGTCTTTTATGCGTTCTATGCGGCGGGGCTTGTCGTCTTCGCCGTGGGGCCAGCGCTCCGGTCGGGCGAATGGACTTCGGCGCTGCTGTGGGGCGCGCTGTTCGGCCTGTTCGCCTATGGTACGTACGACCTGACCAACTATGCCACGCTGCGTAACTGGGGATTCCAGATCACCGCCATCGACATGGCCTGGGGAACCTTCGTCAGCGGAACAGCGAGCGTTGTCGCCTATTTCATGTCGTCCTGGCTGATCCGCCTGTTTGGCGCGGCGGCCTAGGAAAGAACGCCGGGACGCGCTTCTGGTAATCGGCGAACGCCCTGCCGCGCGAGCGCAGCATATGGGCTTCGAGCGGCGGGATTCCGGAGACATGGACCAGAAGCCAGTACATGAAGGCCGGGCCCGTCAGGGCAAGCCATCCCCACGGATAATCGCCCGACAGGTCGATGGCGAACAGCGCGTAGGCGAACCAGCCGGTCCATTCGAAAAAATAGTTCGGATGCCGTGACCAGGCCCAGAGGCCCTCATCGCAAACCTTGCCGCGGTTTTGCGGATTGCGGGCGAACGCGCGGAGTTGCCGGTCCGCGATGCCTTCGCCGATGACCGCAACGGCAAGAACCGCGATGGCCGCCCAGTCCTGGATACGGAACTCCGGTTGCGGGTTCTGTGCGGCGACAAGCATGGACAGCGCAAGAAAAGCTCCCGCGCCCGCTTGAATCTGGAGGAACGTAAAAAGGCGGCGCTGGAAATTCGCACCCCATTCCTTGCGGAACTGGGCATAGCGCGCGTCCTCCGGTCCGCTCAGCGAACGCTGCGCGATATGCCCGCCGAGACGAAGGCCCCAGACGGCGACGAGCGCGGCGACGACGAGCTGCCGCGTGGTCGGATAGTCCGCTCCGGCGACCGGAACCAAAGCGAGCGCAGATCCCGAGAGGCCGAGGCCGAGCGACCAGAACGCGTCCGACCATCCGGCATTGCCGGTGACGCGCTGCATCAGCCATGCGCCGGACATCACGGCGGCGAGAAATACGCACGCGGCTATGACAGCAAAGACCGGGAGCATCATCGCCCGCCCGGCGCTAGAGACGCACGAAAGGCTGCAGCAGCCGCCCGACGACGCCTTCGAGCCTCACCTTGCCCATCAGCGAGACGACACAGATACACGGCACATCCGAATCGATGACCGGGCGATGGCTTATGTCGGAGTCGGCCTCTTCGAAATCGCCGGGACCGTAGCGGCCGCTCTCGTCCGAGTAGGAGCCGGAGATGACGCAGGTCAGCTCGACGCCGGAATGCGTATGCTGCGGCATCTTCCGGCCAGGATCGATCTTGAACATGATGACCCGGTGATCGCCGTCCTCGGGCGTCAGTACGCGGCGAATCTGCGTGCCGCGGCCCGCCGTGCGCCAGGGAGTCATCTGGTAACGCCGCAGCGGCTCGGGGAAAGCCGCAATTTCCGGATCCGGCATCGGTGCGTTGCCGTATCCCGGCACGGCGTCGATCCGCGCAAGGGTGCGCGCGAGAGCATCGGTGTGGAGTGCTGCCGGCGGAAGGCGGTCGAGCAGCGCGCCGCCGGCATGTTCGAGCGCCTCGACGAGGCTGCGCGACCGCGGGCACAGCGCAAGATGCGTTTCGATGACGAGCGCTTGCGCCTCCGTCAATACGCCGGTCGCGTAGGCAATCATGATGTCGTCGCTGGGGAGATGCCGCACGGTCATTGCATGTCTCCCAGCGTTTCACGCAGGCGTGCTACGGCGAGGCGCAGGCGTGATTTCACGGTGCCGAGGGGCAGCCCGAGACGGCGGGAAATCTCGCCGTGGGCGAGATCGTGGAAGTACGAAAGCTGCAGCACCTTTCTCTGCTCCTCGGGCAAAGCCGACAGGGCCTCGTTGACCCGGCGGGCGTTCTCGCTCTCGTCGAATGCAGCGTCCGGCAATATGGGATCGTCGGGGAGTTCGCTCGGGTCGGGCTCGCGGAAAGCGAGCCGGTTCCGGCGCAGGGCATCAATACGCAGATTGCGCGCGATGGTGAAAATCCAGGAGGAGGCCGCGGCACGTTCGGGATTGTAGAAGGCCGCCTTGTGCCAGACGATCAGCATTGCCTCCTGGGCAAAATCCTCCGCCGTCACGGCATCGGCGCCGGAGCGCATCAGGAACGCTTTGAGGCGTGGCGCGAAATGCGCAAACAGGCGCGCGAACGCCTCGCGGTCGCGCGAGGAGGCGACCGCCACGATCATTTGGCCGAAGTCCGGCCCGCTCACAGGTTGCCGCATCGGCCACGGCGGCGAACGAGCCCAGGAAGTCTGAACAGCACCATGCATCATGCCCTGTTACGCAAAGGGGGACATTCCGGATCAGTCGCTGATCCAAAATATCCCGTGCCCCGTAATAGGCTAAGCAGCGCGCAGTGTCAGGCCACGGCTGCCGGGGTGAGCCGGAGGGTTTATGGAGGTTGTCAACGCGCGGCCGGACCGGCCGCTGGAAATCGCGGTCATCGGCTCGGGCATATCCGGGCTGAGCTGCGCATGGCTGTTGTCGAGCCGCCACCGCGTCACGCTCTATGAACGAGCGGACCGGCTGGGAGGCCATTCGAACACGGCCGAGGCCGGCGTACCCGGCGCGCCGCTGCCGGTCGATACCGGCTTCATTGTCTATAATGAACGCACCTACCCGAACCTGACTGCGCTGTTCGAGCACATGGGCGTGCCGACAAAGCCATCCGATATGTCGTTCGCGGTCTCGCTCGGCGACGGCGGGTGCGAATATTCCGGCACCGGTCTTGGCGGGCTGTTCGCCCAGGCCTCCAATCTCGCGCGTCCGCGCTTCTGGTCGATGTTGCGCGATTTGAGGCGGCTCTACAGCAATGCGCCGCGCGATCTGCGCTGGCTTTCAGGGTCCGGCATGACGCTGGGGACCTATCTCGATCTCGGCGGCTATGGCGAAGCGGTGCGCGACGATCACATCCTGCCGATGGCGGCGGCGATCTGGTCGACGCCGGCGCGGGATGTCCTCGACTACCCGGCCGAAAGCTTCATCCGCTTCTGTTGCAATCATGGCCTTCTCCAGGTGCGCGACCGCCCGGTCTGGCGCACGGTGGACGGCGGCAGCCGGGTCTATGTCGAAAAACTCGCGCGGCGGATCAGCAATGGCGTGCGTACGGGAGCCGCGGCGGTGCGGCTGCGTCGCGGGCCGGACGGTGTCGTCGTTGAGGACGGTCATGGCCGCGAAACACGATTCGACCAGGTCGTCGTCGCGACGCACGCCGATCAGGCGCTTGCGCTGCTCGACGATCCCTCGCCGGATGAGCGCCGTCTGCTGGGTGCATTCCGCTATTCCAGCAATATCGCGGTTCTCCATTCCGACGACAGGCTGATGCCCCGGCGCCGCGTGGTGTGGTCGAGCTGGAACTATCTCGACCGCGGCGACGGGCTTTGCGTCACCTACTGGATGAATCGTCTCCAGGGTTTCGGCGGCCGCGATCTTTTCGTCACCCTTAATCCGGGTCATGCGCCGCGACAGGGTTCGATTGTCATGAGCGAGGTCTACGAGCACCCCTTGTTCGATGCCGCGGCTGCGCAGGCGCAGAAGGAGATCTGGTCGCTCCAGGGCAAACGCGGGACCTGGTTCTGCGGCGCGCATTTCGGTGCGGGTTTTCACGAGGATGGGCTGCAGGCCGGGCTCGCCGTGGCCGAACAGCTCGGCCATGTGCGGCGGCCATGGCGTGTGGCGGACGAAAGCGGCCGTATCCATGTGCGACCGGCCGCGAGCGCGGAGAAGGCGCTGTCATGACACTCGCCTCGGGCCTCTATACGGGTTCGGTCACCCATGTCCGCGCGCGCCCGCGTCACCACCGGCTGGCCTATCGCGCGTTCTGGTTTCTGCTTGATCTCGACGAGATCGACAGCCTTTCAAAATCGCTGCGCTTCTTCAGCCGGGACCGCTTCAACCTGTTTTCCTTCCACGACGCCGACCACGCCCACGCGCCCGGCGTGCCGCTGCGCCGGCAGATCGAAACCACGCTGCGCGATGCGGGCATCGATCTTCACGGCGGAGCGATCCGGCTTTTGTGCATGCCGCGTGTGCTCGGCTATGTATTCAATCCGATCAGCGTCTACTTCTGTCATGACGCCGGTGGCGAACTCTCCGCGATCATCTACGAAGTAACGAACACATTTTCCCAGCGGCATTCCTATCTGATCCCGGTCGACCGCGACGAGGCGGTGCGGCGCCGGACGATCCGGCAGTCCGCACGCAAGATGCTGTATGTGTCGCCCTTCGTCGGCATGGATATCACCTATGATTTCCGCGTGATGGAGCCGGCGGAGGTGGTGTCGCTCACCATTCGCGGCTCCGATCCCGAAGGTCTCCTCATCACCGCCTCGATGATCGGCGTGCGCTCCGAATTCTCCGATCGCGCTCTTCTGCGAGCCGCTCTCACGCATCCGTTTCTGACGATCAAGGTGATCGGCGCAATCCACTGGGAAGCGCTGAAGCTCTGGATCAAAGGCGTCAAGCTTACCCACCGTCCCGCGCCCCCGCGCGCGCCCGTTACTCTCGTTACGTCGAAGGCAGTCCCAGATGTCGGTGCATGACCATACAGCCTACGCCGTGCCGGACAGGCTTCCCTCCCGGTTCGCCGCCCGGCTGCTGCGGGCCGTGATTGGAAGCGTGCGCTGCGGGACGGTCCGCATATGCCTGCCGTCGGGCGAAACGATCGATGCGCGGGGCGTTGAGGCGGGCCCTTCGGCCACGCTCGTTATTCATGACTGGCGCGCCTTGCGCCGCATGGCCTTGTCGGGCGATCTCGGCTTCGCCGCCGCGTATATCGAAGGCGAATGGACGAGCCCAAACCTGCCGGATACGATCGAATTCTTCGCACGCAATGCGAAAGCAATCGCGGCGGCGCCTCGGCCCTTCGGCGTGCGGCTCGCAAGCCGGTTGTGGCACATGGCGCATCCCAATTCCCGCGAGGGAAGCCGCAGGAACATCAGCTTCCACTACGATCTCGGCAATGAATTCTACCGCCACTGGCTCGATGCCGGGATGCAGTATTCTTCCGCGATCTATGCCCCGGGCGACACGCTGGAGCAGGCGCAAGCCCGCAAGCTCGAGCGAATCCTTGCTCTTCTTGATGTGAAGGGCGGCCAGCGCGTGCTTGAAATCGGCTGCGGATGGGGTGCTCTCGCCGAGCGCGTGCTCGAGGCCGGATGTTCGGTCGCCGGTCTCACCCTGTCGCAGGAGCAGGCCGCCTTTGCCCGTGCGCGCCTTGCGCCCTACGGGGATCGGGCGGATGTCCGCCTGCAGGACTACCGCGACGTCGATGGCAGGTTCGACCGCATCGTGTCGGTCGAGATGATCGAGGCGGTCGGCGAAAAATATTGGCCGTGCTATTTCAAGGCGCTGAGGGAGCGGCTCGCCCATGGCGGGCTCGCCGTCGTGCAGGCCATCACCATCCGTGACGACAGGTTCGAGCGCTATCGCCGCAACCCCGATTTCATACAGCGTTACATCTTTCCGGGCGGCATGCTGCCGACCGCTTCAATCATTCGCGGCCGCGCAGAAGCCGCCGGGTTTGAGACCGTGCATACGGAAATGTTCGGCGCCAGCTATGCGAAGACGCTCGCCGATTGGCGTCGGCGCTTCCACGCCGCACGCCACGACATCGAGGCTCAGGGTTTCGACCGGCGCTTCATGCGGATGTGGGACTATTATCTGTCCTATTGCGAAGCAGGTTTCCGTTCCGGAACGATTGACGTGGGCTTTTACGTTTTTCGTTGAGCCCTCGGGGCGCGCGCATCAATAGCGAAAGCCCTCTCGCGAGGTACGAGTGGCCACGCGCGTCACAACCGGGTTGACGCCCTTTTTTCAAGGAAACGCCCTGCGGCCGCGGCTCTAGTCCCAGCGAAATATGGCTTTTCGGAACAAAAGCCTGACTTTGAGGTTAAGGTCCCGTAGGCTTATGCGGTGCTTCGTCGGGGCACGATGGTGCATGCCTTCCATTCTTCACGGAGAAATCTTTTCGCGACGGCAATCGCGATGTCGGACCTAAGGAGTTTAAGCCTATGTGTGGCCTTTGCGGCGAAATCAATTTCAGCACCAAGCCAGTGTCGTCCGCGGCGACATCCGCCATGACGGCCGTTCTCGCGCCGCGGGGGCCTGATTCAGAAGGCCTTCTGATGCGCGGCCGCTGGGCCCTCGGCCACCGGCGTCTCAAGATCATCGATCTGTCGACCAGGTCCGAACAGCCGATGACCGATCCCGATATCGGCATCAGCGGTGTCTTCAATGGGTGTATTTACAACTATCGGGAGCTTCGCCGCGAACTGGAAGCCAAGGGCTATCGCTTCTTTTCGGAGGGCGATACCGAGATCGTGCTGAAAGCCTACCACGCTTGGGGCGTGGACTTCGCCAAGCATCTGACCGGCATGTTCGCGATTGCTCTCGTCGAGCGCGATTCAGGCCGGTTGATTCTGGCGCGCGACCGGCTCGGCATCAAACCGCTCTATCTTGCCGAAACGGCCGACGGCCTGCGCTTCGCCTCGTCCTTGCCGGCGCTGCTCGCTCCGGGGGGCGTCGATACCGCCATCGATCCGCTCGCATTCCAGTTCTACATGACATTCCATGCCGTCGTGCCGCCGCCCTACACGATCCTCAAGGGCGTTCGCAAACTGCCGCCGGCGACCGTGCGCGTCATCGAGGCGGACGGAGCGAGCCGCGATCACGTCTACTGGTCCGTTTCCTACGAGCGTTCCAGTACGGACGCCCGGCGTTCGGCTGAAGAGTGGCGCGAGATGCTGGGGGCGTCCCTCACGGAGGCCGTCCGCCGCCGCATGATCGCCGATGTTCCGGTCGGGGTGCTTCTGTCGGGCGGCGTGGATTCCAGCCTCATCGTCGGTCTGCTCGATCGGCTCGGGCAGGAGGGTCTGAAGACATTCTCCATCGGCTTTGAGGCCGCCAATCAGGAGTCCGGCGACGAGTTCGTCTATTCCGACCTGATCGCCCGTCACTTCGGCACCGATCACACCAAGATATTCATTCCGTCCGAGCGGCTGCTCGACGCGCTTCCGGGCGCGATCGGCGCCATGTCCGAGCCGATGGTATCCTATGACAATGTCGCGTTCTTCCTTCTGTCGCAGGAAGTGTCGCGGCATGTGAAGGTTGTCCAGAGCGGCCAGGGCGCGGACGAGGTGTTCGGCGGCTACCACTGGTATCCCCCTCTCGCCAGTTCCAACGACCCGGCGTCGGACTATGCGCGGGCGTTCTTCGATCGCGACCACGCGCGGTTCACGAGCCATGTCGCGCCGGGTCTTGCGAACGGTGATGCCGCGCGCGCATTCGTCGAGGAGCATTTCGCGCTTCCCGGCGCCGACGATCCCGTCGACAAGGCGCTTCGTCTCGACACCGGCGTCATGCTGGTCGACGATCCCGTGAAGCGCGTCGACAACATGACGATGGCGTTCGGCCTTGAGGCGCGCGTTCCGTTCCTCGACCACGACCTCGTCGAACTTGCGGCACGCATTCCTTCAACGGAAAAACTGCGCGACGGCGGAAAGGGCATTCTGAAGGATGTCGCGCGGCAGGTCATTCCCGCCGAAGTGATCGACCGGCCGAAGGGCTACTTCCCGGTGCCCGCCCTCAAATATCTCGAGGGCCCATACCTTGAGATGGCGCGCGACGCGCTGAACTCGCAAGCGGCACGCGAGCGAGGGCTGTTCCGTAAGGACTATATCGACGCGCTGTTCGCCAGCCCACACGACCACATAACGCCGCTTCGCGGATCTGAGCTCTGGCAAGTTGCATTGCTCGAGCTTTGGCTGCAGAGCAACAGGATATGATCAGGGGGACCGTCTGATGGCATCAGGTTCGACGACACCACGTGATCCGCGCAGCCGCACGCGCGCGATGCTCGCCCATCGTGTCAGCCGGCATCACCGCCAGAGTCCGTCCGGGACGTTTTCGAGCGCGACGCTCGACTGCGGATGGGGGCGGGTTCTGTTCGCGTCGACTTTCGAATCGCCGGCGGCGCTCATCGAGGCGATGCGCGAGGAAACTCCGGATCGCCGTGATATCGCGATCTATATCAGCGATCCGCATGTCATAATCGCGGCGGCGCCGCAGGAGTTGTTTCTCGATCCGTCCCATACTTACCGCCTGGATCTGGCGCTGCACCGGCAGGCGCGCGACGCCCCGAAAGGATTTGTGGTGCGCCGGCTGGCTTCCGCCGATGACGCCGATGCGGTAAACCGTATTTACATGTGCCGCAGGATGGTGCCGGTCGATCCCGAATTCTTCCTGTCGCCGGAACGCAATTCGCGCGCCCTGATCCACCTCGTCGCGGAAGATCTCGATACGGGCCGCATACTTGGCACCGTAACCGGCATAGACCATTCGCATGTCGATGGAGTTGAGCCGGGGTCCTCGCTGTGGTGTCTCGCCGTCGATCCGCAGGCGACCCGGCCCGGCATTGGCGAAATGCTCGTCCGCCATCTGGCGGGCTATTTCCAGGCCAAGGGCACGCCGTGGCTGGATTTGTCGGTGCTCCACGACAACGATCGCGCGATCGCGCTTTATGAAAAACTGGGGTTCGTCCGCGTGCCGTATTTTGCCGTCAAGCGCAAGAATCCGATCAACGAGCCGCTCTTTGTTGGGCCGGCCGCGGAGGACGAGGGCCTCAATCCGTACGCACGTCTGATTGTGGAGGAAGCGCGCAGGCGAGGCATTCTGGTAGAGATCACCTATCCTGAAGCCGGTTTCTTCCGTCTCAGCCACGGTGGCCGCTCGATCCGGTGCCGTGAGAGTCTCAGCGAGCTCACCTCGGCTGTCGCAATGTCGATTTGCGACGACAAGAGCCTGACCCGCGCCGTGGTGTCGAAGGCGGGAGTGCGTGTACCGGCGCAGACCGACGCATCGGATATGGGTGAACTCGAAACGTTTCTCGCGCTTCATGAGAAGGTCGTCGTCAAGCCCGCCCGCGGCGAGCAGGGTACCGGCGTGTCGGTCGGGCTTGAAGGTTTCGACGATGTTTCGGCCGCGATCGCGCGTGCGCGCACGATCAGCGACCGCGTATTGATCGAAGAGCATGTCGAGGGCGATGACCTGCGGCTTGTGGTCATCGACTACAAGCTCGTCGCGGCCGCGGTGCGCCGTCCCGCGCAGGTGATCGGCGACGGCGCCTTGACCCTACGCGACCTGATCGAAAAACAGAGCCGCCGTCGCGCGGCGGAGACCGGCGGCGAATCCCGCATTCCGATGGACAGCGAGACGGAACGCTGCATCGCCGATGCCGGGCTGACGCTCGACGATGTCCTCGAGCCGGGACGGGAACTGCGGGTTCGCCGCACCGCCAATCTCCACACCGGCGGGACGATCCACGATGTCACGGGCGTGGTGCATCCGACGCTGGTGGAGGCCGCGGTCAGGGTGGCGCGCGCGATCGAAATCCCTGTCACGGGCGTCGATTTCATCGTGTCGAGTCCGGAACAGCCCGATTATGCCTTCATCGAGGCCAACGAACGGCCCGGTCTCGCCAACCACGAACCGCAGCCCACGGCGCAACGGTTCATAGATCTTCTCTTCCCCAGAACCCGGCGTCTGGAGCGCGTGTAGGAGCACATGCAGTCAATCTCGATCGACGTCGACTATCTGTCCGAAGTCCTGAAGCGACTGCTCGCGATTCCAAGCCCCACCGGGTACACCGACAGCATCGTGCGTGCCTGCTGCGACGAACTCGATGCGCTGGGCGTGCCGTTCGAGATCACCCGCCGCGGCGCGATCCGCGCGCTCGTGCGCGGCGGGCGCCGCAAGCCGGCGCGAGCGCTCGTCTCGCATCTCGATACGCTTGGCGCGCAGGTGCGCGAATTGAAGGAGAATGGCCGCCTCGCGCTTGTGCCGATCGGCACCTGGTCGGCGCGGTTTGCCGAAGGCGCCCGCTGCACGCTCTTTACCAGTCGAGGCAATTACCGCGGCACCATCCTGCCATTGAAAGCCTCAGGACATACATACGGCGACGAGGTCGATACGCAGCCGGTCGGCTGGCAGCAGGTCGAACTGCGCGTCGATGCCTTTGCGCGAGACAATGCCGAGATCGAGAAGCTCGGCATCATGGTCGGAGACATCGTCGCCATAGACCCGCAGCCGGAATTTCTCGAGAATGGATTCATCTCGTCGCGTCATCTCGACGACAAGGCGGGTGTCGCGATCAGTCTCGCCGCGTTGAAGGCGATCCGCGACAAGGGTCTGATCCTGCCGGTCGATACCTATTTCGTGTTCTCAATAACGGAGGAGGTGGGTGTCGGGGCGGCTGCGGTACTGACCGGAGACGTCGCATCGATGATTTCCATCGACAACGGAACCACCGCCCCCGGCCAGAACAGTCGCGAGTCGGGCGTTACCATAGCAATGGCCGACATGAGCGGTCCATTCGACTACCATCTGACCCGCAAGCTCATTCGTCTGTGCGAAGATAACGACATCCGACACCAGTTGGATATCTTCAAGCATTACCGGTCCGACAGTGCGGCGGCCGTTGCCGCCGGTCACGATGTACGTACGGCACTTATCGCGTTCGGGGTTGACGCCAGCCATGGATATGAGCGCATTCACATGCATGCGCTGCGCTCCTGCGCCGAACTTGTCGTCGTTTACTGTGGGAGTGCCGTCGAGATTGAGCGCGACGCCGTGGATCTTGGCCCGCTTACGGGGTTCACCCGCCAGCCGACCGACGAGATAGAGAACGTCGAAACCGGCCTCGAGGATCATGATCCGCCGGACTGAGTGCGCAGGAGCGATCAGCCTCTTTCCGCCGCACGCCGCTGCAGTTTGCGCTCGACGCTTTCGAGATGCTTGCGCATCGCGCGCTCCGCTTCCTCGACATCGCGCATTTCTATGGCGCCGCAGATCGCCTCGTGTTCGGCGAAGCTGTGATGATCCGGCTCCGGTGCTTTCGCATTGAGGCGGAGCCGGCCCCAGACGACGGCGCGGCGCACCGCGTTCAGAGTGTCGAACAGGCCGACCATCAGCGTGTTGCGCGCCGCCTGCGCAACTGCGCGGTGAAAACGGTTGTCCCAGCTCTCGTATTGACGCCAGTTCTCCGCCTGGCGTGATTGCTTCAGGCACAGCCGCATTTCCGCGATGTCGGCCGCCGTCGCGTTCAGCGCGGCTTCGCGGGCGAGGATCGGCTCGAGCAGGATGCGGGCCCGCATGACCTCGCCGGGATTGGTGCGGCTGGTCAGAGTGCCGATATCGTTCTCGTCGACCGGGCGCTGGCCGATGAATGTTCCGCGCCCGACATGGCGCCAGAGATGCCCTTCGGATTCGAGGATCGCCAGCGCCTTGCGCAGCTCCCCGCGCGACACGCCGAGGCTGTCGCTCAGTTCGCGCTCGGGCGGCAGGCGCGTGTCGCCGTCCGGATCCTGCTGGGCGATGAAGGCCCGAAGCTGGGTCAGGGCGGCGTGATAGCTCTGCTTTTCCGCCAAGCGGTCGACGGGCTGGTCCATTGATTTAACCAATCTCGAATTGGATGGGATATTCACCCTCGGCTCGAAAAGGTCAAGAGCTCACGAAGCAGCGAGCCGCGCCCTTCCACGGCATTATTCTCAAGGCGGATACGCTGCCGGCCGTGCTCTCGGCGGCCAGACTCCGTTTGACGGGTTCCTGGTCCTCTGCTAACCAATCAAGTTAATTCTGCCGATTGGTCAAAACAAGAAACGGTAGATGGGGAGGACGCCATGAGCAAAACAGGTCTTGTTCGGTTTGGTGCAAGGCTCGCCGCCGCAGCTGCGGTGGTGCTGGCCGTTTCCGGCGTCGCCGAAGCGGCGACGAAGGTGCGGGTTGCGTTCGGCGACATCGCCAGCACGGAAAGCCTCAATCTTCTGATCGCCTTCGAACGCGCCAAGGAGCGCGGCGTCGAGGTCGAGGGAACATTCTTCAAATCCGAGGATCTTGCGGCCCAGGCCGTGGTCGGCGGCCAGGCCGATATCGGGATCGGCACGCCCTACGCGCTGCTGCAGAAAGTGAAGGCGCCGATCCGCCTGTTCTACCAGATCAGCAATCTGCGCTTCTATCCGGTCGTCAATACCGAGTTCTACAAGGACTGGAAGGATCTCGACGGCCAGGAATTCGCCGTTCATTCCCGCGGTTCGGGCACCGAGGCCATCATGAACCTGATGGCGCAGCGCAACGGCATCAAGTTCTCCAACTTCTCCTATGTGCCGGGCTCCGAAGTGCGCGCCGGCGCGTTGCTGCAGGGCAATGTCAAAGCCACGATCGTCGATTCGGCCGGCAAGCGGCTGATCGAGGAGAAGGGCGGCGGCAAGTTCACGTTCCTCGACATGGCGGGCGTCAACGCCACCGACGAAGCGCTTTATGCCAACACCAATTTCCTCGAGAAGAACGCCGAGGCGGTGAACATCCTCGTCGAGGAACTGCTGAAGACGACGCGCGAGATCAACAAGGATCCGAAGGTCGTCGTCAAATTGCGCGAGCAGTACAAGCTGCTCCCCGACCTGCCGAAGGATCTGGAATCCGAGGTCGAGCCCTATTTCACCGACGCGGTCAGCGCAGACCTCTATCCGAACGATGGCGGCGGCGCGGAAGCGGTGAAGGCCGACTTCGAGTTCTACACGCTCGCCGGCCAGCTCCAGGGCGATGCCGGTTCGCTGAAGGCCGAGGACTTCTGGGTGTTCGAGCCTCTCGAAAAAGCCCGCAAGGCCCTCGGTTCCTGAGCCTAAGCAAGCAGCAACGAGGCGAGCCGATATGAGCGTACAGACGAATTCGCAGATCGCGGGTGGCGTGGATGCCGCCCGCGAGGGAGCGGCCACCACCGCGACGTCGGGCGAATCCATACTGCTCTGGCGGCTCGCCTCGATCGTCTTGTTCTGTCTGGCGTGGGAAATCGCCGGGCGCATTCCGATCAATGTTGCGTTCCCGCCATTCTCGGAGGTCGTCATGGCGTTCGGGCGCATCGTGGCCGACGGCACGCTGCCCGCGGCCTTCCTCGACACGCTGCAGCCCCTCGTCATCGGCGTCTTTCTGGCGACGGCGGTCGGCATCGTGATGGGCGTTGGAATGGGCCTGCGCGAAGAGCTCGAATGGGCCGGTGTTCCGGTCTTCGTCGTCATGCAGGCGGCGCCGATGGCGGCCCTCATCCCGCTCATCACCTTCATCTACGGCATCGGGCTGACGGCGAAAGTCCTGTCCGTCATCATCCTCGCGCTGCCGGTCATCGCGCTGAACGGCTACAAGGCCGTGCGCAATGTTTCGCCGTCGTTGCGCGCGATGTGCCGCTCCTTTCTCGGCTCGCGTCGCCAGGAGATATTCAAGGTCATTCTGCCCGATGCCAGCCCGATGATCTTCGCGGGTCTGCGTCTCGGCATCTCGGCCGGCTTTGTCGGCGTCATTCTCGCCGAACTTTTGATCACGCCGACCGGCATCGGCGATCTCATCACCTATCACCGCTCGATCGCCAACTATTCCGAAATGTACGCCGCGATCGCCACCATCATCCTGTTCGCCGCAATAACCGTCGGCTTGCTCGAGCGCATCGAGATCGCGCTGTTCAGGCCCGAGAAGAAGGAGCACGCCTGATGACCGCCGCAGCCCGCGCCGTGCGCGCGATATCCTCCGCCGATGCTGCGAAGCCGGTCGTTGAGGTCCGCAATCTCGGCAAGCGCTATGGCTCGCAGGTCGAGGCATTGCGCGACATCAACCTCGATTTTCCCGCGGGTCAGCTCACCAGCCTTCTCGGTCCGTCCGGCTGCGGAAAGACGACGCTGCTGAAGATCATCGCCGGGCTTTTGCCGGCGACGAACGGCGAGGTCTTCGTCAACGGCCAGAAGGTGACGGGCCCCGGCCCGGAGCGTGCGTTCGTGTTCCAGGATTTCGCGCTGCTGCCCTGGGCCACCGTGGTGCGCAACGCCGCCTTCGGCCTTGAACTGCGGGGCGTGCCGGTCGCCGAGCGCGAGAAGACCGCACGTCATTACATCGATCAGGTTGGCCTGTCCGGCTTCGAAAACCGCTACCCGCACGAACTCTCGGGCGGCATGCGCCAGCGCGTCGGTCTCGCGCGCGCCCTCGCGGTCAATGCCGACGTGCTGCTGCTCGACGAGCCGTTCAGCGCCGTCGACGAACAGAACCGCCGCAAGTTCCAGGAAGATCTCCTGAAGCTCCGCCAGGTCGAGAACAAGACGCTGATCTTCGTCACCCACTCCATCGAGGAGGCGGTCTATCTGTCCGACCGCATCGTCCTTCTGTCGCCGCGGCCCGGCCGCGTTTCGGAAGTGATCGAACCCCGGATCTCGCGCGACCGTTCGCCGGATCAGATCCGGCGTGATTCCGCATACCTCGATACGGTGGAAACCATCTGGCGCGGCCTGCGCGATTACGCGGATTGATGCCATGACAATCGCCGGCTACCGCATTCCGCCGATGTTCTCGCTGATCTTCTGGGCAATCGTCTGGGAGATCGTCGGGCGCCTCGGCCTCGTTTTCCTTTTCCCGCCGCTCAGCCATGTCGTCATGGAGCTCGGGCAGGTGCTCGGCTCCGGCCAGTTTCTGGGCGCAGCGCTTCTCACGCTGAAGTGCTTCTTCATCGGCATCGGGATCGCGATCGCCGTGGGCGTGCCGCTCGGCTATCTGATGGGGCGCTCCGATACCGCCGACAAGCTGCTCGGCATCTGGGTCAATCTGTTCGTCAGCGCGCCGTTGTCGGCGCTCGTGCCGGTCATCATGATCCTGTTCGGCATGGGCGAAGCCACGATCATCGTCACGGTCGTCCTGTTCGCTGTCTGGATCATCGCGCTCGACACACGCGCCGGCGTGCGCGACGTCTCCCCGTCGCTGCTTGCCATGGCGCAGTCCTTCGGCGCCACGCGCTGGCAGACGACGACGAAGATCATCTTCTTCGCAGCGCTGCCCGAGATTCTCGCCGGCATCCGGCTCGGCGTCATTCGCGGCGTCAAGGGCGTCGTCATCGGCCAGCTGCTGGTGTCGATCCTCGGCCTCGGTGAACTCTTCGAACTCTATTCCCGGAACTTCCTGATGGAAGAATTCTGGGCGCTCACCCTGATCGTGTTCGGTTTCGCGCTCGGCGCCGCCGAGCTGATCGCCATCCTCGAACGCAAGATCGATTTCTACGCTGGAGTAAGACACGGATGACAAACGCTGCCACCAAGACCGCCGCCGCCGGCGAATTCGTCATCGCGCCGCCGCCGCTCGCCTCCCTGCCGGTGCGCGGCATCTCGGCCCGTTTCCCGGTGCGCCGCGTCTATTGCGTCGGCCGCAACTACGCCGCCCACGCCATCGAGATGGGGCACGATCCGAACAAGGAGCCGCCGTTTTTCTTCCAGAAAAATCCGGACAACATCATCCAGAACGGCGAGGCGTTTCCCTATCCGTCGAAAACCCAGGACGTGCATTTCGAAATCGAGATGGTCGTCGCGCTCGGCAAGGGCGGCACCAACATCCCGGTCGAGAAGGCGCTCGACCATGTGTATGGCTATGGCGTCGGGCTCGACATGACGCGCCGCGACCTCCAGGGCGAGGCCAAGGATCTTCGTCGCCCGTGGGAGGTCGGAAAGGCGTTCGAGGCGTCCGCGCCGTGCAGCGAGCTCGTCCCCGCCAGCGAGATCGGCCATCCCGACCACGGCGCCATCTGGCTCGATGTCAACGGCGAGCGCAAGCAGACCGGCGATCTCAACCAGCTCATCTGGAAAGTGCCGGAGATGATTTCCTATCTCTCCGGCCTGTTCACGCTCGCGCCGGGCGACATCATCATGTCCGGCACGCCGGCGGGCGTCGGCGCCATCAAGAAGGGCGATGTGATGCACGGCTTCGTGGAAGGTGTCGGCGAGCTTCGTACGCCGGTCGTCTGAACGGAAAGAACGGGCGGGAGGCGCAGGACGCCTCTCGCCGTACGGGCAAAAGGGGTGCCGATGACCAGTGCCGGAGAGGCCAAGGTATCGCTCGCGTCGTGGGATCACGACCGGATGCAGGCGATTCTCGACGGGACGGTGTCGATCCCGGGCTTCGACCTGGAAACGCATGTCCTGCCGACAAGCAAGCTGTTTCCGCTCGCGGTCCAGGAAGCCCGCTTCGACATCACCGAACTTTCCCTGTCGAGCTATATATTTCAGCTTTCCCGCGGCGAGAGTGCGTACACTGCGATTCCGGCCTTTATCGCGCGCTCGTTCCGCCACAACGGCTTCTTCCGCCGCGCCGGCTCCGGAATTGCGACACTTGCGGATCTGCGCGGCCGTACGGTTGGCGTGCCGGAATACCAGATGACGGCCGCTCTGTGGATGCGCGGCATCATGCAGGACGACTACGGAGTCGGCGCGACCGATGTCCGCTGGCGCACCGGCGCTCTCGATGAGGGCGTGCGCCGCGAACGGCTGCAGCTGCCGCCGGTCCCCGGCCTGTCGATCGAGCCGATCGAGGATGGCAGGACGCTTCAGGACATGCTGATCGACGGCGCACTCGACGCCATCCTTGCGCCTGCGCCGCCGAAGAAATTTCTCGCCGGCGACCCGCGCATCGAGCGGATATTCCCGGACTTCGAGGCCGCCGAGCGCGACTATCACGCGCGGACGGGATTCTTCCCGATCATGCATGTCGCCGCCGTCAGGAAGAGCCTTGTCGAGAAGCATCCGGCCCTGCCGCGGCTTCTCTTCGACGCGCTCGTCAGCTCGCGCGACATCGCGCTTGGCCGGTTGCGCGAGGTCTGGCTCGGCTCCGCCAATCGTCTCAGCCTGCCGTGGCTGAACGCCACGATGGAAAATACCCGCGCCGCGCTCGGCGACGCCTACTGGCCGTATGGCTTCTCATCGGCCCGCGCGGAGCTTGCCGCCGCCTGCCGATACTCCGCCGAGCAGCACCTCGCCGTCCGCGAACTCGCGCCGGAAGACCTTTTCGATCACTCGGTTCTCGATACGTGAAAGGAGGATTGTCGTACGTACCGTAACCAGAATGAAGAACAACTGACTTGGGAGGAACCAAAAATGAATATATCCGTAAATCGCCGAAGCGCCCTTGTCGCCGGCGGCATGCTTGGAATTGCGCTGTGCCTTCCGGCGATGGCGCAGGACATGAAGGCGCCTACAGGGCCTGTCGAGATCACGGTCGGCTCGGGCGCCGGCGGATCGCCCGATGTCATCATGCGGACGATCGCCAAGATCATGAACGAGGAGAAGATCGTCGAGAATCCGATCGTCGTGCAAAATCGCACCGGCGGCGGCCACTCGAACGCCTATAATTACGTTCTCGGCAAGCCCGGCGACGAAAACCTGCTGCTGACGCTCGCGTCGCCCGTGTTCACGACGCCCATCGTGCAGGGCACGCCCTCGGTCATCGACCAGGCGACGCCCATCGCCGGTTTCGTCCAGTCTGAACTCATTCTTCTGACGCCGAAGAACAGCCCGTACCAGACCCTTGCCGACTTCATCAAGGCGGCCAAGGAGCAGCCCGGACGCATCCGCATCGCGGGCGGCGCATCGGGCGGCAACGACCATCTGGTCACCGCGCTGCTCGAGCAGAAAGCCGGCATCAAGCTGACCTACATTCCGCATGAAAGCGGCGGCGCCGCGCGCGCGACGTTCCTCGGCGGCAATGTCGAAGGCCATTTCGGTACCGTCGCGGAGGCCATGGCGGTCATCGAATCGGGCGAGGCCCGCGGTCTTGCGATCCTGTCCGAAAATCGCCGTGCCGAAGACATCGCGAAGGATGTACCGACGGCGAAGGAACAGGGTGTCGATGTCGTCTACACCCAGTTCTGGGGTGTGGCCGGCCCGCCGAAGATGGACCCGGCCCTCGCCGCGTGGTGGGCCGACAAGTTCAAGAAGGCGTCCGAAACGGCGGCCTGGAAGGACTCGCTCGCCAAGAACATGCAGCTCGGCAATTTCTACGGCCTTGAGGAGGCGGGCGCCTACTTCAAGAAGGAGCAGGACACGTTCCGTGAGCTCCTGACGACCGTCGGCCTGGCGAAAAAGTAAAAGCGAAAGGCTGACAGCGATGAGACTGATCGACGCCACTCCGGCCTTGTTCATGATCGCGCTGTCGGCTGCGATCGTCGCAGGTACGGGTGATTTGCCATATTGGGCCGATATCACTCCGGGTGCCCGTTTCTTCCCGGTGTGGCTCGCCGGCACCGGCATCTTGCTCGCCCTGCTTCTGCTCGCAAACCTGTACAGCGATCCGGCCGGCGGCCGGGTCGAGATTCCCGATGCCCGCGCGGTGGTCAGGGTCGGCCTGACCACCGGCGGGATGATCGGTTTCATCGTATTGACACCGTTCGTCGGAATGGTGCTGGCAGGCGCGCTCTTCATGGCGTTCCTGCTGCTCGTTGTGCTGCGCCAGCCGCTGATGCCGAGCCTTTTGACCGTCGCGATTGTCGCGCTTGGCGTCGAGGGCATTTTTGTCCGTTGGCTCGGCGTTGCCCTGCCGGCTTTTCCGTTTTCAATCTAGCGCACGGAGAGCGGCGTGGACTCATTGAATCTGCTTCTCGAAGGTTTCGCGACGTGCTTCACGCCGGGAAACCTCGCCTTCATTCTGCTTGGGGTGTTGATTGGCCAGATCGTCGGCGCTCTGCCCGGCGTCGGCCCGGCCGCCGGCATGGCGCTCCTGCTGCCGCTCACATTCGGCATCGAACCCGTGACGGCGGTCATGATGCTTGCCGGCATCATGTATGGGGGTCAGTACGGCGGAACACTGACGTCGGTTCTGATCAATGTTCCCGGCGAGGCATCGGGTGTCATGACGGCGGTCGATGGGCATCAGATGGCGCGGGCCGGGCGCGGGGGCGCGGCCTTGAGCATCGCTGCCATCGGCTCCTTCCTTGCGGGCATCGGGGCATGTCTGGCCGTCGCGTTCGTAACGCCGCTGCTCAGCAGCTTCGCGTTGCGGTTCAATGCTCCGGAATATTTCCTGCTTGGCGTTCTCGGGCTGATCGCGGCGGCCAGCCTCGGCTCCTCCCCGGTGCGTGCGCTGATCGCGGCGGTGCTCGGCCTGATGATCGCTCTGGTGGGTACCGATCCCGTCACGGGCGCGCCACGGCTGACATTCGATCAGGCGGCGCTGTTCGAGGGCATCGATTTCATTCCGGTGGCGATCGGCGTGTTCGGCATCGCCGAAGTTCTTTCCTCACTCGAGCGATCGGAAGACGTACAGCCGATCCGCACCCGGCTGCGCGATATGTGGTTGACGGCGGAAGAATGGTCGCAAAGCCGGTTTGCCATTCTTCGCGGCGGCATCATCGGGTTGTTCGTGGGGCTCATGCCCGGGGCCGGCGCGTCCGTTGCCTCAATGCTGTCCTATCTCAACGAGCGCAAGTTCAGCCGCCACCCGGAACGGTTCGGTCATGGAGCGATCGACGGCGTCGCCGCCGCGGAGGCGGCGAACAACTCCGCCTCGCACGGAGCGATCATCCCGATGCTTGCGCTCGGGATACCCGGATCGGCCAGCACGGCGGTGTTGCTGGCCGCACTCATTCTTCATGGCATCCAGCCGGGGCCGAGCTTGATGACTCAGGAGTCCGCACTCGTTTGGGGGCTGATCGCGAGCATGTTCGTCGGCAACATCCTGCTGCTCGTCATAAATCTTCCGCTGGCTCCGATGTTCGCCGCCCTGCTGCGGGTGCCGTACGTATATCTTGCGCCTGGTATTCTCGCGCTGTCGCTCGTCGGCGCGTATTCCGCCACGCTGGACATGGGCACGGTCTGGAAGAGCCTGTTCTTTGGCGTTTTCGGATGGCTGATGATCAAGTTCGATATTCCGCGCCCGCCGCTCGTTCTCGCTCTGGTGCTTGCCCAGCTCGTTGAGACGTCGCTGCGCCAGTCTCTGCTGCTGTCGTTCGGAAGCCTCGGAATCTTCATCGAGCGGCCCATTTCGATCGTTCTGCTCATTCTCGTCGCAACAATGATCGCGCTGCCTGTCTGGAACGCGATCAGGAGCCGCCGCTCACCATCACGGGCGCCGGCCGCCGAATAGTAACCAAGGCCGGGAGAGCCGGCACACAAGGGAGTGAAACCATGCTCAAGAAAGACATGACCCGGCGCGGTTTTGTTGCGACCGGCGCTGCGGCTTTGGCGGTTCTCGGCGTTCCGCGCGTGGCGGGTGCACAGGCGGCGTTTCCGTCGGAAACGATGCAGGTTCTTATCCCGACCGGCGAAGGCGGCGGCGTCGATCAGGCGGCGCGCGCTTTCGCGCGCGTATGGGCCAAGCATCTCGGACAGAATTTCGAATATGCCTACTTCCCCGGTGCTTCCGGTCAGGTCGGCTATGAGGTGTTCGTCGGCAAGCGCGAGCCGAATGCCTACAATCTTCTGTTCGGGAATATCGGGCCCGAAATGATCATGTATGCGACGCAGAACCCGAGTTACAAATATCCCGACGACATCATGTATTTCGGCGCGATCGACTCCGATGACAGCGTCATCTGGGTCGGCGGCAACAGCAAGTTCAAGACGATCAACGACCTCGTGGAAGAGGGCAAGAAGCGCGAGATCACGCTGTCGACGAGCCGCCTGCCGCATCCGTCGACGATCGGCGCTCTCGCTCTGGCCGATGCGACCGGCATGAAGGTCCGCATGGTTCCGTATGGCGGCGGCGGGCCGGCCCGCGCCGCGGCGATCACCGGCGAAGTCGATGGTTGCGCGACCTTCCTGTCGTCCTCGCTCGGCCTTGCGGAGCAGGCGCGTTTCCTCGGCGTGTTCAACAACGAGAACCGGGCGCCGGAGCTGACCAACAATGCGCCGGCGATCAACAAGGCGCTCGGGACGAAACTGCCTGTCCTGTCCGGACAGCGAGCCTGGGCGATTCATCGCTCGGTCGCGGAGAAATTTCCGGACCGGCTGGAAAAGCTGACGTCCACCATGAAGCAGGTGTTCGACGATCCGGAATACAAGGAAGTTGCCGAGAAAGCCGGCACGCCGTGGGAGTTCATCCAGTATGCGGACGCCGCGGCCTGCGACGCTTCCGCCAAGGAATTCGCCGCGCTCGCCGCGCAGTACAAGAGCCTGCTGTCGGCGAGCAAATGAGCGCGACATCCGATCGGCCCGAACCGCCTGACCCCGCTCTGCGGGGTCAGGATACCCGTGAGCCGACGGGCGGCGATTGGGTCATTCCCGTCATCGCTCTCGCTTTCACCACCTACTATCTGGTTTCGATCAAGGATCTCGTCTGGGAAGCGAAGATCGCGGCGGTGTTCGTCGCGGTCATGCTCTATCTCCTGATCGGCATCTTCGCCGTGAAGACCGTGTTCGGCCTGAAGCGTGGCAGCCTGAAAATCGACTTCAGCCCGCTTTGGGAAAACTGGCCGCTGTTCCGCACCCGCGCGCTGCTGTTCGGGCTCGCGACAGCGTCGGTGGCCTTTCTTCCCTGGCTCGGTTTCACGCTGTCGACCTTCGGCTTTCTTCTCGCTGCCTTCCTCTGGCTCGAGCGCATGCCGGTGAAGACGGCGGTCATTACAGCCGGCGCGCTTGCCCTGTCGGGCTATGTTCTCTTCATCGCGATACTCCGTACCGCATTTCCCCCCGGACCGTTCGAGCTTGCAGTGCGAGCCCTGACCGGCATCTAACGGACGTTACCCGATGGAACCCAGTCTTGGCTTCGTTGCCGAACTTTTCGCGCACGCCTTTTCATACTGGTGGCTGATCCTGATCGCGACGACGATCGGCATCATCATCGGTGCGATGCCGGGTTTCGGGTCGGCCAACACGATCATCATGCTGCTGCCGTTCACGCTGGCCGTGGACGTGGATGTCGCGATGATCTTCATGGTGTCGCTGTTCTGCGCATCCCAGTCGGGCGGCGGCATCACATCGATCCTGCTGAATATTCCCGGCAACGGCGGATCGGCAGCGACCTGTATCGACGGCTATCCCATGGCCAAGAAAGGGCTCGGGCAGCAGGCGCTGGTCCTGTCCTTCGTCGCCTCGCAGGTCGGCGGCATGGTCACGGCCGGCATGTCGATCTTCCTGCTGCCGTATATGGCCAAGCTCGCCTATTACCTTCACAGCGTCGAAATGGTCGTCATCGTGCTGTTCGGCATCACGCTGATCGCCTCCATTGCGTCCGAGAACATGCTCAAGGGTCTGATCGCCGGTGGCCTCGGGCTTCTGATCGGCGCGATCGGCGCGGACCATATCTATTCCACCCCGCGTGCGACCTTCGGTTTTCTCGAGCTCTATGACGGCGTGCCGCTCATTCCCGTCCTGATCGGCGTGTTCGCGATTTCCGAAGCGCTGATGATGATCGAAAGCCGTTCGGTGCTGTCCGACGAGGGGCTCGAAGTCGCAAAACGCGCCGGCTGGAAGGAAACTCTCGAAGGCATCAAATGGGCCTTCCAGCGGACCTGGCTCATGATCTGGACCGCCATCGTCGGTCTTATCATCGGCATCGTGCCCGGCGCGGGTGCGTCGATCGCCGCGTTTGTCGCCTATCAGCAGGCGCGGCTTTATTCGAAGACGCCGGAGAAGTTCGGCACCGGCATTCCGGAAGGAGTCATCGCGCCGGAAAGCGCCAACAATGGTTGCTCGTCCGGCGATCTTATTCCGCTTCTCGTCATCGGCGTGCCGGGCGGCACCACCGCTGCCGTCATGATGATCGTCATGACCTATCACGGCGTGCAGCTCGGGCCGCGCCTGTTCATCCAGTCGCCGGAAATCGGCTATGGCGTCTTCGTGACGATGCTCGTCGCCTATTGCGTGATGCTGTTCACGACCCTGCCGCTGACGCGCTATATTTCGCGGCTGATCCTTATACCGACTGCGGTTCTGGCGCCGATCATCATCGCCTTTACGCTGGTCGGCGCCTTCGCGCCGCGTGGTTACATGTTCGATCTCTGGCTGACGCTGTTCTTCGGTGTCATCGGCTATCTCTGCCGCCGCACCGGCTACAATGTCGTTGCGATGCTGATCGGCGTGATTCTCGGCCCGCTGCTGGAAGCCAATGTGATGCGGGCGCTCCGCATCAGCGGCGGAGACCCCTGGACGTTCTTCTCGTCACCGCTTGCGAACATCTTGTGGGTTCTGCTGATCATCTCGCTGCTGATTCCGAGTCTCGTGCAGTGGAACAAGAATCGTCAGGCCGCGCTCAATCCGGCCGTGGAGAACCAATGACAGTATCGATGAACGAAGGACGCATGACATCAGGTGCCCGGCAGGTCGCGCGCATGAACATTGCCGGCGGCGGCCAGGTCGTGGTCCGCGACGGCTATCTGTTTGTCGGCCATATGTCGCCTCCCGAGGGCACATCCATCATCGATGTGCGCGATCCGGCAAGTCCGAAAGTCGTCGTGAAGATCGCGCCTCCCGATCACTACTCGCACACGCACAAGGTCCGTGTGGCGGGTGACCTTATGATCACCAATGTCGAGCGGCACCGGCGTCATTTCTACCGCAAGGGCGAGATGCTGGAGCGCGGTATGGCCGATCTCGCGAAGAAGCTCGGGCGGGCACCGTCGGACGCGGAACTGGCCGAAGCCGTCGGCGTTGCGGCGTCAGATCTTGCCGATCTTCGTGAGGGTCACGCGCGCGGCTATGGCGATGGCGGGTTTCGCGTCTGGAACATCGCCGATCCCGCCAGTCCGAAGCTGCTGTCCTATGTAAGGACGGGCGGCATCGGCGTGCATCGTTTCGACATGGACGAGAACTATGCCTACATCTCGACCGAGATGGACGGCTTCATCGGCAACATCCTCGTCATCTACGATCTCGCCGACCCCACCAACCCGCGGGAGGTTTCCCGCTGGTGGATTCCCGGCCAGAACCTTGCTGCGGGCGAAAAGCCGGACTGGAAAGGCCAGCGTCACCGTCTGCATCATGCGCTGCGCGTCGGCGACAAGATGTGGGCGGCCTGCTGGTATGCCGGCGGCTATGTCATCGATATTTCGGACATTACGAAGCCGAAGACGCTTGGCAGCTACAATTACCATCCGCCGTTTCCCGAACCGACGCACACGCTGATGCCGCTTCCCGAACCGATCGCCGGCCGGCAGATCGCGCTCATGGTCGACGAGGAGCACGATCATGTTCCCGGGCAGCCGCACGGCTTCATCTGGATCATGGATGCGCGCGATCCGGCCAATCTCAAGCCGATCTCGACCTTCCAGGTCAGCGAGATGGATTCACCCTATGCCCGCGCCGGCGGGCGGTTCGGCGCGCATCAGTTTCAGGAAAAGCAGATCGGCAGCCTGATCTACGCCGCCTGGTTCGCCGGCGGCCTGCGGGTTATCGATATTGCCGACCCGGAAAAGCCGAAGGAAATCGCGTTCTATGTGCCGGAGCCTTTCCCCGGCCACAAGGCGCCGCAGAGCAATGATGTTGATGTTGATGAGCGGGGCCTGGTCTATCTGCTCGACCGCGACCACGGCCTGGAAATCATCGAAATGATCTGACGGCCGCTTCCGCGGCTTGGCCGGTGTTAGCGCTGCGGCGGGTGATGTTCGTGCCAGTGGCGGGCGATGTCAATGCGGCGCGGGATCCAGACCTGTTCGTGCGATTGGATATGGTCAAGAAAGCGCAGCAGCCCCGCCGCGCGACCCGGACGCCCGGCGAGGCGGCAGTGCAGGCCGACGGTCATCATTTTCGGCGCGTGCTCCCCTTCAACATAAAGCTGGTCGAAGCTGTCCTTCAGATACTGGAAAAAATCCTCACCATGCGCGAAGCCCTGCGCGTTGGTGAAGCGCATGTCATTGGCGTCGAGCGTGTAGGGAATCACCAGGTGAGCGCCATTTTGCCCGCCCACCCAATAGGGCAGATCATCGGCATAGGAATCCGATGAATAGAGAAAACCGCCGTCCTGCATAACGAGATTGAGCGTATGGACGGACGAGCGCCCCGTGTACCAGCCAAGCGGCCGTTCGCCCGTGACCTCGGTGTGGATGCGGATGGCTTCCTTGAGATGACTCTGCTCCTGGTCCTCGGGGATACTGCGGTAATCGATCCATTTCAGGCCGTGGCAGGCGATTTCCCAGCCTGCTTCCTGCATTGCGGCGGTTTGTTCCGGGCTGCGCTGCAGCGCCGTCGCTACACCAAAGACCGTAGCCGGCAGGCCGCGTTCAGTGAACATTCGCCACAGCCGCCAAAAGCCAACGCGGGCGCCGTACTCATACATGCTCTCGACATTCATGTGCCGCTGTCCGGGCCATGGCACCGCGCCAAGCACGTCCGACAGAAAAGCCTCCGAGGCAGCGTCGCCATGCAGGATGCAGTTCTCGCCGCCCTCTTCATAGTTGACGACGAACTGGACGGCGACGCGCGCATCTCCCGGCCAGTGCGGATTGGGCGGCGTGCGGCCATAGCCGCGAAGATCGCGCGGATAGGCCGTTTCAGTCATGGCCGTGGACTCCCGAAAGGCCGAGAACGCTGTGCAGGAGCACGTTGGCCCCCGCGGTGCAATCTCGCGGCGTGGCGTTTTCGGCTTCGTTGTGGCTGATGCCGTCCTTGCACGGCACGAAGATCATCGCAGTGGGCACGACGCTGGCGACCGCGACCGCATCATGTCCGGCGCCGGAGGTCATGCGCAGCGTCTGATGACCGAGCCGTTTGGCCGCGGCGTCGATGATCTCGACGATCTGGGGCGCAAACGCGACCGGAGCCTTCTGCCATATGCGTTCGATGCGGACCGAGACCCCGCGTCCGGCAGAAATGCGTTCGGCGGCGGCCGCCGCTGCATCATGCATCGCGGCAAGCCGTTCGCCGTTCGAGTGGCGAAACTCGAGGCTGAACTCGACGCTTCCGGGAATCGTGTTACGTGCCCCGGGGCCTATTGTGGCGACGCCGATTGTACCGACGCCAGCAGGGGCCTCTGACCGCGCGATACGTTCGATCTCAAGGCTGAACTCGGAAAACGCTGTAAAGGCATCGCGGCGAAGGTCCATCGGCGTCGTGCCGGCGTGACTCTCGCGGCCGAGGACCGAACCATTATACCACATCTGTCCCTTGGCGGCATCGACCACGCCAATGACAAGATTTTGTGATTCGAGCACGGGGCCCTGTTCAATATGCAGCTCGATCATCGCCGCGAAACGGCGCTCACCTGCGCGCTCGTTGCCGCCATAGCCGATGCGCTGTAGGGCCTCCGCGACGCTGATGCCGTCCGCGTCCTTGCGGCTCAGGGCAAATTCGTGCGTGACATCTCCGGCAAACACTTCCGAGCCCATTTCGCCCGGGGCGAAACGCGCACCTTCTTCGTTCGTCCAGTTGACCAGGCAGATCGGCGCGTCGGTTTCGATCTTCGCGTCATCGAGTGTGCGCAGCACTTCCAGTCCGGCAAGGACGCCGAGAACGCCGTCGAACTTGCCGCCGGTCGGCTGCGTGTCGAGATGCGAACCCATGGCGATGGGATCCCGGGTTTGGTCGCGCCCAGGACGCTGCACATACATGTTGCCGAGATCGTCAACGCCGAACGTGTATCCGGCACTCTTTGCCTGATCTGCAAGCCAGTTTCGCACCTGGCGGTCTTCGTCCGAGAGGGCGAGGCGGCGGACGCCGCCCTTCGGCGTGCCTCCGAAACGGGCAGTGTCCATCAGGGTCTGCCAAAGACGCTCGCCGTCGACTGACAAATTGGACAGCCTGCTTGCCACCTTATCTGTCCTTACAGGCGCTCGAACAGGATATCCTGCGCGCCGTCCCACAGTGTCTTCTTGCCGAGGGCAACGAGATTCTCTTGGCCCTTCGTGATTGTCAGGAAGTGGTTGCCGGCGAGCTGGCCCATTTTTGAGGCAAAGCAGACGCCCCCGTAGGCAAGAAGAAGCTCGGTCTCGCTGTAACCGCCGGGATAGAGGATGAACTGGCCGGGCGCTGGGAAGCTCGTTGCATTCTCGAAGGGCAATCCGAAATCGGTTTCTCCGAGCGGAATCCAGCAGCCCTCGCCGCTCCAGCGCACATGAATGATGCGCTCCTTATAAGGCAGCAAGCTGAGGAACTTCGCGCAGGTCTTGGGGGCGGCTTCTCGTTCGAGCTTCGCCTCAAAAACATAAGGGCCTGCGGTCACGCGGATGTCGGTCATTTTCGATCCTCGGCATGCTGGGAATTCTAGCGGCACAGCCTTTGCTTCGTGTGCACAGGTGTTTGCGATCCATGTCGGTCGTGCGCATCATTTTGTTGGAGCGTATTGTATACATTCTTGTCGGTCAACGTTGACAATTCGAGCGAACCGTACTTCGATCAGGGCGTCACGCGATAGGTCAAGAACAAAACAATGCGCGATGTTAAGCGGAGGAACCAGTCATGATCAGCAGACGCACAACTCTGAAATCCATAGCGCTCGCCGCTTTTGCCGGCGTCGCCGTTTCCGCGGCCGGCCTGTCCTCGGCCGAGGCGCAGGACAAGGAACTCAAGATCGGGTTTGTCGGCGTGACCAGCGGTCCCGCGGCCGCCTGGGGCACTTCGAACGTGCGCTCCATGCAGACCCGCGCCGAATGGCTAAATGAAAAGGGTGGGGTCAAGATCGGCGACGATACCTACAAGATCACAATCGTGACCTTCGACGACCAGAAGGATCCCAAGCGGGCCATCGCCGGCATGGAAAAGATGGCCCAGGAAGGCATCCATTATGTCGTCGGGCCGAATGTGGACGACGGCGCCGCCGCGGTCCGCCCAGTCGCCGAGTCGAAGGGGATCATCTATTTTCCCTACGCCTTCCCGAAGGAGCTCTACACTCCGCCAGCCTCCAACGCCGTTCTCGGCATGGTAGCGAACTATCAGTCGGCGCCCGCGATCTATAAATATCTGAAAGAGAACAAGGGCATCAAGAAGGTCGCGTTCATCGCCGCCAACGAATCCGATCCGTTGAGCCAGCGCGATGGCGGTGTCGCTGCGGCGAAGGCGCTCGGCCTTGAGATCGTCGCCCAGAACGACACATACCCGAACGATACCCGCGACTTCACGCCGGTATTGACCCCGATCGTACGCCAGAAGCCGGACCTTCTTGTTCTATCCGGGGTGTCGCCAGGCAACGCGCCGTTGCTGATCCGGGCGGCGCGCGAGCTTGGCTATGAAGGCCTGATCTCCGCGGAAACCGCGCAGGACGCCACCGTTCTGCAGGAAGGCGCCGGTGACCTGGCAAACGGCTTCATTTCAGTCGGCGGCGCTTCGACGCCCGAAATCCGCTCCGCCGAGATGGACGAGTTCATCGAGCGCTACACCAAGAAGTTCGGCGAATATAACGACGAGTCGAACACGAAGGTTTATGCGCTCGACTACATCGTCGAAACGCTGAAGGCCAACCCGAAGGCGGTCGAGGACGTCGAGGAATTCAAAAAGACCATGGACACGTTCTCGGCACCCAATCCTTACGTCAAGGACGGCACGCTGAAATATGTCGGCCAGACTTCGTTCGGCCAAAAGCGTCAGCTTTCGGTTCCGATGGTCGTGACCGAATTCAAGGATGGCAAGTTCGAGACGTTGTTCGTCGGCGAGGTCGACTAACAGTTACGATATCCCTGAACCCAGCCTGGGGCGCCTGCGCCCCAGGCGTCCAACACGGGCTGCCGCCATGGAACAGGTAATCGTCAACGGCCTTTATCTTGGCGCGCAGTACGCGCTGATCGCGCTCGGCCTCACGCTGATCTTCGCGCTGATGAACGTGCTGAACTTCGCGCACGGGCAAATGTACGTTCTCGGCGGGTTCGTGACCTATGCGGTCTATGGGCAGCTCGGACTTCCGTTTCCCATTGCGCTGCTGTGCTCGGGTGTGACATTGGCTGTGGTCGGCGCTCTTATCGAAAAGTTCCTCTTTCGGCCCGTCATCAAACGCAGCGCGCGCGATGAAAGCACGATGCTTCTCGCCGCTGCGTTGGCGTTCTTCTTCGATGCCGTCATCCTTCTTATCTTCGGTGAAAAACAGCGCGGCGTGCCGAAGATCATCAACGGCGTTTTCCTCTCCGATACGATCGTCATGCCTTACGACCGCATAGTGGTCGGCGTTCTGGCCATCATTCTGATAGCGGCTTTCATGCTGTACATGCAGTACAGCCGGCCCGGCCGTGCCATGCGTGCATTGGCGCAGGACCGCGTCGCGGCGCAATTGATGGGCGTCAAGGTCGATCGTTACTCCATGATAGGCTTCGCGCTCGGCGCCATGCTCGCCGGGGTGGTGGGGGGGCTTCTTGTCACCATCACCGGCGTCAATTCGGGCATTGGCGGTCCGATCTCCATCAAAGCCTTTCTGATGGTGATGATCGGCGGCGCCGGCGTGGTCGGTGGCGCGATTGCCGGCGGTTTCATTCTCGGGATGATGGAATCGGTCGGCCTGACCGTGCTGCGCGATTTCGGCGACGTTACCTATCTCGTCATTTTCGTCCTCCTCATGATCTTCCTCAGCATCCGTCCCAACGGGCTGATGGGCAAACCCTGGGGCTGATCCGATGAGCAAGGCACTAAAAGCTGTTCTCGCCGTCGCGTTTCTCGCCGTCGTGTTCGTTGGCGTGCCGATGCTCATCGCCGCGACCGGGCGCAGCGATCTGTATTATACGCTGACATCAGTGGCGCTGCTCAGCATCATCAGCGCTGGCGTCTGGATCACGTTCTATATCGGACGCATCAATATCGGACAGGGCGCGTTTGCGCTGCTCGGCGGCTATGTGTCGGCGATCCTCGTAATGACATATGGCGTCTCGTTCTGGTTGACCCTGCCGCTCGCTGGAATTTTCTGTGCACTGGTCAGCGTGCTGATCGGCTTGCCTATTCTCCGGTTGCGCGGCGTCTACTTCGCCATGGTCACACTGACACTGACCGAGGTTGCTCGGCTGCTGGCCCTTGCAGTGCCGATAACGAATGGCGCGCGCGGGATTGTCAGCATTCCGTTACCGGGTTCTGTCACCATATTTGGCGTGACCGTAATTCCGGATTTCGCGACGCTCTCAAATCCACGTCTGGCATTCTACTTTACGGCTGTCACTCTGATGGTGATCTGCTTCGCGGGCCTCTACCGGCTCGTGCATTCGCGGATCGGCCATATCTGCCAATCGCTGCAGCAGAACGAGGAACTCGCGTCCTCGATCGGCGTCGACATCGCCTATATGCGCATCCTTGCCTACGCACTTTCGTCTTTCCTCGGCGGCATCGGCGGTGCGATGTTCGCCGCGATCTCGCAATCGATCTATCCATCGAGCTTCACGATCGCGGATTCCGTCAACTTCATGCTGAACTGCTTCCTCGGCGGGCTAGGTTATGTCCTGGGACCGATGCTCGGCACGTTCGTACTGTATTTCGGCTGGGATCTCCTGTTCCAGACCGGCAGCTTTCAGCTCCTCATCTTCTCGTCCATCCTGATTGCATTGATGCTCGTCCTGCCGAACGGGCTTTTGAGCATTCGGTTGCGCAGCCAGAGTCAGGGGTAGCGGATGGCCGACATTCTTGAAGTCTCAGCGTTGACCAAGCGTTTTGGTGGCCTTGTCGCCAACAACGACATCTCGTTCAACGTACGCGAAAACGAGATATTGTCGGTGATCGGGCCCAACGGTGCAGGCAAATCCACTCTGTTCAAGCTGATTGCGTCGTTCCTGTCGCCGACGTCCGGTGAGGTCCGCTTCCGCGGAAAAAGGATTTCCGGCCTCGCGCCTCACACAGTTGCCCGTATGGGGATTGTGCGGACATTCCAGGAAACGACCATCTTCAAGACAATGACGGTACGCGATAATGTCATAATTGCGCATCATCTGCGTTCGCGTGCCAATCTCCTCGGGTTCTTCTTCGCAACAAAAACGGCTCAGGAAGATGAGAAAGAGTTCGCGCGTTCGGCGGACGAGATCATCGACTTTCTGGGACTGGGCCATCAGCGGAACGAGATTGCCAGCAATCTTCCGCATGGCCATCTGCGCGCACTTGGTATCGCGATCGGACTCGCGACCAATCCCACCGTCCTTTTGCTCGACGAGCCCTTCGCCGGCATGAACCATGATGAGACCCGCCGGGCACTCGATATCGTGCGCGGCGTGCGCGACCGCGGCGTCACCGTGCTCCTTGTCGAACACGACATGCCGGCCGTGATGAAAATCTCCGACCGCATCGTCGTGATCAATTTCGGCCAAAAGATCGCCGAAGGTACGCCGAAGGAAATTCAGGAAAACCCGCAGGTCATCGAGGCCTATCTCGGTGCCGAAGATGCGTCGATCGGAATGTAGCATGATGCAACTTCTCTCCTTCGACGACGTCCACCTCTACTACGATCACGTATACGCCTTGAAAGGCGTTTCCCTTTCGGTCAACGAAGGCGAGACGGTGGCGTTGATCGGCGCCAACGGAGCGGGCAAGTCCTCGATTCTGCGGGCAATTACCGGTCTTCGGAAAATTCGCCAGGGGCAGATTCATTTCGGCGGCAAGCGCATCGACGGCACGCCCTCCGACGAGGTGGTGCGCCTCGGCATCTCAATGGTGCCGGAAGGCCGCCGCGTTTTTTCCTATATGTCGGTACGAGATAATCTGTTGATGGGGGCCTTCACCCGCAGCGACAAGGCGGAGATACGCCAATCGCTCGATATGGTGCTTACGCGTTTTCCGCGACTTAAGGAGCGCTATTCCCAAGCGGCCGGGACGATGAGCGGAGGTGAGCAGCAGATGCTGGTCATTGGCCGCGCTCTCATGGCGCGTCCGAAACTGCTCCTGCTCGACGAGCCGTCGCTCGGTATCGCACCTAAGCTGGTCCAGGATATCGCGCGCTCGATCGTTGCGATCAATCGGGACGATAAGGTCAGTGTTCTCCTTGTGGAACAGAACTCGCGTATGGCCCTGCGAATCTCGCAACGCGCTTATGCGCTGACGACGGGCAGCGTGGCTCTCAGCGGAGAATCCGCCAATCTGCTGAACGACGAGCGCGTCAAAAAGCTTTATCTGGGCGGCGAAGTGTAGGTTTTCGTTTTATGCAGATTCTTGTTGTCAATCCGAATACGACGGCCTCCATGACCGAAAAGATCGGCATGGCGGCCCGGGTGGTAGCCGCGCCGGGAACCGTGGTTACAGCCGTCAATCCGCCGGACGGTCCGCCGAGCATCGAGGGTTATTTCGACGAGGTTTTCTCGGTGCCCGGATTGATCGGTGAAATGCGCAAGCGGCCGGACGCCGATGCCTATATCATTGCCTGTTTCGACGACACGGGGCTGGACGCGGCGCGCTGCGCGGTTTCGGCGCCGGTGATCGGGATCGGGGAGGCCGCGTTTCATGCGGCGAGTTTCGTCTCCGGGAAGTTCAGCGTGGTGACAACTCTTGCCCGGTCGATCCCGGCGATCGAACACAATCTTGCGAAATATGGGCTTGCAAGCCGCTGTGCGCGGGTGCGTGCGTCGGAAATCCCGGTGTTGGATCTCGAAGTGCCCGGCTCGAATGCGAGCGAGAAGATTTCTGCGGAAATAAAGCGGGCGCTCGACGAAGACGGCGCGGAAGCCATCGTCCTGGGGTGCGCCGGGATGGCCGACCTCGCCGGACGACTCTCCGAGCGGCATGGCGTTCCAGTGCTCGACGGTGTCGCCTGCGCCGTGAAATTTGCCGAAGCCCTGGGCGGGCTTGGCCTGCAGACGTCAAAGGTCGGCGGATATGCGCCCCCGAGGGGCAAGCCATATGCCGGAATCTATGCCGATCTCTCACCAATCCAAGGGGAGGATTGACCTGCACGCATCCGATGTGACACCTCGTTCGCATCCCGTGGTGCCGGC
The DNA here is from genome assembly GCA_022842205.1 of Hyphomicrobiales bacterium. GTDB lineage: Bacteria > Pseudomonadota > Alphaproteobacteria > Rhizobiales > Methylopilaceae > Flaviflagellibacter. Next base: position 44,456 of record JALHQA010000005.1, read on the forward strand.
CGGGCAACGATTCTCCCTACGGCGTGCACGCCTCCTTGTGAATGCCATGCTCGACGATCCGAAGGCCTCGAACGCAAAACCCACCGCCCGCTGGCTGCCGGTCTACAGGGGCCTGCGCGACGCCATTATCAGCCGGCGTCTCGCCCCGGGCACCAAACTGCCCGAAGACGAACTGGGATCTATCTATTCTGTCAGCCGGACGGCGGTACGTGCGGCCCTGCAGGCGCTTGCCCATGATCGTCTGGCGCGTCTTGAGCCGAATCGCGGGGCGTTCGTTGCCCAGCCGTCGCGCAAGGAGGCGCGCGAGGTTTTCGAGGCCCGCACCCTGATCGAAACCAAGCTCGCCGGTCTTGCGGCAAAGAATGCCACGCCAGCCGATATCGGGCGGTTGCGTCAGCATCTCGTCAGCGAAAAGCAGGCGAGAAAGGATGACGAGGACGGCGATGCGATCGCCCTCTCGGCACATTTCCATGTCGAGATCGCCGAAATTGCGGGTCATTCGGTTCTGACGGAAATTGTGCGCGATCTTGTTTCCCACTCGTCGCTGATCATCGCTCTTTACTGGGCGAACCGCGAGACGACATGTAAGTGCGATGCCCACAGCGCGCTCGTCGAGGCGATCGCCAAGGGCAATGCCAGCGAGGCCTCATCACTGATGAAGAGTCATATTGCGGATCTTCTGGCCGGCCTCGATCTTTCGCGTCATGACACGAAGCCGGAGAAGCTCGCAGATATTCTGCGCTAGATGTATTAGGCAGGCTCGCTCGCGCCTTCGACGGTCTTGTGGAGATGCTGGACGAGCGCGTCGTCGAGATGGAGGCGGGCGGCGAGCAGGGCGAGGTAGCCGCGCTCAGCCGGATTGTCCACGTCAATTGCCAGGAGAGAGGCCGTATATATCTCGGCACCTTCCTCCGGAGTACGTGCAGCCCGCGCGACTGAATCGACATCGAGCGGCGCGCGCAGTTCGTCAATGACAAAGGCTTTTGCTTCGCTGTCGAGCGCAAGGCGGTCAAGCTGGGCAAAAATATTCGCCTGTTCCTCGGCATCTACATGACCGTCGGCTTTCGCCGCGGCGATCATGGCGCGCAAAAGGCTCTGCCCGAGAAGTTGCTGATCGGTCTCGGTGGCCGGATTGAACGGCGTGCCTTCCGGTGCAGGCAGGGAGGGTGTTCCGTTTGCCGAAACCGCCGGGGGGCGGCCCGCCTGGTAATTCTGATAGGCTCGATAGGCCAGAGCGCCGACGACGGCCATGCCGCCGAGCTGCAATGCCTTGCCGCCGAGTTTGCGGCCCTTCTTCGAGGTCAGGAGGATCGTTGCAAGGCCGCCGGCGAGAGCGCCACCACCGAGCCCTCCCAGGCCGCCCAGTTGATTGCCAAGCTGAGAGAGATCAAAGCCGCCGCCGCCAGGTGTCTGCTGGCTGGGCCGTCCGGGACCGCCATGCGGAGAATTACCGCCGCCGAGAAACTGGTCGAGCAGGCTTTTGGCGTCAAACATCTTTGATGGGCTCCTGTGGAGGAAAACGCGGCGCAAGACAATGCCGAATTGTGGAATGCGTGAGGCGATGCGGGAACGATTTGCTCCACGTAATACACGTTTTGGTGTTCGCCGCGCGCGGCTGATTGACCGTATGCACGCGAGTCGCGGGGATGCTTTAATGAAAGTCTCTTGATTTTGGAATAATACGCGCATTCCGAGGATGACCGGAGTTTCGGTGGTACTGTGGTAGTTCTCCGGTGTGGTGCATATCCCGATCAGGTCCAGTCATTTCGGGCAAATGACGAAGATCGGCGCTGCGGTCGATGAGATGAGTCGCCATGATATGGACGACTCCTTCCTCGCTCCTCTGGATCTTGCCGCGAACTTCGAGCAGGCGCGATGCCATGACCTCACGCCGGAACTTCTGGAACTGGCTTTGCCACAGTACAACATTGACGATCCCGGTCTCGTCCTCGAGGGTCATGAAGATTGCCTTGCCTTCACCCGGGCGCTGACGCACGAGAACGATGCCTGCCGTCCTGCAGAGTGCGCCGTCCTTGAGCGCCGCACTGTCCGCACAGCTTCTTATGTTTTCCGCGCAATAGCGACCACGCAGAAATGACAAAGGATGCGCTTTTAGCGACAGGCGCATGGTCTGGTAGTCGGTCACGACGTGCTCCGCGAGGTGCATCGTGGGCAGATGTGCATCAGGTTCCGGTGCGAGTTCGGCGGTGTCGGCATGAGCGAAGAGCGGCAGCGCCTCTTTGCCCGGCAGGCGGCGCACGGCCCACAGCGCCTCGCGGCGGTCGAGGCCGACCGAACGGCAGGCATCGGCATCGGCCAGAAGCTCAAGCGCGCGGCTTGGCAAGCCGGTCTTTCGTGCAAAGGTGTCGATGTCCGGATAGGGCGAGCCGCGATCTGCCGCAGCAGCTTCGGCCCAGTCCTCGCGGAAGCCATCGATCTGCCGCAGGCCAAGCCGCAGCGCGGGCGCATCGTCATCGGCGCGCTCCAGCGTGTTGTCCCAGAAGCTGTGATTGAGATCTGCGGGGCGCACCTCGACCCCGTGTTCCTGCGCATCACGCACGATCTGTGCCGGAGCATAAAAGCCCATCGGCTGCGAATTGAGCAGCGCCGCGGCGAACACTGCCGGATGATGGCATTTGATCCATGACGAAACATAGACGAGGTGGGCGAAAGCAGCGGCGTGGCTTTCCGGAAATCCGTAGGAGCCGAAGCCTTCGATTTGTTTGAAGCAACGCTCGGCGAATGCGCGCTCATAGCCGCGCCGCACCATGCCATCGACCATCTTCTTCTCGAAGTTCTGGATTGTGCCGACATGGCGGAACGTCGCCATCGCGCGGCGCAGCTCGTTGGCCTCGTCCGGCGTGAAATCGGCAGCGACGATGGCCAGCCGCATCGCCTGTTCCTGGAACAGCGGCACGCCGAGCGTCTTGCCGAGCACCTCGCGCAGTTCGTCGGGATCGTGCGGCGGCGAGGGTGACGGAAACTCGACTTTCTCCTTCTTGCTCCTCCGCCGTAAATACGGATGAACCATATCGCCCTGGATCGGACCGGGGCGAACGATGGCGACCTGGATGGCGAGATCGTAAAAAGTCCGCGGCTTCAGCCGCGGCAGCATGTTGATCTGCGCCCGGCTCTCGACCTGGAACACGCCGATGGAATCGCCCTTGCACAGCATGTCGTAGACGGCGATGTCGTCGCGCGGGATCGAGGCCAGGCTGTGCTCCACGCCTTCGTGATCGCGCAGCATGTCGAGTGCCTTCTTCAGGCACGTCAGCATGCCGAGCGCGAGCACATCGACCTTCATCAGACCGAGCACGGCGATGTCGTCGCGGTCCCATTCGATGAAGGTTCGGTTTTCCATGGCCGCATTGCCGATAGGCACGATTTCGTCGAGCCGTCCGCGCGTCAGGATGAAACCCCCGACATGTTGCGAGAGATGGCGGGGAAACCCGATCAGTTGATTGGCGAAGTGGACGGCGCGCGCGATCTCGGGGTTTGACGGTACGAGGCCGGCCTGGCGGACATGGCCGTCGGGGAGTTCGTCGCCCCACGAGCCCCAGACGGTAGAGGCGATCGCGGAGGTCACGTCCTCGGTAAGGCCCAGCACCTTTCCGACTTCGCGAATGGCGCTGCGCGGGCGATAGGAAATTACCGTCGCCGCGATCGCAGCACGCTCCCGGCCATAGCGTTCGTACATATATTGGATGACTTCCTCGCGCCGCTCGTGTTCGAAATCGACGTCGATGTCCGGCGGCTCCTCGCGTTCCTTGGAGAGGAAGCGCGCGAACAGAACATCGATCTCTTCCGGATCAACATTGGTGATGGAGAGAATGAAGCAGACGACGGAGTTCGCGGCAGAGCCGCGTCCCTGACAAAGGATACCCCTGTTTTCAGCGAAACGGACGATGTCGTGGATCGTCAGGAAGTAGCGCGCGTAATCGGTTTCGGCGATGAATTTCAGTTCCTCGCGCAACAGCCGTTCGGTTTTCGGGGGAACCCCGTCGGGGTAGCGCATACAGGCACGGCGCCAGCACAAATCCTCAAGATGGCTTTGCGCGGTCTTGCCGGGTGGCACGGGTTCGTCGGGATAATCGGGCTTGAGTTCGGCAAGCGAGAAGTTCATCCGTGCAAGGAAGTGCTGCGTTTCCACAAGCGCTTCCGGAGCGTCGCGGAACAGGCGCTGCATCTCCGCGGGCGGCTTCATATGCCGCTCGGCATTGGCTTCGAGCAGCCGCCCCGCATTCTCGATCTTCAGGCCTTCGCGGATGCAGGTGATAATGTCCTGCAAAGGCCGTTTGGCAGGCGTGTCATAGATGACGTCATTGGTCGCGATCAGCGGCACGCCATATTGGTGCGCCATCGCGGCCATGTCGGCGAGACGGCGGCGGTCATTGCCGCTGCGCTGCATTATGGCGCCGAGCCAGAGCGAGCCTGCAGCAGTCCCGGCCAGCTTCGCCAGAGCATCAGCGCAGCCGCGCGGTTCGCGTGGCGGCATGAGAATAAGAAGAAGATTGCGCGTATCGGCTATGAGATCGTCCAAGCCAAGAATGCACTCACCCTTTTCAGCGCGCCGGTTTCCGGTTGTGAGCAGCCGGCACAGCCGGGCCCAGCCGGCCTTGTTTTCGGGATAGACGACGATATCGGGCGTCCCGTCACACAAGGAGAGGCGGGCGCCGACCATGAGTTTAAAAGGATGTTCCCGGCCAAGCTCCTCGCGCGTCCGACATTGCGCGGTCTTCAGCGCGGAATAGACGCGAACCACGCCCGCGACCGTGTTGCGATCGGCGATCCCCATGCCGCTGTAGCCGAGATCCAGTGCGCGGATGAGGAGATCTTCCGCGCAGGACGCGCCGCGCAAAAAGGAAAAATTCGAAGCAACGACCGGTTCGGCATATCTCATGCGAATAATCCGTGCACAAACCAGCGGGGATGTTCGGAATCATGTCCGTACATTCCACCGCGGTAAAGCCAGAAGCGGCGGCCTTCGCTGTCCTCGACGCGGAAATAGTCGCGTGTCAGCCCCTTTGTGCAGCGCCACCATTCCGGCGCGATGCGTTCGGGGCCTTCGGCATGCGTGACGTCATGCATGACACGCCGCCAGAGAAAGCGTATGGGCGGACCGTCCGGAACCTCGGCCACGGTCTCCACGGGTTCGGGCGGCTCGAACAGGCTGATAGGGCGTATTGGCGGCTCGCCGGGCTGCGCACGCCACGGGGCCGTCCTTCCGGCCGGTGCAATGGCCGGCGCCGTGCATGCCGCACGTTCAGGGACGTGGCTATCCCGGATAACAAGCCTTTGTACATGCGCTGTGCCGAAACGGACACCGAGGCGGTCGATCAGTTCGGCAACTTCCTCGCCATTATCCGTCCCGCCGCCGAAATCGGATTGCACGGATAGAAAAGCTTCCGTAGCCGTGACCGACAGCCGGATGAGATCGAAACCGAAGCCGGGGTCGAGAGGGTCCGTGAGTGCATCGAGCTTCTCGGAAAAAAGCTTTGCCAGTGTCTTTGCATTCCGCAAGGGGTGGCCGGACAGGATCGAGATGCGGCGCACGGCACCGTCGGCGCGGAAAAAGCTCGCCTCGAAATGCCGCCCGCCTGTTCCCCGTTCTTCGAGATGCGGCGTGAGTTCATGAGCGAGACCCTGCAGTGCAGCGGCGATCTGGTCCGCGAGCGAAACCGGCTCGGCAAAACGCCGCTCAGCGGCAAGATCGGGCAGAGGGCGCCGCGGCGAGACGGGATGATCGATTTCTCCGAGCGTACGTAGCAGGCGGTCGAGAAGAGTGGTGCCGAAGCGAGCGGCCAGGGGCGCGCGCGGGCGGATGGCAAGATCGTGTATGGTCTTCAGGCCGGCACGGGCGAGCGCGGTCACGATTTCGTCTTCAACGCCGAGGGCCGCGACGGGAAGAGACTTGATGGCTTCATAGTCCGCACCGGGCGGGCATATACCGCCTCCGGTGAAACGGGCCAGCGCACGCGCCGCGTCGGGCGTCGCCGCGACGGCGCTTTGGGCGGTGAAACCAAGGCGCATGAGCCGTTCCATGAGATCCGTACGCAGCGCGGCCTCGCCGCCGAGCAGATGCGCGCAACCCGTGATGTCGAGGATGAGGCCGTCCGCGCCATCCATGCCCACGAGAGGTGTATAGCGGTCGCACCAGTCGGCGATGCGATCGAGCATCGCCACGTCAGCCGCCGCGTCCTCGTCGGCGATCTTCAGGTCGGGGATACGTGCCCGTGCGTCTGCCAGGGTGAGACCGGGCGAAAGCCCGAGTTCGCGCGCGCGCCAGTCTGTATGGACGACACGGAGCGCGCCCTTGACCTTGGCGACAATGACAAGCGGCCGTTCATCCGGCTTTTCGCTGCGCCTCTGCCACATCCGGCGCAGCCGGTCTGCGGGCAATAGAGGGAGCCAAAGCGCGAGATAGCGGCGTTTCCCGGAATATGCGGAGGTCACAATCCCATTCCATGCGAAAACGCTGGGGAGGGACGCCCCCCCGATGACGCAACAAAGAAATCTCGAAAGCCGGATGGCCCGGGGCATTTGCGGCCATCGCGCGGGAGGCGGCTGCACGAACGCGCCACCGGCTGAAGGCAGCGTTCGGCGCCGGCTCGCCCGACATACGCATAAGGAAACAGGGCGTCTGCGAAAGCGTGGCGCGATGGAGGAGCCGCCGCGTTGCCGTCAGATCGAGCACCTTCGGGCCGCCCCAGATCTCAAGCGCCACCGCGCCGAGAGCAGAACACTGCAGGGCCTCATGCGCGGCCCGCACCGCGGAGAGTGAATCCGAAACCCGCACCTGGATGATCGACGACGGATCGGCGCCGAATGCGGCAAGGCCCGGCGCGTAGAGCGCGCCATATTCATGCGCAACCATATCCTGCCGGACCCAGACGATCGTTTGCCCCCGCTCCTGGGCACGCAGCATCAGTGCGAGCGCAAAGCCCGTTACCGCCGCCCCATCTTGGCTCTGCGCTGGAAAAAATTCATGCAACGCGGATTTCGGCAATCCGCCGACACGCCGGTCGGCCTCCGGAAAACCGAAGGTTATGCAATCCTTGGCGGCTTTCGGGTTGAAAGCGCCTTTATCCCGCCGCGACAATGGCAATGCCATGTTGTTCATGTTTTGTTCTATCTTGAGACCAAGTAAGAGTCAAGGCCGCGGCACGCGAGTTGCGACGATTGGAAGGGGATTGCTGGAGCGTCAGGCGACGCGAGCGCTCGGCTGATCGAGGCCGTGAAGATCAATAATATTCGCGACCGGCATCGGGCGGCCGAACAGGAAGCCCTGCACATTGGTGAAGCTGCCTTCCTTGACGAGGACCGCTAGCTGCTCATTGGTCTCGACGCCTTCCATGACAACCGACATGCCGAGCTCTGCGCTCAGCCGGGCCACGCCGCGCAACAGCGTCAGCGCTTTCTTGTCCGTATCGATGTCTTCAAGGAACGAGCGATCGATCTTGATCTTGTCGAGCGGGAAGGCGTGAAGGTAGCTCAGGCTCGAATAGCCCGTACCGAAATCGTCGAGCGCTGTCGTTACGCCGAGATCGCGCAGTTTCTGCAAAGCTATGCCCGCGGCTTCCGTATCGTCCATAAGTACGGACTCGGTGATTTCAAGCTCAAGACGGTGGGGGGCAAGGCCGGTTTCCTTGAGCGTATCCGCCACCACCGCGACCACGTTGGCGCGGCGGAACTGCAGCGGCGAGAGGTTGACCGCCACCCGGATGTCCGAGGGCCAGATCGTGCAGTCGCTGCACGCCTTGCGCAGAACCCAGTTTCCGATGTCGACGATGAGGCCCATCTCCTCGGCGACCGGGATGAACTCGCCCGGCGAGACCATGCCGCGCTGAGGGTGACGCCAGCGCAACAGCGCCTCGTAGGAGGCTGGCTTGCCGGTCTTGATGTCGATGATCGGCTGATAGAATACCTCGAATTCCTCCCGCGCCAGAGCTTCGCGCAGTTCGAGTTCCAGAATACGCCGCGCACGCGCCGTCTCGTCCATCTCGGGTTCGAAGAACCGGTAGACGCCCCGGCCGTCAGCCTTTGCGCGGTACAGGGCGATGTCGGCGTTCTTCAACAACTGGCCCGTGCTGTTGCCATCGCCGGGCGACAGCGCAATGCCGATGCTAGCGCCGATCATGATCTGATGGCCGTCGATATTGAAGCTCTGCTCGATCGCCTGGATGATGCGCCGGGCGAGGAGCGCCGCGCTTTCGGTTCCGTCCGACGGATTCTGCAGGACGACGAATTCGTCGCCGCCGAAGCGCGCGACGACATCGCCCCGACGCACGACCGAGCGCAGCCGGTCGGCGACTTCGCACAGGAGGGCGTCGCCGCAAGGATGGCCGAGCGTGTCATTGACCTGTTTGAACTGGTCGAGATCGACAAACAGAACGGCGAGCGCGCTGTTGCGGGACGACAGTTCGTATTCGAATCGCTCGGTAAAGGTCATGCGGTTCGGAAGCCCGGTCAGCGTGTCGAACCGCGCCAGGCGCTCGATCTTGGCTTCGGCGCGCCGCCGCTCGGTGATATCTTCGACAAGCATGACGCTGCCGCCGTCGGCCATCGGCTGGAAAGTCAGCTGCAGGGTCTTGCGCCCCTGCAGCGGCAGTGAAACGGATTTGCGCTTGGGATTGGCCAAGGCCTCCATGAATCGCGATGTAAAACGTTCGCTGCGTGCCGGAGGGATCATGCCATTGGCAATGCAAGCCGCACATAGTTCGTCAGCATGCATGCCGCGCACATCAATATCGGCGGAGAGCCCGAGGAGTTCGTTGAAACGTCCATTTGTAACAACGACAATTTTCTGCCCATCAAACATGCACAAGCCGTGCGGCATGTTGGTGAGCGCCGTGTCGAAGCGGTTGGCGAGCGACTCGATGTCATGTTTCGCAATGACGGCGTCGAAAAGAACGTTCCGCAGCCGCGTGGCGATTATGCGGATGCTGATGAAGAACGGGACAAACAGCAGCGCCAGGAAATGGTAATAGATGCTGTTCTGATAGAGCAGGCCGCCGATCATCAGGACCGCCGCGCAGGAGGTCTGGATGACGACCAGGCGGTCGCTGCTGAAATTGCGGCCGGCGATGCCGAGCAGATAGGCCAGCACCATCGAAAAGCTGATGAGATGGATCGCGGCGTCCTGCGTCAGGGCGAAGCACAGGAAGCACCAGACGCCGAGAACGAGGACATTGGCCCCCGACATCCTGATGTAGCGGGCCTCCCAGCGGCGCGCGTCCTCGATCGTGTCCGGACGCGAGCCCGCATATCTGCGCATTTCGGCTATTCGCAGAACGCCGAGCGCAACTGTGGCGAGCGCGCAGGCTAAAAGCGCCGGCTCGCCGCTCTTCCAATAGGTCACGAGCGCAGCAACAATTGCGCTCAGCGAGCCCACAAAGAGAGATCTGCCGTCCGAATACAAAGCATCTACTGTCGAGATATAGATTTTCTCGGGTAGATTCTCTGATTTACGGCTGTTGGTGCCGGCGGCCTGCATGGAATTACGGGTGTCCTCGCAATTCCAATAAAGCTATACTAAAGGGACTAACATCCGTTGTACTTTACCCGTCAAATTTTATCTGTCTCCGGACATCGATCTGAGCGGGCATGACATTCCTGCGCTTGAGCAGGAATTAGTCGCTTTGTCTCAACGAGGTAGCTCCCGAGCGCCTACAACTTCGGCTTTCATTTAGTTAACAAATAGTTAAGATATTCCCTCGGGCAGGGTGGTGTAGCCCTTGGGAGCAGGTAATGGTTGCTGTCGCGGAAGCGGGGCGCGGTTTCTCCGAGCGTCTGGTCGATTTTCAGGACATTCTCGATTGCCGCCGCCTGGTCACAGGGCGCGATCTCGAGACTGCTTACAGGCTCCGCTATGACGCCTATGTTCGCGAAGGTGCCATTTCCCGCAATTTCACCAAGCGCTTTGCCGACTCCTACGACGAGAGCCCGAATGTCTGGATTCTCGGGACGTTCATCGATGGCGAGATGGCCAGTTCGATCCGCATCCATGTATTGAGCCCGGAGCATCCGGAAGGGCCTGGAATGCCTGTTTTCTCGGACCTCCTGAGACCCGAGATCGAGCGCGGCCTGACGATCATCGATCCGACCCGTTTCGTGGCAAACGAGACGCTGGCCCGCCGCTATCCCGAGCTTCCCTATGCAACGGTCCGGTTGTGCTTTCTGGCGTCGGAGTTTTTCGAAGCCGATATCGCGCTGGCAACGGTCCGCGCCGAGCACCAGGCTTTCTACCGGCGAGTCTTCGGTTTCAAGGCGCTATGCCCGCCGAGGGAATATCCCAGCCTCGCGAAACCCATCAGCTTGATGGCGATTCACTGCCCGACATTCCGCGGGAGCGTGCTGGAGCGTAATCCGTTCCTGCATTCTTCCGCGGCGGAACGCTCGAAACTGTTTGGAGCGGAAAGCACACTGCCGACCCATGCGCCGCCCATGCAGCCGGCGCTCAACGTCCTGGGCGGGCGAGGCGTCTCTCCGGAGCAGACCGCCGGGTGACGGTTGCTTTTTCGGTGATCTGCCGGAGATAGCGAAGCAGCAGCCGGTCGAAGGCCTCGGGCTGTTCAAGGAATGGGGCGTGCCCGCAATCATCAATAATATGGCAGCAGCCATCCCAGAGATTATCGTAGTCGAGGCTCTCCAGATACTCGATCCGCGCAAAGGGTTCGTGAGCGCCATTGATGATCGCCAGCGGCACGGGACTCTGCTCCGCCGCCTCCCTTTGATTGACGCCGCGGCCTTGGATGAGGCTGCGGAACAGCGCGCGCCGCGCTTTGGGGTCGGTGCGGGCGATCATCGCGGTCAGATGGGGATCGGCGCCGCCGCCGAAACAAATGCGGGCCAGTTGCTCGATTTCACCCCGGTCGAGTCTGGCGCGGGTCGCCAGCAGAAGCGCCGGGTTCAAATGGAAGGCGCGGAGCATTCCTGTCAGTCCGCGGCCGAATGGCGGCGCCCCGACAAGGATCACTCCCTTGATGCCGGCGCGGCGCTGCAGCAACTCCAGTGCGACATGCCCGCCAAGCGACCATCCGAGCAGGATGACATCGTCGATCTTCATGTCATCGAGTACGGCGGCAACGGTATCGGCATAGCCTGGGATGGAATAGGTCGCGGCCGAAGGGGCGTTGCCGGACTCGCCGTGGCCCGGCAGGTCGATGGCGATCAGACGGGCGGTGCGGCCGACCTCGCCCTCGATCTGCGCCCGGAACACTTCCTTGCAGGTGGAGTTCCCGTGCAGCAACAGAACCGGGGTTCCGGATCCATGGGTCTCCAGAACGGCAATATCGGCGAATGCCGTATGGATGGTCTTGCGGGCCGGGCGCATGACATTGATCTCTCTACCCGCAGTCTTGCATTCAAAGATGTACGGGCTCTTTAGGAGAAGACCCGTGCATCTCATACAAAAGGCGTATAAAAGAAGCGAGCTGGCGTGCGGCCGGCACCGGGGGTTGCGTACATGTCGGTAAATCCTGCTCCAGAGTATGTGCTTGGCCATTCCGATCGCGAGTTGCTGCGGCTTGAACAGCAGGCGGCGTTCTTTTCCGACGCAACATCGGACGTACTCACAAGGTGCGGCCTTGCTCGCGGACAGAAGGTTCTGGATCTTGGGTGCGGCGTCGGCGACGTATCCTCGATCGCGGCCGAACTCGTCGGCGAAACAGGCCGCGTCGTCGGCATCGACATCTCGCCCGATGCAATTGCGCTTGCCTCGGCCCGGCTAAAAGCTCTCGGCAAGGCGCAAGCGAGTTTCAAGGTTTCCTCGATCGAGGCCTATGACGGCTATGCCGGCTTTGACGCCGTGATTGGCCGCTTCATTCTCGTCCACAACGCCGAGCCGCGGGATCTTATCCGCCCGCTTCTGGCGAAACTGCGTCCGGGCGCCATCGTCTCGTTCATCGAGATGGATATGAGCTCCGCTGCGGCCGTGCCGCCGCTGCCGCTGCTTGGCCGCTGTGTCGGCTGGATCGTCGAAGCTTATCGCCGGGCTGGCCGTAACAGCGACACGGGATCGAGTCTTTACGCGATCTTCCGGGATTGCGGCCTCGAGCCGAAGCTCGCGGGCTACACGCGGATCGCCGGCAGCGGAGAACTCGCGGGAATAGGTTTTGTGGTCGAATCCTTGCGCAGTCTGACGCCCCTGATCGTCAAGCTCGGTGTAGCAACGGCCGAGGAGATTGGAATCGAGACGCTGGGCCAGAGGCTGCTGGCCGAAGCCGGCGACGGCGGCCACTGCGTCTTTTACCCGCGCCTTGTCGGTGCCTGGGCGACCGTAGGTTCTCCAAAAGGATAACCTCTAAACACGTCAGATAGTTAGCCTATTAATAAGATTTGAATGGCACTCTTCCGGAGATGTTCACCATCATCGGATGACCTTACATGCCGACGTTCCGCTGCACGGCTCTGTTCTGCCTTACGTTCGCCGGCAGCCTTGCTTTGTTGATGCAGTCCGCGCACGCCGGCGGCTTTCTTGTCCGGAGCCACAGCGCCGCGGGCTTCGGCACCTCGCTCGCCGGCGTCGCCGCGGGCGATCAGCTTTCCTACAGCTATTGGAACCCGGCGGTGCTGTCGCATGTACAGGGATTCGAGATCGAAGCCGACGCAGCGCTGATCCTGCCGTCAATCGACATCGATCCTGATACCGGTAGCAGTGTGGATATCGGCGAGATCGCGCTGGTGCCATCTACTTTTGTGGGCGTCCGGCTGACCGAAGACATTGTGATGGGTCTTGCGATCTCAAGCCCGTTCGGCCTGTCAACCGAAGCGCCCGACGATTGGGCGGGGCAGATCTATTCGCGCTCTTCGGAGATGTTCTCGATCAACATCAATCCTATGCTGTCCTACCGCTTCTCCGACTATTTCGCGGTTGGCGCGGGCATTCAGGCGCAGTATTTCAGCGCCGATCTGACAAGCGCATACCCCCTTGCGCCCGCCAGTGACGTCGAACTCGACGCCAGCGATGTCGGGTTCGGCTTCAATCTCGGGTTCCAGCTGACGCCTTGGCAGGGGACGGATATCGGCGTCGGATTCCGCTCGTCCATACGTCATGATGTTGACGGCGACTTCGTCGTTGCAGGCACAGCCATTCCGGCCGGCACCACGCTCGATACGCCCGAGGTTGTGAGTGTCGGGATCAACCAGGCGGTCACGGACCGCTTCCGCGCGCTGGGTACGGTCGAGTGGAGCAACTGGAGCCGTCTTGGCGATCTTGCGGTTGTCGATAATTCGGGATCGACGCTGACGACGCTTTATCTGCGCTACAATGATGGCTGGCTGTTCTCGCTCGGCGGCGAATACGATGTCAGCGACCGTCTGACGCTGCGCGCGGGCCTCGGTTATGAAATATCGCCGCTCGATGACGACAACCGCGACACGCGCTTTCCGGAAACCGACCAGTTCATGGTCTCTGCCGGCCTTTCTTATAAGTACAGCGATTACACCACGCTTTCGGCGAGCTATCTGTACTCTATGGGACTGGGTGACGGGGACATCAGCATCGACGCCAGCGATCCGGGTTATCTTGGCGCGCCTTTCTCCGGCACGTCCGACCTTGGCATCAGCATCGTGTCGGTCGGAATCAACATGAAGCTCGGCGGCGGCCCGTCCAAATAGTGCCGGATCAGGCGCTGATCTGCGTGGCCGGGTTGCCCCGCCAGTAGGTCTTGTCCGGCAGCGTCTCGCCCTTCATGACGAAGCAGTCGGAATCGATGATGACCTGTTCGCCGGTCGTGACGCCGTAATGAACGAGGGTGTTCGAGCCGACAGTCGTGCCGGCACCGAGCCGCACCATGTCGGACTTGAAGATGCCGTCTTCCATCGAGTGCGACTGCAGAATCGAGAATTCGTTCAGCGTGCAGTAATCGCCGACTTCGACAAGGGTCCGTTCGGTGGCGACGGAGCCGTCGTCGTAGACGCATTTGCCCGTCTTCGTGCCCAGGAGGCGGCTGACCACGTTCTTGAACGGCGTGCCGGCGAACAGGAACATCAGGAAGGTTTCCGACATCTTCCAGTGATGCTCGATCTTCCAGTAATACGGATACATGATCGAACAGCGTGTCGGCTGCAGACGGCGGAAACCGATGCTCCACCACTCCATCAGCGCAAGGAAGAGGATGGAGAAGATGAGCATCGCCGTCACCGAGCCAGCCAAGGCCGCAATCCCGTAGACCGGGAACAGCTTGAACGTCCAATAGAGAGCGAACAGGCCGACAAGGCCGAGAATCCAGTGCGCCCCCATCACGGAGAGCATGCTCGCGGTGTTGGCCGCGAGCTTCCAGCGCAGCAGGCGGCGCTTCTGTTCCGGCTTCAACTCGGCGGCGAAATTGCGGTCCGTACCGACTGTGCGCGGAATCTCGAAGGCAGGCGACCCGAGGAGCCCGACATCGCTGCGCACCTTGCCGTCGATCGGCAGCATGACCTTGGTCGCGAGAAGGCAGTTGTCGCCCGCTTTCGAACCCGGTGGCACGAGGATGATATTGCCGAGGAAGTTCTCGGCGCCGACCGATGATCGTTCGAGCCGGAACGACGTGCCCGAATAGTTCGCGTTGATCATGATCAGCGTGCTCGACACCATCGTTCCGGTGCCCACCTTGCACAGGAACGGTGAGTCGAACTGTTGATCAGTGCCGAAATTCGATCCCGACTGAATGATCTTTGACAGATCGACGCCGATGAGCCGCAAATAATGCACGATATAGGCGCTGTCGCCGAACAGCATGTTGAAGAAGGGCAGGTTCACGGCCGTCGTCATCATGCGGAAGACGAAGTAGTGGAATCCATACAGCGGGTAATCTGTCTTCTCGTTCAGGAAAAGGTTGAGGACACGCGGGACCGCCCAGACGCGGATCAGCGCGAGGACGAAAAGCGCGCCGATGATGCCAGCTGATCCCAGCGCGATCATCGACAGGATGAAGGGGGTGAACGCGGGCAGACGGTCGGCGACAGCAAGCAGGCTTTGGCCGAACAGGTCGGGATAGAAGAAGTAAAGGAACACCGGCACCGCCGGAAAAACCCAGAACAGGGCCGAGCCCATGTGAAACGCCGAATACAGAATCTTGCGGCGCGCCGTGACGCTCTGCGAGCCGGCTTCCGGAATCGTGAACGAGGCCTCGCGCGCCGGCGAGCCGTGATAAGTCTTTCCGGCAGGTACGGACGCGCCAGACGGCAGGCAGGAGGCATGCGCCAGGCGGCTGCCGTCACCCATCGTCGCGCCGCAATCGACCGTGCTGTTCTCGCCGATAATGGCGCGGCTGCCGATCTTGACGTCGGCGGTGACGATATAGCCGGCTTCGGCTTTGAACCCGGTGACGAGCGAGCCATTGCGCAGGACCGAGCCGTCGCCAATCGAAATAATATCCGTACAAAGTGGGAACGCCTGCGACATGACGAGGACGTCCTTGCCGATCTTCGCGCCGAGCAGCCGTAGATAGACATTGAAGATCGGGGTGTTCACGAACAGCAGCATCGGGCTGTAGCGCAGGAGCGTCTTGACGACCCAGAAGCGATAGAATTTCAGGCCCCAGATCGGGAATCGGTCGGCCTTCCAGCGTCCGACAAGCAGCCATTTCGCCAGAACCGGAATCGCCGAGAAGCTGAAGAATACGCTGATATTAAGTGTGACGGCGCGGATATAGAGATCGGCCAGGCCGGTTGCGCCGAGAATGTAGTTGAAGGCAAAGACGATGACGTGCAGGGCGAGATACCCGTACGCGGCATAAAAGCCAAACTGGGAAGCGCCGCAGATATAGTAGCTGAATAGCGACGGCACATGGCAGAGGGAGATCGCCGCGTCGGCGGTCGCCCGATTCTCGCGGATGTGGGTGGCGAGCTTCCTGACGGTCGGGTTTAGATACATGTCGCGCATCGATACCGACGCGCCGGGAATTTTGGCGCGGATGTCGGCGGACACTTGCGCCATCAGCAGCGAGTGAGCACCAAGCGCGTTGAAGAAGTGATCCTCAACCGATACGCGGCTGATTTCGAGCACGCGGGCCATGGCCTCCGCGATTACGGTCTCCACCTCGTCCTTCGGCGCGACATAGTCACCGTCACCGCCAGCGACGAAGCGCGGCCCTTTGGGAGGCGGGAGTTTCTTCCGATCCGCCTTGTTGCTCGGCAACATCGGCATTTCATCGAGAACCTCGACATAGGCCGGGATCATATAGCGCGGCAGGCGGGCCTTGAGGAATTCAGCCGCCTTTTCGTGCGGGAACGTCTTTACGCCCTTCTTCAGGGTGCAATAAGCGACCAGTTCGAGCGGCGCGCCATCGCGCGAATACGTGTTGACGACGGCCTGGGCGATGCCCGGGACCTCCATCAGGACGGATTCGATTTCCGTCATCTCGATGCGGTAACCGCGAATCTTCACCTGCGTGTCGATGCGCCCGAGATACTCAATCTCGCCCTGCTCGATGATGCGGCCGAGATCGCCGGTACGGTAGATACGCTTCGACGGATTGTTGCCGATGTCCAGAAAATCGGGGATGAACGCCTTGCTCGTCAGATCCTCGCGGTTCACATATCCCTGCGCCAGACCGATGCCGGCGATGCAGATTTCGCCCAAAGCGCCGCTCGGAACCAGCTTGTTTTCGTGTTCGTCGAGAATGACCACGGAATAGGTGGGCAGGGGCACGCCGATCGTGACTCTCTTGTCCGGGCGCAGTTCCGTCCAGGTCGCCGTCACCGTCGCCTCGGTCGGTCCGTACACGTTCAGGATCGTGCGGTTCGCACGGTGCCAACGTGTCACGAGGTCCTGCGGGCAGGCTTCGCCGCTGAGAAGAAGAAGCCGGAGCTCCGGGAGATCGCGGTTGATGGTCGCCAGCAAGGTCGGAACGCAGCACATGGCGGTGACGCGGTTGCCCTGCAGGAAGTCGGCAAGGTCGTCGCCCGCGAGAGCTACATTGGCAATGCCCGGCACCAGCGTGGCGCCGGCCAGAAGCGGCACCCAGATCTCCTCGACCGAGAAGTCGAAGGCAATCGTCATCCCCTGATAGACCCGGTCGGCGTGCGTATAGCCGTACACTTCGGCCGCGACCTTAACGAAATTGCAGATGCTTGGATGATCGACGGCGACGCCCTTGGGATTGCCGGTGGAACCCGACGTATAGACGATGTAGCAGAGCTCTTCGGTCGGCCGGCCCTTCTCGGCCTTGGTCAGCCGTTTGCCGTCCTGCTTCGCGATTTTTGCGGCGTCTTCGTCCAGAAACAGCTTGGCGAGTTTGAGATCGTCGATGATGCCGCGGTTCTCGGAAATCGAGATCAGCAGACGCACGTCTGCGTCCTTGGCAATGAAGGCGATGCGGTCCTTGGGGAAGCTGGCGTCAAGCGGCACATAGGCCGCATTGAGCTTCAGGATCGCCAGCAGCGTGACATAGGTTTCGGGTGTCTGCTTCAGCATCACCCCGACGCGGGAGCCAGAGCAGACGCCCTTTTTCAGCAGATGGCGGGCGAGGCGATTGGCCGCCTCGTCGAGTTCGCCATAGGAAATCAAAGTATCCGCGACCGCGACTGCGGGGTGCGCGTCGCCATATTTTGCCGAAATCTCGTCGCAGCGCGCCTCAAAAATATGATCGAGCCGCTCGCCCTTCTTCCAGCGAATGGTATTGTCGTAATTCTCGCAGAGAAGAATACTGTCTTTATGCACGCGGCACGCCTCAAATACTACTACTCTACAAGAGATACCGGCCCGTTTGGGAGTATCTGCGCACGCAATCAGCGGTCTTAACCAAGATCAGCTTCCCAAGTTAACCAGCTTCTTATTTGGGCGCTGTCATCAACATTTAGCTCTTGCGCGCCATAGTTGTTGGAGTACAAATTATGTCAAGGTATAGGCATCGGTACTGGTTAAAAGTAAGGATTAACAACCGACTAACAGGAGCGCGGCGGAACACATCAGGTCGCTTGGCGGATTTGGGCAGAATTGAGGCGCTGCTCCTTCCCTGAAGCTGGGGAGTGCGTACTATGCTCAGAAGGAAAATCTTCGATCTTCTGGAATCAGAGGTTCGTTCCTACGCGCGGACGTTTCCCGCGCTGTTCGACAAGGCTCGCGGAACCGAGCTCGTCGATTCCTCCGGGCGCCGCTATCTGGATTTCCTCGCGGGCGCCGGCTCGCTGAATTACGGTCACAACAATCCCGTTCTGAAATCGGCGCTGCTCGACTACATCGCCGATGACGGCATTACACACAGCCTCGACCTGCATACAGGAGCCAAGGAGCGCTTCATCGAGGCGATGTGGGACATCATCCTCAAGCCGCGCCACCTCGACTACGTCATCCAGTTCACGGGCCCGACCGGCACCAACGCCGTCGAAGCGGCGATGAAGCTGGCGCGCAAGGTCACCGGCCGTACCAACATCATCACCTTCACCAACGGCTTCCACGGCGTTTCGCTGGGCGCGCTCGCCGCGACCGGCAACAGCCACAACCGTGCGGCAGCGGGCATTCCGCTCCAGGGCACGACTGTAATGCCCTATGACGGCTACTTCGGCGAGGAGATCGACACGATCACCTATATCGAAAAGATGCTGTGCGACCCCTCGAGCGGCATCGACCTGCCGGCGGCGATGATCCTCGAATGCGTACAGGGCGAGGGCGGTATCAACATGGCTCGCCCGGGATGGCTGCGCCGCCTGCGCAAGCTGTGCGACGAGAAGGAGATCCTCCTCATCGTCGACGACATCCAGGCCGGCTGCGGTCGCACCGGAACGTTCTTCAGCTTCGAGGAAGCGGGCATTCAGCCTGACATCGTGACGCTGTCGAAATCGCTGTCGGGCTATGGCCTGCCGTTCTCGGTCGTCCTGATCAAGCGTGAATACGATGTCTGGCGGCCGGGCGAACACAACGGCACATTCCGCGGCAACAATCACGCCTTCATAACCGCAGCCGCGGCGCTGGAGCACTATTGGCGGACGCCGGACTTCAGCAACGCCATCCTTACAAAAGGCGAGTTCCTCCGCCGTCGGCTGCAGAAGCTCGCGGCGCGTTTCGCTCCTGACGTTGTCGCGGTCCGCGGGCGCGGCATGATGCGTGGTCTGGTTTGCGCCGATCCTGCGCGCGCTGCGGAAGTGACCGCGCATGCCTACGGGAATGGTCTCATCATCGAGCGCTGTGGCCCGGAGGACGAGGTCATCAAGTTCCTGATGCCTCTCACGACGACAGAAGACGAACTCGACGAAGCGCTCGATATTCTCGAGCAGTCGCTCGGCCACGTGTATGGCCGCTCGCTGCGCCGTATCGCGCCGTCGCGGCCGCTTGAAGCGCCGCTGCAACTCGTTCCTCCGGCATCGATTCAGCCGGCCAAAAAGCGAGTCGCCGCGATGGCGCGCCGGACGAATGACACCGGCGCCAAAAAGGCCGGGCCGATCACCGCGGTAAAGAATGGCCCCTCGCCGGGCAACGGCAAGGGCCGCACGAACGGGAGCGGAAGTCGGTTAACGGCATAGTGACGCGCGGCCATGACGGCTGTCCCGCACTCCATCACGGCGGCGTCGGCGCTGCCGGCCGGGCCGCAGGTCTGGCTGGCGCCGAGGCTGGATGAAAGCCGTCTGGCCATGATGGCCGGTCTGACCCGCGACGACGAACATGCGCGGTGCAACGATCTCAAACGTATCTCTGATCGTGAGCGTTTTCTGACCGGCCGTCTCCTGGCCCGTCAGGCGCTGTCTCATGCCTCGGGCGAGACATGGCCTTGCACCGCCTGGAGCCTGATCCCCGGTCCGAACGGCAAGCCCTATGTCGCGGCTCCCGACGGCAATCTGCAGATCAGCATCGCCCACTCGGCCGATATGGTTGCCGTGGCTGTAAGCCCGTTCCACGATGTCGGGATCGATGTAGAGCGTATGGACGGGGCAGCGAGAATCGAACCGTCCGTCCTGTCCGATCGGGAGCGGCGTGTTCTCGCCGGCTGCCGCGACGCCAGCGCGGAGTTCATCCGGCTCTGGACCATGAAGGAGGCTTATGCCAAGCGCACCGGCGCGGGCGTCGGCATGGACTTCGCCGCGCTTGATCTCGACTGGGTCCCGGATCGCATCGAGCAGCGCATCGAGCTCGGCGATTGCACGCTGGACTGCCGGACCGTCGCGACCTCGCGCGGCACCTACAGCGTTGCACTGGCTTGGACGGGCGGTGCGCCGGCGGACTGGCGGATGCGCGACGCGGCTTGAACCGAGCGTCGGCCAGATGCAAAAAAGCCCGCCGGAAGGCGGGCTTTTTCATGAGGCGGGCAATTTACTTGCCGGGCTGTTCCGTAACCCGGAGGTAGGGCTTCAGCGCCTTCCAGCCCTTCGGGAACTTCTCCTTGGCGGCATCGTCGCTCACGCTCGGGACGATGATGACATCCTCGCCGTTCTTCCAGTCAGCGGGCGTTGCCACCGAGAAGTTGTCGGTGAGCTGAAGGCTGTCGATGGTGCGCAGGATCTCATCGAAATTGCGCCCGGTGGCTGCCGGATAGGTCAGCGTAAGGCGCACTTTCTTGTTGGGGTCGATGACGAACACCGAACGGACCGTCATCGTGTCCGAGGCGTTGGGATGGATCATGCCATATTTGTCGGAAACCGATTTGTCGGTGTCGGCGATCAGCGGGAAGTTCAGACGCGCGCCCTGGGTTTCGGCGATATCGTCCGCCCATTTGTCGTGATTGCCGAGTTCATCAACCGACAGGCCGAGGACCTTCACGCCGCGCTTATCGAACTCGCCCTTCAGCTTGGCAACGGCGCCGAGTTCGGTCGTGCAGACCGGAGTGAAGTTTTTGGGATGCGAGAACAGCACGACCCATTTGCCGCCCGCCCAGTCATGAAACTTGATCTTGCCCTCGGTCGAATCCTGTTCGAAATCCGGAGCAATATCGCCAATACGGACGCTCATCGCGGCCTCCCTTAAAGTGCCGCTCACGGCGGCGTAAAACCCTATGCCTGCATATGCGGCGGCGGGATAAAATACGCAACAAAAAAGTTTGTTACAAAAACAACATGTTTACTCGGTGTTTTTGTCTGGCGTAACCATAACCCGAGCATTCGAATAAAATTGAAAGGCTCATCGGCTATGGTGCCCGGCATGGCCGCCATCGACGAAAATCCAGCCTCGCGCGATCCCCGCATTCCGTGGGTCGATTACGCCAAAGGCATCTGCATCATCCTTGTCGTGATGATGCATTCGACGCTCGGCGTTGGCGAGGCCATGGGCGGCACCGGCTTCATGCATTATGTCGTCGAGTTCGCGCGGCCTTTCCGTATCCCGGATTTCTTCCTGATCTCCGGCCTCTTCCTGGCGCTCGTCATCGACCGTCCATGGCGTAAATACCTTGACCGCAAGGTCGTCCATTTCGCCTATTTCTATATTCTATGGCTCCTGATCCAGGGCGGCTTCAAATGGCCGCCGCTTGCACTGCAGGACGGGCCGCTTGCCGTTGTCGAGCAGTTCCTCCTCGCGCTGGCCGAGCCGTTCGGCACGCTGTGGTTCATCTATCTGCTGCCGGTCTTCTTCGTCGCTGCAAAGCTCGTAAAGAACGTAGCGCCGTGGATCGTACTTGTCGCCGCCGGCATGCTTGAGATGGCGGGCGTGCATACCGGATGGACGGTGATCGACGAATTTGCGGCGCGGTTTATCTATTTCTGCATCGGCTGGTACGCTGCGCCTTACATCTTTGCGTTCGCCAAGATGGTGCAGCATCGAGCCGGGCCGGCCATCGCGATGGTGCTGGCCTGGGCCGTTCTGCACGCGATTGCGGTGTTCTGGCTCGGTATTGCGGCGCTTCCGGTCGTTTCGCTGGTGCTCGGCCTTGTCGGCTGCGGCGCGGTGGTCGCGATGGCCGCGCTGCTGGCGCGCTTCGGAACCGCCGATGCCATCCGCTATGCCGGAGAGCGCTCGATCGCGATCTATCTCGCCTTCTTCCTGCCGATGGCTGCGACGCGCATCCTTCTGGTGAAGACCGGCGTGATCGCGGACATCGGCCTTGTGTCGCTGATCGTCACGGCGGTTGCGGTCACGGCGCCGCTCGTGCTGCTCTGGCTGACCGAAAAGACCGGCCGGGGCCGCTTCCTGTTCGTGCGTCCCGCCGCTTTCTCCATCGACCGCCCGCGGACCCAGCTGCAGCCCGCCGAATGAAGAAGGCGGGCCTTCGCCCGTCCTCCATGCCTTGCTCGATCGCTGCGCCAGCGGCTGAACCTTTTGGACACGAATCCCGGTCCTGTTGCGGGAAACCCTCGCCCGGAGCATGACAGAAGCGGCTCCGCCCACCATATTGCCGCCCATGACCGAACAGCCCATCAAGCCCGGCGACCACGTCTTCCTCGTCGACGGGTCGTCCTTCGTGTTCCGCGCCTATTTCCAGTCCATGAATCAGGACGCTAAATACAATTACCGGTCCGACGGCCTGCCGACCGGCGCGGTCCGGCTGTTCTGCACCAAGCTCTACCAGTTCGTGCGCGAGGGCGCGGTCGGCATCCGGCCGTCGCATCTCGCCATTGTCTTCGACAAGACCGAGGACACGTTCCGCAAGGACATCTATCCGGACTACAAAGCCAACCGCAAAGATCCGCCCGACGATCTCATCCCCCAGTTTCCGCTGATGCGCGAAGCGGTAAAGGCGTTCGGCCTGGAGCCGATCGAAAAGGCGGGATTCGAGGCCGACGACATCATCGCGACTTATGCCTGCGAGGCGGGCGCGGCCGGTGCCGAGGTGCTGATCATCTCGTCCGACAAGGATCTGATGCAGATCGTGACGCCGAACGTGAACTTCTACGATTTCGAGTCAGGCCGCAAAGGCAGCCCGGGATACCGGCCGGAGCGCAAGATCGATATCCAGGGCGTGATCGACTATTTCGGCGTGCCGCCCGAACGGGTGACCGATGTTCAGGCGCTGGTCGGTGACACATCCGACAACGTGCCCGGCGTTCCCGGCATCGGCATCAAGACGGCCTCGCAGCTTATGGCTGAGTTCGGCACGCTCGACGAGCTTCTGGCGCGCGCCGGCGAGATCAAGCAGCCCAAGCGCCGCGAGTCCCTGATCCAGTATGCCGAGCAGGCGCGCATGTCGAAAAAGCTCGTCACGCTCGACTGCAAGGTCGAAACCGCGATCAAGCTGCCGCAGCTTCAGGTGCCGGAATTCGATCCGAAACGGCTGATTGCCTTTCTGAAGGCGATGGAGTTCACGACCATCACCAAGCGGGTTGCCGATGCGTTCGACATCGACGCCAACGAGATCGAGGCGGACGCGCGCCTGAAAGCCGGAAGCGGGCGTTACACTGAAAGTGCGCCAGCAACCGAAGCGGACGGCGCCGCAGACACACAGCCGGCCGAGACCGCCGCATCCGCTGCCCCAAGCTCCGCGCCATCGACCGCCGCCGGTGATTTCACACCTGCGGCACTGGCGCAGAAGATCATCGAGGAGGCGCGCAATACGCCCTGCTCGAAGGAGCATTACGACACGGTCCGCACCGAAGAGCGCCTCGATCAGTGGATCGCGGCCGCCCGCGAACGCGGCAAGGTCGCCATCGACACCGAAACAACCAGCCTCGATGCGATGCAGGCGGAGATCGTCGGGATTTCGCTGGCGATCGAACCGGGGCTTGCGGCGTACATACCCATTGGTCATGTCAGCGGCAAGCAGGACATGTTCGGCGGTGGCCTTGCCCCAGACCAGCTCAAGCCGGAACTCGTGCTGCGGAAGCTCAAGCCGCTTCTGGAAGATCCCGGCGTGCTCAAGATCGCGCAGAACGTCAAATATGACGCACTCGTCCTGTCGCGCCACGGCATCGACCTGAATCCGGCCGACGACACGATGCTGCTGTCCTATGCGCTCGATTCCGGGCGCGGCGCGCATGGCATGGACGAACTGGCGCAGAAATGGCTGAGCCACACCTGCATCGCCTATAATGATGTCACGGGGACCGGCAAGGCGCGCGTCAGCTTTGCCGAGGTTCCGATCGACAAGGCGGCGGAGTATTCGGCGGAGGATGCCGACATCACGTTGCGCCTGTGGCGCGTGCTGAAGGCGCGTATTGTCGCCGAGGGCATGACGGCGGTCTACGAAACGCTGGAGCGGCCGCTGGTTCCGGTGCTGATGCGGATGGAAGAGCGCGGCATTTCGGTCGACCGCAACATGATGTCGCGCCTGTCAGGCGATTTCGCGCAGTCGATGGGCGCGATCGAAGAGGACATCTTCAATCTTGCCGGCGAGCGCTTCAATCTCGGTTCACCGAAACAGCTTGGCGATATCCTGTTCGGGAAGCTCGGTTTCGAGGGCGCGTCGAAAACAAAGACCGGCGCCTGGGCGACCGGCGCGAACGTGCTGGAAGATCTTGCCGCCGAAGGTCACGAACTGCCGAAAAAAATCCTCGAATGGCGGCAGCTGTCGAAGCTGAAATCGACCTATAGCGACTCGCTGCCGGAACACATCCATCCCGAAACGAAGCGTGTACATACATCTTATTCGTTGGCCTCGACCTCGACGGGGCGTCTGTCCTCGACCGATCCGAACCTGCAGAACATTCCGATCCGGACCGAGGCGGGACGCAAGATCCGCAAGGCCTTCATTGCGCCGCCCGGCCGCAAACTGATCTCGGCGGACTATTCGCAGATCGAATTGCGCGTACTCGCGCATATGGCGGATATTCCGCAGCTGAAGAAAGCGTTTGCCGAAGGCCTCGACATCCATGCCATGACGGCGTCGGAGATGTTCGGCGTGCCGGTCGAGGGCATGCCCGCCGACGTGCGGCGCCGCGCCAAGGCGATCAATTTCGGAATCATCTATGGCATTTCGGCCTTCGGCCTCGCCAACCAGCTCTCGATCCCGCGCGACGAAGCGGGGGCTTACATCAAGAAGTATTTCGAACGCTTTCCGGGTATCCGCGACTACATGGACCGGATGCGCGGCGAGGCCAAGGCGGTGGGTTATGTGACCACCCTGTTCGGGCGCAAATGTCATTACCCGCTGAACGAGGCGCGCTCGCCGGCGGAGCGCGGATTTCTGGAGCGCGCGGCAATCAACGCGCCGATCCAGGGCACGGCGGCAGACATTATCCGCCGCGCCATGATCCGCATGGAGGACGCACTGGAGACCGAGAAGCTATCGGCGCAGATGCTGCTGCAGGTGCACGACGAACTCGTGTTCGAAGTGCCGGACGAGGAGGTTGATGCGGCGCTTCCCGTGATCTGCCGGGTGATGGAGAAGGCGGCGGAGCCCGCGGTCCATCTCGACGTGCCGCTGAAAGTCGATGCCCGTGCCGCTCAGAACTGGGACGAGGCGCACTAGCGCCTCGTCGCTTTCGATCAGGCGGCCTTCCTGGCGGCGGCCACCACGGCCACCCAGTCGATGAACTTGCCGATCTTCTTCTTCAGGAAATCGTGCTGCTTTTCATCCGCGATCGCGCCATCCGGGCCGATGAGATCGTCGGTGAAATGCACATAGGCTTCGGGCTGCACGATCAGGCGAATATCGAGCACGCCGAGCAGGGTCCGCAGATGCGCCTGCGCCGCCGCAGTGCGGATGACGCCCGCCGAGGTGCCGACGATCGCGCCCGGTTTTCCGGCGAACGAATTGTGCCCGTACGGACGCGATCCCCAGGAGAGGGCGTTCAAGAGGAGCGGCGTGACCGAGCGGTTATACTCCGGCGTGACGAACAGCAGGCCGTCGGCGGCGCGGATTTCGTTGCGAAAGCGCTCGACGCTTGCGGGTGGTTCCGCTTCGAGGTCCTGATTGAACATGGGAAGATCGTCGATCTTCAGTTGCCGGAACTCGGCATCCGGCCCGCCGAGCTTCATCAATCCCTCGGCCAGCTTCTGGTTGATCGAGCCCTTCCGAACCGAGCCGACAACCACGCCGATAGTGAATCTTGCCATTGCACGCCTCCGGTAACATATTGTGCCTAGAGCAGGCTACGTAACTGGCGGGAGCGCGCAAGAGGGCACACGCATGGAACCACGACAGCCGCATCTCTCGGAGAACTGCCGAGCCGTCTCAGATGTTCTGGGGCGCGTCGGCGATAAATGGAGTGTGCTGATCATCACCATGCTCGGCGACGGCCCGCGCCGGTTCAACGAGCTGAAGCGGATGGTCAACGGCATCTCCCAGCGGATGCTGACGCTGTCGCTGCGCGGCTTGGAGCGCGATGGGCTGGTGACGCGGACGGTGACGCCCTCGACACCGCCGCGTGTCGATTACGAGCTGACGGCGCTCGGCCGGTCGCTGCTCGGCCCCGTGTCGGCGCTCAGCGCCTGGGCGCTCGACAATCGCGGCGAAATCCGCAGGGCGCGGGAGGCGTTCGACGCGGCAGCTGTAACGGACATGCAACTAAAAACTGCAGTTAATAAATATACAACCATATAGATACGCATTGAGGCGTCCCCTACGGAGCGCCCCAATGTTCCAGCCCCGACTGCCCCTTCCTCTGGCCCGTTCGGCCCAGCGTATCAGCCGCCAAGATGCCGCGGCCAAGATGGATGCCCTGGACAAGAGCCAGGCTGTCATCGAGTTCGACCCCACCGGGCGGATACTCAACGCCAACCAGAATTTCCTCGAGACGATGGGATTCACGCTGCCGGAGATCGTCGGCCAGCATCATTCAATGTTTGTCGAGCCGGCCCATCGTCAGTCCGATGAATACAGACAGTTCTGGGAGCGGCTGGGCCGCGGCGAGCCGCAGAAGGCGCAGTACAAGCGCTTCGGCAAAAGCGGCCGCGAAGTGTGGATCGAGGCCAGCTACAATCAGATTCCGGGACGCGACGGACGCACGGTGAAGATCGTCAAGTTCGCCGTCGATGTGTCGCGTCAGAAGGCCGAGTACGCCGATCTTTCCGGGCAGGTCGCGGCGATCAACCGTTCGCAGGCCGTGATCCAGTTCGAGCTCGATGGCACGATCATCACCGCCAACGACAATTTTCTCGCGGCGATGGGCTATACGCTCGACGAGGTTCGCGGCCGGCATCACTCGATGTTCGTTGCCGCCGACGAGCGCGCCAGCGAGGAGTATCGCCAGTTCTGGGATGGTTTGCGGCGCGGCGAATACCGGTCGGCGCAGTATCGGCGCTACGCGAAGGGCGACCGTGAAATCTGGATCGAGGCAAGCTACAACCCCATCTTCGATCTGAACGGGCGTCCCTACAAGGTCGTCAAGTTTGCAACCGATATCACGCGGCAGAAGCAGGAATATGCCGATTTCTCCGGCCAGGTCGCGGCCATCAACAAGGCGCAGGCCGTGATCGAGTTCGATCTCAGCGGCACGATCGTCTCGGCCAACGAAAATTTTCTCGCGGCGGTGGGCTATTCCCTGCCGGAGATCCAGGGCCGCCATCATTCGATGTTCGTCGATCCGGCCTACAAGGCGAGCGAGGAATACCGCCAGTTCTGGGAGCGGCTCGGCCGGGGCGAATACCAGGCCGCGCAGTACAGACGCGTCGGCAAAGGCGGAAAGGAAATCTGGATCGAGGCCAGCTACAATCCGATCCGCGATCTAAACGGCAACGTGTTCAAGGTGGTGAAATACGCGACCGACATCACCGGGCAGGTCAGGCTGCTGGCCGACCTGAAACGGCTGATCGACGAGAATTTCAAGGAAATCGAGATCGCCATCGGCCATTCGGCAAGCCATGCCAGCGCGACGGCGGGCGCGGTAACCTCGACCTCCGACAATCTGGAGCTGGTCGCCTCCAGCGCGGAGGAACTCGCGGCCTCCATCCGCGAAATCTCCGACACGATGGTCAAATCCCGGTCCGCGACGGACGCGGCGCACGCCGAAACGCGCAATGCCGACGAAGCCACCCAGCGGCTGGCGAAGACCGCGCACGAAATGGAGAGCATCGTCGCGCTGATCCAGAACATCGCCAGCCAGATCAATCTTCTGGCGCTGAACGCTACGATCGAGTCGGCGCGCGCGGGTGAAGCGGGGCGCGGCTTTGCGGTCGTCGCGAGCGAGATCAAGAATCTCGCCAGGCAGGCGGGCGATGCCACCGACAAGATATCGGCCGAAATCCGCGGCATGCAGGCGGTGTCGTCGGATGTCGTGAACTGCCTCAGCGTCATCGGCCAGACCATCAACTCGGTCCGCGACTTCGTGGCGGGCACGGCGGCGGCGGTCGAGGAGCAGTCGAGCGTGACCGAGGGCGTATCGTCCTCGATGCAGAACGCGGTGCGGTCGATCGCGACGATCAAGGCAAGTTCCGACGAGAGTTCAGCGGCGATCAACCAGGTCGGGTCGGTCGTCGGCAAGACCAAGGAGGCGGCGCAGGTCCTCGCCCGATAGCGGAAAGCGGCGCGATTGGCGCGGGCGCGGAAAGTCTGTAAGAGCATGGCCGCAACACAAGGACGGACCCATGCCGAAAGTGAAACTCGCCTCGATCATCGGCCTCAAGACCCGCGGAACCGACAAGGTTTTCTCGATCTTCGGCAAGGATGGCGCAGGACGCGATGTCGAGATCGAGCTGCCTCTGGCCTTCCTGACCCGGCTTTCTGCGGAAGCGCGCCGCGCCGCGCTCGCAACCCCGCGCCCGACCTCGCTGCCGGCGAATGCCGCCGGCGACTGGGGCGAGGTCGTGCCGCTCGACGTCAAAACCGCAGCGGTTGGCACGCTGCAGCCGCCGGCCGGACCGGCGGTGGGTCTCGTCTTCGACCACGGCAACGACACCGAACTTGCCTTCCGCCTGCCGCCCGCGACCGCGCTCGAAGTCGGCAAGATGCTGCTCGCCGAAGGCGAGAAGCTGAAGGACGCGCCGATCCCCGGTGCATTGAAACACAAGGCCTGACGAAACCTTCCCGCGCCCCGGCGCGTTCGTCTCCAGCATATTCTCACGCATGGAGACGCGTCATGGCTTTGTGGGGCTCACGCCAATCCGATCTGCAATCGCGGATCGACGACATACAGACCGGTCTTGCGGCGCTTGCGGGCCTTCTGGGCGACGGCGCGGGCGCAGCCGGCAAATCGGCGGCGCGCGGCGCGCGCGCGGCCCAGGACACCGCGTCCCACGCGGCGCATGACGCCGCCGACACCCTTGGCCCCCTGCTGAACGACATCACCGGCCAGATCGACAATGTGCTGTCGCTGGCCGGGCGCGAGGGCAAGCAGGCCTACAAGGCCGTCGAGAGCAAGGTCAGCGACAACGCGATGGTGGCCGTGGTCGCGGCCGCCGGCATCGGAATCCTGATCGGCTCCATCTTCCTCAGCGGCGGCGCAAAGCGCGCCGTGTCGGCCCTGACGCCGCAGAACGGCAGCACGCCGCAGCGCCGGACGAAGGCCGCGAGCCGGTCGCGGGCCAAGAGCCGCCGCAAGGCTGCCTGAACGAAAACAGCCCCGGATCGCTCCGGGGCTTCTTCGTTGTGCATGTACGCCGCGATCAGGCGGGTTCCTTCACCTTCACCGTGGCGCGCAGCTTCCTCGCCGCCTCGACCATGTTGACCAGCGCCGGCTTCACCTCGTCCCATTTGCGGGTCTTCAGGCCGCAATCGGGGTTGACCCAGATCTGATCCGGCGCGAGGCGCTCGGTGGCCTTGTTCAGCAGGTTCGACATTTCCTCGGTCGCCGGCACGCGCGGCGAGTGGATGTCGTAGACGCCGGGGCCGATCTCGTTCGGATATTTGTAGGTCCGGAACGCGTCGAGCAGTTCCATCTGCGACCGCGAGGTCTCGATCGAGATGACATCGGCGTCCATCGCGCCGATGGAATCGATGATGTCGTTAAACTCCGAATAGCACATATGGGTGTGGATTTGCGTCGAGGGCAGAACGCCCGCGGCGGAGAGACGGAACGACTCCACCGCCCAGTCGAGATAGGACTTCCAGTCCTTCTGCCTGAGCGGCAGGCCTTCGCGAAACGCCGGCTCGTCGATCTGGATGATGGTGACACCGGCCTTTTCGAGATCGGTGACCTCGTCGCGGATCGCGAGCGCGATCTGCTTGCAGGTCTCCGAACGCGGAATGTCGTCGCGGATGAAGGACCAGAACAGCATCGTCACCGGGCCGGTGAGCATGCCCTTCATCGGCTTCTTCGTCAGCGACTGGGCGAAGCTCGACCATTCGACGGACATTGGTTTCGGACGCGAGACATCGCCGAAAATGATCGGCGGGCGGACATAGCGCGAGCCGAAGCTCTGCACCCAGCCGTGCTGGGTGAAGGCATAGCCGGCGAGCTGTTCGCCGAAATACTGCACCATGTCGTTACGTTCGAACTCGCCGTGGACGAGGACATCGATGCCGATCTCCTCCTGCCAGCGAACGGCGTCTTCCGTCGCCCTCCGGAGGAAGGCCTTGTAGTCGGCGTCGGGTAGCGTGCCCCTGGTGTTGGCGGCGCGCGCCTTGCGGACATCCTCGGTCTGCGGGAAGGAGCCGATGGTCGTGGTCGGGAAGGCCGGCAGTCCGTACTTCTGAACCTGAGCCTTGCGGCGCTCGGCGAACGGAGCGCGCCGGCTGTCGCTGGCCGAGATGCCCTTGAGGCGGTCCTGAACCGCCTTGTCGTGAATCTTCGGCGAGGTCTTGCGCGCCCTGGCGGCTTCGGACGATGCCTTCAATTCCCCGGCGACGGACGCGCGCCCGCCGTCGAGCGCGCGGCCGAGGATCGCGAGCTCCGCGATCTTCTGATCCGCGAAGGCGAGCCAGGACTTCACATCCGCGTCGAGCTTCTGCTCCTGATCGAGATCGATCGGAACATGCAGGAACGAGCACGAGGCCGACACGATGATCCTGTCCGCGCCGCGCGCCTTCACCACCGGCTCGATCTGGTCGAGCACGGCTTCGAGATCGGCGCGCCACACATTGCGGCCATCGATAACGCCGAGCGACAGCACGAGATTTTTTGGCGCGGCGCTGAGAACAGCTTCAAGCTGGCCTTCGCCGCGCTTGAGATCGACATGCAGGCCCGCGACCGGAAGATTGACGGCGGTGTCGAGATTGTCGCCAAGCGCGCCGAAATAGGTGGCGACGAGGATCTTGAGACCCGGAACGGCCTTCGCCAGTTCCGCATAGGCGGTCACGAGCGCGGCCTGCTCGTCCTTCGTCAGGTCGAGCACGAGGATCGGCTCGTCGATCTGCACCCAGTCGGCGCCTTCGGCGTGAAGCTGTTTCAGGACTTCGGCATAGACCGGCAGAAGCCGCGGCAGGAGCGAGAGGCGGTCAAGGCCGTCATCCTTCGACTTGCCGAGCTTGAGGAAGGTGACCGGCCCGACAAGCACCGGACGCGTATGGACGCCGAGCGCCTTCGCTTCCCTGAACTCGTCGACCGGCTTCGAGGTTGAGAGGGCGAATGTCTGGCCCTTGGTGAATTCCGGCACGATGTAGTGGTAATTGGTGTCGAACCATTTGGTCATTTCCATCGCGGGAACGCCGCCGGACGTATGGACGTGACCGTGCTCGCAGACCTCTGATTTTCCGAGCGTGCCGCGCGCCATCGCGAAATAGGTCTTGAGATCAACCGTGCCGCCGGTCCAGCCGTAGATTTCCGGCACCGCGCCGACCATCGCGGCCGTGTCCAGCACCTGGTCGTAGAACGAGAAGTCGTTGGACGGAATCGAGGTGAGGCCGAGATCCTTCTGCCGCTTCCAGTTCGCGGCGCGCAGTTCCTTGGCGGTGGCGACGAGCGCTTCCGGCTCGATCTTGCCGGACCATGAGGCTTCGAGGGCGGTTTTCAGTTCGCGGCGCGGGCCGATGCGCGGGAAGCCGAGGCCTGAGACGGTGATGGACATGCGATGCTCCTAAGCTGCGGCGGATGCCGGCCAGCAGCGCGCAGCCGGGGCGGGAGTCGCGCCGGTCGGGCCGCCTGCCGGGACACCCCGCCCGGGACGTTTCTCTCGATCGCGGCAGGTCTCCTGGCTCGCGGGTCAGGGCGGCTGCCGGCCTTCCCGGCGTTTCGCCAGTGACCTATCGGCAGCCGCTCGCCGCTCACAGTTGCGGGGGCAGCTCCGGCGGCGGGCCTTGGCGCGAAGCCATGCCCGTTCCGGATTCCCTCTTCGCCCCGGGATGAGCCGGGGACCACGATCGGCCGGGATACTGTCCCGAGCCATCGCATAAGTCAATCAGCATATAAATATATCGTTATATGAATGCGAGAGGGCGAGCGAAGGCGGCTTCTGGAAAAAGGGATCGAGGCGCGGGCCTCTGGCCCGGCGGGTCTTTTCGCTCAACACGCAAACATGCGTGTTGAGGTTGGTCCTCGACCCCCGGAGGGGTGCGCGGAGCCGGCGGCGCCTCCGCATTCCGCGGTGCGGAACGGAAAGCGCAAAGGAAGTCCACGAAACACGGCGGCACGCCGCCAGCTCCGCGCGCGATGAGTTCCGGCTTGCTGCGTGCTCGCCCCCGGAGGCTTAGCTTGGTAGCCTCCGCTAACGGGACCCCGTGCCTGCCTCTAGCCTCCCGGTTCGGAGGTTAACGGGCAGGCCGACCGCAGGGGCCTCCTGTGGCGGGTGTACTGCGCCCGCCGGGACCGCACGCCTTGGACCGCCGGACGAAAACGCTGCGAACGCCGCGCCCGGTCACCGCACTCCCGATCCGCATTCAGACGCCTCTAGATGCGCCCTCCGTGACCGGAAGCGGGATGTGTGTAACAGGCGATAGGAATAAAGTCAAGGAATATTATCGAGCCACCTGCGCCTAGCGGCGGATGAACCAGTCGTCGACCTTGCTGAAGTCCGCCCATACGCGCCGGAAGCCCGCTCGATTGAGGAGATCGAGAATCTGCGTGCGCGCCGTGGTCCGATTGTGCTCCACGGCAATGGTGCGGATGTCCCATCGGGAGAAGTCGATGGACCGCAGGATCATCAGTTCGGCCCCTTCGATATCGATCGATAGGAAATCGATGGTGCTCGGCGCGCCGTGCGCGAGAAGCGCGGATTCAAAAGTAATGGCCGGCACGGAGATCGATTTCGCGCCGATGAGGCGCCGGGATTCGTGCTCGTCGGTGTTCTTGATATCAGCGATACGCGAAAGATGATGGTTGCGCGCGACCAGGAAATCGACGGTCTCGTTATCGCTGGTATGGACGCAGGCGGACACAACCGAACAGGAGCGGTTGGCGCGCAGCCGTTTGGCCAGTTCGGGGTTTGCTTCTATTGCGAGTCCTGACCAGCCGGCCTCTTCGAGAAGATGAGTATTGCTGAGGGTGATGCCGTCGCCCGCGCCGATCTCGACAAAATAGCCGGGCCCGTCAGCATGCCAGAGAGCGAACAGGTCCTGGGCAAGCTGCGCCTTCGAGTGATGCCGATGCTCGGCGATGTACTGCCGGAACGCCGCCGCGTCGTCGCGTGCAGCCTCGGCGGGGCGAGCAAAGGTCACAATCCACAGCCCTTCTTTGCGTCCGGCATAGCCCGGTTGCAAAACGACCGTCAAGAAAAGGTCCTCTCCCGGAGGGGCCGGGAGAGGACCTGTCGAGGCGGGGCAGAAGGGTTGACGTCCCGCCGCATTCACCGCGCGGGTGGAGCGCGGCAAATTCCGTGTCAGTCGGCAAACGCCCGGGCGCGCGGCGCCGAGGCGAGAACCTCCTTCGAGACATGGCGCGCGAAGCGTTCGAAATTCTTCTCGAACATGCCGGCCAGTTTTTCGGCGGCGGCGTCGTAGGCCGCCTTGTCCTTCCAGGTCGCGCGCGGATCGAGCAGCTTTGAATCGACGCCCGGCACATCGACCGGGACCGCGAAGCCGAAATTCGGATCGGTGCGGAACATCGCGTTGTTGAGCTTGCCGGTAAGTACGGCGGTCAGCAGCGTGCGCGTCGCCTTGATCGGCATGCGGCGCCCGGTGCCGTAGGGCCCGCCGGTCCAGCCGGTCGAGATCAGCCAGCAGTCCGAGCCGTGGCGCGCGATCATCCTGCCGAGAAGATCGGCATATTCGGACGGGTGGCGCGACATGAAGGGCGCGCCGAAGCAGGTCGAGAACGTCGCCTGCGGTTCGGTGACGCCGGTCTCGGTGCCGGCGACCTTGGCGGTGTAGCCGGAGAGGAAATGATACATCGCCTGTTCCGGCGACAGCCGCGCGATCGGCGGCATGACGCCGAACGCGTCCGCCGTCAGCATCAGCACATTGGCCGGATGCAAAGCGCGGCCGGTCGGGCTGGCATTCGGGATGTAGTGCAGCGGATAGGCGCAGCGTCCGTTCTCGGTTTTTGAGACATCGTCGAAATCGGCCTCGCGGCGCACCGGATCGATCGTGACGTTCTCCAGCACCGTGCCGAACATGCGCGTCGTGGCGTAGATCTCGGGCTCGGCCTCGGCCGACAGGTTGATCGTCTTGGCGTAGCAGCCGCCTTCGAAATTGAAGATGCCGTCCTCGCTCCAGCCGTGCTCGTCGTCGCCGAGCAGGATGCGCTGCGGATCGGCGGAGAGGGTGGTCTTGCCGGTGCCCGACAGGCCGAAGAACAGCGCGGAGCCGGTGCCGTCGGCGCCGACATTGGCGGAACAGTGCATCGGCATGACGCCCTTGGCGGGCAGGAAGAAGTTGAGCGCGGAAAAGACCGACTTCTTCATCTCGCCGGCATAGGCGGTGTTGCCGATGAGAACGATGCCGCGCGACAGGTCCATCGCGATGACGGTCTCGGACCTGACGCCGTGGCGTTCCGGATCGGCCCTGAAGCTCGGGGCGTCGATGATGGTGAGCTCGGGCCGGAAACCTTTCAGTTCATCCGGCGCGGGCCGGCGCAGCATGGTGCGGATGAACAGCGAGTGCCAGGCATATTCGGTGAAGACGCGGGCCTTGATGCGGTGCGCGGGGTCGGCGCCGCCGAACAGGTCCTGCGCGAACAGTTCGCGGCCCTTCAGATGGGCCAGCATGTCGGCGTGGAGGACATCGAACTGCGCCGGCGTGATGGACGCCGCATTGTCCCACCAGACCGTCTTTCCGGTGAGGGCGTCGCGGACGATGAACTTGTCCTTCGGGCTGCGGCCGGTATGTACGCCCGTGTCAGCCGCGAGCGCGCCGCCGGCGGTCAGCTGGGCCTCGCCGCGCCGGATCGCCTCCTCGACCAGAAGCGGGGCGGTCAGGTTGATGCGCGACGCGCATTGAGCGAGAAGATCCATGGCCTTGTGGGCTCCCTGAGCGGAACGCGCAGGGGAATGGGCCTGTTCCGCAGGAAGCGCAAGGGCCAATTTCCGGTGGGAAATCATCCCAGAAATGCCGCTTATTCGCCGATGGAAACGGCAATGAAACGGCCGCGCCGCCACGGGCTGGTTATGTATGGACAATGACCGCGGATCGGCCGCTGTATGGGCAAAACTGTTTCACCGGCGTATCGGTGGGCCACATATGGTCCACTGAATACCAGGCAAAATAATGTGACGTTGCGGCGACTGTGGCCGGCGGGCCACGCGCCGGGCGTTCAGGCGCGTGCCTTTTCCGCCAACTCCTTCAGCGCCATGCGGAGCGGGCCCGGGGCGCGGATGCGGGCCGGGAAGGGCAGGTAGAGCGCCTTGCCGTCCTTCGCGATCTCGATGCCTTCGGGATCGAGGCCGTCGCAGCGCCAGGCGCCGGGGCCGGCGTCGAGCAGGCGCGTCGCGTACAGTTCGAGCGCGTCGGCATGATCGGCGTTCATGTGGTCGACGGCGCCGGCCTCGGCGGCGGCGAGTTCGGCCGCGTCGGAGACATCGGTCATGAACTCCTCGCGTGCGAGCGTCTTTATGCGGCCGAAGCCGGCGACGAGATGCGCGCTCTCCGGCTCGATGCGCCAGACGGCGAAATCGGGAAAATCGGCAAAGCCCGCGGCGTCCGGCTGGCGGGCGAGATAGCGGCGGCGGGCATCCTCGTCCGTTGTCGGGGCGGCGATGCCCGACACCGACACGCGGGGTCCGGCGAGCGGGTCCTTGAAGCCGACATCCTCGACCATCAGCGAGGCCCGGGGGTCCGCCTTGAGGTTCTGGGTGTGCCTGGCGAGGCCGGAGATGAGCAGCAGCGGCGCGCCTGCGAAATCGGTCGCGACCGCGACCAGCGAAGCGTAGGGCGCCCCCGAATCAGCGTCGAGCGTGGCCAGCGCGCCGCGCCGGGCACGGCGGATCAAGGCTTTGACAATGGTCGAAGTTTGGGGTTCTCGGGCCGACACGGGCGTTCACCTAAATCGTTGTTTGCATATGGTTAATGTTCAATTTCACGGTGCAAGGGGTGACTTTGCCCCCATGGCACCCCATTCTATAGCCTAGCAAAGGCCATATTTCGGCCACCCCTGGCGCGTTCAAGGCCTGAAACGGGACGAGGGCAGATATATGCCAACCATCGCTTTGGTCGACGACGACCGCAACATCCTCACCTCCGTTTCCATCGCTCTGGAAACCGAGGGCTACCGGATCTCGACCTATACCGACGGCGCCGCGGCGCTCGAGGGCCTCAAGTCGAATCCGCCCGATCTCGCCATCTTCGACATCAAGATGCCGCGCATGGACGGGATGGAGCTTCTGCGCCGTCTGCGCCAGAAGTCGGAAATGCCGGTGATCTTCCTGACCTCCAAGGACGAGGAGATCGACGAACTGTTCGGCCTGAAAATGGGCGCCGACGACTTCATCAAGAAGCCGTTCTCGCAGCGGCTTCTGGTCGAGCGCGTCAAGGCCGTGCTGCGCCGCGCCGCGTCGCGCGACGGTTCGGCGCCGGCCAAGGGTGCGGAAGTCCCCGGGAAGGCGCTGGAGCGCGGCAATCTCGTGATGGATTCGGAACGCCACACCTGCACCTGGAAGGGCGAGCCGGTGACGCTGACCGTCACCGAGTTCCTGATCCTGCAGGCGCTGGCGACGCGTCCGGGCGTCGTCAAAAGCCGCAACGCCCTGATGGACGCGGCCTATGACGACCAGGTCTATGTCGACGACCGCACCATCGACAGCCACATCAAGCGCCTCCGCAAGAAGTTCAAGGCGACCGACGACAGCTTCGACATGATCGAGACGCTGTATGGCGTCGGCTACCGCTTCAAGGAAATGTGAGCGCCCCGGGGGTATGCCCGCCCCCGACCGGCCCGCGTGATTTGACGCGGGCTTACCCATTGGCGCATTTTCCCGCCGCATGAGCGTGGAAGCAGAACACCTGTCCGCACAGACAAACGCAACTCCCGCGGCCGCCACCGCACGGCCGCGGCGGCGCCCGCGCCGGTTCGGCTTCTCCAGCCTGACGCGGCGCATCGTCGTGCTGAATCTTGCGGGCCTCGTCGCGCTGGTGTCGGGCATTCTCTATCTCAACCAGTTCCGCGCCGGGCTGATCGACGCGCGCATCGCCAGCCTGACCATCCAGGGCGAGATCATGGCCGGGGCCATCGCGGCATCGGCGACCGCGACGTCGGATTCGGATTCGCTGTGGGTCGATCCCGACAAGCTGATGAACATCTCGCCCTCCGAAATGCTGGGACCGGGTCCGGAGCCGCAGCTCGACAGCCTGGAGTTCCCGATCAATCCCGAGCGCGTGGCGCCGATCCTGCGCCGCCTGATCACGCCGACGCGCACCCGCGCGCGTATTTACGATTCAGGAGGCCAGCTTCTGCTCGACAGCCAGAGCCTGTACGGGCCGGGCGACATTCTCCGCCTCGACTTGCCGCCGCCGCAGGTCGAAAGAAGCAAGCCTTTGCTCGATCGCCTCGTCGACAAGGTGCAGGCGTGGGTTTTTCCGCGCGATCTTCCGACCTATGAGGAACTGACGGGCGGCGACTATCCGGAAGTGAAGGCGGCGCTTGCCGGTACGCCGACATCGGTCGTGCGCCGCAACAAGCAGAGCGAGATGATCGTGTCCGTCGCGGTGCCGATCCAGCGTTTCCGCACGCCGCAGGGCGCGCTTCTGCTGTCGACGCTCGGCGGCGACATCGACAAGATCGTGCAGGCCGAGCGCCTCGCCATCGTGCGCGTGTTCCTTGTTGCCGCGGCGGTGATGCTGATCCTGTCGCTGTTCCTGTCGTCGACGATAGCAGGCCCGCTGAAGCGGCTCGCGAGCGCGGCCGAGCGCGTGCGCTACCGCATGCACTCGCGCGCCGAATTGCCGGACTTCTCCGATCGTAATGACGAGATCGGGCATCTGTCGACGGCGTTCCGCGACATGACGGATTCGCTCTACAGCCGCATGGAGGCGATCGAGCGCTTCGCCGCCGATGTCGCGCACGAGCTGAAGAACCCGCTGACAAGCCTGCGTTCGGCGGTCGAGACCCTGCCGCTGGCCAAGACCGACGATGCACGAAAGCGCCTGCTCGCGATCATCCAGCACGATGTCCGGCGTCTCGACCGGCTGATCTCCGACATCTCCGATGCCTCGCGGCTCGACGCCGAACTGCAGCGCGACGATCTCGATCCGGTCGACATCGGCACCATGCTTGAGACGATCACCCGCACCCAGAACGAGGTGAACGGCGAGCACGCCGCCGTCGTGCTCGACATCGCCGAGGGCGCGCGGGGCAAGCTGAAGCTGAAAGGCCACGACCTGAGGCTCGGCCAGGTGTTCACCAATCTGATCGACAACGCGCTGTCGTTCACGCCCGCGGGCGGGCAGGTGCGCGTCAAGGTGCGCCGCCTCAAGGACGCGATCGAAGTCGAGGTCGAGGACGACGGCCCGGGCATACGCCCCGACGCGGTCGAGAAAATCTTCGAGCGGTTCTACACCGACCGGCCGGTTGAGGGCTTCGGCCAGAATTCCGGCCTCGGCCTGTCGATCTCCAAGCAGATCGTCGAGGCGCATGGCGGCACGGTGCGGGCCGAGAACCGCACCTCGCCCGCGCACAAGGGCCGGGACGGCGCGCCGGAAATTCTCGGCGCGCGCTTTGTCGTCAGGCTGCCGGCCGCGCGGTGACCACGATCCACGCCAGCTGTGTCGCGGTGAACGGCACGGGTGTCCTGATCCGCGGGCCTTCGGGCGCGGGCAAGTCACGCCTCGCGCACAAGATTCTCCTCGCGGCCCCGGCCCATGGCTTCGAGGCCCGGCTCGTCGCCGACGACCGGGTGGCTCTTGGCGTCACGGACGGCAAAGTTTTCGCAGCGGCCCCGGACGGGCTGAAGGGGCTGATCGAGGTGCGGGGCCTCGGAATTGTGCGGGTGCCGTATGTGGAACAGGCGCCGGTCGGCCTTGCTATCGATCTGACGGAACAGGGGGAAATCCCCCGTATGCCGGACATCAAACAGTCAACGACAAGCCTTCAGGGCGTCATATTGCCGCGAGCCTTCGCGCTCACACCGGAAAACGGTTTAGAGGTATTATTAATTCTAATTGGCCAGTCTAATGCCAAGCTCGAATCGGAAATGCCCCTTGCATCTGTAAGATTTGATGGAAAGACTGAGCGCCCTTGAAGCCGCGTCCGGCGTCCCGACATATATCGGACGTCCTGAGGAGCTGATGATCGGCATAGTCCTCGTGACCCACGGTAATCTAGCATGCGAGTTCCGTTCTGCGCTCGAGCATGTCGTGGGCCCCCAGCAGCAGATAGAGACCATCACCATCGGTCCTGACGACGATATGGAAAATCGCCGCCAGGACATCATGGATGCGTGCGCGCGCGCCGACAGCGGCGAGGGCGTCGTGGTGTGCACCGACATGTTCGGCGGCACCCCGTCGAACCTCGCCATTTCCTGCATGAACGGCCGCAAGATCGAGGTCGTCGCGGGCATCAACCTGCCGATGCTGATCAAGCTCGCATCCGTGCGCGACGAAGTCGGCCTTACCGAAGCCGTGGCCCAGGCCCAGGACGCGGGACGGAAATACATTTCCGTCGCCAGCCGCGTTCTGGCCGGCAAATGATCGAGCAGTACGGCCGGCCGGGAAAACCTGCGACCGGCGGCACCATCACCCGGGACATCATGATCACCAACAAGCGCGGCCTGCATGCCCGCGCTTCGGCGAAGTTCGTCCAGACGGTCGAGCTCTACCAGACGCATGTCACGGTTCAGAAGGGCAGCGATACGGTCGGCGGTACCTCGATCATGGGACTGATGATGCTGGCGGCGGGGCCCGGCTCGATGATCCGCGTCACCGCCAAGGGCTATGAGGCGCGCGAATGCCTCGATGCTCTGGAAGAGCTTCTGAGCGACAAGTTCGGCGAAGGCGAGTAGGCCGGCGGGCGCACGGCCGATGCCGGCAGCCGCGTCTTTCTGCCAGGTACTTACGCGATGACACCGGGCGCGCCGCCGCATCGCCCGAGATCGCCCGCGAATTTTGCGCGTCCACGCAAATCGGTGCTTCCGCAAGCGCTCTCCAGGCATGTAAGTTGAGGAACCCCTAACTTTTTCAGGAGTCCGATGCACAACACGCCGCTCATTGCCACCATCGTCGCCGGGCTCGGCATTGCGTTCATTTTCGGCACCATTGCGCACCGGTTGAGACTGCCGCCGATCGCCGGCTATCTGCTCGCCGGCGTTCTGATCGGACCGTTCACGCCGGGCTTCGTCGCCGATCAGGAACTGGCGATGGAACTGGCGGAGATCGGCGTCATCCTGCTGATGTTCGGCGTCGGGCTGCATTTCTCGCTGAAGGACCTGATTTCCGTGCGGGCGATCGCGGTGCCGGGCGCCGTGGTGCAGATCGGCTGCGCCACGCTTCTCGGCATGGGTCTTGGGTGGGCGATGGGGTGGGGCGTCAGCGCCGGCATCGTCCTCGGGCTGTGCCTGTCGACGGCCTCGACCGTCGTGCTGCTCAAGGCGATGCAGGACAATCGCCTGCTCGAAACCGAACGCGGGCGTATCGCCGTCGGCTGGCTGATCGTCGAAGACCTCGCAATGGTACTGACGCTGGTGTTGCTGCCGGCGCTCTCGACGCTGATGGGCGGCCGCGCGGGCGATACCGAGGTCCATGAACTCGCCGGCCTTGTCGGCGTGCTCGGCCCGCTCAGCCTGTGGCAGACGCTGGCTTTCACGGGCCTCAAGGTTCTGGCCTTTGTCGCGCTGATGATCGTGGTCGGCCGCCGCGTCGTACCCTGGGCGCTGCATTACATTGCCCATACGGGCTCACGCGAGCTTTTCCGCCTCGCGGTGCTGGCGATCGCGCTCGGCATCGCCTTCGGCTCGGCGCAGCTGTTCGGCGTCTCGTTCGCGCTCGGCGCATTCTTCGCCGGCATGATTCTGGCGGAAAGCCAGCTGTCGCATCAGGCGGCGCAGGAAACGCTGCCGCTGCGCGATGCGTTCGCGGTGCTGTTCTTCGTTTCGGTGGGCATGCTGTTCGACCCGAGCATCCTGGTGACCAGCCCGTTTGCGGTGATCGGAACCGTGTTCATCATCGTGCTCGGCAAATCGCTCGCGGCCTACGGCATCGTCCGGCTGTTCGGTTATACGTACAAGACGGCGCTGACGATTTCGGTCTCGCTGGCGCAGATCGGCGAATTCGCCTTCATCCTTGCCGCGCTCGGCGTGTCGCTTGCTCTGCTGCCGACCGAAGGCCGCGACCTCATTCTCGCCGGCGCCATCCTCTCGATCCTGCTCAATCCGTTCCTGTTCACGCTGCTGCAGCGCTACTATCCGAAGAGCGAGCCAAAGGTCTCGGCCGACGAGAGCGTGCCGGCCGACGAGGACAAGCCCGGCCCGCCTGTCTCCGATGTCGCCAACACCGCCGTGCCGGACATGACGCTGACGAAGCACGCCGTCGTCATCGGGTATGGACGGGTCGGCAAGATCGTCGTCGATGCGCTGCAGCATGCCGGTATCCCGATGGTGGTGACGGATGAACGGCCGGAAGCGGTCGAGCATCTGAGAAAGCGCGGCATTCCCGCGTTGTCGGGCAATGCCGCCGAACGCGGCATGCTGGCGGCGACCAATCTCAAGGAAGCGAACTGGTTCGTCTCGGCCATTCCGAGTCCGTTCGAGGCCGGGAACCTGATCGAGCATGCGCGCGCCGAGAACCCCGATCTCGACATCATTGCCCGGGCGCATTCCGACGCCGAGGTCGAGTATCTGGAAAAGGCCGGCGCCAGCCGCGTCATCATGGGCGAGCGCGAGATCGCGTTTGCGATGATATCGTACATACTCGGACATGAGCCGGAGCCGATGGATGCGACGCCCTCCTCGCCGCCGCCGGAATACAACCCCGCGCAATAGCCCAGCGCCTTTCGCCGGCTTTCGCTGCTGGCGGAACCTTCGTTGCCGCCGGGCCGTTGTCCCTTCTGCAAAGAGAAGGAGTCTGCCGATGGGCCAGAAAACGAACCCGGAAAAAGCCAAGTCTGACCGCAGCCTGATCGAGGGCGGCGAGGACTATCCGGTTCGCGAGCTTGCGGTGGCGACGGGCATTTCCGTCGATGAGGCGGAAGCCCTTGCCGAGAAGCACGGCGCGGCGAGCGACGAGGCCGCTCTCGAAGCGCGACAGATGCAGCAGGACGAGGCCCGGGAAGACGGCGCCGAACGCTGATCGCTTCCCGGTATTTTTACGCCGCCGCCGGCCAAGGGCGGCGGCGTTCGTATGTCACGTCACACGAGCGCCGTAACCCGGCCGTTGCCGTTCATCGCGCATCGCACCTGCGCCTGCCGGATCAGGGTGGCCCCGCCTTTGCCCGGGTAGAGGATACGAACGGTGACGGGAGCGATCACGCCGCCGTCTGCTGTCGCGGATATGCGGCCGGCGCTTGCAGCGGTCACCGACAGCGCGGCGTATTCACGCGCGGCCGTGGCGGCGGCGACACGACATGCCTGTACGATAGGTTCAGGCGTTCCTTCGCGGACATCGAAATCCGGCGTGCCCGGTGCGCCCATGTCCGCCGCCGCTCCCGATCCGAGAGTCACCCTCTCGCAGTCGGCGCGGGCCGGGCATCGGGCACCGTCGCGCTCCGGCAGTGGCAACAGCCAGAGCGGCAGGGCAGGCGCAGCGAGGCCGCGCGAGGGCGCATCGATGGCGGCCGCTTGCGATGCGTCGGCCGGTGCGGCCGACTGGGACGATCCCGCGCTGACGGAAAGGCCAGCGCCAGCTGCGCCGACGGTCGCCGACAGACCGCCGCGCGAAACCGACGCTCCCGTATTGACGCTCCCGGCGTTGGCCGACGCGGATACGCCGCCCGCGCCGAGCGAAGCGCCCGCCGACACATTCCGTCCCACCGAAACGTCCGCCGATATGCCGCGGCGGCCCACCGACACGCCCGCCGAAACACCGTCACGCTTGGATGAGGACGCGGATGAAGACGATGTGCTTGTGCTCTTGCCGCCGCGCTTGCCGCCGAGTCCAAGGCCCAGGGCATCGGCCTGTGTGGCGCCGACGAAAGTCAGCACCACGCATCCCGCAATAAACTTCGTCAGCATCTTTGTATCTCCGTCATGCCGGAGACTCAATGACGACGCGGCGCGAGCGTTCCCGACGATGCGAGGATTGATTGCGTGGCGGCGGGGTCAGGGCCGCAATGCGTCGGGCAGCGTGATGCGCGGCGCGGCCGGCTTTTTCCGTGCCGCCGGAGGTTTGCGCGGCTCGGCGGCGGCGGCGCGTCCGCTCTGCAGCGGAGGCGCGGATTTTTTTACCGGCGGAGATTGTTCCGGCGCTATCTCCGCCGTTGCCGGCTCGGCGGGTGGCGGATCTTCTGCGGCCGGGGCATCCGGCGAGAGCGCAGCGGACGCCGCAGGGGCCAGCGGCGGGGCATGCGGCAGAACGTAAGGTGCACGTTCCGGTACCGCGAAATCGGGCACAGGATTCCTGTCGTAGGTCGCGGGCCCAAAGCTCCTGTCTTCCATTGCTTGCTGCAAGCGCTCGCGCGCGCTCTGCAACTGCGCTTCGGTCGGTCGCGGCTGTGCGAGGGCGGGTGCTGCGAAGAC
Source organism: Hyphomicrobiales bacterium (assembly GCA_022842205.1). Lineage (GTDB taxonomy): Bacteria > Pseudomonadota > Alphaproteobacteria > Rhizobiales > Methylopilaceae > Flaviflagellibacter. Next base: position 88,083 of record JALHQA010000005.1, read on the forward strand.
CGCAAACACCCACGCCGCGAGAACAACGCTTTCTGCTACCCGAAACACCGCCGCATCCTCTTTTGCCTATTCTGTGAGTCGAATGCGGCAAGAACGGTTCCATGCAGCGCGCGGTTTTCGTGCGATCGGCAAGTAATTACCGGGTCAATTTGCGCGAAAACCGGCCAGGGACCATTGAAACCGAACCTCTGTGACAGAACCATTCGGGCAGCGCGGTGTTGTTCTTCCAGCAGACAAGGGAGAACCGACATGGACAGCGACAGGATTTCCGGAAAACTGAAAGAGATGCGCGGCAAGATCCAGGCGAAGTGGGGCGAACTTACCGACGACGATCTCGACGTCATTGAAGGCAACCGCGAACAGCTCGAAGGCAAGCTGCAGGCCCGCTACGGCTATGAGAAGGACCGCGCCCGCAAGGAAGTGGACGAGCTTCTCGACGCGGTGTGACCGCCGCAGAAATGACAGCCCGCTCCGCGCATGCGGGCGGGCTTTTCCTTTGGAGGACCCGCGATGACGGAAGAAAACGAGGGCCACGCAGCGGACACGGCGCGGCGCGAACGCGAAAAGGCGCTGGGCCAGGACAAGAGCGGCACGAAGGAACGCCAGCCCAATCCCGAGGCCGAAGACGACATCCGCGACGAGGCGGCGGACCGCGCCGCAAGCGCCGCCATCGGCCACAAGCCGTCAGGCTGATCCACGGGGTCTCGGCCGGCGTTTCCCGATTACGCGGGGACGACGGTGGCGATGACGGTCATGCCGCCGCTTTGCGACGGCGCGGATGTCGCGACGACAACCGCGAGCGCCAGGGTCACCGCGAGCATCAGAATATTGCCAAGGGAAACCATCGCAAGCCTCGTTCCAAACAACAGGTACAATGCGACCGGGGCGTTTTGGTTCTGTCATAAGGCAGCGGTGGCCGCAGACCTGCCGCCTGCGTCGCGCATGACCGCTAGCCCGCGCGCACCGGCTTCGCCGGAACGCCCGCGACCGTTGTGCCGGGCGCGACGTCCTTTGTAACGACAGCTCCGGCCGCGATGATGGCGTCGTCGCCGACCGTGACCCCGGGCAGGATGATGGCCCCGCCACCGATCCAGACATTTTTCCCGATATGAATTTCGCGCCCGTTCTCGAGGCCGGATTTCCGCACCTCCGGATCGCGCGGATGGTCGGCGGTCAGGATCTGCACGCCGGGGCCGATCTGCGTGTGGTCGCCGATCGTCACCGCCACCACGTCGAGGATCACGCAGTTGAAGTTGAGAAAGACGCCGTGGCCGAGGCTGATGTTGAAGCCGTAGTCGCAATGGAAGGGCGGGCGGATGGTCGCGCCGTGGCCGACAGCCTTGAACAGCTCGCGCAGAACGGCGCGGCGCTCCCCGGACGTCGCCGCCAGCATGGCGTTGTAGCGCGCCATCCACTGATGCGCGTGTTTCAGATCGGCCTGAAGCTCCGGGTCGTTTGCATTGTACAGCTCGCCCGCGAGCATTTTCTGTTTTTCGGTGAGGGTCATAGGGCGAGGTTATAGGGCGGATTTTCAGCAGAGATATAGGCGCGCGACATCCGCTTCCGTGTTTGGAAGCTCGACGACCCAAATCGAAGCCCCTTTGGAGGGGCGCGCGGGACGCGGGGAGATTGACCGCTCCCTCGGCGGTTCGGTGAAGTGCAGAGAAGCACCGAACCAGTTTGTACTCACCTCGGGGAGTCGTTCTCACGACGTCGGGCGCGGTGTGTGAGGCTTGCTGCCGAGGGCCCCTGGAGGACATTGGCTTGTTCTCCTCCATTGGCGGCCTCATCGACCTGCGTGTCCCGTTGGTACGGGTCCCACATCAGGTCACCAAGGGAGGCCTCGCGCCCCCGCAGGGGGGAGCAGGACCATCGGCCTTGGGCCTCCGGTTTCGGGCTGCGAACCCTCGACCGGCCACCGCACTTCCAATCCGCAACCAGAACGCCTCATGACCGCGCCCTCCGTGATTGAAAGCACGCCCCGTGTAACACGATATAGGAATAAAGTCAATGGTAGTTTTCACGTCCTCGGCGCACGCAATCTCAGGCCAGCGCTGCGGCCTCGGCATTTCGTGCAAACCAGCTTGGAAGCCAGATCATTGTGCATTGAGCTGTGGCCGCGACCGAGTTTGCGGGCCAGTTCGATGAGACGAAGTTCGGCATGGTGTCGGCAGGCTGTGTTGTAGCAATAGGCGTTCAAGCCGTAGCCGTGATCAATCAGGCTGCCGATGGTGTTATGGGCGTTCATGCGGAGAGGATTGCCCGATTCTCAAAACCACAGGAGTCGGAGTTTGGTCGGGTGCCACCCGATAAGGGTGGCATAGCCTCTGCCGACGCCGGGGCGCTGCCCCGGCTCGCCAGAGGCTAGCTCGTGTCACGTCGTTGCGTGCTATTTCTTGTGAAGCAATCCCCTCTCCCGGTCGCTTCGCGACTCGGCCTCTCCCGCACGCGGGCGAGGCGGGCGCGCGCCCGAGAGAATGCGTCTCCCCCCCGTGCCGGGGCGCAGCGGCGCAGGCGCATCCGGGGACTAACATATGTAAATCCGCGTTCGCGGATTTCGCGGCAATATTGCGGCGTGACCGAACTGCGCCAACCCGATCCGGACGACAAATTCCTTGGCGGCCTGGCCGTTGCCAGCCTCGTCCTCACCATGCTGATACTGGCGATCTTCTTCCTCGACCTGATCTAGCCTCGCGGCCCGCGCCAAGCATCCGCCGCGTGGCGGGCGCGCTGGACAGCGCCCTCGCGCGGGCTATCCTTGCCCGGAGGGCGGGGGAGCGATGCTGCAATATGAACGGCGGGTGCAGGCCTACGCGGTCGGGCTCGCGGCGCTGGCGGGTTTTGTCGACGCGCTGGGCTTCCTGAAGCTCGGCGGCTTCTTCATTTCCTTCATGAGCGGAAACTCGACGCGGCTTGCGGTCGGCCTCGCGGAGAACGCGCGCGACGCTTTGATCGCGGGCGGGCTGATCGCAGTCTTCGTCGCGGGCGTCGTGCTCGGCTCGCTGACCGGCCATCTCGCCGGCCCGGCCGGACGGCGGCCGGTCGTACTGCTGATGGTCTCGGCGCTGCTGGCCGCCGGCGCCGCGCTCGATCTGTATGGCCACGGCATCGCGGCCATCGCCGCCATCGCGCTCGCCATGGGCGCCGAAAACGCCATCTTCGAGCGCGACGGCGAAGTGACCATCGGGCTGACCTACATGACCGGCACGCTGGTCAAGATGGGCCAGCGCATCACCGGCGCGCTGACCGGCGGCAGCCGCACCGCCTGGATTCCCTATCTGATGCTGTGGCTCGGCCTCGTGCTCGGCGCGGCGGCGGGCGCCACGGCCTATGTACATATCGGCCTCGCGGCGCTGTGGTTTGCTGCGGCCGGCGCCTTCACGCTGGCGCTGGGGCTTTATTCGGTGGGACCGAGGGCGGGGTGAAAGCCAGGGTGTGTTCCTCTCCGAAGACCCTGATGGCCCGAGATCATCCCGAGAGGTTGGAAAGAAAATATTCCTTGACTGTCGATCGCTCCCATAATAGGAATATAAGCCGATAGAGCAAAGGGCAGGAGGGGCGGTGGGGCAATTTTCGGAACTTCACGGCAGGCTGCTGCGGCTGAAGCTTGAGGCACGGGCGGCGCTCACGAAAGCCGGAGAGGCTGAGGACAGGCGTTCACCGCCCGGCACGCTTGAGAGCAAGACGCTCGCGGAGGCGACCGAAGATCTCTGGCGCGTGCTCGATGCACTTCATGGCAAGGCGAATTTCGATCCGAACCAGCCGCGTGTGCCGGCGGGAAATTCGGATGGCGGGCAGTGGACGGATGGGACCCAGGCAACGCCGGAGGGCGGCAAGCCGAGAGCAAGAGGTACAGAACATAAGCCCTCGGGTTCACCGCAAGCCCTGACCAGTTTTCTCGATCGGATGAACGAGCAGGGCTATCAATGGGTCAACAATGTTCTGCTCGCCGCAGGGCACCATCTTGTGCCCGTGGCCGTAGTACGAAAGCTGGGCATTCCTGCCGAAACCGCAAAGGTGCTGGGCGATACAACGGGGCCGTTACTACCGCCCCGTCACGGCTGGAACGAAGCGCATGCAAAATACAGTAGGGAAGCCGAAAAAGTAGTTGGCGATTTTGCCAAGGCGAGAGGCAAACTGCCGAGTCAACTCACCCCGGATGATGGCCGAGCGCTTATGAAGGAATTTTGGCATTCCAAGAATCCTGTCATTCGGCAGTTTAACTTGAACATTTTTCGCACCGAAATCACCCGCCAGGTTGCGCGGCGTGGCAGGCACCGATAGCCCACGACACAGAGCGACTTTCGCCGTTGACCGAGTTAAGCTTCAGCGATGGCCCGCATACAGATTGCTATCAGCGACGAACAGCAGGCCTGCGAATGGCTGAAGCTGTATCGCCGTATGTTGAAAGTCATGCGGCCTCTCGGTCGCGACGACTATGGTAGCGATGGTGACTACTGGGTTTTCAACGAGAATTGGGGGCCGGAATGCCTTCAGCAGAAGATATTTATCTTCAATCTTGAGATGATCCGGCCCGAGCTGATCCAGGCCCTGAGACGCCAACTCGCCTCCTATCCGCATTGGGAAATCGTGATTGCGATTTGTTCCAATGAATCGTGGCCCAAGATGGGCCTGTATGTGCGGCACCACGAAATCATCGATGGGTTGCAGCGCGACTATTTTCCGCCGGAGTATCGCGGCTTTCAGTATGAAGATGCGCGGCCGGGCACGGAGAACGACTGACGGCGTATGCGGCGCACGGCGCGCCATCGGTGCAAGTATGGCATGCCATTTCGTTCATGCACGCCGAAGCTCGGGGTCGCCGGCATTGTACAGCTCGCCCGCAAGCATTTTCTGTTTTTCGGTGAGAGACATGGGGCTCAGTTCACCAGAACCGGCAGCGCTTCAGTGAGCGATCTTTGACAAACAAAATCTGGAACGATCCCGGCAGCTGCGTCGCGAAAATGCTTCTCACGCGCGATGTCCTCTTGGGTCCAATGTGAAATTCGAACAAGCTTTTCATACATCGCTGGATCAACTTCCGCGCCGAAGCGCGCCCATACTGAGAAACAACCGGCTTGCTTTGCCATGAAAATGTCTTTCGCCAAGCTATCACCAACATATGCCGTACGTGCTGGAATGCTTTGCTCCTTAGCAAGGATGTCGTGCAGAGTTTTGGGGTTAGGCTTCATATCGTCCGGCGGCAGTTCGACTACATAACCCCGGAAATCATCGATCGCTTCGGCGGGCGCATGTTTCGAGATTCCACGCCGCCGACAGTATACCTTTTCAAAACGGTCTATCAGGTCGAGCTTTTCAATCCGCCCTACGGCCGAATAGTATTTACTGTCCGTATAGGCAAGGACCTTGATTGAAGCCGCCTTCAACTGATCGAGAGTTTCAAGTGTCCCAGGGAACAGTCGAAGATTGTTTTTTCTGGTTTTATTGAATGCGTAGAAAGCCTCGTCGATCTTCTCTTTAAACACCTTTTCGGGCATTCGATTCTTCAGAGATAGGATAGTCGGAGTTTCAAGAAGGCTAAACGGATGTTCCACGTCCTGATTGTTGACGTGGACCTGTTGGATTTCCGTGAGTAAGTCGTCGCGATCGACTCCTAGGCTATCAACCGCAGAGTCGATCATCGCGTAGAATGCAGGAATAAACGCCGAGTACCAATCGTAGATAGTGTTATCTAAGTCAAAAATGGCAACTTCGTACTTATTCATTTTGGTGCCAGTGAGAGGTTGCTAATGACCAAAATGGCCGTTGCCGCGAGCAGAAGGAAGACGATAACGACGGTATAAAACCGGGCAATTTTTTCGCGCGCATTCTTCCGGATAGAGCCAGTGTAACGGAACCCCGATGGCGCCGACTTATCGACATCAGCATCGGTGTAACGACTAAAGTGTGAAATGGCTTGTGTCATGCCCATTCGTAACCCCAGCATTTTCCGTAGGTGTTGCTCTTCAAGATCCTCGCCAAACGTCACCGCCCCTCTCAGCATTTTGTGATAAACTTCTAAATCGAGTTGTCTGACGCCGTATACGGCGAATGCCGTTGCTAAAATTATTAGTACGGACACATGAAGTTCGATTTGCATGTCGCAGACAGCGAAGCGCCAGAAATAGTGGTCGTCGCTTCGGTTGAACAATACGATTGAAAGGCCGAGGGCGGCTGCGACGAACGTCAATCCAAGCTGCCGTGATTTCACGCTCATTTCATTGAAATGCTCTTGTGTCTCCACGACGCGCGTCCAAAGCGCGATGAGTTGTTCGGGTGATGGTTTGATGCTGGACTTCGGTTTAGCGGCCATGTGTCTATCCCCCCGATTTAAGCTTCACTAGACCGCCGCCTATCTTCAACCTTCATTTTGTTCCCGTTTTGTTCATTTTGCAACCGAGGCACCCACATAAAGCTTCCTTTATGTCCGCCTTGCCCCGTGCCCCGGCTCCATGCTAGGCAGGCGGCCAAATCGCGTCCGCGATAGCGGACAGCCAAGCCCATACCCAAAAGACAGAGAGAGCCGCATGAACGCCCACGCCGCGCAGGATTATGCCGTCGCCGACATCAAGCTCGCGGACTGGGGCCGCAAGGAGCTCGACATCGCCGAGACCGAGATGCCGGGCCTGATGGCCACGCGCACTGAGTTTGGCAAGAAGCAGCCGCTGAAGGGCGCGCGCATCGCCGGCTCGCTGCACATGACGATCCAGACCGGCGTCTTGATCGAGACGCTTAAGGCGCTTGGCGCCGATGTGCGCTGGGCCTCGTGCAACATCTATTCGACGCAGGACCACGCCGCCGCCGCCATCGCCGCCGCCGGCGTGCCGGTGTTCGCCATCAAGGGCGAGAGCCTGACGGACTATTGGGAATACACCCACAAGATCTTCGAATGGCATGACGGCGGCGTGCCGAACATGATCCTCGACGACGGCGGCGACGCGACGCTTCTGATCCATCTCGGCAAGCGCGCGGAAGCGGGCGATGTCGCCTTCCTCGAAGGCGCGACCAACGAGGAAGAGGAAGTTCTGTTCGCCGCCATCAAGGAGCGGCTGAAGACCAAAAAGGGCTGGTACACGAAAGTGGCCGAGGCCATTCGCGGCGTCACCGAAGAGACGACGACCGGCGTGCACCGTCTGTACGAGATGCACAAGAAGGGCCAGCTGCTGTGGCCGGCGATCAATGTCAACGACTCGGTGACGAAGTCGAAATTCGACAATCTCTACGGCTGCAAGGAATCGCTCGTCGACGGCATCCGCCGCGGCACCGACGTCATGATGGCCGGCAAGGTCGCGATGGTCGCGGGCTTCGGCGATGTCGGCAAGGGCTCGGCGGCATCCTTACGCAATGCCGGCTGCCGCGTGCTCGTCTCCGAGGTCGATCCGATCTGCGCGCTGCAGGCGGCGATGGAAGGCTATGAGGTCGTGACGATGGAAGAGGCCGCGCCGCGCGCCGACATCTTCGTGACCTGCACCGGCAATGTCGATGTCATTACGGTCGATCACATGCGGGAGATGAAGGACCGCGCCATCGTCTGCAATATCGGCCACTTCGACTCGGAGATTCAGGTCGCGGCCCTGAAGAACTTCAAATGGTCGAACGTCAAGCCGCAGGTCGACGAGATCGAATTCCCGTCGGGCCGCCGCATCATCCTTCTGTCCGAAGGCCGGCTCGTCAATCTCGGCAACGCGACGGGTCATCCGAGCTTCGTGATGTCGGCGTCCTTCACCAACCAGACGCTGGCGCAGATCGAGCTCTACACCAATCCCGGCAAATATTCGGTCGGCGTGTATGTGCTGCCGAAGCACCTCGACGAAAAGGTCGCGGCGCTGCATCTCGACAAGGTCGGCGCCAAGCTGACGAAACTGTCGGAAAAGCAGTCGGGCTATATCAACGTGCCGGTCCAGGGGCCGTACAAGCCCGAGACGTATAGGTATTGATGGCGGTCCTCATCCTGAGGAGGCGCGCAGCGCCGTCTCGAAGGATGAGGGGTTTGCCGATTGTGGCCCATCCTTCGAGACGCGCCCTGACGGGCGCTCCTCAGGATGAGGGTCGGGCCGGTTTGCTGGGACCCTCTCCCGTCAGAACTCGGCTGCTGCCGAGCTCTGCTTTCTGGTGGCCAGGTCGGAAACATCCGGCTTGGCTCGGGAGAGGATAATCCACACTCCGTCCACAGCTTGTCCCCAATCCCGCCCACAGACCGGATTTAATTGACTCCCTGAGTCCGCGCGTCTTGGGCGCGAGTCGCGACGCATGTAGATTGTCCTGATTCGGGGACGGTCGCGCGGGGGCGGCCGCTGCTGGTTCGAGGCGGGGACTCTATGCGGAACGCGAGGGAGCGGCGTGCCTATGCGATTCCGCTCGCAGGCGTCCTGCTGTCATCGACCCTGCTTTCGTCGTCCTCCGTCCATGCCCAATCCGTCTTCGCGCTGGCGAGCGAACAGAGCTGGGGCCTTGGCTGGGCCGCGGTCTCGCTCGGCCTGCTGTGCGCGACGACCGCGACCGCCGTGCTCCATGCCCGCCACCGCTCGCGCGCCGGGGTCGAACAATCCACGCTGCGCAAGATGGTGTCGGACCTCAGGGCCCGGCTGGAGCGCGCCGAGGCGATGGCGGCGACCGAGCCGCAGATCGTCGCGAGCTTCGGCGGCACCAGCGAGGAGCCCGATGTCGCCGGCATGCTGCCGGGAAGCCTGAGCGTGCCGCCGGGCCGCAAGGCGCTGGCGTTCGGGTCGTGGACCTCGCCCGACCAGGCCGCGCAGCTGGAAGACCAGGTTGAGCGGCTGAGGGCGCGCGGCGAGGCGTTCGACACGCTGGTGACGACGAAAAAGGGCGAGCATGTCGCGGTCGACGGCCGCGCCGCCGGCGGGCGCGCCGTGGTGCGCATCCGCTCGCTCGCGGGCGAGGCGCTGCAGCTGTCCGAGATGAAGATGCGCCACGCCGAGATGCAGCGCGAGGTGGCGCGCTTCCATGCCCTGCTCGACCGCCTGCCGCAGCCGGCCTGGCTGCGCGCGCCGGACGGCAGGATTTCCTGGGCCAACTCGGCCTATGCCGAAACCGTCGACGCGGCGCCGGGCGGTGTCGCCGGTGGCGGCGCCAATCTCGACATTCTCGAAGTGTCGGCGCGGAAGAAGGCGGCGCTGATGACCGCGGCCGGCCAGAGTTTCCGCGACCGCACGCCCGTCATTACGCACGGCCAGCGCCGCGTGTTCGAGGTGATCGAGGTGCCGCATGAAGGCGGCGCGGCGGGCCTTGCGGTCGACATGACCGAGCTCGAAAGCCTGAAGTCCGATCTCGTGCGCCGCATCGAAAGTCACCGCAAGACGCTCGACGAGCTGGCGACCGGCGTCGCCATCTTCGCCGCCGACCAGCGGCTTGCGTTCCACAACCACGCCTTCCACCGGCTGTGGCAGCTCGACACCGCGTTCCTGTCGCAGGAGCCGACCGACGGCGCGATCCTCGATCGCCTGCGCGCCGAGGAACTGCTGCCGGTGCCGACCGATTACAAGGGGTGGAAGGCGCAGCTGCACGAAGCCTATCGCGCGGTGGAGCCGCGCGAGCACTGGTGGCATCTTCCGGACGGGCGCACGCTGCGCGTCGTACAGACGCCAAACCCCGAAGGCGGCGTGACCTATCTGTTCGACGACGTGACCGAGCGGATCGACCTCGAAAGCCGCTTCAACGCGCTGGCGCGCGTGCAGCGCGAGACGCTCGATCATCTGCGCGATGCGGTCGCGGTGTTCGGCTCCGACGGGCGGCTGAAGCTCTACAATCCCGCCTTCGCGCAGATGTGGCGGCTGCCGCAGAGCGAACTCCAGGCGCTGCCGCATGCCGTGCGCGTGTTCCAGCTCTGCCAGCAGATGCACGCGCCCGCCGAGCCGTGGGACATGCTGAAAATGGCGGTGACGGCGATTCCGGAAAGCCGGATGCCGGTTGGCGGCCGCATCGAGCGTATGGACGGTGCCGCCATCGATATCGGCACCGTTCCGCTGCCGGACGGCGCGACGCTGGTGACCTTCTCCGACGTGACGGCTTCGGTGCGCATGGAGCGCGCACTGACGGAGCGGAACGAGGCGCTGGAGGCCGCGGGCCTGCTGAAATCCAACTTCGTCAAGCACGTGTCCTACGAACTGCGCGCGCCGCTGACCAATGTCATCGGATTCGCGCAGCTTCTTTCCGATCCGAACACCGGCCCCCTGACCGACAAGCAGCGCGAATATGCCGGCCATGTCCTCGACAGCTCGGCGAGTCTGTACACGATCATCAACGATATTCTCGATCTCACCACGATCGACGCCGGCACGATGGAACTCGAGCTCTCGCGCGTCGACATCCGGGATGCGGTCGACGCCGCGGTCGAGGGCATGCGCGGGCGTCTTCAGGAGAGCGGGACAAATCTCGACATCCACGTGCCGCCGGGCATCGGCAGCTTCATCGCCGACGAGAAGCGAGTGCGGCAGGTTCTGTTCAACCTGCTCTCCAACGCCGTCGGTTTCTCGCCGGAGGACAAGCCGGTGCGGCTCGAGGTCGAGCGCGGCGACCGCACCGTCATTTTCCGCGTCAACGACCAGGGGCGCGGCATCGACGCCGACCAGATCGACAAGGTGTTCGACCGGTTCGAGACCCGCACGGAAGGCTCGCGCCATCGCGGGGTGGGGCTTGGCCTTTCCATCGTCCGCAGCTTCGTTGAACTGCATGGCGGCTCCGTCTCGATCGACAGCACGCCGGGCAGCGGCACGGAAGTGACCTGCATTTTCCCCGAGGATGGTGGCGGCGCGGCCCGCGTCGCGGCAGAATAAGGGCATGAACGACAAAGCGGTCCGGGCGCACAGGCTGACGCTCCCCGACGAGGCGGCGACGGCGCGGCTGGCGGCGGCGCTGGCTCCGATGTTCGCGCCGGGCGATATCGTGACGCTCGCGGGCGATCTCGGCTCGGGCAAGACGACGTTTGCGCGCTATGTGGTGCGCCAGCTCGCGGGCAATCCGCAGCTCGACGTGCCGAGCCCGACCTTCAGCCTGATGCAGACCTATGAGACGCCGCGCGGGCTGATCGTGCACGCAGATCTCTACCGCATCACCGGCGCGGCCGAGCTCGCGGAGATCGGCTGGGAAGACAATGCGGCGAACGCGATCCTTCTCGTCGAATGGCCCGACCGCGCCGAGAACGAGCTTTCCGGCGAACGTCTCGAACTGCGGTTCGAGATCGACCTCGAACAACCCCAGAGCCGGCGCGTGACGATCATGCCGCACGGCAACTGGCCGGCGCGCATCTCGCGCGCGCTGCAGATTGCCGGTTTCCTCGACCAGATCGGCTGGGCCGGCGCGCGGCGCGAGCATGTGAAGGGCGACGCCTCGACGCGCCGCTACGAGCGGCTGATCGAACGGGGCCGCAGCGCGATATTGATGGATTCGCCGCGTCAGCCCGACGGGCCGCCGATCCGCGGCGGCAAGCCCTACAGCCGCATCGCCCATCTCGCCGAGGATACCGTTCCGTTCGCGGCGGTCGCGGTGGTGCTGCGCTCGCTGAACTATTCCGCGCCGGAAATCCTGGCCGCCGATTTCGAGCGCGGGTTCCTCCTCGTCGAGGATCTCGGGCGGACCGGCGTCGTCGAAAACGGCCTGCATGTACCCGAGCGGATGAAGGCGGCGACGGATGTTCTCGTCGATCTGCACCGGCACGACATGCCGCGCGAGGTGCCGCTCGACCGCGGCGCCTATCACGTGCCGTCCTACGACATGGACGCGCTCCTGATCGAGACCGAGCTACTGCTCGACTGGTATCTGCCGCATATGCGCCGCGCGCCGACACAGGCGCAGCGCGAGGAATTCGTCGCGCTGTGGCGTCATGTATTGACGCCGATCGTCGAGGCGCCGACGGCCTGGGTGCTGCGCGACTATCATTCACCGAACCTGATGTGGCTGCCGGAGCGCGAGGGCATAAGCCGGGTGGGCCTGCTCGATTTCCAGGACGCAGTAATCGGCCATCCTGCCTATGATGTCGTCTCGCTGTTGCAGGATGCGCGGGTCGATGTGCCTGAAGCTCTGGAAATGCAGCTGCTGACGCAATATGTCACCGGACGGCGCGCCGCCGATTCGCGCTTCCAGCCGCTGGATTTCGCCGCGGCCTATGCCACGCTCGGCGCCCAGCGCGCGACCAAGATCCTCGGCATTTTCGTCCGCCTCGCGCTGCGCGACGGCAAGCAGGACTATCTGAAGCACATACCGCGGCTGATTGCCTATCTCGACCGCGATCTCGCGCATCCGTCGATGGCGCCGCTGAGAACCTGGTATCTCGACGCCTTCGGAGGCAAGAAATGACGCCGCCGAAGACGGCCATGGTTCTGGCGGCGGGACTTGGCACGCGGATGCGGCCCCTGACCGACGCAAAACCCAAGCCCCTGGTCGAAGTGTATGGACGGACGCTTGTCGACCGGGTGCTGGACCGGCTCGAAGGCGCGGGCGTCGCGACCGTTGTGGTGAACGTTCACCACCACGCCGACCTGCTTGAACGCCACCTCAAGGCGCGCAGAACGCCAAAGATCGTGCTCTCCGACGAGCGCGCCAAGCTGCTCGATTCCGGCGGCGGGGTGAAGAAGGCGCTGCCGCAGCTCGGGCAAGGCCCGTTCTTCATCGTCAACTCCGATACGATCTGGATCGAGGGCATGCAGCGCAACCTGCCGATGCTGGCGGGGAGGTTCGATCCCGCGCGCATGGATGCGCTTCTGCTGCTGGCGGCGACGGCGACGAGCCGCGGCTATGACGGAAGGGGGGATTTCTCCGCCGATTCCGACGGGCGGCTGACACGTCGCGCCGAGGGGCAGGTGACGCCCTTCGTCTATGCCGGAGCCATCGTCACGACGGCGGATTTCTTCAAGGGCGCGCCGGACGGGCCGTTCTCGCTGAACCTTCTGTTCGATCGTGCGATCGAGAGGGATCGTCTGTACGGCATCCGGCTCGACGGCACATGGATGCATGTCGGAACGCCCGATGCCATTGCCGAGGCGGAGGCCTGCTATGCCGCCGACCAGGGCTGAACCGCGTACGCGGCGGTGTCTTCTGTCCGTTCCTTCGGGCGTGCCGTTTCTCGAAACGCTGGCCGAGGCGCTGCTCGACGGCGGGCTGGTTCCGGGCCTGAAGCCGCTGGGCGGCGATCCGCTCGCGCTGTCGGAAGCCTTGATCTTTCTGCCGACGCGGCGCGCGGCGAAGGAGTTCGAAGCAATCGTCTCCGAAATGCTTGGCGGGGCGGCGCTGCTTCCGCGTGTCCTGACGCTTGGCGGACTCGGTGAGGACGAGGACTTCGAGGACCCCGCAGGCGGCGGCGCCGTCATCGGCGAGACCGAAAGGCGTCTTGTGCTTGCGCGCTTCATTCGGGATTGGGCGCGCATCATTTCTCGTGCCGTGTCCGCGGCTCCGGACGAAGCGGACCTGATATCGACCTCGCCCGCGGAGGCGATGTCGCTGGCGATCGCGCTCGGCCAGTTGATCGACAGTTTCGAAACCGAAGGTACGCAGTGGGAGAAACTTGCGAAGCTCGTCCCGCCCGAACATGACAGGTATTGGGAGATGACAACAAGCTTTCTGAATGTCGCCGCCGAGAAATGGCCGGAACATCTGAGGGACGAACGTAAGGTCGGACGGGTCGCGCGCCACAACGCCATGCTGCGCGCACTGGCGGAACGATTGCGCGAGAACCCGCCGCAGACGCCGGTGATCGTCGCCGGTTCGACCGGCTCCAACCCCGCGACCGCGGACCTGATGCGAGTCGTGGCGCAACTGCCTTATGGCGCGGTGGTGCTGCACGGGCTCGACGTGCGCGCCGACGCGGAGACATGGGCCGCCATCGGCGGCGCGGGCACGAAGGGCGAGGTTCCGGCACAAGCCTGGACGCATCCGCAACACGCGTTTCATCGCCTCCTTGCGCGGCTCGATGTGCAGCCCGGCGAAGTCGGCCTCATCGGCAAAGAGGACGCGGCGCGCGACCGGCGCCGCGCACTGATCTCGCAGGCCATGCTGCCGTCCGATCTCACCGACCGCTGGACCGGTCTGAGTATTGACGCCGCGCCCGCGCTCGACGGCGTGACGCTGGTCGAGGCGGCGAACGAGCGCGAGGAAGCGCTGGGGATCGCGATCGCGCTGCGCGAGGCGCTGGAACAGCCGCGCAGGACGGCGGCACTGGTGACGCCCGACCGCAATCTCGCGCGCCGCGTCAGTGCCGAACTCATGCGCTGGGGCATCGTTTCGGAGGATTCGGCGGGCCTGCCTCTGGCCGACAGCCCGGCCGGCATTCTCGCACGCCTCGTCGCCGAGGCGGCTGCGGATGATCTCGAGCCGCAATCGCTGATCGCGCTGCTGCGGCACGGCCACACGCAGCTGGGCTGGGACGGCAAGGAATTGCTGCGCGCGGCCGACGCGCTGGAAATCGGCGTGCTGCGCGGCGCGGCCCCGCCACCCGGCGCCGACGGCCTGTTGCAGAAGCTGACGCTCGAAGAGGTGGCGGGCGAGCGCGACCGGTATTTCTGGCATGGCGCCAAGCGCGCGCTCCGGCCGGAGGAATGGGACGGCGCGCGGAAACTTGTCGGTGCGCTGCGTGTCGCACTGGAGCCGCTCTGCGCGTATGTACGAAGCGGACGCGAGGCGCCGCTCGCCGACATTCTCGTCGCACATCGCGACGCGCTGGAAGCGGTGCGGCTCGGCGGAGCCGCGGACCGCGATCATGCCGAACTTCTTGCCTTCTTCGACGAGGCTCTGAAAGGCCCGTCCGCGGCGATCCATGTTCGTCTCGCTGGCTATCCCGTTCTGTTCAAAACCATGCTGCGCGGCAAGACCGCGAAATCCGTGCGGCCGGTGCATCCGCGGCTGAAAATTCTCGGAACGCTCGAAGCGCGTCTCCTCGGCTTCGACCGCGTCGTGCTCGGCGGCTTGAACGAGACGAACTGGCCGGCGCCGGCGGAGAACGATCCGTTTCTATCGCGTCCGATGCGCGGCGCGCTCGGGCTGCCGCCGCCGGAATGGCGCACCGGGCAGCAGGCGCATGATTTCGAGCAGTTGATGGGCGGCGGCGACGTCGTACTGACACGTTCGCTGAAGGCCGGCGGCGCACCCTCGGTCGCGGCGCGCTGGCTGCAGCGGCTTGAAGCCGTGGCCGGAGCCGAGGTCTGGGCGGAGCTCAGGGCGCGCGGCGAAAACTATCTGGCTTTTGCCGCCGCGCTCGATGCCGCGCCCGGCCCGCCGCCGCGTTTGCAGAGACCGGAGCCGCGACCCAGGCGCGAGCTGAGGCCCGCATCGTTGTCGGTGACGGAAATCGAGACGCTGATCCGCGATCCCTACGCCATCTATGCGCGTCATGTGCTGAAGCTGAGCCCTTTGGAAAAAGCGGGCGAGCTGCCCCAGGCTTCCGATCGCGGCACGATCATTCACGATGCGCTGGCGGAGTTCGCGCAGAACCACGATGTCATGGCGGCGGACGCGGAGGACAGGCTGATCGACATCGGCCGGCGGCATTTCCAGCCCTATTGGGATTTTCCGGATGTGCGCGCGCTGTGGTGGCCGCGGTTCGAGCGCATCGTGCGCTGGTATGTCGGATGGGAGCGCGAGCGCCGCCCGCGCGTGGACAGGATGTTCACCGAAGTCGGGGGCAGAATCGAATGGGACACGGCGGAAGGGCGCCCGTTCCGCCTGCGCGGCCGCGCCGATCGCTTCGACGCAATGGGCGGCGGCTATTCCGTCATCGACTACAAGACCGGGACGCCGCCCGGCAGCAGCGAGGTGCGCGCGGGCTTCGCGCCGCAATTGCCGCTCGAAGCCGCGATCCTGGCGCAGGGCGGCTTTGACGGCGTGCCAGCTGGCGAGCCACTGGAGTATCTATATGTACGTCTTTCCGGCCAGAACGATGGCGGCGAGGAACGGCGCATCGAGATGAAGGACGGGCTGACGCCGCAGGCGCTGGCGGACGAAAAGCTCGACAGGCTGAAAAAGCTGATCGACATCTACGAGCAGGAGGACACGCCCTATCTGTCGAACACGCGGCCGAAATTCCTGCGACTGGTGAACGGCGACTACGATCATCTCGCGCGCTATGCCGAATGGTCGCTGGCGCCGGAGCCCGGCGAGGAGGACGAGAATGGCGCGTGAGCTTTCGCCCAGCGAACTGACGCGCGAACGCCAGCGCCGCGCCGCCGATCCGGCCGCCTCGGCCTGGGTGTCGGCCAATGCCGGTTCCGGAAAGACCCATGTGCTCGCCAACCGCGTGATGCGGCTGCTGCTCAGCGGCGTCGAGCCGTCGAAGATCCTGTGTCTGACATTCACGCGCGCGGCGGCGGCGCATATGTCGAACACCGTTTTCCGGCGGCTCGGGGCCTGGGCAACGATGCCGGAAGCGGACCTTGCGAGGGCGCTGCATGACATCGGCGAGAACGCGGATCGCCTGACACTCGCGCGGGCGCGCAAGCTGTTTGCCCGCGCGCTGGATACGCCGGGCGGCCTGAAGGTTCTGACCATACATGCGTTCTGCGAGAAGCTGCTGCACCAGTTTCCGTTCGAGGCACGGGTCGCCGCGGCGTTCACGGTGCTGGACGACCGCCAGCGCGCGGAGCTGATCACGGAAGCGCGCAACGACGTTCTGACCCTCGCGGTCGAGGAGCAGCACGGCCTGCTCGGCAGCGCGCTCTCGATGCTGGTCGCGGAAGCAAGCGACGGTGTGATGCTGCGCGCGCTGAACGATGTGCTGTGGCGGGGGGAGCAGCTCAACGCGCTGATGCGGCCGGACGGCGCGGACGCCAGCGCGCGGGTCAGAAACCGCATCGAGCAGGCGGTTGGCGTCGGGCAGGGCGAGACCCAGGCGGCGGTCGAGGCGGAAATTCTGGGCGATGGTATTCCGCAGGCGCGCTGGAGCGAACTGATCGGCTGGCTGCGCTCCGGAACGCCGAGCGATCACAAGCTCGCGGCATGTCTCGAGGACGCGACGAAGGAAAGCAATCCGCAAAAGCGCGGCGAGCTTTATCTCGATCTGTGCCTGACCAAGGATCGCAAGGGGCGATCCGACAAGGCGTTTGTCACGAAGAAGTTGCAGAACCAGCGCCGCGATCTGTACGAACTTCTTTTGAGCGAGCGCAAACGGCTGGTGCCCCTGATCGAGCGCCGCCGTGCGGCCGCGGCGGCGGAACGCAGCTTTGCATTGCTTGTCGTGGCCGACGCGATCTGGCAGCGCTATCGCGCGGAAAAGGCGCGGCGCGGCGTGCTCGACTTCGCCGATCTGATCGCGGCTGCAAAGCGCCTTCTGAAGGACGAAGGCGCGGCCTGGGTGCATTACAAGCTCGACGAGGGCATCGACCATATCCTCGTCGACGAGGCGCAGGACACATCGCCCGACCAGTGGGAAATCGTCGAGCGGTTGACCTCGGAGTTCATGGCGGGCGCCGGGGCGCGCGATGTGGCGCGCACCGTGTTCGCCGTCGGCGACGAAAAGCAATCGATCTTCGGCTTCCAGGGCGCGGCGCCGGACATGTTCGCGAGCGTGCGCGGATATTATCGCACCGGCCACGAGGCAGCGGGGCTGACGTTCAACGAAGAGCCGCTGAACCAGAGCTTCCGCACCGCCGCCGATGTACTGACGGTAGTGGACCGTGT
This sequence comes from Hyphomicrobiales bacterium, assembly GCA_022842205.1. Taxonomy (GTDB): domain Bacteria; phylum Pseudomonadota; class Alphaproteobacteria; order Rhizobiales; family Methylopilaceae; genus Flaviflagellibacter. The sequence goes on from JALHQA010000005.1 coordinate 105,702, forward strand.
GTTCAAGTTCGAGGCGGCGCATCGCGGCCTGACGTCGGAGGGCGGCGGCACGCTGCACGACACAGCGCGGCGCGGCGCGCCCGGAGAGGTGCAGGTCTGGCCGCTGCTCGTTCCCGACGAAAAGGAAGACGACGACAAGCCGTGGTTCATGCCGCTCGATGCGCAGCAGGAGAAGAGCCCGCTGGTGCGCAATGCGGTGCGCATCGCCCATGCCGTGAAGGGCTGGACCGAAGGGCGCGATGCGCTCGGCCCATGTGCACCGGTGCCGGAAGGACAGATACTCATTCTTGTGCGCAATCGCGGGCCGCTGTTCGAGGCCATCCTGCGCGAGCTGAAGGCGCGCAATGTGCGCGTTGCCGGCGCCGACCGGCTCGATGTCGGCAAGCATATCGCCGCGCTCGATCTTCTGGCGCTCGCCGACTGCCTTTTGCTGCCGGACGACGATCTGGCGCTGGCGGGCGTTCTGAAAAGCCCGCTGTTCGGTTTCGACGACGATGATCTTTTGCGCCTCGCACCCGAGCGCAAAGGCAGTCTTCGCCGCGCGCTGCGCGAGGCGGCCGACGAGAAATACCGCGGCGCGTATGATCGGCTTGCATCGCTGGCGCGGGACGCGCGGCGCCTGAGGCCGTTCGACTTCTATGCCGGCCTGATCGGCGCGGGCGGCGCGCGCAAGGCCTATCGCGCGCGGCTCGGCGGCGAGGTCGACGACGTGCTCGACGAATTCCTGCGTCTTGCGATGACCCATGGCGAGAGCGAGACCGCGACCCTTGCGGGCTTTGCCGCCTGGATGCGGGCCGCCCCCGCCGAGATCAAGCGCGACCTCGAAACAGCCGGCAATGATGTGCGCGTGATGACCGCGCATGGCGCGAAGGGCCTCGAGGCGCGGCTGGTCGTGCTTGCGGATTTCGGCGCCGAGCGCGCGCCCACCCTGGCGCCCTGTATTTACGAGCCGGCCGAGGACGGCCGCCGCGAGGGCGAAGCGGAGCTTCTGCTCTGGTCGCGTCGCAAGAAGGACGACCCCGCGACGCTTCTGGCCGCGCGCGACGAGGAGAAGCGGCTCGACGAAGCGGAGCACAGGCGGCTGCTGTATGTCGCGCTGACGCGGGCCGAGGACCGGCTGATCATCGCCGGGCACAAGACCGAGCGCATCAAGTCCGAGGGCGCGTGGTACACGCTCGTCGCCGACGCGCTGACGGCCGCCGGTGACGATGATCGTCCGTTCGCCGAATCGCGCGAAGTCGAGACGCTTGGCGGAACGGTGCTGGTCTATGGCGCAAGCGGGTCGAGCGGCGTCGAGGCGCGAGAGACAAGGCCCACGCCCGCCCTGCCGGGCTGGCTGACGAAGAAGATCGATGCGGAAGCGCCACCGCCGGAACCGCTGTCGCCGTCGCGCGCCCTGGAGCATGTCTTTACGCCGGGTTCCGCCGAATCGTCCGCCATCGCGGCGAAGGACCGCGGCACGCTGCTGCACAGACTGCTGGAGGAACTGCCGCGGCTCGATGCGGCGGCGCGCCGGGACGCCGCGCAGCTTTATCTCGCCCGGGTTGCCGCCGATGCGCCGGAGGCGGCGCGCATGGCACTGATCGACGAAGCGCTGTGGCTGCTCGAAGATCCGCTGCTCGTGCCATATCTGGCCGCCGGCCGCGCCGAGGTGCCGGTCGCCGGCGTCGTGTCCTTGCCGGGCCGCGCGCCGCGCTTCGTCTCCGGCCAGATCGACCGGCTGGTCGTCGAGGACGACCGGGTGCTGATCCTCGACTTCAAGAGTGACCGGCCTGTGCCGGGTGACGTGCCGGACAGCTATGCGGCGCAGCTTGCGCTCTATCGCGTGCTGCTTTCACGCGTCTATCCGGGCCGCCGCGTGGACTGCGCGCTGCTGTGGACCGCTGCCGGAAGGCTCGACGGCATAGCGGAAGACCGCCTTGACGCGGCTCTGGACCGCGCGCTGCGCATGCCCTCGCTTCCTTGACCCGAAGGGGGACGGTTCCTACCTTCCGGGCACGTCGCGGAAGGTCGCGATTCCCTGAAACCGGAACCCGAGGCAACATATGGCCGGCACCGTCAAAGTCACCGATTCCAGCTTCGAGGCCGATGTCCTCAAGTCGGACATCCCCGTCGTCGTCGATTTCTGGGCGGAATGGTGCGGCCCCTGCCGCATGATCGGCCCGGCGCTGGAAGAGATCGCCGGCCAGCTCGAGGGCAAGGTCAAGATCGCCAAGCTCAATGTCGACGAGAACCAGCAGATCGCCTCGAAGTTCGGCATCATGTCGATCCCGGCGCTCTTGATCTTCAAGAACGGCGAAAAGGTCGACGGCCGCGTCGGCGCCGCCGGCAAGGAGCAGCTGGCGCAGTGGATCTCCACCGCCGCCGCCTGACGGCAGGCTTGTAACACTTCAATATTTCAATGAATATTGAAGTGTGGATACGGCGCGAATCACAGCCGCGTTTTCCGCGCTTGCGCAGGAAACGCGGCTTTTGCTTTTGCGGGAGCTGGCGACGGCCGGTTCCGGCGGGCTGGCGGCCGGCGCCGCGGCGGAGCGGCTCGGCGTTTCGGCCTCGAACCTGTCCTTTCATCTCAAGGAACTGGAGCGCGCCGGGCTGATCACGGCGCGGCGGCAGGGGCGGGCGATCTTCTACGCCGCCGACGAGGCCGCGCTCGGTGAACTCGTGAAATTCATGTTCGAGAATCTGCAGGCAGCGCGGCCACGGGTTCGCGTTGTCGCCGAGCGGCGCTGAATGCGGGATTCCCGGATCAACCCAATTGACGATAGTACGGGAATTACGTAGTTTCCGGACATGGCGCCAAGGACCTTCGAATGGGACGATGCCAAAGCCGCGAAAAACGTCGCGAAGCATGGAGTCCGTTTCGAGGTTGCGATCCTGGTATTCAAGGACCCGGATCGGGTCGACATCGTCGACCGCCGTAAGGACTATGGCGAAGTCCGCCATATCGTTCTGGCCAAGGTTCAGGGCGTCGTCCTTTTCGTGGCCTACACCATGCGCGGCAGTGTTGGTCGTATTATTTCAGCCCGCGTAGCCGACCCTGAGGAGGGTGATGCTTACCATGGCAAGTTTCACGCCCGGCAAAGACAACGCGCCCGCTTTCAGCGCAGCGGAGCTAAAGGCGCTAAAGGCGCTGAGCCCTGAAGCACGGCGAAAGGCAGCCGAGACCGATCCTGATGCTCTGCCGCTGACCGCCGAAATGCTGGAACACATCTCTGTCGGCCAGTCTCTCAAGCTTCTCCGCAAGAAGTTGGACATGACTCAGGCCGATTTTGCAAAGACCTATCGGTTTACGCTCGCCAGACTTCGCGATCTGGAGCAAGGCCGCCAGAAAACGGCGGACAGCGCGATCGAGGCGTATGTGCGCCTGATCGCAATGGACCCGAAAGGCGTTGCCAGGAAACTCAAGCTTGCCAAGGCGGGCTGACGGAGATCACCCCCTTCAGACGACGACCTTGCGTTCGGTGAAGCCTTCCGCGCCGAAGACGCGGAGATAGCGCGCGATCTCTTCGGGCGTGCCGGTCGCTTTGGCCGGATTGTCGGAGAGCTTCACCGCCGGCCGGCCATCGACCTCGGTGACCTTGCAGACCAGCGAGATGGCGTCGAGCCCGCTGCGCCCGTCGACGAGACCATGAAAATCATTTGTGAGATTGGTGCCCCAGCCAAAACTGAGGCGCGCGCGGCCATGGAAGGCGCGGTAGGCGGCCTCGATCTCGGCGACGTCCATACCGTCGGAGAAAATGAGCAGCTTGTTTCTCGCGTCGCGGCCGCGCTCCTTCCACCAGGCAAGGATCTGTTCGCCGCCTTTGACCGGCGGCAGGCTGTCGGGACGAAAGCCGGTCCAGTCCGCGATCCAGTCCGGCGCGTCGCGCAGGAAGGCCGCGGTGCCGAACGTGTCGGGCAGGACGATCAGAAGATTGCCGTGGTAGTAGCGCCGCCAGTTTTCGAGCACGCGGTAGGGCGTCTGGCGCAGCTCGGCATCGTCTCCGGCGAGCGCGGCATAGACCATCGGCAGTTCGTGGGCGTTGGTGCCGATGGCTTCGAGATCGTTGTCCATCGCGAGGAGGACGTTGGATGTTCCGATGAAGGCTTCGCCAAGCCCTTCCTTCAGCGCCTCGACGCACCAGCGCTGCCAGAGAAACCCGTGGCGGCGGCGCGTGCCGAAATCCGACAGTTTGAGACCCGGGAGCTTTTTCAGCCGTTCGACCTTCTCCCATGTCCGGGCCTTGGCGCGTGCGTACAGGACGTCGAGGGCGAAACGGCCGAGGCCGCGCATGGCGTTGCGGGCGCGCAGCTCGTTGACGATGGCGAGCGCGGGCACTTCCCACATCGTGGTGTGGGTCCAGGGGCCGTGGAAACTCAGCTCATACTGGCCGTCGGCGCGCTTCAGCTCGTAGTCCGGCAGCGCGAAATCCTCCAGCCAGGCGAGGAAGTCCGGCCGGAAGATCTGCTTTGTGCCGTAGAAGCTGTTGCCGGCGAGCCAGATCATCTCGCGCTTCGAGAAACGGATTGTGCGGGCGAAGTCGAGCTGGGCGCGCAGTTCCGCCTCGTCGATCTCGTCGGCGATGCGAACGGATGTCGTGCGGTTGATGAGCGAGAACGTGACCGGAAGATCGCGGTGCAGATCCCAGATCATCTGCAGCATCAGGAATTTGTAGAAATCCGTGTCGAGCAGGCTGCGGACGATCGGATCAAGCTTGAAGGTGTGGTTCCAGACGCGGGTCGGGATGTCGGGAATCGTGGCCATCAAGCGTCCTTGGTATTTATCAGCCCGGCGGGGTGCCGTTCTTTTCCAGCACTTCGCCCGCAAGATACAGCGATCCGCAGATCAGAACGCGCGGAGCAAGTTCGTCATGTTCGACGCCGATCGAGCGCAGGGCCCCTTCGAGCGAGGTGTGCGGCCGCGCCGGAAGCCCGGCAAGTTCGGCGGATGTCGCGACCTCGAGCGGCGACAACGCCGCATTGCTCGAGGTGACCGGCACCGTATGGACGATGGCGGCAAGGTCGGCAAAGGGCGCGAAGAAACCCTCCGAATCCTTGGTGTTGAGAATGCCGGATACGAGAATGAGCGGCCGCGCGACGCGGTCTTCGAGGGCCGCCATCTCCTGCGCGACAACGCGCGCGCCGTCCGGATTGTGCCCGCCGTCGAGCCAGAGTTCGGACTCGGGCGGGAGAAGATCGATCAGGCGGCCCTTCGTGATGCGCTGCAGGCGCGCCGGCCAATCGACGGACTGGACGCCGGTCTCGATATGCTTCGCGGTGACGCCGAGCTGCGGCAGCGCGCGCAGCGTCGCGATGGCGGTCCCGGCGTTCTCGAACTGATGACGGCCCGGCAGGCGCGGCGGCGGCAGATCGAGCAGGCCGTCGCCGTCCTCGAACACAAGGCGGCCGCGCTCCTCGCGCGCCTGCCAGTCCTGCATGGAAATGAACAGCGGCCCGGCGCCGACGCGCGCGGCGCAGGCCTCGATGACATCGCGCACCGAATCCTGCTGGTGGGAGAGGATGGCGGGCACGTCCTTCTTGAGAATGCCGGCTTTTTCGATGGCAATCTCTTCCACGGTGTCGCCGAGGAACTTGGTGTGATCGACGGAGACGGGCGTAATGACGGTTGCGAGCGGCCGCGCAACGACATTGGTGGCGTCGAGCCGGCCGCCAAGGCCGACTTCGAGAATGAGGACATCGGCCGGCGTGCGGGTGAACAGCAGAAGCGCGGCCGCGGTCGTGATCTCGAACTGGGTGATGGGCGCGCCGTCATTGACGCGCTCGGCCTCCTGCAGCGCCGCGACCAGGGTGGCTTCGTCAACGAGCGTGCCGGCAAGGCGAATGCGCTCGTGAAAGCGCACGAGATGCGGCGATGTATAGACATGGACGCGTCTGCCGGCCGCTTCCAGCATCGCGCGCAGGAAGGCGACGGTCGAACCCTTGCCGTTGGTGCCCGCGACATGAATGACGGGCGGCAGGCTCTTTTCCGGATTTCCGAGAGAATAGAGCAGCCGTTCGATGCGGCCGAGCGACAGGTCGATCTCGCGCGGATGCAGCGTGAGCAGGCGTTCGAGAATGGAGGAGGAGTCCGTCATGTGTGGCAACCACACATGAGCTCTGAATGTGCCGTAACTGCGCTCACTCCGCGGCGGCGGCTTCGGCCAGGTCGGGTTCGGCCGGCGGCTGGGCGAGCGGAACGGTCGCGGCGGCCGGAGACCGCGTCAGCAGGCGGCAGAGACGCGACAGCGTCGGGCGCAGTTCATGGCGGTGGACGACCATGTCGACCATGCCGTGCGCTTGCAGATATTCGGAGCGCTGGAAGCCTTCCGGCAGCTTCTCGCGGATCGTCTGCTCGATGACGCGCGGGCCGGCAAAGCCGATCAGCGCGCCGGGCTCGGCGATATGGACGTCGCCCAGCATGGCGTAGGAGGCGGTAACGCCGCCGGTGACCGGGTTCGTCAGTACAACGATATAGGGCTTCTTCTGTTCGCGCAGTTCCTGCACCGCGACGGTGACGCGCGGCATCTGCATCAGCGACAGGATGCCTTCCTGCATGCGCGCGCCGCCCGAGGCCGCGAACAGGATGAAGGGAGACTTGCGGCGCGCGGCCTCTTCGAGACCGGCGATCAGGGCCTCGCCGGCGGCCATGCCGAGCGAGCCGCCCATGAATTCGAAATCCTGGACGCCGATGACGACTTCAAGCCCGTCGAGATCGCCGGCGGCAACGCGCACGGCATCCTTCATCGAGGTCTTGTTGCGGGCATCGCGCAGACGATCGACGTATTTCTTTTCGTCGCGGAATTTCAGCGGATCGGCGGTGACGTCGCGGAACGCGATCTCGTCGAACTCGCCATTGTCGAACATGTGCTTCAGGCGCGCGTCCGAGCCCATGCGCATGTGATAGCCGGAGCCCGGGATCACCCAGAGATTGGACTCGACGTCCTTATGGAAAACGAGCTGTCCCGACTCCGGACATTTGATCCAGAGATTTTCCGGCACTTCCTTGCGCGACAGAAGCGCCTTGATGCCCGGACGGACGACGTTTGTGATCCAGTTCATTGCAGTTCGGCGCCTCCCGGGCGCATCCATTCTTTATTCGGCGGCGACCGGCCGGGCCGAACGCACGCCTTCCGCCAGTTCGCGGACCAGCTCCGTGACAGCGGGAACGGTCTTTTCCGTGGCGGCGCCGTCCTTATCGAGGCTTTTTCTTACCGCTTCGACAAGGGCCGAGCCGACCACAACCGCATCCGCGCCGCGGGCCACGGCCCGGGCATGATCCCGGGTCTTGACCCCGAAACCAACCGCGACCGGCAGATCGGTGTGGCGCTTGATCCGGGCGACGGCGGCGGAAACCGCGTCGAAATCCGGGGTGGCGGCGCCGGTGATGCCGGTCACCGATACATAATAGACAAAACCGGAAGTGTTAGCGAGGACCGCGGGAAGGCGGGCGTCGTCGGTTGTGGGTGTCGCGAGGCGGATGAAATTCAGCCCGGCTTTCAGCGCCGGAACGCATAGTTCGGCGTCCTCTTCGGGCGGCAGGTCGACGACGATCAAGCCGTCGACACCGGCGGCAAGGGCGTCGTTCAGGAACGCATCCACCCCGTAAACGTAGATCGGGTTGTAATAGCCCATCAAAATCAAGGGTGTATCGGAATCGGTCGCGCGGAACGCGTGGACGAGATCGAGTGTCCTGCGCAGCGTCTCGCCGCCCTTCAGCGCGCGCAGGCCCGAGGCCTGGATCGGCGGACCGTCGGCCATCGGATCGGTGAAGGGCATGCCGAGTTCGAGCACATCGGCACCGGCTTTGGGCAGTGCCTTCAAAATCTCGAGCGAGGCGTCATGGCCGGGATCTCCCGCCATCGTGAAGGTGACGAGGCCGGCGCGGCCTTCGGCTTTCAGCGCGGCGAAACGTTTGTCGAGGCGGGTGGTCACAGCTTCGTCCCCAGAATCTCGGCGACCTGGGGCACGTCCTTGTCCCCGCGTCCGGACAGGTTGAGCACCATGAGGTGATCCTTCGGCCGCTGCGGCGCGAGATCCTTCAGCTTGGCGAGCGCATGCGCGCATTCAAGCGCGGGAATGATGCCTTCGAGGCGCGACAGCAGACCGAAGGCCTCGAGCGCCTCGTCGTCGGTGGCGGCGAGATATTTCGCGCGGCCGATATCGTGGAGCCAGGAGTGCTCGGGACCGATGCCGGGGTAATCGAGGCCGGCGGAGATCGAGTGGCCTTCCTCGATCTGGCCGTCCTTGTCCATCAGAAGGTATGTACGGTTGCCGTGCAGAACGCCGGGACGCCCGCCATTGATCGAGGCGGCGTTGAGCTTGTCGAGCCCGTGACCCGCGGCCTCCACGCCAAATATTTCCACCGAAGGGTCGTCGAGGAAGGGATGGAACAGGCCCATCGCGTTCGAGCCGCCGCCGACGCAGGCGACCAGCGAGTCGGGCAGACGGCCCTCGGCCTCCTGCATCTGCGTACGGACTTCATTGCCGATGACGGACTGGAAGTCGCGCACCATCGCCGGATAGGGATGGGGGCCGGCGACGGTGCCGATGCAGTAGAAGGTGTCGGAGACGTTCGTCACCCAGTCGCGCAGCGCCTCGTTCATCGCGTCCTTCAGCGTTTTCGCGCCGGACTGCACCGGCACCACTTCGGCGCCGAGCATCTTCATGCGGAAAACGTTGGGCGCCTGACGGGCGACGTCGACCGCGCCCATATAGACGATGCATTTCAGTCCAAAACGCGCGCAGAGCGTCGCTGTGGCGACGCCGTGCTGGCCGGCTCCGGTTTCGGCGATGACGCGCGGCTTGCCCATGCGGCGGGCCAGCATGATCTGGCCCAGCACGTTGTTCACCTTGTGCGAGCCGGTGTGGTTCAGCTCTTCACGCTTCAGGTAGATTTTCGCGCCCCCCTTGCCGCCGGAGGCGGCAGAAACCTGGGCGAAATGCTCGGTCAGGCGTTCGGCGAAATAGAGCGGCGACGGACGGCCGACATAATGGGTGAGATGATGGTTCATCTCGGCGTGGTAGGCCGGATCGTTCCGTGCCTCCTCATACGCCTTTTCGAGCGCGAGAATGTTCGGCATCAGCGTTTCGGCGACGAAACGTCCGCCGTAAATACCGAAGCGCCCGTTCTCGTCGGGGCCCGAGCGGAAGGAATTCGGCCTCTCGTTCACTGGACTGTCTCCCGCCGCGCGGCACGCGCGGCCTGAATGAAGGCGCGAATCTTCCCGATGTCTTTTTCGCCGGGCGCGCTTTCCACCCCCGATGATACGTCCACGGCGCGCGTTTGGGTCACACGGATCGCATCGCCGACATTCTCCGGAGTGAGGCCGCCGGAAAGCATGAAGCCGAGATCAGGGTCAAGATTTTTCAGCAGGCTCCAGTCGAAGGTTTTGCCGTGGCCGCCCGGACGGTCGGCGTCCTTCGGCGGTTTGGCGTCGAGCAGGATGCGGGTCGTCTCCGAAAGATAATGCGCGAGCGCACCGAGATCGTCCGCGGTCGAGATCGGGATGGCCTTCCAGACCTCCGTGTCCCAATACCGCGAATGGAAGCCGCGCAGGAATTCGCGGCCCTCGGAACCATGGAACTGGATGGCGTCCGGCTTCACCACGGCCATGATCTCGTCGAGCTCGGCGGACGACGGATCGACGACGAGCGCCACCCGTTTGGCGCTGCCTTCCGCATGGCGGGCGAGGCGGGCGCCTTCCTCGAGGCTGAGATTGCGCGGGCTGTTCCTGAAAAAGACGAAGCCGACATGGTCGGCGCCGGCATCGAGCGCGGCGTCGAGGGTTTCGAGCGTTTTCAGACCGCAGATTTTGACTTCGACGGACATGGAGAGGGCTTAACGGGAGAGGGGCGGAACGTCGAGTCGGATGCGGCATACCGGACCCGCATGGCGCGATCCGGAATCCGCAGGGTCCCCGGATGGACGCTTACTCCGCCCGATAGGGCGCCGGGAGATTGGCGCCCGTTGCGGGCGGCACCTGCGAGCGGCGCAGGGCCGCGGCCTCCTGCTCCAGCCGGCGGACCTCGGAACGGCCGAGCCGTGCCTCGCGGCGATAGCGCGCCTGTCCGATCCAGTCGGTAACGCCGCCGATGACGACGCCGACGGCGATGGCCAGCAGGATGACGATGTAGAGCGGAAGCTGGATCGACCAGGCCGGAGCGCCCGGCGAGAAGGGATCAAGCGACAGGATCACCGGCTCGCGATTGGCGACCGCGAAAACCACAAGAAGCACAGCCACCGGCAGCACGACGATGGCCGTCAAAATCTTTCGCACGCGCCGCCCTTTCAGGTCAGGCCACGGTCTCGCGATTGAGCCGGGCCCGCATTTCCTTGCCGCTCTTGAAGAACGGCACCGATTTCTCGGATACCGAAACCTTCTCGCCGGTGCGGGGGTTGCGACCCTCGCGCGCCGGGCGGCTCTTAACCGAAAAAGCCCCGAAACCACGAAGCTCGACTCGGTCGCCGCGCGACAGGGCCTCGGAAATAGCGTCGAGAATGGCGTTCACAACATTCTCGACATCGCGTTGATAGAGATGCGGATTAGCGGCAGCTACCCGTCCCACGAGTTCGGATTTGATCACGTTGCCCTACCCTAAGTGTAAGTGTCTTATGCACTTTTACTGTTGCAGGGAAGGGTGCCAGATAGCAAGAATTCCGTCAAGCGCTTGTAATTCAAGGCTTGACGCGCTTTGGGCGCGAATCCGGGCCGCCAGCACGCGAAAGCCGGCCGCGTCGGCAAGGCCCGCCATGGCTTCCTCGGCAAAGCCAAGGCCGGCAAGAGAGCCGTCCGCCGGCTTCCATTCGCGAACCGTCAGGTCCTTGGGAATGCCCTTGCTGTCGGCCAGCCAGGCGCGGGCCTCCTCCTCGCCGCCGAGCTGGTCGATCAGGCCGAGCCCGATGGCCTGCCGGCCGGTGAAGGCGCGGCCGTCGGATACGGCATCCAGCTTTCCGCCGGACAGACCGCGCCGTTCCGAAACGAGATTCTTGAACCAGGCGAAGCTGTCCATGATGAGGGATTCGAGCGCCGCGCGTTCCTGCGGGGTGGTCGGCTTGAACATGTCGGGCGCGGCCTTCAGCGGAGCCGATTTCACCGCCTCCATTTTCACCCCAAGATTGGTGAGCAGGCCCGACAGATCGGGGTATTGTGCGAGCACACCGATCGAGCCGGTGATCGAGGTCTCGCCCGAAAAGATGCGATCGGTCGCGATCGCCGCGATGTAGCCGCCGGACGCCGCCACCGAACCGATAAGGGCGACGACGGGCTTCTTTTCCGCGAGCTTGCGGATGTCCTTGTAGAGTTCCTCGGACGCCGCAACGCCGCCTCCGGGGCTGTCGATCTCGAGCAGCACGGCGCGGGCGCCGGTGCTCTTCGTCAGTTCCTCGAACATTTTCTGGCGGCGGTCGGAGCCGAGGATCACGCCGTTCAGGTTGACGCGGGCGACATGCGGCGAATGCTTGCCCGGCACGAGACCGGAAAAGCGCCAGCCGAGCGCGACGATGGCGAGGGCGGCGAGGACGAGGGCGGAGATGCGCCAGAAGCTGACACGGCGGCGCAGGCGGCGGCGTTCGAGAAGGGCGGTGGCGTCGAGCGGCATGAGCGTCTTCCAGAGTTTCGCAGGAGCTTAGTTACAAACCTTGCCGCATGGGAACAAGGTTCTCCACGGTCTACTGGCGGTGGCCGCGTGCTTCAGATTGAACGCTGGCGACCACAGCCCTAGCATCCGATGATCATGAATGTGTTCGTTCTCTGTACGGGACGCTGCGGTTCACAAACCTTTGCAGCAGCATGCCGGCATATCACCAACTTCACATCGGGGCATGAAACGCGCGCCAGCATTTGCGGCCCAGCGCGTCTCGACTATCCGCAAAATCATATCGAGGCCGACAACCGCCTTTCATGGTTCCTCGGCGACCTCGACAACAGATTTGGCACGGACGCATTTTATGTTCATCTCACGCGCGATCCGGCCAAGGTCGCCGCGAGTTACGCGCAGCGCATGGGCCAGGGGATAGCCAGAGCCTACCGCGAGGGCATTCTGATGGGTGCGCCCGAAGCGGGGCCGCTCTCCGTTACCGCCGACCTTGTGCATACAGTAACGGCGAACATCCAGTTTTTCCTTAAGGATAAACCGCGCAAAGCCTCCGTACGGCTGGAAACCGCGAAGGAAGATTTCGAGGCGGTCTGGCGGGCGATCGCCGCCGAGGGCGACCTCGCCGCCGCTCTCGCAGAATTCGACGTCGTTCACGATGTAAAAAAGCCCCCATCGCCAAGGGCAGGCGGCACGCCAAACCGCCTTTACAGGTAAACGCGGAAAACGCGTTTCCTGTCGACATCGAAACAAAAAACCCGGGCTCGCGCCCGGGTTTTTCAATCGTAATTACATAAAAGACGATCAGTCCTCGTCCTTGTCGTCGGCGCGCTGCTTGAGCGCGGCGCCGAGAATGTCGCCGAGCGAAGCGCCGGAGTCGGAGGAGCCGTACTTCTCCATGGCTTCCTTCTCCTGCGCCACTTCCTGCGCCTTGATGGAGAGCGAGATCTTGCCGGTCTTCTTGTCGGCGGCGGTGACCCGGGCATCGACCTTCTGGCCGACCGAGAAGCGCTCGGGGCGCTGGTCGTTGCGGTCGCGGGCGAGATCGGCGCGGCGGATATAGGCGTTGGCGCCGCCATCCACGAGCTTGACCTCAAGACCGCCGTCCTGAACCTCGATGACTTCGACAGTGACGGTCGCGCCCTTCTTCAGCGCGCCGCCGGTCGCGGCCTCGGTGTCGGACACCGGGTTGCCGGACAGCTGCTTCACGCCGAGCGAGATGCGCTCCTTTTCGACGTCGACATCGAGAACGACGGCCTTGACCATATCGCCCTTCTTGTAGTCCTCGATCGCCTGCTCGCCCGGACGGTTCCAGTCGAGGTCCGACAGATGGACCATGCCGTCGACATCGCCGTCGAGGCCGAGGAACAGGCCGAATTCGGTCTTGTTCTTGACCTCGCCTTCGACCTCGGTGCCGGGCTTGTACTTCTCCGCGAAGGCTTCCCACGGATTCTGCAGGGTCTGCTTGAGACCGAGCGAAATGCGGCGCTTCGACGAATCGACTTCCAGCACCTGCACGTCGACTTCCTGCGAGGAGGAGACGATCTTGCCGGGATGGACGTTCTTCTTGGTCCACGACATTTCGGAAACGTGGATCAGGCCTTCGATGCCCGGCTCCAGTTCCACGAACGCGCCGTAGTCGGTGATGTTGGTGACGCGGCCCGTGAACTTCGTACCGACAGGGTACTTCGCTTCGATGCCTTCCCACGGATCGGCCAGCAGCTGCTTCATGCCGAGCGAGATGCGGTGCGTCTCGTGGTTGATCTTGATGATCTTCACCTTGACCGTCTGGCCGATGTTCAGCACTTCGGTCGGGTGATTGACGCGGCGCCAGGCGATGTCGGTGACATGCAGCAGGCCGTCAATACCGCCGAGATCGACGAACGCGCCGTAGTCGGTGATGTTCTTGACGACGCCGTCGATGACCTGACCCTCTTCGAGGTTCTGCACGAGTTCCTGACGCTGCTCGGCACGCGTCTCTTCAAGCACCGTGCGGCGCGAGACGACGATGTTGCCGCGGCGGCGGTCCATCTTCAGGATCTGGAACGGCTGCGGAATGTTCATCAGCGGACCGACATCGCGCACCGGACGGATATCGACCTGGCTGCGCGGCAGGAAGGCCACCGCACCGTCGAGATCGACGGTGTAACCACCCTTTACCTGGTTGAAGATGACGCCTTCGACCTTCTCGTTGGCGTTGAAGGCGACTTCGAGCTTGACCCAGCTCTCTTCGCGGCGGGCCTTGTCGCGGGAGATGACGGCTTCACCGAGCGCGTTTTCGATGCGCTCCAGGTAAACCTCGACTTCGTCTCCGACACTCAGGCCGTGATCGCGGCCGTGGCCGCCAAATTCGCGGAGCGCAACGCGCCCTTCGGTCTTCAGACCGACATCAATGACCGCGACATCCTTTTCGATCGCGGTAACGGTACCCTTGATGACCGCACCTTCGGCGAGATCCTGTTCGGCGAAGCTCTGTTCGAGAAGGGCGGCAAAATCGTCGTGGAGTTTGGTTTTGGTTGCGACAGCGTTCATGTGGCGGCTAAGTCCTTCAGCACCGGCGGTTCGTGTTGCGATGCATCCCGGTCCGCTGAAAACAGGACCAAAGCCCCTCATTGAGGGCTTGCGGGCCGGCGCTCGGGTGGCGGGTCGGGACGCGGTTCAAAATCCGGAAAACGTGCGGGGCTGAATGGAGCCCTGTCAGGCAGCGGCGTCGACAATGGCGACAGCCGCCCGGAATGCGGCGTCTATATCCATTTTAGTGGTGTCGAGCAAGGTTGCATCCCCGGCCTGCCTGAGCGGCGAGGCCGGGCGGTTGATGTCCCGGTCGTCCCGGGCGCGGATATCGGCCAGCACCTCGTCATAGGAGATGGGGTCGCCCCGGCCGGCGAGCTCGGTGTGGCGGCGGCGGGCCCGCTCTTCGGCCGACGCGGTGACGAAAAGCTTAACGTCGGCATCGGGGCAGATGACGGTGCCGATATCGCGCCCGTCGAGCACGGCGCCCTCGGGCCGGGCGGCGAAGGCGCGCTGAAGCTGGACCAGGGCGGCGCGGACGCCCGGAAAGGCCGCGACCTTGGAGGCGGCCTCGCCCATCGGGGCACCGCGGAGCTTTTCGTCGTCCAGCTGGTCGACATCGAGCTTGCGGGCGGCGATGACGGCTCCCGCCTCGTCGGTCAGCGGTTTACCGGTCTGGACAAGTTCGTAGGCGACCGCGCGGTAGAGCAGGCCGGTGTCGAGATGGGCGAGGCCGTAATGCGCGGCGAGGCGCTTGCCGAGCGTGCCCTTGCCCGACGCGGCGGGTCCGTCGATGGCTATTATCATGGGGCAATGATCATGAAATATCCGCCCCGAGGCCGGCCATCAGCGGCACGAAATCGGGGAAGCTGGTCGCGATCATGGCGCCGTCGTCGACGGTGACGGGGCTTTCGGACGCCAGGCCCATCACGAGAAAGCTCATGGCGATGCGGTGGTCGAGATGGGTCGCGACCGTGCCGCCGCCGCGAACCGGGCCGCCGGTGACGAGAAGGTCGTCGCCCTCGATGACGGCGTTGACGCCATTGGCGACGAGACCGGCATGGACGGCGGCCAGGCGGTCCGATTCCTTGACGCGCAGTTCGTGCAGGCCGCGCATGCGCGTCGTGCCCTCGGCGAACGAGGCCG
This sequence comes from Hyphomicrobiales bacterium, assembly GCA_022842205.1. Lineage (GTDB taxonomy): Bacteria > Pseudomonadota > Alphaproteobacteria > Rhizobiales > Methylopilaceae > Flaviflagellibacter. The sequence goes on from JALHQA010000005.1 coordinate 120,933, forward strand.
CGACGGCGAGCACCGGATATTCGTCGATCATCGACGGCGCGCGTTCGGCGGGGACATCGACCGACCGCAGATTCGATGCATGTACGACGAGATCGGCGACGTTCTCGCCGCCTTCGGTGCGGCGGTTTTTCGCCTCGATCCGCGCACCCATTTCGAGCAGTGTCGTCACAAGGCCGGTGCGCAGCGGGTTGTCCATCACGCCCTCGATGACGACTTCCGAGCCCGGAACGATGAGCCCCGCGACCAGCGGGAAGGCTGCGGACGAGGGATCGGCCGGAACGACGACCTTGTTGGGCTGCAGCTCGGGGCGGCCCGTCAATACGATCTGTCGGCCATGCGCGCCGTGCGGTTGGACTTTGATGTCGGCGCCGAAATGCGCCAGCATTTTTTCGGTGTGGTCGCGGGTCGCTTCCTTCTCGATGACCGTGGTCGTGCCCGGCGAATTCAGCGCCGCGAGCAGGATGGCGGATTTCACCTGGGCGGAGGCGACGGGTGTTTCATAGGTGACCGGAATCGGGTCGGCGGTGCCGGTGAGCGTCAGCGGCAGGCGGCCGCCTTCGGCTTCGGAGGCCACTTCTGCGCCCATCTGCAGCAGGGGGTCGAGCACCCGCTTCATCGGGCGTTTGCGCAAGGAGGCATCGCCGTCGAAGGTGGCGCTGACGCCATGGCCCGCGACGACGCCCATCATCAGGCGCGACCCCGTTCCGGCATTGCCGAAATCGAGCACGCCTTTCGGCTGGAGCAGCGAGCCGACGCCCGCGCCATGGACGGTCCATTTGCCGGTGCCGGTCCGCTCGACCTTCGCGCCGAGCAGCGAGCAGGCGCGGCCGGTGGCCAGAACGTCCTCGCCCTCGAGCAGTCCCTCGATCTCGGTCGCGCCCCGGGTCAGAAGGCCGAAAATCAGCGCGCGGTGGGAGATGGATTTGTCTCCGGGCACGCGGACATGGCCCTTGAGCGGGCCGGCGCGGCGCGCGGAAAGCGGCTTGGGAGCGGAGGCTTGCGACACGGGAAGGGACCGCCGGAAGGATTTACGGGATGGGCCCGCCTCTAACACAGCTGGGGGCTTGCCGCCATGCCTACGGGCCTCTACTTGACAGGCCCAACGAGGCGCGTCAGGAAGCGCGCCACTCTCGATACAGCGGTGGATTCCGTGGCCAAAGCAGAACTCGGCACGAAACGCGTCTGTCCGACGACCGGACGCAAATTCTATGACATGAACAAGGACCCGATCATCTCGCCCTATACGGGCATGGTGGTTCCGGTGGCGCCCGTCGCCGCATCGCGCGTCCGCGCCGAGGCCAAGGCCGCGCCGACGCCGGTGGCGGACGAGGAGGAAGTCGAGGCTGAAGTCGAGACCGTGACCCTCGAGGACGCCGACGAGGAAGAGACCGCGACCGGCAAGAAGACCGCCGCCGCGCCGGACGCCGACGACGTCGATGTTGACGAGGAGATTCCGGACGACGACGCCGACGACACCTTCCTGGAGGAAGACGAGGATGAGGATGTCGACGCGGCCGAACTGATCGACGGCGACGTTACCGACGACGAAGAAACTTGAGGCAAGAATCTTGAGGTCGGGCCGCTTTTGTGGTCTTAGACCGGTCCCGGCGGCATACGCCGGATGATGAAGTATCCGCGCCGGACGTCCCAACGCCGGCGCTCACGTGGGGCCATAGCTCAGTTGGGAGAGCGCTTGAATGGCATTCAAGAGGTCAGGGGTTCGACTCCCCTTGGCTCCACCAAATTTCCTGCTTTCAATCGTTAGGTGCAGCCGGTAGCGGTTGCTCGGACCCGGCCATTACGAGCGGGTGGAAAAGCCGGAAGCCGCCTGACGGACGCCCGGCGCGCAATATTTCCGAAATTTTCCTCAGTTCTGCTCGCTGCCCCAGGCATCCTGCGGGGACGCTTGCGGCCGGCTCCCTCTCTCCCCATTTATCGTTCACGCGGTATGCCCATCCGGGGTCCCGCTCTGCGAAGCCGCTTCAAGGGAGGGCTTTGGACAACGATGACGCGACTGATTGCGAGCCCGCTGCTTCTGGGCTTCGACGAAATCGAGCGGACCATCGGTCGTCTGTCAAAAGCGGGCGACGGCTATCCTCCCTATAATGTGGAACGCATCCAGGCCTCGGACGCTGTACCGGAACGGCTCAGGATCACTTTGGCCGTCGCGGGATTCACAGCGGAGCAACTTGGCATCACTCTTGAAGAGGGGAAGCTGGTGATTCGCGGGCGTCAAACCGATGAGGGGGAGCGTATCTTCCTTCATCGCGGTATCGCGGCACGCCAGTTTCAGCGCGTGTTCGTGCTGGCCGAGGGGATGGAGGTCCTGAGTGCGGATCTCGCTCTGGGCCTGCTTGAGGTCGAGCTTGCGCGGCCGGCGCCCGACAGCGCGGTGCGCAGGATCGAGATTACGACCCGTCTCGAGACGGGCGAGAGAGGTGAGTGACATGATTGACAAAGCTGTGCCTGCCATCACGACGGACGAACTCGCCGGTCTCGGCGGGGGCAAGCTCGCCTATGTGAAGACGATGCTGTCCGAAGAGATCAACCGCCTGTTTCCGCAGGCGCCCGATCTCGAGCCCGGCCTGAAGCTGTTCGCGCTGCTCGGCGCCGACGGCACGCCCATCCTTGTGACGGACTCCGAAGAGGCCGCGATCGCCAATGCATGGGAAAACGAGCTGGAGACCGTGAGCCTCCACTAAGCCTGTCTACCTGCCCGCGAGCGCGGGCAGGTCGGTGAGAAAAGTATCCCGCGCGATCATCCCGCCATAGATTTTGGATGGCTTGTCGCCCAGAAACATCCGCGCGAAGACAAGCGTGCGACCGTCCTTTTCGGCCCAGCCGACGAACCAGCCGAGCGGGCGGCTGCGGTCCAGCTTCCCGTCCGCCCCGCGCAGCCATCGCTGCCGGTCTTGCCTCGGACCTTCCAGTCTCCCGCCTGAAATTCCGGCATGATGCGCGCCGTCATGTCGTAGGCGTGGTTCGAGACCGGCAGTTTGCGGTTCAGCATTTTCACGAGAAACGCGGCCTGCTCGTCCGGTGAAATCGCGAGCGAGGAACTCAGCCAGGCGCGCGTCAGCCCGTTGTTCTTGCCCGGATCGCCCGACACATCGGCGTTGCCGTAACCGAAATCCGCGACATAGGCGGCGAAACCCTTCTCGCCGAGCTTGCGTGTCAGCTCCTGCGAGAACCAGACGACCGAAATCTTCTCCCAGCTCGCCGGATCGTGCGCCGTCTTTTCCTCGTCGCGGAAACCGCCGAACTCGGGTTTGTAGTCCCAGCGCGGCGTATGCTCATCGACAAGAATGCCGCTGTCATAACCCATCAGGGCGAGCGGCAGCTTGAACGAGGATTGCGGCGCGAGGCGGCGGTCGCAGATGCCCTCGCGCATCAGCGTTTCAGATGTCTGTACATCGACGATGACGGTGCAGGTCTCTTCGGCAAAAGCCGCGGTGGCGCAGGCAATGATTGCACAGGCGGCGGCAGCAACGGCACGCATGAAAAACTCCGAAATGGCTTGGTGTCAGCTTTCGCCGAGCAGGCGGCCGACGACCTTGGCGGTGTAATCCACCATCGGCACGACGCGGGCATAATTGAGGCGGGTTGGCCCGATGACGCCGACAACGCCGACAATGTTCTGACGCCCGTCGCGGAAGGGCGCGGCGATCATCGACGAGCCGGACAGCGAGAACAGCTTGTTTTCCGAACCGATGAAAATCCGCACGCCGTCGGCGTTTTCGGCGCGGCCGAGCAGATCGACCACGTCCTTCTTGCCCTCGAGATCGTCGAGCAGAAGGCGCACGCGCTCGAGATCCTCGATGGCTTTCAGGTCCTCCAGAAGATTGGCCTGGCCGCGCACGATGAGCTGGCGCTCGGTGCCCTCGCCCCAGCTCGCAAGCCCCGCGTCGACGAGCTGCGCGGTGATGGCGTCGAGCTCGGTGCGCGCCATTTCGCGGGCGCGTTCGATGTCCATGCGCACCTCGGCCAATGTGCGGCCGGCGATGCGCGCGTTCAGATAATTCGTTGCCTCGATCAACGCCGATGCCGGGAGACCGGGCGGCAGCGGCAGGACACGGTTTTCGACCGAACCGTCCTGGCTGACGAGAATGACGAGGCCGCGGCGCGGTTCGAGCTGCACGAACTCGATATGCTTCAGCCGCGCGTCCTGTTTCGATGTCAGTACGACGCCGGCGCCGCGCGAGAGACCGGAGAGAAGCTGTCCCGCTTCGCCAAGCACGTCCTCGAACGAGCGCGGACGGCCGGAGCCCGCGACCTTGGCTTCGATGGCCTGGCGCTCGGCCTCCGACACCTCGCCGATTTCCAGCATGGCGTCGACGAAGAAGCGCAGGCCCAGTTCGGTCGGCAGACGGCCGGCGGAGGTGTGCGGTGCCTGGATGAGGCCAAGCGCTTCAAGATCGGACATGACATTGCGCACGGAGGCCGGCGACAGCGGCGCGGAGAGACCGCGCGCGATGTTGCGCGATCCGACCGGCTCGCCGGTCGCGAGATAGGCGTCGACGATCTGCCGGAAGATGTCGCGCGAACGTGCGTTCAGCGCGGGCAGGCCATGGCCGGACGTGGATATGCGGTCGATCACCGGGCGAATGTCATGCGCCGGGGCCCGGCAATCAAGCCTTGGCGGCATCCCCTCCCAAGGTTGTACCCGGCTGAACCGCATGGCATTTATGGCCGGAAGGCTGCCGCCTTGGATAAGGCGCGGCGGGAAGGGGTATGGAAGTGATCGCTGCCGGAGTTCGCTCCCTGGCCGGCTTTCTTGCGGTTGCCTGCCTGCTGGCCACACCCGCCGCCGCGCAGGGCATGCCCGATATGCCGTTTTTCCGCATCGGCACCGGCGGCACGGCCGGCACCTATTTCGCTGTCGGCGGCCTCATCGCAAATGCGATCTCGAACCCCGCTGGAAGCCGCCCCTGCAACGAGGGCGGCGCGTGCGGCGTACCCGGACTGGTGGCGATCGCGATCGCAGCCAATGGCTCGGTCGCCAATGTGACCGACATCCAGGCCGGGCGGCTGGAAGCCGGGCTGGCCCAGTCCGACGTCGCCTACTGGGCAATGAACGGCACCGGGTCCTTCGACAGCCGCCCCCCGGCGCGGGATCTGCGCGCCATCGCCTATCTTTATCCGGAGGCGGTGCATCTGGTCGTGCGCAAGGGTTCTGGCATCCGCTCGGTCGCCGATCTCAAGGGCAAGCGGGTGTCGCTCGACGAGCCTGGCTCGGGCACGCTCGCCGACGCCCGCCTCGTCCTCGGCGCCTTCGACCTCACCGAACGCGACCTGAAGGCCGAATATCTGAAACCGCCGGACGCCGGCGCCAGGCTCGAGGCGGGGGAAATCGACGCGTTTTTCTTTGTCGGCGGCTGGCCGGTTCCGGCGATCGCCGAGCTTGCCGAACGCATCGACATCGACATCGTGCCGATCAGCGGCGGGCAGGCCGAGCAGCGCCTGACACGCTATTCCTTCTTCTCGTTCGAGCGGGTTCCCGAAGGAACCTATCGCGGCGTGCCGGCGCTTTCGACCGTCAGCGTTGGCGCCCTCCTGATCACCAGCGCAAAACAGGAGGAGGAACTGATCCACGGCGTCGCCAAGGCGCTGTGGAATGTCAATACGCGCGCGCTGCTCGACACCGGCCACGCCAAAGGCCGCGACATACGGCGCGACCGGGCCTTGAAAAACCTCGTGATTCCGCTGCATCCCGGCGCCGAGCGCTATTATCGGGAAGCCGGGCTCATGCTGCCCCGCTGAGGAACCCTTGGGACCCGCCATTGGTTTAACGTCTTAAGGGTTGATCTTCGGGGAAGGGCCGAGCGAACATCGGGCTTCGCAGCCGGCTCCGGAGAGAACCGGCAGGCAGGGAGGTCCAGATGAGCTTTGTCTTCAGTATTCGTCGTCTTGCAATCGGTGCGGCCGTGGCCGCCGCCACCGTGGGTGCAGGCCTCGCGGTCGCGCAGGACATGAAATTCTTCCGCATCGGCACCGGCGGCACGGCCGGAACGTATTTTCCGATCGGCGGCCTGATTGCCAATGCGATCTCCAGCCCGCCCGGTTCGCGTGAGTGCGACAAGGGCGGCTCGTGCGGCGTGCCCGGCCTGATCGCAACGGCCGTTGCGACCAACGCCTCGGTCGCCAACATCAACGCCATCAAGGGCGGCTCGCTGGAAGCGGGCTTCACCCAGTCCGATGTGGCCTACTGGGCCTCCACCGGCACCGGCGTGTTCGACGGCAAGGGCAAGGACGAGGATCTGGTGGCGATCGCCAACCTCTATCCCGAGACGATCCATCTCGTCGCCCGCAAGGGAGCCGGCATCAAGTCGGTGGCGGACCTCAAGGGCAAGCGCGTCTCGCTCGACGAGCCGGGATCCGGCACGCTGATCGACGCCAAGCTCATCCTCAGTGCGTATGGACTGACGGAAAACGATGTCGAAGCCGAATATCTGAAGCCCAACGCGGCCGGTGACCGGCTGCGCGACAACGCCCTCGACGCATTGTTCTTCGTCGGCGGCTATCCGGTCGGCGCGATCGTCGAACTCGCGACGTCGGCCGGCGTGGAACTCGTGCCGCTCAACGGGCCCGAGATCGACAAGCTGCTTTCCGAGAACAAGTTCTTCGCCAAGGACAACGTTCCGGCCAACACCTACGAGGGCCAGAGCGCGGCCGTACCGACGATTTCGGTCAACGCCATTCTGGTGACATCGAAGAAGCAGGATGACGAACTCATCTACAACATCACCAAGGCGCTGTGGAACGACAACACACGCAAGCTGCTCGATTCAGGCCACGCCAAGGGCAAGCTGATCAACAAGGAAACGGCCACCGACGGTGTCGGCATCGCGCTGCATCCCGGCGCCGAGAAATTCTACAAGGAAGCCGGACTTCTGAAGTAAGGGCATCAGGCACCCCCGGCTCAGGCCGGGGGTGTTTTTCGATCGGATGGCTGAGAGGTGCGGCATGGCCGGGATGGAACTCAATGAAGAGGAAGCCAGGCGCCTCGAGGAAAAGTTCGACCCGGAGATACGCTTCAGACCGCTGACGCCATTCGCGAACTGGATCGTCGGCAGCGCGCTGGTCGCCCTGTCTCTCTTCCATTACTACACGGCCGGATTCGGCCTTTTGTCGGAGATGGTCCACCGCGGCATCCATCTCGCCTTCGTCACGGCGCTCGTTTTTCTCGTCTTCCCCATTTTCAAGCGCGGCTACGAACAGCCGGCGGCATCCTCCCTTCTGCGGCCGCTCGGCATTCCCTTCTACGACTGGATTCTGGCGGTCGGCGCGGTTGTCGCGGTGCTTCACGTGCCGCTCATTCCGCTGTCCGAGCTCGCATTCCGTGTCGGCAATCCAACCCAGACCGACGTCATTCTCGGCGGCGTTCTGATCGTCTGTCTGCTCGAGGCGGTGCGCCGTTCGGTCGGCTGGCCGCTACCGGTCATCGCCATCCTCTTCATGGCCTATGCGCTGTACGGACAGCATATGCCGGGCATTCTCGTCCATCCCGGCGCGAGCGTGTCGAACCTCGTCAACCATCTCTACCTGACGACCCAGGGCATTTACGGCATCGCGCTCGGCGTTGTCGCGACCTATGTGTTCCACTTCGTGCTGTTCGGCGTCTGCGCGACGCGCATCGGCCTTGGCCAGCTCTTCCTCGACTGCGCGGCCTGGGTCGCGGGCCGCTTTGCCGGCGGGCCGGCCAAAATCTCAATCTTCGGCTCGGGGCTGTTCGGCATGATCTCGGGCTCGTCCGTCGCCAATACGGTGACGGTTGGTTCGCTGACCATTCCGGCGATGATCCGCATGGGCTACCGGCGCGAATTCGCCGCGGCTGTCGAAGCGACGTCGTCGACCGGCGGCCAGATAACGCCGCCGATCATGGGCGCCGCCGCCTTCCTGATGATCGAGTTTCTGGGCCTGCCCTATACGACGATCATTCTTGCCGCCATCGTGCCGGCCTTCATGCACTTCTTCGGCGTTTTCATGCAGGTGCATTTCGAAGCGAAGAAGCAGGGCATGCGCGGCATGACGCGCGAGGAAATGCCGGACCTGAAAGCCGCGTTCGCGCGCGACTGGCCGACAGTCATCCCGCTCGTCGTGCTCGTATGGATGCTGATCGCGGGCTACACGCCCTATCTCGCGGCGTTCTGGGGCATCACGCTGTGCGTGGCGGTCGGCCTGCTCAATCCGCGCCGCCGCATGAAGCCGATCGAGATCTTCGACATCCTGCGAGACGGCGCGAAATATGCGCTGGCGGTCGGCGTTGCCGCCGCGACGGTCGGCATCGTCGTCGGTGTCGTTACGCTGACAGGCGTCGGCTTCAAGATCAGCTTCATCGTGACCTCGACCGCAAATGATATCGCGATGGCGGTCGGAACGTTCGTTCCGCAATGGCTTCTCGCGCCGGCCACGCTCTCGCTGCTGTTCACCCTGATCCTGACCGGCATTGTGTGCATACTGATGGGCTGCGGCATCCCGACGACCGCGAACTACATCATCATGGTCACGATCGCGGCGCCAACACTCGGCCTGCTCGGCATCGAGCCGATCGTCGCGCATTTCTTCGTGTTCTATTACGGGGTGCTGGCCGACATTACGCCGCCGGTGGCGCTCGCGGCCTATGCGGCGGCGGGCATGGCGGCAGCCGATCCGTTCAGGACCGGCAATATCGCGTTCCGGCTCGGCATGGGCAAGGTTCTGGTGCCCTTCGTCTTCGTGTTCTCGCCGGCCTTGCTGCTCGTCACGCAGGACTTCACGTGGTCAGCCTTCCTGACCGCCTTCATCGGCACGATCATCGGAATCACGTTCCTGTCGGCGGCGTTCGCCGGCTGGATGCTGACCCACATGGCGGCCTGGGAAAGGGCGCTGATAGCGGTCTCGGCCATGCTTCTGGTGGCGCCGGAGATCTATTCGTCGGTGGCCGGTTTCGTGCTCGCCCTGCCCGTCCTGCTGCGGCAGTACGCGGCCTGGCGTGGCTTGCCGGAGAGTACCGCTGCTTAAATAACTTGATTTATATGTAATATACTAAAGACAGCAAATTATATCTGGTAATTATCTCCGATCCACCCTATATGCCGGTGATCTGGAGGACATTTCCATGAAAGCCCTTGCCGCCGCGGCCTTTGCCGCGCTTCTCGTCGCCGCGCCCGCCAAGGCGCAGGACGCAAATTCTCTTCTCAACGTTTCCTACGACATCGGCCGCGAGCTTTATGCCGCGGTGAATGTCGAATTCGCCAAGGCCTGGAAGGCCAAGACCGGCAAGGATGTGACGCTCAACCAGTCGCATGCCGGCACGTCGAAGCAGGCGCGCGCCATCCTCGAAGGCCTCGAAGCCGACCTCGTCACCTTCAACCAGGTGACGGACATCAATCTTCTGGTGAAGGGCGGTGCGGTCGATGCCGGCTGGCAGAAGGCGTTCCCGAACAACGCCTCGCCCTATTATTCGCTGCCGGCCTTCGTCGTCCGCAAGGGCAACCCGAAGGGCATCAAGAACTGGGGCGATCTGGCGCGCGACGACGTGCAGCCGGTGTTCCCGAACCCGAAGACCTCGGGCAATGCGCGCTACACCTATCTCGCCGCCTACGCCTGGGCGCTCGAGGAGTACAAGGGTGACACCGCCAAGGCCGACGAATACATCAAGAAGATGCTGTCGAACGTGCCGGTGTTCGACACCGGCGGCCGCGGCTCGACCACCACTTTCGTCGAGCGCGAGACGGGCGATGTGCTGATCACCTTCGAAGCGGAAACGGCCGCGGTCGTGAAGCAGTATGGCGACGACAAGTTCGAGGTCGTGGTGCCGCCGGTCAGCCTTCTGGCCGAGTTCCCGGTCGCGGTCGTCGACAAATATGCCGAAAAGCACGGCACCAAGGAACTGGCGAAAGCCTATCTCGACTATCTCTATTCGCCGGAAGGCCAGGAGATCATCGCGGGCTTCAACAACCGCGTGCAGGACGAGAAGGTGGCCGAAAAGAACAAGGACAAGTTCCCCGAGGTCCGTCTCGTGACGGTCGAGGACGTCTTTGGCGGCTGGGACAAGGCCCAGGCCGAGCACTTCGCCTCGGGCGGCAAGCTTGATCAGGTGTTTGTCGGCAAGTAATCGCCGCTGTATTGACATCGAACGCAACGGCCGGGCTTTTGTCCCGGCCGTTTTGTTTCAGCCCAGCGGCAGCAGGGACAGCGCCGCGATGCTGGCGACGGCGATCGCGGTGAGCGCCATGGCGCCGGCCGCCATGACACGGCCGCCGGCGCTGAACACATCGCGCAGATCGACTTCGAGACCGAGCGCGGCCATCGAAATCATGGTCAGAACGGTGGCCGTCTCGCGCATCCAGGGCAGAAGGGATTCCGCGATCAGGCCGAAGGAGCGCAGGACCATCATCGCCGCGAAGCCGACGACAAACCAAGGCACGATGCGGCGGAAAGGCGTTCTCCGGCCGTCGCCCCGGCCGCGCAGGCTCAGCACGAAGAGGACCGGCCCCAGCATGAGCACGCGCGTCAGCTTCACCAGAGTCGCGGTCTGTACGGCGACCGCGCCGGCGGTGGCCGTGGCGGCGAGCACCTGCGGAACGGCATAGACAAGCATGCCTGTGAGGAAGCCATATCGCGCATCGGCAAGGCCGAGCAGGATCCCGATCAGCGGAAGCGCGACGACGGTGACGACACCGAGCGCCGCGGTGAAAGCGATGGAGACGGCAATCTCGTCCGGCCTGGCGCCGATGACGGGCGCCGCTGCGGCGATGGCCGAGTTGCCGCAAATGGCGTTGCCGCAGGACACGAGCAGCGTGATCCGCGGCGGCAGCCCAAACACGCGACCGCACACATATCCGGCCAGAAGCGCAAACAGGACGAGAGCCGCGATTGTGCATACGACGGCGCCGCCGCTGCCGCCGATGACCTGCAGGCTGACGGACGCGCCGAGCAGCACGATGGCGGTCTCGAGCGGCAGTCTTGATGCGAACTGCACGCCGGACCGCAGGCGCGGCGCAAGCCCGAAGCCGGTATGTAGAGCGGTGCCGAGAACGATGGCGGCGACCAGGGCATCGAGCCAGACATGGCCGGTCACGGCGATCTGTGCCGAGCCGATGAAAAATGCCGCCGCCGCAACGGCCATTGCCGCAAGAAATCCCGGGAAGATCCGAATCGCCGAATGCGCCACTGCCGCTCACCTCGGAGCGAGAACTAGCGCCATATGACATTCGATAAAAACGCATGATTATGCACTAATTGTTCGATATAATCGAACAATGACGCTGGACCAGCTTTCCATTTTCGTGGCGGTTGCCGAGCGCCAGCACCTGACGCGGGCGGCCGAGGCGCTGAATCTCACTCCTTCGGCGGTCAGTGCCGCGATCCGCACGCTCGAAACCAACCACAATGTCCGCCTGTTCGACCGGATCGGCCGCGGGCTGGAGCTGACGCGCGAGGGCCGGATTTTTCTCGATCGGGCGCGGGCGGTGATCGCCGAGGCGCAGTCCGCCCGGCATCTGCTGCGCGAATTCGGTGGGCTGGGCGCCGGCGCGCTCGACATATATGCCAGCCAGACCATCGCGAGCTACTGGCTGCCGCCGCGCCTCGTGCGCTTTCATGAAGCCAATCCCGGTGTCGAGATCAGCCTCCGGGTCGGCAATACCCGGGAGGTGGCGGAAGCGGTGCTCGATGGCCGCGCCGAAATCGGCTTCGTGGAAGGCGATATCGATGCACCGGCGCTTGTTGTGGAACGTCTCGCGGAAGATGAGCTTGTGATCGTCGTGCGCGCCGGCCACCCGCTTGCCGGGCGCAAGAAGCTGAGCCCCTCGGACCTGGTCGCCGGTGCGCAATGGATCCGGCGCGAAGCCGGCTCCGGCACGCGTTCGGCATTCGAGGCCGGCCTGCGCATGCTCGGCTGCGATCCCGATTCTCTGTCGATCGCACTGATCCTGCCGTCAAACGAAGCGATCCTGGCGGCGGTGCGCAGTGGCCCCTATGCCGCGGCGGTTTCGCGCAGCGCGGCGCAGCCATTCCTCGACAGCCGCGATCTCGTTGCGCTCGACGCGGGGCTGCCGCCGCGCGCGTTCCGCGCTGTTCGCCATCGCGAGAGACACCAAAATCCCGCGGCGAAGGGACTGGAGGAAATGTGCAAATCCGATTATGCAGATAACTTCCGATGATGGCGCGATATATACGCGTCAATTGCGTGGAATAAGTTCTCGCCGATGTCAGCCGTAATTTCTCCCTTTACGCAGCGCCGCGTCCTGCCGGGCTTTCCGCTCGCGATGGGTGTCACGCTCGGCTATCTCGGCATAATCGTTCTCCTGCCGCTCATCGCGCTCGTCCTGAAGGCGCTCGATATCGGCTGGGACCAGTTCGTCGGCATCGTCACGAGCCCGCGCACCATCGCCGCCTTTCGCGTCACCTTCCTGTGCGCGCTCGGGGCGACGCTGTTCAACGCTGTGTATGGACTTGCGCTGGCCTGGGTGCTGGCGCGCTATGAGTTCCCCGGCAAACGTCTTCTCGATGCGCTGGTCGACGTGCCGTTCGCGCTGCCGACGGCGGTGGCGGGTCTGGCGCTCGCGGCGCTGTTTGCCAAGAACGGCTGGTATGGATCAGTTCTGGAGCCGCTCGGCATCACCGTCATCTTCACGCCGCTCGGCATCGCCGCGGCGATGGCGTTCACGAGCCTGCCCTTCGTCGTGCGCCAGGTGCAGCCGGTGCTGGAAGACATCAGCCCCGATGTGGAGGAGGCGGCGGTGTCGCTGGGCGCGAGCGATCTTGTCACGTTCCGCAAGATCATCTTTCCGGCGATCTTTCCGGCGCTGCTTGCCGGATCTTCGCTGGCCTTCTCGCGCTCGCTCGGCGAGTTCGGCGCGATCATCTTCATCGCCGGCAACCAGCCGGGCTATTCGGAGATCGCGGCGCTTCTGACCTTCATCCGGCTCGAGGAGTACGACTATCCGGCGGCGGCGGCGGTTGCGTCGGTACTTCTGGCCTCCGCCCTCGTTCTGCTGATGATCACCAATCTGCTGCAGGCCTGGCATCTGCGCTATATCGGGCGGGGCGACTGATGGATTTCCAGCGCACGAAACCGTATCGCACGCCGGCCATCCACCGCGTCGGCGACCGGCCGCTGACCAAGCGTCTCCTGATCGGCGGCGTGCTCGCGGCGACGCTTCTCGTCATCATCGCGCCGCTGATGGTGATCTTCATCGAGGCCTTCTCCAAGGGCCTGTCGGTATATGTACATAATCTCTCGGAGCCGGACACGCTGCACGCGATCTGGCTGACGGTGCTGGCCGCCATCGTCGTCGTGCCGATCAATATCGGTTTCGGCATCGCCGCCGCGTGGGCGGTGACGAAGTTCAAGTTTCCCGGCAAGAGCCTGCTCATCACCCTGATCGAGATTCCGTTCTCGGTGTCACCGATCATCGCCGGCGTCGCCTATCTGTTCGTCTACGGCGCGCAGGGACTGTTCGGGCCGTTCCTCGATCAGTTCGGCATCAAGATCATGTTCGCGCTGCCGGCGATTTTCCTCGCCAGCATGTTCGTGACCGCGCCGTTCGTCGCGCGCGAGCTTATTCCGCTGATGCAGGTGCAGGGATCGGACGACGAGGAGGCGGCGGTCAGTCTCGGCGCGTCCGGCTTCCGCATGTTCCTGTCGGTGACGCTGCCGAACGTGAAATGGGCGCTGCTTTACGGCGCGATCCTCTGCAATGCGCGTGTGATGGGCGAATTCGGCGCGGTGTCGGTCGTGTCCGGCAATATCCGCGGCGTCACCAACACGCTGCCGCTGCAGATCGAATTGCTCTACACCGACTACAACGCGGTCGGCGCGTTCGCGGCCGCGACCGTGCTGGCGAGCCTTGCGGTCGTGACCATCGTGGTCCGGGCAATCGTCGAGCGCTATGACGAGGGCCGTGCGGAGGTCAAAAAGCGCATGCGCCCCGGGCATTAACGACGGCGCTGCCGCCGGGCTTGCCGGGGCCCGCCGCCTCAGGCAAACAGGGCCTCCTCAAACACAGGCCAAACCATGACCCGTCCGTCCAACCGCGCGCCGAACGAGATGCGCCGTGTCTCCCTCGAACGCGGAGTCGCGCGCTATGCCGAAGGCTCCTGCCTCGTCAAATTCGGCGAAACCCATGTCATCGTGACCGCTTCCGTCGAGGAGCGAGCGCCGGCCTGGCTGCGCGGGTCGGGCAAGGGCTGGGTGACGGCGGAATACTCCATGCTGCCGCGCGCGACGCATGAGCGGACGCGGCGCGAAGTCACCTCCGGCAAGCCGTCGGGCCGGACGCAGGAAATCCAGCGCCTTGTCGGGCGTTCGCTGCGTTCGGTGGTCGATCTCAAGCTGCTCAACGAGCGCCAGATCACCATCGACTGCGATGTCATCCAGGCCGATGGCGGCACGCGCACGGCCTCGATCACCGGCGCCTGGGTTGCGCTCAACGACTGTGTGCAGTGGATGCTGGCGCGGCAGATGATCCAGTCCAACCCGCTGAAGGATCACGTCGCCGCGGTCTCCTGCGGCATTGTCGGCGGCGCGCCGGTGCTCGATCTCGATTATGCCGAGGACTCGTCGGCCGAGACGGACGCCAATTTTGTACTGACGGGGTCCGGCGGCATCGTCGAGGTGCAGGGCACGGCGGAGAACGCGCCGTTTTCCGAGGAGGAGCTTCTGTCTATGCTCAACCTTGCCAAGCACGGCATTGCGAAACTCGTCGACCTGCAAAGGATGGCGGTGGCGTGAGCGGACTTCTGCTCCCCGGCTCCCGGCTTGTCGTTGCGACGCACAACGACGGCAAGCTGAGGGAGTTCCGTGAGCTGCTGAAGCCGTTCGGCCTCGACCTGACATCGGCCGGCGAACTCGGCCTGCCGGAACCCGACGAGACCGGGACGACATTCGCCGAGAACGCGCGCCTCAAGGCCGAAGCCGCGGCCGAAGCGTCCGGACTTCCGGCGCTTGCCGACGACAGCGGGCTTGCGGTTCTGGCGCTGTGGGGTGCGCCCGGTATTTTCTCCGCGCGCTGGGCCGGGCCGGACAAGGATTTCACCGCCGCCATGCAGCGCATCGAGGACGAGCTGCATGCGCGCGGGGCCATCGAGCCGCAACAGCGCCGCGCGGCCTTCATCGCCGCGCTCTGCCTGGCACGTCCGGGCGGCGAGGTGGAAGAGGTCGAAGGCTTCGCGCTCGGCACGCTGGTGTGGCCGCCGCGCGGCAAGCTCGGTTTCGGCTACGACCCGATCTTTCTTCCCGAAGGCCATGAGCGCACCTTCGGCGAGATGGACTCGATGGAAAAGCACGGCGTCGACTGGAAGACGGGTCACGGCCTGTCGCATCGCGCACGCGCGTTCATCGCGCTGGCCGAGCGGTGCTTCGCGGAGCCGCGGCTGTGAAGACCGGAACGAACGGGGGCTTCGGCATCTACGTCCACTGGCCGTTCTGCGCCGCCAAATGTCCGTACTGCGATTTCAATTCCCATGTGCGCCATGAACCGGTCGACGAGGCGCGCTTCGCACGCGCGTTCGCGCAGGAAATGTCGTGGTTCGGCGCGCTGACGCCGAACAGGAAACCGGAAAGCGTGTTTTTCGGCGGCGGCACGCCGAGCCTGATGAAGCCGGAGACCGTCGCCGCCATTCTCGACGCCATCGCGAATACCTGGGATATTGCGTCCGATGCCGAGATCACGCTCGAGGCCAACCCGTCGAGCGTCGAGGCGTCGCGCTTCGCCGGCTACCGCACCGCGGGCATCAACCGGGTGTCGCTCGGCGTGCAGAGTTTCGACGACGCGGAACTGAAGCGGCTCGGACGTCTGCACAATGCGGCGGAAGCGATCAAGGCGATCGATATCGCGCAATCGACCTTCGACCGGTCGAGCTTCGATCTGATCTATGCACGCCCCGGCCAGACGCCGGACATGTGGCGCGCGGAGCTGGGCGAGGCGCTGACACGCGCGGGCGAGCACCTGTCGCTCTATCAGCTCACCATCGAGGAAAACACGCCCTATCACGCGCTGCACGCCGCCGGAAAACTTGTTCTGCCGAACGAGGACGAGGCGCGGGCGCTGTGGGATGTCACGCAGGAGATCATGTCCGGCGCCGGCATGCCGGCCTACGAGATTTCCAACCATGCGCGGCCCGGCGCGGAATCGCGGCACAATCTCGTGTATTGGCGTTCGGGAGAATGGGCCGGCATCGGTCCCGGCGCTCATGCGCGCATCGGAATGAATGATGGCCGCCACGCGTTCTCGACCGAACGCAATCCCGAACTCTGGGCCTCGCGCGTCGAGCAGACCGGCAATGGCGTCGTGTCGGACGAACTGCTCGACCCGACGGAAGTCGCCGACGAATATCTCCTGATGGGGCTGCGCCTCGCCGAGGGCGTCGAGATCGCGCGGTTCGAGGAGATCGCGGGCTACCGGCTCGACGAGGACCGCATCCGCGATCTGGAATCGCACGGCCTCATCAGCCGCCCGGCGCCGGGGCGTCTCAGCGTAACGACGGCAGGATTTCCGGTGCTCGACGCCGTGGTGGCGGATCTGGCGGCTTAATCCTCGAGTTCTTGGAGACTCTCGCTGACGAAACGGCAGCTGAACTCTCCCATTGTGCGCCCATGATTCTCCCGAATGAGGACCGCTACCATCTGCAACATAGCGGCGCTGCTAGGCTTGTCTGGCCTGACGGCTTGCATCCAGGCGCGCGCCGATCCGAGCAGCCTGTCATCCGTTGTGACAACCGCGCTTCCGCATGGACCAGCCTGCACCCACGCCAAGGCACGCTTTCGCACCTCTATCGCGCTCTCTGGCGTTAACCGCTGGGCCGCCGCGATATCATTGAGAATGCGCTCATAGATGGCAGCAGTTTCTTCGTAAGTTAACGGTCGCAGACTATCGCGCCCGAATGCTGCTTCAGTCGTGATGAACAGCAGAAGAATGACCGCGCAATGGCGCATTAAAGCCCCGCCTGTCCAAAACTCTTCGGCGCGGGCGCGACGGTCTGGGCGCCGCCCGGCTGGACGCGCATCACCGCAAGGCCGCGCTCGTTGGTGCCGCTGGATTTCAAACGGAAAATGCCGTCGACGCCCTGGAAGCCCGACGGATTGGTGAGCGTGTTGGCCTGGAAGCGCGCCGGGCCCTGCGTGTTCGTCAGGGCGGCGGCGAGCAGCACCGCGTCATAGGCGAGGGTCGCCGTGCGTACGGGCATCTGGCCGTAGCGCGACTGATAGCGCTGCGAGAACGAGTTCCAGCCCGTCGACTCCGGCGCCGCGAACAGCCCGCCCGCGACGGCCGGCGAATTCAGTGTCGCCGGGTCGTCCCAGAGGCCGGTACCGAGAAGGACCGCACGGCGCAGATCGACGCCGGCCGCCGACAGCGCCTGTGCGATCTCCGGCGCGTTGTCGGGCACGAAGATCGCGTCCGCCCCGCGCGCCGCCTGCGCCACGCGCTGCACCGCGGCCTTCATCTGCCCGGCGTCGCCGTTCGCATAGCGCTCCAGCGTCACGACACGTCCGCCGTTCTTCGCGACCGCTTCCTGGAACGCGCCTTCGACGACGGTGCCGTAGCCGTCTTCCGGCAGGATGGCCGCGAAGGAGCGGCGGCCGTTGCGCACGGCGTGCGAGACGATGCGCTCGACCTCGGTCTGCGGCAGGAAGCTGAGAAGATAGACGCCGTTCTTGGCCGCGCCGGCATCGGTCGAGAAGGCGAGCATCGGGATATTTGCGCGGCGGGCGACGTCGCCGGCGGTGACCACGCTCTGCGCGAAGATCGGGCCGAGAATGATCTCGGCGCCTTCGCCGATCGCGGCCTGCGTGGCCATCGCGGCGCCCTGCGGCGAGCCGCCATCGTCCTTCACGATGAGCTGAACATTCGGATTGTTGAACTCTGCGAGCGCCATCTCGCCGGCGTTCTTCATCGACTGGCCGGTCTGCGCGCCATTGCCCGACAGGGGCAGGATCAGCGCCACTTTCGACGCGCCGGGGGCCAGCGTGCCGAGGGGTTCCGATGTGATGCTGCCGGAAGGAGCGGCGAGATTGCCCGGCGATCCGCTTCCGCCGCTGCCGCCGGAAATGCAGGCCGACAGCGCGAAGGCGGACGCGACGACCGCCATGCGCGGAAGGCGGCTGAGGAAGGAAGCGACGGACGTCTTGGCGAAGAACATGGGACGGCCCCGAACCGAAATTCTGTCTGTGAATGCCGCTTCTTGGACGCGCACAGTGCGGCTTCTTCATGGAGCCGCGCGCATTGCCCGCGCCGCGACCCCGGCGTAACGTCCTTCCGGTGGTAAACCACGGATTCCCCGATGCCAAGCCTTGAGCGCGGACGGCCCGGACAGGGGCCCAGCCTTGCGCCTTCCCAGCGCCATTTCATCGTCCACGGCCACAGGCTGGAGGCGCCGCGCGCCACGGCGGGCCTGAACGTCGTCGCGACGCCGATCGGCAATCTCGGGGACATATCGCTGCGTGCGCTGGAGACCCTGGCGGGGGCCGACGCCATCCTTGCCGAAGACAGCAGGGTAACGCGCAAGCTGCTGACGCATTACGGAATCTCGCGTCCGGTGCTGCCCTATCACGAGCACAACGCCCAGGAGATGCGGCCGAAGATTCTCGCGCGGCTGGAGGCCGGGGAGGCGCTGGCGCTCGTCTCCGACGCCGGCACGCCGCTGGTCTCCGACCCCGGCTACAAGCTGGTGCGCGATGTTGTGGAGAACGGCTTCGCGGTGACCGCGCTGCCGGGCGCCTCCGCCGTGCTGACAGGTCTCGTGGTCGCCGGACTGCCGACGGACCGATTCTTTTTTGAGGGCTTCCTGCCGCCGAAGAGCGCGGGACGCACCGCGCGCGCGGAAGCACTCAAGTCCATACCGGCAACGCTTGTCGTGTTCGAAACCGGTCCGCGGCTCGGCGCGAGCCTTGCCGATCTTGCGCGCGTGCTGGGTCCGCGCCCCGCCGCCGTGGCGCGCGAACTGACGAAAAAGTTCGAGGAGGTCAGACGCGGCACGCTCGACGAGCTTGCGGCGCATTACGCCGAGGAGGCCAATGAGCCGCGGGGCGAGATCGTTCTTCTCATCGCGCCGCCCGGCGAGGAAGCGGCTGCGACCCTTGAGGACATCGACGCGGCGCTGAAGCAGGCGATGAAGTCATCGTCGCTGAAGGACGCGGTCGCCGATGTCGCCAAGGCGAGCGGTGCGCCGAAGCGCGAGGTCTATGCGCGGGCGCTGGCGCTGACAAAGGCCGGCGGCGCATGACCGCGCTGTCGCGCCGCGCCGCCTACGGGCTCGGCCATCGCGCCGAGACGTTTGCGGCGCTGTGGCTGCGCTGCAAGGGCTATAAAATTCTCGCGCGGCGCTACAAGACGCCGGTCGGGGAGATCGACCTTGTCGCGCGGCGCGGGAAGTTCATCGCCTTTGTCGAGGTCAAGGCGCGGCCGACGCTGGACGCCGCCGCCGAGAGCATCCGCCACACCCAGCGGGCGCGGATTATCCGCGGAGCCGAGGCCTTCCTCTCCCGGCACCCGCATTACGTAAACCATTTTCTGCGGTTCGACGCGATCCTCATTGCGCCGGGCCGGCTGCCGCGCCATCTGATAGCGGCCTTCGACGCGAGCTGAACTCCAGGACATGTCATGACATTGAACGTCGCCGTGCAGATGGACCCGATCGACCGCATCAATATCGCGGGCGATTCAACCTTCGCGCTTTTGCTGGAAGCGCAGAAGCGCGGCCACAAACTGTCCTATTACACGCCGGACAGGCTGGCGCTGGTCGGCGGCACGGCGTTCACGACCGCGCAGGCGCTGACCGTGAAGGACGCTGCGGGCGATCATTTCACGCTCGGTGAGGACGTACGGACGGAGCTTTCCGCGTTCGACGTCATCCTGCTGCGGCAGGACCCGCCCTTCGACCTCGCCTACATTACGACGACGCACATTCTTGAGCGGGTGCATCCGAAAACGCTGGTCGTCAACGATCCGGCCTCGGTGCGCAACGCGCCGGAGAAAATCCTCGTTACCGAATTTCCGGACCTCATGCCGCCGACGCTGGTCACCCGCGACAGGAGCGAGATCCAGCTGTTCCGGAAAGAGCACGGCGACGTCGTGATGAAGCCGCTGTACGGACATGGCGGGGCGTCGGTGTTCCGCGTGCAGCCGGAAGACCAGAATTTCGGCTCGCTGTTCGACATTTTCACGACGACATGGCGCGAGCCCTGGGTGATCCAGAAATTCCTGCCGGAGGTCGCCAAGGGCGACAAGCGCATCATCCTGGTCGATGGCGTCTACGCCGGGGCGGTCAACCGCGTTCCGGCGGCCGACGACCTGCGCTCCAACATGGTGCGCGGCGGGCGCGCCGAGCAGGCGGAGCTGACGCCGCGCGAGAAGGAAATCTGCGCGCGGATCGGCCCGACGCTGAAAAAGCTCGGGCTGCTCTTCGTCGGCATCGACGTGATCGGGGATTACCTCACCGAGATCAACGTCACCTCGCCGACGGGTATCCGCGCCATCGCGAAGACCGGCGGGCCAGATGTCGCCGCCGCGGTCTGGGACGCGATCGAGACCAAGCGTGGCTGACCTTTATCCACATGTTCACGTAATGTTCTTGACCGGCGCTTGAGGTTAAGTCAGCCTCGGAAGACTCCCGATGGGGGAAATCCATGGTCGCTTTCGTATCGACGGTCGCGTTCGAGGGCATCGAGGCCAAGCCGGTCGATGTCCAGGTTCAGGTCGCGCCGGGCGTGGCGGCCTTCATCGTCGTCGGCCTGCCCGACAAGGCGGTGAACGAGGCGCGCGAGCGGGTGCGGGCGGCACTGGTCGCCTCCGGACTCGCCCTGCCGCCAAAGCGCGTCATCATCAATCTGGCGCCCGCCGACCTGCCGAAAGAGGGCTCGCATTACGACCTGCCGATTGCGCTCGCGGTGATGGCGGCCATCGGCGCGATCCCGCACGATGCGCTGTCGGGCTACACGGTTCTGGGCGAGCTCGCGCTCGACGGGTCGATCACCGAAGTCGCGGGCGTTCTGCCGTCCGCGATTGCCGCCCATGCGCGCGGCCAAGGCCTGATCTGTCCGCGCGCCGACGGGCCGGAAGCGGCCTGGGCGGGCGAAGACCTCGATATTCTCGCGCCGTCCTCGCTGATCCAGCTCGTCAACCATCTGAAGGGCACGCAGGTCCTGAAGCGGCCGGAACCCGGCCTGCGCGAAAGCGCGGTGGATATGCCGGACCTTGCCGATGTGAAGGGGCAGGAGACCGCCAAGCGCGCGCTCGAAATCGCGGCGGCCGGAGGGCACAATCTCATTCTGGTCGGGCCTCCGGGCGCCGGCAAGTCCATGCTGGCGTCGCGCCTGCCGTCCATACTGCCGCCGATGAGCGCCCCGGAGCTTCTGGAACTGGCGATGATCCGTTCGGTCGCGGGCGATCTGTCGTGCGGCGTATTGACGGACCGGCGGCCGTTCCGCGCGCCGCATCATTCGGCGTCGATGGCGGCGCTCGTCGGCGGCGGGATCAAGCCTCGCCCCGGCGAGATCGCGCTCGCGCACAACGGCGTTCTTTTTCTCGACGAGTTTCCGGAATTCCAGCCGAATGTGCTGGATGCGCTGCGCCAGCCGATGGAAACCGGCAATGTCGTTGTCGCGCGCGCCAATCATCGCATCACCTATCCGGCGCGTTTCCAGCTTGTGGCGGCGATGAACCCCTGCAAATGCGGCCGCGCGGGCGAGCCCGGCCATGTCTGCCGCCGCGGCGCGCGCTGTGCCGAGGAATATCAGGCGCGGCTTTCCGGGCCGCTTCTCGACCGTATCGACCTGCATCTCGAAGTGCCGGCGGTGTCGGCGTCGGATCTGCTTCTGCAGGCGCCCGCCGAAGGCAGCCGGGAGATCGCCGCCCGCGTCGCCGCCGCGCGGGATCTCGCCAAGGCGCGCCATGCCGCGAAGGGCCTCTCCGCGCGGACCAATGCCGAAGTGTCGCCCTCGGTGATCGAGGAGCTTGCCATGCCGGACGCGGCCGGATCGCGCCTGCTGCGCGATGCCGCCGATGCCATGCGGCTGTCGGCGCGCGGCTACCACCGGGTGCTGAAGGTCGCGCGCACCATCGCCGACCTCGACGGCGAGGAAAAAGTGGGGCGCGTGCATCTCGCTGAAGCGCTGTCCTACCGCACGCTTGTGGATCGTGTTCCCGTCGCCGCCTGAGGGCGAAACACTGTCACACGCCTGTCGGATGATTCTGGTCGAAGCGTGCCATGACCGCTTCGAAATCGCCTCTTGCCGCCCTGTCCTCGATCATGGTCCCGCCGGACCTGCCGGTGTTCGACGAGGCGGTGCATCTGCCCGATCCGCTGGGCAAGATCGGCACGCTGGAACTCAGGCTGGCGCAGAAGCCCAAGGATGTGAAGCGGGCGCAGAAGCTGCGCTACAAGGTGTTCTTCGAGGAGATGTCGGCGGTGCCCAACGTCGCCGCGCGGCTTCTGCGGCGCGACGCCGATATTTTCGACAGCGTCTGCGACCATCTTCTCGTGCGCGATTCCGAGGCGCGGGGCGGGCTGATCGAGAAGAAGCGCACCGTCGGCACCTACCGCCTGCTCCGGCAGGAGGTGGCGGAGCGGAATTTCGGCTTCTACACCCAGAACGAATTCGACATCGCGCCGCTCCTTGCGCGCCACTCGCACCTCAATTTCCTGGAACTCGGCCGTTCCTGCGTGCTCGAAGCCTGGCGCGACCGGCGCACGGTCGAACTGCTGTGGCACGGCATCTGGGCCTATGTGCTGGCCCACAAGGCCGATGTCATGATCGGATGCGCCAGCCTCGAAGGGTTCAATCCCTCCGAACTGCAATTGCCGCTGAGCTATCTGCATCATTTCCACCGGGCGCCGGAGCAGTGGCATGCGGAGGCGCATCCCGCGCGCCGGGCGGATATCCCGCTGCTGGCGAAGGAAGAGATCGACGCCCGCGCGGCGCTGCGCTCGCTGCCGCCGCTCATCAAGGGCTATCTCCGGCTCGGAGCCATGATCGGCGACGGCGCGGTCATGGATCGCCAGTTCGGCACGACGGATGTGCTGATCGTCCTGCCGCGGGCCTATATCAACCCGCGCTACGTCACCTATTACGGCGAGACCGCGACCCGCCACGCGGCCTGAAAAGCTCATCCGGCGCCGCAATCCATCCACAAGCCGCCGAGACTCCGCTTCCGCCCTCCGCGGCGAGCCGCTAGCACTAGCGGCCATGGATGCCTGCGTGGAGACCTTAAAACCATCCGACGGCGGCGGCGATGGCCGCGTCACGCCGATGATGGAGCAGTATATCGAGATCAAGACCGCCAACCCGGACTGTCTGCTGTTCTACCGGATGGGCGATTTCTACGAACTGTTCTTCGAGGACGCCGAACAGGCGAGCCGCGCGCTCGGCATCATGCTGACCAAGCGCGGCAAGCATCAGGGACAGGACATTCCGATGTGCGGCGTGCCGGTCGAGCGCGCCGACGACTATCTGCAGCGGCTGATCCAGCGCGGCTTCCGCGTCGCGGTCTGCGAGCAGATCGAGGATCCGGCGGAGGCGAAGAAGCGCGGGGCGAAATCGGTCGTGAAACGCGATGTCGTGCGCCTCGTCACGCCAGGCACGCTGACCGAGGACGCGCTGCTGGAGCCGAACCGCGCCAACCGGCTGCTCGCACTGTCGCGCGTATTGACGGGCGAGGACGCCGCCGTGTTCGGCCTTGCCGCGCTGGACATCTCGACCGGCGCCTTTGCCGTGTCGGAGGCCGCCGGCGCGGGCCTCGCCGCGGCGATCGCCCGGATCGACCCCGCCGAGATCATCGTGCCGGAAGCCTTTTTCGAGGACGCCGCATTGGCGTCGCTGCTCAAGGACACGGGCCGCCCGCTGGTGCCGCTCGGCCGCGACATGACGGATGCCGCCAGCGCCGAGCGCCGTTTGTCCGAAGCCTTGGGTGTCTCGACGCTGGCCGGTTTCGGCGCGCTCAGCCGTGCGGAAATCTGCGCCGGCGCCACCGGCGTCTCCTACATCGTTCGTACGCAGCGCGGCGAGCGTCCGCCGCTGTCGCCGCCGCAGCGCGCGGGAGCGGGCGGTTTTCTCGACATCGACGCCGCGACGCGCGCCAATCTCGAACTGACGCGGACCTTGTCCGGCGAGCGCGCCGGCAGCCTGCTTCACGCCGTCGACCGCACGGTCACGGCGGGGGGAGGGCGGCTTCTCGCGGAACGGCTGGCCAGTCCGCTGACCGATCCGGATGCGATCAATGCGCGGCTCGATTCCGTGTCGGCGCTTGTCGAGGACGGCGCGCTCAGGCGCGATATCCGGCAGGCGCTGCGCGCCGCGCCCGATCTCGCGCGTGCCGCGCAGCGGCTGCTGTTCGGCCGTGGCGGGCCGCGCGATCTGGCGGGGGTGCGCGACGCGCTGATTGCCGCGCGGGCGCTTGCGGAACGGCTTGGTGAAGGCGCGCTGGCGCCGGAGCTTTCAGCGGCATCGATCGCCCTGCGCGCGCCGGACCCCGCGCTGGCCGCGTCTCTCGGCAGTGCACTGGCCGACGAATTGCCGTTGCGCGCATCGGATGGCGGATTTGTACGTACGAGATATTCGGCGGCGCTCGACGAGCAGCGGCAATTGCGCGACGAGAGCCGCCGCGTCATCGCCCAGCTTCAGGCGCGCTACGCGGAGGAAACCGGGAACCGGACGCTGCGCGTCAAGCACACCAACTTCCTCGGCTATTTCGTCGAGGTTCCGGCGCAGGCCGGCGAGGAGCTGCGGCTGCCGCCCTGGAACGCAACCTTCGTCCATCGCCAGACGCTGCAGGGCGCGATGCGATTTTCGACCGTCGAGCTGTCGGATCTCGAAAGCCGGATCGCCGCCGCCGCCGACCGCGCGCTGGCGCTGGAGCTTGCCGTATTTACGCAGCTGTCCGAGACGGTGGCGGCCGCGGGCGAGGTGCTTAAGCGCGTTGCCGATGCGCTGGCGGTGCTCGATGTGTCGGCCGCGCTGGCGGAGCTTGCCGCCGAGTGGCGGTATGTGCGGCCCGCGATCGATGCCTCCCATGCCTTCGACATTCGCGGCGGACGCCATCCGGTCGTCGAACAGGCGCTGTCGGGCACGCCCTTCATCGCCAATCACTGCGATCTGTCGGCCGCCGCGGGCGAGACGGCGGGACGCATCTGGCTCGTCACCGGCCCGAATATGGGCGGCAAGTCGACCTTTCTCCGCCAGAACGCGCTGATCGCCATTCTCGCCCAGGCCGGCAGCTTCGTGCCCGCCGACGCGGCGAGGCTCGGCACGGTCGACCGCCTGTTCTCGCGTGTCGGCGCGGCCGACGATCTGGCGCGCGGCCGTTCGACCTTCATGGTCGAGATGGTCGAGACGGCGGCCATTCTCAATCAGGCGGGGCCGCGCGCGCTGGTCATTCTCGATGAGATCGGGCGCGGCACCTCGACCTTCGACGGCCTGTCCATCGCCTGGGCGGCCATCGAACATCTTCACGAGACCAATGGCTGCCGGGCGCTGTTCGCGACCCATTTCCACGAACTGACCCAGCTCGCCAAGCGTCTGAACCGCCTGCACAACGCGACCCTGAAAGTCGCCGAGTACAAAGGCGATGTCGTCTTTCTGCATGAGGTCGTGCCGGGCGTCGCGGACCGCTCCTACGGCATCCAGGTGGCGAAGCTTGCGGGCCTTCCGGCGGCGGTCGTGACGCGGGCGGGCGCCATCCTTGCGGAACTCGAAAACGCCGAACGGGCGCGTCCGAAGCCCGCTCTGGCCGAGGACCTGCCGCTGTTCTCGGCGGCGGCCCGTCCGGTGCCGGCCGCGACGCCGGAGCCAGACCCCGCGCTGGAAGCGCTGGATGCGCTCGAACCCGACGATCTCAGCCCCCGGGCCGCGCAGGAGGCGCTCTACCGTCTGAAGGCGCTGCGGCGGGAGCGCCCGTAGAAGCGTCTTGATGTTTTCTCCACACCGGCTGCATAGATTGGCGGAATGACCGCGACCGCAGTCCTGCGCAAATCCGCCTCCCGTGCCCGCCCTCCCATCGTCGATCGCGCCGCGCTCGACGCCGAACTCGACCGTATCGCCGCGCTCGATCCATCTGCGCGGGCGGGCGAGGTGACGCGTGTGCTGAAAGAGGCCATCGCCGCCGGCCACAGGCAGGCCGCCGAATGGCTCGCCGCCGATGGCTGCGGCACCGCTTGCGCCCAGCAGATTTCGCTGCTGATGGACGATCTGATCTCGGCTCTCCACCGTTACACCGCGGCGCATGTCCATCCGGAACGGTCCGACAAGGCGCCGAGCGAAAGATTGGCGGTGATCGCGGTCGGCGGCTACGGGCGGGGTACGCTCGCGCCCGGATCGGACATCGACCTTCTGTTCCTGTTTCCGAAACAGCAGACCGACTGGGGCACGGCCGTCGTCGAGGCCATGTTGTATGTATTGTGGGACCTCGGCCTGAAGGTCGGCCACGCCGTGCGCGGTCTCGACGAGTGCATCAAGCTTTCGCGCGCGGACATCACGATCCGCACCTCCATCCTGGAAGCACGCACGATCTGCGGCGATGCGGAACTGGCCGATACGCTGGCCGAGCGCTTCGATCGCGAAGTCGCCCAGGGAACGGCTCTCGAATTCGTCACCGCCAAACTCGCCGAGCGCGACGAACGGTACAGACTGACGGAAACCTCGCGCTATGTCGTCGAGCCGAACGTCAAGGAAGGCAAAGGCGGGCTTCGCGACATCAATACGCTGTTCTGGATCGCGAAATATGTCTACCGCGTGCGCAAGGTCACCGAACTGGTCGAGGCGGGCCTGTTCAGCCGCTCGGAACTTGCGATGTTCCGCAAGGCGGAGGATTTTCTCTGGGCGGTGCGCTGCCATCTGCATTTTCTGGCGGGGCGTGCGGAAGACCGCCTGACTTTCGAATATCAGCCGGACATCGCCGCCCGGCTTGGCTATCAGCGCCATCCCGGCCAGTCGGCCGTCGAACGCTTCATGAAACACTATTTTCTCGTGGCGAAGGATGTCGGCGATCTGACCGCCATCGTCTGTGCGCGGCTCGAACAGCGCCACGCCAAGCGGCCGCCGACGCTGAACCGCCTGTTCGGACGCTGGCGGCGCGTGCGCTCGAACGTTCTGCCGGGCACGGATTTCGCCATCGAGAACGAGCGGCTGACGGCCAAGCATCCGGACGTGTTCGAGCGAGATCCCGTCAATATCATCCGGTTCTTCCATGTCGCCGACCGTGAAGACGTCGCGATGCATCCCGACGCGATGCACCTCATCCGCCGCTCGCTCCGGCTGATCGACAAGTCGCTGCGCGAGGATCCCGAAGCGAACCGGCTGTTTCTCGAGGTACTGACGTCGCGCAATGCGCCGGAGACGATTCTCCGCCGCATGAACGAAGCAGGCGTGCTCGGACGGTTCATTCCCGAATTCGGCAAGATCGTCGCGATGATGCAGTTCAACATGTATCATCACTACACGGTTGACGAACATCTCATCCGCGCGGTCGGCATTCTCGCGGAGATGGAGGCGGGCACGCTGAAGGACGAGCATCCGCTCTCCAACGAAATCCTGCCGACGGTGTCGAATCGAACCGCTCTGTATGTCGCGGTGCTGCTGCACGATGTCGCCAAGGGGCGGCCCGAGGATCATTCGATCGCCGGTGCGCGCGAGATGCGCAGCATCGGTCCCCGCCTCGGCCTGTCCGACGACGACACCGACACGGCGGCATGGTTGATCGAGCAGCATCTGCTGATGTCGGACATCGCGCAGCGGCGCGATATCTCCGACCCGCGCACGGTGCAGGATTTCGCCGCGAAGGTGCAGAGTCTCGAGCGGCTGAAAATGCTGCTTGTCCTGACGGTGTGCGACATCAAGGCTGTCGGCCCCGGCGTGTGGAACGGCTGGAAGGGCCAGCTTCTGCGTTCACTCTATTGGGAGACGGAGATCATTCTCGCCGGCGGCCATTCCGCGGCGAACCGAAAGGAGCGTGTCGAGGCCGCGAAAGCGGAAACACGCGCGGCGCTGTCGGACTGGAGCGCGGAAGAACTCGACGCCTATATGGCCCGTCATTACCCGCCCTACTGGCTGAAGGTCGAGCCGGAGCGCCGTGTAAAGCATGCGCGGTTTCTGAAACAGGCGGAGACGGACGGCAAACTCGTCGCGACGACCTTCACGACGCACGCGTTCCACGGCGTCACCGAAATCACGGTCCTGGCGCAGGACCATCCTCGCCTGCTTGCGATTATCGCGGGCGCGTGCGCCGCAACCGGCGCCAACATCACCGACGCCTATATCAACACGACCACCGACGGCATGGCGCTCGACACCATTTTCGTCACCCGCACCTTCGCCGGCGACGAGGACGAACGGCGCCTGGCGCAGCGCGTCGCCAGCAATGTCGAACGTGCGCTGAAGGGGGATCTCTGGCTGACGGATGCGATGAAGAAGCGCACCGAGCAGCGGCAGCGGCAGACCAAGGCCTTCAATGTGACGCCGCGCGCCGTCATCACCAACGACTGGTCGGATCGCCATACCGTGATCGAGGTATCGGGTCTCGACCGGCCGGGCCTGCTCTACGAACTGACCTCGACGCTGTCGCAGCTCAATCTCAACATCGCTTCGGCGCATATCGCAACCTTCGGCGAGAAGGCCGTCGACGGCTTCTATGTGACGGATCTTACGGGCCATAAGATCACATCTCCCGCGCGGCAGGACGCGATCAGGCGCGATCTTCTCGCGGTCTTCACAACCGATAAATAGAAACGGGGAGGGCCGCGACGGGCCCTCCCTTTTGCCATGCCGGAATGCGGGGGATCAGCCCGGCAGGAGAACCTTGTCCACGACGTGAATCACGCCATTCGACTGCATGACGTCGCCGATCGTGACTTCGGACTTGCCGCCCTTGGCGTCCGTAACGACAAGGTCATCGCCGTCCATGCTGGCCGTGATGCTTCCACCACTGGCGGTCTTGAACGTCGCCTTGCCGCCGCCCTTCTTGATGGCGGCCACGATGTCCGCCGCGGTGTGCGTGCCCGGGACAACATGGTAGGTGAGGACGCCGGCGAGCTGCTTCTTGTTCTCGGGCTTCAGGAGAGTTTCGACCGTGCCCTTCGGCAGATCCTCGAAGGCCGCGTTGGTCGGGGCGAAGACAGTGAATGGTCCCTTGCCAGACAGTGTATCGACAAGGTCGGCGGCCTTCACCGCGGCGACCAGCGTCGTGTGATCCTTCGAGTTGACCGCGTTTTCGACGATGTTCTTGTTGGGATACATCGGAGCGCCGCCGACCATCACGGTATCGCTTTTCGACATGGAATCCTTGCCCATGTCGTCATTCTTCATCATGCCCTGCGCGAAAACAGGAGCGGCGGCGAGCGTCAATACAGACACAGCCATAAGCAGACGAGATTTCATTGTGACATTCCTCCGTGTCATACCCCTTTTGAGGGACATGGCAGATACGGAGGCGCGGCCCGCGCGGACGCAGCTCCTTTTAAAGTTCGTGCATTTTTCCGGACGCGACGACCGGCCCGGTCGGTGCGCCTGTCGTCGAGCCGCCCATGGGTTCGACCGAAATCGCCAGCATGGCGTCCGTGCCCGCATGCGGCATCATGTCGTCCGGCATCTTCACAAGCACCGGGCCGTTGGCGACGAAAGTGCCCAGCGACTGCGGCGTGCCGCCGACAGGCACCAGCCAGAGTTCGTGCGTATGGTCGGCCGGGGCGGGCGTATCGATGGCCGGCATCAGCATGACCTTGCCGGTCATGCGGTCGACGGTCGCCATGAAGGCGGATTTGCCGTCGGTGAGGGTGAGCGAGGCGACAAGCGAGGGAGGCGGCGGCGCTTGCGGCGTGCGGAGCACCAGAACGAGCGAGGCGGCCGCGAGCGCCGAACTTGCGATGCCGAGACCGCGCCAGAAATTCAACGACTGCCAGATTCCGCCGCGTTGTTCCTTCGCCGCGGAGGAGACCGAAAGCGGCACGGGCTTGTGGCCCACCTCCTCGGCGATCCTGTCCCATATGTGCGCGGGCACATCGGCCGGCTTGACCTCCTCGGCAAGGGTGCCGAGTCGCGCCTCCCAGAATTCGACGTCCTGCGCGAAGCGGTAGTCGTCGCGCCGGCGCTTCTCGAGCGCATCGCGTTCGGCGCCCTGGACAAGGCCGAGCACGAACTCGGCGGCGAGCGGCAACTCGTCTCCCGGTTCCGGCGTATCGGTTGTCTTCGGGCTCATTGTTCCAGACAGCCTCTCAGTTTCATCAGTCCGCGGCGGACCCAGCTTTTCATCGTGCCGAGCGGCACGCCACGGCGCGCAGCCAGTTCCTCATAGGTGACGCCGTCGAAAAAGGCGGTGCGGATCGACCATTTCTGGTCATCGTCCAGCTCCTCCAGGCAGCCTATCAGCGCACGCCGGTCGTCGGCGCCCTCCACTTCGTCAAGCGCGGACCGTGCCGGATCGACGATCTCCCCCGCATCTTCAAGCGGGGTGGAGGCGCGGCGGACCTTGCCGGACCTGATGCGATCCAGCGCCTTGTTGCGGGCCACGGCCACCAGCCAGGTTATGGCCGAGGCCTTGGCGGGGTCGAATGTTCCCGCGCGGCGCCATACGGTGACATAGGTTTCCTGCAACACGTCTTCGGCTTCGCTCCGTTCACCCAAGATACGCAGGCAAACGCCCATTAGCTTCGGCGAAGTCGAATTGTAGACCTCCGCCAGCGCCGCACGGTCGCCGCGGCCGACGGCCTGAAGGCGGGCGGCAAGGGAAATGGACGCATCGGATCGGGTCATGGTCATCGGCAGGGGACTATAGAAGGCCATCCGACCTAATACGAGGCATCGCGGCATCTGGATGAGTCCGGGTGGCCGGTTGCCGCACCACAAGGGGGGTGCTATCCCGCGCCCATGTCCGCGGTTCCCATTCCCAATATCCGAAACTTCTCGATCGTCGCCCATATCGACCACGGGAAATCCACGCTTGCCGACCGGCTGATCCAGATCACCGGCGGGCTCACCGAGCGCGAGATGACCGAGCAGGTCCTCGACAATATGGAGATCGAGAAGGAGCGCGGCATCACCATCAAGGCGCAGACCGTGCGCCTGAGCTATCTGGCGAAAGACGGCCAGACCTACATCCTCAATCTCATGGACACGCCCGGCCATGTCGACTTCGCCTATGAAGTCTCGCGGTCGCTGGCGGCGTGCGAAGGCTCGCTGCTGGTGGTCGATGCCTCGCAGGGCGTCGAGGCGCAGACGCTGGCGAATGTCTATCACGCGCTCGACGCCAACCACGAGATCGTGCCGGTCCTGAACAAGATCGATCTGCCGGCGGCCGAGCCCGACCGCGTGAAGGAACAGATCGAGGAGGTGATCGGCCTCGACGCTTCCGATGCGGTGATGATTTCGGCCAAGACCGGCATCGGTATTCCCGATGTGCTGGAAGCCATCGTCACGCGCCTGCCGCCGCCGAAGGGCGACGTCAATGCGCCGCTGAAGGCGCTGCTGGTCGATTCATGGTACGATGCCTATCTCGGCGTCGTCGTACTTGTACGCATCATCGACGGCACGCTGAAGAAGGACCAGCGCATCCGCATGATAGGCACCAACGCGGTCTATCAGGTCGACCGCATCGGCACCTTCACGCCGAAAATGGTCAGTGCCGGCGTGCTCGGCCCCGGCGAGATCGGATTCCTCACAGCCTCGATCAAGGAAGTGGCCGACACGCGCGTCGGCGACACCATCACCGACGAGAAGAAGCAGACGGCGGAGCCGCTGCCGGGTTTCAAGCCGGCGCAGCCCGTGGTGTTCTGCGGCCTGTTTCCGGTCGATGCCGCGCAGTTCGACGATCTCCGCGCCGCGATGGGCAGGCTGCGTCTGAACGACGCCAGCTTCTCCTACGAAATGGAATCCTCCGCCGCGCTCGGCTTCGGCTTCCGCTGCGGCTTCCTTGGCCTGCTGCATCTCGAAATCATCCAGGAACGCCTCGAGCGCGAATTCAATCTCGATCTCATCGCGACGGCGCCGTCCGTCGTCTACAACATCACGATGCGGGACGGCACCAAGATCGACCTGCACAATCCGGCCGATCTGCCCGACGTCATGCAGATCGAGCAGATCGAGGAGCCGTGGATCCGCGCGACGATCCTCACGCCCGACGAATATCTCGGCGGCATCCTGAAGCTCTGTCAGGACAGGCGCGGCACGCAGATCGATCTCAACTATGTCGGCAAGCGCGCGATGGTCATCTATGACCTGCCGCTCAACGAGGTGGTGTTCGATTTCTACGACCGCCTGAAATCGATCTCGAAGGGCTATGCGAGTTTCGACTACGCAATCACCGACATGCGCGTCGGCGATCTCGTGAAGATGCAAATCCTCGTCAACGAGGAGCCGGTCGACGCGCTCAGCATGCTGGTCCACCGCACACGCGCCGAGGGCCGCGGCCGCGCCATGTGCGAGAAGCTGAAAGAGCTGATCCCGAACCATCTGTTCAAGATCCCGATCCAGGCGGCCATCGGCGGCAAGGTCATCGCGCGCGAGACGATCTCCGCGCTGCGTAAGGACGTGACGGCGAAATGCTATGGCGGCGACGTCTCGCGCAAGCGCAAACTGCTCGACAAGCAGAAAGAGGGCAAGAAGCGCATGCGCCAGTTCGGCAAGGTGGAGATTCCGCAGGAAGCCTTCATCGCCGCGCTGAAGATGGAAGACTGATCGCAAACCCTCTGGCCCGCGTTTCTGGCGAGCGCGGGTGCGGTGAGTTTCGACGACCGTGTTCGCTTCACGCCACCGGCACGATCTTCTCCTCGTCGCCGTCCCAGGCCTGCACCATCACCTCGCGGGTGATCAGCCCGTCCGTGTCGAGATCCAGCATCGCGCTGCAGAACACTTTCGAGCCGTTCGGATATTCGCACTGCTCGGTGAAGGCGAGGTGGCCGTCTCCGGCGACCGTGTCCTTCAGGCTGTGCGTGATGCCGCGCGCGCAGACGTCCCGGTAGAACTCGGCGATTTCGTCGCGGCCCTTCAGCTCAAGCGGATGGCTCGGCGGGTGGATGCTGTCCACGATTTTCAATGTTGCGTCGTCGGCGAACAGGGCCGCCATCAGGCCGGCATCGTTTCCTTCAAGGGCGCTTTTCAGTGTCGTGAGATCGAGGGTTTTCATGACCTGATCCTCCCTGTGTTCATTCTAGGGTGCGCAGGCTGGCGGGGGAGGGCTTGCGCCATTGCGTGGAAGCGGCGGAATATCCGCGCCGGAGGTCCGCCCGTGTCCAAAAAAGCCAGCAAGCTCAAGAAGTCGCCGCCTGCGCCCAAACAGACGCCGAAGCCCGGCCCCATGATCGCCGCGAAGCCGCCGGGCGAAGAAGCATCTCCCGGCATCGACGTCGTCGTCGATGGCGTGCATGTCGATCTCGACGCCAAGGCGCTGCCGAAGGCTATCGAGGACAAGGCGCTGTCCTCGGGAGGCTATCCGTACGACAAGAAGCTGAAGGGCAAGAAGTACAAGAAGGAGCTTGTCCCGCTTCAGATCGAGCTTCTGAAAGTACAGACTTGGGCGCAGAAAACCGGCGCGAAGATCGCGATCGTGTTCGAGGGCCGCGATTCCGCCGGCAAGGGCGGCTCGATCAAGGCCTTTACCGAGCATCTCAACCCGCGCGGCGCGCGCGTCGTGGCCTTGCCGAAGCCGTCCGATGTCGAGCGCACGCAATTCTATTTTCAGCGCTATATCGAGCATCTGCCGGCCGCCGGTGAAATCGTCTTCTTCGACCGCTCCTGGTACAACCGTGCGGTCGTCGAACCGGTGATGGGGTTCTGCACGCCGCAGGAGACCGAGCGTTTCCTGCGTGATGTGCCGGTGTTCGAGCGCATGCTCGTCGAGAACGGCATCCATCTCATGAAGGTCTGGCTCGAGATCGGCCGCGAGATGCAGATCACGCAGCTGTTCGAGCGCCGGCACGATCCCCTGAAGCGCTGGAAGCTGTCACCCATCGACTACAAGGGCCTGCCGAAATGGGACGACTACACAAAAGCCGCCACGGCGATGCTGAAACAGACCCACACGGATGCCGCGCCGTGGACCGTGGTTCGTTCGAACGACAAGAAGCGCGCGCGTCTGGAGACCATGCGCTTCGTCCTCTCGCAGCTCGATTATGACGGCAAGGACCCGGACGTCGCGGCCACGCCCGATCCGAAGATTGTTGCCGATGCGCCATCCTTCCTGAAGAACGGTGCACAGGTTTAGGCGAAACCGGCCGTGCCCCGGCTTTGCCACAAATTTGTCGCGGATCATTTCTTTGTTAACCACGGGGGACGCAAATGGGGCTCCCGCCTGCGCACCTTCCGTCCGCCGAGAGAGTTTCCATGCGTTTTTCTGCCTTGATGCTGCTGTCGCTCGCTCTGCCGCTGGGCGGCTGCGTGTCTTCCGGTCTCGATGGAATGGTCACCGGCAGCGTCAGCGCGCCGGAGTCGTCGATCTACGGCGCGCGGCCGGATGAGGCTCATCCGCTGCCGGCAACCAATGTGTCGGCCGTGCCGAAGAAATATCTGCGCCAGACGGTGAATTTCCGCGGCGAGCAGCCGCCGGGCACGCTGGTCGTCGACACCAGGAACCGCTTTCTCTATCTCGTGCAGCCGGGCGGCAAGGCGATGCGCTACGGCATCGGCGTCGGCAAGGCCGGCCTCGAATTCAGCGGCTCGGCGAAGATCGGCCGCAAGGCCGCCTGGCCGAGCTGGACGCCGACCTCCGACATGCTCGCGCGCGAGCCGGAACGCAACATGCCGTGGAAGAACGGCATGCCGGGCGGTCTCGGCAATCCGCTCGGGCCGCGCGCGCTCTATCTGTACGCGGGCGGCCGCGACACGCTGTTCCGCATCCACGGCACGACCGAGCCGCACACCATCGGCAAGGCGGTGTCGTCGGGCTGCATCCGCATGTTCAATCAGGACGTGATCGATCTTTACAACCGCGTGCCGGTCGGCACGGAGGTCGTGGTGCTGCACAATTCACACCCGCTCGATCAGTTCGGCGAGGCGATGGCGGGTGTCGCGGACCAGATCGGCAAGGGCATTTCGAACATCGCCGAGAGCGTGCAACAGTAATCAGGCGGCGCTCTTCGCGCGCTTGATCCCTGTCGCCATCAGCCGCGCGGTATCCTCGCGCGGCATCGCTTTCGCAAACAGCCAGCCCTGGCCTTCATGGCAGCCCTCGGCGCGCAGGCAGCGCGCGTCGGCTTCCGTCTCGACGCCTTCCGCCGTGATCGTGATGCCGAGACTCATGCCGAGCGAGATGATGGCGCGGACGATGGCG
This sequence comes from Hyphomicrobiales bacterium, assembly GCA_022842205.1. GTDB lineage: Bacteria > Pseudomonadota > Alphaproteobacteria > Rhizobiales > Methylopilaceae > Flaviflagellibacter. The sequence continues at coordinate 156,164 of JALHQA010000005.1, forward strand.
CGGCTGTCGCGGCTCGCCTCCAGGTTCTGCACGAAGGAGCGGTCGATCTTGATCTTGTCGAACGGGAACGAGCGCAGATAGCTGAGCGAGGAATAGCCGGTGCCGAAATCGTCCATCGAGATGCGGACGCCGAGGGCGCGCAGCGCGTGCAGCGTGGCCAGCACCTGGTCGCTCTTCTCGAGCAGGATCGACTCGGTGATCTCGAGCTCGAGCCGCTGCGGCGCAAGGCCCGTCTCGTCGAGTACGGATTTGACCTGAGCGAACAGCGTGCCGGGGCGGAACTGCAGGGTCGAGAGATTGATCGCGACCTTGATGTTGTCCGGCCACTGCAGTGCGTCCGTACAGGCGCGCCGCATGACGAAGGAACCAAGCGGGACCACCAGGCCCGTGTCTTCGGCGATCGGGATGAACTCCGTGGGAGACACCTCGCCGCGTTCGGAATGCGTCCAGCGCGTCAGGGCTTCGAAGCCGGCGATCTCGCCGGTCACAAGATCGACCAGCGGCTGGTAGTGCACGTCGAGTTCCTCGCCGGCAAGCGCGGCGCGGAAATCGATTTCGAGGCGGCGGCGCGCCTGGAGCTGCGCGTCCATCTCCGCTTCGAAGAAGCTGTAGGCGCCACGGCCTTCCGCCTTGGCGCGGTAGAGCGCCATGTCGGCGTTTTTCAGAAGCTGGTCGCAGTTGCTTCCATCGTTCGGGCCGAGCGCGATGCCGATCGAGGCTCCCGTGTTCACGAGGTGGCCGTCGATGTCGTAGGGCGCGCTGATGGCGTCGATCAGCCGCGCCGCGAGGAAGCCGGCTTCCTTCGGGGTCGCAACGCGCAGCAGGATGGCGAATTCGTCGCCGCCGAGACGGGCCACGACGTCGCTGTCGCGGACCATTGACGCGAGACGGCGGCCGACCATGCGCAGCAGCCGGTCGCCCGCGGGATGGCCGAGCGTGTCGTTGACGGCTTTGAAATCGTCGAGATCGACGCAGAGCACGGCAAGCTTGGCGTCGCGCTCCATGCGCTGCAGAGCCTCGTCCATGCGCTCGCGGAACAGCACGCGGTTGGGCAAGCCCGTCAGCGCGTCGTGATGCGCCATATAGGCGATGCGCGCCTCGGCGCGGCGGCGCTCGGTGATATCGACGGCGCCGATCAGCGCGGCCGGAACGCCCTCGTAGGGCAGATGGCTCGAATAGATCGCGACGTCGATTTCCTCGCCGTCGGCCTTGCGGTGCTTCCAGGTCAGTCCCGCGGCTTCACCGTCGAGGGCCGAGGACAAAGGCAGATCCTCCTGCCCCGGCAAAGTGAGATCGGCCAGCTTCATTTGCAGGAATTGCTGGCGCGTATAGCCGTAATGCTGCGTTGCCGCGTCGTTGACGGCGAGAATGCGCCCGTCCTCGCGCGCATGCACATACATCGGCAGCGGGTTGTTGTCGAAGAGCAGCCGGAAGCTCTCCTCGCGTTTCTTCATTTCGGTGATATCGACGCGAAGGCCGATGATCCCGCCATCGAAAGTTCGCCGCTCGTCGATCATGATCCAGCGGCCGTCTGTGGTTCGCTGCTCGTGGCGTCCTTGCGGGTTGTAAAGACGGCCGAGACGTTCCCTCAGCCATTCTTCCTCGCGGCCGACGGCTTCCGGGTACTGGCCGCGATAGACGCCCGCGCGCAGCGTGTCCTCAAGCTTGGCGCCGACATGGAACAGGTCCGCCGAGCCGCCGTACAGCTCGGCATATTGCTTGTTCCACATGATGTAGCGGCCCTCGGCGTCGAGGAAGACGACGCCTTGGGGCAGAATGTCGATGGCCGCGCGCAACCGGTCCTCGGCCTGCTGCGCCTGCTGGATCGCTGCCTTGGCCTCAAGGCGGGCTTCCGTCAGCGCGAGCTGGGTGTCTGGCTCTTTGCTGCTTTCCGGCAAAGATGAAGGGCGTACGGACTCGTTCACGGCACTCTCGCTGCGGCGATGCGGGTGTTGACCCTTAAGTCTATGAGCTGCCTTCATTAACAGCGACTTTCACGGCTTCCCGGCGGCGCGCGCCTCGCTGTTGCCGGAAGCGCGAATCCCGGCCTGAACTTCAAAATTCGGGCATATAACCTGGATTTCGACGGTCATTTCGGGCTGGTCTGCAGCCGCAATGTGCAACTGCACCAATAATACGCAGGCGTTGTTTATAGTTTCCGGTTGGTTGCTGAACCCGGCGCGGGATGTGGTATTTGCACCCCTGAATACCCACATTACGAGGCGAGACGGGCATGAGGCTCATTATCCGGCTGATCGGCGTTGTGTTGTTCGCGGCGGCGTTCGTCGTTCTGGTCATCGACGGCACGCGCTCCATTGCCGGCAACGCGCTCTATCTGTCCTCACTGGCGGAAAGTGTGAGATTGCTGTGGCCGGACGGCGTCGAGACGGCGGAGGCGGCCCTCCGATCGCTCTGGGAGCCGCTCTGGGATCCGGCGGGAGCCTGGCTGTTCACGCAGCCGGCCTTCGCGGTCCTCGGCATCGCGGGCTTGTTGTTGATGTTGATAGGCCGCGCGCCGCCGCACATGGTGCGGCCTCTGCCCCGCCGTTACTGAGAAAGGGGTTTTGCAATGTCGCTGTTTTCGCTGTTCAAGCCCGAAATACCGATGCCGACCAAGGACACCGCGCTGCCGGGCCGTCGCGAGGCCATCCGCACCGCATCCGAGCATTTCGTATCGCACCGCCCGCTGAAGGGGCCCTACCCCGACGGGTTTGAGCGGGCGATCTTTGCCGCGGGCTGTTTCTGGGGCGTCGAACGGAAGTTCTGGAAGCTGCCGGGCGTTTTTGTGACGGCGGTCGGCTATGCCGGCGGCATCACGCCCAATCCGACCTATGAAGAGACCTGCTCCGGCCTGACCGGGCACACCGAGGTCGTGCTCGTCGTCTACGATCCGTCGGTCATTACATATCAGGACCTGCTGAAGGCGTTCTGGGAAACGCACGATCCGACCCAGGGCAACCGGCAGGGCAATGACGTCGGTACGCAGTATCGCTCTGCGATCTACACGACGTCGGATGCGCAACTGACGGCGGCGCTCGCTTCGCGCGATGCCTATCAGGCGGCGCTGAACGCCGAAAATTACGGCCCGATCACCACCGAGATCGCGCCGGCGGGCGAGTTCTACTTCGCCGAGGATTATCACCAGCAGTATCTGGCGAAGAATCCGAACGGCTATTGCGGCATCGGCGGCACGGGCGTGTCTTGCCCAGTTGGATCTGGCGTCGTGGCCTGATCGTCCGGATCGGCGGCGGGCACGACGCCTGCCGCCGCCTTTGTTTTGGCGACCTTCGCATCGGGGGCATCGAGCACGGCGCGGCATTCGGCGGGCAGCGCCGACAGCAGAAGCGGCGGCTTCGGTTTCGGCTTCACCTTCGGCGGTGGTGGCGGCACGTCGGGTTTCCTGACTCTCTTCAGCCAGTCGTCGAGCGGCTTGCCGCATTCCTCCTCGCCTGAAATGGGCGCCTGCGGTTGGCAGGAGCCGCTACCCGCGGGGCAGCCGATGCGTATGTGCATGTGATAGTCGTGCCCCCAATACGGACGCACTTTCGCCAGCCACGACCGGTCGCCCTCGGCCTCGCGGCACAGCGCTTTCTTGATGACGGGGTTGACCAGCACGCGCTCGACGCCGGGCATGGTCGCGGCGTAGCGGATGACCTTCAGATGCTCGGGCGACCAGTTCCCGCCGACATCGGTGAACTTCGCGTTGGCCATGGTCTTGGCCGAGACTTCCTCGCGTTCGCGCGCAGTGAAAATACGTTTCGGCATCGGATTGAGCCAGACATCCGCGTCGAGGCCGATCTGGTGCGAGGCATGGCCGGTCAGCATCGGGCCGCCACGCGGCTGGGCCAGATCGCCGACGAGCAGGCCCGGCCACTTGGTGCCGGACTTCACCTTGGCCGCGAGCTTTTCCAGCGTTTCGATGAGCGCGGGATGGCCCCAGTTACGGTTGCGCGACAGACGCATGACCTGCCAGGCCGGCCCGTCGATCGCGAGCGGCCGGCCGCCAGCCATGCAGCCTTTTGAATAAAAGCCGATGGCGCGGGGTTTCAGCGCGGCGGGAAGCTTCTTGCCTCCGAAAAGCTGCTTTGCTGGCGCCTTGTTGCCATCGACCGGCGATGGTGAAGGCAATACCGCCGGCCGTGGCTCGGGCAGCGGTACCTGGGACCGGGCCGACATCGCGAAACTGACGAAAAATACCAACGAAATCATGCGCAGAGCGCATGGCAGGAGCCGATCCGTGCGCCGGAACCCCAAGGCGTGCCGCCGAATTGTCGTCACGGGGATTGCCTTCCGAGGTGTCCAAGATGCGTATTGCCCAAATCGCGCCGTTGTATGAGAGCTGCCCGCCGCAGCTCTACGGCGGCACGGAACGCGTTGTTTCCTATCTCACCGAAGAACTGGTGCGGATGGGGCATGATGTGACCCTGTTTGCCTCGGGCGATAGCCAGACCAAAGCCAGTCTCGTGTCCGGATGCAAGCGTGCCTTGCGACTCGACTCAAGCGTCACCGATCCGCTTGCCTATCATATGATCATGATGAGCCGCGTATTTCAGCGGGCTCGGGACTTCGATATCCTGCACTTTCATACCGACTACCTTCACTACCCGACCTTTGCGACATCGCCGCTGCCGGTTGTCACCACACTGCACGGCCGTCAGGACTTGCCGGACCTTCCCGCCGTGTATCGCGAGTTCCGCGACACGCCGCTGGTTTCGATCTCCGATCATCAGCGCCTGCCGCTGCCACGCGCGAACTGGATCCGGACGATCCATCATGGGCTGCCGGACGACACGCTGTGCATGGGCGCGGGCGATGGCGGCTATCTCGCCTTCATCGGCCGCGTCAGCCCGGAAAAGAGGCTCGATCGTGCGATCGAGATAGCCGGCGCCGCGGGCATTCGGCTCAAGGTGGCGGCCAAGATCGACCGTGCCGACCGCGCCTATTTCCACGAGGTGATCGAGCCTCTGCTTTCCGACGGCGTCGAATTCATCGGCGAGATCAACGAGACGCAAAAGCGCGATTTTCTCGGCCGTGCCCGTGCACTGCTGTTTCCGATCGATTGGCCCGAGCCGTTCGGGCTCGTGATGATCGAGGCCATGGCCTGCGGCACGCCCGTGCTGGCGTTCAATTGCGGCTCGGTGCCGGAAGTCATCGACAATGGCGTCAGCGGTGTCGTCGTCTCCAGCATGGACGAGGCGCACGCGGCGCTGCCCGGCGTGCTGGGCCTCGACCGCCATCAGGTACGGGCGCGGTTCGAGGAACGTTTCACCGTCCGGCGGATGGCGCAGGACTACGTCGATCTCTACAGCGAACTGACGCGGCCCGTGGTCGTGCCGCTGGCGCGGGCGGCAAGTCCGATCGCCGCGAACGCTCCAGGCCTGTATCCTGCGATTCCGATAGCCGCCGCCGCACCCGTCGCGTCGGCCGTCTGAATGACCGCAGGGGGCAAAGGCGCATGAACGAAGCGCCGGCATCGCAGTTCTATATTCCCGCGCGCCAGACGCTCGACGGCGGGCGTCCCTCGCGGCTGAAGCACGGCGACTGTTTCGCCGTGCTCGACAATCAGGGCGACCTTCTCGCCTTCGAAGGCAATCCCGACGGTCTGTACTATCGCGACACCCGCTATCTGTCGCAGTTCGAGATAAGACTCAACGGTGCGCGGCCGCTCCGCCTGTCCTCGAACATCGCCGACGACAACGCGGCGCTGACGGCCGATCTGACCAATCCGGATTTCTTCGAGAACGGCCGTCTCGTCCTGCCGAAGGACATGATCCACATCCACCGGCTGAAATTCGTCTGGAATGCGGCGCTGTATGAACGCATCACCATTTTCAACTATGACGAAGACGAGCACCGGGTTCGGATCAGCGCGACGTTCGATTGCGATTTCGCCGATCTGTTCGAAGCGCGGGGCCAGAAGCGCCCCGCACACGGCGTGCGCGGAGTCGAACGGACGCGGGACGGCACCGTTTCGTTTGCCTATGCGGGGCTCGACGGCAAGACGCGGACGACGCGGCTGCAATTCTCGCCGACGCCCGATCGTACCGAGATCGGTTTTGTCTTCTATGACCTGATGCTGAAGCCGCAGGAAAAGCGCGTTTTCTTCATGCGCGTGTCCTGCGTGGCGGGGCGCGACGAGGAATGGAGCGGGCGCGATTTCTTCAAGGCCTTCGCGGAAGCCCGCCGCGACCTTCGGCGCGCGGGCGACCGGCCGCTGACGATCCGCAGTTCGAGCGCGCTGGTCGAGGATGTCGTTACGCGCAGCATGGACGATCTTGCCATGCTGATGACCGATACCGAATACGGGCCCTATCCCTATGCCGGTATTCCGTGGTTTTCCACGCCGTTCGGCCGCGACGGCATCATCACCGCGCTGATGATGCTCTGGGTCGATCCCGCGGTCACCTGCGGCGTTCTCAAGATGCTCGCCGCAACGCAGGCCAAGGAGGTCAACGAGGTACGCGATGCCGAACCCGGCAAGATCCTTCACGAAATGCGCTTTGGCGAGATGGCAGCGCTCGGAGAAGTGCCATTCGGCCTCTATTACGGCAGCGTGGATTCGACGCCGCTGTTCGTTGTGCTCGCCGGCGAATATCTTCGGCGCACCGGCGACCTCGACACCATTCGGGCGCTGTGGCCGAACATCCAGGCCGCGCTGGCATGGATCGAAACTTACGGCGATGCCGACCGCGACGGCTTTGTCGAGTATCGCCGCCAGCGCGACACCGGCCTCGTCAACCAGGGCTGGAAGGATTCGAACGACAGTATTTTTCATGCGAACGGCGATCTCGCGGATGGCCCGATCGCGCTCTGCGAAGTGCAGGGCTATGTGTACGGCGCATGGAAAGAGGCGGCCTACCTGGCGCGCCATCTCGGACTGAAGCCACACGCGGACAAGTTGAGCGCCCGCGCGGAAGATCTGCGGGCGCATTTCGAGCAGGCATTCTGGTGCGAGGATATCGGTACATATGCACTGGCCCTCGATGGCAGAAAGCGGAAATGCGCGGTGCCGGCATCGAATGCCGGCCACACGCTCTTCAGCGGGATCGCCGATGTCGAGCGCGCCCAGCGCGTGGCCGCGCGGCTGATGGACAACGACATGTTTTCCGGCTGGGGCATCCGCACTGTCGGCTCGTCAACCGCGCGCTACAATCCGATGTCCTATCACAACGGGTCGGTGTGGCCGCACGACAACGGACTGATCGCGCTGGGACTGGCGCGCTACGGGTTCAAGGACCCGGTGCTGCGCCTGTTCGGCGCGCTGACGGAGGCGGCCGGGAACATCGATCTCAAACGCCTGCCGGAGCTGTTCTGCGGGTTCGGACGCAAGCAGCGGCAGGGGCCGATCGGTTATCCGGTTGCGTGCTCGCCGCAGGCCTGGGCGGCGGCGACGCCGCTCGCGCTCATTCAGGCGAGCCTCGGACTGTCGTTCGACTATGACGAGCGCGAGGTGAAGTTCGATCTTCCGGTTCTGCCCGATTTCGTCGACAGGCTGACGCTGACCAATCTTACGCTCGGCTCGTCCAGCGTCGATCTCATGCTGACGCGCCACGGCAAGGATGCCGCGCTAACGGTCCTTGAGCGGCGCGGAGATCTCACGATCACCACGACGCATTAGCGACGGCGCCGCCGTAGGCGCAATGCGGGCGGCCCGTGCGTTGAGTATAGGGCCGATCAGTTCCCGGTTTCCGCAATGTGCCGCGTTGCTTCGGCAGGCTTTGGGGGCTATACGGCGGGTCCGCTGCGCTGCCGGGTTCGGCAGGCGAGCGTCCGCTCTCGCAGCGGTTGCGGAGGGGTGGCCGAGTGGTTGAAGGCGCACGCCTGGAAAGTGTGTATACGGGAAACCGTATCGCGGGTTCGAATCCCGCTCCCTCCGCCACATAACTCCTTCGTTTTAAAGACAAAATATATTTCTGGAGAAGTCCGCGTAAGTACGCTGAATTTCGAAGGAAATTGGAGTGAACAAGTCTCCAGCCTGGCCAATGAGGGCCATGGGATGGGGCCGTAGCGCCCTTCGGGGCGCCGATTCTCCAAAGCCAAGTGACCCACTACGGTTGTGCCGTTTTTTGCTGCGAAATGATGCGCGATGTCGGCAACCGGTGCGATCCGCGCCTGAAGTCGCTACCGCTTCGCCATACGCAGACGGGATTTGCGAACGGAAGCCTTCGCCGTAACCGCCTCAGTCAGCCCCTACCTCCGGTAATTTCAGCTTCAACTGGTCGATCACCCATCGCCAAGTACCGTCCGGCTGCCGGCGTGCAACCTCTAGGGAGAGCCCGCCACCCGGAGCCTGCGCGATCGTAACGGCGAGATCGCTGCCTTCGAGCTTCTGCACGACATCGGCCCCCGTGAATTCCTTTTTCCGTTCGAGCAGGCTGTCGTAGAATTGCTGGATAGCGGTTCGGCCCCGAGACAGCCGTTCGCCGGCAGCCAGGGTCGCCTCGGTTTCGTACAGATCGACCAATCCTTCGACGTCACCTGCGTTCGCACGGTCAGCGAAGAGGCGGACAAGATCCTCGGGGCTTGCCGCAGAGACGGGCGCTGTCTTCTCTGCCTGTACACCACGCTGGGACAGCAAGGCCCCTGCGCCGTCCGCGATACTTACGTTCACCGGAATTCCGCGCTTCACACTTTCGGAGACCGTGCAGAAGTCTTCGAACTGGCTCAGTGCCCGAGCGAGTTGTTCCTGGTGGGTAACCTCCATCGGCAGAACGATATCGACGTCCACTGCCTTTATACGCAGGCGGCCCTGTTCGTTTCGAACAGTCGATATCGCGACATTCGCTTTCAAACCATCGGCTGGTTGTCGATACTTGGTGAGCGCGAAAAACAGGCTTGCGCATAGGCAATTGGCAATACTCGCAGCAAGTAATTGCTCGGGACTAGGCCCCAGCCCTTCGCCGATCGGCTGTGGCTCGTCAGACTGCAACGGCACGGACACGCCGAAGTCGATTAGGAACTGATAATTCCCAAGGTGCGAAAGCGTTACAGTCTGCAGATCCTCAGCCACCGTTCCTCCCTCGTCGGCTCATCTCCCTGGTTATAGGTGCTTGCTGCCCAGCAGCAAAAGCTTGGCCTCTGCCATGCGCACGAGCCCAGGGAAATGCACCCGGCCCAGGGGCAAACAGCTCGAGACCCTCCAGCCCGCGGCCGGGCTCAGCTGATCTCGAAAAATCAGATTGCTTTCGCGCTGCCTGAAGGGGCGTCGATCAGTGTGGTATCGCACCCCACATCGCCGCTGACGATCTCAGAAGGCTCCGCGGAATAGTAATGTTTAACCGCGGAATGATTTCGAAGAACTTCAGGCCGATACTCCTCCTCGAGGTCGTAATGGAGGACCGGGCCCGATTCGAAACGCTCGATGACCGATTTATGAAGAGGGGCGTCTTCCGGCATCTTTCGAGCCTCCACCGGCCATTTGAACCCCATCTTCCCCCAAATGCCCGGAAACCCCTTCTTGCATTCATCGTGTTGAGGACCGTTGGCCGCGGGAAATACGCGCAGAACGGCGGGATCGATCTGGACAGGATGCGGCAGCTCGTTCAGCTGCTCGATCATCCAACTCAGCGAATTGTCCGATAGCCGCGATTCATTCTCCACATAGCTGCCGCCGATGTCGGAATGATTGCCGGCGAACCAGACTTGGCGAAGAAGCTCGGGTTCAGCGTCGGTACGATCCTTATCGTCTCCGTCATATTTCCACGACACTCTTTTGAAGTCAGCCCGCGCCTCGTCGATCGACAGCGCATGACGGGCATATCCGACCCGCCGATCGAGTTTGTTATCGTAGAAGCGCATCGACCAGTCCGTAAGATAGAAGCGCTTTTTGTCGGGGTGATAACGCAAGTGTGTCCAAAGATAAGACGCGAGCGCGAGGCCTACCGGCACGCCGACGAAAAGACCCCACCAGGCTCGAAATTCCGTCCAGGATCCGGCGAGCGGCCAAGCTGCCAGAGCCCCGACACCGACGAGCCCGAGAAATCCCATTAGCGCGAGGGCGACGCGGACCCTCGGCGTAATGCCTAGCGCCGCGACGGAGTCGAATACGCCGATGAAATAGGGGTACTGGTTCGCATGGCTTGCGTTGCCGGCCGCGTAATCAGTACGGAATTTCAGCATACGACGTTCACGGATTTCCTTGAAGGGATCACCTTCGATCGAAGCGCCCAACTGGTAAACTTCCTTGACAGCTTCGGCGGCGAGTGCCCTCACGGATTTAGGATCGTACCTGATGGGCTTTCCGTCCGGCATCTGCGTCGGTATTCCGCACATCGCCATCACCCCGGCTACGCAACGGATGGTGTAAGCCCCGCGGCTGAATCCGAAAAGATACACGCGATCGCCTGGCCGCCAGAGACTGATGATCGCCGCATAGCAGTCGATGATGTTTTCCGTGATGCCGAGCCCTGTCCCCGAAGAAACCATGTTCCGGATTCGTCGCGAGACGCTCAGTTTCAACTTTTCACCGTCCGTCTGCGAGCCAAGGCCCGGGTCGTAGAAGGCAGCCTGCAGAGAGGGATCGACGGCGGAATCGGGGCCACATCGCGTGGCACGAAACAGCTTGTAGATATTGCTCCGCGTTTCGTCCGGCATAAGGCCACCGACCTGGCCGGTCCCGTCGGAGAAAATCAGAATGTTCTTCCCGTTTTTCATGATTTTTCTCCAAGCGAAGACGAAACAATCGGGCACGGCGTGAAGCGCTCTGCCGGCTCTGACAGGAAAGCGCGCGCGACGTCGCGTCCGGCGGCTTCGGCGAGAGATCTCGCCATCGCGGGCAGCTCGGTGCATGCCCGGCGATGGTCATCCAGCGGGATCGGCGTCTTGCTTTCGGGGGCGTCGACGCGAATCACCTGGTCCTTACCAACAAGCAGGTATGCCTGGCCGAGAGCGTTGAGGGACTGCGCACGCATGGCGGCCAGCAGCGCGTGCCGCCATTGGATGGCGCCGCCACGGCGCTTGGCGTCGTCGACGACGAAACTCGTCTCGCCGCAGCCGAGACTGAGAACATGAATCTGCCGCGGGTCGATTTCAAAGCAGCTCAGCGCATCCACGACGGCATTCATCACGGGATTGTTCGCCCACAATCCGCCATCGACCATCACGTACCCGTTGTTCAGAAAGGCCTCGAAATAGGTCGGCGCCGCCGCCGTCGCCAACCCCACGCGGGTCATGCGCTCGAACCGGTCTTTGCGATAATCCGGGTGATGCGGGGTCTTGAAGAGCCAGGGTTCGCCGTGGGCGCCCTCGAAGGCGGGAATGACCAGCCTTTTCTGCGCTTCACCAAAAGTAGTCTCGCCAAAAATCCGCAGCAGTTCGCTCTCGAGGACACGGCTGTCGTAGACTGCGCGGCGGGTCCGGCGGAGGCCTCGAAACAACCCGCCCAGCTTCGACGCCGGAGGGAAGATGAGATGGCCGCGTTCGACATACACATCACGAATGTTCTTCGCTGTAAGGCCGTGGGCAAGGGCGAGGGCGATGATGCCACCTGTCGAGGTTCCCGCGATCATGTCGAAATGCGCTGAGATCGGCGATCCGCCGAGATAACGCTGCTCAAATTCCGTAAGGACGCTTGCGGGAAGAATGCCGCAGATGCCGCCCCCGTCGATCGACAGGATTCGAAACGGACGGTCGGCCGGCCACGGCTGCTTCACGCGCCGATGCTGAATGGTGCCGTCAGAACGGCGAGGAGGCACGTAATTCATCTTGCTTCTCCTTGGCGGTTGGCGATGTGGCGACCTCCGCCTGTCCATTCCCCCGTGGCCCGCCAGCCTTCGTAGCAAGCAAGCCAGTCGTCGCTCCAAGGGAGCGTGGTTTCCGCGAGGAGATCAGAGGGCGACCATTCGCCGGCTTCCGGGTCGAAAAGGCAGAGGATCGGAAGGTTCGCACCGTCCCAGTAGACGTGCGGCAGCTTGCCCTCGGCGCTGTGCGACCGAGGTCGCAAGGGCGGCGAAACGACCCGGACCTGCGGCTGATGCCGCATCGGATTCAAAATTTCGATTACCGCCGGCACCCGATAGAACACGGTGATTTCGAACGTCATGAGAAGCGGACGAAGAGTGCCGCGCCAGGCCGCCGTCCGGTCGTCGATCCGATGAACCTTGAACGTGGGCCAGCCCCGGCCAATTGCCGAGATCTGCTCATCAATCGACGGAACGCGGCTCACTCCCACCGTCCTCCCATGAAGGTGTGAGGGCGGGCAGCCGCGGGTGCCGCCGCCGACGCGGCCGTGCCGATGCCGACCAGCTTCGGTGCGCTGGGCACGTACACCCCCCCGCGCGGCGTATAGCTCTGCTCGGAGTTCCGCACGGCCCGTCCCAGGCGATCATTGAGCTGCCGAATGGAGCGCGAAACGACATGGCTTCCAAAACGCTCCCGCAGCCAATCCTGAAGATCCTCGAGCGTGACGTCGTTGCGCTTCAGGTACTCGATGCCGTCGGCCAGATCGTCGAGCGCCGTCGCGAACTCGTTCTGCTGAGCCACCGATTCCGGCCAGCGATCGGTAAAGCAGTCGTCCGGGAAAATCGGATTGCTCACGGCGAGTTTCTTTCCGTTGGAGCTGGCAGCGCGGATCGCGCGGGCAATCATTCGAGCCTGGCGGATCACCATGTCCGACAGCGAAGTACCCGGTGCCGCGGCGTGGCCCGCGAAGCAGGACATCATCACCGAAGGCGGGATACGGCCGGAAGTCTCGGCATAGAGGATGTTCCGGAACCGCTTCAGAAGCTGGAGCGCCACCGTCGCGGTGTTCTTGACGACTAACGGAACCTGTTCGGGAACCTCGTCGACTTCGGCATCTGCCCGGACCTCGATGCCGTACACGTCATTGAACCTACGGCTGAATGCGTCGGCAAAACGGCGCTCCAACGGCGTGCGGTCGCAATACCAGTCGCAGAACCCCCAGGCGTTCATCGCTACACGGTAGTGGCGCGACGGCGACTGGCCGGGATCGGCATGGAAAATCGAGCTTTGACGCTCCGGCGTTCCTTCGGTCCGTTCGGCCGGGGAAACATCAAGATGCATACCGTCTGCGTAGCGAATCGTGACGCACCGGGTCTGTCGTTCCACCGCCTTCGCGGTCGGATAATCCTTCAGCGCCTGGAAAAGAAGGTCGAGGACTTCGTCGGGAGTTTCTTGTCCGGTGAGGAACAGCTCGGCGACGATGTCGAGATCGTACTCGTCATCGGTGCCGCGGTTTGAAATCGTCGCGTCGATCCGCATCGATCCCTGCGGATAAAAGCGGATAACGCGGTTTTTGAGAGGACTGCCCTCGCGCTCGGCGTAGGTGCTGACTGCTTCGTAACGGCCCGTGGCTTTGTCGTGCAGGGACGGGGGCAACTGAATGTTGATCGCGATGCCGGCGAGCGCCGCGTCCACCGGATTTAGAAAGGGGTCGATACCGTCCTGGGCCGAGTACGTCATTGGTAACTCCTGTGGCTCGCGCGCAAAATGGTTGGCCATTGCCACCAGGGCGAGCATCAACGAGTAACCATCATCCGATGAAACTGATCCCAAATCAAGAACAATGTTCCCGTTCTGGGATCGCTTTCTGTTGACAGCCCGACTCAGCTAAGGCAGTGTGATGCGTGTCATACGATTGGGCGCCCTGCAGGAGTATTGGAGCCGGCCAGGACGGCGGAACGCGGAGCAACCGCTAAAGGCCTGGTACGCCGAAGTCCGCCGTGCTGCGTGGAAGAGCCCGAACGACCTTAAAAGGGCGTACAGGTCTGCGAGCGTGCTCGCCGACAACAGAGTCGTATTCAACATTTGCGGAAATTCGCATCGGCTCGTTGTTCACCTGAACTACGAGCTGGGAATAGTTCTTGTGAAGTTCATCGGAACTCACGCCGAATATGACGAAATTGATGCATCGTCTGTCGGTCGGAAGGAGAAGAAGAAATGATTCGTCCGATACGGTCGGAAGCTGACTACTCCGCCAGCATTATGCGGCTAGAAGAACTTATGTCGGAAGAGATCACCGGGGAAGAAGCCGACGAACTCGATATTCTAGCGACTCTGATAGAAAGCTACGAAACTAAGCATTTTCCTGTCGATTTGCCTTCCCCAGTTGAAGCCATTCGCTTTCGAATGGAGCAGGCTGAGTTACAGCCGAGGGACTTAGAACCTCTGATTGGGTCGCGTTCGCGCGTGTCTGAAGTGCTTTCTGGCGCGCGGCCTCTCACTGTGGAAATGATTAGAGCGCTCAGCCAGCACTTACGCATTCCTGCGGATGCTCTCATCAGGCCAGCCGCTGAGCCCAAAAATGTCAAACTTCAAGAGCCCGCCGTCGCCGTAAAAAATCAGCTATCGCGCTGGGGCGTTCTCAAAAAGGGCGAGACGTTTCACGAGTTTATTTCTCGCGCGTGTGGGGGACAGCCCGCAGCAGCTCTATTGCGGAAAACTAGAACTGAACGAACGGCCAAGATTGACGAAACCGCTTTGCACGCTTGGTGCGCGACCGTCACAATCCGGTCTTTCAAATGCAAAGTTGAACCCAATTTTTGTGCATCGTCATTGTCTATGGATGTCCTGCGCAACCTCGCCACGGTGAGTAGGAAAGCAAATGGAGTTGCGATGGTTCGACATGAACTGTCCCGCGTCGGCATCGCATTCGTCGTCCTACGACATCTTCCCGGCACGCACCTGGACGGTGCAGCCTTGCGCCGCCCCGATGGTACTCCAATTGTCGCACTTACTCTTCGACATGATCGTATAGACAATTTTTGGTTCACTCTCATGCACGAGCTGGCCCACGTGTGGAAGCACCTGTCGGATGATACCGTCGCAATTTTCGATGATCTTGAGCTCAACGTCGTCAACGACACGGAGAAAGAGGCTGACAAGATCGCGCAGTCGAGTCTGATCCCTAATGATCTCTGGCTTACGTTTGATTCAGGGCCGGACGCGACGTTAGAGGAGGTCAAAATACTAGCTAAAAAGGCGAAAGTTCATCCTGCGATCGTGGCTGGTCGCTGGCAACGCGAAAATAAAGACTACAGGAAGTTCTCGAAAATCTTGGGAAGAGGCGAGGTCCGATCGCACTTCGTGGATTGGGACGCATGACTTCCTCTCTCAAAGCCCACTTGCACGCGAAGGCTTGACACCAGTTGGGGGTCACGATCTCAAGCGTAATTATAGTCTGCGAGAGGCGCGCTTCCGGCCTGTCGCGTAAGGGGCGTTACGGAACCGATTGGCCTCTCCGTGGCCCCTCCTTCGGGAGGAGGTTGGGGGACCTCGATCAATCTGATGCGGCATCCCGACAGTGGGCTTGGGAGATTGGTAGGCGCCGTATACGACGGGTATAATAATCCCGAGCTGTCGCCAGCTATTGCATCTATGGTGGACGGGGCTGATCAGCGATGTGCGACAAGGTGATCGTCTACACGGATGTCACGAATTCCGACGTCTACCGCCGTTCAAAGAAAAGGGTTTGCGGTGTCATCGAAGAGAGATGAAGCGCCCATGTCGCAAGCAGTTGAGCGCCTTTCGCGAGATGATCGGGCTCAGTAAACTCGGCCTCGTGATGACTTATTCCGTTTCGGCTGGGTACGAAAAGCATCGCCGCTGGGCACAAGCGCGAAATACGCACGGCGTCGTGTGTCGCACCCGACAGTAAACGTAGCCACGGAATATTCTGGCCGCGAAGCAAGCCTTCCAGTTTTGAGATTAAGTCCGGATCGAACACGATCGGGTCGGCGGTATAGAGAACTTCGTAACTCGCTGCGCAAGGATGCGTGGCTGAGTTTACAATTCCGGCGAGAACACTGTCAAAGGAGGCAAGAATCTCACGGCTGGGAGCGCGTACGTCGATTGTGAACACTACGTCCGACGGCACGGTGTTAATGGCCCCGGGCGAGACAATGAATCTGCCGACAGTGAACGGGAAGTCACCCTGCTTCGCGGTCCAGTCATCCAGTGCCTGGGCGATCTTGCGCGCGGCGACAAACGCGTCCT
The DNA here is from genome assembly GCA_022842205.1 of Hyphomicrobiales bacterium. GTDB lineage: Bacteria > Pseudomonadota > Alphaproteobacteria > Rhizobiales > Methylopilaceae > Flaviflagellibacter. The sequence goes on from JALHQA010000005.1 coordinate 172,115, forward strand.
TCCTGAATTTGCGCAGCGTGGTTCCGGCATGCGCGCTCTCGCCACGTACATCGATCCTGTATTGCCGCATGCCCTGGACACCGGTGACGACGCCGACGACAGCGGATTCGGCCTCCAGCACCGGGCCTTGCTCGATATGCGCTTCGATATAGGCACCGATTGCCGGCGGGGGCAGAACTGGAACGTCGGGAAAACGTTCGAACAAATTAATCAACGCACTTTCGACAGCGACACCCTTGTCGTCGCGTACCGCCACCGCCTCGTCGAGCGACAGAATTCCCGCATAGACCGAAGAGCCCATCGTGGGCGGTGAGAACCGGCAGCCTTCCTCGTTCATCCATGACACCGCCATTACGGGATGCTTGGTCGGAACGGCGCTGTCTTCCAGAGTCTCAAGACATTCGAGCGCCGCGATCACCCCGAACACCCCGTCGTAATTTCCGCCCGTCGGCTGGCTGTCGAGATGAGATCCCAGAGCAATGGGAAGCGCGTCCGGCGATGTACCGTCGCGACGGATAAAGAGGTTGCCGATTAAATCGTGCGAGCACCGGAACCCACGCGCGGATGCCCAATCCACAAGCTGGCGGCGTGCGGTTAGCTCCGCGGCCGACAGAGCCTGACGATCGACGCCGCCCTGTGCCGTGGCGCCGTACCGCGACATTGCCGCCAAGCGTTGCTGCAGCCTTTCGCTGTCGATCGTCAGCGTCATCGCCGTACGCTTAGATAATCCCACGCGCAGGCGAGATGCGTCTTCACGACATTGATCGCCTCGTCTTCGGAAACGAACTCGTCGTGGCTCGCCATTCCGTGGGGCGCGGGGCCGAATACGATCGCGGGAACGTCGTGGTAACGCCAGAGGCGCGCATCCGTCGCGGCGATCCCGATCACGGGAGTGGGGGCCACTCCGAAAAAAGATGCGGCGTTGCGCCGGACAAGTTCAACCATTTCGTGATCCGGGGCGGACCAGTTCGGCGGATTGAAGTTGAGGCGCTCGGCGCGGGCCTGAGGGAACTTCTTCAGAATCTTGTCGATATGGTTCTCGAGAACGCGCGGCTCGATACCCAGCGGTATCCGGAAATCGACGTCGAACGTTGCGCTCGATGCCACCATGTTCACCTTCACGCCGGCGGACATGGTCCCGATATTCGCGGTGATGCGCCGCGCAACGCCGGATGCGCCTTTGCCGTAAGCGAGATCGAGGGCTTCCGAGGCGGCGTCCAGGCTCAGCGCCAGATTGTCGGCCTCCGACGGCTCGATGTTCTGGGCCTCGAGTATCTCCGCGACAATCTTCCCGGCGATGATGATCGCGTTTTCGCTCGCATGCGTATAGGCGCCATGCGCGCCTTTGGTGGTCACCGAAAAACGCATCCAGAGAATGCCCTTTTCGCCGAACCTGGTCGTGTGGCTGCTGGTCGGTTCTCCGATAAGCGCGCAGTCTCCCAGCACGAGTTCTGGACGATGCTCGAACAGATAGCGCGTGCCCCAGGGACCGAACGTTTCCTCGTCCGAAACGGCGACAAGACTCAGCTTGCCCGCCAGATGATCGCTGACCTGCGAAAGATAGTGATAGGTGAATATGGATGCGGTCGTGCCGGTCTTCATGTCGGCGACGCCGCGCCCATACATCATGCCGTCCGACCGGTGTCCGCTCCACGGGTCGTGTGTCCAGCCCGCTGGGCTTTCGACAGGGAAGACATCGATATGACCGTTCAAGACGAGATGCTTACCGGGCGCGGCGAATGCGGCGGCGGCCACGATGTTCGGCATCTCCGGAATGCCGGCGATGACCTCGAAATCATGACCGTTCTTCTCGAGGAAGTCGCAGATATATTTTCCGGCGGCGCGTGTGTCGCCGGGAGGATTGGGAGACGGACAACGCACGAAACCCTGAAGAAACGTCAGGATTTCCTCGCGGTCGCGATCGACCATATCCAGTAAGTGCTGCTTCATATCTGCCTTCAAACAAGGTCCGTCTGGATCAGGACGTGCACCACCCGCCATTGGCGAGCAGCGTGGCGCCGGTGACATAGCTTGCGTCATCGGAGGCAAGAAAAACGGCGATGGAAGCGATCTCGGAAGGCGGTGCGAAATAGCCGAGAGCCGTCTCCGACATCACGCGGTCGTAAAGATCGGGGTCGAGCCCCTTCGCTTCGGCGACGCCAAGCTCCGTAAGCACGCTTCCGGGCGCGATCGCGTTAACAGTGATGCCCTGTGGGCCGAGCGCATTGGCGCAGGAACGCGTGAGGGCCAGAACACCGCCCTTCGCCGCGCTGTAGGAGATGCCGGAGGTTCCGGTATTGCTGCGGTAGCGTCCGGCATTCGAGGAAATATTGATGATGCGTCCGCGCCCGTTCGCGGCCATTGCGGGCGCCGCCGCCTGCGACCAGAAGAAATGGCTCGACAGGCACAGGGATAAAGTCGCGAGCCATTGCTCTTCTGTTGCTTCCAGATCGGGACGGCCGACAAGTCCGCCGACATTGTTGACGAGGATGTCCAGACGGCCCCATTTCGACAGAGCCTTCTCGACCGCTTGGGCCGCAACAGAGGCTTTGGTTGCGTCGGCGGTGATGGCGATCGTCCGGTCCGGCTGCGAGTTCGCGAGCGACTGAAGACCGCCCGCATCCCTGTCGGTCGCGAGGACCCGGCAGCCGTGATCGAGAAATGCCTCGGCGATCGCACGCCCGATGCCGTTGGCCGCGCCGGTGACGATGGCGACATGTTCGTTCAGCATGTGACGCTTATCCGTCATGACAGCCACCATCCGCCGTTCACATCCAGGGAATCGCCCGTCAGATAGTTGGCGGCTGGAGAAGCAAGGAATGCGATTGCGGCCGCGATCTCTTCGGGCCTGCCGAACCTCCGGAGCGGGATTTCCTCGATGAGGAAGCGGCGCTCTCTGTCGCTCATCGCTTCAACCTCCGGAGCGTCTTCCAGAAGGCCGGTCACAACGGCGTTGAAACGGACACCGGTTCGACCGGATTCCAGCGCGCGCTGCCGCGTCATCCCGAGGATCGCGCCATTGACCATGGCTTCATTCTGCCGCGAGGACGTCTCGCCGGCAGGCCGAAAATAGCCCGATCGGTATTTCCCGGCGCTCGACAGCACGCTGACGACCCGGCCTGCGTTCCGCTCAAGCTGCGGAAGGAAGCCGTCGACGCAATCGGTCCACGCACGGAGAGCGTCGGCACCGGTGCTGAGACTTCCGCCGAGAATAAGAGCGTCGACTCCGCCGAACTCGTCCGCGCAAGTTTTAACGAGCGTGCCGGTCTCGTCCGGTTTCGTCACATCCACGCTCGTCAGCCGTATCGATGCGCTGTCCGGGGGCAAGCTTTCCGGCGCACAGCCCGGGAGCTGGCACGCGATCACGTGATAGCCGTCAGCCGCAAGGCGCGTTGCCGTGCAGGCAAGAACGGCATCGGCTGCTGGATAGATCAGGGCAATACGCGTGGACCGGACGGTCATGAGAGCTACTCGACAGGCGTTTGAAGGCGGGCGTTGCGACCGAGGAGACGCGCCAGGAACTGCTTGGCGCGCTCGGTTTTGGGCTGGTGGAAGAAGGAACTGGGCACGCAGTCTTCCAGGATCGCGCCGTGGTCCATGAAGATGACGCGATCGGCGACTTCGACGGCGAAACCCATTTCGTGAGTAACCACGAGCATGGTCATGCCGTCGTCGGCCAGCTTTTCCATGACGTCGAGCACCTCGCCCACCAGTTCCGGGTCGAGCGCCGAGGTCGGCTCGTCGAAAAGCATGATTTTCGGATCCATCGCGAGTGCTCGGGCAATCGCCACGCGTTGCTGCTGGCCGCCGGACAACTGGGAAGGATAGGAAGAGCTCTTGTTGCCGAGTCCGACGCGCTGCAGCAGCATTTGGGCGCTCTCCGCGGCCTGCGCTTTGGGCACGCCTTTGATCTGTATGGGCGCCTCCATCACGTTCTGGAGCGCCGTCATGTGGTTCCAGAGATTGAAGCTCTGGAACACCATGCCGACGGACTGCCGGAGCCGATTGACCTCTTTCTCGGAAAATTTCCGCGCCGAGCCCGGCTCGAAATCCATATGCGTGCCCGCCACATCAAGTTGCCCGGAGTTCGGCTCCTCGAGAAGATTGATGCATCTGAGCAGGGTGCTTTTTCCCGATCCGCTGGGACCTACGATGCATATCTTTTCACCGAGCTTGACCTGCAGGTCGACGCTCTTGAGCACCTGCAGGTCGCCAAATGATTTGCAGACGGCACGAAGATTTACGATCGGCGTGCCGCTCATTGGCCAACCCTCCCAGTGCTTGATTGTGAAAGACGAATCTTCCGCAGGGTATCCATCCGGTTTGCGACATAGCTGATGCCGGCGCCCGTGCCGGTCGTGATGAGCCAGTAAACGACCGCCGCAATGAGATAGGCCTCCACGGGGCGGAACGTGTCGCCCATGACGGTCTGTGCCGCCATGGCGAGCTCAGGAACCGTAATGACGGCGAGGGCGGCTGAATCCTTGATCAGCGTGATAATCACGTTGGTCGACGCTGGTGCCATGTAGCCGAGCATTTGTGGAAAGACGATACGGCGCATGGCGGTCGCGTACGGCATGCCGACGGCTCGCGCCGACTCCATCTGCCCTCGGGGAACGGAAAGTATCCCGCCGCGAATGGCTTCGGCGAAAAGCGCGGAACTGTAGATCGTGAGAATGATCGCGCCCGCAACCACAGGCGACATCCGGATGCCAAGTTGCGCCAGGCCGAAATAGATCAGGAAGGCCTGTACGAGAAACGGCGTGTTGCGGAACGGCTCTACGAAGGCCAGCGCGAAACCACGCAGGATGCGGAGCTTCGAGAAGCGGCAGAGCGCGATGAGCGTCCCCAGCGGAAAACCGAAAAGCGTCGCGACGACGCAGAACGTAATCGTTGCGAGCGCTCCCTTGAAGAAGATAGGCGCCCCGTAAGTCAGCACAGACAGGTCGAAGTATGCTTCCATCAGCGTGCCGCCTGTACGCTGAACGAGCGTTCCAGATAACGCGCGACAAGCCCGAGCACGAAGCACAGGACGAAATAAATGATGGCAACCGCGATCCAGGTTTGGGTCGGCTGGAAAGAAACCGAAATGATTTGCTGCGCGGTGCGCGTCAGTTCGACTACGCCGATGATCGACAGGAACGCCGAGTTCTTGACGAGCGCAGTGAATTCCAGCGTCAGGGGCGGCAGCATCAGGCGCAGCGCCTGCGGCAGAATGATCCGGCGCTGGATCGTGCTCATGGGCATGGCCAGCGCGCGCGCCGCCTCGGTCTGTCCCTTGGATATCGAGGTGACAGCGCCGCCGATCATTTCGGAAATGTAAGAACCGCTGTTCAGGCCGAGCGCGATGACGCCGGTCGCAAAGCGCGGAATGTCGATGCCGAGCGATGGCAGCAGGAAATAGATGCCGAGGATCTGGATGTAGAGGGGTGTGCCGCGAATGACGCTGACATAAAAGCCCGCGATCTTGCGCAGGATGAGCCATTGGGATTGGCGAGCGGCCGCGGTTGCGAGCCCGATGACGAGAGCCAGCGCGATGGCAAGTATGGAAGCGACCGCAGTTGTCTGGGTCGCCTCCAGAAGTTCAGGGAGGCCGGTTAGCATGTGATAACCGGTGGAGAATGCATCACGCTGTCCTTAGATGGAGCCCGCCGGAAGGTAGTCGCCGGTGGGCGTTTCCATCTTGTAGCCGAACCACTTCTCCTGAAGTTCGCCCAGCTTGCCGCTCTTGTTCAACCGCTCGATCACGGCATTGATCGCGTCGCGCAGGTCGGTGTCTTCCGGACGGGTGGCCCAGCCATAATAGAAGGGCTCGCCGATCTCGCCGACGATTTCGAATACTCCTGGCTGTTTCTTCATCAGTTCGGCGACCGTGAGCCGCGTTTCGACCGCAGCATCGATCTGTCCGTTGGACAGAGCAAGGAATTCATCCGGCGCGCTCTGGAAGTGGACGACCTGGCTGGCCTTGTCGCCGAGCGTCTTATTGTGATTAACGAGAACGTTCGTCGGACCGGACGGCGGCACAGGACCGCCAATGCGCATCCCGGTCAGGTCATCGACCGAAGTCAGCTTCGTATTGTCCTTACGCTTGACGATAACGACCGGGGCGACGGCCACCGGCATCGTGAAGGCATATTTGCTCGTCCGGTCGGGATTCATGATCAGGCCGGTGCAGACGAAGTCGTACTTCTTCTGCAGCAGGCCAGCGAGGATGCCGGAGAACGGCACGTCCAGATGTTCGAGCTTCACGTCCCATTCCGCGATCACTTCGTCCAGAACGTCCTTGTCGAAGCCGACGATCTTTCCGTTCTCGATGAACTCAAAGGGCGGGTAGGCGGCTTCGGTCGCGACGACCGTGACGCCCTTCTTCTTGATGTCGTCGAATGTGCCCGCGTGAGAAGGAGGAGCTGACACTGCGGCTCCTGCAATGAACGCGATGGAAAGCGCCATACCGAAAAGTCTTGCACCACTTTTCATCTGCCAACTCCTGTCAACCATCACAAACGCGGCGTGACCATCCACGCCACAGTTGATTAATGTGTATACCAAGCATACACTCTCGGCAATTGGCACGTTCGGCAAAAATGACCCTTTTCTAGCCAAGTGCCGACTAACGTTTCGCCATCTGCCCAATCGGTTCTCATTCGAGTACGAAAATGACAGAGAATACCGCTTTGCCTTGGCCCAACGGCGCACGCTGCGCGGTTGCATTTACGTTTGACATGGATGGAGAAAGCCTTCTCCACATCTATCAGGGCGACACCGCGCCGAATCGCATCGCGCTGACAAGCATGCTTCGCTACGGACCGCTGGTGGCCGTGCCCCGTATTGTCGAGGCGTTCAAGCGGGTCGACATGCGCCAGACCTTTTTCATTCCCGGGTGGTGCATCGAGCGCTATCCGCAGGCGGTCGAATGCATTCTCGATGGCGGCCACGAGATCGCGCATCACAGCTGGATCCACGAAAATCCAAACAAGCTGTCGCGGGACGAAGAGGCGGAGTTTCTCGGGAAGGGGATCGACGCCATCGTGAAGGCGACGGGAAAAAGACCCCGCGGCTTCCGCGCGCCGTCCTACGCGTTCTCGCGCAACACGCTCGATCTGCTGCTGGCGGAAGGCTTCTCTTATGACGCGTCGCTTCTGGGCGACGATATTCCCTACGTCATCGCAAACACGACAGGCGAGATGGTCGAGCTGCCGAGCGATCTGACCGCGGATGACTGGATGCATTTTGCATCGATCAAGGATTTCGGCTGGCAGATGCCGATCATATCCCCGCAGCGTGGCTTCGAGGTGTATCGCGCGGAATTCGATGCCGCTTGGAAGTACGGCGGCTTGTGGATCGGCGTATGGCATCCGTTCGTGTCGGGCCGTGCGTCGCGATGCGACGCGATGGTCGAAATGATCGAGTACATGCGGGACAAGGGCGGGGTTTGGTTCGCGTCTCTGGAAGAGATCGCGGCGCATGCGAAGGCCTGCATCAACAATGGCAGCTGGAAGCCACGGCGCGAGATGCTGCCCTATTACGACGAGCCGATCCCCGGCGTTCCGTGGAACCGGCCCATTCGCGGCAAGTAGAGCGGGGCGGGCCCATGAAAACGGAAAATCCTCAATCCTTTGCCGGGAAAACGGCACTTATCACCGGCGCCGGGCGCGGCATCGGCCGTGCGATCGCCCAGCTTCTGGGGCAGCGGGGCGCCGCGGTTCTGCTGCAGGATATTGATGGAGCAGCGATCGAGCAGTCGGTCGCGGAGTTCGGCAAGGAAGGCATCCATGCTCGCGGCTTCGTTTCCGACGTGTCCGATGTTGACGCGACCTTACACACTATCGGCGAGGCCTTGGCGAGTGTGGACATTCTCGTGAACAATGCCGGCATATCGGGGCAAGAAGCTGAGTTCTCCGGCATAGACGTCGCGAACTTCGACCGCATGATGAATATCCACGTCCGTGGGGCGTTCTTTCTGACGCAGCGGATCGTTCCGTACATGGCGGCGCGGCATCACGGCCGGATCATAAACATGGCGTCTAACAGGGGCATGGTGGGTTACCATCGAAGTTCACATTATTGCGCTGCCAAAGCCGCATTGTTGGGGCTAACAAAGGCGTGGGCGAGAGAGTTCGCGCCGCACGGGATCCTCGTCAATGCAGTCGCCCCCGGAGTCGTCTTCACGGAAATGAACACCTGGAACGGTATGGACCCGCTCCATGAGGAGGCGAGCTGGAATTTGCTGAAGCGATGGGCGGAGCCCGTCGAAATCGCATATCTTGTCGCGCATCTGGCTTCAGACGAAGCCGCGTTCATCACGGGTCAGGTCATCAGTCCGAATGGCGGCGATCCCATCGTCGGCATCTAGCCGGGTCAACAACGCAGCATAACGGAGCTCATTTGTCCACGCGCGAACGCCTTCATCCACTCGGCCCCGCGTCGAACCGCTTCCTGTATCGCGGCGTCGCGGACATTCTGCGTGGCAGGGTCGAGAACGGCGAATACGATCCGGGGTCCCAACTTCCCACACTTGTGGAGCTGGCGACGGAATTCGGCGTCAGTGCGATTACGGTGCGGCGCGCGCTTCGCGATCTGTCGTTGGAAGGAACGCTGGTTGGGAAGCAGGGGCTTGGCATTTTCGTCGCGGAACGCCAGCGCATCGTCCGCTCGCTCTCCGTCGACGCGATCGCGCCCATCGAAAACGAGATGCAGGCATCCGGTGTGCGGCCGGGGCTGCTTGATCTCGGCGTCACGACGGTTCCGGCCACCGACCAGCCGTTTCTGTCCGGCCTCGCCAAGGGAAACAAGACCTTGGTGAAGCTCAATCGGCTGTTGCTGGCCAATGACGAGCCGGTTGGCCTCGACGTCCTTTGGCTGACGAAAAAGGTCGCCGACAAACTCGAGGACAAGCTCCACGGCGAATTTTTGATGTCCTCGCTCGAACCGCGCGGTTTCGTGGTCGACAGGCTGACCTATCAGGTGGAGGCGATGACAGCGAACGAAACCCAGGCCGCGCATCTGCGCGTCGTTAGCGGCTTTCCGTTGCTGGTCATCCGCTTCTTCCCGATGGATTCGGCCAACAAACCCATTCTGGTCGGGCAGACGACCACGCGAGCGGATCGGTTCACATATGAATTCGGTGCAAAGCTGAAGCGGCGGAAATAGCACAGGCGAGAGGAAGAGCGATGGCGCATTCATACGAGAGAGGCCGTCTGGATCTGCCTTTTGTCGGTCACTGCACATTTGGCAAGCGTCCCATCTGTACGGATCTTGACAGAATAGACGCCGATGTTGCCGTTCTCGGCGTGCCGTTCGACATGGGAACGCAATACCGCTCCGGCGCCCGGTTCGGACCGCGCGCTATTCGCGAGGCTTCGACACTCTTCTCGTTCGGTCACGGCGGCGCCTATGATCACGAAGACGACACGGTCTATCTGCCGATGGACAAGGTGCGGATCGTCGATGTCGGCGATGTTGATATCATACATACGGACACCCGCGCGAGCCACGCTAATTCCGAAGCCGCCGTGCGCAAGATCCTTGCGAGAGGCGCCTTGCCCGTGGTGCTCGGCGGCGATCACGCGATCAACATACCGTGCATCCGTGCGTTCAGCGATCAGGAGCCGATCCACATCGTTCAAATCGATGCGCATCTCGATTTCGTCGACGTACGCCACGGCGTGACGGAAGGACATGGTAATCCGATGAGGCGCGCGGCCGAGCATGCGCATGTGACGGGCATCACCCAGATCGGTATCCGAAATGTGTCGTCCACGGCCAGGGAAGGCTACGATGACGCGCGGGCACGCGGATCGCGTATCATGTCGGTACGACAAGCCAGAAGGCTTGGAACCGCTGGCGTGCTGGAGGCGATCCCGGCGGGCGCCCGTTATTATGTGACGATCGATATCGATGGATTCGACCCGTCGATTGCGCCCGGCACAGGCACGCCGAGCCATGGCGGGTTTCTCTACTATGAAGTGATGGAGATCCTGCAGGCTTTGACGAAGCGCGGCAAGGTCGTCGGCGTGGATCTGGTTGAGGTAGCGCCCGCTTACGATCCATCCGGGATTACGGGCTTTCTTGCCGCACAAGTGCTGCTGAATTTTTTGGGATACATATTCGCAGAGCGGGTGGGTTAATGCGTGCCGAAGGCCTGTTCCGCGCCCGCTTTGGCTAGGTCTCGGCTGTGGTCTCTGGCGACTGCCACGTGATGAGTGGGGGCTAGCCCTTCTTGCAGAGACGATAGCCGGTAATTTTGGGGTCCTTCGCGCTGACTTCCGGAAAATTCCGAGGCACCAAACACGGGCAGAGCAACCTCGTTCTGGCTGATCGCTACCAACATCCTAGTGAATCTCGCCCGGTTAATTGTGGACATCATCGAGCTGAGCTAGCAGTCGCCACCTTGCGCTGCGCGCGCCAGGAGACGGGGAGATCCACCTTCCACAAGAGTTGGTGCAGCGTCAGTCCATACGGCTGTGTGCCGGCCAAGATGTTATCGGTCAATTCCGGCGACAGAAATGCCAACCGCAGCACGAAGGCCGCATAACGCTCGTCGGTATCGTATGCCCGGGCGAGGTCGCGCAATGTCGCGAAACGTCCGCTGCACAGGTCGCGCCACCAGCGGTGAGCCTGACCAACGGCTTTGACCAGAGCGGGATCGGGGAGGGGGTCAGGCTCGCCGGAGGCTGGGATGACCAATTTGAGTTCAAGGCCGCGGCGTTCAAAACGTGTGGGTTCCTGTATCGTCGCGATATGCTCATCGCCGGTATCTGTGGGATCGAGCGCGCCGATATTGACATCGATGGCAGCATAGTCGTCGGCTAGGCGAATCTGCTTTACGAGCCGGGTAATAACATCGAAACGCGCGGCAGGATCCTCTGCCGCCAGCATATCTGCAAGCGATCTCGCATGTTCGACTACCGAGGAAATATCGCTGGAAGACCCTGACCATTGAGAGGCGATCCATGACGGATCACGTAGGTATCGCGCGAGGAGATTTGCAATTGTTGGTTCGAGCGTTGCGGCCGGGACTCGCAGTTGTGTCGAGCTAGCATCGCTCGGCCCGAGCCGAGAGCGATAGTACCGGTGCCGGACGCCGTTCTTGTTGGAATGGGTAACGCCCAGCCGTCGGCCGCGGGCGTCTCGGAGAAGCCCCGCAAGCAGGCTCGGATGTTTGGCCCGGCCTGAACCCCTCGGGCGCCGTGTGTTCTGAGCCAGGTGCGCTTGCACGGCATCCCAGGTCTCGGGGTCAATGATAGCCTCGTGGAGACCCTCGTGAATCATTCCTCTGTGTCGGATTTTCCCAGCATAGATGACGTTGTTCAGCATCTGATAGAGATGGCCCCGGAAGAACGGTCGCCCGCCGCTGGAAGTACCTTCGATTGACCGATAGATCGGCGTTACGATCCCCTCGGCGCGCAGCGAGTTTTCGACGGCTTCGACGGTGCCCAGCTCAAGATATCGCTCGAAGATTGTCCGTACCAGCTTTGCTTCATTCGGCTCGACAATAAGGCTTCGATCCTTCCTGCGATATCCCATTGGGACATGACCCCCCATCCACATCCCCTTTGCTTTGGAGGCCGCGATCTTGTCGCGGATGCGCTCACCGGCAACCTCGCGCTCGAATTGCGCGAAGGACAGGAGAACATTGAGGGTAAGGCGTCCCATGGAGCTGGTGGTGTTGAAGGCCTGGGTTACCGAGACGAATGAGGTTTTGTTCGCGTCGAAGATCTCGACGATCTTGGCGAAATCGGCCAGCGAGCGCGTTAGACGGTCGACTTTGTAGACGACGACAACATCGATCTTGGCGGCGGTGATATCGGCCAAGAGTCCTTGGAGGGCGGGGCGGTCTATCGAGCCGCCGGAATAGCCACCGTCGTCATAGAGAGTTGGCAGGACACTCCAGCCCTCATGCTTCTGGCTGACGATGTAGGCCTCGCAGGCTTCGCGCTGGGCATGCAGCGAGTTGAAGTCCTGTTCGAGGCCTTCTTCCGAGCTCTTGCGAGTGTAGACCGCGCAACGCAGTTTCTTGTTAGCCATGAGCAGAGTCCAGGACTGCGCTTGTGCGGACATCAGCGGCGGGGACTTCCTTTGCCGGTGAATCCAAGGAGCTTAAACTTGGCGGCGTGCTCGGCGCCTTCTTGATGCCGAAGAAAACCCAACCATTCCATTTCGTACCGGTGATCGCCTTTGCGATCTCCGTCAGGGATCCGAAGCGTTTGCCGTCCCAGTCGAAGCCACCGCGGGTGACGGTGACCTCATAGATCCGGCCATGCCATTGCCGGATCAGTCTGGTGCCAGGCTTCAGCTTCGTTTTGCGCGGTGTCGGATTGGGCTGCGGCGCATCCTTAAGCACGATCACGGCAACGAGAGCGTCCAGCTTCTTTCTGGTCTCACGATCGAGTCCGCCCAGCACAGCGGTTTGTAACGCATGACCGGTCGCAAGCTCGATCAGTCCGCGGCGCATATATTTCGGGGGAAGGGAGCCCGTGAGATCGAGGTATCGGCTTTTGAGATCGTCGAGTGAGAGCTCGCCCAGGCTGGCGAGCTCCCTATCGATATCCTCGGGCGCTATTTTTGAGCGCGCCATGATCAAGCCGCCTTATCGGCCGGCACTTTGACGATCCTGTAAATCGTTTTCGTCTTGTCCTTGGCCTTGTCGCGGCTGACCCCGTAGCCCTTCTTTCTCAGGCCCGTGAGTACAGCTCTCACCGAATGCGGCAGCCAGCCGGTGGCCTGGGTCAATGCGGTGATCGAGGCGCCTTCCTTGCGCTGCAGCAGTTTGAAGACCAGCGCGGTCTTGCCTGTCGCCGGGGCCGAGGGCGGGGGCCGCGCATCCTTCTGCCTCTTCGCGTTAGCTGCCTTTGGCGCCGCCTTACGCTTAGCTGTTGGCTTGATTCGCTTCTTGGCTGCTTGTGGCTCCTCGACGGTCGGCTCGGTGCTCACGCCGATGGCGACAAGCCCGAGATCGGTAATGACAAGGGCCAACGGCTCATTTCTAGCGTCTTCATAACGCCAGACCGGCATTGCAGGATCGGCAGCGATCTCGGCGATGAGACCGCGCTCGATGAGCGTCTTAATCATCGCGATTGTCTTGGAATTTGGCCGGGTCGGCTGATCGACGACGCGGTCTTCGCGCTGTGCGGCCTTCGATAGGATTACCAGCTGTGCATCGGTGAGCTTTGACATAAGGACCTCCAGGTAATGACGGGTTTCCGTCACCACCTGAAGCCCCGAGTGGGATTCGAGGCGAGGTTCAACCGGTCGCCCGGTGTCCCCAATAGCAATGCTTGCTAAGCGATAAGATGCCAGTCCTTTTTAAGACATTCGCCCAATTTTGCGGGCTCAGCTGCTAGCCTTCAGATAGCGCTTAAAAAGGCGTTCAGGATCCTCGCCCAGCGCACGAGCCAAAACTACAAACTCCACGATATCCAGTCGGCGTTCTCCGTTCTCATACTTGGCGACAAATGACTGATGCTTCTTCAAGCGGCGAGCCAAGGCGTCCTGAGTGAGGCCGGCCGCCTTCCGGCTGGAGATCAGCACCTCGACGAGGCGACTGTGATCGGGTGATCGTAGAGTTTTGCGCATGAGCTTGCGACGAATCGAGTCCGCAGAAGCTCATCCGCTTTCAGGATTATCCCAGAAGTGGATTTTATTTGAAAAGCATGGCTTGTACCCGGAGGCGAATGAACCACCACCGGGAGATTTAAATGGCCATCTTGATTGCATTGCTACTGCTGACGCTGATCGGCTCGACGTTATACGGCGTGCTCGCGATAGTCTGGCCGCTCCCGCCCCTTCGATCTCGGAAATCCTGGCTTGGGGTTACCGCAGCGTCCGTTATCGGCTTTGGAATAGTGACTTCGTTTTTGCCGACGCCTCCGGCGCCAACGCACGAGCCCGCCTCCGACGATGCGGCGACAAAACCTAAAGAGGCCGAGGAACGAAACGACCCCGAGGCCAAGATGGAGCCGGTCGCGCCCCTGCCAGCGCCAGAACAGACGCCGAATATTACCATCTTACCTGAGCCGAAAACCGCGCTTGATCTCATCAAAGACGCCGGCGGCAGGCATCTTCAGAGCGTCGAGGAGGTTTTCGACGTCAAAGGTCTTCCGGGGAAAGCGGTTCGCGTTTCGTATGCGTTGACGACGGTACCCAGCGAGTCAAACCTCATTTCGATTCCAGCGATCGTCTACCTCAAAGCCGCAGAGATTATCGCCAGGGAGGGCGATGAATATTCCGGCATTGAGTTTCTCGTCCGCGCGGAATCCCTCGATGCTTACAATATGACGGAAATGTCCGACGTCATCACTTGGAGAATTACGCGATCGGAGCTGAAGAAAATTGAATGGCAAAATTTCTCCAGTCGGCAGCTTCTCGGCCTGTCAGACGTCAAGCTCGGTGTATTGGGTCGATCGGCCGTTCGGGCCTTCTGCGAGGGAAATCCGGTCATGGCTGCAAAATTCTGCCGGCGAGCGCTGCAGTGAATTGATTACTCCTTCTGAGTGAGCCAACGATCCGCCATTGTCCGTTTGTAGCTGTCAACCCTCTCTCTAACGCCTTCGATGTCGTGTATGAGCCCCTGCTTCTCGTTCGGATCTTTCTCGATCCGCAATTGTTCCTCCAAGTCCCGCAGAATATTTCCGGACCGCTTTATGTAAGACTTCATGGCGGCCCATTTTTTCTTCTCTTCGGGGGTTAGAGGTCCGACGATGACGGCGGTTCCGGCCCAAGGGTCTATGCGGATGTCCTCCGGGTGGGGGATGATGTCGTCGATGCTCTTTTTCGCTTGTTTGCGGGTTTCTAGCTCTTGAGTAGCCCATTCTTTGTATTCCACCGCGGCCTTGAATGCGTCCAAGTTGCCCTCGTTCTGCTCGTCTTCATTTGCCTTCGCGATCGCAATGAATTTTGCTTGCGCCCTGTAGCTTCCTTTGAGCGCGCTAATTCCAAGAGACCGCAAGACGGCTTGGAGCGCTGTCACTTCGATCACCCGATTTCCATCGTTCACGCGAACCTTCCGATCTACCTCCTCCATGACAATGCGCACGAAGGTATCCCGGCGGCAGAGAACTTGCGCCTTCTTCGATCCACGTGGTCGTCCTTTCGGATTCCCGGAAGTCCCTTTCCGGAATCGTGTCGCTTTCGGCGGTTTTCCGTATCCGACCTCGTAATCGTCATCGCCGGGGCCACCGCTATCACCGTCGTTGTTCTTCACGGGGCGGCTCCGTCAGTTACTTTCTCGGCCGTGTCATTTGAAAAAGCTTCCCATCGAGCGATGATCTGATCGCAATAGAGAGGATCGATTTCCAACAACGCGGCGCGTCGACCGGTCTTCTCCGCAGCAATGAGTGTTGAGCCGCTCCCCCCGAAGACATCGAGAACGAGTCCGCCGCGACGGGACACGTCCTTCATCGCATCACAGATCAACTGCACCGGCTTGACTGTCGGATGCATGGACAATTCATCCAGCCGGCCGACTTTGCGTGTATTTACTCCGCGATACTCCCAGACATTGGTGCGGTATCGGCCATGCTGGCCGAGCTCAAACGTGTTGATATGCGGCTCGTCGCCGTTCTTAAACGCAAAGATCAGCTCGTGTCGGGAGCGGTAGAATGTTCCCATTCCACCGTTGTCTTTGACCCATACGATCAAGTTCTTCAGTTCGGAGTAGTGGCCCTCTGCTGCGCTTGTGAGCTCGCCTGTATGCCGCCAGTCCATGCAGATGAAATGAATGGAACCGTTGGAGCTGTTCGAGACGAGATTCTCCATGACGCCCTGAAGGAACGATGTAAACTCGCTCGAACTCATCTCGCCAGAGGCCATTGCGAATTCTCGATGCTTGATCGAGCCCAGTCCGCACACATTCTTGTCAATCGGCACGTTGTAAGGAGGGTCGGTGAAGACCATCTCGGCTAACTCGCCGTCCAGCAGCTTTTGAACGTCCTCAGAACTGGTGGCGTTGCCGCACAAGAGACGGTGGCGCCCGAGCTTCCAAAGGTCGCCTGGTTGGCACCGGGCTGGCACGGCTGCCGGCGGCAAGAGATCTGCCTTTGGATCGCCCTTTTCCTCAGGGGCGAGCCCTTCGACCAGACTGTCGATTTCTGCAATTGAAAAGCCGGTGAGATCGACATCGACCGTTTCGTCTGAGAGGAGAAACTTCAGTTCCTCGGCAAGTATTTCCTCGTCCCAGCCCGCATTGAGGGCCAGCTTGTTGTCGGCGATGACATAAGCGCGCTTTTCTGCCGCCGACATTTGCGACAGGCGGACACACGGCACGGTGTTGAGCATTAGGAACTTGGCTGCCTCCATTCTGCCGTGTCCCGCTAGAATGACGTTGTCGTCATCGATCAGCACCGGATTGGTGAATCCGAAGCGCTCGATACTTTTTGCGATCTGCTGGACTTGCTTCTTTGAATGTGTTCGGGCGTTCCGGCACCACGGTTTGAGAGCAGTAACTTCCAGGTGCTCGAACTTTGGCAATGGGGTCATAGCCAACCTCCTGCCGTCTTGCAGAGATTTGGCGCGAGGAAATTGGATCGAGCGAAAGAAGTAATGTACGCGCGCGTTAGCGAGCGCCGAGCAGCGATCACCGCTGCCCCGAGTGATCGAGACATAGGTACGAGCCTCCGCGATCTGCCGATGTCGGCAGCCAGATAGAATGAGGATTTTAGTCAGGCGACCGTGCGAAGCATCCCGCTATCGCGACGGTTGGGAGATATTCCCGGCTCAGGAGGTTCCCACCCACCAGCGCGAAGCATCACGCAACGCGCTTTAAAGCCTGATCCTGCGGTAAACCGCATCCGGGGCATCCCGCCTCCGAACCTAAGCTCTGACCTTAGATCGGGCATCCCGCCTCTGGACCTAAGCGATTACTTAGAGATCACACGATGATGCCCGGAAACGCGCGGCCAGCAAGGCCGTTTCAGCTTTTGTCCACAAGTTGTCATCTCACACCCATGGCCGTGCCCAGAGCTCGGCCAGGCTGGTCCGGCTTTATCCGCGCGGGCCGACAGGCAAGCCTTCAGCTGGCCCTAAATAACGTAAGCGCGACGACAGTGCCGGCCAAAAAGTCCCCGCATGAGATTCAGCTTCCATTCGCGGGCGTAGGAAGTTCACGGAAAAATGCAGCATGAAGGCTCAAAAGGCGCTAGGCCAACTGCACACCCGGGATCCTGCGTGATCCGGCGGGTTAGCGGCCGAAAGACTTTGAACGTGTACATACGATGTCTGTGCTTTGTTCGAACACCGTTGCGACGTCGAAGGATTACTGGCCGCAGCCGAGTTGGACCTCAAATCGAGCGCTCAGTGGATTGATCTTGAGCATGGGAAGTATGTGTGCACGGAGCGACGGGTGTCGATCATGCTTTTTCCACCAGATCCGCGGGGCGCAGTCCGCGCCGGAAACGTGCGGAGTTGGTTACATATGCTGCCGCCGCCGCGTTGAGATTGACGTCGTCCTCCGGTGCCAGCGTCTTAATTATCTTGGCCGGAGCGCCGACGATCAGGGAGCGCTCCGGATAGATGCGGCCTTCGAGGATGAGTGCTCCGGCACCCACGACACTGTGGGCTCCTATGACGGCACCGTTCAACACGATGGCGCCCATTCCGATCAGGCAGCCGTCGCCAATCGTGCAGCCGTGGACAATGGCGCGGTGGCCAATGGTGCAGCCCTCGCCGACAGTAACTGGGAAGCCGGGATCGGCATGTATGATTGCGCCGTCCTGTATATTGGTGCGGGCGCCGATCCGGATGTCGTCGTTATCGCCGCGCAAAACGGCGCCAAACCACACGCTGACGTCGCTGCCCATCGCAACTCGGCCGATGATTGTTGCATCTGGCGCCAGCCAGGGAGACTGGCCGACAGGCACGTAGTCATCGAGAGAATAGACGGACATTATACCGGTGGCGCTTGGAAGGTGAGCGGGCCAATGTGGCCAAGCCACTTAGCGAGACCCGTCTATTGAGTCAAATGGGCGACGCGCATCGAGCATGGGCGTCGTGGGAGACCGACGCGCAGCTTCCGGTGAACAAAGGTCTTCCCGCCAGCGAACGGCATGGTTTCACCGCCCCATTGGTGTAAATACGATAGAATGCTGTGGAGCGCCAATTTGTGAGTGGGTGCAGAGCGACCTGAAACGCCTCTACTCTGTTGAGGGTGCTGCCCCGCCGCTTCTATCTCACGACGAGCCCATCCACGAATTGGCATTGGCCGTGCGGCTTCTGATACGAAGACAGCTTTTCAGTTGAAAATCGTAAGAACCGTCATGGAAATAAAGGCTCTGTGACGTTTCGCAGATAAAGCAAAGCCAGAGGTATCTGGTCATACCAGGTTGGTATTAGTCGTTAGAAATAGGCCATGGAGGTGGGCGCGTGATTGACGGCTCACATAAATCGATGCTAATTGGGCCTACCAATCTGGTATATCCGTGGCAGCTGCCTTCAGGCACTTACTGCAGGAAGGGCGCTGAAGAGGAATTATGCGATGTCAGACCGCAAGTTGAAGTTTTACGCGTGGGGATACGAAGACGAAATCGTCACTCCGGACGAGATCGCGGCAATGGAAAAGAAGTGGACGAAATATCTTGGAATCAAGGAATTCAAGGTAACGCCTCCTCCTACCCTCGATGAGATCACTGTTCCTGCATCGCGTGTTAATCCGCCCGCCAGCCTCTCGCGTATTTGCACGACCGAGAAGTATGAGCGCCTAGCGCACACCTATGGCAGCTCCGCGCACGATTACTCGCGCGCTTTTCGCCGCGATTTCAGTAATCCCCCCGACATAGTCGCCTATCCCCGCAACGAACGGGATGTTCTTGATTTGCTGGATTGGTGCTCGAACGACAACATCGCCGTGACGCCTTATGGCGGCGGCTCAAGCGTTGTAGGCGGCGTGGAACCAAGCCGCGACACCCGCTATGCAGGAACACTCTCTCTCGACCTGCGCTACCTCAACCAGGTTCTCGAAATCGACAAGGAATCCGAATGTGCCCGGGTTCAGGCTGGCATTTTCGGGCCGGAGCTCGAGCGCCAGCTCAAGCCGAGCGGCCTAACCATGCGCTTCTTCCTACAGTCGTTCGAATTCTCGACGCTCGGTGGGTGGATTGCCACCCGCGCGGCTGGTCATTACGCCACCATCGCCACCCAGATCGACGATCACGTGCAGAGCATGCGTGTCGCCACCCCTTCGGGAATGTACGAATCGCGCCGCTTCCCGGTTTCGGGTGCTGGCCCGAATCCTGACCGTGCTTTCATCGGCTCCGAAGGTGCTCTTGGCGTCATTACAGAGGCGTGGATCCGTTTGCGCAAGCGCCCGACCTATCGCAAATCCGTGACCGTGAAGTTCGCGGACTTCTACAAGGGTGCCGATGCCGTCCGGGTCATTTCCCAAAGCGGGCTTTATCCGGCTAACTGTCGTTTGATCGATGCTTTCGAAGCGGAGTTCAACGGCGCGGGCGATGGCACGCATTCCATCCTCGTTCTCGGCTTCGAATCGGCCGACCATCCTGTAGATCATTGGCTGGCCCGCGCGATCGAAATCTGCGGCGATTACGGCGGAGCCGCGGAAGTCCCCAACGCTGCGGAAAGTCACAAGGCGGGCTCAGCTGGCCAGTGGCGCGACACCTTCATCCGTGCGCCTTACTATCGGGAACACGCGATCGCGCGTGGCGTCATGCGCGAGACGTTCGAAACGTGTATCACGTGGGACCGCTTCAAGGACTTCCACCAGAACTTCACGGATGCGATGCGCAAGGCCGTTCAGGATGTAACTGGACGTCCGGGAACGGCGAGCTGCCGCTTCACTCACATCTATCCGGATGGCCCGGCGCCGTACTTCACCTATCACGGATTTGGCGATCAGAATCGTCTGGTGGAGCAGTTCTGGGATATCAAACGAGCGATCTCGTCAGCGATGGTCTCCTTCGGAGGAACGATCACCCA
Source organism: Hyphomicrobiales bacterium (assembly GCA_022842205.1). GTDB lineage: Bacteria > Pseudomonadota > Alphaproteobacteria > Rhizobiales > Methylopilaceae > Flaviflagellibacter. The sequence continues at coordinate 192,041 of JALHQA010000005.1, forward strand.
TCATCACGCTCTCGGGCGCGACCATCGCGAATGGTACGATCGCGAGCGTCCGGATCTTTTCGCCAAAGCGTTCGGCGCGATGAAGTCCTCGCTTGATCCGCGCTGGATCCTGAATCCAGGAATCCACATCGACCCACCGAAGTAGGTATGAAATGGAAGCGGCTGTTGCGGGACGGCCGCTCCCTTTTTCAATTTCCAATCATAACCTCAAGAATGGGGTCTGCCATGTCTGCCAAGATTCTCATTTTCGGGGCGTCCTACGGGTCGCTGCTCGCCACCAAACTCGCGCTTGCCGGTCATCACATCGATCTGCTGTGCCTGCCCGCCGAAGCCGACATCATCAACGCGGAAGGCACGGTCGTCCGTCTTCCGGTTCGCACTGAATCGGGACCGGACCAGGTGGAAATCCGTTCCCGCTCGCTGACGGGCAAGATCGCTGCGGTGACAGCCGATAACTGCGATCCCTTGGCCTACGATCTCATCGGTCTGGCGATGCAGGAGCCGCAATACGGTCATCCCGCTATCCGCGAGCTTCTCGAAAAGGTCGCCAAGGCACGCAAGCCCTGCATGTCGATCATGAACATGCCGCCGCTTCCCTATCTGGCGCGCATTCCCGGACTCGACGTCAAGAAGCTCCGCCACTGCTTCACCAAGCCCGAAGTATGGGACAGCTTCGATCCCGCCTATCTCACGCTGTGCAGCCCCGATCCGCAGGCGTTCCGTCCGCCAGAGGAAAAGCCCAATGTGCTGCAGGTCACGCTGCCGACGAATTTCAAGGCGGCGCGGTTCGACTCCGATGATCTTACGGCGATGTTGCGCGGCATCGGCGAAAGCGTCGATGCCATCCGCTATCCGCACAATGGCAAGGACATCGAGCTTCCGGTGAAGCTGAAGGTGCACGACTCGATCTTCGTGCCGCTCGCCAAATGGGCGATGCTGCTCACCGGCAATTACCGCTGCGTCCAGAAGGATGGGCCGCGCTCGATCCGCGATGCGGTCCATACGGATGTCGCGCAGTCGAAGGCAATCTACGAGTGGGTGCAGAAAGTCTGCATCGCCGCCGGTGCGTCGCCGGACGACATGGTTCCGTTCGAGAAATATGCCCGTGCCGCGGAAGGGCTGACGAAGCCGTCCTCCGCTGCGCGTGCGCTTTTCGCCGGTGCGCCGAACATCGAGCGCGTCGATCTTCTGGTCCAGGGCGTTGCGGCGCAGCTGGGCATGAAGAACCCGACCGTCGATGAAACCGTCGCACTCATCAATTCGAGACTGGAGCTGAACCGGCAGAAAGCCGCCTGAACTCCTCTTCGCTCCTTTGGTCCCTCCCGACCACACCTCGCGCCCCGGCTTCGGCCGGGGCGTCATTTTTTTAGGACCGAAGGACGTGCCGGAGCGCATGCCGCAGCTAACAGGCAGGATTCCTTGAAAACTACATCGCTGCCTCCGCCTCCATATTGGTATTACCAGACCGGAGTTGATATGATGATGCGTTCACAGAGTGAGCGATGACGTCCGGCTTGGCCAGTTCCGAACCACGTGAGGGGAATGTCGCAATGCAACAAGCGTCGTTGGTCGCTATCGGCAACATAATGTCTCTGGTGCGCGCAAAGCGCATCGAGGCCGGCGAGCGGCTTCCGTCGGAGCGCGATCTAGCTGAGCGTTTCGACATGAGCCGTGGTGTAATACGTGAGGCGCTGGCGACTTTGGAAGTCATGCGGTTTATCGAGCGGCGGCCAAACTCCGGCATCTACCTACGCGACACCGAAGTCGAAGGAAGCTTTGAGGCGCTTGTGTTGCAGGCTCATCTCGGTCTCCCGTTGAAAACATCCGAAATCGTACAGGCGCTCGAGATGAGACGCATAATGGAGGTGCAGGCAATCCGACTGGCATGCGAACGCGCGACGGCCAAGGATTTGAAGGGCATCCGTTCGATTCTGGAAGAGGCCGACAAGCGGATTAAGGATGGAAAAACGATCGAGGCGCAAGATCAGAGTTTCCACCTCGCTATTGTTGCGGCCACGAAGAACGAAGTTTTCTTACGGGTCGTGAATGCATTTTATGAAGTCTCTCGTCCCCGGCGCAAAGTGTATTTCCAGAACCTCGACAGATCAGCGCTTTCGAGCCGGGATCACTACAAAATCTATGAAGCCCTCGAGAAGGGAGACGCGGATGCCGCCGCCGAGGCGATGGAGCACCATCTTCTAAGTGCCGCTGCGCACTGGAAGGACCTGCTCGCCGCAAATCCGCGCCAGCTCAAGCAGTTTGGTCAGGATAGTTCCGACGAAGACTGACTGTTAGGTGTCTTCGGTGCCGCACTGTTTTGGGCCCATTCTACGGACTTAATGTCGGATACGCATGAGGCATGTGCCGCGCACGACGGTTGCCGCATAGGGCGTCAGCCGTCCATGGATTTCTAAGCCTGCAGCTTTTGGACATGCGACGATTAGCTTGGATTCGACCTGCGAAAAGTGGTAATACCATATTGGTATCCCCAATCGACGCGGGAAGAATATATGGGCAAGGCATTAGACGGAGTTCGCATACTGGACTTCACGCATGTTCAGTCTGGACCGACCTGCACGCAGCTTCTGGCGTGGTTTGGGGCGGATGTGATCAAGGTTGAGCGTCCGGGCGAGGGCGACATCACGCGCTCGCAGCTGCGCGACGTGCCGAACGCGGACAGTCTTTATTTCACGATGCTGAATTCGAACAAGCGTTCGATCACGCTCAACACCAAGAACGCGGCGGGTAAGTTCGTTCTTGAGGAACTGATCAAGATCTGTGACGTGATGGTCGAGAATTTCGCCCCGGGCGCGCTCGATCGCATGGGCTTTCCGTGGGAGACGATCCACAAGATCAACCCGAAGATCATCGTCGCGTCGGTGAAGGGCTTCGGCCCCGGCCCGTTCGAGGACTGCAAGGTCTATGAGAACGTGGCGCAATGCACCGGTGGCTCCGCGTCGACGACGGGCTTCCGCGACGGGCTGCCGCTCGTCACAGGTGCGCAGATCGGCGACTCCGGAACGGGTTTGCATCTGGCGCTCGGCATCGTCACGGCGCTCTACCAGCGCACGAAGACCGGCAAAGGGCAGAAGGTGCTGTGCGCGATGCAGGACTCGGTGCTGAATCTTTGCCGCGTGAAGATGCGTGACCAGCAACGCCTCGCGCACGGCCCGCTGGTGGAATACAGCCAGCACGGCGAAGACGTTCCGTTCGGCGACGCGGTTCCGCGCGCGGGCAATGACTCGGGCGGCGGTCAGCCGGGGCGCATCCTGAAGTGCAAAGGCTGGGAGACCGATCCCAACGCCTACATCTATTTCATAACCCAGGCCCAGGTCTGGAAGCAGGTCTGCGAAGTCATCGGCAGGCCGGAATGGGTGGAGCATCCCGACTACGCAAAGCTCGCGGGGCGTCTGCCGCGTCTCAACGAGATCTTCGGCGAGATCGAGAAGTGGACGATGACCAAGACCAAGTTCGAGGCGATGGAAATCCTCAACAAGTTCGACATTCCGTGCGGTCCGATCCTGTCCATGAAGGAGATCGCCGAGGACCAGTCGCTCTATGCGACCGGCACCCTGGTTGAGGTCGAGCATCCGGTGCGTGGTACGTACATCACGGTCGGCAACCCGATCAAGCTGTCGGATAACGACGTTCCGGTTGAGCGATCACCGCTGCTCGGCGAGCACACCGACGAGATCCTCAAGGGGCTTCTCAAGTTCGACCAAGCCACCATCGACGTCATCAAGGCCTCCGGCGCGACGGGATAGATCCGGAGGTCGCCCGACAGAGTGATAGGCAAGCGATTAGAACCGATAAGTATCCGAGTGTTGGAAGCAGGACGCCCGTCATGAGTGCCATCGCCTTTCCCCCCGTCGACGCGGCCATTGTCGCGCGCCGCCCCGAGATAATCGCGGGTCTTGCTAAGCTGGTCGAGCCGGCCGGCCTCATCACGTCCGAAGCCGAGCTGCGGGCCTATGAGACCGACGGCCTGACCGCCTATCGCCGCATGCCGCTCGCGGTGGTGCTGCCCGCGACGACGGAAGAGGTCAGCCGCGTGATGGCATTCTGCCACGCAAACGGCGTCAAGGTCGTGCCGCGCGGCGCGGGCACCTCGCTTGCTGGCGGCGCCATCGCGCATGAAGACGCCATCATCATCGGTATCTCGCGCATGAGCCGCGTGATCGAGATCGACTATCCCAACCGCTGCATGCGCGTCGAAGCCGGCATCACCAATCTTGCGATTACCGCCGCGGTGTCTCCCGACGGATTCTTCTACGCGCCCGACCCGTCTTCGCAACTCGCCTGCACCATCGCCGGGAACATCGGCATGAACTCGGGCGGCGCCCACTGCCTGAAATACGGCGTCACGACAAATAATCTGCTCGGCGTCAAGCTCGTCCTGATCGACGGCACCGTGGTCGAGATTGGCGGCGGAGCGCTCGACAGCGCGGGGCTCGACCTGCTCGGCCTGATTGTCGGCTCCGAGGGCCAGCTCGGTGTCGTGACCGAAGCGACGGTGCGGATCATCCGCACGCCCGAAGCCGTGCAGCCGGTTCTGTTTGGTTTCGACACCTCGGAGGACGCCGGCCGCTGCGTCGCCGCCATTATCGAAAGCGGGATCATTCCCGTCGCCATCGAATTCATGGACAAGCCCGCGATCGAGATCTGCGAGGCCTACGCCAAGGCCGGCTATCCGCTCGATGTCGGCGCCCTGCTCATCGTCGAGGTCGAAGGGCTTCCGACCGACATCGCGGCGCAGCTGGCGAAGATCGTCGAGATCGCTCGGCTGCACGATGTCCGCGTCGTCCGGGAATCGCAGTCGGCGATGGAAGCGGCACTCATCTGGAAGGGCCGGAAGTCCGCCTTCGGCGCGACAGGGCGCATCGCCGACTATATCTGCATGGACGGCACCGTACCGACAAGCCAGCTTTCCTATGTGCTGAAACGCACGGGCGAGATCGTCGAGAGCTACGGGCTGCGCGTCGCCAACGTCTTCCATGCCGGAGACGGCAACATGCACCCGCTCATCATGTACGACATCAACGATCCGGACGAGCAGCGCAAGGCCGAGGACGCCGGCAACGACATCCTGCGCCTTTGCGTCGAGGTCGGCGGCTGCCTCACCGGCGAGCACGGCGTCGGGATCGAGAAGCGCGACCTGATGCATCACCAGTTCAGCGAAGCGGACCTTGCGCAGCAGATGCGCATCCGTGCGGTGTTCGACCGGGGGTGGCTGCTCAATCCGGCGAAGGTTTTCCCGCTCGAATCCCGGCATCTGGAAACCGTCTGATGGGACACGTCTTTACGCCACAGAGTGAGAGCGAAGCTGCCGATGTTATCCGCGGGCTGACCGCTCCGGTATCGATTCGGGGATCGAGCACCCGCAGCGGGTTTGGCCGGCACGTCGAGGCAGACGACGTGCTTTCGACACGCGGTCTCGACGGCATCGTGTTCTACGAGCCCGCCGAAATGATGATGTCGGTGCACGCGGGAACGCCGGTTTCGCTTGTCGAGCAGACGCTCGAGGAAAAGGGACAAATGTTGCCCTTCGAACCGGGCGATCATCGGCGTCTGTACGGCACGAACGGAGAGCCGACCTTCGGCGCGGTCGCGGCCGCGAACATTTCCGGCCCGCGCCGTATCCAGGCGGGCGCGGCGCGCGACAGCATTGTCGGCCTTCGCTTCGTCAACGGTCGGGGCGAGATTATCAAATCGGGCGGCCGGGTGATGAAGAACGTCACCGGGCTGGATCTTGTGAAACTCTATTGCGGTTCCTACGGCTCTCTCGGCATCCTGACCGAGATCACGTTCAAGGTCCTGCCGCGGCCGGAACGGGTATGGACGCTTGTTCTGGACGGGCTTGGCGATAGTGAAGCTATCAAAGCGCTGACCGCGGCCATGGGCTCGCCTTTCGAGATATCGGGCGCGGCGCACCTGCCTGCGCATGGCGGCGCGCCGTCGCGGACCTTGCTGCGTCTTGAGGGCATGGCGGCTTCGGTCCGTGACCGGATGACGGCATTGCAGACATTCCTGGCGGACCCGGCTCCGAGCCGTGTTGTCGACGGCGAGGAAACGATATCGCTATGGCGCGATGTCCGCGACGGCGCTTTCGTGGCGATGCCATCCGGCAACGCCGTCTGGCGCGTGTCGGTCAAGCCCACGGACGGCCCTACCCTGATCGCCGCGCTCTCGAATGCTCCGCCCGAGCGCTATTTGTTCGATTGGTCCGGCGGCCTCGTCTGGTTGTCGATGCCCATCACCGGCGATGCCGGCGCGGCAGCGATCCGCGCCGCGCTGACCGGTCTCGGCGGCCATGCCACACTCATCCGGGCACCGGACGACATAAGGCGGAGCGTCGATGTGTTCCAACCGCTGCCCGAGGCCCTGATGAAGATCGCGGCCGGCCTCAAGCACAGCAGCGATCCGCGCCGGCTGTTCAATCCCGGCATCATGTATCCGGGCATCTGACGTGCAGACAAATTTCTCGCTGGCCCAGCTCGCCGATCCCGACACCCAGGTTGCGGAGAAGATCCTCCGGACCTGCGTGCATTGCGGCTTCTGCACCGCGACCTGCCCGACCTATCTTTTGCTCGGCGACGAGCTCGATAGCCCGCGCGGGCGGATCTATCTCATCAAGGACATGCTGGAAAAGGAGCGTCCGGCGACCAAGGAGGTCGTCACCCATATCGACCGCTGCCTCTCCTGCCTGTCGTGCATGACCACTTGCCCGTCGGGCGTTCACTATATGCATCTTGTCGATCACGCGCGTGCGTACATCGAGAAGACCTACCGGCGGCCGCCGCTGCAGCGCTTGCTCCGCGCGGTGCTTGCCGGCGTCCTGCCCTATCCTCGCCGTTTTCGCGCCGCGGTGCGGCTGGCGCGTCTGGCGCGGCCGTTCCGGCCGTTGCTGCGGCTCGTTCCCGGCACACGCGAACTCGATGCCATGCTGGCGCTTGCACCATCGAGGCTTCCCGCGTCTGCCCAGCGCGCACCATTCGTCGAGCCCGCCGCCGGACGCGTCGCCCTGCTAACAGGCTGCGCGCAACCGGTGCTGCGTCCGTCGATCAACGAATCCGCGATACGCTATCTCACGCGGCGCGGCATCGAGGTCGTGCACGCAGAGGGCGAGGCCTGCTGCGGCGCGCTCGTGCATCATATGGGGAGAGAGAACGACTCCCTCGATGCCGCCCGGAACAATGTCGATGCATGGACGCGCGAGATCGAGGGCAAGGGCCTCGACGGGATCATCGTCACCGCATCGGGCTGCGGAACGACGATCAAGGATTACGGCTTCATGCTTCGGAACGACCCCGCCTATGCGGAGAAGGCGGCGCGCGTCTCGGCGCTCGCGCTCGACATCTCGGAATATTTGACCCGTCTTCCGGAAGTAGAGCCAGCCGCCGCGCGCGAACTGGTGGTCGCCTATCATTCCGCCTGTTCGCTGCAGCACGGCCAGCAGATCAAGACCGCACCGCAGACTCTGTTACGACAGGCAGGGTTCATGGTGCGGGAGGTTCCGGAGGGGCATATCTGCTGCGGATCGGCGGGAACCTACAACATGCTTCAGCCCGAGCTGTCGCGGCGTCTTCTGGAACGCAAGATCGGGAACATCGACCGTGTCAGACCGGACATCATCGCCGCGGGCAATATCGGCTGCATGACCCAGATCGCACAAGGAACCGGCTTGCCTATCGTCCATACGATAGAGCTTCTGGACTGGGCGGAAGGCGGGCCGGTGCCGCCGGAAATTGCAGGGTGCCGCAAGCTAGAAAGCTTAGTTCGATGAGGGCCTTTTGCCTGATGAATCCTATACCTCTAAGGCCGTCGGCGAGATTGCCGTACGCTCGCCGTCCTGCTAGCGCGCGAGTGGCCATCTACGAGCGCCGGCGAGCGCTGTGCTCATTGACACAAAAAGTCAGCCCGAGAGGGCACCAAAAGAAGAGCCTACCAGACTACCCATTGGCGGCCTGCTATGAGTTCCCCTATACAGACAAAGAATAAGTACATGCTTCCTCGTGTGCCGAGGACGTGGCGCAATTGTACTCTTTTGACGCGGGACAAATCGGCATCGACTGATGCGCGATCACTATAAATCTATGAAGCGCCACAGAAGTGGGATACCGCAGCCGAGGCGATGGATCGCTATCAATTGACTGCCACATTGGACTAGGAGGAGTTGCTCGTTGCAAGGCTGCGCCGGCTAACCAGGCCGTTCTGCAACTGCCACAAGAAGATTGCGTCGAACGGGTGAGAAACCGTCATCTACGGCAATAGTCTGAGCATTAACGCCAATCTAATGCGCAGAATCGCTGCGGGACCGCGCTGAGAATGAGTTCACTGGCGAGAAAAGTGCGAACCACGTCACCACAGCACGATACCTGCTGAACCCGCTGTTTGACGCCAAAAATTGCTTTGACGTTCCAAAAAAGTGGTACTACCATATTGGATTATCCAGTTTCGGAGGCGGCGACGGGGGAGAAATGGCCGAGATCGAACTAAGAAGTGTAGTCAAGAAGTATGGTGCGCTCACCGTCGTCCACGATTTCAATTTAAAGATTGAAGACGGCGAATTCGTTGTTTTTCTTGGTCCCTCCGGCTGTGGGAAGTCAACCACCTTGCGTATGATCGCAGGGCTCGAGGATATCAGCGGCGGCACAGTACGTATCGGAAACCGCGACGTAACTCATCTTGAGCCGAAAGATCGGAACATCGCGATGGTGTTCCAGAACTACGCGCTTTACCCACACAAAACTATCTACGAGAACATGGCATTTGGCCTGCGGCTGGCGAAATTGCCGAAGCAAGAGATCGAGAAACGGGTCGCCGAAGCGGCGAAAATGCTCGACCTCCAGGAGCTGTTGGGCCGAAAACCCAAGCAGCTATCCGGCGGTCAAATGCAGCGCGTTGCGCTCGGGCGCGCACTTGTCCGAAATCCCGACGTATTTTTGCTCGATGAGCCGCTTTCGAATCTCGATGCCAAGTTGCGTGTACGCATGCGTGAGGAAATCGCCGCGCTTCATCAGCGTATTGGCACAAGTATGATCTACGTGACTCACGATCAAGTTGAAGCCATGACGATGGCCGACCGAATTGTGATCATGAAAGGGGGCGTTGTTCAGCAAGTTGGCGCACCCCTGCGGGTGTACGACAAGCCGGCGAATGTATTCGTGGCCTCCTTCATCGGTTCGCCGGAAATGAACCTCTTCGAAGGAAGAGTCGGCGGCAGCGACGCCGTGGTGCAGGAAATGCGTATACCTTTGGGTAGGAATCCTAGGCTGACCGACGGAGTCGAGATCACCGTCGGCTTTCGACCCGAACATGTTCAGGTCGGCGAGGGAGATCTGAAGTTCACGGTCAATCTCGTAGAGCAGCTTGGTGTGCAAACGCTGTGCTCTGGCACGTGTAATGGCCTGTTCATGCGCATCATGATTGAGCGGCGAGATGATCTGAAGAAGGGCGACGTGCTTTCGTTCGCCATTCCGGAGGGCAAACTTCATCTCTTCGATAAGAGCACCGGATCACGGATCGATCAGGCCGATAAGTAGTAAACAAAAAGGTATCAGGAGGAAACGCGATGACCAAAAAGATTGGCGGGGGGTTATCCCGCAGACAGTTCGTAGCATCGGTGGGGGCTGGGGCGGTCGCCAGTATCTTTGCGCCGGCAGTCCATGCGCGGCAAAAATCGGTACGCATGCTCAATAACGAGACATCGATCGATACGATCCGGGCGCTGCGTGTTGCCGCCGCCGAGTATGAGCGTGCAACCGGCGTGTCAGTCACCGTGGACTCCGCTCCGCTCGAAGACACCTTTACTAAGCTTACGACGTCGATCCGAGCCGGAAAGCCGTTCGATATAGCCACCGTCCCATACGCAGCACATATTCTTCTGCTCGCTGGCGAAGGGCGTCTAGTTCCGTTGAATGCTCTGACAGATAAATACAAATGGGGCCCGAAGTCGTTGATGGAGATCGACGGCACCGCCTATTTCTATCCTTACGATTACAATCTTGCATGGGTCTATTATCGTAAGGATCTTTACGAAGCCAAAGGACTCAAGGTTCCATCGATTTGGAGCGAACTCTCCGAAAACGCGAAGGCGCTGCAGGGAGACGGTATGTTCGGCGCGCTGTTCCCGGTTGGGGCCAATGCCGCCGCGAACTGGCTTTCGCCCGGTTTCATGTTTGCTGACGGCGTCAATATCTTCGACGACAAATGGAATGTCGCGCTTGATGCAGGAGCTAATCTCGGCAAGGCGAGCGCGTATCTCGATCTCATGGCCGACCTCCACAAGACGATGCCGGCCGGCGCGAACCAGGCAAGCTATAGCGAGACGATTTCCAACTTCGTGGCCGGAAAGGTGGCACACGCGCCTTATTCCGGTCGGATGATCGAAACTTTGGAGCGCAATGCGCCGGACCTTGCCAGCAAGTTCGGCATTTTTCCGTACATGGCGTCCGCCGGCAAGGCGGAACTGGTCAGCATGGCAAACGACGGCTGGGTCGTTACGAAGAGTGAAAACTCCGAGGAAGCAATGAAGTTCCTCGAGTGGTTCACGGAGAACCAGTACATCAACTATCTCCACAGCGCTCCAATGCACTTCCAGCCTGCACGCATGGATGTATATGAAGATCCGCGGTGGCTCGCTCATCCGATGATCGAAAAACATGCTGGCATTGTTGCGGAGATGAAGCGGTTCATTACCGATCCCAGCGTTAAGATGACGGGCATCGATACAGACGGTCCGCATCTCGACCTTCGCCCGGCAAAGGTGTTCGAACGTTTCATCATCCCCGAAATGCTGGAAAACCGTTGCCTGAAGAACATGCCCGGCGAGCAGTGCGTGAAAATTGCCTCCGACAAGATTCGTCAGCTGATCGCCGGCTAACGTGGATCAGATGCAGCGGACCGTAGGCGAGTGTCTGCGGTCCGCCGAGTCTGCCTAGTCCTGAGGATGAGATGAGCGGAAAATCTACAATCTATGCGTTCCTGGGCGTCGGTCTTCTAACGACACTCTTATTCGTGGTCATGCCAGTGATCTTCTCCATAAGCCTGAGCTTTTACAGGATGGAGTCGTTCGTAGGTGTACCCGAGTGGGTCGGGCTTCAGAACTATGTGTCTGTGCTCTCAGACTTCGAGTTTTGGAGAGCGCTTGCGAGCGGAACAATCTACGCAGTGCTTTCGATTGTGCTCCAGCTCGTCCTCGGTATCGGCCTGGCTCTCATTCTAAACCAATCCTTCGTCGGCAGGGGATTGGTGCGCGGCGTGTCAATTCTTCCTTATTTGCTTCCTACCGTGATCGTTGTGTTGACGTTCAAGTGGATGGTGGACGGCTCGGTAGGCATCATTACTGAGCTGCTTGATTCCTTCGGTCTCCCGGATGTCCGTTGGTTCGAAACGCCCTCCGCTGCAATGATGTCAAATGTCCTTGTGAGCGTCTGGATGTGGACGCCGTTTGTGACAACGTGTTTCCTGGCCGGGCTGCAGACGGTTCCGGACTCGCTGTATGAAGCAGCTCGCGTAGACGGTACCAACGCATGGCAACGTTTCATCCATGTGACGTTACCAATGCTCAAGCCGATCCTGACGGTTGTCATACTTCTGCGCGGCATCTGGATGTTCAACAAGTTCGACGTCATCTGGTTGATGACAAAAGGCGGACCGCTCGGCTCGACAGAGAATCTCGCTGTAATGTCATACCGGCGTGCATTCGCGCAGTTCGATGTCGGCGGTGGGGCGGCGGTAGCGACGCTATCGTTTCTGATCCTGTCGTTTGCGATATTCTTGTACTTCCGAGCTTTTCCGCTGGAGACGGACTGATCATGCCGAAAAGCACTGTTAAAAAATTCCTTCTTAGCTTGGTTGGTTTGGCAATCGTCGTCTATTCAGCCTTCCCGATCTATTGGATGGTAGTTTCCAGCGTGCGCCCTCCGGAAAGTCTGCTCTCCGAGGTGTCTCTGATACCTTCAGTATTTACGCTGGAATATTACCGGAACCTGCTCGAACTAACAGACTATCCCAAGCATTTTGCGAACAGCGTAATCGTCGCTGGAAGCACGGTTGTAATAACCATGATCCTCGCTGTCATGATTGCCTACGCCGTTGCGAGGTACAGGGTGCGCGGCAAGAAGGCAATCGTTGTTGCCATGCTCTATGCGTACATGTTTCCGCCTTTGCTGGTAGCTATACCTCTCTATGCTCTCTTCATTAAAATCGGTCTGGGAGATAGCCTGATCAGCCTCGTGGCTGCACATCTTACACTCACGCTGCCATTGGGCGTCTGGTTCCTATGGGGGTTCTTCCGAAACCTCCCGTTTCAGATTGAAGAAGCGGCTATGGTGGACGGGTGTACCCGGTTGGGCGCGTTTATTCGTGTCGTTCTGCCCCTGTCCGTGCCGGGGCTGATTACGGTAGCAGTGTTCTCATTCCTCCTGTCCTGGACTGATTACACGTTCGCCGTGATCATGATTTCAAGCGACGTGAATAAGACGATTCCCGTTGGGCTTGCATCCATGATCGGATCGTTTGACCTCAGGTGGGGCGAGGTGATGGCTGGCTCGACGCTGATCGCGGCTCCGCTTCTCATCGTTTTCACGTTTCTTAGTAAGTACTTTATCCAGGGGCTCGGCGCCGGCGCCGTGAAGGGTTGATGCAGCTGCAGAAGAGTCCGGATGTGTATCCTGAGTTGAGAATGCTGGTTGGGGGCGTCTGGCATAAAGGCGCCGGCTCCTCGAGCGTGAAGGTCGTCAACCCGTTTGACGATGCGCAGCTCGGCGAGGTTCCAATGATAGATCGCGTGGGGCTCGCGAATGCGGTGGAGGCCGCCCGCAATGGCTTTGACGTCTGGAGCGGTATGACGCCTATCGAGAGGTCGAGCATCATGCGGCGTGGCGCTAGCATCGTGCGCGAAAGGATCGACGAAATCGCTCGTCTAATTACCTTGGAGCAGGGCAAAATTCTACTTGAGTCCCGGTTTGAGGTGAACCTGGCCGCTGACTCGCTGGACTGGTATGCGGATGAAGGACGGCGCGCATATGGGCGCATCATTCCCTCGAATGCACCGAACAGCTGTCAGATGGTGATCAGGGAGCCGGTCGGCGTAGTAGCTGCGTTCTCCCCGTGGAATGCTCCGGTGATGACCGCAGTGCGCAAGATTGCCGGCGCGCTTGGCGCAGGCTGTTCGATAATCATCAAGCCTTCGGAGGAAACGCCGGGCGCACTTATGGAATTGGTGCGTTGTCTACATGAGGCTGGTCTGCCTGCGGGAGCGCTGAACCTCATTTACGGAGATGGGCCGCTTGTCTCGAGCGTACTCATTGAGGCGGCCGGGGTAGAGAAAATTTCTTTCACCGGATCGACGCAGGTCGGTCAGGAGCTGATGGCTCTGTCGGCCCATCAAGGCAAACGGACCACGATGGAGCTTGGCGGTAATGCACCATTCATCGTGCTCGAGGACGCCGATCCAAAAGCTGCTGGGAAACTCGCGGCGCTTGGAAAGTTCAGGAACGCAGGGCAGATATGTACCTCGCCGTCCAGATTCTATGTGCACCAATCTCTGATAGAACGATTTCTTGATGCGTTTGTAGCGGAAGCCAAAACGCTCGTCGTCGGGAATGGGTTGGACAGTTCGACAACGATGGGTCCGCTTGCAAACAAGCGCCGCGTGGAAGCGATGGAGAAACTCGTTCAGGCTTGCGTCGCCGAAGGGTGCGAAATCCGAACGGGCGGCAACCGCATAGGTAGCAGAGGCAATCTGTTTGAGCCCACGATCGTATCTGAGGTTTCAGATCAAAGCACGATTGTGAATACGGAGCCGTTTGGGCCAATCGCGTCCGCAATGCCTTTCAGCGATCTCGACGAAGTCATCGCGCGCGCGAATGCGTCGCCGTACGGTCTTGCCGGGTACATTGTCACGCCATCAGCGAAGAATGCACATTACGTCTCCCGTGGCCTCAAGGTGGGGGTAATAGGCATCAATACGCACGTCGTGCTGACAACAGAGACTCCGTTTGGCGGCGTGAAACATAGCGGGCACGGCCTGGAAGGCGGTCTTGAGGGGCTCGATTCATACTTCGTGACTAAGTTCATCAATCATAAGTATTGACGTCGCCTGCTGGGCAATTGACTTCATCCAAGCTGGTATTGCCAAATCGGTAATGCCACGCAATTAGAGTTGCTATATGTTCGACTACATCATCATCGGCGGCGGGTCGGCGGGCTGTGTACTGGCAAATCGGCTTTCAGCCAATCCGAACGCACAGATCGCACTTGTCGAGGCAGGGCCCGACACCCCCCCGGAGAACATTCCGGAATCGATTTACGGCGAAGGCTACCTTCCGGACTATTTCAGCCCCTCTCGATACTGGACGCGCTTGAAAGTCTATCGCTCGGCGATTGGAAACAGGTCGCTGGACGAGATCGTGCGGGAGGAGCAGCCCGTCAGGTATGAACAGGCCCGCGTCATGGGGGGCGGCTCAAGCGTGAACGCGCAAATCGCGCTGCGCGGCCTTCCGTCGGACTATGACGAGTGGGAGGCAATGGGAGCCTCCGGATGGGGGTGGGAAAATTGCCTGCCCTATTTCAAGCGCCTCGAAAGAGATATGGATTTCGATGGCGAGTATCACAGTAAGGGCGGACCATTGCCCATTCGCCGCGTGTTCGATGGCGACTGGGCAGGTTTCGCACGCGCTTTTCGTGATGCGCTGGTTGATACTGGCCTCCCGTATTCGGATGACTGTCATGCCACGTTCGACGATGGCTGCTTCCCATATCCGAAGAATAACGTGTACGGACGGCGAGTGTCTGCGGCGGCAGCCTATCTTACGAATACAGTTCGAGCGCGCCGTAACCTTCGCATTTTCAGCGAGACCGAGGTCACAGGCCTACTATTCAGCGAGGATCGGCGCGCGAGCGGCGTAAGGGTTGTTGCCAAGGGAAAGACAGAGGAAATCCTGGGAAATGAAATCATCGTTTCCGCGGGGGCATTGCACTCACCCACGATTCTGATGCGCGCGGGAATAGGGCCAGCCGATCATCTGAGAGAGGTGGGCATTGATGTTCGTGCCGATAGGCCGGGTGTGGGATCAAACTTGCAGGATCACCCCCTAGTTGGCCTTGGCGTTCATTTGCGGCCGGAAGCGCGGCTACAACCTCATATCAAGAACCCCTTCTTGATGTACACACGGTTCTCGTCCGGGATGGAAGGGTGCCCGAGAGGAGATATGAAAATGTCTCTTGGCAATAGGTTCGATCAGAGCGCGGTCGGGCATCAGTTCGCGGCAATCCGCGTCGGCCCGGATAAAGCGTATTCTCGAGGCTATGTGAGGTTGAACGCGACGGCGACGGCGGATGAACCGGTAGTGATGTTCAATCTTTTGTCCGATCCGCGCGATATGAAAAGAATGGTCGACGGGATCAGGTTTGCTTACTCAATCCTGACATCCAAGCCAGTTAGCGGGACTGTTCATTCAGTTTTCGCAGGTGCGTACACCGATTGGATTCGTCGCCTCAGCAGTCCGACACCGCACATGCGTGCCATTACGAAGATCGGCTCGATGTTGTTGGATCTCGGCGCTGTCACGCGAAAGCCTTTGATGATGATGGCGGAGCCGAGAAAATTCGCGATCGCCAAAATGATCAAGGATGACAAGGCGGTCGAAGAGTTCGCCCGAGCCACCGTGCTGGGCAATTGGCATGCTGTCGGAACATGTCGAATGGGCGCGCAGAATGACAGGAGTGCGGTTGTCGACGCAAGCGGCCGCGTTCTGGGCGTGTCTGGTCTGCGCGTGGTCGATGCTTCCATCATGCCGAGCGTTCCATGCGCCAACACGAACCTTACGACGTTGATGCTAGCCGAGAAAATGTCGGACATTATCGCCGCAGGATAACCTTAGTTGCATCAAGTTCGACTAGGCCACCAAACACGTCATCAAGGCCACCGGCGGCACGGGCGGCACGGATCGCCTTGCGGCGGCGGTCGATCCGAAGAGGGCGATGCCCTGGCCGGCGCCGGCGACGGCGGGCGATACGGTCTGGCTTGGAGCCATCGATGCCGAGGGACTGGCGACGAGCTTCATACAGAGTATTTACTTCGAATTCGGCTCGGGCCTCGTTCTGCCGCAGACCGGCATTCTCTGGCAGAACCGCGGGTCCAGCTTCGTGCTCGACGACGCTGCCGCCAATCCGCGCGCACTGAAGCCGGGCCGCCGTCCTTTCCATACGCTCAACCCGGCGTTTGCGCGTTTCGACGACGGGCGCGAGATGGTCTACGGCACGATGGGCGGGGAAGGACAGCCGCAGACGCAGGCCGCCGTGTTCAGCCGCTATGCAATGTATGGCCAGGATATTCAGGCGGCGGTGACGGCGCCGCGCTGGCTGCTTGGCCGCACCTGGGGCGAGGAGAGCGTCACGCTGAAGCTGGAAGGCCGATTCCCGTCCGATCTCGTTGCCGCACTCCGGAGCGCGGGTCACGACATCGAAGTGCTTGAGAATTTCACCGCCACGATGGGACATGCCGGGGCGATCGTCCGCCACGCGGACGGGTCACTTGAGGGCGCGAGCGATCCGCGCAGCGACGGTGCTGCGTACGGGTTCTAAGGTCGGGCGGTTCTAGGGTGGCTGGGCGGATCGCCAGCCTAGACTGCGGACTTAGCAAGGGGGCCGTTCCGGGTCGCTGCCGGCGCGCGCGTGTGATCCGGCCGCTCGGCGGCCTAGTGCCGCCGCTGAGCGGCCTGTAAAGGATGTTCCCCGTTCCGAAGAAGGGAATTCCCTGTTTTAAATAATGGGTCTTTGCGGTCTTTATGCGAGATGCGGTAGGTGGTTAGCAGCGAAGATCGGGGATTTGCGACCGCGAGCGTCGCGAACTTCCCTGTTTTTCTGGAGAAGGAGGGAAGATCTGCCGGAGACTGGTTCGGCCCAGACTGCTCCCTCCGCCATTAACTATTCGTATCAAAACGGATTTTTAGAATACGAAGCGCGTCAACGTAAGCACGTGTGAGGTCGGGGGAACTCTCCCGGCGCCTCAAATCCTGGATCAACGAGCGCTCGTTGATCCAGAGCTTCATCAATCACAGATGCGATCCACAATCGTGTGCCGATCACCCTGCAGGTGTTTCCGGCGCGATGACACCATCACGCTTGAACATCAAACCTGCCGTCTGGAACCCGCCATCGACATTCATCGTGTGTCCGCACACATGGGAGGCCTCCTCGGAAGCGAGATAGGCAACGGCGCTGGCGATCTCCTCGGGCAGGCCATAGCGGCGCTGCGGAATAAGATAATGATAGGCGTCTCTTGTTGCCTTGTCGTGCTGTTCGATGGCCATCTGCGTGGCGATCGCGCCCGGCGCGACATTGTTCACCGTGATGCCAAACGCGGCGAGTTCCACCGACATCACCTTGGTCATCAGTTCGAGGCCGGCCTTCGATGTCCCGTAGGCCGTGCGGCCGATGCCGCCGCGCTGTCCGGACAGCGACGCGATGTTGACGATGCGGCCGTATTTCTTGGGAAGCATGATGCGCACGGCTGCCTGCGAGCACAGGAAAGCGCCGATCAGGTTGACGCCGATGATCCGTTCCATATCCGCTTTCGACGTTTCCAGGAACAGCTTGGTCGTCGAGATGCCGGCATTGTTGACGAGAATGTCGAGAGTTCCGAATTCCGCGACCGCCGCGTCCGCGAGCGCAATGGCGTCGGCCTCATTCGAAACGTCGGCGCGGACGGAGATCGCCTTGGCGCCGCTATCCCGCAGGCTGATCGCGACGCTTCCGGCATTGGCCTCATCGATATCGCTGACCACGACAGCGGCGCCGTCCGCCGCAAGCTTGCGTACGATCGCTTCTCCCATGCCCCTGCCAGCGCCGGTGATAATGGCAACACGTCCTGCAAGCTTCATCTTGTTCTCCCTAGTTTCCGTTTCGGTTCTGCGGCGGAGACTCCAAGGCCTCCTGCCATTTCTCCAGGCCGTCATGCACCGGCCGGTCGAAGGCGGCCGCGCGTGCGCCGCTCGAATTGCGAAGTTCGATCATCTCGATGATCAAGGCGTGATTGCGTACGGACCGCATGCCGCCGACACGGGCATGGCCTTCTCGTATCCAGGGCGCGAATAGCTCGGTTATGAATTTTCCGATTGTCGCGATCAGTTCATTTCCGCAAGCGTCGAAGATCACCTTATGGAACTGCACGTCGGCCTGCGTCAGCGCGTCAAGGTCTACGGGGTCGGTATTTGTAATGACTTCCATACGGGCATTGGCGGCGCGCATGGCTTCGATATCCGCAGCGGTCCGCCGTTCGGCGGCCATTTCCGCCGCGGTCCGTTCGATCATCAGGCGCGTCTCGAACAGTTTGCGCGGAGAAACGGATTCGAGGCTCGCTTGGAAGGCCATGAGATAATCGAGAGCGAACAACCCCTGCGGCTTCATGAAAGTCCGTATGGACGGGAATCGGAGCGCTCGGCGCATTTGCCCTCGGCGTTGTCATACTTGGAGAGGCCGCGACAGCGACGAGATTCTTTGCCGCAAGTCTGATAGTTGCCGGCATCGTGATGATGAAGTTATCAACCGCGACTTCGTAATGCGGTTCCGAAGCGTATCAACGGACCGGCGCAACGGCTACGACGGTTGTCGGTAAGCAGTCGACGCGGCTCCGCCTAGACTGAGAAGCGTAGGGGAAACTCTAGCGGTCGGTGATTAGCGGCGGAATGATAGGCGCGGTAGCCGCGGCGACCGGCCCGATCCGCTGCGATCACGGTCGCGCCCGATCCCAGAAACGGGTCGAGAACGATGTCGTTACGCTCGGAAACATCGAAAATGCCTCGCCTGGGCACTGGCGCGAATACTCACGGCCATTCTAATCGCAGCCCGCGCTTGATCCCTGCACTCCGCTGATCGCACCATCGCACCGGGCTCGGTTGCGATTATTGCGGGCATGTCATGCCAAATAGTTGACTTAACACCGGAATTTGCGCGGCGGCTTCCGTTCCGACGCCGCGGCGATCACAGTCTCGCAAGTCGCTGCGTCCTCAGTTGACGATTGCCCTCCGTATTGCTTAACTGGACATACCAATCTGGTCATACAAGATAGGCAGTTCGAGTAGGTCACGACAAAAGCTCAGCTTTCAACCAGCGGGGAACGATCAGGGGAACAAAATCCCTGACGACGGAGGAAACACATCATGGGTAAATCAGACAGTCTTTTGCTGAAGGCTGCGGCCTTCGCCGCGTTGTCGGTCATGTCTTCGTCGGCGCTCGCCGCAGGGAGCGACGTGACCATCGTGCTCGACATGCAGCCGGATCAGGTGGATGCCTGCCAGGCCTCGAAGTCGCAGGTCGGCAAGGTCATCAAACAGAACGTTACCGAGACGCTTACCGAGATCGATCCGGCCACCGGCAAAGTGCTGCCGCGCCTTGCGACGGAGTGGTCCCAGGTCGATCCAAAAACCTGGCGCCTGAAACTTCGTGAGAACGTGAAGTTCCACGATGGCACGCCCTTCAACGGCGAAGCGCTGAAAGTGGCGTTCGCGCGCCTTCTCAACGAGAAGCTGGATTGCGAAATCCGCGTCAAATATTTCGGCGGCCTGACGGTCGATGTCAGCGTGCTTGGCGAGCACGAAGTCGAGATCAAGACCAACACGCCGGTTCCGATTCTGCCGACGCTGCTCAGCACCGTCACGGTTCCCGCGCCCAGCACGCCACACGACGACTACTCGCGTCAGCCCGTCGGCACGGGTCCGTACACTTTCGACAGCTGGCAGGCCGGCAAGAACATCGTTCTGAAGCGGTTTGACGAGTATTGGGGCGACAAGCCGGCGGTGACGTCCGCGACCTATGTCTGGCGTCAGGAATCGACGGTTCGCGCGGCGATGGTCGCCTCCGGCGAGGCGGATATCGCGTTCAATATCGCCGTTCAGGATGCCACCGATCCGAAGACGGATTTCAGCTATCTGAATGCGGAGACCACGCGTCTTCGTATTGACGTGCCGATCGTGCCGCTCGACGATATCCGGGTGCGTCAGGCGCTGAACTATGCGATCGACCGCGACGGTCTGAAGGGAACGATCTTCAGCGATGACGTGATTCCGGCGACACAGCTGGTCGTCCCCGGCACCAACGGGCACAATCCCGATCTGAAGCCTTACGCCTATGATCCGGAGAAGGCCAAAGAGCTGCTGAAGCAGGCCGAGGCCGAAGGTGTTCCTGTCCGCAAGGAGATCGTGCTGGTCGGGCGACACAACTTCTTCCCGAATTCGGAAGAGGCGGTGCAGGCGCTTCAGGCCATGTACAGCGCTGCAGGTCTGAACGTGAAGCTGCAGATGACTGAGTCGTCCGAATGGTACGATTCGCTGTTCAAGCCGTTCGCGGAAAACCGGGCTCCCAACCTGTTCCTCGATCAGCACGACAACACGTCCGGCGACGCTTCGCTGACGATCTACGCGAAGTATCATTCCAAGGGTGGCCAGTCGGTTCTGAACGACAAGGAACTCGATGATCTGATCGACCGCGCCAACGTGGCTACCGGCGAGGAGCGCACCGAGCTCTTCCAGCAGGCTTTCAAGCGCATCCATGAAGATCTGGTCGGCGATGTCGCCCTGTTCCACATGGTCGGTTTTACGCGCGTGAACGGGCGCCTGGAGTTCAAGCCGACGCTGGCTACGAACGGCGAACTTCAGCTCGCGCAAGTAAAAATCCGATAATATCGAAGCCGGCCGCGGTCGCCGCGGCCGGCATTTTTCTTTCGTGAGGCTTACGACATGAGCGGTTACATCCTGCGACGCGGGGGGCAGAGTCTCGTTGCGCTTATGGCGCTTCTGGTGCTCGTTTTTTTCCTGTCGCGCCTGACCGGCAATCCGACCGACCTTTATATGCCGATGGATGCATCGCTGGACCAGCGCGAGGCTTTCGCCACGAAGCACGGTTTCAACGATCCTCTGTATGTGCAGTTTGGCACCTATCTTGTGAACATCGCCAAATTCGATTTTGGTGATTCGATATTCCAAGGGCGTCCTGCCATGCAGGCGGCGCTGGAGGCCTTCCCGGTCACGCTGCGGCTGGCGCTCATCACGATGGTGCTCGCGCTTGGCCTGTCCGTCCTCATCGGATCGCTCGCGGCCTACCGGCCCGGCGGCCTGTTCGATCGCGTGGCGAGCCTGCTTACGATCTCCAGCGCCTCGACACCGGACTTCTGGCTGGCGATCGTCGGCATTCTCATCTTTTCCGTGACGTTGGGCTGGCTGCCGACCTCCGGCACCGGAACCTTCTGGCACTGGCTTCTGCCGATTGGCGTCCTGCTTGTGCGGCCGCTCGGCCTGCTGACGCAGGTTGTTCGCATGTCGATGATCAGCGCGCTGGCGGCACCTTACGTCAAGACGGCGCGCGCCAAGGGAGCGCCGAAGCGGCGTGTCGTCTTTGTCCATGCGCTGCGCAATTCCATGCTGTCGGTCATTACGGTAGCTGGTGATCAGGCCGCGGCGCTGATCAACGGCGCTGTCGTCGTCGAGACTGTTTTCGGGTGGCCCGGAATCGGCAATCTGATGATCGCCGCGATCAAACAGCGCGATTTCGCGGTTCTTCAAGCGTGCATTCTCGTGACTGCGGTCGCGATCTTCCTGATGAACATTCTGATCGATTTTGCCTATTCCCGCCTTGATCCTCGGATCCGCGGTTAGGAGCGGGGCCATGAAGCTTACAAACGCATTTGCGCTTCTCCGACGTGACAAGCTCGCATTTGTCGCGGCGATCTATCTTGTTGTCGTTGTCGTGCTGGCCATAATCGGCCCGGAACTGTTCGGGAAAACGGCGACAGCGATCAATCTGCGCGCGCGGAATCTACCCAGCTTCGACCTCAATCAGGGTTGGGAGTACTACTTGGGCTCGGACTCGCTTGGGCGCAGCGTTCTTGCGCGCATCATGGTGGGCGCCCGGAACACGATCGGTATCGCCTTCGGTTCGGTGATTGCCTCGCTTTGCATCGGCGGCGCGATCGGGATCGTGGCCGGACTGAGCCGCGGTGCGCTCGGCAATATCATCGTCCGCTCCGTGGACGTCATCATGAGCTTTCCCTCGCTGCTGCTTGCGCTTATCGTTCTGTATGTTCTGGGGACCGACCCGGTGAACATCATCGTCGTTCTCGCGATCACGCGTCTGCCGGTCTATATCCGCACCGCCAGGGCCGAAGTGCTCGAAATTCGCGAGCGGGCCTTCGTGTCGGCGGCACGCGTGATGGGCGCGAGCGGGTTTCACATCGCGATCCGCCACATCGTGCCTCTTGTTCTGCCGACGCTTCTTATCATAGCCGCGCTCGATTTTGCCTATGTCATGCTCGCGGAGTCGGCGCTGAGCTTCCTCGGCATGGGCGTTCAGCCGCCGGACGTGACCTGGGGTCTCATGGTGGCTGAAGGACGTGCATACATAAACGTGGCATGGTGGCTTTCATTCTGGCCCGGCCTTGCGATCATGCTGACGGCGATCGCCGCAAATCTTCTCGCGAGCTGGTTTCGGTTAGCCGCCGACCCGACACTCGCAGCAGGTAGGAAATTAGCGGATGCCGCCCATGCTTAAGCAGAATGCGCCGGTTCTCGAGATCGAAAATCTCGTGATCGATTTTCAGACGCCGACCGGCCTGTTCCAGGCTGTACGCGACATCAGCTTCCGTGTGGATAGCAATGAGAGCGTTGCGATCATCGGCGAAAGCGGTTCGGGCAAGAGCGTAACCGCAAACGCCGTGCTCGGTCTGCTTGATTGTCCGCCGGGCCGTATCAAATCCGGCGACATTCGGTTCCGCGGCAAGAGCCTGCTGTCGATGCCCTTGCGCGAGCGGCGCGATCTCTACGGGCGCGGTATCGCGATGGTGTTTCAGGATCCGCTTACTCATCTCAATCCGGTCTATCCTGTCGGTTGGCAGATCGCCGAGGTTTGCCGAATTCACGGTATGCCCCGCCGGGAGGCAAATGAGCACGCGCTGGAGCTTATGGTGCGCGTCGGCATCGTCGATCCGCATAAGCGCTTCAGCGCGTATCCGCATCAGTTCTCCGGCGGCCAGCGCCAGCGCATCATGATTGCGATGGCGATGGCGATGCAGCCGGATCTTCTTATCGCGGACGAGCCGACGACAGCGCTCGACGTAACCGTGCAGGCGCGTATTCTCGCCCTTCTGCGCCGCCTGCAATCAGAGACGGGCATGTCCCTTCTGATGATCACGCATGACCTTGGTGTCGCCGCCGATATCGCCGACCGCGTTCTCGTCATGCAGAAAGGCGTGCTGGTGGAGCATGGGCCTGTCGAGTCCGTATTCAGGTCGCCGCAGCATCCCTACACCAGGCAGTTGCTCACCGACCGTTCCGAAGAATACCGGTCGAAGAAGCATGAAGACGGCGAGATGCTGCTCGAAATCTCGAATCTAGACATTCATTACGGCGCCCATCATGCGGTGAAGGATGTCGGCTTCACTGTCGCCAGGGGTGAGATCGTCGGCATCGTCGGCGAGTCAGGGTCCGGCAAGTCAACGGTCGCGAGCACAATTCTCAAGCTCAGAGAGCCGAGTTCCGGGTCGATACTTTATCGCGGAAAGAACATCCAGTCCCTCTCGGGCCTGGATCTACGCGGCTATAAGCGCGCCGTGCAGGCCGTGTTCCAGGATCCTTACAGCTCGCTCAATCCGCGGATGAACGTGTTTCGCATTCTGTCCGAGGCGTGGACATTGCATCCCGATGTGCTGCCGCGCGAGAAATGGCGCGCGCGGGCGGAGGAACTGATGGAAATGGTCGGACTGAACGCGTCCGATCTCGAGAAATTCCCCGGCGAGTTCTCGGGAGGGCAGCGCCAGCGTATCGCGATCGCACGTGCTCTTACGCTCAATCCCGAAGTGGTCGTGTGCGACGAGGCGGTCTCGGCGCTCGACATGACCATTCAGGCGCAGATCATCACCCTTCTCACCCGCCTGCGCCGGGAACTTGGCCTCGCTTATGTCTTCATCGCGCACGATCTTACGCTCGTCGAAAAGTTCGCAGATCGCGTTCTCGTCATGAAGTCAGGCGAGATCGTGGAGCAGGGCGCAACGGCGGATGTATTCGGTGCGCCGAAGGACGATTATACGCGCCGTCTCATCGCCGCGAGCCCCGTGGCCGACCCCAAATTGCAGGCCGAACGCCGGCGCACTCTGCAACTCGCTTGAGAGTTAAGGCCGGGCTTCAGGAGAGTGCGAGACCAGCGACGATTTCCGGTTCCTGAAAAGTATGTGCGGATCGCGACCTGAATCTCGATCAGTCTCTTTCCGCCAGTTGCGCGAGCCGCAGCCCGCGGCGGAACCGCGCGGCGTTGGATACATAGGTCGCCGCCGCGGCGTTCAGATTGGCGTCGTCCTCCGGGGTCAGCGTCCTGATCGCCTTGGCCGGAGCGCCGACGATCAGCGAGCGGTCCGGATAAACCTTGCCCTCGAGAACGAGTGCTCCGGCGCCCACGACGCTGTGAGCGCCAATGATGGCGCCGTTCAGCACGATGGCGCCCATTCCGATCAAGCAGCCGTCGCTAATCGTGCAGCCGTGCACGATGGCGCGGTGGCCGATGGTACAGCCCTCGCCGATATCGACTGGAAAGCCCGGGTCGGCATGTACGATTGCGCCATCCTGAATATTGGTCCGGGCGCCAATCCGGATGGTGTCGTTGTCGCCGCGCAACACGGCACCGAACCACACGCTGACATCGCTGCCCATTGTAACCCGGCCGATTACTGTCGCGTCGGGAGCCAGCCAGGGAGAGTGGCCGGCGGGTACATGTTCATCGAGCGAGTAAACAGCCATTGTCGGTTCCGAGATCAGCAATTGACAGAATATCCGGGTATTCCCCGTGCGAGACTTCTCACTCTCCGGGCCTCAAAGTACCGCCGCGGGACAGCGGCTGGACGAGCGCGCGGTAAATACCGAGCCAGCCTTTGAGCGGCCGTTTGTCGTCGACAAGCGCCGCGAGCCGCGACGCAATCATGTCCGCATCGACTTCGAGTTCAATGGTGCGGCGGGCAAGGTCGATCGCTATCGTGTCGTCATCGCGGACAATTGCCAGGGGTCCGCCTTCGGCGGCCTCGGGCATCACCTGTCCAACGGCAAATCCGCCGTTCAGTCCGGAAAGCTGTCCATCCGTAATTACGGCAATGTCCTCCGACAGGCCCGCGCCCTTCACGGCCGCCACGAACCATGAAGCGGAGGCGACGCCGGGTCCGCCGCGCGCGCCGAGTCCACGCAGAAGAACGACGTCGTCCGGCCGGATCTGCCCCGCCCTGAGACTGTCAAGCGCATCTTCCTGGCTCTCGAACACACGTGCGGCACCTCGGAATGCGGTGCGCTTGCGTCCGCTGCCAAGCTTCATGATCGCGCCGTCCGGCGCAAGCGATCCCCGCAGAATTATGATTGAGGGGCCGGATTTCACCGGCTTTTCGAGCGTGCCGACACCCGGACCCGACGTGTGCGCCGGCGTCTCCAGAACTTCCGAAAGCGTCCCCGTGCAAGTCATGACATCGAGGTTGAGCCTGGTCGCAAGGCGACGCAGCAATGTCTGGACGCCGCCTGCGGCGTCGAGGTCCTCGATACGGCTGGGGCCATTCGGCTTGATCGCGCACAGCAGCGGCACATCCGGCCCGATCTGCTCCACGAGTTGATAGACATCGACATCCACGCCGCCTTCGGCGGCGACGCCCTGCATGTGACGCAGCATATTGATGGAGCCGCTGACGGAAAGACCGACGGTAACGGCGTTGCGGAACGCGGCCGGGGTCAGGATGCTGGAGGGACGCACATCATCCTCAACGAGCCTGACGATCCTGCGGCCCGCCGCTTCCGCAAGTGTCAGCATCCGCTCGCTTCCTGCCGCAACCGGTGCACTGCCCGGCATGGTCATGCCCAGCGCTTCGGAGATGATATGCATCGTGTTTGCGGTGCCCATTCCGGCACAGACGCCTGGGCTCTTGATGGCTTCCTCGCACATGGCCTCGATGGTCTCGACAGTCACATGCCCCGAGCCGAGTTCGCCAACGGATTCGAAGACGTCTTCTATGTCGACCTTCTCGCCATGAAGGAGGCCGCAGGCCTGATAGCCGCCAATGACGAGAATGGTCGGAAGGTCGAGCCGCGCAGCGGCCATGAGGTGGGCAGGCGCGGTTTTGTCACAACTGCTGAGGCAGACCATGCCGTCGAGGACCGCGCCCTCGACCGCGACCTCTATGTCGTTCACCATAAGATCCCGCGAGGGCATCAGATAGCGTCCGCCAAGCCCCGCGCCGGTGATGAAGTCGCTCGGGGCGGTGGTCCTGATCTCGAACGGCACGCCGCCCGCATCGCGAATGCCCTGTTTTACCCGCTCGGCAACCTTATCGAGATGGCTGAAACAGATCGAAAGTTCGGATGACGTATTGACGACAGCGATCTTTGGCTTTTCCATGTCGGCGCTGGAAATGCCGAGCGCCCGCCATTGTGCCCGCCGGATCGCCCATCGTGTCGTGCCGCGGTCGAAGTTGGAGCGGTAAGCCTTCATCATAAATGTCCGATCAGTTGTAAGGCACCCCGAGAAAGGCACCTTGTTCCAGCAGGCGGGCCTGAACCGCCCTGATATCGATCTGGCGGAGCGCGATCTGCTCGCGTGATGCGAAGGCCGCGGCGACACCCGCGGCCTCGCCCAGCGCCATGCAGGTCGCCGCAACGCGCATCGAGGCGTGGGCATCATGAGAGGCCGACGCGCAACGCCCCGCGACGAGCAAACCCTCGACGCCGCCTGGCAGCATCATGCGGAACGGGAGCTGATAATATGTGCCGGGTTTCAGAAACACCCAGCGCGTGGCGCGCCCGGCTGCGTGTTCCTCCACCGGCCATGCGCTGCACGCAATGGCATCGTCGAACCGCGCCTCGTTGAGAACGTCGTCGAGTTCGAGCCAGTAGTCGCCGCGCACGCGGCGGCTTTCACGAATGCCGATTTCCGCGCCGATATCAGCGATGTAGCAGGTCTCGAAGCCCGGGACGAAGCGGCGGAATGCCTGTTGGTAGATCGCTAGCTGTCGGCGTCCCTCCATTTCAGCCCAGGCGAGATCGCCTGCGTCCATAAGGTCCGGCGGGTCGTCGCGGCTGACGCGTGTAATGTTGAGATGCATGACGCCCGGGCGCGGCGAAAACATGCCGCCCGCCGTGCGCGGCAGCTTCAGACCGGCATCGACCGCGCGCTCAAGGCAGGCGTGAAGCTCGGCCCGTGTGATCGTTGCGGCACGTCCGGTATCCACTCCGGCGAACCGGAACATCGTTGTCGGCGCTTGCAGGATGGCGGGATCGTATTCGAATGCCGCACCGGCATGAGCGGCGATGTCGCCATTGCCGGTGCAGTCGATGACCGTGTGGGCGCGTGCCGCCCAGCGCCCCGCGCGGTCCTCGAAAATGACGAGGGATACGCGCCCTTCATCTTTCGCCACGCCGACCGCGGTCGCGTGAAAGGCGATCCGTACACCGCATTCCGCAACCATTTCGTCAGCAAGGAGCCGCAGCGTCGGAGCGTCATAGGGCATCGAGGCCGTCTCCAGCCAACGCAAAGGACCATTGGCGCCGCCGGCAGTTTGCAATCGTTCCACAAGCTCCGAAACAAAGCCGCGGGCGACCTGTACGATGTTGTTGCCGCCGTCAACGGTGTACATACCGCAAATACTGCCGAGCGTAACATTCGTGAGGGTGCCGCCAAGAAAGCCGCAGCGCTCCACCAGCAGCACTTCAGCTCCATTGCGGGCGGCGCTGACCGCGGCGGCGAGTCCGGCTGCTCCTCCCCCCACGACGAGCACGTCCACGTCCTCGCGAACCGGCGTTTGCCGGGAGGGTTCGGACACGAAGACGGTTTCCGTCCGAGAATTGGAAGAACCCGCTGAGGGCATGAAGGCCTCCGTGCCGTCTGATTGATAAGGCGAACGGCCGCAGGCTATCTGGTTATACCAATTTGGTAAAGTCAGTGTAGAAACCCTTGGCGGAGGCTGGATCGCAATTGACGACCTTGGACAGCAGTGATAATTGGACATACCAATCTGGTCTATCCGTAGGAACTGCCTTCAAGCAGATGCTGCAAGAGGGGACGCTGAAAAGGAAAATATGCGATGTCAGACCGCAAGCTGAAGTTTTATGCGTGGGGCTATGAAGACGAAATCGTCACTGCGGACGAAATCGCCGCTATGGAAAACAAGTGGGCGAAATATCTGGGGATCAAGGAATTTAACGTAACGCCGCCACCCACGCTCGACGAGATCACCGTCCCTGCATCGCGTGTGAATCCACCGGCCAGCCTTTCGCGTATATGCACGACTGAAAAGTATGAGCGGCTGGCGCACACCTATGGCAGCTCCGCGCATGATTACTCGCGCGCTTTCCGCCGCGATTTCAGCAATCCGCCGGATGTCGTTGCCTATCCGCGCAACGAGCGCGATGTTCTCGATCTGCTGGATTGGTGCTCGAACGATAACATCGCCGTGACGCCTTATGGCGGCGGTTCGAGCGTTGTGGGCGGTGTGGAGCCGAGCCGCGACACCCGCTACGGGGGGACGCTGTCCCTAGACCTGCGCTATCTCAACCAGGTGCTCGAAATCGACAAGGAATCCGAATGCGCCCGGGTTCAGGCCGGCATTTTCGGACCGGAGCTTGAACGCCAGCTCAAGCCGAGCGGCCTGACGATGCGCTTTTTCCTGCAGTCGTTCGAATTCTCGACGCTCGGCGGATGGATCGCCACCCGCGCGGCCGGCCATTATGCCACCATCGCCACACAGATCGACGATCACGTGCAGAGCATGCGTGTCGCCACGCCTTCGGGTATGTATGAGTCGCGCCGCTTCCCGGTTTCCGGCGCCGGCCCAAACCCCGATCGTGTCTTCATCGGCTCCGAAGGCGCCCTCGGCGTCATTACGGAGGCGTGGATCCGTCTGCGCAAGCGCCCGACCTACCGCAAGTCCGTGACCGTGAAGTTCGCGGACTTCTACAAGGGGGCCGATGCCGTCCGCGTCATTTCTCAGAGCGGTCTTTATCCGGCGAACTGCCGCTTGATCGACGCCTTCGAAGCGGAGTTCAACGGCGCGGGCGATGGCACGCATTCCATCCTCGTTCTAGGCTTCGAATCGGCCGATCATCCCGTCGATCACTGGCTCGCCCGCGCGATTGAAATCTGCGGCGATTACGGCGGAACGGCGGAAGTTCCCGACGCTGCGGAAAGCCACAAGGCCGGCTCGGCCGGCCAGTGGCGCGACACGTTCATCCGTGCGCCGTACTATCGCGAGCACGCCATCGCGCGTGGCGTCATGCGCGAGACGTTCGAAACATGCATCACGTGGGACCGCTTCAAGGACTTCCACCAGAACTTCACGGATGCGATGCGCAAGGCCGTGCAGGATGTAACCGGACGCCCGGGAACGGCGAGCTGCCGCTTCACGCATATCTATCCGGATGGTCCGGCGCCGTACTTCACATATCACGGGTTTGGCGATCAGGATCGCCTGGTCGAGCAGTTCTGGGACATCAAGCGAGCGATCTCGTCGGCGATGGTGCGCTTCGGAGGCACGATCACCCATCATCACGCACTCGGCCGCGACCATCGTGAATGGTACGATCGCGAGCGTCCGGATCTTTTCGCCAAAGCGTTCGAGGCAATGAAGTCCGAGCTCGATCCGCGCTGGATCCTGAATCCCGGAATTCACATCGACCCGCCGAGGTAGATTGGAAATGGAGAGCGGCCGTCGCCTGAGACGGTCGCTCCTTTCAACTGGCAGATGCTACTTCAAGAATGAGCCAAGGATTCTGCCGCCGCGCTTCCCTGCAAGCTCAGTACACGTCGATCTTCGTGCCGCTTGCCAAATGGGCGATGCTGCTGACCGGCAATTACCGCTGCGTCCGGAAGAGCAGTCTGCGTTCGATCGAAAATATGCCCGGATGTCCGAAGGCCTGCCCGGCGTGCCGATCCCGTTAGCTCAAGGCTTGAACTGAACCGCCAGAAAGCAGCCAGCAAACCTCCCCAGCCCGGCCACCCTCTCGATCGCATTCGGTGCCGGGCTGCGGGACGCCTCCGGGCGAGATCGCCGAAAGCTGTATTTTGTGGCTTGAGCACCAAACCATATTGGTATTACCAGCGTTGGCTTGATACGATGCGTGTACGGCGTGGGAGCAATCACGTCCAGACTTGAGCTGGCATTCTGAACCCATGTGAGAGGAATATGTCTCAATGCAGCAAGCTTCGTTGGTGGCGATCGGCAACATAATGTCTCTTGTGCGAGCGAAGCGCATCGAGGCGGGGGAGCGGTTGCCGTCGGAACGCGATCTCGCTGAGCGTTTCGACATGAGCCGTGGGGTCATTCGCGAGGCGCTGGCAACTCTCGAAGTCATGCGGTTTATCGAACGCAGGCCAAACTCCGGGATTTATCTACGCGATACCGAAGTGGAAGGAAGCTTTGAAGCGCTTGTGTTGCAGGCTCATCTCGGCTTGCCGCTAAAAACCTCCGAGATCGTACAGGCGCTGGAGCTTAGACGCATTATGGAAGTGCAGGCGACTCGCCTTGCATGCGAACGCGCGACCGCCAAGGATTTAAGGGGTATCCGTTCAATTCTTGAAGAGGCCGACAAACGGATAGAGGAGGGGAAAACGATCGAAGCGGAAGATCAGAGTTTCCACCTCGCCATTGTCGCGGCCACAAAAAACGAAGTTTTTCTACGCGTTGTGAATGCATTTTATGAGGTCTCGCGTCCGCGACGCAAAGTCTATTTCCAGTACCTCGACAAATCGGCGATTTCGAGCCGGCATCATTACAAAATCTATGAAGCACTCGAGAAGGGAGATGCGGACGCCGCCGCCGAGGCGATGGATCGTCATCTTCTGAACGCGGCGGCGCACTGGAAAGAACTGCTCGCCGCGAATCCTCGCCAGCTCAAGCAGTTGAGCCAGGACACGCCGGACGAAGACTGACTGCCGAGTCCGGTGCCGCACCTCTTTGGCGGCTCACATATTACGATCCGAGATGTGTGCCGGGCATGGACGGCATCGCCGCGCACCCGGGCTTGTCTGCCACAGGCGCATTTTGGCGGCCAGTATCGGTTAGGCCCCTGCGGTATATGCGCCAGAATCAGAAATTGATTTGACGTGACGGAAAGTGGTAGAACCATATTGGTATTCCAGTCTCAAATACGCTTGATACGCGGCGGGAACAAAGTATGGGCAAGGCACTAGACGGCATCCGCATCCTGGATTTCACGCATGTTCAATCGGGGCCGACCTGCACCCAGCTGCTGGCGTGGTTCGGTGCGGACGTGATCAAGGTCGAGCGCCCCGGCGAAGGCGACATTACGCGTTCGCAGCTGCGCGACGTGCCCAACGCAGACAGTCTTTATTTCACGATGCTGAATTCGAACAAGCGTTCGATCACGCTCGACACGAAGAACCCCGCGGGCAAGTTCGTTCTCGAGGAACTCATCAAGATATGCGACGTGATGGTCGAGAATTTCGCGCCGGGCGCGCTCGACCGCATGGGGTTGACCTGGGAGCGCATACACGCGATCAATCCGCGCATCATCGTCGCGTCCGTGAAGGGCTTCGGCCCCGGTCCGTTCGAAGATTGCAAGGTCTACGAGAATGTCGCGCAATGTACGGGCGGCTCCGCCTCGACGACAGGTTTCCACGACGGGCTTCCGCTCGTCACCGGCGCGCAGATCGGCGATTCGGGAACCGGTCTGCACCTCGCGCTCGGCATCGTGACCGCGCTCTACCAGCGCACACTGACCGGAAAGGGCCAGCGCGTTCTCACTTCGATGCAGGATTCGGTGTTGAATCTCTGCCGCGTCAAGCTGCGCGACCAGCAGCGCCTCGAACGCGGTCCATTGGTCGAGTATTCGCAATTTGCCGAAGGCATAGCGTTCGGCGATGCGGTTCCGCGCGCCGGTAACGACAGCGGCGGCGGCCAACCGGGCCGCATTCTCAAATGCAAGGGCTGGGAAACCGACCCGAATGCCTACATCTACTTCATCACCCAGGCCCAGGTCTGGAAGCAGGTGTGCGAGGTCATCGGAAGACCGGAATGGATCGAAGACCCGGAATTCGCGACATTGGCGGCGCGTCTGCCGAAGCTCAACCTGATCTTCTCGACCATTGAACAGTGGACCATGACCAAGACCAAGTTCGAGGCCATGGAAATCCTCAATAAAGCCAATATCCCCTGCGGTCCGATCCTTTCGATGAAGGAGATCGCCGAGGACCAATCGCTCTATGCGACGGGCACGCTCGTCAATGTTGATCATCCGGAACGGGGTGCGTACACCACGGTCGGCAATCCGATCAAGCTCTCGGACAACGAGGTGAAGGTCGAGCGCTCGCCACTGCTTGGCGAGCATACCGACGAAGTGCTCCGCGACGTTCTGAAACTGGACCAAGCCAGCATCGACACTATCAAGGCTTCGGGCGCTACTGGATAGATTCGGCTGGAGAAAATGCTGCGGCTGTGCTCCAGCGAAGCTCATTATTCACGCCACCGCTAGTGGAAATCCCGTCGCTGAAGTCACACAGCCGCTGGAACAGAGGTCCAGGCAGATACTTCCCAAGAGGCTTTCGCCGGCTTGTGCCGCACAGCCGCGGATGAACGTGGACCAGGCAGGCCCTTCGCGAAGGGTGTCGGATAGATCACTGAAAGATGTCGTTACTCCGGAGCCGAAGCCTGAATGTAGTTTCGCGATGGTAGAGCTTGCTAGCGCGGTGGAGATGATCAGATAACACGCGCATCGCTTTGTCCGGATTGCGTGCCTCGATGTGGTCAACGATCGCCGAGTGTTCGCTCAGTACAAGGTCCTCGAGGCCGGCAGTCCTGATCGCTGATGCGTGGAACTGCACCAGCCAACCGAACATGGCTTCGCTCACTGCCGGTGAAATAAATGTGGAGCGAGGGCTGGCACGAGCCGGCCCTCGCACTCATTTCAGGCGTAGGTCAAGAACTTGGCCTTCGAACATGCGGTCCCTGGACCCTTCGAGGTGACGCTTCATCAGATCGCGTGCCGTTTCTGCCTCGCCATTTTTGATCGCCGCGAAAATTGCTTCATGTTCTTCGAAAACATGCGCCAGCGAGGGCGTTGGGCCCATCAACGAGATGCCATGCAGTTTCATGCCAACGGCGATATGCTCCTTCAAAGCGCTGAGCGAAGTCGAGTAGTAGTGGTTGTTGGCGGCTTCGGCGATGGCGAGATGGAACGCGAAATCTGCTTCAGCACGATGCTTCTTGAGCCGCGTCGCATCACCCATTTCATCGAGTGCGCGCTTGATCACCTCGGTGGCCTCGGCATTGCGCCGCCGTGCGGCGAGGAAGGCAGCATCGGGTTCAATCGTTATGCGGAATTCGTAACAACGCTGAATGTCAGCAACCGTCTCAACGCGAGCGTAGCCCAAAGGTCGGAGTTCCTTGCGACGCGCACGCACATAGCTTCCGGATCCTTGTCGAGAATAGATCAGGCCGTCTTCTCTTAGGCGGCTAAGAGCATCACGCACGATAGGGCGGGAGACGTCGAAGAAGTCGGCGAGTTCATGTTCGGTGGGCAAGCGCGCTTCGGGAGCGTAAGCGCCGGACGCGATCTGTTCGACCAGATGATCATAGACCCTATCGGCAAGCGTGATGTTGGCGCCGCTCGTGGTGCTGGCTGCGCCCCGTTTCGCTGAACGGTCCTTGTCTGACAAACTCATCGTGCGCGCATCATGACATAAAGATTCCAAAGCGCCGGCGTTGCACCAAAGCCGCCGGATTTTGTGACCAGATTCAGCTGGCCCGTTCCGGATAGCTCCGCGGAAGACCATACCACACCCGGAAGTAGTTCAGCTTGGACCTTCAGGGTTGAGATCCCCAGCCCCAATAGAATGGCCTGCGCGGTTTCGCCACCCGTGACAATCACATTCCGGCACTTTCCAAGCCTTGCGATTACCCCCTCAGCGAAGCGCCGGGCGACGATGCCGTGTGCTTCATCATAGGGCCCTTGCGTTAACAGCAGAATCCGGTCCTTTCGCGCGGCTTTTGCCGGCTCCTTGAAGTTGCCGTTAGGTGCCAACTCCACGCCGATATCCGGTTTGCGTTGCCGCAGATACTTGACTTGGCGGAGCGTTACCGGATCTCGCGAGCCGATAACGAAGGTCAGAGGACGCTCGTCATCGAATTGGACGGGCAGAATGCCTCGATCGGGCAATAGCCCCGCCGCAGCCTTCGCCAGTCCACGTGCGCCCACCAGAAGCGCTCCTTCCTGAATGGCTTTTGCCGCAGCCCGGCCAAGCTCTTCTTCCGTTGTCGTGCTGGGCGCAACATTACTCTGCTCAAGAGGTCCGAATGCATCTGCAACCGGTATGGGTGAGTCCACCCCGGCACCGACAACGCAACCGTTCTGGACATAACGGCCGAGATCCGGGATAGCGGGCGCCACCAGAGCCCGTTCGAACCCAAGTGTGCGCATCATTGTTGCGGTTTCGACTGAAGCGTTCCCCTTGAGACGGGAGTCGATTTTCTTGAAAAACAGAGCATCGCATCCGGCGATAATGTCCAGCGCGGCGCGCACACGAGCCTCTGCAGTATGGGGTGGAAGCTCTCGAGACCCTGTGGCTACCGCTATGACCTGGAATTCTTCGGGTATATGCCGGTGATCCCCATCGGCTATCATCAAGGCTATCGTAGGCAATCCACGCGCGGCGAACGGCACCGCGGCGTCAAGCGCGCCGGTGAGATCGTCCGCAATGATGACGACACGTTTCATCCGTGTCAGGCAGCGGATTTCTGCCGCGACTCGAATTCCTCGATCCATCCGATGATCTGCCGGCGCTCGTCGGCGGTGAGTGCCATGAGCGGTGGACGCACGCGGAGCCATCCGTTTTGACCTGTCTTGCGAGCAAGCAAAGCCTTAAGGGCGGAAATTTGCGGCAACCGCGAGCCGATGGCTCGGATCTCGATGCAGCGGGCCTGAGCGGCGTCGACCTCGGCCTTGCGTGCCGGGTCCGCAAAGTGATCGAAAATGAAGCGCAGATCGACTGACGTGAGATTCGACGTAGCCGTAATGCATCCTGCGGCGCCATGCGGCAACGCCGGCAACAGATAAGGGTCGGCTCCAACGAGAATGGAAAGGTATGGAAATGCCTTGATAATCCGATTGATGTGATCGTGGTCTCCGCTCGAATCCTTGACCCCGACAATCGTTTCCGGGAATCGTTCGGCCAGCTTCTCGATGACGCCGAACGGTATCGGAATCTGTGAGATTGGCGGCACGTGATAAAGAACCACCTTGAGACGCGGATCATTCACCTGCTCGATAATCCACGAGTAAGCCTGGACAAGGCCATCATCCGGAACGTTCTTGAAATAGAACGGAGGCAGCAGAACAACCGTTTCGACACCTACGGACAGCGCGTGCTTTGTCAGCTCGACGCTTTCAGGCAAGGCGCATACACCGGTACCCGGCAAAATCTGGTTGCCATGAAGCCCTTCGTCGAGCACGGATTCCAGAATCGCTTTGCGTTCTTCGGTCGAGAAGTGGTTGGCCTCGCCTGTGGTCCCAAGAAGCGCTATGCCGTGACAGCCTTCCGAAATCAGGTTCCGGCAGTGGCTCCCCAAGAGAGGAAGATCCGGCGATAGATCTTGCCGCACAGGAGTCAGGGCAGCCGAGAAAACTCCACGGGGTTGTGCACTCATTGGATGATCTCCGCTGTATGTATGTCTCTAGGTGCGTCCGCCAGGCGAAGCGCATAGTCGATTGCCGTAATCATGTTGCCATGATTGGCGCGACCGGTTCCGGCGATATCAAAAGCCGTGCCGTGATCGACAGACGTGCGGTCAATCGGCAGCCCGAGCGACACATTGACGGCAGTGTCGAACGCTACAAGCTTCATCGGGATATGACCCTGATCGTGATACTGAGCCACGACGAGATCGAAAGCGCCCTCATGAGCTCGATAGAAAACGGTATCGGCGGAGATAGGGCCATACGCGTCGATGCCTTCCGCTCGGGCGGCTGCCACTGCCGGCTCGATGTTGCGCGTGTCCTCGTCGCCGAAAAGCCCGTTCTCCCCGCAATGCGGATTTAACCCAGCGACGGCGATGCGCGGCGCGCCAAGGCCAAGCCGTTTCAAGTGTTTGTTGCCGGCGCGGATCGTCGCCAGAACGCGATCCGGCGTGACGCGATCGATCGCTCCGGCAAGCGAGATATGGGTCGAAACATGAATGGCTTTCAGCCGTTCAGAGGCGAGCAGCATGAAAGAGGAGGGCGCCTTTGTCAGCGCGGCAAGCATTCCTGTATGGCCATCGTAATGATGCCCAGCGAGATTCAGCGCCTCTTTGTTGATCGGTGCGGTGACAATTCCTGCGGTCTCGCCCTTCAGCGTCAGCGAAACCGCGCGTGCGATGAAGCGGAAGCTGGCTTCGCCCGCGGCGGGATCGACCTTGCCATAGGGGATAGGTAGGCCGGGAACATCGATGTGTTCGACTGCAAGTCCGTTGCCAGCTTCGCTGCGTCGGCGGAATGCCAGATCGACCCCCGTGACCTTACGCGCACGCTCAAGATCCTCGAGCGATCCGATAACCAGAACACGCATGCGCTTGCGCGGGTCCAGCTCCGCGGCAGCTTTGACGATCACTTCCGGGCCGACGCCAGCCGGGTCGCCCATTGTAATAGCGACAGGGAGATCCTCTGCCGTCATTGGGGCGCTCCGGCAGGCGCAGGCCGCACCAGAAGCTCTGGTCGAATCCGATTGTGCAGGACGGCATCAATCACAGTCTCGGCGACCAGAACGGACATTGCCCGCATCGCATCGAGCGTGACGCCGGCGACATGAGGCGTGAAGATCGTATTCGCCTGCTGCCAAAGCCGGTTTGCGGGATCCGGCGGCTCCGTCGCGAAGCTGTCGAGGCCTGCACCGGCAATGCGGCCTGATTCAAGGGCTGCGACAAGCGCCGGTTCGTCGACGATTTCGCCTCGTGCTGTGTTGATAAGCACGGCCGTTGGCTTCATCGCTTGGAATTCCTTGGCGCCGATCAATCCCCGCGTCTCGGGCGTCAGTGGACAGTGCAAGCTGATAAAGTCTGAACGTGTCAGGAGGCGGCCTAGATCGCGTACTGGCTCTACGACCCCAAAAGCGTCGGCTGGTGCATGAGGATCGTACGCCAGGACATGCATACCGATTGCCTGAGCCATTGCAGAGACAAGACGCGCGATATGGCCAAATCCGACAAGGCCGAGCGTCTGCCCCCGCAGCTCGCGCCCGCGATAGAGCTTCTTGTCCCAGATCCCCGCGCGAATGTGCCGGTCCTGGTTCTGAAAATCCTTCGCCAGTGT
Source organism: Hyphomicrobiales bacterium (assembly GCA_022842205.1). GTDB lineage: Bacteria > Pseudomonadota > Alphaproteobacteria > Rhizobiales > Methylopilaceae > Flaviflagellibacter. Next base: position 229,351 of record JALHQA010000005.1, read on the forward strand.
GAGAATAAGGCCGAGGGTATGCTCCGCAACCGAATGAGCATTGGTCCCGGCGGCAATAGTGACGGGTATGGACAGTCGTGCTGCGGCAGCAACATCAATGTCGTTGGTTCCGACGCCATGCTTCGAAATAACTTTCAGGCGGCTCGATGCGGTCATCATCTCTTCGTCGACCAGATCGATCAGCCGGACGATAGCGGCATCGGCATCCTGTAGGGCTGCGATGGCGTCTTGGTGTGACGGATAGGGATCCGTCGCGCGCACACTTGCGCCCGATCTCTCAAGGAGGAGAACCCCTTCTTCGGCAATCGCCCCACCCAGACATGTGACCACAAAACTCACAATCGATCCTTCAACGGGCGCTGGGCGCCCTACGAGGTTGTTATCCGAGCATACAAATCTGAACAACTCGAAGCCTACACAGCGTCCTTAGCAAAGAAACCGGCATAAAAATAGCTATTTTTGTGATATTGCAAACATCAGACAACCAAGTTATCAAGTTTACATATTTCTGTTGGAGGGGCGTTTTGCTGATCGACATGGCCGACCGAGGCGCGGGCAGTGACCCCGATGTTCGCCTCGATCTTCGCGTCAGTCTTATATGCCCGCCTGTCGTCGAATTCGGCGCCGGGAGTATTGCGCGTTTGGCCACGTGGGTCGCGTCAATCGACGTCCGGCGGATTCTCGTAGTGGCCGATGCCTTCAATGCGGCGCGGGTCGACATGCTCGGCCTCGCTTGCGAGCCCGTTGTGTTCGGGCAGGTGCGTGCGGAGCCCGAAACAAATGATCTCGATGCGCTGCTTGTGATGGCGCGGCTTGCCAAACCGGATCTCATTGTTGGTTTTGGCGGCGGCAGTGCCATGGATCTTGCCAAGCTTGCTTCCGTCATGGTCGGCACCGAGTTGCGGCTGCCTGATATCGCGGGACTCGGGCGCGCGCCGCCCCGCAAGGTCCAGCTTGCGCAAGTGCCCACAACGGCGGGAACCGGCAGCGAGGCGGGGATCCGTGCGCTTGTAACCGACGGGGAGACTCGTTCAAAGGTCGCGGTCGAGAGCATCAATATGCTTGCTGACATCGCCATCATCGACCCAGAACTGACGAGGACTGTCCCGGCGCACATCATGGCTGCGACCGGCGTGGATGCATTGGCTCATTGCGTTGAGGCGTTCACCAGCAAGCGTGCGCACCCGCTGATTGACCTCTATGCCCTTGAGGGCATTCGGTTGGGTGGTCGCTACCTCGCGCGCGCGGTGCAGCATGTCGACGATCTTGAAGCGCGCGCTGCGATGTCCGCTGCATCGTTTTACGGCGGTCTTTGCCTCGGTCCCGTCAATACAACGGCGGGACACGCGCTCGCTTATCCGCTCGGCACGCGCTGGGGCATTCCGCATGGTATCGCAAACGCGCTGATCTTTCCGCATACGCTGTCGTTCAATGCGCCGGCCGCATCCGGTCGGACAGCCGCGATAGCCGCTGCTCTGGGCTTTGGAAATGCCAACACGCAGACGGGGCTGTTCGATGCGGCGCATCAATTCGGCGTGTCACTCGGAATCGACATGCGTCTGTCGGCGCATGGCGTGGAGAGGGGTGATCTGCCGGCCATGGCGGATAGCGCCATCACGATACGCCGGCTTCTCGACAACAATCCGCGCGACATCAGTCGCGACGATATTCTCAGGATCTACGAGGCGGCCTTCTGAAGCAGCAACGACAATTAAATGTAATAACAAAGGGGAGGAATAAATGAAAATGAAGCTTATTCTGCTGGCCGCCGCTGCGGCCGTACTCGCGGCGCCAGGTCCGGCGCTGGCATCCGATTATCCCAACAAGCCCGTTAGGGTCATCGTGCCGTTCCCGGCGGGAGGCGCGGCGGATAATTTCGCCCGTATCGTCGCCGAAAATCTTCAGAACGAACTCAAGCAGCCTTTCGTGGTGGAAAACGTTCCCGGCGGCGCGAGCATGACCGGTATCGATCAAGTCGTGAAATCGGCGAAGGATGGCTACACCATCGGAAGTGCCTCAACAGGCGGTCTCGCAGTGAATCAGACGCTGTTCGCAGGCAAAATTCCTTATGACGTCGCCAAGGATATTCAGCCGCTCGCACTGATGACGATTACGCCAAACATGCTCGTGGTTAATCCGAAGAGGATTGCTGCTCGTAATCTTCCTGAATTGATCGACTATCTGAAGGCCAATCCCGGCAAGGTGACGTTCGGCTCGGCAGGCATCGGCACAACGCAGCATCTTGCCGGCGAGCTTCTTCAGCAGATGACCGGAACTACCATGGTCCACATCCCCTACAAGGGTACGACGGCCATGCTGCCGGATCTCATCGGCGGTCAGATTGATCTCGCATTCGAGAACGTGGCGGCGGTTCTTCCGCATGTGAAGAGCGGCGCCGTGCATCCCATTGCGTCCGCCGAGCCGAAGCGGCCGGAATCGCTGCCGGATCTGCCGACCGTGGCTGAAACCGTTCCGGGCTTTGCCGCAACGGCTTGGCATGGCTATTTCGCGACGGCCGGAATCCCGGACGATGTGCGCAGCAAGCTTGCGACGTCCATCCGCGACTTCATGGCCAAGCCGGAGACTGTTGAGCGTTTCAAGAAGCTCGGCGCCATCCCGGTCACTGATTCCACCCCGGAATCCTTTGCCGCCTTTATCGCGGCCGATGCAAAAAGGTGGAAAGAGGTTGTCGAGAAAGGCAACATCAAACCGCAGTAATTTGTGAGGTATGGACGGCCGGCGGGATAAAAAACCCGCCGGCTGTTTGGCACAGGACGGCAGGGGGCTGGCATGTTGGGGTGGCTTTCTCGACGCAATCTCAAGGATGTGCTGGCAGGACTTCTATTTATCGCCATAGCTCTGATTCTTGGCTGGCAGGCAAGCCTGCTGCCCTTTGGCACCGCAATGCGGATGGATGCAGGATATTTTCCGCTAGTTCTATCCAGTCTGCTTGGACTCCTTGGTGTAGCCAACCTCATCAAGGGGCTGGTGCAGGAGAATGACGGCACGGCCATCGGGTTCAAGCTGGTTGCGTTGGCGCCGATCGTGGTCGGTACGATGTTCTTCGCGTTGACAGTCCGTGGCCTGGGCCTTGGTCCGACGACCTTCGTAACGGCGTTCGTATCAGCGTTCGCAAGCCGTTATTTCCGTCCGCTCGTCGCTCTCGGCCTGGCGGGTTTGCTCAGTGTCTTCTGCGTCGTCGTCTTTGTGTACGGACTCGGAGTTCCTCTTCCGGTCTTCGGACCATGGCTGGGGAACTAACGCATGGATCTGCTCGACAACCTTGCGCTCGGGTTCTCGACCGCTCTTGGTTTCCAGAATGTGCTTTACTGCTTCGTCGGCGTTCTGCTCGGAACGTTGATCGGCGTTCTTCCCGGGCTCGGCCCGGTCGCGACGATCGCGATGCTGCTGCCGATCACATTTGGCCTGGAACCGGTTTCCGCAGTCATCATGCTGGCGGGTATCTATTATGGCGCCCAGTACGGCGGATCGACCACCGCGATCCTCATCAATCTGCCGGGTGAGAGCTCGTCCGTCGTAACCACGCTCGATGGGCATCAGATGGCGAAGCAGGGCAGGGCCGGCGCGGCCTTGGTGACGGCCGCTGTCGGTTCGTTCTTTGCCGGATCGGTGGCGATCATCGTGCTGGCTCTGTTCGCTCCTCCTCTGGCGCGCTTCGCGCTGGAGTTCGGCCCGCCGGAGTATTTCGCCCTCATGGTGCTCGGTCTGATCGCCTCGGTGGCGCTGGCCTCCGGAGCGATTATCAAGGCGCTGGCGATGGTAGTCCTCGGGCTGCTACTCGGTCTGATCGGCCGTGATCTGAACACCGCGCTTCCCCGCATGACGTTCGATCTCATGGCGATGATCGACGGCTTGCAGTTCGTCGCGATCGCGATGGGCGTGTTCGGTCTAGGGGAGATTATCCGCAATCTCGACAGCGAACAGCTGTCCCGCGGCACCGTCGCGAAAGTCGGCAGACTGATGCTGACGCGCGAGGAAGCGCGCGCGATCGTAAAGCCTATCCTGCGCGGAACAGTCCTCGGATCCATACTGGGCATCCTACCCGGAGGGGGCGCGCTTCTGGCCTCGTTCGGCGCCTACACGGTCGAGAAGAAAGTGAGCGCCACGCCGGAGCGTTTCGGTAAGGGTGCGATTGAAGGCGTCGCTGCGCCGGAGTCCGCGAACAATGCGGGGGCACAATCCAGCTTCATACCGATGCTGACCCTGGGCATTCCGCCGAATCCGGTGATGGCGCTGCTCGCCGGTGCGTTGATTCTGCACGGCATCCAGCCCGGCCCGAATGTCATCAGCGAGCAACCAACGCTGTTCTGGGGCCTGATTGCATCGATGTGGATCGGCAATCTGATGCTGCTGATCCTCAACTTGCCGCTGGTCGGTATGTGGGTCAGGCTGGCCTCGACACCCTATCATCTGCTCTTTCCAGTCATCGTTGTCTTCTGCTGCATCGGTGTGCTGAGCGTGAACAACGCGACGTTCGACGTGCTGGTGATGATCGGAGCCGGTGTGATCGGCTACATTCTTCTCAAGCTCGACTGTGAACCGGCACCCCTTTTGCTCGGCTTTATCCTCGGGCCGATGCTCGAGGAGTATCTGCGCCGCACGCTGCTGATCTCGCGTGGCGACCCGAGCGTGTTTTTCACTCGGCCGCTATCAGCAACGCTGCTGGCTTTCGCCGTGCTCTTGCTTGTCCTGATGGTATTGCCGTCCATACGGTCGAGAACAAACGAGGCGCTCAAGGAATAAGCAGCGCCATGTAGAGATGGCCGCTCGAATGCGGTCTGTTACGGCACCGCTCACAAGGTGCGACCAAGTCTGAAACTCAGGGGAGGGAAGAGTATGAAAAGAATTATGACCGCGGCGCTGGGCGCTGCGATTATTGCTACGCCCGCTTTCGCCGAGTACCCCGAGCGCGCGATCACGATGGTCGTGCCGTTTTCGGCCGGCGGCCCCACCGACACGGTGACCCGCCTTGTGGCCGAGAGCATGAGCAAGGATCTAGGCCAGCAGATCGTGGTCGAGAACGTCGGCGGCGCCGGCGGCACGCTCGGCGCCGGCAAGGTGGCGAAGGCCGACGCGGACGGCTACACGCTGCTGCTGCATCATATCGGCATGGCCACGTCCGCCACGCTCTATCGCAAGCTCGCCTACGATCCGCTGAATGCGTTCGATTATGTCGGCCTCGTCACCGACGTGCCGATGGTCATTGTCGCCCGGCCGAATTTCGAACCGGCCGACCTCAAGGGTCTGATCGAGTATGTGAAGGCCAACAAGGACAAGGTGAACTACGCCAATGCCGGCATCGGCGCGGCGTCGCATCTGTGCGGCATGATGTTCATGTCGGCGATCGAGACCAAGCTCACCGCGGTTCCCTACAAGGGCACCGGCCCGGCGCTGACGGATCTGATGGGCGGCCAGGTCGATTTCATGTGCGACCAGACCACCAACACGACGAACCAGATCAAGGAAAAGAAGATCAAGGCCTACGCCACGACGACGGCCAAGCGTCTCGATGCGCTGCCGGATGTACCGACGGCGGGAGAGGGCGGTCTTCCCGGCTTCCAGGTCGGCATCTGGCATGCGGTCTATGCGCCGAAGGGCACGCCGAAGGCGGCTATCGACAAGCTTTCCGCAGCTCTGCAGAAGGCGCTGAAGGATCCGAACGTGGTCGAGCGCTTTGCCTCGCTCGGCACCGTGCCGGTGACGCAGGAAGAGGCCACTCCGGCCGCGCTGGAAGCCAAGCTGAAGTCGGAAATTGCACGCTGGAAGCCGGTCATTGAATCGGCCGGCGAATACGCCGACTGAACTACGAACAAGGCGGCCCGCGATCTCGCGGGCCGTCTTGTTGGGGGTCGCCGGTATTCTTTCCCTGTTTGAGAGTTAGAAATTCCCTGTTGTGAGCTCCCCGTGGCCTTCATTTTTGGTAGCTAACCCGCTGCAAAGAAATCCGTTTACGGCCTCAACGCATCGAATTTCGGGGAAAAGAAGACCAAAATTCCCTGTTTGACCACCAGAAACAGGGAGACAGGGCCGCGCCTGACTGCGTGCTCCGCCACATAACTTTTTGATCTAAAGTGCAAAATCGGTTTTTGGAGTGAACAAGTCGCCAGCCTCTCCAATGGGGGCCCATAGCGACCCTCCGGGCGCCGATTCTCCAGACCAGGTGACCCCACTACGGTTGTGCCGATTTTTGCTGCGAAACGATGCGCGACGCCGGCAATCGGTGCGCTCCGCACCTGAAGTTACTCCGGCTTCGCCAGCGCCATTGACCTGCGGACGGAGGCTTCGCCGTGAGCACCTCAGTCCGTCCGTACGGCAGGTAATTTCAGCTTCAACTGGTCGATCACCCATCTCCAGGTACCGTCCGGTTGCCGGCGTGCGACCTCAAGGGAGAGCCCGCCACCCGGTGCCTGCGCGATCGTAACGGCGAGACCGCTGCCTTCGAGCTTCTGCACGACATCGGCCCGTGTGAATTCCCTCTTCCGTTCGAGCAGGCTGTCGTAGAATTGCTGGATAGCGGTTCGGCCACGAGACAGCCGTTCGCCGGCGGCCAAGGTCGCCTCGGTCTCGTACAGATCGACCAGTCCTTCGACGTCACCTGCGTTCGCACGCTCAGCGAAGAGGTGGACAAGATCTTCGGGGCTTGCCGCAGAGACGGGCGCTGCCTTCTCCGCCTGTTCACCACGCTGGGACAGCAAGGTCCCTGCGCCGTCCGCGATACTTACGTTCACCGGAATTCCGCGCTTCACACTTTCGGAGACCGTGCAGAAGTCTTCGAATTGGGTCAGTGCCCTAGCGATTTGTTCCTGGTGGGTAACCTCCACCGGCAGAACGATATCGACGTCCACCGCCTTTATACGTAGGCGGCCGCGTTCGTTGCGAACCGTCGATATCGCGACATTCGCTTTCAAACCTTCGGCTGGTTGTCGGTATTTGGTGAGCGCGAAGAACAGGCTTGCGCATAGGCAATTCGCAATGCTCGCAGCAAGCAATTGCTCGGGACTGGGCCCCAGCCCCTGGCCGATCGGCTGTGGCTCGTCAGACTGCAACGGCACGGACATGCCGAAGTCGATTAGAAACTTATAATTCCCAAGGTGCGAAAGCGTTACAGTCTGCAGAATCTCAGCCACCGTTCTTACCTCGTCGGGCTCATCTTCGTGGTTATAGGCTCTCGTTGCCGAGGAGCAAAAGTTTGGCGACGTGACTGGCCGGGTAGGCTGGGGCGTTTCCTTTACGGCGGGGGAATTCGCTCGAGCCGCCTCGGCGGGAGGTCGCGATGACACTCGAAGTACCCGGTTCATTCGGTACGGTACCGGGCGGGCGAGAAGAGGAAATGACGCGGCTCGTCGAGATGGCAAGCCAATTCACAGCGCTGTCTCTTCGCGATCTTCCGTCAACACAAAACTGAAGTGCATCCGTGGCGTTGCTCGCCTTCTGAAGCGCTGGATACTGATAAAATCCGGATTGTGCTTACGAACCACCGCTTCGGCAACCAGACCGCCTCACTATGGCGTAAGAGTACAGACGGCATGAACGGTCGTTCGCTTCAGGGTCAATCGCGCTGGGCGTTGGCAAGGGACGAAGCCTTTAATCCCTCGACCACCGCTGTCGCAGTGCGAGCATTGTGTTCTTTAAGCCGAACCCCAAGCTCCTCGCCGTCGCGCGCGCGTAGAGATTCCATAATCCAGTGGTGTTCGGTGGACGACTCGTGCCAACGCTGCGGGTCGTAGTTCACCCTGTACCTGGCCCTCTGCAATTTTCCGAACATATCGACGTAAACCTGCGTCAGCACCGAATTGCCGGTAAGTCGAATGATCCGATTGTGAAATTCGGTGTTTAGCTCGAAATAGGTCATGAGATCGTTACGGAGCTGGCAGGCGTCCATCTCCTGGATAAGGCTATCAAGCATCTGCAGGTCGATGTTTGAAACCCGCTCGCATACAAGCGGGCCGGCCATCAATTCGAGCGCACTCATGAGAGCGAACGTTTCCGATATCTCGTCCATGGAGATGTCGGCGACAATCGCCCCCTTGTGGGGACGAATATCGACGAGCCCTTCGGCGGACAATATTTTGAGGGCCTCACGCAATGGCGTGCGCGACACGCCAAACGTCCGGCCGAGGTCCGCCTCCGAGATCCTGTCCCCCGGCTGAAGCTCGCACCGGATGATCATCTGCCGAAGCCGCTCAAGCACGCCGTCATGGAGCGGTGTCCGTGGAGATTCCGGCTTGTTCATGTGTTCTCCCGCTTGGGACCGAAGGTGGATTCAGGAGCTGTCCGGGTCAACGGGTTCGGATTCAAATAAGTAATTTCCCAAGAAATCCAATATTTGAATTCATATAACAAAGATTGCATACAAATATTGCCTTCTGCATTTAATTGAGGCAGGCTGTTGCCATACCCGTAGGGAGGGTTGGGTGAATTCATTCGTCATAAGAAACTGCCGGATTGCCCGGGGGCCGGAAGCGGTCGTCGATGCCTGCACAGCCGATGTGGTCATCGAGGGCGACCGCATCTTCCGCATCGTTGAGGCGGGCAAAGGGACGGCGGCGGAAGTTTTTGACGCGACCGGATGTCTTCTGACGCCGGGTATGATCAACGGCCACTTCCATTCCCACGAGCACTTCCAGAAGGGCCGTTTTGATAGGCAGACGCTCGAACTCTGGATGAACTTCGTCCGGCCACCGAAGCCGCCGAAGCTCAATGCGCGTCAAGTTTACCTACGAACGCTGCTCGGAGCGATCGAAGCCATCCGATCCGGCACGACGACGGTGGTCGACGATGTCAATATCGGCGCCAACCTCGACCGGGAACATCTCGCGGCCGTTCATCAAGCGTATGAAGACATAGGCATACGCGCGCTCGTCGGCGTCAGCATGATGGACCGGCCGTTCTTCGAGGCGCTGCCTTTCGTCGAGGAAGAGTTTCCGCCGGAACTTTTGGCCGAACTGCGCGGGATTCCGATCGCGAGTGCCGACGATCTTCTCGCTCTGGCCGAGGAACTGGCTCAAAGTCGTCATCCCCGGGATAGCCGGGTCGGCTTCATCATATCACCGTCGGCACCGCAGCGCTGTACCGATGAGTTCTTGAAAGCGCTCCGCGCGATCGCCGACGCGCACAATCTGCCGGCCATGATCCATTGCCAGGAAACACGGCTGCAGGTCGTTACGGCTTTGCTCGACTCCGGAAAAACGCACATTGAGCGCCTGAACGAGATCGGCTTCCTGAAGCCCGCCACAACGCTCATCCACGGTGTTTGGCTGAATCCGGCAGAGATTGCCCTGCTGGCGAGCTCGGGCGCGTCTGTTCAGCACAATCCATGGAGCAATCTACGGCTGGCTTCGGGAGTAGCGCCTGTCCGCGCGCTGCTCGGCGCCGGTGTGAATGTAAGCATCGGCACGGACGGATGTTCCTCGACCGATACATGCAACCTTCTGAATTCCGTTGGTCTCGCTGCGGCGTTGCAATCGCTTCGGGCGGAATCGGGTGATTGGGTGAGCGCTCGGGAAGCGTTCGGGGCTGCAACGGTCGGCGGAGCGAAGGCACTGGGCCGCGAGAACGAGCTCGGGGTGATCGAGGTAGGTGCGATTGCCGATCTTGTTTTGTATCGCCTCGATTCGATTCCGTTCGTTCCGCAGGGCGACGTCATTCAGCAGCTTGTTTACGCCGAGCGAGGTGCCTCCATTCACGCCACCTTCGTGGAAGGGCGACCGGTCTTCGCGAACGGAAGCTTCGCCGGCATCGACGAGGCGGCAATCATCTCCGAGACCAACCGCGAGTTTGAGACGCTTCGGCCGCTCTACGACGAGGCTGAGAAATCAGCGGCGACCATGCTTCCGGCGCTGAGACGAATCCAGGCGCGGTGCGCCTGTCACCCCATCGGAAAAGATACATTCCAAGCGAGGTTCATGTGAGCAGTGCAGGCAAGACCAGTGCAGGCAAGACCAGTGCAGGCAAGACCAGTGCAGGCAAGACCAGTGCAGGCAAGACCGGTGTGAGGCTGGGCATGTTGACGCCGTCGTCAAACACGGCGCTTGAACCCGTTACGGTCAATATGATTGCAGACCTGCCGGAGGTAAGCGCCCACTTCTCGCGGTTCCGCGTTACTCAGATTGGCCTTTCGGAGAGCGCTCTCGATCAGTTTTCGAATGCGGAGATCGTACGCGCCGCCGAGCTTCTAGCCGATGCAAATGTCGATGTAATCGCTTGGAATGGAACGTCCGCAAGCTGGCTCGGGTTCGAAAGGGACGAGCAGCTCTGCGAAGAAATACAGGCCGCAACGGGAATTCCGGCCTGCACGTCCGTTCTCGCGTTTCGAGAAATCTTTGTCCGCACAAACGTGCGCGACGTGGGCCTTGTCACTCCCTACACGAACGACGTGCAGCGCCGCATCATGGCCAACTGGGCGCGGTCCGGGTTTGTTTGCAGCGCCGAACGTCATCTCGGTCTCAGCAATAATTTCTCGTTTGCTCAGGTCGACAAGAATACCGTGGCGGACATGGTGCGGGACGTCGCGCGAGAGGGCTGTGATGCTGTCGCAATCGTATGCACAAATCTGAACGGCGCTTCGATTGCTCCGCGGCTTGAACAAGAACTCGGCTTGCCGGTTTACGATTCCATTGCGGTAACGCTTTGGAAGAGCCTTGTGGTTTCCGGGTTTGAGAAGAATGCGCTTTCGCAGTGGGGGCGTCTGTTCAGCGACCCGGCGCTCAATGGTCGGCGGCAGAACGCATAGTACGAGGCGACAACATGGAAATCGCAAAACTCAGGGACAGCGGACTTGCGGCGCTCGGCATCGCCGTCGGCGGGGCGGCCATTCTGCTGGTGCCCTACCAAATTCCCGGCGGCTCGCTCAGCGACATCGCGAACCCAGCCTCATCGGCGTTCTTCCCGATTGTTGTGTCCAGCATGCTGGTGTTGTGTTGCGTTCTGCTTCTGGTTGGAGCGCTGCGGCGAGCAGACGATGATGAGCCAACTGAGCCGCTTATCACTTGGAGCTACATACAAGGAGTATCTTTGCTCGCCGCGTACGTATTCCTGGTGTCCTGGATTGGAATGCTGATCGCGACCGGATTGATGATCGCGGCGCTGTCGTACGCCTTCGGCTATCGAAATTGGCCGTACATGATCGGGACGGCTGTTCTGATGCCGATCGTCATCTGGTTCGTATTTCGGAAGCTCCTCTACATCGTGTTTCCATCAGGGGTTCTGTTCTGATGCTTGATAATATTCTTGAAGGCTTCATGCTGATGGCGAACTTCGGCACGCTCGCCGCAGCGGCTGTCGGTGTCATCGCGGGCATCATTACAGGCGCCATACCAGGTTTGACCGCCACCATGGCCGTGGCGGTGCTTGTGCCATTCACGTTCTTCGTGTCGCCGATCATCGGCATTCCGTTCCTGCTCGGCGTATTCAAGGGCGCGATCTACGGCGGATCCATTCCGGCGATAACTATCAATACACCTGGTACCGCGGCTGCAGCCGCGACAACGATTGATGGTCATGCATTGGCGCAGAAGGGTCAGGCGCGGCGCGCCCTCGAAATGGCGCTTTATGCCTGCGTGTTCGGTGATCTCTTTGCAACCATCATCCTGATTTTCGCGGCGCAGATGCTGGCACAGGTCGCACTCGAATTCTCGTCGCCGGATTTCACGATGTTGCTTCTTTTCTCGCTGACAATGATCGCTGCCGTTAGCGGAAAAAGTATGGTCAAGGGACTAATCGCGGCCGCGGCAGGGGCACTGATTGGCGTAATCGGCCTCGACCCGATGTCCGGCACCTCGCGTTTTACTTTTGGCGTCCCGGACATGATGGGAGGCATTTCGCTTATTCCGCTTCTGATCGGAATGTTTGCGCTACCGGAAGCCATTATCCAGATGGAACGCAAACAGAAGACCATCTCACCAATCGATGGAAATGCAGGGCCGAAACTCTCCGCCAAAGAGTTTTCCAGTCATTGGCGAACTCTGTGCCGCTCGTCATCGATAGGCGCGTTCATAGGTGCATTGCCGGGTATGGGCGCTGAAATAGCGTGCTGGATTGCATATGGCGTCAGCAGCAAACGATCAAGAAGGCCGCATGAATATGGAAAAGGCTCGATGGAAGGTGTTGCGGCCGCAGAATCCGCTGCCAATGCGACTTGTCCCGCCTGTCTTGTACCTATGCTCGCATTCGCGATCCCCGGAGACACCGTAACGGCGATTCTTCTGGGGGCGTTCATGGCGCATAATATCAATCCAGGTCCGTTGCTGTTCCAACAGCACGGCGAGCTGATTTATGCCCTCTTTGCTGTTCTCATCGTTTCAAATCTAATGCTTCTGGTTTTCGGGCGGGTGGCAATTCGGTGGCTGCGCAATATCGGCTTTGTACCGAACGGACTTTTGCTCCCTTCAGTGATCGCGTTGTGCTTTGCGGGCTCATTCGCCGTGAACTCGAGCTATTTCGACATGGTGGTTACCCTCATTGGCGGCGTTGTCGGTGTGCTGATGCGCAAGATGAATGTACCGGTAGCCCCATTGATCATCAGCCTGCTCCTGGCTCCGAGCCTCGAGCAGAACATCCGCCAGTCGTTGGCTTTCTCGGACGGAAGTCTCGGCATTTTTGTAACGCGGCCAATCGCGGCCGGTTTGCTGCTGCTTACGGTCCTGAGCATCGCGGGCTTTGCTTGGTCGCAGATACGGCAGAGCAAATCGACAAGTGATCTGGAATCAACAGTAGAAGAACAGGGAGGAAAGGCAGTATGAGGAAATTTCTTATAGGTATGCTCGCTACCGTCGCCATGACATCCGCGGCTGCGGCGCAGGGCTTTCCCGACAAGCCGGTCCGCCTCGTCACTCCGTATGCGCCAGGCGGATCGCATTCCCTGCATGCGGGCGTCATTACATCTCTGGCAGAAGCCCATCTCGGCCAGCCTCTGATTTCGGTGATCCGTCCCGGTGGCGGGGGCGCGATTGCAGCGTCGGAGATCGCTGCCGGACAGGCAGACGGATATGTGCTGCTGTTTGGCGATCCGACCATCAACTCACTGCGGCCGCAGATCGAGGCGCTCAGCTACAAAGTCGATGACTTCGTGCCGATCGCGCGCATCAACTATAGCCCCGCGGTGTTTGTCGCCGGCGCTGACGCGCCGTTCAGCGATCTGAAGGGCATGGTGGAATACGCCAAGGCCAATCCCAACAAGCTCGTCTACAGCTCCGACAACGTGAACGGCTTTACCTATGTCGCCTTTGAACTTCTCAAGAAGGCTAGCGGCACGGAGATGAAAGGCATTCAGTTCGGCGGCGGCGGACCTGCCATCGCTCAGGTTATTGGCGGCCATACAATGGCCTATGCAGGCGATCCGGCGCTGGTCGTCGATCACATCACGTCCGGCAAGGTGAAGCCAATCTGTGTCACGGATCTTGAGCGCCATCCGACCGTTCCCGACGTTCCGACCTGCAAGGAAGCAGGCCAGGATATCGTGTGGCAGTTCTGGCGCGGCATTCTCGTCAAGAACGGGACGCCGCAGGATGTCATCGACAAGCTCCGCGACGCCTTCAAGAAAATCTCGGATGACGAGGGCTTCAGGAAGCTGATCGCCTCGATTCGTTCCAGCGTGAACTACCTCGACGGGCCTGAGTTCGCCGAACTTCTCGAGCGCGAGCAGGCCGACCTCAAGGCAATGGCCGAAAATCTGAAGCAGTAGCGATCTGGCACCGCCCGTCCCCAAAAGGGCGGGCGGTTCTCGCGAGGGACAGCGGAAACAATCCGCATGAGACTACAGATGGGATATCCACGCCCCGAGCGCATGAGGAAGACCCGATGTTGGTTTCGCCTGGGGACGCCGGAAGGTACCTACACTTGCTTTGCGGGGAGCGAGAGCGGCCAATGTTTCGGCTTGCTTCACCGCGGCGGAAACGCAATCTATCACTGGAACCGGCACGCGGTCGGCAATCTTATCCGCAAGGCCGGCGAGCGGAGCGCCCGCGAGCACGATAACGTCGGTATCGTCCTTGGCGATCGCCTTGTGGGCGAGCTCGACCAGCAGGTCCTGTTTCTCCTCCTGGACGGAATCTATCGCCGTGAAATGACCGTCGAGCGTGTTGATGCCGCCGCAACGCTCGCGCAATCCATGCCACTCGATGCATTCTTCGTACCAGGGCGCGAGCGCCTGCGCGAATGTGACGATCGAGAAGCGGCGGCCGAGCATGCACGCCGTGAGCATGCCGGCTTCCGCGAGGCCGACAACAGGAAGAGAAAAGAGTTCGCGCGCGCCGCCAAGGCCCGGATCTCCGAATGCGGCGATTACCGCCGCGTCATACTCCCCGTGACATTCGGCGAGCATTTCCAGAGCCACTGCGCCGCCGATCACGGCTTCAGCGCGCGTTGCGATATAGGGCACGCCCCGTGGCGCTGTAAGGGATGTGATTTCGGTGTGCGGTCCCGCAACAGCGCGGGCGGCACGGTCGATCAGCTCGGTAACTCCGGTGGACGTGTTCGGGTTCAGCAGAAGAAGGCGCAATTCAAATCTCCACGATATCGGCCGCCGGCTTTCCGGTCTGGCTCATCAGATTGGCGGACACGGCAACACCTGTATGGGCGACGTGTTCGCCCAGAAGCCTCCCGGCGTCGTCGCCCCGTCCTTCTTCCAGCGCTTTCAGGATGCCGCGATGTTCGCTGACGGATTGCTCCCAGCGCTCCTGGGTGTTGAGCGCGAGATAGCGTGCGCGCTCGGCCCGGGCGAGCAGAAAGGCGTGCGTAGACGTAAGTACTTCGTTCTTGGCGCCGGCGACGATGAACTGGTGAATTTCCTGGTTGAGACGGAAATACTCGGTCCGCTCGCCGCGTTTAAAATGCTCTTCCATGCGCATCTGAAGCGCGTGCAGCCGGCGAATTTCGGCCGGTGTCATCCGCGCGGCGGCAAGCTCGGCCGCGATGCGCTCGATTCCGCTGACGGCCTCGAACAGGGCGGCGATCTCCGCGGCGCGCAAGGGCGTGATCGTCGCGCCGCGATTGGGCCGCAACTCCACCAGGCCTTCGGCGGCCAGAAGTTTGAGCGCCTCCCGCAACGGCGTGCGGGAGATGCCGAGGAGATCGCAGACCGCCGCTTCGGCGATCCGTTCTCCCGCCTTCAGTTCGCCGGTCACGATCATTTTCCGGAGCGTGCCGAGCGCCTGGGCATGCAGGGCGCTGAACGTCGCCTTCCGGCGGCTGCTTCCCGGCGGCCGGCGCAAAGGCGGGCGTCCGCGGGGCCGCTTTGTCGATGCGCTCATTATATCCTCCATGCTCCGAATAGCCCTCGCGCCGACCGAACTCAATGCCTTATGAAGTGGCATATTGTGCTTAAAATCAATGCTATGCCTAAAAATTGTATGCGATATGCAAAAAAAGATTGATCCGTGTCATTTTTCTGCAAATCATAGCTGCGCGGCCGGAAGAGGCCGGCCTGACGGGTCGCGATGTGCCGACCTTCCGGTTGCGACAATGGAGGAATTTGCGATGCGTAAATATTGGAAGTGGCCGGCCTTGCTCGCGGCCGGTGCGTGCGGTCTCATGGTCGCTCTTGGTCCGGCCGATGCGCAGACCCGTCTCCGCTTCGCCGGCAATTTTCCGGAGGATCACACCGCCACCGGCGCGATGAAGATGTTCAAGGAAGAGGTCGAGAAGCGCAGCAATGGCGAGCTTCAGATCGACAACTTTCCGGCAATGCAGCTCGGCGGCGCCCAGGAGAACGTGGATCAGGTGCGCTCCGGCACGATCTTCGCCGTTGTGACGTCCATCGCCTATTTCACGCGCACGGTTCCCGAGCTCGAGACCATGTCGCTGCCGTTCCTGTTTGATGCGCGGCAGAAGGCGTTCGCGGTGATCGACGGCGAAGTGGGCAAGAAGATCGACGAGAAACTCCTATCGCAGGGCTTCGTCAGCCTCGGCTATGGCGAACTCGGCTACCGCCACACCACCAACAGCCGCCACCCGATCAAGACCGTAGATGACTTCAAGAACCTGAAGATTCGTCTGCAGCCGAATGAGGTGCATCTAGCGACGTTCCGCGCGCTCGGCGCCAATCCGATCGCGATGGACGTGAAGGAACTCTATTCCGCGCTTCAGCAAGGGGTGCTCGACGGCCAGGAAAATCCCTACAACATCATCGCCACGCGACGCTTCAACGAAGTCCAGAAATATCTGAGCGCCACGGGCCATTTCTACGACATGATCAATGTCGTCGCGAACAAGCGCGCGTTCGAGAAGCTGTCGCCCGAGCACCAGACGATCGTGCGCGAGAGCATGGATGCGGCGTTGAAGTGGCAGCGTGCCGAGGCCGAGCGTCTTGACCTCGGCTGGCGTGACAAGCTCGTCGAAGCCGGAATGGAGTTCAACGAGGTCACGCCGGAAGCGCGCGCCGAAATGCGCAAGGCGACCGCCTCGATCGCCGAAGACCTGAAGAAGCGCGTCGATCCCGCGCTCGTCGATCAGGTGCTTGCAGAGGCAGCAAAATGACCCACGCGGGTGAACTGGAAGGGGGGGCGGATCAATCCGGCCCCCTCAAGGCATACAAGGGCGCCTTGCGGGCGCTCGATCGTGTGTCTTACATCCTGATCGTCGCCGTCATGGCGGCGATGTCGAGCCTCGTCTCTATCCAGGTGTTCTATCGGTACGCATTGTCGTCCTCGATCGACTCCGCGGACGAACTCTCACGCCTGTTCTTCGTGTGGGCGATCTTCCTCGCCATCCCGCATGGCGTGAAATACGGCGTGCATGTCGGCATAGACCTGATCGTGCGGCTCATGCCCGCGCGTTTGCAGGAAGCGATGTTCCGCCTGAGCGCGGCGCTCGGAGCGCTGCTGATGGTCGTTACGCTGGTCGTGTCGTTGACCGCGACGATCGACAAATGGCCCGAACTGATGCCGACGATGCCGGTCACCGCGGCGCTGTTCTACATCCCGGTGCTGATCTCGGCCGGCCATTCCCTACTGCATCTTATCGCCCTCGTGTGGGGCGGCTCAACGACATGGGCCGGGGAGAACGAACTATGACATTCCTCGTCGTCGGGATATTCCTGCTCGCGGCAATGATCGGCATGCCGCTGGCTTTCGCGCTCGGTTTCGCATCGCTCGCCGCGCTGCAATATGCCGACTTTGAACTCGTCGTCATGCCGCAGCGCATGATGTACGCGATCGACAATTTTCCGCTGATGGCAATTCCGCTGTTCATGCTGGCCGGCGAGCTGATGGTGAAGGCGGGCATCATGGAAAGGCTGATCGCCTTTTCGAATTCGCTGGTCGGACGGGTCCACGGCGGCCTCGCCCATGTCACCATCGTCGCGGGCATGATCCTGGCGGCGGTCTCGGGCGCCGCGGTCGCAAGCGCGAGCGCGCTCGGCTCGTCGCTGGTTCCGGCGCTGAAGAAGCACTATTCGCCGGGCTATGCCAGCGCGGTGATCGCATCGGCCGCCAATCTCGGTCCGGTCATTCCGCCCTCGAACGCCATGATCGTCTATGCGCTGATGGCGGGCTCGACGGTTTCGGTCGGAGGGCTCTTCATGGCCGGCATCGTCCCGGGCATCATCCTTACACTCTCCTTCATGGGCCTCGCATCGTGGATCTCGTGGCGGCGAGGATATGCCCTGACGGGCGACACGTTCAGCTTCAGCAACGCATTCTACCACTTCCGTCGCGCGATCATCATCATCGCCATGCCGATCATCGTCGTCGGCGGAATTGTGGCGGGCGTGTTCACGGCAACCGAAGGTGCGGCGATCGCCGTGGTCTACTCGGCGCTGATTGGCTTTTTCATCACGCGACGCCTCAAAATCAATGATCTGCCGAACTGCATGTTTCGCGCTGCGGTGACATCCGCAATGGTCGGGGCGCTCATCGCGTTCGCGGCTGCGGTGACGTTCGTCTTCACGATCGACATGGTGCCGCAGCGCGTGTCGGACGCTATCCAGGCATTCACGTCCGATCCGGTTGTGTTCCTGGCGCTCGTGATGGCGGCGCTCGTCGTAGTCGGCATGCTGCTGGAATCGAACGCGGCCTACATCATGCTCGTGCCGCTGTTCGCGCCGGTTGCCGTCGCCTACGGAATCGACCCGCTCTATTTCGGCTTCCTGTTCACCTACAATCTGGTGGTCGGAATGATGACGCCGCCTGTCGGTGTGCTGCTGTTCGTTATGAGCGGCATTACGCGCGTGCCGATGACGACCGTCATCCGCGAGTCGATGCCATATGTCTATGTGCAGTTCGCGGTGCTACTTTTGTGCGCACTGTGCCCGCCGGTCGTTCTGTGGTTGCCGCGAGCGCTTGGATACTGACGCGATGGGTACACTTGTCATCAGGAACGCAATGATACTGACAGGAGCGGCCCAAACGCCGCTCCTGTCGAACGGCTTCATCATCGTGCGCGACGGGCGGATTGCCGAAATCGGCGAGGGCGCGCCGGAGCCCGCAGGCACGGAGAACATCCACACGATCGACGCGCGCGGCAAACTCGTGACCCCGGGATTCGTCAACATCCATACCCACGCCATCCTGACCATGGTGCGCGGGGTGGCCGAAGATATGGGGTTTGCGCCGGCCTACACGCCCGGCGTGCCGCACGGCCACGAAGTGACCGAAGAAGAGGCGGTGGCTCTTGCCCGTCTCGGCGCGCTGGAAGCGCTGCTGTTCGGCTCGACACTGATCAACGACACCTATGTCCATCAGCATCTGACCATGCCGGAAATGGCGGAGACGGGTATTCGGGTCTGGGGCTCCGGCCGCATTCACGATGTTGATTTCTCGCGCGTGCATCTGGCTGAATGGGAGCACCGGCCAGAGATCGGCGACTGGTCGCTCGGTGACGCCGTCGCACTGCACGAGCGCTTTCACGGCAAGTTAAACGGCCGCCTTGGCGTGCATCTGGCCGCACACGCGCCCGACACCTGCTCGCGCTGGCTTCTCGAGCGCATACGGGACGAGCGGGACCGGCTCGGCCTGCGCGTGCAGTCCCATCTGTCGCAGAGCAAGCTGGAAGTGGCGCGCATCCGCGAGCGCGACGGCATGAGTCCGCCGGAACTCTATGACGATATCGGCCTGCTCGACGACAGGCTGCTGGCGGCGCACTGCATCCACATCGACGAGGCGGATATCGCCCGCATCGGCGCGCGGCACGTTCATGTCGCTCATATCGCGAAGGGCAACCAGACCGGCGGCACGATTGCGCCGACGACTGCGCTGCGCAAGGCGGGTGCCCAGTTCGCGCTCGGTACGGACAACATGCACGCCGATATGGTCGAGGTAATGCGCTGGGCGCTGAACTCCGGTCGCGTCCAGGAAGGGTGCGTGACCGAATTCTGGCAGCCGCGCACTGTGTTCGAGATGGCGACGATGGGCGGCGCGCGCGCGATGGGCCTTGAGGATGAGATCGGCTCGCTGGAAGTCGGCAAGAAGGCCGACATCGTGATCTTCGATTACCGCCGTCCGCATCTGGTTCCGGTTATCGAACCGCTGGGCAATCTCGTGCATACGGCCCAGGGGCGCGACGTCGATTGTGTCATCGTCGATGGCGTTGTCGTGGTCGAGGGCGGCCGTCCGCTGCTCGTCAATCAGGACGAAATCCTGCGCGACGCGCAGCGTGCCGCCGAGAATCTTTGGGCCCGCGCCCGCGCCGCGTAGAAATCCTCAGGAGAGCTGAATGGCAATTTTCGACACCATTATTCGCGGCGGAAAGATCGCGACGGCGTCCGACATGTTCTCCTGCGATATAGGCGTCCGGGACGGACGCATCGCCGCGCTGGGCCAGGATCTCGGCGACGCGGCGCAAATCATCGATGCGAGCGGGAAATGGGTTCTGCCCGGCGGCATCGACAGCCATGTCCATGTGTCCCAGCCGTCGGGCGAAGGCATCGTGATGGCGGACGATTTCGAAACCGGCACGCGTTCGGCGGCGTTCGGCGGCAACACCACGATCATGCCGTTCTGCCTGCAGGAGAAGGGCCAGTCACTTCGCGAAGCATTGAAGCAGTATCACGCAAAGGCTGAAGGTGAGTGCTACATCGACGTCTCGTTCCATCTGATCATCGCCGATCCGACCGAACAGGTTCTTGGGCAGGAGCTCCCGGCTCTGGTCAAGGACGGCTACTCTTCGTTCAAGGTCTTCATGACCTATGAAGGGCTCGCGCTCAGCGATCTCGAGCTTCTCAAAGTGATGTCGGTCGCACGCGACACGCGAGCTCTGGTAATGGTCCACGCAGAGAATTATGACGCGATACGCTTCCTGACCGAGCGGCTTGAACAACTCGGCAACCTTGCGCCCAAATTCCATGCGACATCACGCCCGGCGGTGGTGGAGCGAGAGGCCACACATCGCGCGATTTCGCTCGCCGAGCTCGCGGATGTGCCGGTGATGATTGTTCACGTCTCCAACCGCGAGTCGATGGAGGAAATCCGCCGGGCCCAGCAGAAGGGTTTGAAAGTCTTCGGGGAGACATGTCCGCAGTATCTCGTGCTGACGGAGAACGATCTCGACGGGCTGAATATGGAGGGAGCCAAATACGTCTGTTCTCCGCCGCCGCGTGACATCGAAAGCCAGGCGGCGTGCTGGGAAGGCATTCAGCAAGGAGTATTTTCGGTTTTCTCGTCCGACCACTGTCCGTTCCGTTACGATGACCCGGCGGGAAAACTGGCGCCGCGCGGCCGCACGAGCTTCCGCTGGATCCCGAATGGAATCCCCGGGGTCGCAGCCAGGCTGCCGATTCTTTTCTCCGAGGGGGTGGTCAAGGGACGTATCGACATCAACCGCTTCGTGGCTCTGACGTCGACCAATCATGCCAAGATGTACGGTCTTTACCCGCGGAAGGGAACGATCGCGGTCGGCGCGGATGCGGACATTGTGATATGGGACCCCAACATCACCCAATCCCTAAGCCACGATCTTCTGCACGATGGATCGGACTATACGCCGTATGAGGGCCTGCAGATCACAGGGTGGCCCATTCTAACCATGGTCCGGGGCAAGACGGTTATGCAAGATGGCAATCTGGTCGGCGCTAAAGGTCATGGAGAACATCTTTCACGGGATCAAAGCGCGTATGCGTGATTCCGAAATGTTCAGAGCCGCTAGAAAGGAGGGCATATGATACCGTTGTCGTCTGTCCAGGTGTTCAGCCGCGTCGTGGAGACCGGCAGTTTTTCCAAGGCGGCAATTGCGCTGAATATCGGGCAACCCGCTGTGACGAAGCAGGTTGCCGCTATCGAAAAAAGATTCGATCTAAGGCTTCTCAACCGCAACACGCGGGGCGTCAGCGTGACGGAGAGTGGTGCGCGCTTTTACGAGAAGTGCCGGCGGATTCTTGACGATCTTGAAGATCTCGAAGATTTCGTAGGCGCGGAAAAATCTCGCCTGCAAGGTGTATTGCGCATCAGCGCGTCGCTTGCCTTCGGCCACAATATCATATCGCCGCTCCTGATCGATTTCGTTGAGATGCATCCGGACATCAATGTCGATCTGGCCTGCGGCAATCCCTACGCCGATCTGATCTCCCAGGGAGTGGACGTAGCGATACGCATGGGAACTTTGCCGGATTCTTCGCTCGGCAGCAGCCTGATAGGCACAAATCCGTGGGCGATGATTGCCTCGCCCGGTTATATCGCGGCGCATGGCGCTCCGAACGATATCGACGATCTCAAATCGAGAGACGGTCTCGTCTACAGCAGCTTTCACAACACCAATGTCTGGAATGTCCGGCTGCCGACAGGCGAGCGCAGGCCGATCGTGGTCCGCGAGCGAATTCGCTCCAATAACCTTATGACCATACTTGACGCTGCAAGCGCGGGGCTGGGAGTTGCCGTCGTTCCGCTTTATCTGGCCGTTCCCGCGTTGATGTCGGGGCAGGTCGTGAGAGTTCTTGAGCGCCAGCCGCTGCATGAGCAGGACATCAATGCAGTGTTCCCGTCTCCCAAACTGGTGCCGCCGAAGGTAAAGGCATTTCTTTCCTTCGCTCGCCAGACATTCGAGGGCGAGTGGTGGCTCTGCGGTGCTCAGGACCGCTATCTGCCACGCGGATTGCGGCTCGAACCATACATGCCTAGCGCTGCGTAATTTTCTGTTGCTGCATGCCGAGTCCGTCGATCGACAGCTCGACGACGTCTCCAGGCAGGAGCCATTTCGGTTCGGGCTTTTGTCCCATGCCTACACCCGCAGGCGTTCCGGTGGCGATGACGTCCCCGGGTAAGAGAGTCATGAACCGGCTGACATAGGAAACAAGCGTATGGACGTCGAAGATCATTTGCGATGTACGGCTGTTCTGCATTCGCACGCCATTCACATCCAGCCACATGCCGAGATCGCCAGGGTTTTCGATTTCGTCGGCCGTGACCAGCCAGGGGCCGATGGGCCCGAACGTGTCGCAGCCCTTGCCCTTGTCCCATTGTGAAGACTGAAGCTGGAAGGTGCGTTCGGAAATATCGTTCAGAAGGCAGTAACCGGCGATGTGGCGAGCGGCATCGGACTTCGGGATGTTATTTGCCTTTGTGCCGATGACGATGCCGAGTTCGACTTCCCAGTCCAGTCTGGTCGAGCCTGGCGGAATGACTGTGTCATCGTTCGGTCCGCAGATCGCGTTTGGCGCTTTCAGGAAGATGATGGGCTCGTCGGGCGCCTGCAGGCCGGCTTCGCGCGCGTGGTCCGCGAAGTTCAGTCCTATCCCGACATACTTGGAAATGCCGGTCCACGGCACGCCGTAACGCACGTTTTCGAAGATTGCCGGCAGGGCAGAAGTCTCAATTATCGCCAGCCGCGCGAGCTCTTCGGGAGCAAGAATGTACGCATCGATGTCGCGGATATGCCCCGAAAGATCACGAAGGATTCCGTCGGCATCAATAAGGCCGGGCCGTTCCTGCCCGATCGGTCCAAACCGGCAAAGTTTCATCCGGGAGTTCTTTCACACTTAGGAAAGCAGCGGGAGGCTGAAATACAGCCTCCCGCGCAATATTCAAGCCGCCGCCTTGCGATTCAGTTCAAGCCGCGCATCGACAAGCGACACAGTTTCATCGACTGCGGCATTCGACATCCCGACCTGGCTTGCGGCTGTCTGCACGAGGCGATCGACGCGCTCGATGTTCGGCGCGCCGGCAAACAGCGCGCGTGCCGCCGAGGACGGTTTGGCAAGTGATTTCGCGGCGTTGGCATACTTTTCGAAAGGCACGAGATCGGCGGGGTCCGCCCCCAGCGCCACGCAGACCTCGCAAACCCAGTCGTATAGGGCGCGCGATTCCCCGACATTGGAGTGAACGGCTTCCTGGATCGATCGGGGTCCATTTCTCTGCACGCAGCGATAATTGCCGGTCAGAAGCATGGCCCACTTCGCGAGAGGCACAAAAACGGAGTCGTGCACTTTCAGCTTGACGGGCAGCTCCACGGCTTCGCCATCCACATCGTAGCGTGCCGCTTCGATGCCAGCTTGTATGTTGCGCAGCATCGCGGTCGTTTCCTCCGATGGCAGGCGCGCCACCTTGAAGTTCGTCGGTAGCGTTACTTGCAGAACATTGGGGCGTTCTTCCGGAGGACGGAAGGCCTGCGGATCGGGGCTGCACAAGGTGATGAACGAGGGATCGAAATCCGCCCATACGCTTGCGTCGGTATAGCAACGAGTAAGATCCCCCGATGCTAGACTCGGCAAACGCCGGAGATAGGCGAGGGGGGGCATGTTCATGATCGACATTGCGGGAACGCGCGCCTTGGCTACGGCGGACAGCAGTTCCCGTACGCCTGATGCGCGATACTGCGGTTCCTGCATAGCAAGGCCGACGAGATCGTAGTCGGCTGCCGTTACCTCCCCCGGCGTGGCCGCGCTGATCTGGCCCGGCAGATAGAGCGAGTTGACCTCGACAAACCCCTCGCGACCTTTCACCGGAAAGCGCACCCGCGTGCCCTCGGCATTGATGGTTTCGGCCTCGGCCGGCAGGCAGACGAGCCGGACATTGTGTCCGGCCATAGCGAGCTTGGTAGCCAGAAGCGACCCGTAGGAAGCCCCTAAAATCATGACGTTATAGCGTTTGGTCATTACATCTCCGGGCCGCGCACATGTTGCGAAATCATCTGCACAGAATAAGCGGAGCGCATATCTCAGCTGAACCAGCCCGGTTCTCATATGATCTATTCGGGCGAGGAATGAAGTCGGTAGAAGCGTAGAACAGGAGAGCCTGAAAAGAGGCGGAACTACATCGATCATTCCATCGCCGGGTTGTCGGATAGGCGCCAATCCTCGGGCGATGATCGCCTCGCCCGGTATGTCGCACCAAGCATGTGCGCCAGCGGGATCGGCTACCCGCGTTCGCTCGCCGGACTTTGGAGGGTGAATGGTGGCTGAGACGCCCGCAGGATCGCTACTTGCCGCGCGGCCTTGAACTCGAAACGCTCCGTAAGCCGACTCTTCGGACTCGGAACTTGGCGCCTGATCGAAGAGGCCGCCCCAGTTTGCCTGGGGCGGCCAAGTTAAGGGGGCCAAGAGAGGGGGCCCACGCTCATTCATCATCCGCAGCGCGTAACCGGAAGTCACCTTTCGGGAATAGGTGTTATTGGGCTGGGAGTCGAAGTGTACGGCGTCCGGGCCGCGTACGGTCCGATTCAAACGGACTTCGGAGAAGTGTGCGCCAAATGACCGGGTTGAAAGTGAACAGTGCAGCCGTCCGCAAGGTCCTGGACGCGGTGAAGGCCGCCGGGCGCGATTCCCTGACGGCGCCTGAGGCGAAGCAGGTTGCGGATGCCTA
>JALHQA010000006.1 GCA_022842205.1 Hyphomicrobiales bacterium
GCGTTGTCCCTGCTGGCTTTTATCCGCCTGCCGCCGGATGCCGGTGCGGAAGTCTCGCGCCACAAGTCGAAAAAGCGCGTCGCGCCGGATCCGGTTTCGAACATGCAGGACCGGGGGTAATTGTCACCAACCGAAGAAGAGTGCCCGCCCCAGCACGAGGAATGCCATGGCGAGGAGGGCGCCGAAGAAGAGGCGTCGCTGCCAAGGCTTACGCAATGCGATATAGCCCTGCCGGACGCGTTCACCCTCGTAGACCGGGGACTTGTTGGTGTCATTCCGTGTCGGCATGTGCGTTCTCCTTCCTTAGGGCGAACGCATGAGCGGGCATTCCGTTCGCCTGAATGCGTTAGGCGCGGAACCCTACGCTCGCTCTCCGGTTCTAGAGCTGGAGGAACCGAAAATGATCCGCAAACTGGTGAAGGCGGCCTTTCTGGCCTGGATTGCGAAGAAGGTCCTGGCCCGCGCGAGCGCCCATGCCAACCGTTCAGTCGCGCAGCAGCGCCGCCACGCGCGCTAGCCCCGGAACCCCGTCGCGAGTACGTACAGCTCGCTGGAGCCGCTGCGGCTCGCCGGGGGCTTGACATGCTTCACCTCGGCGAAATCCTTCTTTAGCTGGGCAAGCAACGCGGTTTCCGTGCCGCCCGCCAGCACTTTCGCAAGAAAGCGTCCTCCGGGCGCAAGAACCTCGCGGGCGAATTCCGCCGCGGCCTCGACAAGGTTCATCGTGCGTAGATGATCCGTCTGCTTGTGGCCGGTCGTGTTCGCCGCCATGTCGGACAGCACGACATCGGCAGGCCCGCCCAGCATTGCCTTCAGCTTCTCCGGCGCGTCGTCGTCGAGAAAATCGATTTTCGCGAACTCCATCCCGGGCACGTTGTCCATATCCAGAATGTCGATGCCGACAAGCTTGCCGCGCGCCGGCGCGCCGATCTTCTCCGCCGCGATCTGGCTCCAGCCGCCGGGCGCCGCGCCGAGGTCGACCACGCGGTCGCCCGGCTTCAGCACTTTGTGCTTGGCGTCGATTTCCATCAGCTTGTAGGCGGCGCGCGAGCGATAGCCCTCGCGCTTGGCGCGGGCGACGTACGGGTCGTTGATCTGCCGCTCGAGCCAGATCTGCTGCGAGGTCGTGCGCTTCTTCGCGGTCTTCAGGCGCTTGGTCATGTCGCGCCCGCTGGTGGTGCCGCCCGCGGCGCCCTTGCGGCTCATTGTCTGTACCTCGGTCCGCGCCACACCCCGTCAGCGCGCATGAGATCGATCAGCATGCCCTCGCGCAGTCCCCGGTCCGCCACGCGCAGCCGCGTGGTGGGGAAGGTGCGGCGGAAGGCTTCGAGAATGGCGCAGCCCGCCAGAACGAGGTCGGCGCGTTCTTTCCCGATGCAGGGGTTTGCCACCCGGTCGTCGTAACTCATGTTTCTCAGGCGCGCGGTCACGATGTCTATCTCGCTGTTCGTCAGCCACGCGCCGTCGACCCGGCGGCGGTCGTAGCGCGGCAATTCCATATGTACGCCCGCCAGCGTCGTCACGGTGCCGGATGTGCCGAGCATGTGCAGCTTGGGGCAGGCCCTCGCCAGCGCGTCCTTTTCCGGAAACTCATCGAGCATCGGCAGAACGTCCCGCACCATTTCCTCGAACATGTCGTGCGTCACGTCCACGCCGCCATGCCGTTCGGCGAGTGTGACGACCCCCAGAGGCAGCGACATCCAGGAGCGGATGCGCGGCTCGCCGCCATAGCCGTTTCGCGGCCGGTCGAGCCATACTAGTTCGGAAGAGCCGCCGCCAATGTCGAACAGAAGAACGCCGTCGGCGTTCGGGTCCGCCAGCGGTGCGCAGCCGAGCGCCGCGAGGCGCGCCTCCGTCGCACGGTCGATGATCTCGAGTTCGAGCCCGGTTTCCGCTTGCACGCGCGCGGAGAATTCCGCGCCATTGTCGGCCGCGCGGCAGGCTTCGGTGGCGATGAGCCGGGCGCGTTTAACGCCGCGCGCCGCAATCTTGTCGTGACAGATTTTCAGTGCGGCGATGGCGCGGGAAATCGCCTCCTGCGACAGGCGGCCTGTGCCGCCGAGCCCTTCGCCAAGCCGGACAATGCGGGAAAAAGCGTCGACGACGCGGAAGCCGTCCCAGATCGGCCGCGCGATCAGGAGGCGGCAATTGTTGGTGCCGAGGTCGAGGGCTGCATACAGCGCCTCGGCCCGGCGGATGGTCTGCTGCGCGCCAACAGGCTGCGCCGCAGCCATCGGGCGCGGAGCACGGTCGTCCACCGTTATTCCT
Organism: Hyphomicrobiales bacterium; assembly: GCA_022842205.1. Taxonomy (GTDB): domain Bacteria; phylum Pseudomonadota; class Alphaproteobacteria; order Rhizobiales; family Methylopilaceae; genus Flaviflagellibacter. The sequence goes on from JALHQA010000006.1 coordinate 2,269, forward strand.
TCGGAGGGCGGCCGCAGGCCTTATACGGGCCGCGCCAGCCCCCAACGATTTACAGTTGAGGGGAGTGTAGCAACCCATGGAGGTGGCGCAAGCCCACCCTTCACCGGAGGATAAACAGTGGGAGCCCATTGCGGTTTACCCTGAGGGGAACAATCTCATTGCCGTCTGGCGAAGAAGCATGCTTGTGCTCTCGCCAGCGGCCCGCGGACCGCTCCACGGTCCCTGGAAGGAGGCACCATGTCGGTTCAAGGCCCCGTCCGGCGCATCACGGCGCCCGAAATCTTCACGCGCAAGGGCGGCGAGCCGATCGTCACCCTGACGGCCTATCATGCGCATACGGCCGCCATCGCCGACGATCTCGTCGAGCTCCTGCTCGTGGGCGATAGTCTCGGCAATGTGATGTACGGCATGGAAACCACCGTGCCCGTCACGCTCGAGATGATGATCATCCAGGGTCAGGCCGTCGTCCGCGGCTCCAAGCGCGCCCTTGTCGTTATCGATATGCCGTTCGGGTCCTACGAATCCTCGCCGCAGGATGCGTTCCGCAATGCTGTGCGCGTGCTGAAGGAAACCGGCGCCGGAGCGGTGAAGGTCGAGGGCGGCGTGCGTACGGCCGAGACCATCCGCTTCCTCACCGAGCGCGGCGTGCCCGTCATGGGCCATATCGGTCTCACGCCGCAGTCCATCCTCACGCTCGGCACCTTCCGGGCGCAGGGCCGCGACGAGAAGGAGTGGGAAGGCATCCTGGCCGATGCGCGCGCGGTCGACGAAGCCGGTTGCTTCTCCATTGTCGTCGAGGCGGTGGCCGAGCCGCTCGCCGCGAAGATCACCCAGATCACCGAGGCCCCGACAATCGGCATCGGCGCGTCGTCGGTCTGCGACGGCCAGATCCTCGTCATGGAGGACATGCTGGGCCTCAACGAGCGCGTGCCGAAATTTGTGAAGAAGTATGGCTCGCTGAAGGATCACATCCGGGGCGCCATCGAGGGCTATGCGGCGGAGGTCCGCGACCGCTCGTTCCCGGCACCCGAACACACCTATTCCATGCGCAAGGCGGCGGAGTAGGGGTTTCAGGCTCTCCTTGGCGGGAGCCCTGTCTTGGTTCCTAGACAAAAGTATTATTGGTGTTTTTGCGCCTCGCCGCGCGCAGGCCGCTTTTTGTCCGATAAAACACATCAGCGTGAATTCTGTTGAGTAACACCGTGTATCTGGTGGTTGTGTATGCGTTCTATTCTGTGCCTTTTCCTGGTTTTTCCTGCTTTGATGCTTGGCGCGGGCTCTGCCGCCGCGCAGCAGACTCAGGCTCCCGCCGAAACGCCCGCCGCCGAGGCCAAGCCCGCCCGCAAGTCCTGGGTGCCCGCTTTTCTGCGGAACTATGAGAATCCGGCCCCTCGCGCCGTGCTGCCCGGCACGCAGGAAACCGCTGCCGCGCCGAAAGAGCCGGCAGCCCAGTCGGCGCCTGCGGTTGAAGCTCCCAAGAAGACCGTGAAGAAGACAGCCAAGAAAAAGACGAAGAAAAAGAAAGCCGCGAAGAAGAAAAAGAAGGCTGTGAAGAAAAAGGCGCCGAAGCCGGAGGTGGAGCCCGAGAATGTTGCCGAAGGCGCCCACGATGTTGCTGCGTTCGAAGCCGAAGAGCCGGTCAAAACGCCGGAAGTCGAAATGCTGGGCGGCCGCGGTTCGGTCTCGGGTGCGGCTCTCACGATGCCGCCGGATATCGAACCGCCTTTGACCGGCACCCCCATCGATACGCTGGCACTGTACAAGCAGGCCATGTCGAGCGGCGACATCACGGGGGCGCTCGCTCTTTTCCGGCAAACTGTCAATACGCCGCCGGATATCAATCTCGTTGCGAAGCTCAATGGACTTATGGATGTCTCGCTATCGACCGAGCAGGCCGCCGAACTGGTCGATGAAGTTGCGGAATTTGCAGCCGTTCAGGCGCCGCGCCCGCCATCGGTCGAAGCCGCGCGCATTCACGGCGTGCACGAAGTGATCGCGAATGCTGCCGCGCCGTCCCTGGTCGTCGCGCTGGAACACTACAAGTCCGCGGTCGCGGCCGGTGACCGGCTTGCCGCCGTACAGTCGCTGACGCGCGTTCTCGGGCGCCCCATTGACGACGAAGCGGCGCGACAGGCCAATATGTTGCTGAATCTTCCCGCGCCCGGCCTTTTGACAGACCAGGCTGCAGTGCGCACCAATTAAACGAATGCGAGGATGAGTGCTGCCAAGGCAACGCCGATAATGGCAAACAGCAGCCAGTTCAGTTCAAGCTTCATTGCGCGGCCTTTTCAATGGGCGGGAGCGTGAAGTCTCCCAGCCGGCAATGCCCTGTTCTGGTGCCGATAACGAAGTCTACCCGACAGGGCAGGGAGCGCGCCAACCTATGTTAGGCGACTATCTGGGAGCCTAAAGTCACTCCTTGACTTTATTCCTATCCTGTGTTACACATGGCGTGCTTTCGGTCACGGAGGGCGCGGTCATGAGGCGTTCTGGTTGCGGATCGGGAAGTGCGGTGTTCGGCGAGGGGGTCGCTCCCTGAACCGAACGGCCCAAGGCGTGCGGTCCCGGCGGGCTCAGTACACCCGCCACAGGAGACCCCTGCGGTCGGCCGGTCCGTTAACCTCCAAACCGGGAGGCCAGAGGCCGGCACGGGGTCCCGTTAGTGGAGGCTACAAAGCTAAGCCTCCAGGGGCGAGCACGCAGCAAGCCGAAAAGACACCGTGCGCGGGACGTCGGCGCAATCAAGTGTTCGCGGATTGCGAAACTTGAGAGAGCGGCTTCCCCGAGGTGAATGAAAAACTGGTGCTGGTGTTCTCAAACACTGCCAGCGCCGCCGCGGGAGCGGCCAATCTCCCGGCGTCCCGCGCGCCCCTCCATTTCGGAGGGTGACGAGAGGACGAGGACCCGCCGGGGCGCAGAGCCCCGCGCATCGCACGCCTTCTTCCGGAGCCGATGGCGCATGCCCTGGAAATAAGGCCCGGTGCGTTTGCGTCGTCTCCCCTGCATGTCTATGGTGCCCGCCGCTCCCGAGGGAGCCGGATTCTCAGACGGTAACGGACCGAAATGTCGGATATTTTCAACGAGATCGAAGAGGACATCCGCAAGGAGCGGATGGAAAAGCTGTGGCGGCGCTATGGCCCGTTCGTCATCGCCGCGGCGGTTCTCGTTGTGCTCGGCGTGTCCGGCTGGCGTGGCTGGGAATGGTATTCGGCAAAGCAGGCTGAAGAAGCCGGCAGCCGCTACGAGTCGGCGCTGGTTCTGGCGCGCGAAGGCAAGGCCGCGGAAGCCGAGGCCGCATTGCGGGCGCTGGCCGCCGATGGGCCGTCGGGATACGCGCTGCTGGCGCGTTTCCGCTCGGCGACCGAGCTGGCGTCCACCGACAAGGCCGGTGCGGCCGCGCGCTTCGAAGAGATCGCCCAGGATATTTCGGTGCCTACTGGTCTGCGCGATCTGGCGCGCATCCGTTCCGCGCTTCTCCTTGTCGATACCGGCAGCCAGTCCGATGTGGCGAGCCGGGTTGAGGCGCTTGCCGTTGCCGGCAATGCATGGCGTCATGCGGCGCGCGAGATTCTTGCGCTGGCCGCGTGGAAGGCCGGCAATGCCGCCGACACGCAGCGCTGGGCGCAGGAACTGATCGCCGATCCCGAGACGCCGCCCGGCGTTCGGGCCCGTGGGCAGCTTCTGCTCGATCTCGCGGCGGGCGCCGCCCCGCCTGCGCCATGATGTTCGGAGACAAGAAATAGATATGGCACGCTTCGCAGCTCTGCTTCTTCTGTCCGCCTCCGCGTTTGTCCTGACGGGCTGCGAGAGCGCACGCAGCCTCAATCCGTTCGCCGAGAAGGACAAGATCCTGCCGGGCGAGCGCCGGCCGGTGTTCGAGCAGGGCTCGGGCTTCGAAGGCCCGCGCAAGCTGCCGCCGCCGAACAGCGATTACATGGGCTCGACCATTGGCGCCAATCAACCGCCGCCACCGCCGGTGACGACGGCGCCAGCACCCGGAACCGAGCCTGCTCCGTCCGCGTCTCCGGCACGCTAGGCCGGGAGCCGGCATATGCACATCATCGCGATTGCCGGCCGGCCGAATGTCGGCAAGTCCACGCTGTTCAACCGTCTGGTCGGCAAACGCCTCGCGCTGGTCGACGATCAGCCCGGTGTCACGCGCGATCGCCGGGAAGGCGAGGCGCGTATTGGCGATTTCGAATTCACGGCTGTCGATACCGCCGGGCTTGAGGATGCGGAGAAGGCATCGCTTGCCGGCCGCATGACGGCGCAGACGGTTTCCGCCATTTCCGATGCCGACGCCGTGCTCTTCGTCATCGACGCGCGTGTCGGCGTTACACCGGAAGATCGGCATTTCGCGGACATCGTTCGCAAGTCGGGCAAGCCCGTTGTCCTCGTCGCAAACAAGGCCGAGGGCAAGGAAGGTTTGGCCGGCGCCTACGATGCCTTCAGCCTCGGCCTTGGCGATCCCGTGCCTTTGTCGGCCGAACATGGCGAGGGCCTTGCCGATCTCTATCAGGCGCTGCGGGGTGTTCTCGGCTTCGAGGACGACGACGAAGACGAGGAAGACGACGAGAGCGAAGGTCCGCTTTCCGTCGCCATCGTCGGCCGCCCCAACGCCGGCAAGTCCACGCTCATCAACCGTCTGCTCGGCGAAGAGCGTCTTCTGACCGGTCCTGAAGCCGGCATCACGCGCGACGCCATCTCTGTCGATCTTAAATGGCGCGGCAAGGACGTCCGCCTCGTCGATACCGCCGGCATGCGCCGCAAGGCGAAGGTCCAGGACAAGCTGGAAAAGCTGGCTGTCTCCGACTCGCTGCGTTCCATCCAGTACGCCGAGGTCGTCGTGGTCCTTCTCGACGCCACCGTGCCGTTCGAAAAGCAGGATCTGCAGATCGCCGATCTCGTCTCGCGCGAGGGCAGGGCCATCGTTATCGCGCTCAACAAGTGGGACCTGATCGAGGATCGCGTTGGTGCCCTGAAAGTCCATCGCGAAGCCGCCGACCGTCTTCTGCCGCAAGTGCGCGGCATGCAATTGGTTGCGGTGTCAGGCTCCACGGGCGAAGGCATCGATCGCCTGATGCAGGCTGTCGTCAAGGCGTATGAAATCTGGAACAAGCGCGTACCGACAGCGCGCATCAACCGCTGGCTCGATGGCGTTCTGCAGTCCCATCCGCCGCCGGCCGTTCGCGGCGCGCGTATCAAGCTGCGCTACATGACCCAGACAAAGGCCCGCCCGCCCAGCTTCGTGCTGTTCGGCACGCGTACGAATGCGCTTCCCGAGAGCTATGTCCGTTATCTGGTGAATGGACTGCGCGAGGCGTTCGAACTGCCGGGCACGCCGATCCGGCTTGCTTTCCGCGAGCCGAAAAATCCGTTCTCCAACAAGAACGATTAAGCGGGCCGCTGAAACGCGAGAAACCTGGCCGACCGCGCATCGTAAAGCATGCCGGTTTCGGACAGAGCAGGATCAGCCAGCTTCAACACATGCGCCGCGATCTCTTCGGGAGTCGGCAGCGTCTCGGGATCTTCGCCCGGCATCGCCTGTGCCCGCATTTTGGTCCGCGTTGCACCGGGATTGAAGAGATTGGCGCGCACGGGCGTATTCTTCGTCTCTTCCGAATATGTGCGGACAAGGACATCGAGGGCGGCCTTCGACACCGCATACGGCCCCCAATAGGCTCGTACATTCGTCGCCGCGCCGGAGCTCATGAAGATTGCGCGGCCCGCATCGGACTGGCGGAGCAGCGGGTCCATCGAGCGGATAAGCCGCCAGTTCGCAGTGATGTTGACGGCAACCACCTCGTCCCAATTCTTGGGATCGACATGGCCGAGCGGACTCATCGGGCCCAGAATACCGGCATTGCCGAGCAGGATGTCGAGCTTGCCGAAGCGCTCGTACAGCGCACCGCCCAGGCGGTCGATGCCTTCGTAGTCCTTCAGGTCGAGCGGAACGAGCGTTGCCGTGCCGCCCTTCGTCCTGATGCGGTCGTCGAGCGCCTCAAGGCCGCCGGTCGTACGTGCAATAGCAACAATATGCGCGCCGGCCTGTGCGAGTAATTCCGCCGCTGCCGCGCCGATTCCGCGCGAAGCACCGGTTACGAGCGCAATGCGTCCGTTAAGGTCGAGTTGGGCCATGGTCGATGGTCAGCCAGCTTCCGCGAGAAGAGAAAGCTGCTTGGGGTGAGTCTCGCCGGTCACATCGGTGAGAAGGGTCGGGTAATCGCCCGTGAAGCAGTGATCGGTGTAGAGCGGCCGCGCCGGATCGCGCGCTTCCTCGCCCATTGCGCGATAGAGCCCGTCGACGGACAGGAAAGCCAGGCTGTCCGCGCCGACGAATTTACGCATGCCCTCGAGATCCATGCGGGCAGCCAGCAGCTTGTCGCGCTCCGGCGTATCGATTCCGTAGAAGTCGGAATGGGTGATCGGCGGGCTGGCCAGACGGAAGTGAACCTCCTTCGCACCGGCATCGCGCATCATCTGCACAATCTTCACCGATGTCGTGCCGCGGACGAGACTGTCGTCGACAAGAACGATGCGCTTGCCTTCGACCTGCGAACGATTGGCGGAGTGCTTCAAACGCACTCCGAGTTCGCGAATGCGCTGCGTCGGCTGGATGAACGTCCGGCCGACATAGTGGTTGCGGATGATGCCGAGCTCGAACGGAATCCCCGTTTCCTGCGAGAAGCCAAGAGCGGCGGGGACACCGGAGTCCGGTATCGGCACGATGACATCGGCATCGACGGCGCTCTCTCGCGCGAGCTCGTGCCCCATGCGCTTGCGGACTTCATAAACGCTCTTGCCGCCGACAACCGAGTCCGGACGCGCGAAATAGATATATTCGAATATGCAGGGACGTGCTCGCTGCGGCGGAAACGGCTTGTGCGATTCAATGCCGTCTTCGCTGATGACAACGACTTCGCCGTTCTCGATATCGCGTATGTATTTTGCGCCGATCGTGTCGAGGGCACATGTCTCGGAAGCCAGAATGTAGCTGCCGTCGAGTTGACCGAGAACGAGCGGCCGGATGCCCAGAGGATCGCGCGCGCCAATAAGCTTCTTGGTGGACAGCGCGACGAATGCGTACGCCCCCTCAAGCTGGCGGACGGCATCGATGAAACGGTCGAGGAACCGGTTGCGCTGGCTGCGCGCAACGAGGTGGAGCACGACCTCGGTGTCCGTCGTGGACTGGCAAAGCGCGCCATCATGCACGAGCTGCTTACGCAGTGTAAGGCCGTTCGTCAGATTGCCATTGTGCCCGATCGCAAAGCCGCCGGTTTCCAGTTCGGCAAAGAGTGGCTGCACGTTGCGCAGAATGGTTTCGCCGGTCGTGGAATACCGGTTGTGACCGATGGCGGCGGAACCGGGAAGGCGATTGATGACGCTGGCATCGGAGAAGTTGTCGCCGACAAGTCCGAGACGCTTTTCGGCATGAAAGCGCTGGCCGTCATAGGTGACGATGCCGGAAGCTTCCTGACCGCGATGCTGGAGAGCGTGGAGACCGAGCGCTGTAATGGCGGCTGCGTCCGGGTGGCCAAAGATTCCGAAGACGGCGCATTCTTCGTTGAGGCGGTCGGACTCCAGCTCACGCCAGAATTCCTGCGCCGTTTGGGCTTCAGCCTCGCTTGTCATTCCGCACTCCGGGGACGGGCTTCCGTCCGTGGTCAATTCGGCGTCGTGGCATCCTGCAGGCGTTGCAAGTCCTGCTGATCGGTCGGCCTGTATCCGGTGTCGCCGGGCGCGGGCTCCGTCGGCGGCACCCCTGTTTCAGGGGCCGGCGGCGTGCCTGGCGTCGCAGCCGGGTCCGCGTCAGGAGCCGATGCCGGATCTCCTGTACCGGGAATTCCTTTAAGCCGTTTCAAGATGGTGGCTTCGGGGTCTTCCGGCAACATGGCCAGCAGCGATTGTCCCGCGCCTTCAAGCAGCGGTTTGGACGCGGAGTTCGCGACCCAGGTCGGCTGCGAGCGCTCCGGAACCAGCCAGGCGAAGAACAGGAAGGCGATGATCGCCAGCAAAAGGCCGCGCCCCGCGCCGTAGGCGAAGCCAAGAGCGCGATCGAAAGGCCCGACACGGCTGTCCAGGATGAAGTCGGAGAGTCGCATCGTGAGGAGCGAAACCAGAAGCAGCGTGATCAGAAATATCGCAGCGCCGGCAATGACATCCGCAAGGATGGCCGGTTCGAGGGATATCTGCGTCCGCGCCCAGTCGCGGACATCCGGCAGGAAGTAGATGGTCGCCGCCGCCGCCGCCGCCCAGGAGGCGATCGACAGGACTTCACGGGTGAAGCCGCGGACCATGGCCAGAAGTGCCGAAAGAAGAATGACACCCAGAACGATAAGATCGAGAAGCGTAACCGGCATAAAATCGCCCTGGCGGTCGGAATCGGAAAGGACTCAGAGGTCCGGCGCATCGCGGCGCCCTTATAGCCTTGCCGGAAGAGCCAGTCACGCTTGTTTGCGGGACACGGAGCCGCGCCTAGGCCATGGCCGCCGCGCGGGTCGATCGGGAGCCCCGGGCGGCTATGTCCGCGACCAGCGAATCCAGCGATGTCAGCCCGTTAAGCGCCATTCCTCCATCCGCGTGTTCGAGCGGCCCCGCGGGGCCTATTGCCCGGGCAAATCCAAGGCGGGTGGATTCCTTCATCCTCAGTCCGGCATGGGCCACGGGACGGACGGAGCCCGACAGGCTGATCTCGCCGAAGAAGACGCTGTCCATCGGCAGAACCGCATTGGTGAAGGACGAAACGAGTGCCGCTGCGACAGCGATGTCCGCCGCCGGCTCCTGTATCCGCAGGCCACCGGCAACGTTCAGGAAGACGTCGTGACTGCCGAGCCGAAGCCCGGCATGGGCCTCAAGAACGGCCAGAACCATCGACAGCCGGTTGGAGTCCCAGCCGACAACGGCGCGCCTGGGCGTTCCCAGCGACGATGGGGCAACAAGGGCCTGGATCTCGACCAGGATCGGGCGCGTGCCTTCAATCCCGGCAAAAACGGCTACGCCCGGTGCCGCGACCTCGCGACTTGAGAGAAACAGCGCGGACGGATTTGCGACGTCCTCCAGCCCTCGGCCGGTCATCGAGAACACCCCGATCTCGTCCGTCGGGCCAAAGCGGTTCTTCTGCGCGCGCAGGATACGGAAGGCATGGCCTTGCTCACCTTCAAACGAAAACACCGCATCGACCATGTGTTCGACGACGCGGGGTCCGGCGATCTGGCCGTCCTTGGTAACGTGCCCGACAAGAATGACGGCCGCGCCCGAGGTCTTGGCGTACCGGATCAGCGCCTGCGCGGACGCCCGAACCTGCGTTACCGTTCCCGGAGCGGAGTCGACGGTGGAGGTCCACATCGTCTGGATGGAATCGATTACGACAAGGCGGGGAACCGTGCCCCGGGAGAGGGTTGCGAGTATATCTTCGACATTCGTTTCGGCGCCGAGCTCCACCGGCGCGCCGGAAAGCCCGAGCCGGTCGGCGCGCATGCGGATCTGGGCCGCGGCTTCCTCGCCGGAGATATAGACGATGCGGTGTCCGGCCTGCGCCAGCGCGGCTGCCGCCTGAATGAGAAGGGTGGATTTGCCGATGCCCGGCTCGCCGCCCAAGAGCAGCGCGGACCCGTGGACGAAGCCGCCGCCCGTTACCCGGTCGAGTTCGCCGATGCCGGCCTGAAAGCGCGGCGCGGTCTCAACAGGCCCACCGAGGCTTTCCAAAGCCACCGCGCGGCCGCCCCGGGCCGTCACCACGCCACCCTTGCCAGAGGGTGCCATCGCGGCTTCCTCGACGATCGTGTTCCAGGCCTCACAGGCCTCGCATCGGCCGTTCCAGCGGTTATGCGTGGCACCGCAGCTCTGACAGATGAAAGTGGATCGGGATTTCGCCATCGTGAATCGCTCCGCCGCTCGAGCAGGATGCCCGAAGCAGTGCTCGATTGCCAGAGATACGTTCCTTATTTGTTCACATCCGGGAATCTCGGCTTCGTGATGCGGCCATGGCGGCCCGCGATGCGTAACTAGGCGTGAACACGAATGGAGATTTTCGATGATGACGCGGCGCCATGTTCTGTTTGCCGGTGTTGCCGGGGTCGCGATGGCGGCTGTATTCAAAGGTTGGATGCCAGGAGCGGATGCCGCCGAAGGCACGTTCGAGATCACGAAGTCGGCCGAGGAGTGGCGCAAGCTCCTGACTCCCGAGCAGTTCGCGGTCCTGCGCGGTCATGGCACCGAACGGCCCGGATCGAGCCCGCTGAACAAGGAGAAACGGGCAGGGATTTTCACCTGCGCCGGCTGCGATCTCCCGCTGTTTTCGTCGGAGACGAAATACGAGAGCGGAACCGGGTGGCCCAGCTTCTGGAAGCCGCTGGATAACGCTATCGGTACAACCGACGACTTCAAGCTCATCGTCAAGCGCACGGAAGTCCATTGCCGCCGCTGCGGCGGTCATCTGGGTCATGTGTTCGACGACGGGCCGCAGCCGACGGGCCTGCGCTACTGCATGAACGGCGTGGCGCTTAAGTTCGAGCCGAAGACAGCCTAGGACATGTAGGTACGTTTGAAACGCGGGCCGAGGCTGGTGAGAACTTCGTAGCCGATCGTGCCGGCGGCGCGGGCGACATCGTCGATACCGATCCCGTCTCCGATGATCGTCGCGTAGTCGCCGCGCTTGATTGCTCCCGCCGGAAGATCGGTGATATCTACTGCCGAAAGGTCCATCGACACCCGGCCCACGAACGGGCAGCGCCGGCCCGCGATCACGGCGTCCGTACCTTTCCCCGTGTCACTCGCGCCTGCAGAGCGCAGCAGACCGTCGGCGTATCCGATCGACACGATCGCCAGCGTGGACGGCCGGCGTAAGGTCTGTGTCGCGCCGTACCCGACCGTTTCGCCCGCCCGCGCGGGTCTTATCTGCACGATGCGCGCCTGAAGCCGGATGACGGGTTGCATCGGATTTTCCAAGGCGGGAATCGGGTTGCCGCCGTAGAGCGCAATACCCGGCCGGCTGAGGTCGAACAGATAGTCGCCGCCCGTCAGCGTCGCGGCGGAGTTTGCAAGGCTTGCGGGAACGCCGGGAAATCGATCGCGGATCGCGGTGAAGGCATCGAGCTGACGCAGGTTGTGCGCATGACCGGGCTCGTCGGCGCAGGCGAGGTGGCTCATAACCAGCGCGGGCTTGAATCCGAGGGTGCCTTCCACGACGCGGCCGGCGATCGCCCCGGCTTCATCGAGCGGGAGACCAAGCCGGTTCATGCCGGTATCGACATGGATGGCGGCGTCGCCATCGAGATTGTTGGAACGGCAAAAGGTGGCCCATTCGTCGATTTCCGCCACGCTACCGAGTACGGGACGTGCATTCATGTCCCAGAGGATCGCGCTGGCGCCTGGCGTAAGCCCGCTCAGGATGTAGATAACGGCATCCGGCGCTGCGGCGCGGACGATCCGCGCTTCGCAGGGCAGCGCGACAAAGAATGTACGTGCGCCGGCATCCCAGAGCGTTTTTGCGACACTCTCCGCGCCGAGGCCGTAGGCGTCGGCTTTCACGACGGCGGCGCACTCCGAAGCTCCGGCCTTCTTGCGAAGAAAGGTGTAATTCGATGTGATGGCGGCAAGGTCGATGGTGAGCAGGCCGCCGGCCTCTGTTTCGGGAATGACCGGCGTCGTCACAATTTACGTCCTGCTCGGCATCCGGTCTTCGCGCGCAAGATTGCCGAAACGCGTGACTTCCGCGTCGAACTGTACCTGCACCGTTCCCGTAGGGCCGTGGCGTTGCTTGCCGATGATGATCTCGGCCTGTCCCATCAACTGTTCCATTTCAGTCTGCCACTTGAGGTGTTCCTCGGTGCCGGGCCGGGGTTCCTTGTTCTTGTGGTAGTATTCTTCGCGGAACACGAACATGACGACGTCGGCGTCCTGTTCGATCGAGCCGGATTCGCGAAGGTCGGAGAGCTGCGGGCGTTTGTCGTCGCGATTTTCGACCTGACGGGAGAGCTGCGAAAGCGCGACGATCGGCACGTTCAACTCTTTCGCCAGCGCCTTCAGGCCGGTCGTGATCTCGGTGACCTCCTGAACACGGCCTTCGCTTTTGCGCGCGGAACCGGACAGAAGCTGGATATAGTCTACCACGAGCAAGTCGAGGCCGCGCTGCCGTTTCAGGCGCCGGGCGCGCGCAGCGAGCTGTGCGATGGTGATGCCGCCGGTTTCGTCGATGTAAAGCGGGATCGCCTGCATTTCGCGAGCGGCATCCGACAGCTTCGCGAATTCGTGCTCCGAAATATCGCCGCGACGGATCTTGTAGGACGGAATGGACGACTGCTCGGCGATAATACGGGTCGCCAACTGCTCGCCCGACATTTCGAGCGAGAAGAAGCCGACGATGCCGCCATCGACGGTCTGCTTCGCGCCGTCAGGCATCTGCTCCGAGCGGTAATGCTTGGCGATGTGGAACGCCACGTTTGTCGCGAGCGATGTTTTACCCATACCCGGGCGACCGGCAATGATGATGAGGTCCGAGCGCTGTAGGCCGCCCATCATCTTGTCGAGATCGGCAAGCCCGGTCGATACGCCTGACAGCCCACCATCGCGTTTGTAGGCGTTCGCCGCCATATCGACCGCCGTGAGTAGAGCGTCCGCGAAGCGCTGAAAGCCGCCGTCGTAGCGGCCGAGTTCCGCCACTTCGTAGAGACGGCGTTCGGCTTCCTCGATCTGCTCGCGCGGCGGCATGTCGACCGGAGCGTCATAGGCGACATTGACCATGTCCTCGCCGATGCCGATCAGCGACCGGCGCACCGCAAGATCGTAGATCGTGCGGCCGTAATCCTCGGCGTTGATGATGCTGGTGGCGTCAGCCGCAAGGCGCGCGAGGTATTGCGGCAGGGTCATGCCGCCGAGATCGATCTCGGCGTTCAGAAATGTTTTCAGTGTGACAGGCGTCGCGACCTTGTTCAGGCGAATGAGCTCGCCGACGGTCTTGTAGACTTCCTGATGGATGCGCTCGTGAAAATGGTCGGGCTTCAGAAAATCGGAAACGCGATAGTAGGCCTCGTTGTTCACGAGGATCGCGCCGAGCAGGGCCTGTTCAGCTTCCAGATTGTGCGGGGCCTGCCGGTAAGCGGCCTGCTGGATGTTTGCAATTGCGCGCGCGGTGTTGTCGCCGAAGGCCATGAAGACTCGTTTGTCCGAACTGGGGTGGATGCGACCGGAGTGTCGGCGCCAACCGCCGGCGATTCCGACTCGGAAACGTCAATCAACAGGGAGTTCACAGGCGAATTTGTGGCGCGACCGCTTGGCCCTTGATTACTCGGCGGCGATGCGCAGAGGCGCACGCTCCCTCTCAAGCAAACGTCTTTCCCGTTCAGCGATATAGCCTCGGGTTATGGGTAGCGTATCCACCTGCCTGGCGATCTGTATCTGGTAGACGACATCGTCGCCGGACCGGAAACTTGCCTCGCAAGCGGCCAGGTAAAACTCCCACATCCGAACGAATCGGTCGTCGTAGAGCGCCTTCACTTTGGCCGCATTGGCCATGAACCGCTCCCGCCAGTCCTTCAGTGTTTCGGCGTAATGGAGACGGAGCACTTCGACATCCGTCACCATCAGGCCGGCACCCTCGATGGCCGGAACGATCTCTTCCAGAGCCGGGATGTATCCGCCGGGGAAAATGTACTTGGCGATCCAGGGGTTGGTGGCGCCGGGGCCGCTGGTGCGGCCGATCGTGTGCAGCAGCATCACGCCATTGTCGTCGAGCAGGCGCGCGCAGTGTTTGAAGAAGGTTTTGTAATAACCGACGCCGACATGTTCGAACATGCCGACCGAGACGATGCGGTCGAACCGGCCTTGCATTTCGCGGTAGTCCTCGATGCGAAATTCGGCGCGGTTCTGAAGGCCGCGCGAAAGGGCGCGCTCCTGGGCAATGACATACTGCTCCGTGGAAAGCGTTATGCCGACGACATCGGCGTCCGCGATGTCCGCCAGATAAAGACCGAGCCCGCCCCAGCCACAGCCGATGTCGAGCACCTTGTGTCCCGGCTCGACCGCCAGCTTGGCCGCGATGTGCCGCTTCTTGGCGAGTTGGGCTTCCTCCAGACTTTGATAGGGGTGTTCAAAATAGGCGCAGGAATATTGCCTGTCCGGATCAAGAAACAGGTCGTATAGACCTGCGTCGAGATCGTAGTGATGCGCCACATTGTTTTTGGACCGGCGCCGGCGGTTCATCTGCTTCAGCCGCCGCAGCTTTGTTCGTAGGCGGTACCAGAGACGGGATGTCAGCGGGTAGGGGCGTCCGTGAAGGTTATCGATCGCGGTTTCGAGGAAATCGTAGATTGAGCCGCGTTCGATCGTCAGGCGGCCTTCCATATAAAGTTCGCCGAGTTTCAGTTCGGGATCGAGCATCAGCGCAAGAGCCGCCCGGCGGTCTGCGAGGCGAACCGTTACCGGCGGGCCCGCGCCATCGCCGAAGTGCCAGGTTTTGCCTGATGGGGAAACAAGGGTGACTGCACCACGGCGGATCGCGCGCCGGAGCATGGGTTTCAGCAGTACCATCATGTCAGCCTCGCCAAAGGGCGGCGCGACTGCGGTGCCGGCCCTTACAACATTGCCAAACGGGGTAAGCCTAGAATCGGATTCCGTAGAAATGCAACCGTAACTCCGCAACAAAAAACGCCCGGCGATGCCGGGCGTTCCGATAATCCAGAGGCCAGATGAGCGGGCTCAGGCCTCGCTGTCGTCCTTTGCCTTCTTTTTCTTCGGCTTTTCGGCCGAGGCCTCGTCTTCGGCCGCCGGGGCAGAGCCTTCGGCCGCGTCAGGATCGAAGGTCTCGAACGCGACATCTTCCGCCCGCACCGTCAGGTCTTCGCCCTTGGCCTGACGCTCTGCCTCGGCTGCGCTGCGCGCGACATTGGCCGAAACCTTCACTTCGATTTCCGGGTGCAACGCCACGGGAATCTCATGCAGGCCGATGGTCTTGATGGGCGTGTTCAGCACGATCTGCTGGCGCGCGACCGTGAAGCCGGCCTGGTCCAGCGCTTCGGCGATGTCGCGGGTCGAGACCGAGCCGTACAGCTGACCGGTCTCGCCGGCCTGACGGATGATGACAACCAGCTGGCCATTGATCTTGTCCGCGAGCTTCTGGGCCTCGGCCTTGGTTTCAAGATTGCGGGCCTCGAGCTGGGTGCGCTGGCCTTCGAACTTCGCCCGGTTGTCGGCGGTGGCGCGAAGTGCCTTGCCGTTCGGCAGCAGGAAGTTGCGGGCATAGCCGTCGCGGACGCGAACTTCGTCGCCCATTTGGCCGAGCTTTGCGATGCGCTCGAGTAGAATGACTTGCATTGGTAGTCTCCGTATTTTGAACTGATTGAAGGTTATTCCGTGGGCCGCGTCCGCGATGCCGCGATCCGTGCCCGTATTCCGAACAAAAATTCCATAACGCCGAGCGCCGCCACGATGACGACCAGCCATGTCTGAACCGCCATCAGGAAATAGGTCAGGCCCAGCATGAAGGTGCGGCCGGTGATACCGCGCGTTCCGGCATGCAGCAGGGCGAGGCCGAGCGTTGTAAACACAACCGTGAAAGCAGCGCCGATCACGCCGGCGCCGAAGCCAAAGACACCCGGCAGCGCCGCACCAAGGACGCCGCCTGCGAATGCGATCAACGACAGGGGCGGGAGATTGAACGCAGAGAGATCCGGCCATGGCCGTGGCAGACGACCCGACGTACGGACAACGCGCCCGGCAACCCACAGATTGATAAGCGAAACGGTGGTCCACATCGCGGCGGCAAGCGGCGGCAGCGCGATGACCGCGATTTCGGTTATGCGCGAGGCGTCGCGGCCGCCCGGCAGCGTGATAGGTGCGTCCGGGGCTATGCCCGTTTCGGCGCGCATGAACTGCTCGAAGGTCGCGCGGAGCACGGCGCGATAATCTTCCAGGGAGCCGCCATGCATCAGGAGGGTCGCGATGACGAGCCCGCTACCGATTGCTGCGGACCAGACCGCCAGACGGCCGACCGGATACCACATCGCCCCGGCTTCCGGCTTTTCCGGATCGGCGGGCCGGCCGAGCAGCGCGAGATAGGCCAGCCACCACGCCGGCAGACCGACCGACAGGGCGTAGCTGCGCGCGGTGTCGAATCCCATCAATCCGTAGAGCACGAGCGCGCCGACGATCGCGCCGACGAGGCCGGCATGATGGCGCCAGCCCAGCGCGGCGATGAAAACGGGAAGCGGCGCGAACAGGAAAAGAAAGAGAGCGAACGCGGAGCCGGAAGCGAGCGCGGTGGATAGCGCTGCCGAGGCCGCGCCGCTGGCTATTCCGACAAGGAGGGTTGTCGCGTTCATTCGAAAAGCTGTCCCGCTCTAGGAGCGGTTAGAAGCGGATCGTTATGCCCGCCCCAACCAGGAATTGACCGGACGCCCGAAGGCGTCCGGTGGTGATGTCGTTACTTGATCACGTAAGGCAGAAGGCCGATGAAGCGGGCGCGCTTGATCGCCTTGGCGAGTTCCCGCTGCTTCTTCTGCGAAACGGCGGTGATGCGCGACGGAACGATCTTGCCGCGCTCGGAAATGTAGCGCTGCAGGAGCTTGACGTCCTTGTAGTCGATCGTCGGCGCATTCGGACCCTGGAAGGGGCAGGTCTTGCGGCGGCGGAAGAAGGGCCGGCGGCCCTGGGATGCACCCATGCTCATGCGTCGTCTCCTTCGGTAGCGGGCTCTTCGTCCGTACGGGCCGGACGCTCGCCCTCGAAGTCACGCCGCGGGCGGTCGCTGCGCTCGTCGCGGTCGCGGCGCTGCATGACGACCGACGGTTCGGTTTCATGCTCGTCGACGCGGATCGTCAGGACGCGGAGGACGTCCTCATTGATCTTCTGAAGGCGCTCCAGTTCGGCGACGGCGGCCGGCGGGGCGGTGATGTTCATCAGCGTGTAGTGGGCCTTGCGGTTCTTCGCGATGCGGAAAGCAAGGCTCTTGACGCCCCAGTACTCGGTCTTGCCGACCTCGCCGCCGTTCGAGGCGATAACGCCCTTGAACTGCTCGGTGAGTTCCTCGACCTGCTGGGCCGTCACGTCCTGGCGCGCCAGGAAGACGTGTTCGTAATGCGGCATTCGGAAATAGCCTTTGTTAGTGCCATGCGACGCCCGCCGGCGCTGAGCCCTTCGAGCCCGGAAAAGGCTCGAACCACTCTCGAAGGCGGAGACACGGGACGACGGAACCGCGAAGGTCCCAACCGGCAAACCGGCCGTCCGTTCAGCCCCCGGCCGAGGCGTCACGAAGGCGCGGCTTATAGAGCCAAAGGGCGACCCGCGCAAGGCAAGTGCTAAAGGTCTGCGAGTTCTAGGCAAATTTTCGCAGCACACGAGATAAATCATCGGCTGCAAAGACATTCAAATTCCCGTGATGGTAGATGCGGCTTCGTAATGGGCACCAGGTAGATAGAGCAGGCCGGCCCGAACGGGGGACCGGCCTTTTAGCTCGGCGGACAGGAGATAAAGGCAGCGCCTGGTACGCCATCGACTTGGAGATCTCCCATGACGATTTTTCGTAAAGTGCCGCTACTGGCGTCCTGCGCGCTTGTGCTCGCGCTCCCCACCGCCGCCTTCGCCGAAAACGACGGCAGCGATAATCGCGAACTGCAGCGCTCGATCTATCAGACGCTTCGCGGCGACTATTACGGTTATTACGGCCCGGCGCCCATCGAAGGCGGTTACGTCATGGAGGGCCGTGCCTCCGTGGCCGGCCCCCCGCCCGGCGAGCCGCGCCAGAACGAATGGCAGCGTTACGAGGAATCGAACACGCCGTTCGAGATGAGACCCGCTACCCGTCCTCAGGACTAACCTGACATTCCGTTTCCTCCCAACTTGGCCGCCCGTTTCCCCGGGCGGCCTTTTCATTCTGGGAGGCGGCCATCACCGCGGTTTGATTGTAAATCTCACACCGCCGCGGGCGGACGGGTCGCCATCAACCGGTATGCTGTAAACCGCATCTGCATTGAGGCTGCCTGTGAAGTCGCTCGTGCCCAGGCGGCCGAAATCGGAGCTTGCCGTGAATTTCGGTTCAAGAGTGACAGAGCCGTCATTGGCGTCGAATTCGGGCAGCGTCGCGCGGGGCGTTATTTCCGCGCCAAGCTGAAAATTGTCCGCCGGATGCGCGATGCCGCGCAGGCCAGCATAGCCGGAAATATTCTCGATCATACCGTCCGCAGTGTAGGTGCCGGCAGTCGCGGCGCCATAAAACAGACCTGATGCATCGGCGCCCCGTTCGGCCTTCAGTTCCCAGTTCAGGATCGTTTCCGCGCTGCTGCCGGGTTGAACCATTTCCGTTGAGAGCTGGAACGGCGTGTCGGACGTCCGGACGCGAAGGCCGACGCCCCGGTCGCCGGGCCCGTCGAACGGGTTTCGTATCGGATTGGAAAGGGTCGGCGCGAGCCCACGGCCCGTGAACTCGTGTGTCAGGGTCGGCCGGCCGACAGGCGATTTCAATTGGGGGCGGCCGCTGCCGCTAGGATCGACCGGACGGGACATTGTATCGCGCCAGACGCCGTCGAAGCTGGTGCAAAGCTGCGCCAGCTCTTCGGGCATATCTTTTTGGCCGCAGTGAAATTCCGGCTCAGGCGGAAGAGACGCGTCGTCCTCCTGCGCGTAAGCAGAAGCAACCGACACGGCGAGTAAAACAGGCAGCAGCAAGGAAGGGCGCATGATGCGCGTTTCCGAAAGTTCGTGCCGCCCCCGCAGCTCGTGTGAGGCTACGGATGACGATGAATCGTGCAATGCGGACGACGGAATAGCTGCGATGCGCTCGAGACGAGCGCATCGTTAGGTTATGCGCGTTCGCGCATACCGGGTTTCGGCTCCTTGGCGCCGACGCGCCACACCCGGTCGATGGCGAGCGGAGCGTTGCCGGACTTCTCGGCGATCTCGCGATCCTGCTCCTCGATCACCCGGCGCGCGATGGCATCATCGTCATCAATGCCGTCGAACAGTTCGGCCGCCACGCGGCGGTTGGAGCGCTGTGAGCCATCCTCATAGACGACGTTGAACAGAACGAATTCGCTCTTCGAGCGGGGCTTTGCCATCTCGGATATCCTCTGCTGAGGGGGCGCCCGACGGCGCGCGCTGGACGGGGTTGGCCGGTTATGTAGGCGATCGGCGGCGCGAATGCGAGGCCAGAAATACAAAGGGCCGCAACTGGCGGCCCCGACACAATAACAATCGTTAGAACGGATCAGCTTACCCAACCCTCGTGGCGCGCGGCCGTCGAGAACTTGTCGATGGCCGCCTTGATGCTGTTTTCGTCCTCCGCCTGCAGCGCCGCTTCGACGCTGCGCGCGGCCAAGCCCCATTTGTCGGCGTGAGGGCCTCCCTGATTCTTCACCTTGGTGGCAAAATTGATCATGCCGCGATAGCTCGCGACAAACTTCAGGCCGTTGTCGGTCATCAGCCGGACCTGCTTCGGCAACAAATCATCCATCATCATCTCTGGCGGCCTCAACACGTCGGAACGTATCTGGACGCTAGCCGCATGTGGCGGGATTGCGGCAGGGGGGTGGGGATGGATGTGCACAGCATGTGCGCTCAAACGGTCACTTATTAACACTTTGTTAAGGGATTAAGCCGCGGCATCGCCCAGTGGACAGAGTCATCGCGGCGCGCCATAACCGCGAGCCTTAACCTTCCTGACCGCTTGGGAGTGCGCCTGTGAAATCGCTGATGACCCTCATCACCCAGATCTTTACCTGGTGGAACGGGCAGACGCTGGGCACGCGTTTCTGGACGTGGCGCAAGGGGGAACTGGTCGGTCAGGACGAGCTCGGCAACACCTATTACCGCGCCAGGAACACGCCGCTCGGTGAGCGCCGCTGGGTCATCTACAACGGGTATGCGGAAGCCAGCGCCATCCCGTCTGGCTGGCACGGCTGGATGCACCACACGGTTGACACGCCGCCTACCGAGGAGGACTACGCGCCGAAGGAGTGGCAGCAGGCGCACCGCGCCAACCCGACCGGCACGGCGGATGCCTACAGGCCCAAGGGTTCGACCATCAACGGGGGCCGCCGCGAGCGCACCACAGGCGACTACGAAGCGTGGACCCCGGGCGCCTGAGCGCGGCCGTCACAAATTTGCTCAACCCCGGCTTTAGCCGGATCGGGAAAGCGCCATACTGAATGGCGATTCCCGCCGTCCCGCTTACCAAGGCCCGCCATCCGTGATTTCCGTTTTCCGCGCCGTCGCGCTTATTTTCGGACTCGGGCTGTCGGCTCTTGCCGGCACGGCACAGGCGCAATTTTTTCAGCAGGTTCCACAGCCGGAAGCCCAGCAGCAGCAACCGCAGCAGCTTCCGCCGCCGCCCGCCGAGGAACAGGCTCCACCGCCGGAGCGAATCGAGAATCCGGTCGCGCATTTCTCCGGTCTCGACAAGGTCACCGGCCGCATCTTCGCATTCGATGTGAAGGTGGATGAGACCGTTCAATTCGGGGCTCTGCAGGTAACTCCTCGCGTCTGCTATACGCGGCCGCCGACGGAGCAGCCGGAAACCATCGCGTTTGTCGAAGTCGACGAGATCACGCTGCAGAAAGAGCAAAAGCGAATTTTCACGGGGTGGATGTTCGCCGACAGCCCAGGCCTCAACGCCGTCGAGCATCCAATCTATGACGTATGGATCACCGATTGCACCGGCGGCGAGCGCCGGGAGGCGCCGGAAGGGCCGAAGCTGGGGGAATAGGCGCGAACTTACCGCTTCGCCAGGGTTTCCATTGCCTCGCTACCTGTCACCAGTCGATCCTTCGGCCAGATGTGGAAATCCCCACTGGCCGCCAAGGCTTCCTCCAGAAGCTTGTGATAGGCGCGGCGCGGTACATCAACCGCGCCGAAACTCCGGAGATGCTCTGTTACGAACTGCGTGTCGAGCAGGGTGAATCCGCCTTTGATAAGCCGGGCGGCAAGATGGACGAGCGCAACCTTCGATGCGTCCGTCTCGGTATGGAACATGCTCTCGCCGAAGAAGGCGCCGCCCAGCCTCACTCCGTACAGTCCGCCGACCAGCTTGTCGTCCTGCCAGGCTTCGACCGTGTGGCAATGGCCGATGGCAAACAGGTCCGTGTACAGACGCCGGATACGCTTGTTGATCCAGGTCTTGCGCCGGCCCGGCGCCGGCTTGGCGCAGCCGTCGATCACCGCCTCGAAATTATGATCTATGCGGATTTCAAACCTGTCAGAACGCACGGTGCGGGCGAGCCGGTCCGGCACATGGAAGCTTCCGAGAGGAATGACACCGCGCCGGTCGGGCTCGATCCAGTAAAGCCCCGGGTCCGATGCGCTCTCGGCCATCGGGAAGATGCCGCAGGCATAGGCTTTCAGCAGCACTTCCGGCGTGATGTCGACCAGGACGTCGTTTATGCGCGTCATGGCCCTGAGTGTAGGTGTTTTCCGCTCCCGTTGGGAGAGGGGGGCGATCAACCGTCCATCAAGCCGTTGGCCAGCCGCTTTTCCAGCCAGTGGATATCGTAGCGGCCGTCCTGGATGTCCGGGTCGCGGACAAGCGTGCGAAACAGCGGCAGCGTGGTCTCGATGCCATCGACGACGAATTCGTCGAGCGCGCGGCGCAGACGCATCAGGCACTCGGTGCGCGTCTTGCCATGGACAATGAGCTTGCCCGCGAGTGAGTCGTAATAGGGCGGAATGACGTAGCCCTGATAGGCGTGGCTATCGACGCGGACGCCGAGGCCGCCCGGAACATGCCATTGCGTGATCCTGCCGGGCGACGGACGGAAGGTCGCCGGGTTTTCCGCGTTGACGCGGCATTCGATGGCGTGGCCGTTCAGCTTCACATCATCCTGGGTGAACGAGAGCTTGGCGCCGCCGGCGATGCGGATCTGCTCGTTCACGAGATCGATGTCGGTGATCATCTCGGTGACGGGATGCTCCACCTGGATGCGGGTGTTCATCTCGATGAAGTAGAACTCGCCGTTCTCGTACAGGAACTCGACCGTACCGACACCGAGATAACCGAGATCGGCCATCGCTTTTGCGCAAGTACTGCCGATACGCTCGCGCTCTTCGGCGTTGAGCGCCGGCGAGGGCGCTTCCTCCCACACCTTCTGATGGCGGCGCTGCAGCGAGCAGTCGCGCTCGCCGAGATGCACGGCATTGCCCTGGCCGTCGCCGATGACTTGGATTTCGATGTGGCGCGGCTTCTGTAGATATTTTTCGATGTAGACCGCATCGTCGCCGAAGGCGGCCTTGGCCTCGGAGCGCGCCGTCGAGAGCGCGACCGACATGTCGTGCTCGCCGAGCGCGACCTTCATGCCGCGTCCGCCGCCGCCGGCGGCCGCCTTGATGATGACGGGGAAGCCGATCTCCCTGGCAACACGCATCGCTTCGGCATCTTCGGTGACGCCTCCGTCGGAGCCGGGAACGACGGGGATGCCGAGGCGTTTCGCGGTCTGCTTGGCAGCGATCTTGTCGCCCATGACGCGAATATGCTCGGCCTTGGGGCCGATGAAGACGATGCCGTGTTCTTCGAGGATTTCCGCGAAGCGGGCGTTCTCGGACAGGAAGCCGTAGCCGGGGTGGACGGCGTCGGCGCCGGTGATCTCGCAGGCGGCCAACAACTGCGAAACATTGAGATAGCTGTCGCGTGCCGCGGGCGGGCCGATGCACACAGCCTCGTCAGCAAGCTTCACGTGCATGGCGTCGCTATCGGCCGTGGAGTGAACGGCGACGGTGGCGATGCCAAGCTCTTTGCAGGCGCGGAGCACCCGGAGAGCGATCTCGCCACGATTGGCGATGAGGACCTTGTCGAACATCGCCGCTTTATTCGACGATCATAAGCGGCTGGGCGAATTCGACCGGCTGGCCGTCGTCGATCAGAATCTCTTTCACCGTACCGGCTTTGGGCGCCGGAATGGCGTTCATGGTTTTCATCGCTTCGATAATGAGCAGCGTCTGGCCCTGACGCACCTGCTGGCCGACATCGACAAAAACTTTCGCGCCGGGTTCGGGCGAGCGATAGGCGGTGCCGACCATCGGCGACAGCACGGCGCCGGGCGCCTTGGACTTGTCACCCGATGCGGCTGCTGCCGGAGCCGCGGAAGCTGCGGCGGATGCCGCCGCAGGGGCCGGCGCTGAATAGACCGGGGCGTTGACGGTAATGGAACGCGCGACGCGGACTTTGAAGTCGTCGCGCTCGATCTCGATCTCGGAGAGGTCGGTTTCCTTGAGCAGTTTTGCGAGGGCGCGGATGAGTTCGTGATCCACGCCAGACTCGTCCTTCTTAACGTCCTTGGCCATTTCTTCTCTTCTCTCCGAAGGGCGTCAGTTCTTCGACACGATGCGCGCAAGACCCTCGAGCGCGAGTTCGTAACCGTAAGCGCCGAAACCGACAACAATCCCATGAGCAACCGGCGACACATAGGAATGGTGCCGAAAATCCTCGCGGGCATAGGTGTTGGACAAATGAACCTCGATCGCGGGTACCCCCACCGCCTTGATGGCGTCGTGCAGCGCAACCGAGGTGTGGGTGTAGGCGGCAGGATTGATTATCAACCCCTTGGCCTTGGTACGCGCTTCCTGGACCCAATCGACAAGCTGGCCTTCGACATTCGTCTGCCGGAAGTCGATTTCGAACCCCAATGTTTTGCCCCGCGCCCGTACCCGATCCTCAATGTCGTTAAGCGTATCCGAACCATAAACTTCCGGCTCGCGTAGGCCGAGAAGATTCAGGTTGGGGCCGTTGAGGACGAAGATGGTCGCTGTCATCTGGCTTTATGGTCGGGCGGGTAACCGGCGGTTCTTATACGGCCAAAGGGGGCAGGGGAAGAGGCCCACCCCTTAGGCCGTCAGCATTCCACTTTTCCGCACTGGCGCACGTTGGCGACCAGCTCTTTCAGCGTATCCGCGCCGACCGCGCCAGGAATGACCCGATCGCCAATCACATAGGTCGGGGTGCCGTTGATCCCGAGACTTCGCGCCAGCTTTTGAACATTCTGCAGCGTTGTTTCGATCCCCGGATCGGCGAGGTCGGCCGACAGGCGTTCGGCGTCGAGACCGAGATCGCGGGCAATGCCGATTGCAGTGGCCCCATCGGCGCCATCGGCGTTCAGGAGCTTGCGGTGGAAATCCAGATACTTGTCCGGGGCCTGTTTGGCCACGACCACCGCTACGCGCGCCGCATCGACCGACTCCTGGCTGAGAACCGGGAACTCCTTGAGAACCAGCCGGACCTTCTTGTCGGATTTGAGCAGCTCTTCGGTGTCGGCAAGCGCGTGCTTACAATATCCGCAGTTGTAGTCGAAGAATTCGACGATCGTGACGTCGCCTTTTGGGTCGCCGAGAACGACCTGATCGTCGGAATTGTAGACCTCCGAGGCGGCTGATTTGAACACTTTCGATCGTTCGGTTTCCGCGCGTGCCTCGTCCTTCGTCTTAAGACGGTCGGCCATCTCACGAAGAATTTCCGGGTTCTCCAGCAGATACTCCCGGACGATGGTTTCGATGCCGGCACGGTTCGGCTCCGACGTGCTGGCTTGCGCCGTTTGTACGGACGATCGCGAGCTGGCGTTCGCCATCAGATATTGCGGCAAAAGGAACAATGCGAGACAGGCGGCCGCGGCGAGGGCGAGCGACAGGATGCGGGTCGGGGTCACGTTGTTATCCTTTGCCGGAGATCCCGGAGTTTATTTTGTCTTGGGCGGACGGAAGTTGACGATGTCGTCAGCGCGCAGCCAGCCGGGCGAGCCGACCTTAAGCTGGCTCTTGGCGCGCGCCGCAAGCTGTTTCGCCGTGGTGTAGTCGCCGGAATGAAAATAGGATTGCGCTGACGCGACGTCGGCCTCGGCGTTCATCCCCTTGCGGCCGTATGCCACCGCCAGATTGCGATAGGCTTTTGGCGCACTGGGTTCGTAAGCCGTAGCCTGACGGAGCTCGGTGAGAGCCTGGTCGAGCAGCGCATTGTCGCCCGTAGCTACGAGCGCTTCACCAAGCATCATGCGGATGAGGCCTGACTTCGGCTTGATCGATATGGCGCGGCGCAACGGCTCGACCGCCTGGCGGGGACGGCCGGCTTCGAGCAGGGACTGGCCTTTCAGCTCCCAGAAGTACGGATTGCCCGGCTGTTCAGCGATCAACGCATCTATTTGTTTCTGTGCGTCGGCGATATTGCCGAAGCGATAGGCCGAAATCGCACGGGCGTAGCGCGCGGGGAGGGTCGTGTTGCTCGCCGGATATGCCCGCGCGACCGAGTCCGCGCCGCGCATGAAGGCAATGATCTTGGCGCGCGCCATTGCGTGGCGATGGATGAAATCCGGCTTGTCGGGCGCGTTGACGCTCGGGCTCGCATTCACAAGGCGTTCCAGCAGCGCGATGCGCTCCTGCGGCATCGGATGCGTGACGGCATAGGGATCGACGAAGCGCGCGGTAAACATCGACTTGTCGGCGAAGCCCTTGAAGGTCTCGAGCATGCCCTTGCCGGACTGGCCCGTCTTGGTCAGGTAGCTGACGCCGGCCTGGTCGGCGGCCTGTTCCTGCGCGCGGACATAGGCCAGGAGATCGCGTTGCACGATACTCTGTGGCGCGGAAACGGCCGCGTTGGCGGCGCCGGCGATGGTGTTACCGCCTGCTCCGGAGGCCGCTGCGCCAGCGACGGCCGCCGCGCCCAGCAGCATGGCGATGATGGCGCGCGTTCCGGCCGCATCCATCTTCTCGCGCAACGCCGACAGATGGCCGCCCGCGATGTGGCCCGTCTCATGCGCAAGAACGCCGATCAGCATGTTCGGCGTCTTGCTGTCCACGATGGCGCCCAGATTGATGAAAATCTTGCGGCCGTTCGCGACAAATGCGTTGAACGAGAAGTCGTTGATGAGCGTGATCTGCACCGCCGTCGGATCCAGGCCCGCCGCACGCAGTAACGGACCGGTGTAGTCCCGCATCAGCTCTTCGATTTCGGCATCACGAACAGGTGACAGCCGGTCCTTGGATTGCGCAGACGCAATCGTCGGCAAGGATGCTGACGCGACCGAAAACGCCGTGGCAAGAGCCGCGGCACGGAACAGACTGGACTTGCGCTTGGAGTCTAGGAGCGGCATAGCGCGGCGATGCACGAGAACAATGGCGCAAAAGGGGCACGGGCGCGTGACTGACAGGGAATACCGCGCCCGGCGACTTATCCATGCCCGGAGGGCCGATGTCGAGCCGTTCATCGCCATGGATGTGCTCTCTGCAGCGCGAAAGCTGGAAGCGCAGGGGCGGTCCATTGTTCATATGGAGATCGGGGAACCGAGCTTTCCCGCGCCCCAGGCGGCGCGCGATGCCGCGGCTGAAGCGCTGAAGGGCGGGTTGATCGGTTACACCGAGGCGCTTGGGCTTCCCGCGCTCCGCAGCCGCATCGCACGCCATTATCGGGACGTCTACGGACTGGACATCTCCCCGGCGCGCATCGCCGTGACGACCGGCTCGTCCGGCGGGTTCCTGCTGGCCTTTCTCACGCTGTTCAACCCGGGCGACCGGGTCGGCATCGCTTCTCCGGGTTATCCGCCCTACAGAACCTTCCTCACGGCTCTTGGGCTCGAACCTGTCGAGATCGATCTCGACGCCGAAAGCCGTTGGGCGCTGGATGCGGACGCGATCGAGAAGACCCACAGCAAGACGCCGCTTGCCGGCTTGCTGATCGCAAGTCCCGCCAACCCGACCGGAACAATCATCACGCCTGAAGCTCTCAAGGGCTTGTGCGCGACGTGCGACGCGCTCGGCATCAGGCTGGTGTCCGACGAGATCTACCACGGTCTGACCTATGGAGCTGAGGCCGAGACCGCGCTGCGGTTCGATGGCCGTGCGGTCGTGGTCAACAGCTTCTCGAAATATTGGTGCATGACGGGCTGGCGCATTGGCTGGCTGGTCGTCCCCGAAGAGCTTGAAAGGCCCGTCGAGCGGCTGGCGCAGAATCTTTTCATCTCGGCGCCCAAGCTCTCGCAAGTCGCCGCCATTGCTGCCCTGGATGCGAAGGAAGAGCTCGAGAATGTGCGTGCCGTCTATGCTCGCAATCGCGCGCGCCTGCTGAACGAGCTGCCAAAGGCGGGTATGGACAGTTTTCTTCCCGCCGACGGAGCGTTCTATCTTTATGCCGATGTCGGGCGCTTCACGAACGACAGCGTGGCGTTTGCCCGCGCCATGCTTGAAGAAGGAGGCGTCGCCGCAACGCCCGGGCTCGATTTCGATCGGGGAAACGGAAACCGGTTTCTGAGGTTCTCTTTTGCCGGTTCGGAAAGCGAGAGTGTGGAAGCGATTTCGCGGATCGCCAACTGGCTAAGCCGCCGCTAGAGGGTGTGGCGGCGAAAATACACTTTCGCTCCGCGTCCAGCATCCGGCTTGAAACCGCATCCTTGCAAAGACACCTGCAGCCTCAGACTGGAGTTCCAACAGGTGTTGATATGCTTTTGAAGATTGCCACGATGCTTGCGCTGACCGCGACTCTCGCGGCCTGCCACCAGACCGACATCGGCCGCAGCGTCGGCTTTCCGTCGCCGCAGGAGCGCAGCGGTCAGCCCTGATCCTGCACGAAAAACCCGGAGGCCGCTTCGCGTTCTCCGGGTTTTGTTTTCATCAGCCCTTGAGCTTGTTCCACCAGCCCATGCGTTTCGGGCGGTTCGGGTCGTCCTCGACCGGCGCCGGCGCGGGGCGCGTTCGCGCCGGACGGGCAGGCGGCGGCTCTTCCGTGACGGGTTCCGGACCGCTATTGGCGGCAATGGGTGCGGGTTCTTGCGCAGCAGCTGCTTCCGCCTGCCGCGTCGTCGGCGCTTCTTCCTCTTGAATGTCTCCTGGCATCTCGTCGGCGGCGCTTTCGGCCGAGTGGTGCGGAGCTTCCTCTCCACGCTCGCCGCGACCGCGATTACGCCGCCCGCCACGCCGTCCGCGGCGTCGCGAGCGCCGGTCGTCGCCGTTGCGTTCGGGCTTGTCGGTCATGATCGCTGCGGCGGCAGATCCCTCATCCGCTTCAATGACGGCATCATCGCCTGGCGAATGCTCGGCGGACTGTTCATCGCGTCCTTCCCCGCGACCCCCACGGCCACGCCTGCGCCGACGGCGGCGACGGCGCAAATCATTTTCGCTCTCGGGACCTTCGCTGCTTTCGCCACGCTCCTCATCCGAACGGGCCTCGACGTCGTCCTCCTCGCCTTCGGCGATGTCGGGTTCGTCCTCCGCTTCGATGACCAGCGGGGGCGACGACGGGGCGAGCGGGGTTCCGGTCGAAGGTTCGCCGCGTGAAATAACGCAGTGTTCGCCGACGGCGAGATGCTCGTCGGATGTGAATGTGATCTCGACGCCGAACCTCGTTTCTATGTCGCGAAGATGGCCGCGCTTCTGGTTTAGTATATAAAGCGCGACCGCGTTCGTCGTACGGACGTTCAGATTGAACCCGGAATTCCGCAGCAGGTTCTCCTCGATCATGCGCAGTACATGCAGCGCCACGGAGGGAACGGCACGGACGCGGCCGGAACCCGCGCAAACCGGGCAGACTTCGGAGGAGCTTTCGAGAACGCCAGTGCGAATGCGCTGGCGCGACATTTCGAGAAGGCCGAAGTGGGAAATGCGGCCAACCTGGATGCGCGCGCGGTCGTGCTTGAGGCAGTCCTTCAGCCGTTTTTCGACCGCACGGTTGTTGCGGTTCTCTTCCATGTCGATGAAGTCGACGACGATGAGACCCGCGAGGTCCCGCAGGCGGAGCTGCCGGGAAACTTCCTCGGCAGCTTCAAGGTTGGTCTTGAGAGCCGTTTCCTCGATGCTGTGTTCGCGGGTCGCGCGGCCGGAGTTGACGTCGATGGCAACCAGGGCTTCGGTCTGGTTGATGACGATATAGCCGCCGGATTTCAGCGTAACGACATTCGAGAACATGGCGTCGAGCTGATTGTCGACACCGTATTTCGAGAAGATCGGAACCGCATCGCGGTAGAGCTTCACATTCTTCGCATGACTCGGGATGAGCATGCGCATGAAGTCCTTGGCTTCCTTGAACGCGCCTTCACCGGACACCTGAACTTCGTCGATGTCCTTGTTGTAGAGGTCACGGATGGCGCGCTTGACCAGCGAGCCTTCTTCATGGACGAGCGCCGGCGCGGTCGAGGACAGCGTCTTCTCGCGCACCGTTTCCCACAGACGCAACAGATACTCGAAGTCGCGCTTCACCTCCGCCTTGGTGCGGTTGGCGCCCGCGGTGCGGAGAATGACGCCCATTCCCTCCGGCACATCGAGATCTTCCGCGATCTCTTTCATCTTCTTGCGGTCGGCCGCGTTGGTAACCTTGCGCGAAATGCCGCCGCCGCGCGCGGTGTTCGGCATCAGCACCGAATAGCGACCGGCGAGCGAAAGGTAGGTCGTGAGGGCCGCGCCCTTTGTGCCGCGCTCTTCCTTGACGGCCTGCACGAGCAGTACCTGGCGGCGCTTGATGACTTCCTGGATCTTGTAATGACGCGTGCGGCGTGGTTCGCGGCGCTGCGGCATTTCCTCGTCGACGTTGTCATCGGCGCCGACTGATTCAATCTCGTTTTTTGCCTCGTCCGTGACCTCGACGACGTCGCCACCCTCCGAGAGGTCGACGCCGGGCTCCGCGGTATCGGAGGCTGCCGCCGCTTCCTCAATGGCCGCGTCGAGCGCATCCTTCTCGGTTTCGCCCGCTTCGCTGCTCCCGTTGCCGTCCGCCGATTCAAGTTCGTCGGCGCTCTCGGCGTCGTCGGCGTCATCCTCGGATTCGTCAGCCTCAGTCGATACTTCCTCGCTGACGGTTTCGTCCTTGGCGGCGTCCTTCGCCTTGCCGCGCCCGCGACGGCGGCGGCCCCGGCCGCGTTCCTTCTTCTCGTCCTGCTCCTCGTCGTCGGCGCGGGCATTGTCGCGCTCTTCTTCCGCGAGGAGCGCCTGCCGGTCGGCAACAGGGATCTGGTAATAGTCCGGGTGAATTTCGCTGAACGCGAGAAAGCCGTGGCGATTGCCGCCGTATTCGACGAAAGCCGCCTGGAGCGACGGCTCTACGCGCGTGACTTTGGCGAGATAGATATTGCCGCGAAGCTGCTTGCGGTTCGCGCTCTCGAAATCGAACTCCTCAATGCGGTTCGATCCACTGCGGACGACGACAACCCGGGTCTCCTCGGGATGGGCGGCGTCGATGAGCATCTTGTTGCTGGCCATATGAAACCTTCAATTCTGCGCCAGGCACGGCGGGACGCGGCGGAGCTATCGTCTCCGCCCGGCGTGCGGCCGGCGCTTTCTGCGCGATGATGTGGGAATGAGATGTGCAAAAGCATGGCCGGAGAACGGGCCGCGTGCGCGTCAGAATGAGACTGAACGCTCGCCATATCCGTATCCGACTCCAATCCGTTTGACCCGCCGGAGCGGGAGTAGTGCAGGGCTCGCAGTGCTACGCCGTGCGCGGGGGGAAGGCCTTGCGCCGAACCAGGCCGGGGGTTCCCGGCGGGCTGGATGGCGCCTCTGGAAAGGCTGATTCCGTAAACCGCCGCCAAAGCGCACAGAGAGCAGGGCGTCGGTCCATGATCGCGCAGAGAGCTAGGGCTATTGCCCCGCAATTTACGAGCCGGTTTCCTTCATATAGGAAAAGTGGCCTTTGACAAGCGGTTGTATTTTTTACAAAACACCCTCTTGGGTGGAATCGCCAGCTTCTACCGTGCTGTGCGGCCGCAAATTGTGATCGGAGCGAGTGCATTTCCGAGGGCTGGGGCCTGTTTCTGCCCGCATAATTGGGTTCTCCTCCCGCCAATGACCAGATTCGCGCTCATCGCTCTGCTGGCCCTCCTCGGGGCGATTCCGGCTGCCGCGCAGAAGGGCGACCGGCTGATTTCCGCCACTGCCACCCAGCTGGGCGGGGACAAGAGCCGTACGCGGCTCAGCATCGATCTCAGCGATGTTGCGGAGCCAAGCGTCTTCACGCTTGCCGATCCTTATCGCGTGATCGTCGATTTGCCGGATGTCGTCTTTGGGGGCGGTGCTCTTCCGCATCAGGCGCGGGGGCTGGTTTCCGCCTACCGCTACGGGCTGATTGCGCCCGGACGTTCGCGTGTCGTGGTGGATGCCACCGGTCCCGTGGCTGTCGAACAGGTGCGGACGGTCCAGATCGACAAGGGCCGCGTGCGCCTCGTCATCGACCTCGTCCCGGCCACGCGAGCTGCGTTCCTTCAGAAAATGCAGCGCGACGCGCCGAACGTCGAGCAACTGCCGCCCGCGCCGACGCCGAAACTTTCGTCCGACGCCTCGGACGATCGCCCCGTCGTGGTGGTGGATCCCGGGCATGGCGGCCTCGACACCGGCGCCATGGGGGCAGGCGGCGAGGAAGAGAAGAACGTTGTCCTCAGATTTGCGACGACGCTCAACAACCTGCTCCTCGAAAGCGGTCGCTACCGTGTGCTGATGACGCGTGTCGACGACAATTTCGTCAAGCTGGATGACCGGGTGCGGATCGCGCGCGATGCCGCCGCTGACCTTTTCATCTCCATCCATGCGGATTCGCTTGCCGATCCGTTCGGGGTGCGCGGCGCGACGGTCTACACGCTTTCCGAGACCGCAAGCGACGCCGAGGCGGCGAGGCTGGCAGAGAAAGAGAACCGGGCCGACGTCATCGCGGGCGTCGATCTGGCCTCGGAAACCGACGATGTGGCGGATATCCTCATCGACCTCGCGCGCCGGGAAACGAAAGTCTTCTCAATGCGTTTCGCCCACAATCTTGTGACCTCGGTCAAACCCGTGATCCGGCTGAACAAGAACCCCACGCGCGCGGCCAGTTTCGTCGTGCTCAAGGCGCCCGACGTACCGTCCGTGCTGCTGGAACTCGGCTATATGACCAGCCAGGAAGACCTGAAGCTATTGACCTCGCCGGAGTGGCGGGACAAGGCGGCCGCCGCCATGGTCCGGGCCATCGACGGCTTTTTCAGCGCGCGATCCGCGGGAGGTATGCTGCCGCCGGGATAACCGGACCGCGCCCAACAAAATCCACAAAAGGCTTCCAAGCCCAACACCATCGCCCGGTCTTAACGGCAGGATCCGGCGGCCGCCTCGGGGACATCAGCGTTCATGCGCCTGCTTCTGCGTTTCTTCGGATTTCTGTTCGCGACGGCGACGGTGCTTGGCCTCGTCGGCGCGGCGGCGGTCGGCGTCTACATCTGGCAGCAGGCGCAGGATCTGCCCGATCACGCGACGCTCGAGAAATACGAGCCGCCGATCATGACCCGCCTGCATGCCGTCGATGGCAGCCTCATCGCCGAATACGCCAACGAACGGCGGCTCTTCCTGCCGATCCAGGCCGTGCCGCAGACCATTGTGCAGGCCTTCATGTCGGCCGAGGACAAGAATTTCTACGATCACGGCGGCATCGACCTAACGGGTATCGCACGTGCCGTCGTGACGAACCTCGAGAATTTCGGCCGCAATGTCCGCCCGCAGGGCGCCTCGACGATCACCCAGCAGGTTGCGAAGAACTTCCTCCTGACGAACGAGACGTCCATCGATCGCAAGATCAAGGAAGCGCTGCTGGCAGTGCGGATCGAGCAGACCTTTTCGAAGGACAAGATTCTTGAGCTGTATCTGAACGAGATTTATCTCGGTCTCGGCAATTACGGCATCGCCGCCGCGGCCCTGAATTATTTCGATAAGTCCGTACACGAGTTGAGTGTTGCCGAGGCGGCCTATCTCGCGGCGCTGCCGAAGGCGCCGAACAACTATCACCCGTTCCGCTACCCGGATCGCGCGGTGGAGCGCCGCAACTGGGTCATCGATCGCATGGCCGATAATGGCTATATCTCGCGCGAGGATGCGGAGAAGGAGAAGGCATCGCCGCTCGGGGTTACCGCTCGCTCATCGCGGGCGCATGTCTATACCGCGCAATACTACGCGGAAGAAGTGCGCCGCGCGCTTTATGAACGGTATGGCGGCAAGGGCCTCTATGACGGCGGCCTCTCGGTACGTACCGCGCTGAATCCCGAAATTCAGGAGATGGCCAAGAAGGCGCTGGCGGACGGCCTTGTGAAGTTCGACGAGGCGCGCGGGTGGCGGGGGGCCGTGATGCGCATCGACGACCTCGGTGCGGACTGGGGCAAGGCTCTGTCGGAGAAGCAGGCGTTTGGCGACATAGCGTGGAAGCTGGCGGTCGTGGTCTCGACCGAGGGTGACGGTGTTCAGATCGGTCTGCAGCCCGAGCGCGAGGCGTCCGGCCGCATCAAGGACGAGCGCGTTACAGGCACCATTCCCCCGGAAGGCATGAAATGGGCACGCTGGGCGAGCGGCGCGACCAAGCCGGAAGGGCAGAAGGGTCCGCTCGGCGTCGGCGACGTCGTGTATGTCGAGCCTCTCAAGGACAAGGACGGCAACGTCAAAGCCGGCGAATACAAGCTGCGGCAGGTGCCGGAGGTTTCCGGTGCCATCTGCATCATGGATCCGTTTACCGGCCGCGTCCTGGCGATGGTCGGCGGCTTCTCCTACGACCAGTCGGAATTCAACCGCGCGACGCAGGCGCTGCGTCAGCCGGGTTCGGCGTTCAAGCCGTTCCTGTACGCGGCCGCGCTCGACAATGGCTACACGCCGTCCTCTGTCGTGCTCGACGCGCCGATCGAACTTGAGCAGGGCGGCGGGCAGGAAATCTGGCGTCCGGAAAACTATTCCGGCGAGTTCTACGGTCCGCAAACGTTGCGTTTCGGCATCGAAAAATCGCGTAACGTCATGACGGTCCGTCTGGCGCAGGACATGGGCATGCCGATCGTTTCGGAATATGCGCGCCGCTTCGGCGTATCCGACAATCTGCCGCCGTTCCTGTCGATGGCGCTCGGGGCGGGCGAAACAACGCTGATGAAAATGGTCGGCGGCTATTCAATGTTCGCCAATGGCGGCAAGAAGGTCACGCCGTCGCTGATCGACCGGGTTCAAGACCGGTATGGTCACACCATTTACAAGCACGATGAACGCGAATGCGCCGACTGCAAGGCTGACAGCTGGAGCCACCAGACGCCGCCCGCACTCGTCGACAACCGCGAACAGGTGCTCGATCCGCTGACGGCCTATCAGATTACATCGATGCTCGAAGGCGTCGTGCTGCGCGGTACGGCTACGGTTCTGCGCCAGGTGGGCAAGCCGATGGCAGGCAAGACCGGCACGACCAACGACTACAAGGATGCATGGTTCGTAGGGTTTTCGCCCGATCTCGCGGTCGGTGTTTACATCGGTTACGACAAGCCGCGCGGCATGGGCCGCGGCACGACCGGCGGCGAACTGGCGGCTCCCATCGTCGGTGATTTCATGAAAATGGCACTGGCGGAAAAGCCGTCCGTACCGTTCCGTGTTCCTCCGGGCATCAAGCTTGTCCGGATAAACCCCGTCACGGGCATGCGTGCGGCACCCGGCGATCAGAAGGTAATTCTCGAGGCTTTCAAGCCGGGCACAGCACCGCC
Organism: Hyphomicrobiales bacterium; assembly: GCA_022842205.1. Classification (GTDB taxonomy): domain Bacteria; phylum Pseudomonadota; class Alphaproteobacteria; order Rhizobiales; family Methylopilaceae; genus Flaviflagellibacter. The sequence goes on from JALHQA010000006.1 coordinate 36,669, forward strand.
GGATTCATATTCGGTTATCGGCTATTCCGGCAATTACGGTAGCGATCCCAACGCTCCTCCCGGCTATGGCGGCGGCGGAACCGTGCGCGGCGGGACTGGCGGCCTCTATTGAGGACGATGCTGGCGGTATTGCTCGGCGCGGCCCTGGCCGCGCCGTTTGCGTTTGCGGACGCGCCAAGCACGAGACCAATGAAACCGGTTGCGGAAACGAGCCTCCAACAGGCGATGAAAGCCGACCCGGTCTGTAGCGCATTTACAAACGGCTGCGAGGTTTGCGTGCGTACGGACGGCGTCGCTGCCAGCTGCTCGGTGCCAGGCGTTGCTTGTCAGCCTCGGGCATGGGCCTGTGACACCCGCAAATAACCCCAAAGAATCGGGATTTGTTTAGAGTTGACCGCGCGTTAGCGATTGTGGATAAGTTGAGGCAATGCGGCATAGGTGCTGCCCGGAAAATGAGCGGTGAGGCGCTCATTTGCACGGGTTGCATGTTTCGGTCTGGGGGGACCACCTATGCCTGTATTGCGTCGCGGCGCCCTCGCGCTTCTCACTTCGCTTGCACTCAACTCAACTGCGCTAGCGCAGGTTGTAGTTCCGAGTTACGGCAATTTCACGCCCGATCGCAATCTTGAGACGGATGCCTCTCTCGGCGGTACCGTCAACGTCGATACCGCCGCGCTGCAAAGCCAGATCGAGGCAATCATCGATGGCGACGGTACGGACGAAGAGAAACAGGCCGAGATCGAAGCGCTGATCCAGGCAAATACGGGCGCCAGCGGCACCGGCACGGCAAGTTGCGCGGAACAACTCGACGATCTTTCGTATGGACTGGAAGTTGCGTCCGTAGGCGTCGAGCTTGGGGGCACCATCGCCGAAGCCATCGGCGCGGCATTCATCATCACGGAAATCCCCGGTGTCGTCCTGCAGGCGGTGGGCACGGGCCTTGCGATCGGCCAGACGGCCGTCACCGGCGTTCAGAACTCGCTCCCGAACTGCAACGCCGAGTTTACCGGCACGGTCGAGACGTGGGCGAACGTGGCCGCGGGCCAAGGCATATCAGCCTTCCAGGACGCGATCACGATCGGCAATCCGGATGGCGTCAGTTATCTGGAAGGCATCACGCTCGGCGGCGGCTCGCTGGCCGGCGCGGGTACCGGCGGCGACCAAGCGTATACGGATAACGTGACCGCGATCGCCATCGGCAATGGCGCGGAAGCGTGGGGAGTAAACGCCACGGCGTTCGGCACGAACGCATATGCGAACGGTATCGGGGCGACTGCGCTTGGCGCGGAATCCTACGCTAACGGGGACGGCGCTACGGCGGTTGGCTACAATTCCACGGCCGACGGCGAGAACGCCACCGCGGTCGGCACGGATTCCAATGCCGCCGCGGATGGCGCAACAGCGTTGGGCTACAGCTCGAACGCGACCGGGGAGAATTCCGTAGCCATCGGCAACTCCGATGCCACTGCGGAGGGCGCGTCCGCGCTGGGCGAGGGCGCCAATGCCGGGGGTGCAAACTCCGCAGCGCTGGGCGCCGGCGCGAACGCGACAGCCGCGAATGCGGTTGCCGTCGGCAATTCGGACGCCACGGCCTCGGGCGCGACGGCCGTCGGCAACACGGCGAACGCGAGCGGCGCGGGCGCCGCGGCGCTGGGTGAAGGCGCCACGGCTTCGACGGAGGACTCCGTGGCAATCGGCGATGCGACCGCAAGCGGCGGCGCGGGCGCGACCGCGGTCGGCAACAACAGCACGGCCTCCGCCGCCGGCGCCACTGCGGTTGGCGAGAACGCCAACGCTACGCAGGAAGACGCCATTGCGATGGGCGATGCGGATGCGACGGGCTATCGCTCGCTTGCCATCGGCAATGCCAGTTCGGCAACAGCGTCCGGCGCGGCAGCCTATGGCAGCACGACGAGCGGTTCCACGACGGCATCGGGCATCGACTCTCTGGCGATCCAGGGTGGTGCGGCCTCGGGCGACGCGTCGTTCGCGGCCGGCATGGGCGCGATGGCGGGTGCGCAAGATTCGCTCGCTGTCGGCACAAACGCAAATGCGTCCGCGCAATCGGCAACCGCTCTAGGCTACGGCTCGACAGCCAGCGCGACCGGCGCTGTCGCCATCGGCGATGCGACGGCCAGCGGCGCCAACTCGATCGCCATCGGAACGGGCGCGACCGCAACCGGGTCAGTCGCGGTGGGCTATCAGGCCTCGGCCTCCAATGGCGGCGCCGCTTTCGGCGATTTCAGCGCCGCCACCGGTACTAGCTCGGCTGCCTTTGGCCCTTATGCGACCGCTACCGGTCAATACGCCACCGCAGTCGGCTACGGCGCGAGCGCTGCGCCGAACGGCGCTGTTGCCGTTGGCGCGGACTCGTTCGGGGGAGCCGCGACCGCCAGCCTGTCCGACCAATTCGTGCTCGGCACGAGCAATCATACCTACACGGCGCCGGGCATCGGGTCAGAGCTCAGCAAGTCACGGCAAGTGGGCCAGGTGAACGTCGTGACCAACGACGCCCAGGGCAATCTTGCCGACGACGGCGGCGAAATCTTCCGCCGTCTCGACGAGCACGACTCGGGTATCGCGATGGCTACCGCGATGGAAAATCCAAGCCTGGTCCAGGGCGAGAGGTTCGGCGTTGCCGCGGCGTGGGGTCATTACGAAGGTGGCAATGCCCTTAGCGCCAGCATCATGGGCGTGGTTGCAGAAGACTTGCTGACCGCAGGCGACCGGATCGCGGTATTCGGCGGTGTGGGCGTCGGCTTCGAACAAGGGCGAGGCGAAACCACGTATGGCGGCCGCGCGGGCTTCCAGTGGACGTACTGAAACGCACGGGTGATATGTAATGCGTAAAGGAACAGCGGCCGCGATTGCCGGTTGTCTTATCCTTGCCTGTGCAGTGCAGGCGCGGGCCGAAATGCCCGCGCCTGTTCTTCTTGCTGAAGCGCCGATGCCGATGCCGCGTCCTGAGGCTGTGGAAAAGGCTTTTGCGCATTTTTCAGCGCCGGCGGGCCGCGCGTCCCCAGCTCGCCCAAAGGGCGTGCCGGACGATTTCAAACTGGCGATGCTGATCCGGACGTCGCTGATCGCACTGAACCAGGCCAATCTGACCGGGAACTACACGGTTCTGCGCGATCTTGGCTCTCCAGCCTTCCACGCCTCGAACGATCCGGCGCGGCTTGCCGGGCTTTTCTCCAACCTGCGGGCCCGAAGGATCAATCTTGAGCCGATCCTGGTGGTCGAGCCGAAGATTGCCGAACCGTTCATCAACGATCGCGGCATGCTGCGGCTCAAGGGTTTTTTCCCAACCCGGCCGGAGCAGGTGAACTTTGAGTTCGCGTTCGAGAATGTGGCTGGCGACTGGCGCATATTCGGCATGGTCGTGACAACCAGCAGCGCCGAACCGGTGGCCAGCGCTGAGGCTGCGCCGGTCACGGCGAGGCAATAGAGCGCGGGCGGTTTACAGACGCGCTCTGGATGCCTAGGTTCCCGCGACTTTCGAACCGGGTTGGGCGATTCATGCGGGCCGAGACTTCCAGTATTGTGGACGAACTCAAGCAGTCGATCGGACTGCTGAGGAGGCATCTTTGACTGGGATGCAGCCAACAACCGCCTGCGCGAGCTGAACGCGCTCTCCGAAGATCCGACGCTTTGGGATGACGCCGACCGCGCGCAGAAGTTGATGCGCGAGCGGACGGACCTTGAATCGCGCATCGACCAGATCAAGCGCATGGAGCAGGAACTCGCCGACAATATCGAACTGATCGAGCTCGGTGAGGCCGAGAACGACCAGGGTGTGGTGACCGAGGCCGAAACGGCGATCAAGAACCTGCATGCCGAGGCTGCCAAGCGGCAGATTGAAACATTGCTGTCGGGCGAGGCCGACGGGATGGACACGTATCTCGAAGTCCATTCCGGCGCCGGCGGCACCGAATCCCAGGATTGGGCGGAAATGCTGCTGCGCATGTACACGCGCTGGGCGGAGCGGCGCGGCTACAAGGTCGAGTTGATCGACCGCCAGGAAGGCGAGGGCGCGGGCATCAAGGGTGCGACCATTCTTGTGAAAGGCCGCAACGCCTATGGCTGGATGAAGACGGAAAGCGGTGTGCACCGGCTGGTGCGCATTTCGCCGTTCGACGCCAACGCGCGCAGGCAGACGAGCTTTGCCTCGATCGATGTCTATCCTGTGATCGACGATCGTATTCAGATCGATATCGACGAAAGCCAAGTGCGGGTCGATACGATGCGTTCAGGCGGCGCCGGCGGCCAGCACGTCAACAAGACGGAATCGGCGGTGCGCCTGACGCATATCCCGACCGGCATTGCCGTCGTCAGCCAGGGCGACCGCTCGCAGCACAAGAACCGGGCAACCGCCTGGAATATGCTGCGCGCGAAACTCTACGAGCTGGAGTTGAAAAAACGCGAAGAACAGGCGATGGCGGAGCAGGCGGCCAAGACCGATATCGGCTGGGGCCACCAGATTCGCTCTTATGTGCTGCAGCCCTATCAGATGGTGAAGGACCTGCGCACCGGCGTGACATCGTCTGATCCGGATTCCGTGCTGAACGGCGATCTCGATCCCTACATGGAAGCGGCCCTGGCGCAGCGCGTCTATGGCGGCGGACCGGACAGCGTCGAAGACGTCGATTAGTTCAGCTTTTCGCCTGCTTTCAGGAACTTGCGCGGATCAAGCGCAACATCGTTGAGGCGCGTTTCATAATGCAGATGAGGCCCGGTCGAGCGGCCTGTACTTCCGGTCCGGCCGATGATGTCTCCTGTATTTACGGTTTGGCCGGGCGAAACCTCGACTGACGACAGATGCGCATAGCGCGTCGTGTATCCATGGTCATGCTGCAATTCGACCATCAGGCCGTAATTTCCATTCCATCCGGCGGAAACGACGGTACCGGCCGCCGTTGCGCGCGCCGCCGTTCCGGGGCCGGCGACGAGATCGAGGCCGCTATGAAAGGCGAGCGTGCCGAGAAAGGGATCCGTTCGCGTTCCGAAGCCGCTTGAGAGCGGCATTCCTGGCGTGGGGCTGCGCAACGGAATGCGATCCAGCGCCGCACGAAGGCGCGAAGACTCGGCAGCTACGGTTTCGAGATCGGCGACATCGTCCGACGTGCGTCCCATTCCGATTTCGAACGGGATGTACAGGCCGCCCATCGCGGCTTTCACGGGCGCTGCGGGCAAAGACAAAAGACCGAGGTCGGAATAGATCGCTGCGAGACCATCGCGTTCAGCTTCGATTTTGCCTTTTAGTCCAGCCAATGCGGCTTTCTGGTCGCGCTCCAGTTCGTCATAGCGTTCGCTCAGGGATGCGGCGTCGGGACGAATGCCGGAAGGCGCGGCGTTTCGTGCTTCCTTTCCGAGACGCAAGCCGTCATCTGGCCCATCTTCCGGCAACGGTGCGGAACCGGTGTTCAGAGTAGAGAACAGGCGTTGCCGGCGTTCGGCATCGGCCTGGCGGCGGGAGAGCACCTCCAGTTTGGAGGCAAAGTCCTCTCGTTCCACCAGCAGCATGCTGCTGGCGCGCTGTACCTCCGCGCGAAGGCGGGCGATTTCGGCACTGGATACGCGCTCGGCCGCGGAATGGCGCGCGACGATCTGCATGAGAAACTCGTCGCGGAACAGGGCATAGCTCGTTGTCGCGCCGGACCATGCGAGAAGCGCTATGAAGACGAGGGCGAGGGCCCCTGCGACAACCGGATGAAGATTGATCTCGATGGTGCGAACCGGACGGCGCACGACGGCATAACGCATTGGAGCATTCTGCCAATCGGCCATGCGATCCTCCCGAAACCAGCAAGCTCTGCCTGTGTGGAGGAATATGGTTAATTTGAAGTAACTATAATGCCTTAGCGGCTTCAAGAACCTCCGCGGCATGCCCGGGTACGCGGACCTTTCGCCATATCCGCGCGATTCTGCCGTCGGTGGCGATCAGCATCGTCGTGCGTTCGATGCCCATGAATTTGCGGCCATACATGCTTTTTTCTGCCCACACGCCGTAAGCCTTGAGCATTTCGAGTTCCTCGTCCGACGCGAGCGTGAAGCCGAGCGCGTGCTTGGCTTTGAATTTGTCATGGCTCGCGGGGGAATCAGCGGAGACGCCGATGATCTCGGTTCCGGCCGTGGAAAAATCGGGACGCAGGCCGTTGAAGGCGATTGCCTCCTTGGTGCAGCCTTCGGTGCCGTCCTTAGGGTAGAAATACAACACGATTTTGCGACCACGCAGGTCCTTCAGGCGGACCCTTCCGCCGCCGTCCGAAGGGATATCGAAATCTGGTGCGGGATTGCCCGGTTCCAGCTTTGTCACATGCCGTCCTTTCGTCTTATTCCTAAGGCCAGTGGTGCTGAGTATTCGAGATTCCGGCAAAAGGCACGCGTAGGCAAAACGCAGGCTGATGCCGCCAGACAGGGCCGGGGAGGCTATGTCCGAAAAGGGGGGAAGGCGCCGTCCGTGGCGTAAGCGCCGCGTTCGCCACCCAGGCCACCCCAAAAGGCCCGGGTTGCTGGCGCGTGCCCAGAAATGGTTCGACCGCCGCACGCGTAGCCAGCGCATCGCCATGCATGTCGGAGCCGGCATATTCGCGAGCGTTGCCGTCGCCGCGCTCGTCCTGCTGTCGCCGATCGCCTCTGTTTTCGTTACGCCGCGCATCGCCAGCGCAATCGAAGCGAGGCTCGGGCCCGGTTATGACGTCCAGATCGGGTCGAGTCATGTCGATGTGAGTCCTCAAGGGCTCGATATCCGGCTCAATCAATTCGAAATTCGAGACGCCTCCGGTACGCGCCTGCTCGCGGTGCCCAGCGCGGCCATAGGTCTCAACGGCACGATGATTGTTGGCGGCGATATCTCATTGCGCCGCCTGCGCCTGACACAGCCTCACCTGACCCTGCGTGTTGAAACGGGCGGTGAAGTTACGCTTGCTGGCGCGGAAGGCGGACCGCCGCTGTTCAGCCTCCCTGCGTCCGATGTTCCGCCGGCGGCGCCTGCGGAAATATTCGGTTTCATTGCGGCGTCCGACGCGCTGATGCGCGAAAGCGGGCCGCTGCGGAATTTCGAGCTTGCGGAAATCCTCAGCGCCGACATCACGATCGACGATCGCCGGCGCGAGCGCATCGAAAAACTGGGAGGTATCGACGTACGCATTGTGCGCGGCCCGGACAGCCTGAAGGCCAGCGCTTCGTCTGCGGTGCCTCATGATAACTGGTCCTTGAATGCGACGCTGACAGGCAAGCCCGGCGCCGACCGCAATTTCGATCTCGGTTTCGAAAACCTCTCGCTGCCGAGAATTCTCTACGAACTTATGCGGGGCAAAAGTCCGGCGGATTTCACGGGGCAGTTGTTCGGGCATATGTACGCAAAGCTGGATGCCAAGGGTGGTGTGCCGGCGGCGGAAGCGCGTGTCGACGTCGTTGGCTTCAGCGTGGTGGAACGCGAAAAGCCGGAAGCGAGGATGTATGTCGAACGCACGCGTCTGCAGATCGCATGGAATGGGGCGGAGCAGCGCCTGCGCATCGCACCGTTTGAAGTGTTCGCGCAGAACTCGCGTTTCGTTCTGGCGGGGCAGGCACATCCGGCCGACGACGCGGCGGATCGGTGGGATTTCGACATCACTGGAACGGAGCAGCCCGTACCCGGCGCCGATCCGACTTCGCACGCGCTCCGCTTTGATCGGATAGAAGCGCAGGGTCGGGTGGAACGAACCGCGCGCCGCATCATCTTCGACAGGGCTGCCGTGCAAGGCCGGCTGCTGTCCATCGCAGGCTACGGCACATTCGATTTTAGCGGCGAAAGGCCTATGGCCGATTATGCGCTCGCGGGTTCACGCTCTCCTATTGCTGCCATTCTGCGTGTGTGGCCGGGCCTCGTCGCGCCGAACGCGCTCAAATGGGTGAACGATAATGTTCACCGGGGAATGATCGAAGAACTCACCATCGCAATGCGGGGGCCGCTTGGCGGCAGGATGCTGCATCGAGATCTGGCACTCGACGCAAAATTCAGTGGTGCCGTTGTGAATTATCTCAATGGTGCGCCGCCGGCGGTTGGGGTGCACGGTCGGGTGCATGTCGCCGACGAGCGAATGGAAACGATCATCGACGGTGGCCGGGTCGAAGTGGAAGGCTCCGCGCCTCTCTCGATCGGCGGCACGCGGTTTTCAACCGCCGACCATCGTCCCAATCCGTTTGTCGGCGAACTCGCGACCAACATCGAAGGGCCGGTTTCCGCTATAGGTGCCCTCATGTCCGCGCCACGATTGGCTCAGATGGCGCCCGGTGTCGCCCCGCTGATGCGCGGTGACGGCACGGTGTCCATACTTCTTACATTGGCCGGCGACTACGGGAAAGACGCGGATTATTCCAAGCTCGAGCCACGCATAAATGCCAGCCTGACTGGCTGGTCCATGGCGAAAGCGTTCGGTGGACGCGACATCGACAACGGCAATTTCAGTCTGAATGTAGAGCCGGCGGCGGCGAGCTTCCGTGGTGAGGTGCGGCTGTCGGGTGCCCCGCTTGCGGTCGAAGCGGTCGTGAACAGACCATCGCCGACAACCTTCGGTGAAACCGTCCTTCGGTTCTCGATGGACCCTTCGAAGATGAAGGGCTTCGACACCGAGGCGCTTCGGATAGCGGGGCCTATTTCGGCCGAACTGGTTCAGGATGCTCCGGGCGTACTGACAAATTCGCGCCTGCGCGCGGATCTTAGCGGCGCTACCGTCAAGGGGCCTATCGGTATTTCGAAAGCGGCCGGGGCGGCAGGTCAGGTCAGCTTCGACATCCAGCCGAGCGGCGACAATTGGCGTCTGGATAATTTCGTGGCCACCGGTAGCGGGATCGACATTCGCGGCGCGCTCGATATCGCCAAGGCAGGCGGTCTTGCTTCGGCCCAGTTTACAAAATTTTCTGCCGTGCCTGGCGACGACATGCGCCTCGACATTGCCAAATCCGGAAATACATACAAGATCGCGGCGCAGGGATCGGCGTTCAATGCGCAGACCTTCCTTAAGGATGCTGTCTCCGGAGAGCCCGAGAAGCGGCCGCTCGATTTCGATCTTGATGCGAAGTTCGGCACTGTGCTTGGGCACAACGGTGAAGCTCTGACGGGCGTCGGTTTCAAGGTCAGCCGCCGCAAGAACGTAACAACAGGGCTATCTCTTTCGGGCCGCCTCGGCAGTGGAGGCATTGAGGCCGACTCGGCGGGGCAGGAACCGCGTACCATCAGTCTGCGGGCGGCGGATGCCGGAGCCGTCCTTCGTTTCATGGATATTTACAAGCGCATGCGGGGCGGCCAATTGCTGCTCGATGTCGTTCCCGGCGATTCCAGCCTGGGCAAGCTCAGGATAAACAGCTTCCAGGTCGTCGGAGACCAGCAGCTGGCGTCGGTCGCCAGCAACCGGTCGGAACAGCGGCAAGCCAACGGAACAATGACCTTCACGCGTATGGACGCAACGTTCCGTTTGGGCGGCGGCAGAATTCTCATCGACGATTTCGAGGTGTACGGAAACGAGCTTGGCGCGACGATGGGCGGCGAGATCAACTATGCCCAGGACCGTGTCGGTATCAGCGGCACATTCGTGCCGGCCTATGCACTCAACAACCTGTTCGGCAAGTTGCCGCTGCTTGGGCCTATCCTTGGCGGCGGTTCGGATGGTGGTCTAGTCGGCGTGACCTTCGCTATCGATGGTCCGTGGTCGTCGCCGGTCATGCGGGTCAATCCGCTGTCGGCCGTGGCGCCGGGTTTCCTGCGAAAAATCTTCGAGTTCCGCAACCAGAACCCCGGCGACCCGAACCAGCAGCAACAGCAGTACTCGCCGTCGAATATCAGCGGCGGCCGCCCGCAAAATCCGGCACGCTAGCTATTTCGGCCTCAGAAGAACGTGACGTTTCTTGCCGAGCGAAAGCTTGATGACGCCTTCCGGCGTGAGATCCGATGGTTTCAGAACCGCGCGCTCGTCGCTCACCGCAACATCGTTGACCTTCAGGCCGCCTGCCTTCACCTGGCGCCGCGCATCGCTGGTTGAGCCGACAAGGCCTGCCGTGACGAACGCCGTCAATACGCCGATGCCGGCGGAAAGATCGGATGACGCAACGGTCACGCCCGGCAGGTTCTCCGCCAATGCGCCTTCCTCGAAAGTCTTGCGCGCCGTTTCCGCCGCCTGTTCGGCGGCATCGCGCCCGCGCACAAGAGCGGTGACCTCGGTCGCGAGGCGCTTCTTGGCTTCGTTGATATCGCCGGCCGCCAGCGCATCTATCTCGCCCAGCGGAATGTCCGTGAACAGCTTGAGGAACTTTACAACGTCGTCGTCCTCGACATTCCGCCAGTACTGCCAGAAGTCGTAGGCCGAGAGCATATCTTCGTTGAGCCACACCGCACCTTGCGCGGTCTTGCCCATCTTGGCGCCGGATGCCGTCGTCAGCAGCGGACAGGTCAGGCCGTAAAGTTCGATGCCGTGCAGACGTCGGCCGAGATCGATGCCGTTGACGATATTGCCCCACTGATCGGAGCCGCCCATCTGCAGCCGCACGCCGCGCGTCTTCGCCAGTTCCGCGAAGTCGTAGGCCTGCAGGATCATGTAGTTGAATTCGAGGAAGGACAGGGGCTGATCGCGCTCGAGCCGCAGCTTCACCGAGTCGAAGGTCAGCATGCGGTTGACGGAAAAATGCCGCCCGATATCCCGCAGCAGAGGTATGTATTTCAGTTCGTCGAGCCATTCGGCGTTGTTGACCATCACGGCATCGGTCGGGCCGTTGCCGAAAGTCAGGAAGCTCTCGAACACTTTTTTGATCGACGCGATGTTCGCGCCGATGATCTCGTCGGTCAGAAGCTGGCGCGCCTCGTCCTTGCCCGAAGGATCGCCGACCTTGGTGGTTCCACCGCCCATCAGCACGATCGGCCTGTGCCCAGCCTGCTGAAGACGGCGCAGCATCATGATTCCCATCATGTGGCCGACATGCAGGCTCGGGCCCGTCGCGTCGAAGCCGATATAGGCCGTGACGGGGCCTTCGAGAGCGAGCTTGTCCAGCCCTTCCGGGTCGGAAATCTGGTTGATGTAGCCGCGCTCCGAGAGGAGCTTCAGGAAAGGCGAGCGATAGCTGGTCATGAAACTGTTGGGTTCTGGTCTGGCTGAGGCTGCGTCGTGTATCAGGTTCGTGGACGGATTTCACGCCTGACGGGGGCAAAGTGCGCGCGATTGGCATGATGAGCGGAACGTCGCTCGACGGGATCGACCTCGCCGTTGTCGAGACCGATGGTGAGACGATCCAGGCTTTCGGGCCTGTCGCGAGCTATTCCTACGAGGCGTTTCCGAACGAAAGGGCGCTGATTTTCCGTGCCATGGACGAGGCCTCGACGTTGACGGACCGCAATGCACGGCCGGGAAGTCTGGCCGAAGCGGAACAGGCCGTCACCCGCCTCAACCGCAACGCGCTGCTTGCCTTCCTGAAAGAGGCGGGCCCAACCGATGTTGTCGGCTTTCACGGGCAAACCGTTTTCCATCGGCCGGATATCGGTCTGACAATTCAGATCGGCGATGGTCATGCGCTTGCGCAGGCAGCAGGCGTCCCGGTCGTTTATGATTTCCGCGCCGCCGATATGGCCGCCGGAGGGCATGGGGCGCCGTTTGTGCCGGTGTTCCATCGCGCTCTCGCCGCCACCATTGAGCGTCCGGGTCCGGTCGCCGTTCTCAATCTCGGCGGCGTTGCCAACATCACCTATATCGACGGCGACGAGTTGATCGCCTGCGATGTCGGCCCCGCCAATGCCCTGCTTGACGACTTTGTGCGGACCAAGACGGGGCGGCCCTACGACGAAGGCGGCGTGTCGGCCTCGAACGGACGTATCGGTTCGATGGCGCTGAAACGGCTGCTCACTCATCCATATTTCGACGTGCCGCCGCCGAAATCGCTCGATCGCAATAACTTTCGTGCTTTTGCGCATGAAGTGGCGGAGCTCGGCGTACGATCGCTGGAAGACGGCGCGGCGTTGCTCACCGCTTTCACCGCGGCCGCGGTCGAACGCGTTCTGCCCCATCTGCCGAAACATCCGCGAAGCTGGATCGTTACCGGCGGCGGCGCGCGCAATCCGGTGATGATGCGGTTCCTGGCGGAAAATCTCGCGCCTGCGTCGGTCGAAACCGGCGAGAGCGTTGGCTGGTCGAGCGATCACGTCGAGGCGCAGGCCTTTGCGTTTCTGGCCGTTCGCTCGCTAAAGGGATTGCCCCTCAGCTTTCCGAACACGACCGGCGTTGCGGCCCCGCAGACCGGCGGCGTGATCGCGCGGCCTTAGCCGCCGTAGCCCAGCAGATAGATCAGCACCGAAATCGTAACGACGGAACCGAGGGTCGAATAAAGGATCGTTCGCGCGGTAATCGCGGCCGCATGGCCGTAATACTGTGCCAGCATGAAGGGGCCGGTGCCGGTGGGCAGCGCGGCAAGAAGGATGGCTAGATCGGCGCTTTGCTTCGGCTGCTCGAAAACGAAATAGGCCAGTACCCATGCTGCAAGCGGAAGCAGCACGAGCTTGAGCGAAGTGAGAAGGAGAACCTCGCCGGTGCCGCTCCTGTCATCGCTGGTCTTGTCGTCGGCCATGAACGTGCCGAGCGCCACCAGCGCGCATGGGCTCGCCGCGCCGCCGAGAAGGTCGAGAAAGGCGCCGGCGCTTTTCGGCATGGGCAATCCGCTCCACGCGTACAGCACGCCAAGCGCCGGCGAGACGAGCAGCGGATTCCTGATGAGCGACAGGGTGACGGAGCGCGCCATCGGCCAGAAACGGCGTTCATCGCGGATGCCGATCTCGACGAAGACGATCGTCAGGCCGAACAGCAGGCAAACGGTTATGATCGCGGATATCGTGACCAGCGGATAGCTTTCGGGACCGAAGATCAGAAAACCCAGCGGAAAGCCCATGTAGCCGCTGTTCGGATAGGCGGCGTTGAGCGCGTCGATACTACCGTCGGCAAGGCCGCGCGTGCGGACACGCAGGATCAGAACGAGAAACAGGACGAAAAGGCAGGCCAGCGTGAATGCTGCGGCGAATGCGGGATGATAGAGGTCGTCCCAGCTTGCGCTTGCCGTGACGTCGAAGAAGAGCGCGGGGAGGCCGAGCCAGACGACGAAGCGGTTCAGTTCGGCGGTGGCCGCGTTGCCGAAGACGCCCGTGCGCCGGCAGATATAGCCGGCAAGCACGAGGCCGAATATGGGAATTACGACCGACAGCGTGGCGAGCATGCCGCCGGTCTCCGGTAATTACGCGGCGTTGACCGCGGCCAGCCGCTTGTCGAGATAGCTGCCGCAGCGCTTCAGAAGCTCTTCCGTCTTGCCGTCGAAAAAGTGGTTCGCGCCGGGGATGATGTCCTGGTCGATGACGATGCCGCGCTGGGTCTTCAGCTTATCGACGAGGGCCTGCACGTCCTTCGGCTGCGCCACGCGGTCGGAGTCGCCATGAATGATCAGGCCCGACGACGGGCAAGGCGCAAGGAACGTGAAGTCGAACTTGCCGGCCGGCGGGGCGACCGAAATGAAACCTTCGACCTCGGGACGGCGCATCAGAAGCTGCATGCCGATCCAGGCGCCAAACGATACGCCGGCGACCCAGCAGGCGCGTGCGTCCGGATTGATCGACTGCACCCAGTCGAGCGCGGAAGCTGCGTCCGACAGCTCGTCCTGGCCATGATAGATGCCCTGCGAACGGCCGACGCCGCGGAAATTGAACCGCAGGACCGAAAAGCCGCGCTCCGCAAACATGTAATAGAGCTGGTAGACGATGGGGTTGTTCATCGTCCCGCCGAACTGCGAATGCGGGTGAAGCACGATGCCGATCGGGGCGTTTTTCTGTTTGGCCGGATGGAAACGGCCTTCAAGGCGGCCGGCAGGGCCCGTAAAAATAACTTCTGGCATAAGACCTTGGTCTCGATTTTTGAGCTGCGCCCAAGGCGCTTAAAGGTAGCGCCGCTCTTGCGAAAGTGTTAGAATTATTCTAACGGTTTTCGCCCGCCGCGGGCGGGAAGGCCGCACTCATATCATGCGGGCGGGGTCGCGGTGCAAGGTAATCTTGCATTCGAGCCTCAACGTGCGAACGAGATCATGACCGAACCTCGTATCTATATGGATCATAACGCGACTTCGCCTGTGCGCCCCGAGGCGGCGCGGGCCGTGGCGCGGGCGTTGGTGCGTGGCGGAAATCCGTCGTCGGTCCACGCCGAGGGCCGCAAGGCCCGAGCCCTGATCGAGGAAGCGCGCGAACAGATAGCAGCGCTGGTCGGCGGCCAGGCGAGGAATGTGGTTTTTACCAGTGGCGCGACCGAAGCCCTGAATCTGGCGCTGACACCGGGTCTTCAGGCCGGCAACGACAGCCGCCCATGGTGTCTGTTCGTGTCCGCGACGGAGCATGCGGCTGTCCTCAGCGGTCATCGGTTTCCGGCGGAGAGCGTCGAGAAAGTGCCCGTCGGCGCCGACGGTCTGATCGATCTGACCGCGCTGGCGCAGGCGTTGGACACGCATCCGGCCAGCCGTCCTCTGTTGGCGTTGCAGCTTGCGAACAATGAGTCCGGCGTCATTCAGCCGGTCGCTGAAGCGGCGAAGCTTGTCCACGCGCGCGACGGGCTGCTGGTATGCGATGCCGTTCAGGCAGCGGGGAAGATTCCCGTCGATATATTCATGCTCGGCGCGGATCTGATGGCGGTTTCCGGCCACAAGATCGGCGGCCCGGCCGGTTCCGGCGCGCTCGTCTTCGCCTCTGAAGCTGTCCATATCGCGGCGCCGATGGTGCGTGGCGGCGGACAGGAACGGGGCGTGCGGTCGGGCACGGAGAATATGCCTGGAATCGCCGGTTTCGCGGCGGCCGCGACGGCTGTGAAGGCGGCCCTTAACAGCGAAGCTGCCCGGCTTGCCGTCCTGCGCGACCGTCTTGAGGCGGGCCTAGCGCTCCTTGGAGCGACCGTATTCGGCGCCAGCGCGCCGCGGCTGCCCAACACCACGTTCTTCGCCGCGCCCTGGATCAAGGCCGGAACGACGCTGATCTCTTTGGATCTGCAAGGGTTTGCGGTTTCCGGCGGGTCGGCCTGCTTTTCAGGAAAAGTAAAGCAATCCCATGTTCTTGAAGCCATGGGCGTCGGTCCCGACATAGTTGAAGGGATATTGCGGGTCAGCCTCGGCTGGACCACGCGCGAAGACGACATCGAGAAATTTCTTGAAGCCGCCCGGCGGCTTCATTCCAACACGGCAGCTGGAAAGACTCTGGCTGCATAATATAGACCCCGAACCCGCGGTCCTTGAAACCGCAGCGGAAGGAGAGGTTCATGCCGGCCGTCCAGGAGACGATCGATCAGGTTCGTTCGATCGACGTCGATCAGTACAAATACGGTTTCGTCACAGACATCGAATCCGAGAAGGCCCCCCAGGGCCTGAACGAAGACATTGTCCGCTTCATCTCGGCCAAGAAGAACGAACCCGCGTGGCTGCTCGAATGGCGTCTCGACGCCTATCGCCGCTGGCTGACGATGCGGGAGCCGACCTGGGCGAAGGTCGAGTACGATCCCATCCCGTATAACGAACTCTATTATTATTCAGCGCCGAAAAGCTCGCCGGGACCGAAGAGCCTCGACGAAGTCGATCCGGAGCTGCTGCGTACCTACGAGAAGCTCGGCATTCCGCTGCGAGAGCGCGAAATCCTGCTCGGTGTAGAGCGGCCGGAAGGCGAACGTCGTGTCGCCGTCGACGCCGTGTTCGACTCGGTTTCGGTCGCGACCACGTTCCAGAAGGAACTGGCTGAAGCCGGCGTGCTGTTCATGCCGATCTCGGAGGCGGTCCACAAGCATCCGGAACTGATCAAGAAGTATCTCGGCTCGGTCGTGCCGGTGACTGACAACTTCTTCGCGACGCTCAACTCAGCGGTTTTCTCCGACGGTTCGTTTGTGTATGTGCCGCCGGGCGTCCGTTGCCCGATGGAGCTGTCGACCTATTTCCGCATCAATGAGCGGAACACTGGGCAGTTCGAGCGCACGCTCATTATCGCCGACAAGGGGTCCTACGTCAGCTATCTTGAAGGCTGCACGGCGCCCATGCGTGACGAGAACCAGCTTCATGCCGCGGTTGTCGAACTCGTTGCGCTGGAAGACGCGGAGATCAAGTATTCGACGGTGCAGAACTGGTATCCCGGCGATTCCGAAGGCAAGGGCGGTATCTACAATTTCGTGACGAAGCGCGGCGACTGCCGCGAAGCGAACGCGAAGATTTCGTGGACGCAGGTGGAAACCGGTTCGTCGATCACCTGGAAGTATCCGAGCTGTATTCTGCGCGGTGATAATTCCGTTGGCGAGTTCTACTCGATCGCGATTTCCAACGGAAAACAGCAGGTCGATAGCGGCACCAAGATGATCCATCTCGGACGCAATACGACCTCCAAGATCATCTCCAAGGGTATTGCCGCCGGCAAGTCCGAGAACACCTACCGAGGCCTCGTGTCCGCCCATCGCAAGGCGAAGAACGCGCGCAACTTCACGAACTGCGACTCGCTTCTGATTGGCGACCAGTGCGGCGCCCATACGGTGCCGTATATCGAGGCGAACACCGCGACCGCTAAGATCGAGCACGAAGCGACAACGTCGAAGATCGCAGAAGACCAGATGTTTTACTGCAAGCAGCGTGGTCTCTCGGACGAGGAGGCCGTGGCACTGATCGTGAACGGCTTCGTAAAAGATGTGCTTCAGCAGCTTCCGATGGAATTCGCCGTCGAAGCGCAGAAGCTGATCGCGGTCAGCCTCGAAGGTTCGGTGGGATGACGGTGAAGCGTGTCTGGCATGGATGGACCACGCCGGAAAACGCGGACGCCTACGAAGCGCTGCTGCAGAGCTTCGTCTTCCCGAGCATCGAAGCGGAGAAGATCGCGGGTTACCGCTCGATCGAACTGCTTCGCAAGGACAATGGAGATGAGGTCGAGTTCATCACGGTGATGACATTCGACAGCCTCGACGCGGTGAAAGCCTTTGTCGGGGACGATTATGAGACGGTGTACGTGCCCGACAGGGCGCGCGCCATTCTGAAACGCTTCGATCAACGCTCGCAACATTACGAGCTTGTCGAGACACGGACGTACTGAGGAAGAGACATGCTGTCGATCAAGAACCTGCATGCCCGTATCGAGGACAACGGGCAGGAAATCCTGAAGGGCCTGGACCTCGAGGTTCCGGCCGGTCAGGTCCATGCCATCATGGGCCCGAACGGATCGGGCAAGTCCACGTTGTCCTACGTGCTCGCCGGCAAGGAAGACTACGAAGTTACCGAAGGTTCGGTGACCCTCGATGGCCAGGACCTGCTGGAACTTGAAGCCGACGAGCGTGCCGCCAAGGGCGTGTTCCTTGCCTTCCAGTATCCGCTGGAAATCCCGGGCGTCGGCACGATGACCTTCCTCAAGGCCACGCTCAACGCGCAGCGCCGCGCGCGCGAGGAGGGCGAAGTTTCGACGCCCGAATTCATGAAACTCGTGAAGAAGACAGCCGATGAGCTTGGCATCTCGATGGAGATGTTGAAGCGCTCGCTGAATGTCGGCTTCTCGGGCGGCGAAAAGAAGCGCAACGAGATTCTTCAGATGGCGCTGCTCCAGCCGAAGCTTGCCATCCTCGATGAAACCGACTCGGGCCTCGACATCGACGCGCTGAAAATCGTCTCGGAAGGCGTGAACAAGCTGCGCGCGCCCGACCGTTCGTTCGTCGTTATCACGCACTACCAGCGGCTTCTGAATTACATCAAGCCCGACGTTGTCCATGTGATGTCGAAGGGCCGCATCGTTCGCTCCGGCGGACCTGAGCTGGCTCTCGAGCTTGAGAAAAACGGCTATGCCGAGTACGGGGAGGCCGCCTGATGACGGCTGTCATCCGACCCGTAAAGACATCTGCGGAAACCGCGCTCGTCGAGCAGTTCACGGCTGCCAAGGCCGCGCTGCCGGGAAATGCCACGCTGCGCGAGCAGGCGTTTGGCGCGATCGTCGAAGGCCTGCCGCATCGCCGCGTCGAGGAATGGAAATACACCGATCTCCGTGCCCTGATGAAGGATGCGAAGCCGCTTGCGGTCGCCCCCGAGAAGGCGGAGATCGACGCTGCGAAAAAGGCCGTTCCGTTCGCGGCGCTGAAGGTGCCGGCGATTCTGTTCGTCAACGGCACGTTGGCTGAACAGGGCAAGCTGCCCGCGGGCATTGAGGCGCTTGCGCTCACCAAGGCCTATGCGACCGATCACGCGCTGCTGAAGCGCTTCGGCGAGTCCGGCGTTCCTTCGGACAACGCGGCTGTCGCCCTCAATACGGCCTTTGTTTCCGACGGCATTCTGCTGACGGTGAAGAAGGGCGCATCGGTTGAAACCCCGCTGCATCTTGCCTTCGTGCAACACGGTGCCGGTCATGCCGCCTATGCGCGCGTGCTGGTCGTCGTGGAGGAGGGCGCTTCGGTGACTCTCATCGAAAGCCATACAGGCAAGGGCGCGCACCAGACGAACTCCTACGTCGAGGTTTTGGCTGCGGACAAGACTGACGTGACGCTCGTGAAGCTGCAGAACGAGGATCTTGCATCGCAGCACCTCGCGACGCTTGCGATAAAGCTCGGCGCCGAAGCGAAGCTGACCACGGTGAACGTATCGCGTGGGGCAACGCTCGCGCGGCAGCAGATCCATCTTTATTTTGAAGGCGACACTACGAACGCCTCGCTGAACGGTATTTCGCTGTCAGGGGGCAAACGCCATCTCGATACGACGCTGTTCGTCGATCATGCATCTTACGGCTGCGAAAGCCGCGAGCAGTTCAAGCAGGTGCTGGACGGCCAGAGTCGTTCGGTATTCCAGGGCAAGATCCTGGTGCGCCAGAACGCGCAGAAGACGGACGGCCGCATGATGATGCGGGCGCTGATGCTGTCGGACGATTCCGAAGCGGATCTGAAGCCCGAACTTGAGATTTACGCGGATGACGTCCAGTGCGCACACGGTGCGACGTGCGCGGCGCTTGAGGAAGAGTATATGTTCTATCTCATGGCGCGCGGTATTCCCCGTGCCGAAGCCGAGGCCATGCTGGTCGAAGGCTTCGTCGGGGAAGTATTCGATTCCATCGAAAACGAGACTCTCAAGGAAGAATTGCTCGCCGTCACCAACGAGTGGCTGCGTACCCGAGACTAGGATGAACGCGCCCGTGCTGACAAAGACCGCTTACGACATTGACATGATCCGGAAGGATTTTCCGGCGCTGTCGATGGATGTGAACGGCCGGCCGCTCGTTTATCTCGACAACGGTGCTTCGGCGCAGAAGCCGCGGCAGGTGCTGGACGCGATCCGGCATTCCTATGAAGCCGAGTACTCGAATGTCCATCGTGGTTTGCATTATCTCGCAAATGCCGCGACGGAAGCCTACGAAGGCGCCCGCGAGTCGGTGCGCGGCTTTCTGAATGCCCCGTCCACCGACGAGATTATCTTTACGCGTTCGGCGACCGGCGCGATCAATCTCGTGGCATCGAGTTTTGGCCAGTTCGGTATCCGCGAGGGCGACGAGATCGTCCTTTCCCTGCTTGAGCATCATTCGAACATCGTGCCGTGGCATTATCACCGCGAGCGCAGCGGCGCGGTTCTCAAATGGGTGCCAATTCTTGAGGACGGCACATTCGACCTCGATGCGTATGAGAAGCTTCTGACGCCGAAGACCAAGATCGTTGCATTGACGCATATGTCCAACGTCACCGGCACCGTCACGCCGGCGAAAAAGATCATCGAGCTTGCGCATGCGCGCGGTATTCCGGTGCTGCTCGATGGCTCGCAGGCCGCGGTTCACCTGCCGGTCGATGTGCGCGATCTCGATGTCGATTTCTATGTCTTCACCGGCCACAAGCTGTACGGGCCAACCGGAATTGGCGTGCTGTACGGCAAGAAGGAATGGCTCGCGAAGCTGCCGCCCTACGAAGGCGGCGGTGAAATGATCCGTGACGTCACCGTCGACAATGTCACTTATGCCGATCCGCCCGCGCGTTTCGAAGCCGGGACGCCGCCGATCGTGCAGGCGGTCGGCCTAGGCGCGGCGATCAAATACGTCACCGCGCTTGGCCGCGACAAAATCCTCGCACACGAGACCGCGCTGCGGGACTATGCGCACGAGCGGCTCGGTTCGATGAACTCGCTCCGGATATTCGGCACCAGCCCGGACAAGGGGGCCATCCTGTCTTTTGAAATGCAGGGGGCGCACGCGCACGATGTGGCCACAGTGCTCGACCGGCAGGGAATTGCGGTCCGGGCCGGCACCCATTGCGCCCAGCCGCTCCTTAACCGATATGGAGTGACGTCGACCTGCCGGGCCTCCTTCGGCCTGTACAACACGTTCGAGGAGGTCGATAAGCTGGCCGCGGCGCTTGAGAAGGCGCGCAGTCTGTTTTCCTGAGATAAGACCATGACCGATACCGCAACGACCCCGAATGCCGCCGCAGTGAACAGCGCTCTTCCGCAGGAAGAGCTCGACCGGCTGACGCAGGACATCGTCGGCGCGCTGAAGACCGTGTACGACCCGGAAATCCCGGTCGACATCTACGAGCTTGGGTTGATCTACAAGATCGACATCGCGGACGACCGCAACATTGCCATCGACATGACCCTTACAGCCCCGGCTTGCCCGGTGGCAGGTGAAATGCCTGGCTGGGTTCAGAATGCGGTAGGTGCGGTGCAGGGTGTCGGCGATGTGACGGTCAGCATGGTGTTCGATCCGCCGTGGACGCAGGCCCGGATGTCCGACGAGGCGCGCGTCGCTCTCGATATGTGGTGAACGGCTGACCAAAAGATTCGGCCGTATTTTCCTATAACTAAACAGCTTGTTAACCGAATGGCGGCATTACTTGCACGTTGAGTGGTCTAGTTGCGTGCGAGTTAGTCATGCGTATGTCGGTGTGTATTCGGGGTTCGTCCGCCCTTCGGCTGGCGGTTCTTGGCGTCGTAGCGATCTCTGCCTCGGCTTGCAGCCAGGCCGATCGATTTACCTACGACCCATTCTCCAATCCTTTTAACGGCAGAGAAACGACCGGCTCCGTAAGTGCGGCGCCGTCGGGCGGCGTCAGCTCGCAGCCTCTTCCGCCTCCGGGTGGTTATCAGAACTCCGGCTACACGGCGCCGGCTTATGCGCCCCAGCCGCAGCAGCAGTTTCCTTATTCTCAGCCGCAGTCGCAGCCTTACCGGCAAGCGGCTTACACGCCGTCGTCGATGCCGCAGCGCATGGCGCCGCCCAGTCCTCTGCCGCAGTATCAGACCCGGCCGGCGGAAAAGCCCGGCTGGTCGGCTCAGGGCGGTCAGCGCGTCACCGTCCAGGCAGGCGACACCGCGTATGGCCTCGGTGCGCGTTATGGCGTGCCGGCCAGCACGATCCTTCAGGCGAACAATCTGCCGCCGGGAGCGCAGCTTAACGCGGGCCAGAGCATCATAATTCCGGGCTATCGCGGCCCCGCGCAGGCTCAGCCGAACCCGCCCGTCAAGACGGCAAAGCCGAAGCCCGCGCCGGCCTCGTCCGGCAATGTCCATACGGTGCGCTCAGGCGATACGCTTTATTCGATCGCTCGTGAATACAATGTGCCGCCGCGTGAACTGGCGGACGCAAACAATATCGGGCTCGACTATCATGTCAGGCAGGGCGAAACGATCTCGCTCCCGCGTGCGCAGAAGGCCGTTGCCCGGGCTGACGAGCCAGCAAAGGTCTACCAGCCGGTCTACAAGGCTGAAGAAGACGCAAAGCCGTCATTTGAGCAGTCGCAGCCGGCCAAGCAGGAGCCGGTCGTGGCACGCGCGACGGACATGCCCCGCCAGGTTGCCGGTGGAACGGACTTCCGCTGGCCCGTTCGTGGCCGCGTAATCTCCGGCTTCGGCCAGAAACCCAACGGTCAGAGCAATGACGGTGTGAACATTTCGGTGCCGGAAGGTACGGAGATCAAGGCGGCGGAGGGCGGCGTTGTCGCCTATGCCGGCAACCAGCTCAAAGGCTTCGGCAATCTGGTTCTGATCCGCCATCAGGGCGAATGGGTCACGGCTTATGCCCACGCCAGCGAAATTCTGGTCAAGCGCGGGGACACTGTTCGCAGAGGCCAGGTCATTGCGCGTTCCGGACGTACCGGCAACGTGACCTCGCCTCAGCTGCATTTCGAAGTCCGCAGGGGCGCCAGCCCGGTTGACCCGCTCAGCCACCTGCCAAACGTATAACCAGAAGAAGCGGCGGACCTGAAAAGTCCCGCATTGAGGCACACTCGGCCGGGTTAAAACCCGGCCGATTTTTTTTATGTGAGTTTGGCGCCGAGGCGGCCCGCCAGATCGACGATGAACTGCCACGCCGTGCGGCCCGAGCGCGACCCGCGGGTGGCCGCCCATTCCAGCGCTTCCGCGCGCAGATCGGTCGCCTCGATTTCCAGATTGTACCGCCGCACATAGCCGCGGATCATGTCGAGATAGTCGTCCTGGCTGCATGGATGGAAGCCGAGCCAGATACCGAAACGATCGGAGAGAGAGACCTTCTCTTCGACCGCCTCGCCGGGATTGATGGCGGTGGAGCGCTCGTTCTCGATCATCTCCCGCGGCATGAGATGACGGCGGTTGGACGTTGCATAGAAGATCACATTGTCCGGGCGGCCCTCGATACCGCCGTCAAGAACGGTCTTGAGCGCCTTGTAGGAGCTGTCGCCGACATCGAAGCTGAGATCGTCGCAGAACAGCACGAAACGATGTGGGGTGCCTCGAACCTCGTTCAGCAGAACAGGAAGGCTCTCGATATCGTCCCGGTTGATCTCGACCAGCTTCAACGGCTGGCTTGCGCTCACCGTGGCGTGAACCGCCTTGACCAGCGAGCTCTTCCCCATGCCTCTGGCGCCCCAGAGCAGGGCGTTATTGGCCGGCAGGCCGGCGGCAAATCTCTCGGTATTTTCGCGCAAAGTGTCGCGCGAGCGGTCGATTCCTTTCAAAAGAGCGAGATCGACGCGGTTGACGTGCGGTACCGGTACCAGCCTGGGCTCGGCAGCTTGCCAGATAAAGGCGTCGGCGCCGGCTAGGTCAGTTGGCGCTGCCGGAGGCGGAGAAAGCCGCTCAAGGGCGTCGGCAATGCGGCTCAGGGCTTCTGAAGTCGGGGGGATAACGGTCATGGGAAGGAGATAAAGGCGGTCATCCCGGCTGTCCACGGGGGGCGATTGCTTTCCCCCCGCTGGTGGCTATAGTCCCGGCCGCTTCGCCAAGCGCGATATTGCCAGCCAATTTCGAGGAGATTTCGATGTTTGTGACGCCCGCTTTCGCCCAGGCTGCCGGCGGTGATGCGGGACCGGGGCTGCTGATTCAGTTCATGCCTTTCGTCCTCATCTTCGTGATCATGTACTTCCTCGTGATCCGTCCGCAGCAGCGCCGTCTCAAGACGCACCGCGAAATGATCGGCGGCATCCGCCGGGGCGACACCGTGGTGACCACGGGCGGCATCATCGGCAAGGTGACCAAGGTCATCGACGAGCAGGAAATCGAACTGCAGATCGCCGACAATGTTCGTGTTCGCGCCGCGCGCGGCATGATCAGCGATGTCCGCGCCAAGGGCGAGCCCGTGAGCGGCGACGCCTGAACGGCGGCGAGTCTCCATGCTTCACTATTCGCGCACCAAGACCATCCTGACTCTCCTGTTTGTCGGGCTCGGTCTGCTCCTTGTCGTTCCGAACCTGTTGCCGCCGGAGACCCGGGCGAGCCTGCCGCATTGGGCGCAGCGCACGATCGTGCTCGGGCTCGATCTTCAGGGCGGTTCGCACATCCTGCTGGAGGTCGATGCGAACGCGCTCCGCGAGGAGCGGCAGGAGGGCCTGCGCGATGAAGTCCGCAACGCGCTGCGTGATGAACGCGTCGGGTATAGCGGGCTCGGCAATTCTGGTGCCGGCGTACAGGTGCGCCTGCGCGACCCGGCCGATCTCGACAAGGCAATGACGCGCCTGCGGCAGCTCGCCCAGCCAATATCCAATTCGCTGATTGGCGGGGGCGGCGCGCAGACCCTCGATATTGCCAGCACGCCTGACGGCGTCATTACACTGACCCCGACGCAGGCTGGTCTCGACGACACCATCCGCCGCGCGGTCGATCAATCCATCGAGATCGTGCGCCGCCGTGTCGACGAACTCGGCACGACCGAACCGAGCATTCAGCGTCAGGGTGCGGACCGTATCCTCGTCCAGGTGCCCGGCCTGCAAGATCCACAACGCCTGAAGCAGCTCATCGGCACGACCGCGAAGCTGACGTTCCGCATGGTCGATCTGTCAATGCCGGTGCAGCAGGCGGAGGCGACGCGCCCGCCGCCGGAATCCGAAATCCTGCCCAGCGTCGATAACGAATCCGAAAAATATCTCATCGAGAAGCGCGTGCTGGTTTCGGGCGAGGACCTTATCGATGCTCAGCCAGGTTTCGATCAACGCAGCAACGAGCCGGTCGTCACCTTCCGGTTCAACGCGAACGGCGCGCGCCGGTTCGCCGCGGCAACGACGCAGAATGTCGGCAAGCCGTTCGCCATCGTGCTCGACAACAAGGTCATCTCCGCTCCGCGCATCAACGAGCCGATCACTGGCGGCTCTGGCCAGATTTCCGGCCAGTTTACCGTCGAAAGCGCCAACAACCTCGCGATCCTTCTGCGCGCCGGCGCACTGCCCGCGCCGCTGACCATCGTTGAGGAACGCACCGTCGGTCCGGGCCTCGGCCGCGACTCCATCGAGGCCGGCACGAAGGCGACGATCTATGCCGGTATCTTCGTCGTCCTGTTCATGTTCGCGACCTATGGCGTTTTCGGCTTCATCGCCAATCTCGCGCTGATCGTGCATGTCGGTCTGATCCTTGGCCTGATGTCGATCCTAGGGGCAACGATGACGCTCCCCGGCATCGCCGGCATCGTTTTGACCATCGGCACGGCCGTCGACTCGAACGTCTTGATCTACGAGCGCATACGCGAGGAGTTCAAAGGCGGGCGATCCGTCGTGAGCGCCATCCAGGCTGGCTTCGAGCGCGCGTTCGCGACCATTATCGACTCCAATTCGACGATGTTCATCGCGGCGCTGATCCTGTTCCTGATGGGATCGGGTCCGGTGAAGGGCTTTGCCGTGGTGTTCATCCTTGGCATTCTGACGACCGTCGTTACCGCCGTAACGCTTACGCGCATGATGA
The DNA here is from genome assembly GCA_022842205.1 of Hyphomicrobiales bacterium. Taxonomy (GTDB): domain Bacteria; phylum Pseudomonadota; class Alphaproteobacteria; order Rhizobiales; family Methylopilaceae; genus Flaviflagellibacter. The sequence goes on from JALHQA010000006.1 coordinate 61,824, forward strand.
TCGCCCTCTGGTACCGCTGGACGCGTGCCAAGACGATTCCGTTCTGAGGAGAAGAAGGTGCGCCTTTTAAGACTCTGGCCGGAAAACAGCGCCGTCCGCTTCATGCGCTGGCGGCATGTCAGCATGCCGTTCTCGGCGCTGATGTCGCTTGTTATCGTGGCTCTGTTCTTCACGCACGGCCTGAACTTCGGCATCGACTTCAAGGGCGGCACGCTCATGGAGATTCATGCCAAGTCCGGTACGGCCGATGTTGCGTCCGTCCGCGAGCAGGCCAACGCATTCGGCTTCGGCGAGGTCGAAGTCCAGGAGTTCGGTTCCGAAGGCAATCTGTCGCTGCGTTTTCCGATCCAGGAAGGCGGCGAGGCGGCGCAGAGCGCCGTGGTACAGAAAGCGCGTGACACTTTCAGCGCCGCATATGAATTTCAGCGCGTTGAAACCGTCGGCCCGCGCGTGTCCGGCGAGCTCGTGCAGGCCGGAACTGTCGGTGTCGTGCTGTCGCTCGTCGCGGTGCTCGCCTATCTCTGGTTTCGCTTCGAGCGCAATCTGGCGATGGGCGCGCTGATCGGCACGCTGCATGATGTGCTGCTGACCTGCGGCTTTTTCATCATTACGCAGCTCGAATTCAACATGACGTCGATCGCCGCGATCCTGACCATCGTCGGCTATTCGCTGAACGAAACCGTCGTCGTGTTCGACCGCACGCGCGAACTGCTACGCCGCTACAAGACCATGCCGGACGTCGAACTGCTGGACTTGTCCATCAATACGACCATGTCGCGCACCGCCATCACCTCGATGACGACCTTCCTGTCGTTGCTCGCACTCGTCGTTTTCGGCGGCAAGGCGATCGAGGACTTCGCCGTGGTGATGCTTATCGGCATCGTCATCTGTACCTATTCGGCGATTTTCGTGTCGTCGCCGTCGTTGATCTATCTCGGTCTGCGCCAGGGCAAATTCCAGAACGTTCCGGAAGCTGCGCCGGCGCGGCCCTGAGCCGATGGCGAAGTCTCCCGAAACCGCGCACTTCCCCGGCAAGGCGCCGCTCGACGCCTACGGCAATGGCGGCTTCCGCTTCGCGGACATGTCGCATCGCGGCTCCATTCTCTGCCTGCCCAGCGGCATCTGGGAATGGGACGCGGCGGACGCGTCCGGCATCACGGCCGACAGCCTGGCCCGCGCCATGCAGGAGGCGGCGGACATGGAGATCTTCCTGATCGGGACCGGCGACCAGCATGTTCCGCTGGCTCCCGCCCTTCGTGACGCGCTGCGCGAGGCGGGCCTGCGTGTCGATATCATGGCAACCGGACCGGCGGCGCGTACCTACAATATTCTGCTCGGCGATCAGCGCAAGGTGGGCGCCGCGCTGATCGCGGTCGAGAACGTTCGATGATGGACACGGCTGTTTACTGCCAACGGCTGGTCCGTGAGCAGGATCCGGACCGTTACTTCACGGCGTTGTTTGCGCCGGAAGCGCGGCGGCCGCATCTCTTTGCCTTGTATGCCTTCAATTCGGAACTGGCGCGCGTGCGTGAAAGCGTATCGGAGCCGGGGCCGGGTGAAATCCGCCTGGCCTGGTGGCGCGAGGTCTTCGAAGGCGGGCGCGGCGAGGAGGCCGGTGCCCATCCGGTCGCAAGCGCCATGCTGCAAACGATTGCGGACAATCGTCTGCCGCGGGAAGCTTTTATACGCATGACGGAAGCGCGGGTATTCGATCTTTACGACGACCCGGTTCCGACCCTGAACGATCTCGAAGGCTATGCCGGAGACACGTCCTCGGCGTTGATCCGTCTGGCCTCGATCGTTCTGGCTGAGGGCCGCGAACCGGGCGGTGCGGAAGCCGCCGGCCATGCGGGCGTTGCCTATGCGATAATCGGGCTTTTGCGTGCGCTGCCGTTTCAGGCCCAGCGCGGGCAGGTGTTCCTTCCGGCCGAGGTGCTTGCGCGCCATGGTGCTCGACGCGATGACATCTTGCACGGTGAGGCTACCGACGCGGTGCGCGCCACGTTGGCGGACATGCGTGCGCTGGCGCGGAGGCATCTGGAGGCGGCGCGAAGCGCGACGCACGGGCCGGAAAGTGCACCAGCTTTTCTGCCGCTGGTGATCGCCGAGCTCTATCTGAAGAAGATGGAACAGCCGGGTTACGAGCCGTTCCGGACGCCGGTGGAAATAGCCCAATGGCGAAGGATGGCCGCGCTTTGGTGGGCAGCGCGCCGCCGCCCTAAGGCGTAGGCGGTTCTCAAGGCGCGCCGAACTCGTGTACAATAGGGGCGTCGATCGCGACCCGCTTGCATGCGCCGGCCGGCGCAATTAAGTGGTCTTGTGAACGCCGGGGTGCCGCGAAATGCGGCTGAGAGCAAACCCGACGAACCTGATCTGGGTCATGCCAGCGAAGGGAGCGTGGATGGAAAAGATCATCAATATCAATGAGCGTAAGCCCGAAGGCAGCCGTTTCGACGTGGCCATCGTCGGCGGCGGCATCATCGGCCTGTCCGTAGGCTGGAAGCTTTTGCAGCGCGGCCTGTCGGTCGCGGTTTTCGAGCGTGACCAGGTCGGTTCCGGCGCCACGCGCGCGGCCACGGGCATGCTTGCGGCGCGCGCCGAGGTCGAGCCGGGCGAGGACGATCTGCTGCCTTTGACGTTGGCGAGCCAAAATCTCTGGCGCGGCTTCACGACCGAGCTTGAGACGGCCAGCGGCCAGAGCATCGATTATCGTGATCACGGTACGATGATTGTCGCTCTCTCGCGCGACGAGGTCGACCGTCTGCGTTTCCGGTATGACCTGCAGCAGCGGCATGGCCTGGACTCGATCTGGTTGAGCGGCTCGGCGGCGCGCGAGCGCGAGCCGGGGCTCAGGCCGAATGTCGTCGGTGCGGTTTTCTCGCCGCAGGATCACCAGGTCGATGCACGCCTCGTGGCATCCGCGCTCAAGACGGCCTTTCTGAAAGCCGGCGGCGTTTTGCACGAAAACGCGCGCGTGGTTTCGCTGGAGCGCAGCTGCGGCAGGGTTACAGGACTGTCGACCGGGAACGGCAGTTACGCTGCCGGAACGGTCGTTCTTGCAGCCGGTGCATGGTCGCCCGAATTGCTGCCCGGTTTCGATCTGCCCGTGCGGCCGCTGAAGGGGCAGGCGCTCGCCTTGCGAATGGACCCCCGTATGCCGGCCCTGACCCACATCGTATGGACCGAGCAGATTCACATGGCCCCGAAGGGCGACGGACGGTTGATCGTCGGTGCCACGGTGGAAGACCGGGGTTTTGACGCGGCCAACACGGCCGGCGGTCTTTTCGCGCTGCTCGAAGCCGCGCGGCAGGCGCTGCCGGCGATGGAAGAACTGGCAATCGACGAGATCTGGACGGGATTCAGGCCGACTTCAATGGACGACGCGCCGATCTTCGGCGAAGTTGGCATCGAGGGGCTGGTCGTCGCGACCGGCCATCATCGTAACGGCATCCTGCTTGCGCCGGTGACGGCGCGGGCCATATCGAACCTGATCGCGGACGGGCGTATGGAAGGGCCCGAAGCGGCGTTTACATACCAGCGGTTCCAGAAGAATTCGGGCCGGCTGAGCGGAGGTGCGTAGGATGGATCTTCTTGTGAACGGAGAGGCGCGTGAGAGCCAGGCGGCGACCGTGGCCCAGCTTCTTGCCGAAGAGCTTGAGGAAGGGCACACCGGCCGCGGCATCGCCATTGCTGTCAATGGCGAGGTTGTGCCGCGCACCGAGTGGCAGAACGCACGTATTCACACAGGCGACCGCGTGGAGATCGTCCGCGCGCTGCCGGGAGGCTAGAGAATGGCCGAGACCACGATATTCAACGATCCGCTTGTCATCGCGGGCGAAAGCTTCAACTCGCGCCTGTGGATCGGCACGGCGGGTTATCCGAACCAGAAGGTGCTGCTCGACTCCGTGAAGGCAAGCCGCGCCGAAATGGTGACGATGTCGATCCGCCGCGTCTCGCTCGCGGGGCAGGGCTACGACACCGTGAAACTGCTGAAGGACTACAGGTTCCTGCCGAACACGGCCGGCTGCGAGACGGCGCGCGACGCCATCCTGACAGCGGAGCTCGCGCGCGAGGCACTGGAAACGAATTGGATCAAGCTCGAAGTCATCGGCGATCGCGAGACGCTTTATCCGGACGTTCAGGAACTGCTGAAGGCGACGGAAGAACTGATCTCGCGCGGTTTTGTCGTGCTGCCTTATTGTAACGACGATCCTGTGGTCTGCCAGCGGCTCGCGGATCTCGGTGCGGCGGCGGTCATGCCGATGGGCTCGCTCATCGGTTCCGGCATGGGTGTCGCCAATCCGGCAAACATCGAACTGATCTGCCGCCGTTCGCCGGTTCCGGTCGTCGTAGACGCAGGCATCGGTACCGCGTCCGACGCCGTGATCGCGATGGAACTCGGCGCGTCGGCGGTTCTGCTGAACACGGCTGTCGCCAAGGCCGCTGATCCGGTGCGCATGGCGGCCGCGATGGGCCATGCGGTCGATGCCGGACGTTTGGCCTATGTCGCCGGGCGTATTCCGCGGCGTGGCCGCGCGGAGCCGTCGAGTCCGCAACTCGGTCTCGTCGGGTCGTGAGCAAGTTCCCGCGCATCCTCGTCATTACGGACCGTACCCAGGCCCGTACGACCATCGAGAATGTCGTCAGGGAACTTTGCGATCAGGAGGGCTGCAGCTGGATTCTTTTCAGGGAGCGCGATCTGCCGCCCCTCGAGCGGCGCAGCATGGCTGAACGTTTGCGCATCGTGACAAACGAATGCGGGGCAAAGCTGTCTGTCAGCGCGGATGCTGCGCTTGCGGCGGATATCGGTGCCGACGGCGTACATCTTCAGCGCGTAATGGACATTGCGGGCGTACGAGCGATGATGCCGAAGGGCTGGATCGGCGTTTCTGCGCACAACCTCGCGGACGTACGCATGGCGAAAGAACACGGGGCTGATTACGTCACTCTGAGCCCGATCTTCCCGAGCGAAAGCAAGCCCGGATACGGCCCCCCACTTGGGCTCGAAACCATTCGTCAGGCGGCAAAAATAGGTATTCCTGTTCTGGCCCTGGGCGGCGTCACCCCGCGCTCGGCACAGGCATGTCTCGAAGCGGGGGCGCATGGTCTTGCCGTCATGGGCACCGTGATGCGGGCAAAGGAACCCGGTGAAGCAATACGCCGTTACGCAGCCGCCTTCGCTACATGCTCGCGCCCAGACGAATGATGCGGCACGTCTCACCCGCTGCCTTGGCGGGATCGTCGGCCGGCCGAACGATGAGGCAGGTCGATTCCGCGAGATCGCGCATCATCGAGGAGTCCTGACGTCGAATTGGTGTCGCGACTGGACATCCGTCTTCGCGGAACGTCAGCATGGATCGGAGATGATCGGCGCGCCAGTCGTTGGCGGTGAGAGGCGCGCCAAGGATCGCTTGTTCGAGCGTGTGATGAATCTCGGCTCGGCCGAGCAGGGCGCGGATCAACGGCACAAGAAACAGCGTTGCGCCCGCGCAGGTCGAGACCGGATTTCCGGCGAGGCCCATGACGCGGGTTGTGTCAAGTCGGCCATACATCATCGGGCGGCCGGGCCGCATCGCGATGCGCCAGAAGTCCAGCGCCATCCCGATATTCTTCAGTGCGTCCTGAACGAGATCATAGTCGCCGACGGACGCTCCGCCGATTGTCACAATGATGTCGGCGTTGTCCTCGGCGGCCCGCCGGGCGACGTCCTCGATGGCGTCGGTGCGATCCGGTGCAATGCCGTAGTTCAGGGCTTCGCCCCCGGCGTTCTCGATCGTCGCCGCCAGCATGACGGCGTTCGAGGCCACGATCTGGCCGGACGCGGGTTCGGTTCCGGGCGGCACCAGTTCATCCCCCGTCGCGATGACCGCGACACGCGGCCTGCGGGCCACGCTCACTTCGACAAATCCGGCAGAGGCGGCGAGACCCAGCGCACGCGGCGTAAGCACGGTTCCGCTCTCGAGAACGGTATCACCTGCTCGGAAATCGATCCCGATATTGCGTATGTGCTGGTTCTGCTTTACCGGCCGTGAGACACGGATAGCCCCGGTATCGCGCGTGCTGTCTTCCTGAATTAGAACCGCATCGGCTCCTTCGGGCACTGCTCCGCCAGTAAAGATGCGTACGGTTTCCCCGGGCCCGACGGTCCCCGCGAAGAGGCGGCCAGCGGCCGCCTCGCCGATCAGTTTGAGCTCGGCCCCTTCGATGGCGTCTCCGGTGCGAACCGCATAACCGTCCATTGCTGATGCATTGAAAGGCGGCTGAGTGTGCCGCGCTACCAGCGGCTCGGCCAATGTGCGACCGTTGGCGGAAGGAAGGCTCACAGTTTCGGATCCGAGGCGCGATGTCCCGTCGAGCACCCGCTTCAGTGCTTCCGATACGGACATCAGGTCTTTGGACATGTTATTCCGCCGTCCAGTCGCCTGAACGTCCGCCGGATTTCGCGAGCAGGCGGATATTCTCGATGCGCATGCCGCGGTCGGCCGCCTTCGCCATGTCGTAGATTGTCAGGCAGGCGACGGATACGCCTGTCAGTGCTTCCATCTCGACGCCGGTCTGGCCTGTCACCTTTGCCGTGCAGACAACCTGCAGGCCGGGGAGCGACGGGTCGGGTGTGATGTCCAGTTCCACTTTCGACAGCATCAGAGGATGGCAGAGCGGAATAAGGTCCGATGTGCGTTTGGCCGCCATGATGCCGGCGAGACGCGCCGTGCCGATCACGTCGCCCTTCTTCGCATCGCCGCGCAGAATGAGGTCGAGCGTCTCTTCCGCCATGACGACGCGGCCCTCGGCCCGCGCTTCGCGCAGAGAGTCCTGTTTGCCGGATACGTCGACCATACGGGCTTCGCCTGTTTCGCCGATATGGCTGAGCCTGGCCATCTTACTCGGCCGCCTTCGCTGCGGGCGTCAGCAGCGCTCGCGTGGCGGCTTCGACATCGTTGACGCGCATGAGGCTTTCGCCGACGAGTATGGCGCGCGCGCCGGCTGCGGCCAGCCGCGCGACATCGGCGGGTGTGAAGATGCCGCTTTCGCCGACCATGATGCGGTCCGCGGGAATTTTCTTCGCGAGCTTCTCGGTGACTTCCAGCGAAACCTCGAAGGTTCGCAGGTCGCGGTTGTTGATCCCGATCATTTTCGCATCGAGTTTGAGCGCGCGATCGAGTTCCGCTTCGTTATGCACTTCGGCCAGAACGTCCATGCCCCATGCCTTCGCGGCCGAGGCGAGATCCTGCGCTTCGGCGTCGGTCACGGCGGCCATGATGATGAGGATGCAGTCCGCGCCCCAGGCGCGTGCTTCCACGACCTGATAGGCCTCGTACATGAAATCCTTGCGCAGCGCGGGCAGGGATGTCGCGGCCCGCGCGAACGACAGATATTCCGGAAGCCCGTGAAAGCTCGGCGTGTCGGTCAGCACAGACAGGCATGCCGCGCCGCCTCTTTCATAGGCCACGGCAAGCGACGGCGGGTCGAAGTCCTCGCGGATCAGGCCGCGCGACGGGCTGGCCTTCTTGATCTCGGCGATGAGAGCCGTCTGACCGGCCGCGATCTTCCGCTTGAGGGCCTTGGCGAACGGTCGCACGGGCGAGGCCTCGCGGGCTGACTTTTCGAGGTCCGCCAGCGGCAACGCTTCTTTGGCCTCCGCGATCTCGCGGCGCTTGTAGGCTTCGATCTTCGACAGGATGTCGGTCATGAGGAGGCTTTTAGCGATTTCCGGCCCCGGCCGGAAGCCGTCAGGCGTTGGACACCTTAACGAGCTTTTCCAGCCGTTCACGGGCGGCCCCTGAATCGATGCTCCGCCTGGCCAGCACAACCCCGTCCGCAAGCGTCTCGGCCTTGCCGGCGACCACGAGGCCCGCCGCGGCATTGAGCACCGAAACGTCCCGGTAGGCGCCTTCGACGCCTGCCAGCACGCCGCGCAGCGCCTCGGCGTTCACCGAGGCGTCGCCGCCCTTGAGGTCTTCGGCCGAACAGCAAACCAGTCCGAGTTCTTCGGGATGGATATCGAACACCCTGACCGTTCCGTTCTTCACCTCGGCGGCGAACGTGCGGCCGGTGCCGGTGATCTCGTCAAGGCCGTCTGAACCGTGGACGACCCATGCATGCTCGGTGCCGAGCGTCGCCAGCGCATTGGCGATCGGCTCGACCCAGGTCGGGGCGAACACGCCGACCATCATGCGCTTGACCCCCGCCGGGTTCGAGAGCGGGCCGAGAATGTTGAAGATCGTACGGATGCCAAGTTCAACCCGCACCGGACCGACATGCTTCATCGCCGAATGATGGTTCGGCGCGAACATGAAGCCGATGCCGGCCTCATGAATGCACTCGGAAATTTTCTCGGGCGTCAGGTCCAGCTTCACGCCCAGTGCCGCCAGAACATCGGCGGCGCCCGATTTAGATGACAGCGCGCGGTTGCCGTGCTTGGCGACAGGAACACCCGCGCCGGCCACGATGAATGCCGCGCAGGTCGAGATGTTGTAGGAACCCGCGCCATCGCCACCCGTACCGACAACATCGACCGCGTCCGCGGGGGCGCTCACGCGAATCATCTTCGCCCGCATGACCTCGACGGCGCCGGCGATCTCATCGACCGCTTCGCCGCGCACGCGGAGCGCCATCAGGAAGGCGCCAATCTGTGCCGGAGTCGCCTCGCCGGACATGATGACGTCGAAGGCCTCCCTGGCTTCGTCGCGCGACAGGGGCTTGCCGGTAGAGACCCGGCTGACGAAAGGACGAAATTTTTCCATCAGGCGGCGTGCTTCTTGTTCCACTCCTCGGCGATCTTCAGGAAGTTCGCGAAGATGGTGTTGCCATGTTCGGAGGCGATGCTTTCGGGATGAAACTGCACGCCGTGAACGGGGTGTGTCTTATGGGCGAGCCCCATGATGAGGCCGTCTTCGCTTTCCGCCGTGATCTCGAGATCGGCGGGCAGTGTGGCGCGGTCCACCACCAGAGAATGATAGCGCGTGGCCTGGATCGGTTCGTTGATTCCGCGGAACACGCTTTTCCCGGCATGCTTGATCGTGTTGACCTTGCCGTGGACGGGCGCCGGCGCGCGAACAACGTCGCCGCCATAGACGTCGCCCATGGCTTGCAGGCCAAGGCAGATGCCGAGGATCGGCACATCAGCCCCCGCCTTTTCGATCAGCTCGCACGAAATGCCGGCTTCCTTGGGGGTGCAGGGGCCCGGCGATATCACGATGGCATCCGGTTTCGTGGCCAGAACCTCGTCCACCGTCGTTTTGTCGTTGCGCACAACCGTCACCTGCGCGCCCAACCGCCCGATGGCGTGGAGCACGTTGAAGGTGAAACTGTCGTAATTGTCGATCAGCGTTACGCGGGTCATGGCGGGGGTTTACCCCCAGCCGGGAGGCAGGTCGAGTCTGTCGGTATGGCGGGCGTTGACGGGCTCGGAAAGTTTGTGCTTTTAAGGAAGTAAGGGGTTGATGCGCGCACCCCGTGAGGCGGCAGCCGAAGTTCGCGTCCGTTACCCCTTCAAAGCGGGCGGACCATGCCGTCGAATACTGAAATCACTGTCTCCCAGCTCGTGAAGCTTGTTGGACTGCCGAATGCTCCCGCCGTTTTCGACGTGCGCGAGGAGGCGGATTTTAACGCTGATCCTTATCTGGTGCCCGGCGCTATGCGATGTCTCGAGAGGGGGCCAACTGGCTGGCCAGCCGTCACGCCGGGGCGCGGCGTGGTATTGGTCTGCCGTGACGGTGGTGCACTCAGCCAGGGCCTTGGTGCAATGCTTCGCCAGAGCGGTACTGGCTCGGAAACACTTGAAGGCGGCTTTGATGCATGGCGGGCCGCAAGGGCACCGGCAGTCAAAGCTGCACTCATACCTGAACGCAACGAGCGGGGACGAACGGTCTGGGTGACGCGCGCGCGCCCCAAGATAGATCGTATTGCCTGCCCTTGGTTGATCAGGCGGTTTATCGATCCGCTGGCAGAGTTCCTGTTTGTATCCGCCGGTGAGGTGAATACGGTTGCCGAGAGGTTCAAAGCTACGCCTTTCGATATCGACGGCGTGTTCTGGACCCATCGCGCAGAGCGCTGCAGCTTCGACACGATGATCGAGGAGTTCGGTCTCCGGAATGAGGCGCTAGATCGATTAGCGGCTATCGTTCGCGCTGCTGATACCGACCGGCTCGAAACGATGCCGCAGGCTGCGGGGCTGCTCGCTGTGTCCTTGGGACTGTCACGCATGTACAAGGACGATCTGGAGCAACTGGAAGCTGGCTTCGTTCTGTACGACGCTTTGTATCGCTGGTCGCGTGACGCCGTGAACGAGACGCACGATTGGCCGGCTCATTCTCCGATGAGGACGCAATGACTATCCCCGCGACGCCGGTCTCGGACGAGTTCGATGCGGACTTGAAGCCACCCAGCTTTGCCGAGGCTACCGCCGTCTGGCTCAAGATTGGTCTCCTCAGTTTCGGTGGCCCCGCCGGCCAGATCGCGCTGATGCATCGCATCGTCGTCGACGAAAAGCGCTGGATCGGCGAAGAGCGGTTCCTCCACGCCCTCAACTACTGCATGCTTCTGCCGGGGCCGGAGGCTCAGCAACTCGCCATATACCTCGGCTGGCTGCTGCACCGAACCGCTGGCGGCATCGTTGCCGGTGTCTTGTTTGTCCTGCCCGGCGCGTTGTTGATCATGGTGCTGAGCGCGGTGTATGCGCTCTACAGCGATGTGCCGCTGCTCGGCGCGGTGTTTTTTGGCATCAAGGCCGCGGTGCTTGCGATCGTGGTCCAAGCGTTGTTACGCATCGCTCGTCGCGCGCTGAAGAACCGCGCCATGATCGCTATCGCCGTCGCGGCGTTCCTCGGAATCTACGTTCTCGATATTCCGTTTCCGCTCATCGTTTTGGCTGCGGGGCTGGTCGGCTTTCTCGGCAGCCGTGCAGCGCCGAACCTGTTCAGGAGCGGGGGCCATGGCAGCCATGGCACGGCGAACTTGCGCGGCGCGATCGATGTGATGTTCGAGCGCGGCGAACTCGCCCATACGGCGCCGAGCACCGCGAAGTTTGTGCACACATGCCTGATCTGGCTGCCGCTTTGGCTCGGCCCGGTAGCGTTGCTTTGGCTGATGCTGCCGCAGACCGTATGGCCGCAGATCGCGGGCTTTTTCAGCGTTATGGCGGTCGTGACCTTCGGTGGCGCCTATGCGGTTCTTGCCTATGTGGCTCAGGCTGCCGTCGAGAGCTATGGCTGGCTTTCGCCTGGAGAAATGGTCGATGGGCTTGGGCTTGCGGAAACCACACCCGGGCCCCTGATCCTTGTTCTCCAATTTGTCGGGTTCCTTGCCGCCTTCCGCGCACCCGGCGCGTTCGATCCGTTAACGGCGGGCATTCTGGGCGGCATGCTCACCGTCTGGGTTACGTTCGCGCCGTGCTTTTTCTGGATATTCCTGGGCGCGCCCTACATGGAACGTCTGCGCGGCAATCAAGCTCTTTCTGCGGCCCTGACGGGCATCACGGCCGCGGTTGTGGGAGTCATCGCCAATCTTGCGCTCTGGTTCGCGCTCCATGTTGTGTTCGGCGAGGTGCGGGAATTGACGATCCTCGGAGTTGGCCCCGACATTCCGGTCTGGGGAACGATCGACTGGCGCGCGGCGCTCCTTTCACTGGCGGCAATGGTTATGATCTTCCGTTTCAATCTCGGCATGATCACGACACTCGGCCTTTGCGCCGTGGCAGGCATCGCACTGATGACAATACCGCTTTGAAATCTACTGCCCGCGCTTGGCCTGGGCGGCGAAACGCACGGCTTCCTCGGCCGCCCGGAACTGGCCCTTCGCCTTGTTGATGCACTCGGCCTGTTCGCTGGCTGGCACTGAGTCCGCGACGATGCCGGCACCCGCCTGCACATACATCTTGTTGTTTTTCACAACTGCAGTTCGCAGTGCGATGCAAGTGTCCATCGATCCGTTGGCACCGAAATAACCGACGCAGCCGGCATATACGCCGCGCTTTTCCTTCTCAAGTTCGTCGATGATTTCCATCGCGCGAACTTTCGGCGCGCCCGAAACCGTGCCCGCGGGAAAGCCTGCCGCCAGCGCATCGAGCGCATCATGTCCGGCCGCCAGCTTGCCCTCGACATTCGAGACGATGTGCATGACGTGGGAATAATATTCGAGGAAGAACTGGTCCGTGACCGTGACCGTACCGATCTCCGCGACGCGGCCGACATCGTTGCGGCCGAGATCGAGCAGCATCAGATGCTCGGCACGCTCCTTCGGGTCCGCGAGGAGATCCTCTGCATGTGCGCGATCTTCGGCGGGCGTCGCGCCGCGGGGGCGTGTGCCGGCAATAGGGCGGATCGTCACCACGCCATCGCGCGACCGCACGAGAATTTCGGGCGACGAGCAAACGATCTGGAAACCGCCGAAATCGAGATAGACGAGAAACGGCGCCGGGTTCACACGGCGCAGCGCGCGGTACAGCGAGAATGGAGGCAACTCGAACGGCGCTTCGAAACGCTGGGAAAGGACAACCTGGAAGATATCGCCGGCCGCTATGTATTCCTTCGCGCGCGCGACCATGGCCAGATACTCCGCCTCGGTCGTATTCGATCGGAGGGCCGGAGGCGGATGGTCGAGAACGGCATCGGCGTCGATGCTCTCCCGCGGGCTCTCCAGTCTGTCCAGCACCTCGGCAAGCCGGTCGTGCGCGCGGGCCAGTGCCGCGTCGGCGCTTACTCCCGCCGCCGGACGAACTGGCGTAACGACGGTGATCTCGTCTTTCACGGAATCGAAGATCACCATGACCGTCGGCCGCATCATCAGCGCGTCGGGCGTGCCAAGAACGTCCGGGTTCGGCTCCGGCAATTCCTCCATGTGCCGGACCATGTCGTAGGCTAGATAGCCGAAAACGCCGGCCGCCATAGGCGGCAGGTTGTCAGGCATCGGGATTGCGGACTCGGCGAGCAGCGCGCGCAATGAGTCGAGCGGCGGCAGATTGGTCGGTGCGAACGTGTCCGGATCGGTTTCCGGCGAACGGTTGATGTCGGCCGTCTTGCCGATGCAGCGCCAGATCAAGTCGGGCTTAAGCCCGATCATCGAATAGCGGCCGCGCGTGGCGCCGCCCTCGACGGATTCCAGCAGGAACGCATTCGGGCGTCCGCCCGCGAGTTTCAGATACGCGGATACGGGCGTTTCGAGGTCGGCGACAAACGTCGTCCATACGACCTGCGGCCGCCCGCCGGTATAGGCGGCGGAGAAGAAATCCGGAGACGGTTCGAAGCGCATCAGGGCTGATCGGCTACGATGCCCAACGCGGTCGCGAGCGCCTGGCTGTTCACGCTCGCGCCAAGCGAAGACTGCAGCTGCGCGACGTACTGAGCCGCGAGATCGTTTTCGATGTTTGCGGCGATACGTTCGGCGAACTGCTTGGTCTCTTCGGCATTCGCGTCGAATGCCGGCGCGTCGATGGCGGTGACCTGGAAGACGACCCGGCCGTCGTCGCTGCTCGGTGCCGAGCCGAAGCCGCCTTGCGCCGTCGCGAAGATCTGGGCTGCGGCGGGCGAGCCGAGGGAACCGCCGGCACGGTCGATCTTTTCGGCGGTCTGCAGCTGAACATTCTCACGCGTCGCGAGATCGTTCAGAGTCAGCGTACCATCGCGCAACTGCTTCAATGCCTCGTCGACTTTCGCGTCGAGCGCCTTGCGCGCTTCTTCGGCTCTCCAACGCGCAAGAATATCCTCTTTGGCTTCCTCGAAAGTCCGTTCCCGCGCGGGGTCGATCTTTGTCACGTCGAACCAGACATAGCCCGAGTCGATCTGCATGGCGTTGTTCTCGACGCCGACATCGGAGCCGTACACCTCGTTCAGCACAGTCGCGCCGCCCGGAATGTCCGCCGGCTCCTCGCCGGCTCTGCCTTGCCGGTCGATATCCGTGAACGTGCGAAGCTCAAGACCGTTTTTCGTTGCGACTTCCGCGAGCGTCATGCCGCTGGCCCGGTCGTCCTCGATCTGGTCGTGAATATCGAGCAGCTTTCCGGCGGCTCGTTCGGTCGCGATCGCGGTGCGTAGCTCTTCCTTTACGTCGTCAAACGTCCTTGTAACGGCGGGCTCGACTTTGCCTACGCGCAAAATGACGGTCGAGAACTGACCTTCCACCGGCTCGCTGACCTGACCTTCGGACAGCGCGAACGCTGCGTCGGCAATCGGCTTGTCGAGAATATCGGACTTCGTGACCGTGCCGAGCGAGGTGTCGGCGGCGGACAGGCCACGTTCGGTCACGATCTGGTCGAATGTCGCGCCGCCCTTGATCTTGTCGGAGGCGGCTTTCGCTTCGTCGAGCGAAGGGAATGTAATGCGGTCGACCGTACGCCGTTCAGGCTGGCCGAGCCGGTCCTTCTCCTGCTCGTAGCGGGCACGTACGTCCTCGTCGCTAACGACCTCTTTTTGCGCAAGATCGGCGGCGGTCGCGGCGACCAGCGTGAACGAACGCCGTTCCGGAGCCTGGAACACGCCCTTGCGTTCCTCGAAGAACGCCTGGAGCGTCGCGTCGTCCGGCGCGGCAATCGACGCGCCGTCCGAGCCGGGAAGAATGACATAGCTCGCCGAACGTCGTTCGTTCTGATGTTTGAACACGGCTTCCGACAGCGCGGCGGGAACTTGTACGCCACCGGCGACACCTTCGATGATCTGGCGGCGAAGCAGCAGATTGCGCTGCAGCGCGACATACATCGGCTCGTTCATGCCGCTCGCGCTGAGCACGCGCTGGAAGCGGATCTGGTCGAACTGCCCGCGCGCGTCGCGGAATGTGGGGTCTTCCACGATCGAGCGGGCGACGTCGGCGTCGGGAACGGCGAGGTTCAGCCGCTTTGCCTGCTCCTGAAGCGTGGCGTTTGCCATCAGTTCCGCCAGCACCTGGCGGTCGATTCCGACGGCGCGGGCCTCGGCGGCCGTCAGCTGCCGGCCGTAGCGTTGCTGCGAGAATTGGATTTCCTGGTTCCAGCGGTCGCGGACGGCATCGACGGTGATGTCCGTGTCGCCGACGCTGGCGACAACGTTCGACACCCGGACGCGGAACATGTCCTCGACGCCCCACACCGCGAAGCTGATCACGATAAGACCCAGGAGGATCTTCATGACGATGCCGGCGGACTTTTGGCGCAAGGAGTTGAGCATGGACCTGCCTGAGAACAGTATGGGAATTTGCGGGGCATATAGCCCGAGACGCGGCGCGGAGCATAGAGGCGGGGACGCGCGTGCCGCAATCTTGAACTTGGCTCAACAAGACGGCAGGTAACCCCGTAACGGAGAAAGACATTATGGCGCCGAGACCGCTGCTTGCGGGAAACTGGAAGATGAACGGCCTCAAGGCCTCCCTGGCTGAATTCGCCGCGATTCGGGAAAAGGCCGCCGCTGGAGAGGCCGGGCAGGCGGAAGTCGTCGTCTGTCCGCCCGCGACCCTCATCGGGGCCGCTGTCGTGGCTGCCGGGCAGGATTTCGCCATTGGCGGACAGGATTGCCATGCCGAGCCATCCGGCGCTCATACCGGCGACATATCGGCCGAGATGCTGGCCGATCTGGGCGCGACCCATGTGATTCTCGGTCATTCCGAGCGGCGCCAGAACCATGGCGAAACCAATGACGGCGTTCGGGCCAAGGTGCGGGGGGCGTGGCGTGCCGGACTGACCGCCATCGTGTGCATCGGGGAGACGCAGGAGGAGCGCAATGGCGGGCAGACGCTCGATGTCGTCGGCTGGCAGCTGAAGGATTCGGTGCCGGACGGTGCCACCGCCGACAGTCTCGTCATCGCCTATGAGCCGGTCTGGGCGATAGGCACCGGTCTCACTCCAACACCCGCGGACGTGGCGGACGTCCACCGCTTCATCAGGGAGAGCCTGGAGGCCCGCTTCGGCGCCGAAGCCTCCGGCATCCGCATCCTCTATGGCGGGTCCGTGAAGCCGTCGAACGCCGCCGAACTGCTCTCCGTCGCCCATGTGAATGGCGCGCTGGTCGGCGGAGCCAGCCTGAAGGCGGCGGATTTCATCGCAATTGCAAAAGTTTACACCTAGAACGCAGGACCTCGCCGGGCAGGGGTGGCTTATCCTGGCGGGCTGGTGTAATCAGCCGCGTCCAAACCTATATCGGCTGCCATGCATACCGTTCTCGTCGTCGTTCATCTGATGATCGTGCTCGCGCTCGTCGCGACCGTGCTGCTCCAGCGCTCCGAAGGCGGCGCTCTTGGCATTGGTGGCGGTGGGGGCGGCGGCTTCATGACCGGCCGCGGCAAGGCCAGCGCTTTGACGCGCACAACCGCATGGCTGGCGGCGGGCTTTTTCGCCACGTCCATCGCGCTGGCGATCATGGCCGGCACCAACCGCATCGCGCCGTCGATCATCCAGCGCGCGGCTCCGCCCGCCGAAAGCTCGGCTCCGGGCGGCCTGATGGATAATTTGAAACAGCAACAGGCGCCTGCGGCTCCGGCGGCGCCGCAAGCCCCGATCTCCGGTGCGCCTCAGCCGCCGGCTGCTCCGGCTCCGTAAACCTGTGGAGCGCGGATTGGCCGCGTTCCAATTTTGTCGTCAAACCGAAGTGAGAGAGGATAGGGTGTAAGCCCATGACGCGGTATGTGTTCATCACCGGCGGCGTGGTCTCCTCCCTCGGCAAGGGTCTCGCTTCAGCCGCCCTCGGCGCGCTCCTTCAGGCGCGCGGCTACAAGGTCCGGCTGCGGAAGCTCGATCCCTATCTGAACGTGGATCCGGGGACGATGAGCCCCTATCAGCACGGCGAAGTCTTCGTCACCGACGACGGCGCGGAGACAGATCTCGACCTTGGCCACTACGAGCGTTTCACCGGCATCGCCGCGTCGAAACAGGACAACATCACCACCGGCCGTATCTACCAGGACATCATCGCCAAGGAGCGCCGTGGCGATTACCTCGGCGGTACCGTGCAGGTGATCCCGCACGTCACCGACGCCATCAAGAACTTCGTTCTCGAAGGCAATGACGGCTTCGATTTCGTCCTTGTCGAAATCGGCGGCACGGTCGGCGACATCGAGGGCCTGCCGTTCTTCGAAGCCATCCGCCAGCTCGGCAACGATCTTCCGCGCGGCTCGTCGATCTACATTCACCTCACTTTGCTGCCGTACATACCCAGTGCGGGCGAGCTGAAAACCAAGCCGACGCAGCATTCCGTCAAGGAACTGCGCTCCATCGGCATCCAGCCGGATATCCTGCTGTGCCGCACCGACCGTCCGATTCCGGGCGACGAGCGCCGCAAGCTCGGTCTGTTCTGCAATGTGCGACCGGAAGCCGTCATCGAAGCGCGCGACGTGGAAACCATCTACGAAGTGCCGATCGCCTATCATGAGGAAGGGCTCGATTCCGAAGTGCTGCGCGCCTTCGGCCTCGATTCCACGGCGAAGCCCGATCTGTCGCGCTGGACCGAGATCGTCGACCGCATCAAGAATCCGGAAGGCGAAGTCACCATCGCCATCGTCGGTAAGTACACCGGCCTGAAAGACGCCTACAAGTCGCTCATCGAGGCTCTCGTGCATGGCGGCATCGCCAATCGCGTGAAGGTCAATCTGGACTGGATCGAGAGCGAGATTTTCGAGAAGGAAGATCCGGTCGATCTGCTGGAAGGTGCCGACGGCATTCTGGTGCCCGGCGGCTTTGGCGTGCGCGGTGTCGAAGGCAAGATCCGCGCGGCTCAGTTCGCGCGCGAACGTCAGATTCCCTATTTCGGCATCTGTCTCGGCATGCAGATGGCGGTCATCGAATCCGCGCGCCATCTGGCCGGCGTGGAGAAGGCAAACTCGTCCGAGTTCGGCCCGACGCCCGAGCCGGTGGTCGGCCTCATGACTGAGTGGGTGCGCGGCAATGCGCTTGAAAAGCGCGCCGCGGACGGCGATCTCGGCGGCACGATGCGGCTCGGCGCCTATGAGGCCATTCTGAAGCCGGGCTCGAAGGTCGCGGATATCTACGGCAAGACCGATATTTCGGAGCGCCACCGCCACCGTTACGAGGTCAATACCGCCTATCTGGACCGGCTGGAGCAGCGTGGCATGCGCTTCTGCGGCATGTCGCCGGACGGCATCCTGCCGGAAATCGTCGAGATGGAAGGGCACCCCTGGTTCATCGGTGTCCAGTTCCATCCGGAGCTGAAGTCCCGCCCGTTCGAGCCGCACCCGCTCTTTGCCTCGTTCATCGAAGCTGCGGTGCATCAGTCGAGACTGGTGTAAAGTGCGGTCATGACCGCGCATCCGGCCAACCTCGCCACCGCGCCGATCGTAAAGGTCGGCCCCGTTTCGTTTGGCAACGGGTTGGCTCTCGCGTTGATCGCCGGCCCGTGCCAGCTCGAAAGCCGTGCGCACGCGCTGGAAGTCGCTTCGGCGCTGAAAGAGATCGCGGCCCGCGTCGGCATCGGCCTCGTCTTCAAGACCAGTTTCGACAAGGCCAACCGTACCTCGGCCGGCGCACAGCGCGGGGTAGGGTTGAAAGCGGCGCTGCCGGTGTTCGCTGAAATCCGCGAAACGCTGGGTTTGCCCGTATTGACGGACGTCCATGAAATCGGCCAGTGCGCCCCCGTCGCGGAGGCGGTGGATGTGCTGCAGATTCCGGCCTTCCTTTGCCGCCAGACCGACCTGCTTGTCGCCGCCGCGAAAACGGGCCGGGCGGTCAACGTCAAGAAGGGTCAGTTCCTCGCGCCGTGGGACATGAAGAACGTGATCGAAAAGATCACATCCGCCGGAAACGAGAATGTGCTCGTCACCGAGCGCGGCGTGAGCTTCGGTTACAACACGCTGGTTTCCGACATGCGGGCGCTGCCGGTGCTGAAGGACATGGGGAAGCCGGTGATTTTCGATGCCACCCATTCGGTGCAGCAGCCGGGCGGGCAGGGCACATCGTCCGGCGGCCAGCGCGAGTATGTACCAGTGCTGGCGCGGGCCGCCGTCGCCGTCGGCGTTGCCGGCGTCTTCATCGAAACCCATCCGGATCCCGACAAGGCGCCGAGCGATGGGCCGAACATGATCCCGCTCAAGGATATGGAAAAGCTTCTGACGGAGCTGGTTGCCTTTGACCGGCTTGCGAAATCACAAACCTGAGCGAGAACATCAATGCGCGCCTGGCACGTCGTTCTCGTTGTTATTGTGATACTGGGCTTCGTCTTCGGCCAGGAGATCGCCGACTTCTTTACGGCGGTGCAATAAGCTCGCCGCTCTTGCGGTCGTAACGCAGAAGCAGGGCAGGCCGCAGCCGCGTGCCGCCGATCCAGCGGTCGACATCATTCACCATCGCATGGTCGAGGCCATGATTGAGGGCCTGCAGCCCTGCTGACGTGATGCGCAACACGGCATCGGTTCCGCCATCCTTGGACGGGTCCGGGTCGATGCGGATTGGTTTGCTGACGCCCGAGATCAGCGGCTCATTGGCGAATGTGAGCGCGTTCAGGCGGGTCAGGAAACTGATATCGCCCATGAAGCGCGCGTCCTCCTGAGCGGTCACATCGCGAAACAGCTCCCATGCCGTCGCCGGCCCGCGTTCGAGGCGGCGCAATACGCGTTCTTCGGTCAGGCTCAGCCCGTGAACCGGGTCGGGGAATTCCGCGAGCAGGCGATGTATCGCCCTTTTCAGGAAAGGCAGCGCGCTGGTGTCGGAGCGCGACAGACGCACGAGAAGGCCGGGATTTGGCGACGTGAACGCGCGCCAGGCCTGGCGTGCGAGATGGAACTGCTCGGGCGTAACCGGCTTTGCTTCCTTTTCCAGTGCCGGCACGGCCTTGTTCGAGATCGTTCCGAGATACTTTGTCGTATGTACGAGAAAGATGTCTTGTCCGCGCCCTTCCTCGACGAAGAAATTCAGGATCTGGATCAACTGGAGCTGGTCGTAGAGGTCGTGCTCCAGCCAGATTTCGATGCGGTCATAGTTCCGGTGTGCCCGGATATCGATGTCGCGCTCCGCGAAGGACAGCGCAACCTCGTCATGAGGAAAGCCGAACGTCTTGGCGATGAAGGCCGCGCGGATCTGGGACAGCCGTTCGAGGCGTTCCCCCTCGGGAACCGGTCCCTCGTGGAGGACGTCCCGCCAGGGCAGGATGGGGTCCGTGATACCGCCGGCTCTCAGTTTGCTGACTGCCGCATCCCCGTTCGTCACGATAAGCCGCATTCGTCCCTCCCTCGAAGGCGACAGGGTCGGTGGCGTCTGGGGCGTTTTGGCGGCGCCGGAAACAAATTTCGGAGGTCATTCTGAGGAAGGGTGGCATGTCGCCCCGCCGTCACGCTGAAGCTGTGGCGGCACGTCCTTTGCGTCTGTCACATTCCTCGCGTATGAGACGCGCAACAATCCTGAAACACGATTCAGACCGGAGACTGCGTATGACCGCTATCGTCGATATCATTGGCCGTGAAATTCTGGACAGCCGTGGCAATCCGACGGTCGAAGTCGATGTCGTTCTCGAAGACGGTTCGATGGGGCGCGCCGCCGTTCCCTCCGGCGCGTCGACCGGCGCGCACGAGGCCGTGGAACTGCGCGATGGCGACAAGAAGCGCTATCTCGGCAAGGGCGTCACCAAGGCGGTCGATGCGGTCAACGGCGAAATCTTCGAGGCGCTGGGCGGTCTTGAGGCCGAAAACCAGGCGCAGATCGACCAGATCATGATCGAGCTCGACGGCACGCCCAACAAGGCCCGTCTCGGCGCCAACGCCATTCTCGGGGTTTCGCTGGCGGTGGCCAAGGCTGCGGCCGAAGCGGCCGGTTTGCCGATCTACCGCTATGTCGGCGGCGCGTCCGCGCGCGTGCTGCCCGTGCCGATGATGAACATCGTCAATGGCGGCGCCCATGCCGACAACCCGATCGATTTCCAGGAATTCATGATCATGCCGGTCGGCGCGCCGAGCCTGAAGGAAGCGGTCCGCTACGGCTCGGAAATCTTCCACACGCTGCGCAGCGCGCTGAAGGCCGCCGGCCACAACACCAATGTGGGCGACGAGGGCGGTTTCGCGCCGAACCTGCCGTCCGCTCCGGCGGCGCTGGACTTTGTCATGGCAGCCATCGAGAAGGCCGGCTTCAAGCCCGGCGGCGACATCTTCATTGGCCTCGATTGTGCGGCCACCGAGTTCTTCAAGGATGGTAAGTACGTCTATGAAGGCGAAGGCGTTTCGCGCACGCCGAAAGAGCAGGCGGAGTATCTGGCCAAGCTGGCGAAGGACTATCCGATCGCTTCCATCGAGGACGGCATGTCCGAGGACGATTGGGAGGGCTGGAAGGCTGTCACCGATCTGGTCGGCAACAAGGTCCAGCTCGTCGGCGACGATCTTTTCGTCACCAACGTCACCCGTCTCTCAAAGGGCATCAAGAGCGGCACGGCGAACTCCATCCTCGTCAAGGTGAACCAGATTGGTTCGCTTACCGAGACGCTGGCCGCGGTCGATATGGCCCACCGCGCCGGTTATACGGCCGTGATGTCCCACCGTTCGGGCGAGACCGAAGATTCGACCATCGCGGATCTCGCGGTCGCGACGAATTGCGGACAGATCAAGACCGGCTCGCTCGCTCGCTCGGATCGCACCGCAAAGTACAATCAGCTGATCCGCATTGAAGAGGAGCTTGGCCCTCAAGCAATCTATGCCGGCAAGGCGGCGCTCAAGGCCCTCGCGTAACCTCTCGGACTTACGCAAAAAGCCCGGCTATCGCCGGGCTTTTTTGTTGCGCTTTCACCGGACGATAGGGGAACATGTAAAAGTTCCTAGCTTTTGAGGCGGCCGGACGGGATGCAGAGCATCACCATCGTCAACTGGATTTTGTTTGCAGTATCGGCCCTGATGGTGGCCGGCATCCTGTCGAGCCTGGTCGCCCGGCGTTTCGGCGCGCCGCTGCTGCTCGTCTTTCTCGGCATCGGCATGCTGCTTGGCGTGGATGGACCCGGCGGCATTGCATTCAGCGATTTCGGCCTGACCTACCTCATCGGTTCGTTCGCGCTGGCGGTCATCCTGTTCGACGGCGGACTGCGCACGCGGCTTTCCGCCTTTCAGGGAGTGCTGGCGCCGAGCATCGTGCTGGCAAGCGTCGCGGTTTTTCTGACGTCATTGATGGTCGCGTGCTTTGCGGTTCCGCTATTCGGATTGTCGTTCCCGCAGGGCCTGCTTCTGGGGGCGATGATCGCACCAACGGACGCCGCCGCCGTGTTCTTCCTGCTGCGCGCCGGCGGTCTGCATCTGCAGCGTCGCGTCGGCGCGACGCTCGAAATCGAATCCGGCACCAACGATCCGACCGCGGTCATCCTGACCATCGTGCTGGTCGAGTATCTGGTCGAATCCGGCAGCAATCCAGGTTTCCAGATCGTTCTGACCCTTCTCGAACATGGCGTGCTCGGCGCGCTGATCGGTGTGGCGGGAGGCTATGCGACCGTTGCGCTGCTCAATCGTGTCGATCTGCCCGCCGGACTTCATCCGTTGCTGGCGATCGCTTGCGGCGTAACGGTGTTCGCGTTGACGCAGGTCTCGAATGGTTCCGGCTTTCTGGCCGTCTATATCGCCGGTCTCATGGTGGGAAACCGGCCCGTGCGGGCGTTCGCGTCCATCACCGCGTTTCATGACGCGGCGACATGGCTGGTCCAGATCCTGATGTTCATCGTGCTCGGCCTGCTGGTCACGCCGTCCGAACTGGTCAAGGCGCTCGTTCCGGGCCTGATGGTGGCGGCGTTTTTGATGTTGATAGCACGGCCCCTTGCTGTTTTTGCCTCGCTCGCGCCCTTCCGCTTCTCGTTCAACGAGCGCGTATTTATTTCGTGGGTCGGTCTGCGTGGTGCTGTTTCGATCTTTCTTGCTGCCGTACCTACACTGGCGGGCCTGCCCAACGCGCCGCTTTATTTCAACATCGCCTTCATCGTCGTTGTCGTGTCGCTGGTGGTTCAGGGATGGACACTGACGCCGCTGGCCCGCCGCCTCGGTCTTGCACTTCCCGAAGCCCGCCCGGAAGTGCATCGGATCGAGATCGATCTGCCCGGCCAGCAGGAGCACGAAATGGTGGGCTACTACATCGAGGAGGGCAGCGCGGTTCTCGCGCCGGGCGCTTCTCCGCGTTGGGCGCGGCCGGTTTTCGTCGTCCGGGAAGACAGGATTCTGGAGCCCGCAACCGCGGGGCCGCTGAAGCCCGGTGACTACGGGTATTTTCTTGCCCAGCCGGAGCGCGTGCGCGAACTCGACCGCATCTTCAGCGTCAGCTCCGATACCGGCGAGCACGCAAACTTTCCGCTCACCGCTTCGGCGAAGCTGTCGATTCTCAGCGATCTCTACAGCCTCGATGCCGAGGATGAACTGAAGGACCGCACGGTCGCCGAGCATTTTGCGTCCGAAATGGACAACGTCCCGGCGCCCGGCGACCGTCTGGCTCTCGGTCCCGCGGTCCTCGTGGTGCGCGCGGTGAAGGACGGCAGGGTCAGCGAGGCTGAACTTGAATTGCCATATGCGACTGCCGGCAACGGGTCGGCCAGAGAGCCGGATCGCTTCGACCGCGCACTTGCCAAGGCGAGGAATGCGCTGCGCGCTTTTGAAGCCCGGTTTTTTAACCGGAGGTAAACCAGCCTCGGGCGAGCTTCCGGCATGATCCGGCGAGCGAGAATCCGTGCGGCTTTGGCGCAACTCAGCCTTTGGGCACTGATTGCGGCCCTCACGTCATATTTCGTCTATCACGGCGTGCACGGCGAACGCGGGTTGCGGGCGCATCGCAGTATCGAGGCTGAAATAGCCGAACTTGGTGCCGAACTCGCACGGCTCGAGGCACAGCGCGAAGCGCTGGAGCAGCGCGTCGCCCGCTTCGAACCGACCTCGGTGGATCGCGACGTTCTCGACGAGCAGTCGCGCCGCAGTCTCGGGCTTCTGCATCCAAACGATCGGGTTCTCATGCTCGAAAGTATCGCCCCCTAGACGCGTTTCAGGCTTCACGAGCCCACCCCGCGTCATGAAAATTTCAAATGAACGGCCAATTTTTTTGAGCCGGAAGGGGTTCCGGGCCGCGTCATGCTTTACGGCCGGAAAGAGCTTTATTCCCGACAATTTGGATAGTTAAAGCGCAGACTTGCCGACCATCAGAATTCGCGGTCGCCTTACTTTCGTCTTGCTTTCTCCGTCTTGTGTGTGGCACCTAAAAGTCGCTGTCAATGAGTATTGGGAGCGTCGCACAGTCTGCGTATTCCGGGGGAGGGAACATGCGGCGTTTAGTTTTCAGCACGCTTGCGCTTATTTTCGCGTTCGTGACCGCGCAGCCGACACTCGCGCAAGTCAAACAAGACCCTTCCGAGAGCCAGACTGAGGTCAATCTCAAGGAAAAGAAGAACGCGTGGACGATGGGTATTTCGGGCGGCATGCTCGATACCACCAACATGCGCTTCGCCGACGAGATGGGCAAAGTGCTCAACGATGGCGACGAACTGCGTGTTCTGCCGTACATCGGTTATGGCGCGACCTCCAATCTCGAAGACTTGCTGTATCTGCGCGGTATCGACGCTGCATTTACGCAGTCGGATGTCTTCGAGTACTTTGCCAAGGAAAAGGGCATCGGCAATCTGCCGAACCGCGTGCACTACATTGCCCGTTTTCCGATGGCCGAGCTGCATTTCATTGCGCCGACCAAATACAAGACGCTTGAAGATCTGCGCGGCAAGCGGGTCAGCTTCGGTCCGAAGGGTACCGCGGCCAGCCTCACCGCAAATATCGTGCTCGAGCGCATGGGCATCCAGGTCGAGCAAGTGTACCAGGATCACCGCACGGGCATGGCCGATCTGAAATCCGGCAAGCTCGACGCGCTCATTCGCTGTGCCGGTAAACCGCTTGGCTTCGTAAAGGACATCCCCTCAGACGCCGGCCTGCACATAGTTCCCGTGCCGTTCACCGAGAAGCTGGCGGACTATTACACGCTAAGCGAATTGACGTCGGAGCATTATCCGAACCTGATCAAGCCTGGCCAAGTGGTCGACACGATCGGTGTACCGACGGTGCTGGCGGTTTATAACTGGCCAAAAAATACGTACCGCTACAAGCGCGTCGAGCGCTTCGTGGAGCGCCTCTTCCAGAATTGGGACAAGTTCCGCAATCCGGCATTCCATCCTGCGTGGCAGGAGGTCAATCTCGCCGCCACCGTGCCCGGCTGGCAGCGCCTCGATGTCGCCGAACGCATGCTGCAGCAGGCCGGTGTTCAGAGCGACAAGCGTCAGGCCTTGGGCGACGACTTCCAGCGTTTCCTCGACAACTCTGGCGGAGCGCTTGCGCCGAAAACGCAAGCAGAGCGCGATGCGCTGTTTAGGGATTTCATGGCCTGGCATGCTCAACAAAACGCGAAGGGCAGAGCTCGGGCCAATTAGTGGCGGCGAAGTATCGTAGGGACGACGTGCTGGGCGCGGTAATCGCGCCCAAGGGGGAGTAATGAGTGATCCCTTGAAACCAGGGCAGCCGCCAGACGACGTGCTGCCTTACGCCCCGAACTGGGCGCGCAATCCCGGTTATCGGCCGTCGCAGCCGAACATCGGATATGACGCGTTTTCCGACGAGGAGAACCCCAGCTATCGGTCGATGGCGCAGATGTTCTCGCCGGACGTAGAGCGCGCCAAGAAACGAAAAACCGGATCTGCCGGCAAGATGTTGTTGCGCTTCGGCGCGGTTGTCGGCGTTGCCGGCGCGGCGCTTGCGCTGTTCATTGGCTATGTCGTGACGCAGCCCGAAGGTGAAGCAACAACGGCGAACAAAGAGCGGTTTGAAGGCGTAAATAACGCCGTTTCCGCTATCCAGGCGGCCCTCAGCCCGAGCAAGGCTCCGGCAGCAACCGCATCGGGGGTAGTGGCGGTTGAAACGGTTCCGGTGAAGCCGGCGCAGGCTAACCCAGAAGCGCAGGCTTCTGCCGACCTTCCTGTTTCTTCGGATCGCGGTGCTGCCCCGTCGGCTCCGCCGGTCGATGCGAATCTGGCACCTGAAGCATCACCGGGGCCGGCTGCCGCAGCATCGGCAGCGCCCGAACCGCCGCCTCAGGTGGCCGCGCTGCCGCCCAAGGATACCCCTCCGGCTCCACCACCGGAGCCCCTCGCACCGCAGCTTACGGCCGGCGAGTTGACTACGCTGATGGCTCGTGGGCGCCGGTTTATCGAGAACGGCGATTTCTCGTCGGCGCGTCCCGTGTATCGTCGTGCTGCGGAAGCCGGTTATGCCGAAGCGGCCCTCGCCCTCGGCGAGACCTATGATCCGGTGACTCTGCGCGAGCGCGGCGTCGTCGGCCTGGTCCCCGATGTGCAGAAAGCACGCGAGTGGTATGAGCGTGCCCGTGACCTCGGTTCGCTCGAAGCGCCGACCCGCCTGGATCGTCTGCCGGGGAACTGAGCCAATGTATTGACAGGCCGCTTTCGTGCTATTGCGCGGAAGCGGGTCGGACGCCGGACAGCTATGCAATGAGCGCATGGCGCCGAATCCTGCGACCTCCCGCAAATCGTTGATTTTCTTGGGATTGCAGGCGGCCTCCGTTAATTGGCGTTTGCTCGCTTTTGCTAGATCGTTAGGCTAACGTCTGCCCAAAATAGAAGCGGTCAAATTCGACCGCCCCACGCAACAGGGAGCCTTCCGGTTATGGCAGCAGCCGCCAAGGCGAAAAACGCCAAAGTTCCCACGGAGCCTGGCGTATCGAATTCGATCGCCGCGTTCTCCAAGGACGAGGAAGTCGCCGCATTTCGCGACATGCTCAACATCCGCCGTTTTGAAGAGAAGGCGGGCCAGCTTTACGGCATGGGCCTGATCGGCGGTTTTTGTCACCTCTACATCGGCCAGGAAGCGGTCGTTGTTGGAATGACGATGGCGCAGAAGGATGGCGACCAACTGGTTACGTCCTATCGCGACCATGGCCATATGCTGGCGGCGGGCATGGACCCGAAGGGCGTCATGGCCGAGCTGACGGGCCGCAGCGGCGGATATTCGCGCGGCAAGGGCGGCTCGATGCATATGTTCAGCCGTGAGAAGAATTTCTTCGGCGGCCATGGTATCGTCGGGGCCCAGGTGTCGATCGGCACCGGCCTGGCCTTCGCCAACAAGTACAAGGAGAATGGGCAGGTTGCCGTGACCTATTTTGGTGACGGTGCCGCCAATCAGGGCCAAGTTTACGAGAGCTTCAATATGGCGAAGCTCTGGAAGCTGCCCGTGATCTATGTCGTGGAAAACAATCGCTACGGCATGGGCACATCCTATACCCGAGCTTCATCAACGACCGATTTCTCGCAACGCGGCCGCAGCTTCGACATCCCGGGCGAGCAGGTCGATGGGATGGACGTCCGCGCTGTTCGCTCCGCCGCCGAACGTGCCTTCGAGCACGCACGTACCGAAGGTCCATACATCCTCGAGATGCAGACTTATCGCTATCGTGGTCATTCGATGTCCGACCCGGCGAAATACCGCTCGAAGGAAGAAGTCCAGAAGATGCGGGATGAGCACGACCCGATCGAACAGGTCCGCAAGCGCCTGCTTGAAAATAAATGGGCGGAGGAGGACGATCTGAATAAGATCGACAAGGACATCCGTGCGGTGGTGAATGCGGCCGCCGAATTCGCGACGAACGACCCTGAGCCCGATCCGTCGGAGCTTTGGACCGACGTCTACGTCTGACCGACCGACACACCAGGATTGAGCGTTCGCGATGCCGATCGAAGTACTTATGCCTGCGCTGTCGCCCACGATGGAGTCGGGCAAGCTCGCCAAATGGCTGAAAGCTGAAGGCGACAAGGTGAAATCCGGCGATGTGATCGCCGAAATCGAAACCGACAAGGCCACGATGGAAGTCGAGGCCGTCGATGAAGGCGTCCTCGGCAAGATACTCATCAAGGACGGAACGGAAGACGTCGCGGTCAATACGCCGATCGCCATCATCCTCGAGGAAGGTGAGGACGCCTCCGCGGCGGCCGCGCCCGCACCGAAGGCGAAGGCGGACAAGGCCGATAAAGACGAGGAACCGGCAGCCGAGGAAAGGGCCGAGGAAAACGCGCCTCCGGACGCCCCGGAGAAGGGCCCCGGACCCGACGTTGCCCCGTCGGCCGTTGCCACTCCGCCGAAACCTGTGATTGAGCCCGATCCCGAAGTGCCGGAAGGCACGGAGATGGTGAAGCTGACGGTTCGCGAGGCGCTTCGTGACGCCATGGCCGAGGAAATGCGCCGCGACGGCGACATCTTCCTGATGGGCGAGGAAGTCGCGGAATATCAGGGCGCATACAAGGTTTCGCAGGGCCTGCTCGACGAGTTCGGCGCGAAGCGCGTCATCGACACGCCGATCACGGAACATGGCTTCACCGGCGTCGGTGTCGGTGCCGCTCTTGCCGGCCTGAAGCCGATCGTCGAATTCATGACCTGGAACTTCGCCATGCAGGCTATGGACCAGATCATCAATTCCGCCGCGAAGACGCTCTATATGTCCGGTGGCCAGATGGGTTGTCCCATCGTCTTCCGCGGTCCGAACGGTGCCGCGGCCCGCGTGGCCGCGCAGCACAGTCAGGACTTCACCGCCTGGTACAGCCAGGTTCCCGGCCTGAAGGTGATTGCGCCTTACACGGCCGCCGATTTCAAGGGCCTGCTCAAGGCCGCCATCCGCGATCCGAATCCGATCATCTTCCTTGAAAACGAAATCCTGTACGGACAGCACTTCGAGGTGCCGAAGCTCGATGATTTCGTGCTGCCGATCGGCAAGGCGCGCATCGCGCGTTCGGGCAGTGACGTCACCATCGTCTCGTTTTCGATCGGCATGAGCTATGCGCTCAAGGCCGCGGAAGAGCTCGCGGGGCAGGGCATCGACGCGGAAGTGATCGATCTGCGCACGATCCGTCCGATGGACATCGAGACCGTCATCGAATCGGTGAAGAAAACCAATCGTTGCGTCACTGTCGAAGAGGGCTGGCCACAGTCCGGCGTCGGCTCGGAGATCGTCGCACAGCTCATGGAAAAGGCGTTCGATCATCTCGACGCGCCGGTGCTGCGCGTCACCGGCAAGGACGTCCCGATGCCTTACGCCGCGAACCTCGAAAAGCTCGCGCTGCCGTCTGTTGCTGAAGTCATCGAGGCGGTCAAAGCCGTCACTTATCGCGGATAAAAACGGCCATGCCGATCAACATCCTGATGCCCGCACTGTCGCCGACCATGGAACAGGGCAACCTGGTCAAATGGCTCAAGAAGGAAGGCGACAAGGTCAAGGCTGGCGACGTCATCGCCGAGATCGAGACCGACAAGGCCACGATGGAAGTCGAGGCCGTCGATGAAGGCACGCTCGGCAAGATTCTCGTCGCCGAAGGCACGAACGATGTGGCGGTGAACAAGCCGATTGCCGTTCTGTTCGAAGAAGGCGAGGACGCCAGCGCTGTAAGTGCAGCGCCCGCGGAACAACCGAAGACCGCCGCCGCGCCGGAAGCCAAGAAAGAAGAGCCGAAGAAAGAAGAGCCGAAGGTCGAGGCGGCCAAGGCGGAACCGGCAAAGCCCGCGCCCGTAGCTGCACCGGTGCCTGCTCCGAAAGCCAACGGTGCCGGCGTAAAGGTGTTTGCCTCGCCGCTTGCACGCCGCATCGCCAAGGAGCGCGGCGTCAACCTGTCGGCCATCGCCGGTTCCGGCCCTCACGGCCGCATCGTCAAGAAGGACGTCGAGTCCGCACGGCCTGGCGCCGGCGCTCCCGCCGCTGCCGGTGGCGGTGCGTTCGGCCTGCCGCTGATGCCGGACGATCAGATCCGCGCGCTGTTCGAGCCGGGCAGCTACGATGTCGTTCCTCACGACGGCATGCGCCGCACCATCGCGACGCGCATGCAGCAGTCTATGATTGTCGTGCCGCACTTCTTCCTCGCCGTCGATTTCGAAGTCGATGCGCTGCTGAAGCTGCGCGAGGAAATGAACTCCTACGCGCCGAAGGAAGACGGCAAGCCGGTCTGGCGCGTGTCGGTCAACGATCTCATCGTCAAGGCGTTTGCGCTGACGCTGAAGAAGCATCCGAACGCGAACGCCTCCTGGACCGAAGGCGGCATGCTGCGTCACCACAATGTCGATATCGGCATCGCGGTCGCCATCCCGGGCGGCGGCCTGATCACGCCGATCCTGCGAAACGCTCAGGACAAGCCGCTGCCGGAGCTCGCCCAGGAAAGCTCGAACCTCGCCAAGCGTGCGCGCGACAAGAAGCTCAAACCGCACGAATACCAGGGCGGCACTGCCGCGATCTCCAATCTCGGTATGTACGGCGTGAAGCACTTCACCGCCATCGTCAACCCGCCGCACTCGACCATTCTCGCGGTTGCCGCGAGCGAAAAACGGCCTGTTGTCGTAGGCGACAAGATCGAAATCCGCACCATGATGACCGCGACTTTGTCCTGCGATCATCGCGTCGTGGATGGCGCCGATGCTGCCAATATCATGCAGACGCTGAAGGGCTTCGTTGAGAAGCCGGTTGGGCTGGTGATGTGATGGCCGACAACACGTTCGACATCATCATCATCGGCGGCGGGCCGGGCGGCTATGTCGCCGCCATTCGCGCCGCGCAACTCGGCTTCAAGACGGCTGTCGTGGAGCGCGAACATCTCGGCGGCATTTGCTCGAACTGGGGCTGCATCCCGACCAAGGCGCTGCTGCGCTCGGCCGAGATTTTCACTTATTTCGGCCACGCCAAGGATTACGGCCTGATGGCCGAAAAATTCGGCTTCGATATTGCCGCCATCATCAAGCGTTCGCGCGGCATCGCCGGGCAGATGAACAGCGGCGTGCAGTTTCTGTTCAAGAAAAACAAGATCACGACGATCTGGGGCGATGCGAAGATCACCAAACCCGGCGAGATCGCGGTCACCGCGCCGACCAAGGGTGTGCTCGGCCCGCCGGTGGAAGGCCCGAAGGGCGCTCTCGGTGCCGGCACCTACAAGGCCGCTCACATCATTGTAGCCACCGGCGCGCGGCCGCGCGTGCTGCCGGGCCTCGAGCCGGACAAGAAGCAGGTCTGGACCTATTTCGAGGCGATGAACCCGGACAAGTTTCCGAAATCGCTGCTCGTCGTCGGCTCGGGTGCCATCGGGGTCGAGTTCGCCAGTTTCTATCGCGCGCTCGGCGCGGAGGTGACGATCGTCGAACTCCTGCCGCAGATCCTGCCGGTCGAGGACGCCGAGATCGCCGCCTTCGCCCGCAAGCAGTTCGAGAAACAGGGCATCAAGATTATCACCGGCGCCAAGGTCACGAAGCTCGACAAGAAGGCCGACAGCGTCACCGCCACCATTGATGTCGGCGGCAAGGCCGAGATGATCACCGCCGAGAAGGTGATTTCCGCCGTCGGCGTCGTCGGCAATATCGAGAATATTGGCCTCGAAGCAGCCGGCGTGAAGACGGACAAGGGCATCGTCGTCACCGACGGCTACGGCCGCACTAACGTCAAAGGCATCTACGCCATCGGCGATGTTGCCGGCCCGCCGATGCTGGCGCACAAGGCCGAGCATGAGGGCGTCACCACGGTCGAGATGATCAAGGGTCTCAAGGTCCATGCGCTCGACAAGGCGAAAGTTCCAGGTTGTACCTACTGCAATCCGCAAATCGCGTCCGTTGGCCTCACCGAGACAAAAGCCAAGGAGCAGGGGCGTCAGGTCAAGATTGGCCGCTTCCCGTTCATCGGCAACGGCAAGGCCATCGCGCTTGGCGAGCCGGAAGGTCTTTGCAAGACGATCTTCGATGCCAAGACAGGCGAGCTTCTCGGTGCGCATCTCGCAGGGGCGGAAGTCACGGAACTCATCCAGGGCTTCGTCGTCGCCATGAACTGCGAGACGACCGAGGAAGAACTGATGCACACGATCTTCCCGCATCCGACTTTGTCGGAGACGATGAAGGAAAGTGTGCTGGATGCTTATGGACGTGTTCTGAACATGTGAAACTTTTTCCCTCTCCCGTTTACGGGAGAGGACGACTCGACGCCGCAAGGCGTCGAGCGAGGTGAGGGGAGAGTCCGAACTCCGCACTCGCTGCTTCCCCTCACCCGGCGACCGCTTCGCGGTCTGCCGACTCTCCCGCAAGCGGGAGAGGGGCTACGCCGCCATCTTCTCGCAGCTTTCCGCGCATTCCTCGCAGGCGTCGACGCATTCGTCCATGCCGCCGAGCCGTTCGCAGTCCTTCGCGCATTCGCGGCAGATTTCGGCGCATTCCCGGCAGGTGTGCTTGTGATGCGGAGAACCGATCAGCATGAAATGTGCGGCGGTCCGGCAAATCTCCGCGCAGGCCATCATCAGCCGGAAATGCTTCGGCGCGACATGCTCTCCGCCGGTTTCAAGGCAATGGCCCATCGCCGTGGACAGGCAGACCGAATAGCAATCGAGACAGTTGTCGATGCAGTCCTGCATCTCGTCGGAAATGTGCTGCATGGCGGTTCCTCCGAGAAGGCAACCATGCGGGCGGTGGGAGGTTCCCGGCGTTTTTCGCAAAATGTGCCGGTCCGAATCCTTGATCAGGACGTTTATCCTCCCGACATAGCGCGCAACACGGCTTCGACGGCCGGCAGTGAGGAGGACGCATATGGAAGGTGTTGGCTGGTTTGCGACGATCGTGATTGGCATTCTCGCCGGCTGGATCGCGGAAAAGGTCACGAGTCGCGATCACGGGCTCATCATGAATCTGATCATCGGTCTCGTCGGCGCGCTCGTCGGCGGCTGGCTCGCCCAGGTGGCGGGCATTGCCTATACGGGCTGGTGGGCCAGCTTGCTGGTGTCCACGGTCGGCGCCATCGTCCTTCTGTGGATCTGGGGCATGCTGCGCGGCCGCAAAACCGTTTAACCAAGTCCTCTTAACAAGTTACGCGGCGGGGTGTGGTCAGCCATGCTCCGCCGCTGTTTATGAAGCGTCAGGCATCCTATACTAGGGAAGAGAACCTTCACCCGCCCCCAAGGGACCGGATGACCGTCGTACTGGATCTGATCAACAACCCGCGCGGGCCGCGCCATCCCGAGAAGGCGCACAAGCCCGACACGCCGGTTCTGAAGAAGCCGGACTGGATTCGCGTGCGCGCGCCCGGATCGCCCGTTTGGCGCGAGACGCAGGAGATCGTCCGTTCCAACAAGCTCGTCACGGTGTGCGAGGAGGCCGGCTGCCCGAACATCGGGGAGTGCTGGTCGAAGAAGCACGCCACCTTCATGATCCTGGGCGACACCTGCACGCGCGCCTGCGCGTTCTGCAATGTGCGCACCGGTAAGCCTCAGCCGGGAGTAGACGCCGACGAGCCCCGCCGCGTGGCCGATGCTGTCTCCAAGCTCGGCCTTCATCATGTTGTCATTACGTCGGTAGATCGGGATGATCTGGAAGATGGCGGCGCCCAGCATTTCGCCGATGTCATCCGGGCTATCCGCGCGTCAAGCCCGCAGACGACCATCGAAGTCCTGACGCCGGATTTTCTTCGCAAGGAAGGCGCGCTGGAAAAAGTCGTGGCCGCAAAGCCGGACGTCTTCAATCACAATCTGGAAACCGTGCCGGCACTCTACGTCACCGTCCGTCCGGGCGCGCGTTATTTCCATTCAGTGCGCCTGCTGCAACGCGTGAAGGAGCTCGATCCGTCGATCTTTACCAAATCCGGCATCATGGTCGGTCTCGGTGAGGAGCGGAACGAAGTGCTGCAATTGATGGACGATCTGCGTTCGGCCGATGTCGATTTCATCACCATCGGTCAATACCTTCAGCCGACCCGCAAGCATCATGTTATCGATCGGTTCATCACGCCGGAAGAGTTCGAGGCCTACGAGACGGTCGCTTACTCCAAAGGCTTTCTTATGGTGTCCGCCAGTCCGCTGACACGCTCCTCGCATCACGCGGGCGAGGATTTCGAACGGCTGCGCACTGCGCGCGCGGCGAAAACCGCCGCCGAGTAATATGCCCGAGCACCGCACGACGCGGCAGGTACAGCATTCCGCGCAAGACATGTTCGCGCTCGTCGGCCATGTCGAGCACTATCCTCGCTTCGTTCCGCTTTGCGAAAGCCTGAAGGTCAAGAAACGCGAGGAGCGGGAGGGCAAGACCGTCATTCTCGCCGACATGACGGTGGCGTATTCCATGTTCCGCGATACGTTCACGAGCAGGGTCACCATGGACCCGCAGCATCTGACGATCGATGTCGAATACATCACCGGCCCGTTCTCATCGCTGCACAATCATTGGCGGTTCGTGCCGGTTACCGAACATTCCTGCCAGATCGAATTTTTTATCGCCTGGGAGATGAAGAGCCGCGCACTCGATCTTGTTGTTGGCGCGGTTTTCGAACGAGCGTTTCTCAAATTCGCCGATGCCTTCGAGGCGCGCGCGGATTTTGTTTACAACCGCCGCCATTTAGCCGACTCTCCGGCCAAATGAGAGCCGGCGCGATGTTCGCCGCCTCCTGAAGGGGGATTGCATGAGCCCAGAGATGGCGCCGTCGGATCGGCCGACGGAGGGGCAAGGTCGCGCCGCGCTCTATCTATTTGGCGCAGCATTGTTTTTGTCGGCGACACTGCTGTTCGCCGTCCAGCCCATGTTCGCGAAAATGGTCCTGCCCAAGCTCGGCGGCGCGCCGGGCGTGTGGTCGGTCGCGCTCGTGTTCTTTCAGGGCGTTCTGCTGGCTGGCTATGCTTATGCCCATTTCGTGATCCGGAATCTCGGCCCCCGTGCCGGTGCGATCACGCATGTCGCGGTTCTGCTGCTCGGCTGCATCTTCCTTCCGCTTGCTCTCGCCGCCGGCTGGGGACGTCCACCGGACGAGGGGCAGATCTTCTATTTGCTGGGCCTGTTCGGCGTCTCCGTCGGCCTGCCATTCTTTGCCTTGTCGGCAAACGCTCCGCTGCTCCAGGCGTGGTACGCCCGCACCGGCGCGCCGGGCAAGGACGATCCATATTTCCTCTATGGCGCATCCAATCTCGGCAGCTTTATCGCGCTTCTGGGATATCCGTTTTTCCTGGAACCGACGCTTCGTCTCACGGAGCAATCGCTCTGGTGGTCGATCGGTTACGGCATTCTGCTCGTTTTCATCGCATGCCTCGGGCTTTACGCAAATCGCGGTGCAGTTGCCGAGCGCCCGCCGGTTGCGACCTCGCCGACGCCGTCCTCGCGGACAAAACTGGCCTGGATATTTCTTGCTTTTGTACCGACAGCGCTGCTTGTCGCGGTCACGGCGCATATTTCGACCGACATAGCCGCCGCGCCGTTTCTCTGGGTTATTCCTCTTGCGATCTTCCTGCTGACCTTTGTCCTGGTATTCCGGGAGAGGCCGCTCATTCCGTACTATCTTCTGGTTGCGTTTCTTCCGGCGCTTATCGTTTTCGTCGCGGCGGATTGGCTCATCCGCGGCCTTCTTCCGATGTGGGCGCTGGTCATTCTGCATCTCGTCACGTTCTTCGCGGCGACGATGACCGCCCATTCGCGTCTCTACGCAATAAGGCCCGCAGCGGACAGACTTACCGAATTCTATCTCTGGATGTCGTTCGGCGGCGTGCTTGGCGGAGCTTTTGCCGGTCTTGCCGCGCCTTACATTTTCCCGACGATCCTCGAATACCCCATCCTGCTCGTTCTGGCGCTCGCCATCCTCATTCGGCCCGAGAGGGTTAGCGGCGCACAGATCAAGCTGTCGATCGGACTTCTCGCCGTTGGCGCTGCCTTTGCGCTCTATGCGTACAATACCGGTCTTTCGTTGCCGCTCGATTACGACATCGGATTCCGGCGTGCCATCCTTGTCGTATGTTGCGCTGTGCTGCTCATGTTCTTCATGTGGCGGCCGGCGGCCGTGGCGGTACTTGCGCTCATGCTGCTTGCCGGCGGCGTGGTCGCGCCGAGTTCGTCGCTCACCTACATGACCCGCAGCTTCTTCGGCGTGCACAAGATCAACGATTTCCGGAGCGGCGTTTTCCGCGTGCTCTATCACGGCACGACATTGCACGGCGCCACGCAGATGGAAGGCGGAAAGCCGAAATCAGGCTGGCCCGAACCGCTGACCTATTACCATACGCAAAGCCCGATGGCCGAAGTCATCCGCACGGCGCGCGAGGCGGGGCACAGCGCGCGACTTTCGCCGGTCGGGATCGTCGGTCTCGGGTCCGGCTCGCTCGCCTGCTACCGCCAGGAAGGCGAGGACTGGAACTTCTACGAGATCGACACCGACGTCGTGAATATTGCGCGGGACTCCGGCTATTTCCGCTTCCTGCCGGCCTGCGCTCCCGACGCGAAGATCCACATCGGCGATGCACGCATCACGCTCGCCGAAAGCAATCTGAAGCATGAACTGTTGCTGATCGACGCCTTCTCGTCGGATGCCATTCCCGTGCATCTGCTCACGCGCGAAGCCGTGCAGATGTATTTCGACCGCATGACACCCGGCGGTGTACTCGTGCTCCACATTTCCAATCGCCATCTCGATCTCCTGCCGGAAGTCAGTTCGATCGCGCGCGATCTCGATGTGGTCGCCTGGTACAAGCAGGACGAGCAGCAACCCGATTACGGGCCGCGCATGATTTCGACATCGCTCGTCGTTGCGCTTGCCCGCTACGATCAGGCGCTCGGCGCGCTGCCGTCGCTCGACGGCTGGACCAAGATCAGTTACGAGGAAAACAAGAACCGGGCCTGGACGGACGACTTTTCCGACATCTTCGGTGCGTTCCGGCGTGGCTTGAGGGCTTTCTAGCCGTTGGCGATCTCGGCGAGGAGGGCGATGGCCTCCATCGCGGATGCACGGCGCACATGGCCGCGGCCGATATCGCCGAAGCGCTTCTCGCGATGAATGACGCGGCCGTCGCGCCGCGCCGCGGCGAAATGCACGAGCCCCACCGGCTTGTCGGGCGATCCGCCTTCGGGACCGGCAATGCCGGTAATGGATACCGAAATATCGGCGAGCGAGACTTTCAGCGCGCCTTCCGCCATTGCCCGCGCGACACGTTCGCTTACCGCGCCATAGGTCGCCAGCATATCGGCCGGCACCTCAAGAGATGTCTGCTTGGCTTCATTGGAGTAGGTGACAAACCCGCCCTGGACTACGGTGGACGCGCCTGGCGCGTCGGTCAGCGCGGCGGCGACGAGACCTCCGGTACAGCTTTCGGCTGTCACCACGGTCAGGCCCTTCGTCTTGCATAGTTCGAGCAGATCCCAGGCCGCCAGGATCAGCGCCTTGTCGATGCGGGTAAACTCGAGATCGGCTTCGTTCGTCATGCGCTTTCCGTGACCCAGTCTATAACGCGTCAGACCGGCAGTCGAACCGTCGCTGTGGCGATCGCCGCCATGCCTTCCTCGCGTCCGATAAAGCCCATCCGCTCCATCGTGGTTGCCTTGATGCCGACGCGGTCGATGGGGATGCCGAGTATATCGGCAATCACCTTCTGCATCGCCGGCCGGTGCGGACCGATCTTCGGCGCTTCGCTCATCACCGCCACATCGACATTCGCAACGATGCCGCCGCGCGCTTTGAGGCGCTCCGCGGCGAAGGCCAGGAATTTCGTCGAGGGCGCACCCTTCCACTGCGGATCGGACGGCGGGAAGTGCGCGCCGATATCGCCGTCGCCGAGTGCACCGAAGATGGCGTCGCACAGCGCATGCAGCACGACATCCGCATCCGAATGCCCCTTGAGCTTCTTTGTATGCGGAATGCGTACGCCACCGAGCACCACGTGATCGCCTGGCTCGAACTCATGGACGTCGAAGCCGGTGCCGGTACGAACGTCGGGCAGGGCGGCCAATGCTTGGGCTTCGGAGCGGGTGAAGTCGTCGGATGTGGTCAGTTTCATGTTCGCGGGGTCCCCGTCGAAAACCGATACGGTCAGGCCGAACCACGACGCCACGGCGCCGTCGTCGGTAAAGTCGTCGCGTCCGGCTTCGGCGGCCTTGGCATGCGCCGCCTGGATGTCGGCAAAGCGGAAGCTCTGCGGCGTCTGGATGCTGCGCAGCTTGGCGCGCTCCAGCGTTTCCTGCCGCGCGTTTCCCTCGACGACGGCGATGGTGTCGGCAACCGGCAGCACCGGGACGGCCGCCCCAGTGATGCGCGCCGCTTCCACCGCACGGTCGATCACGGCCGCCGGTACGAACGGCCGCGCGGCATCATGGATCAGGACTATGTCGGGTCTGCCGGGCGCCAGCGCGTCGAGGCCGCGGCGTACGCTCTCCTGCCGCGTGGAACCGCCCGGCACGGGTTCAATCAGCTTGCCCAGGCCGGCGCTGGAAAGTTCGTAGAGATCGCGGTCGTCGGGATGGATGACGGTGACCACCTGAGATACGCCCGGATGCGTGCAGAAGGCTTCGAGCGAGCGGGCCAGGACAGGTTTGCCGCCGATGGTTCGATACTGCTTGGCCGGGCTTCCCGGAGGGCCACCGGCGCGGGTTCCACGCCCCGCAGCCACGACGATAACGGCGATGTTCGACAACGGATTCTCCAATAGGCCAGCCTTCTAGCCGAGGCCGTCCTGCATGTCTCGCCCACGTTTTGAGGCCTTGCCCCGCCCGAACGCTTCTGCTTAGGTATTGAGCAATATCGGGAGTGCCTAAAACTTGTTCACTTCAACTGGCGAGCGGAACCGAAAGCTGGCGATTGGCGTACAACTCATTGCCAATCCAGTGATTTTGGCTCCGATGTCCGGCGTTACCGACATCGTTTTCCGGCGCATTGCCCTTCACCTCGGGGCCGGAATGGCGGTTTCGGAGATGGTCGCGTGCCGGGAGCTGGCGACCGGCGACGAGGAAGCCCGGCTTCGTGCCGAAGGATCGGGCGTTATGCCGCATATCGTTCAGCTCGCCGGCCGCGAGGCAAAATGGATGGCGGAGGCGGCAAGAGTCGCCGAGGCTTCCGGCGCCCAGATCATCGACATCAATATGGGCTGCCCGGTAAAAAAAGTTACAGGCGGCCATTCGGGCTCGGCGCTGATGAAGGATATCGATCACGCGCTGACACTGATCGAAGCAACCGTCGAAGCCGTCTCGGTACCCGTGACGCTCAAGATGCGGCTCGGATGGGACCATAGGTCGATCGTTGCGCCCGAACTCGCGCGGCGTGCGGAAGCCGCTGGCGTGAAACTCGTCACCGTTCATGGCCGGACGCGCGAGCAATTCTTCACCGGCAAGGCCGATTGGCAAGCCATTCGCGCCGTCAAGGACGCGGTGTCCGTACCTGTGGTCGCAAATGGCGACCTGACACAGATCGACGATGTGTCCACGATGTTGTCTGCGTCCGCCGCCGATGCCGTAATGGTCGGTCGCGGTGCCCAGGGGCGTCCCTGGTTCCTGGGACAGATCGCACATTTTCTGGAAAGCGGCGAACGCAAAGCGGATCCCGACCTTGCGACCCAGCATACGTTTGCCCGCGAGCACTACGACGGCCTGCTTTCGCTCTATGGCCGCGAGGTAGGTTTGCGCCATGCGCGCAAGCATCTCGGATGGTATCTGGATGAAGCAGCGCGTTCGACCGGCCAGACTCTCGATCCGCAGATCAAAGTTGATGTACTTACATCATCCAGCCCTGAAGATGTACAGATGAAACTCGCCGCCGCGTATGACGGCCTTGCCTGGAAAGCCGCCGCATGAGCTTGCTTGCCGAACCGCCGACCTCTTCGATGATCGGTTTTTCCGATGCCGAGGGCGTGATCAATGCTCTTCCGCACCCCGTACTTTCGATCGACGATCGTGATCGGGTGACGGGGGCAAATGCCGCCGCCGAGACCTTCTTCCGCATGAGCGCCACGCTTCTGAGGCGCCTTCCGATCGCTGATCTCGTGCCGTTTGGCTCGCCGCTCATTGTCCAACTGGATCAGGTGCGACAGCGCGGCGCGCCGGTGAACGAATATCGCGTGGATCTGGGGACGCCGCGGATCGGCAACGCGCGCGTCGTCGATATTCACATCACCCCGCACAGCGAAATTCCCGGTCATCTCGTAATCATGCTTCAGGAGCGGACCATCGCCGAAAAGATGGACCGCCAGATGACGCATCGCGGCGCGGCGCGCTCCGTCATTGCGCTGGCATCCATGCTCGCGCACGAGATCAAGAATCCCCTGTCCGGCATTCGTGGGGCGGCCCAGCTGCTCGAAAGCTCTGCACCCGACGAAGACCGCGCCCTCACGCGCCTCATCTGCGATGAGACCGACCGCATCGTCAAACTCGTGGACCGCATGGAAATCTTTTCCGACGAGCGTCCGGTCGAGCGTGAGGCGGTGAACATCCATGTCGTTCTCGAGCATGTACGCCGTCTTGCACAGTCTGGCTTCGCGCGGGACATCAAGATCGTTGAGGACTACGATCCGTCGCTGCCTCCTGTTTTGGCCAACCGCGACCAGCTCGTTCAGGTGTTTCTCAACCTGGTCAAGAATGCCGCTGAGGCTGCGTCGGGGACGCCGGAAGCCGAGGTCCAGATCACGACTGCGTTCCGGCCTGGTGTCAGGTTAAGCGTTCCCGGTGCCCAGACGCGGGTAAGCCTTCCTCTTGAAATCTGCGTTCGGGACAACGGGCCCGGCGTCAGCGAAGACCTCCTGCCGCATCTGTTCGATCCGTTCGTGACAACCAAACCCACGGGATCAGGCCTGGGTCTTGCATTGGTGGCAAAGATCGTCGGCGATCACGGCGGCATCATCGAATGCCAGTCACAGCCGAAGAATACGACGTTCCGCGTACTGATGCCGATATTTGCCGGCGATCTGCCGAATGAAGCTGGAGAGACGTTGTAATGCCGACAGGAAGCATTCTTGTTGCCGATGACGATTCCGCCATTCGCACAGTCCTGAACCAGGCTCTCTCCCGCGCCGGTTACGAGGTGCGGACGGCCGGGAACGCCGCAACTCTCTGGCGCTGGGTAACGCAAGGGGAAGGCGATCTCGTCATTACCGACGTGGTGATGCCGGATGAGAACGCATTCGATCTTTTGCCTCGGATCAAGAAGTTCCGGCCGGAACTCCCGATCATCGTCATGAGCGCGCAGAACACCTTCATGACGGCGATCCGGGCCTCCGAGCGCGGCGCTTATGAGTATTTGCCGAAACCGTTCGATCTGAAGGAACTCATCGCCATCGTGGGTCGTGCGCTGACGGAGCCGAAGGCCCAGGCAGAGCCCGCTTCAGCGCCTGAGGAGGTAGAGAACATCCCGCTCGTCGGCCGTTCGCCGGCGATGCAGGACATCTATCGCGTTCTCGCCCGCCTGATGCAGACGGACTTGACCGTCATGATTTCGGGGGAGTCCGGCACCGGCAAGGAACTTGTCGCACGCGCGCTTCATGACTACGGAAAGCGCCGCACCGGTCCGTTCGTTGCGATCAACATGGCGGCCATTCCGCGTGATCTGATCGAGTCCGAACTTTTCGGACATGAGAAGGGTGCTTTCACAGGAGCTCAGGCTCGCTCCACCGGCCGCTTCGAACAAGCCGAGGGTGGCACGCTCTTTCTCGACGAGATTGGCGATATGCCGATGGAGGCGCAGACCAGGCTGCTGCGCGTCCTTCAACAGGGTGAATACACGACGGTCGGCGGACGGACCCCGATCAAGACCAATGTTCGGATCGTCGCGGCCAGCAACAAGGATCTCAAGATACTGATCCAGCAGGGCCTGTTTCGTGAAGACCTGTTCTTCCGTCTCAACGTTGTTCCTATCCGGCTTCCGCCTCTGAGAGAACGATCCGAAGACGTGCCGGATCTTGTTCGTCATTTCTTCGCGCTTGCGGAACGTGAAGGGCTGCCGCAGAAACAGATCGACGCTGGCGCCCTTGAGCGCATGAAGCGTTACCGCTGGCCGGGGAATGTCCGCGAACTGGAAAACCTGATCCGCCGTCTGGCGGCGCTCTATCCCCAGGACGTCATCACGGCGGGCATTGTCGAAACGGAACTTGCGGAACCGGCGACCGCGCCGGTCGATCTCGAAACCAGCGGTTCTCAGGACGAGATAGGTCCGGCAGTCGAACGCTTTCTGGCGGCCTATTTCTCCCAGTACGGAGAAAACTTGCCGCCCCCAGGGCTTTACCACCGTGTGCTTCGCGAAATCGAGCAACCCTTGCTCGGCGCGGCATTGGCCGCCACGCGCGGCAATCAGATTAAGGCCGCGGAACTTTTGGGCCTTAACCGCAACACTTTACGAAAGAAAATCCGGGATCTCGACCTGAGGGTCGTCAGGAACGCCCGGTAAAAGCTCTTTTCTGCCCGAAAGCTGTCACATTCCAACAACACTGTCGCGCGTCTGCATCACTCGCGATAAGATAGCGCGGCCCAATCGGGGTCAGGGGCAGTAATTTGGCCGTCGAGACATTCACCGCCGATTCCGGCGCGTCTGCCGAAACCGCGGGTCCGGCCCAGATGGGGCCGACGCGTTTTGGCGCGGTGATCCTGGTTCTTGCGCTGCTTGCGACGCTTACGACGTTCCTCGTTCTCGCGGGCCTTACTCCGCTCGTCCCGACGCATGGCGTGGTTGTCTCCATGCTCTGCATCAACATCGCTTTCGGCGTGTTGCTGCTTGGGATGATTGTGTGGCAGGCGCGGGCGCTGTTTCTGGCTAGGAAGCAAAAAGTCGCCGGCGCCAAGCTGCATCAGCAAGTTATCCTTCTTTTCGGCATCATCGCCGTCACACCCGCCCTTCTTCTGGCGGCGGTCGCGGTCGTGACACTGGACCGGGGGCTCGATCAGTGGTTTTCGACCCGCGCACGTACGATTGTTGACAACGCTCTAGTCGTATCCCGCGCGTATCTCGAGGAGCAATTTCGGACCATCCGCGCGGAAACGCTTGCGATGGCCAGCGATCTTAATCGTGCGCGCCCGCTTTACGACAACGAACGCGAACGCTTTCGCGATCTCGTCACGGTTCAATCGACTATTCGCGGAATGCAGGCGACCTACGTTCTGAAACGCGATCTGACGGTCGTGGAGCGCGCGACGAACGATGGCGGCCGCCCGATGCAGATGCCGCCGCCGAATGCGTTTGCCCAGGCAACCGAAACCGAACCCGCGATCCTCTCGCCAAACAGCCAGAATCTGATCGGCGCGGTTTTCCGCTTGGCGGGCTATGACGACCTTTGGTTGTTTGTGGTGCGTGCCGTCGATCCGCGAGCAACGCATTATCTTCGTATGACCGAGGCGGCGGCGGCGGAGTATATCGCCCTCGACCGGCGTCGTTTCGGCGTGCAGGTCGCCTTCGGCCTGATGTATCTCGTCATCGGACTTACGCTTCTTCTGGCCGCGATCTGGATCGGTCTGGCGTTCGCCAACCGGCTGGTTTCTCCTATAAGCCGTTTGATCGGGGCCGCGGACCAGGTCGCCGCCGGTAACCTGTATGTGCAGGTGCCGCATGGAAAACGTGAAGGCGATCTCGGCGGGCTCTCCGAAACCTTCAACCGGATGACGGCTCAGCTCCGTACCCAGCGCAACGCGCTGCTCGAGGCGAGCGAACAGATCGACGAACGTCGGCGATTTAGCGAGGCCGTATTGTCCGGTGTCACCGCCGGCGTTGTCGGTCTGACGGGTGACGGCCGGATCACGCTGGTAAACAAGAGTGCGTTGCAACTCCTCGGATCCAGCGAGGAAGAACTGCTCAATCGCCCGATTGCGGATGCCGTACCCGAACTCGCCGAACTG
Source organism: Hyphomicrobiales bacterium (assembly GCA_022842205.1). GTDB lineage: Bacteria > Pseudomonadota > Alphaproteobacteria > Rhizobiales > Methylopilaceae > Flaviflagellibacter. The sequence continues at coordinate 105,327 of JALHQA010000006.1, forward strand.
ATTGGCGAGGCGATCGAAGGGAATAGCCGCCTCGTCCAGGGTACCGCGACGCTGAGCCGGATGGGGCGGGAGCGTACCGTCAATATCCGTGTCACGCGCGAACAGTCGGCCGCGCCCGAGCATGGCTACGTGGTTACTCTCGACGACATCAGCGATCTTGTCGCGGCGCAAAGGACCTCCGCATGGGCGGATGTCGCGCGCCGCATCGCCCATGAAATCAAGAACCCGCTCACGCCAATTCAGCTGTCCGCTGAACGCATTCGCCGTAAATACGGCAAACACATCACCGAAGATCGAGAAGTCTTCGATCAGTGCACGGACACGATCGTCCGGCAGGTCGAGGACATCAAGCGGATGGTGGACGAATTCTCGTCGTTCGCCCGCATGCCGAAACCCGTGATTGAATCGGAAGACATCTCCGAAACTGTCCGCCAGGTCGTGCTGATGATGCGGGTGGGCAACCCGGAGATCACGATCGATCTCACGGTGCCGGACGAGCCGCTCGTCGCGAAGTTCGACCGGCGCCTGCTGTCCCAGGCCGTGACAAATATCGTCAAGAACGCCGCGGAGAGCATTGCTGGCGTCGAGGAAGAAGAGCGCGGCGAAGGGCGCATCGCCGTCGAGGTGCGGGGAGAGCGGGACCGTATCGTAATCTCGACGACGGACAACGGCGTCGGACTGCCGACCGAGAATCGCTCCCGGCTTCTCGAGCCGTACATGACGACGCGGGAAAAGGGCACCGGCCTCGGCCTCGCGATCGTCACCAAGATTCTCGAGGACCATGGCGGCGGCATCGAACTTGGCGATGCGCCGGCGGTCGCCCTCGGAGGGCGCGGCGCGCGGATAACCTTGTGGTTCCCGCGCAGCGATGTGACGGAAGAAACAACAATATCCAAAACAGCGGGCGTGGAAACATGAGTTCCGATATTCTGATCGTCGATGACGAAGCCGATATTCGCGAGTTGGTATCCGGCATTCTGGAAGACGAAGGCTACAAGACTCGCGTCGCCCGCAATTCCGATCAGGCGATCAGTTCCATCGAGGAGCGGCGCCCGCATCTGATATTCCTCGATATCTGGCTGCAGGGCTCGAAACTCGACGGCATGCAGATTCTCGATGTGATCAAGGAGAGCCACCCCGACGTGCCGGTGGTTATGATCTCCGGTCATGGCAACATCGAAACCGCCGTGGCGGCGATCAAGAAGGGTGCATACGATTTCATCGAGAAGCCGTTCAAGGCGGACCGGCTGATACTGGTGGCAAGCCGCGCGCTCGAAGCATCGCGCATGAAACGCGAGCTTCGCGATCTTCGCGAGAAATCGGGACACGCAACCCGGATCGTCGGCAAATCGTCGCTTATCAACCAGCTGCGCGCGACGATCGAACGTGTCGCCCCGACGAACAGCCGCGTCTTGATTTCCGGCGCGCCCGGTTCAGGAAAAGAACTCGCCGCCCGCACGCTTCACGAGTTTTCGCTGCGCGCGAACGGGCCGTTCGTTGCGCTGAATGCAGCCGCGATAACGCCGGAGAACATGGAAACAGCGCTGTTTGGCGTTGAGGGCGATGGAAACGGAAGGGCCCGTTCCGTGGGCGCGCTTGAGGAAGCCCATGGCGGCACGTTGTTTGTCGACGAAATTGCCGACATGCCGCGCGAAACGCAGAACAAGATATTGCGTGTGCTTGTCGACCAAAGCTTTTCGCGTGTGGGCGGTTCGGGGCGTGTCAATGTCGATGTGCGCATCATCTCGTCGACGAGCCGCGATCTGCCCGCTGAAATCTCGCTCGGCAATTTTCGTGAAGACCTTTTTCACCGTCTCGCCGTTGTGCCGATCCGCATACCGAGCCTGTCGGAACGGCGTGAGGACATTCCGGAGACGATCGACTTCTTTCTCGACCAGATCGCGCAGCAGACCGGCCTGCCGAAGCGCTTGATTGCGGAAGATGCGATGGCCGTACTTCAATCGCACGACTGGCCGGGCAATGTTCGCCAGCTCCGCAACAACGTCGAGCGGTTGATGATCCTGGCCGGTGGTGAGCCGGATGTGGTCGTTACGGCAAGCATGCTTCCGTCGGAGGTCGGAACGATGGTTCCGCCGACGCCGAATGGCAGCGGAGGCGAACAGCTTATGGGCATGGCGCTGCGGGAGGCGCGTGAGGTTTTCGAACGGCAGTATCTGATGGCTCAGATCAGCCGGTTCGGCGGCAATATCTCCCGCACGGCGGAGTTCATTGGTATGGAGCGCTCGGCATTGCACCGTAAGCTCAAGGCGCTTGAAATCGGGTGATGGCGCCGCCTCATGGAGTGACGATGCAGCCGGCTTGCGGTAAGCCCAACGATGCGCGCGGCAAAACTCGCGCGGTAGCGAGCGCATCATGAAAGTTGTGATTTGCGGAGCAGGGCAGGTTGGTTTCGGCATCGCTGAACGTCTTGCCGCCGAGGGCAATGATGTTTCGGTCATCGACCTTCAGCCGCGTCTGATCCAGACCATTTCGGATAGCCTTGAGGTCCGCGGCTTCGTCGGGCACGGGTCGCATCCCGATGTGCTGGCACAGGCAGGCCTTGAGCAAGCCGATATGCTGATTGCAGTCACGCAGTCGGACGAGGTGAACGTGGTCGCCTGTCAGGTCGCCAATGCGCTGTTCAACGTACCGACAAAGGTCGCTCGCATTCGTTCCCAGGAATATCTGCAGCCGCAATGGGCCGACATCTTCGCCCGCGAAAACCTGGCCATCGATGTCGTCATTTCGCCGGAACTCGAAGTAGGGGAGGTCGTTCTCCGCCGGCTCGAAGTTCCGGGGGCAGCGGACACCCTTAATTTCGCCGACGACAAACTGATCGTTGCCGCCATCAACTGCGGGGAAGAATGCCCGATCATCGATACTCCGCTCAGCCAGCTGACCGAGCTGTTTCCCGATCTGAGGGCAAGGGTGATTGGCATAAAGCGCGGCGAGCGAGTGTTCGCGCCGCGGGGCATGGACAGTATTCTCGCCGGTGACCTGGCCTATGTCGCAGCCGAACGCAACCAGCTTGAACGTACGCTGACCATCTTCGGCCGGGACGAGAAGCCCGCGCGGCGCGTCATCATCGGCGGGGCTGGAAACATCGGGGTCTATGTCGCGACGGAGCTGGAACGCCGCGTTTCCGGCGCGTCCGTGAAGGTTATCGAACCAAATGCAACGCGGGCGCTTGAGGTCGCCGACAACTTCAAGCGTGGCGTTGTGCTCAACGGCAGCGCCTTGGACGAAGTGGTCTTGAAAGAGGCTGACGTGAGCAACGCGGATACGTTCGTGGCGGTCACGAACGATGAGCGCGTTAATATACTGTCGGCCGGTTTGGCGAAAAAGCTTGGCTGCCGCCGCAGCCTGTCCCTCGTGAATTCGACGACGTTTGCTCCGTTGCTGGCTGATCTCGGCGTCGACATGCAGGTGAATCCGCGTGGTGTAACCGTGTCGCGTATTTTGCGCCATGTGCGCCGTGGTCGTATCCGCGAGCTTCATTCCGTGCTTGAGGGTAAGGGGGAGCTGATCGAAGCCGAGGCGCTTGAAACCTCTCCGCTCGTCGGTGTCCCACTCCGCGAATTGAACGTGTTTGAAGGAATGCGAATAGGCGCAATCTATCGCGGCGGAAAAATCATCCTGCCGCATGGCGATACCGTTCTTCAGGCGGCAGATCGCGTTATCCTGTTCGCGGAAGCCGAGCGGGTTAAAAAGGTAGAGCAGCTGTTTCGTGTCAGCCTGGAATTTTTCTGAGAGATATCGTGAGCCGCATCGTATACGTCAACGGGCGTTATGTTCCGTACGCACAGGCAACGGTCCATGTCGAGGACCGCGGCTTTCAGTTCGCCGACGGCGTTTATGAAGTCTGCGAAGTTCGGACCGGCCGCATCGTCGATGAAGAGCGCCATCTTGCCCGGCTGAACCGGTCTTTGCGTGAGCTATCCATAACGCCGCCCATGAGCGATGCCGCGCTCCGTGTGGTGATAAGCGAGGTATTGCGTCGCAACATGGTCCGCGACGGCGCCGTTTATCTGCAGGTCACCCGCGGCACGGCGCGGCGCGATTTCGTCTTTCCCGATCCGGACGTCGCGCCGACCCTCGTGGTCACGGCCCGTTCCGTCGATCCATCCAAGGGGCAGAGCACGGCGGAGCAGGGTATCGCGGTTGTCACGGTGCCCGAAAGCCGCTGGACGCGTGTCGACATCAAGACGATCGGACTCCTGCCGAATGTGCTCGCCAAAATGCAGGCAAAGGAAGCAGGCGCCCGCGAGGCGTGGTTTGTGGATCGCGACGGTCATGTAACCGAGGGTGGCTCCAGCAACGCCTGGATTGTCTCGGAGAGTAACGTGCTGATCACCCGGCCGGCCGAAAGCGGGATATTGCGCGGCATCACCCGCACGACGCTTTTCGATCTCGCCCAGGCGCATGGCCTGAAGATCGAGGAGCGCGGCTTCACCGTCGATGAAGCCTTAAATGCCCGCGAGGCTTTTATCACTTCCGCAACGACGATTGTGACACCGGTCGTCCGGATCAATTCAACAGTTATCGGGGGGGGTACGCCCGGGCCGCTGGCAATGCGACTCAGGGAGAAATTTCACTCTGTTGCGGCGTCCCGGCCAATCTAAGCACCAGATTTGCTTGCGAAAGGGCTCTTGCTTGCGTCTAATGCGGCGTGGACGAGAGCATATGGCGTCCATGAGGCTGCGAAACGCAGACCCCGGAGGACAATAAGAACATGGCCGAACGCGCCCAAAATCTACAGGACACCTTTCTCAACTACGTCCGCAAACACAAAGTCCCCCTCACGATATTTCTCGTGAACGGCGTGAAGCTGCAGGGTGTCGTCACCTGGTTCGACAATTTCTGCGTTCTGCTTCGCAGGGACGGCCATTCGCAGCTTGTATACAAGCACGCGATCTCGACGATCATGCCCGGTCATCCTATCTCCCTCTTTGAAGGGACGGATGACGAGAAGGCTGATTGACCGGACCACGCCGCAAAACTGACTTAGAGCTGCCACCGCCCGAGAGCGGGGGCACGACCGGCCGCGCCGTCGTTATCGCGCCTTATCTCCGGCAGGCAAAGGATGCGCCCCTGCGCAGTCCTGAAGCGCGGCTCGAAGAGGCCATAGGGCTCGCGCGTGCCATTGACCTCGATGTCGTCAGCTTCGGCTTGGTGCCTTTGTCGCAAATCCGGCCCGCAACCTTCATCGGAACAGGGAAGGTTGACGAACTGGCTGGCATCGTTCGGGCAGAGAATGCGGATTTGGTCGTCGTCGATACCGCGCTGTCGCCCGTGCAGCAGCGCAACCTTGAGAAGGCGTGGTCCTGCAAGGTTCTCGATCGCACGGGCCTGATCCTCGAAATTTTCGGCCGGCGCGCTCAAACGAAAGAAGGCACGCTCCAGGTGGAGCTTGCTCATCTCAACTGGCAGAAAAGCCGCCTCGTGCGTTCATGGACTCATCTCGAGCGCCAGCGCGGCGGGTTCGGCTTTCTCGGGGGTCCCGGCGAGACGCAGATCGAGTCCGATCGCCGCGTCATCGGCGAGCGTATTCACAAGATCGAACGCGAACTGGAACAGGTGCGCCGGACACGCGGCCTGCATCGTTCGAGCCGCAAGCGCGTTCCATATCCGATCGTGGCGCTGGTTGGTTACACCAACGCCGGGAAGTCGACGCTTTTCAACCGCATGACGAAGGCCGAGGTCATGGCGGCCGACATGCTGTTCGCGACGCTCGATCCGACTCTGCGCGCGATAGATCTGCCCCATGGCACGCGCGTCATCATGTCGGATACAGTTGGCTTTATTTCCGATCTTCCGACCACGCTCGTCGCCGCTTTCCGCGCGACCTTGGAAGAAGTGCTTGAGGCCGATGTCATATTGCATGTACGCGACATCTCTCACGGCGACACCGAAGCGCAGTCGCAGGATGTAATGAATATCCTTGGGGAACTCGGCGTTGATCCGCACGGCGGGCGGCTGGTCGAAGTCTGGAACAAGATCGATGCGCTCGACGAAGAAGCCGCGGCGCGGCTGCGCGAAGTCGCAAAGCGCGAAAAATCTGCTCCCGTTGTCGTTTCGGCCCTTACGGGGGAGGGTGTCCCCCAGCTGCTCGATGAAATCGAGCGCAAGGTGTCGGCCGGGCGGAGCACAATGGACATAGCCGTCTCCGCTTCGGATGGAGAAGGGCTCCACTGGCTCTATGAGCACACGGAGGTGCTTGATCGCGCCGATGCGGGCGATGGGTCCCTGAAATTGACGGTGCGGGTGCCACCCGAACGAGCCGAAGGCGTTCGCCGCCGCTTCATTACTGGCTAGCTCGCTCCACGATTTTTGCCGCGTTCCAGAGCGCATCCATTTCCTGCAGGTTCGATTGCGCGGGCGTTCGCCCCTCGCGCGCCAGTTCCGTTTCGATAAAGCGGAATCGCCTTTCGAACTTCGCGTTGGCACGCCGCAGGGCGACTTCAGGATCGGCTTTCGTATGGCGCGCCAGATTGGCGACGGCAAACAACAGATCACCGATCTCGTCCAGGCGCTCGTCGTCGCTTGCGGAAACATCCAGCGCCTCTTCGACCTCGTCGATCTCCTCGCGAATCTTGGCGAGCACGAGCTTCGCCGAATTCCAGTCGAAGCCGACCGTGCCGGCCTTGGCCTGCAGCGCAACGGCCCTCGAAAGTGAGGGAAGGGCGGCGGGAACACCATCGAGCAGTCCTCCGGAATAGTCCGTACCGCGCTTTTGCGCGCGCTCAGCTTTTTCCTCGGCCTTTATACGATCCCAGACAGCTTTGATTTCATCCGGCTTGAGGGCACGAGTGTCGCCGAAGACATGCGGATGGCGGCGGACAAGTTTCGCCGTGATGGCTTCGACAACGTCTGGAAAAGCGAAGGAGCCTTCCTCCTCGGCGATGCGGGCGTGGAAGATGACCTGGAGCAGAAGATCGCCAAGTTCCTCCCGCAGGTCGTCGCGATCCTCACGAGCGATCGCATCGGCTACTTCGGCGGCCTCTTCCAGGGTGTAGGGAGCGATCGTCGCGAAGGTCTGTTTCAGATCCCACGCGCACCCGGTTTCCGGATGGCGCAGGGCCGCCATAATTTCAATCAAACGGGCGATATCGCGGGACGGGATCACGTCGGCTCCTTATAGGCACGATCCTATGCGCCATGTTCGCGGCCGCGAGGCAAGTGTTCGATCAAGTTGACGGTCATGCCTCGAGCAGATCTTCCAGATCGAGTCTTTGGGTCGTCATCGCCAGCGCACCATCCGGTGCCCGTGGCCATTCGGTCGCGGGACGGTCCCAATACAGCTCGATGCCGTTGCCGTCAGGATCGCGCAGATAGAGCGCCTGGCTGACGCCGTGATCCGATGCACCGTCGAGCGCAATTCCCGCCGCGATGAGACGCCGGAGGGCGTCGGCGAGGGCGGCGCGGGTCGGGTAGAGGATCGCGGTGTGATAGAGACCCGTGGTGCCGGGGGCAGGCGGAGGGCCGCCTTTGCTTTCCCAGGTATTGAGACCGATGTGGTGGTGGTATCCGCCGGCTGACAGGAACGCGGCCTGCGTGCCGTAGCGCTGGATGAGCTCGAAGCCGAGAACGTCCCGGTAGAATCCGAGCGCGCGGTCGAGATCCGCGACCTTCAGATGGACATGCCCGATCCGTGTGCCGGGATCGATCGGCTTTGCCGTATTGGTCATGCCTGAGAGATAGGTTGTCGTTCAGACTGCGCAATCATGCAGTTTGGCATGTCTCCCGGTGTCCGGATGCAAGGGCTAACACATGTGGACATGGCCTTCGAGCAACACTCGCCGCGGCTTCGATATGCTACGCAAGATGCTGAAAAACCTTCCATTCGGATGCGGAGAGCATGCAAGTCGCCATCGACATGGGCGCGCAGCAGAATGGCGCGCGGGTATCAATCGATCTTGAGGAGTTGCTGGCTACGCGATTGCTGGTGCAGGGGAATTCCGGTTCCGGCAAGTCACATCTCCTGCGCCGCCTCATCGAGCAATCCACCAAATGGGTGCAGCAGATCGTGATCGATCCGGAAGGCGATTTCGTCAGTCTTTCGGAGCGTTACGGGCATCTGGTCGTGGACGCCGAGCGCAGCGACAGCGATCTTGAGGAGATCGGCCGCCGTGTTCGCCAGCACCGAGTATCGGCGGTCCTCAATCTCGAAAGCGTCGACCTCGAAACCCAGATGCGGTGCGCCGGCGCGTTTCTGAACGGGCTTTTCGACGTGCCGCGTGACCACTGGTATCCCGTTCTTGTTGTTGTTGATGAAGCGCAGCTCTTCGCGCCCGCGGCCGCCGGCGATGTGACGGAAGAGGCGCGCAAGATTGCGCTCGGCGCCATGGCGAACCTGATGTCACGCGGGCGAAAGCGGGGACTTGCCGGTGTCATCGCAACGCAGCGTCTCGCCAAGCTCGCCAAGAACGTCGCGGCCGAAGCTTCGAATTTCCTCATGGGCCGCACATTTCTCGACATCGACATGGCGCGCGCCGCCGATCTTCTCGGCATGGAGCGACGGCAGGCGGAAACGTTTCGTGATCTGCAGCGCGGAAGCTTTGTTGCGCTCGGTCCCGCGTTGTCCAGGCGCGCGCTGACTGTACATATCGACACTGTGGAGACGGGCGCGAAAAGCGTAAGCGCCAAGCTCATTCCAATGCCGCAGGAGGCCGTCGAAGACATTCAGGACGTCATCTTCGCTCCTGTGGTGCAGGAACGAGCGGCTGCGTCCTCACGTACCACGAGCACGACCGATCTTCTCCGGCAGCTCGCCCAAACGCGGATCGCGACAGAAGCCGATGTCGAGGTAGGCCCGGAAGCGGCAGAAATCGACACGGCGGCTCGCGAGGCAGCGCTGGAAGACGCGCTGCGCGCCGTGGTGGCCGATCCGGAATCGGCATTCCGCTCCATCGCGGTTCTGTATCAGGATTTCGTCATGCGCTGCCGTATCCAGGCCGTGCCAGGTGAACCGCTGGATCTGCCTGAATTCCGCCGCCGGATTGCTATTGCGCGCGCCGGCGTTCCTGTGGCCACCAAGCAGCAGGGCGCGGAATGGGACGCGGCGGTCGCGCTGTCCGCACAGCTCACCGAGGATCTCCAGGGGCTGTTCTTGACACTGGCGCGGGCGGCCATGGACCAGATTCCATGTCCCGGCGATCTGCAACTGGCCAGAGTGTGCGGAAGCCGCTCGCCGGGCCGCGCGCGGCGTCTGCTGACCTATATGGAAGAAAAAGGATTTCTCACATTGCAGAGCGACCGGCGCGGCAACCGCATTGTCGCGTTTCCTGATCTCGGCTGGCAAACCCAGCCGGGACGGCCAGATGCCGCGGAGCCCGCAGAGACGCTGCCAATGGGCTTTTAACCGGCCAAACGAAAGGCAGGGATTTGCTGCGTCCTTATAGCCCAAGTCGCATAAGATATATTATGGAACTTGCGATGATGGTGCGCGGGCGTTGGAGATTCCGCATCGCGTTCCGTGCAAGCGACTCTACCATTTAGGTGAAATCGAGCTTCAGTCCGTCATAGGCCGGCACGACATTCTCCGGCAGCGACGCTAACAGCGCCCGGTAGTCAAGGTCCGTGTGAAGGTTGGTCAACACGGCGCGGCGCGGTTTGAGCTGCTCGATCCAGCCCAGCGCTTCGGCGAGCGTGAAATGGCTCGGATGCGGAGCGATGCGCAGCGCGTCCACGATCCATAAGTCGAGCTCGCGAAGATCGTCCAAAAGCTCATCCGGAATGGCGTTCAGATCCGGCGTGTACGCCATGTCGCCGAACCTCAATCCGAGCGCCTCCGTGTTTGCTCCATGAGGCAAGCGGAAGGCCTTCACGGCGACGTCACCGCCCGGCCCGGCAATCCGTGTATCCTCACCCGGCACGATGTAATGCTCGTCCAGGATCGGCGGATATTCGCTGCCATCCGGCGGCGCGAATGCGTAGTCGAACCGTTTCCGCAGGCCGCGCGACGTTTCCGGGTCATGCCAAAGCTCGATACGGCGCCTGTTATGGATATACAGCGGGCGCAGATCGTCGATGCCATGCGTATGGTCCGCATGGTCGTGTGTGATGATAACTCCGTCCAGCACGTCGACCTGTTCCCCGATGAGCTGCTCACGAAGATCCGGGGATGTGTCGACAAGCACCTGCGTGGTGCCTTCCGGTCCTTTCCGGCGCACCAGAATCGAGCAGCGCCGGCGGCGGTTCTTTGGCTCATTCGGATCGCAACGACCCCACCCTTGAGCCACACGCGGCACGCCGCCTGACGATCCGCAGCCGAGTATTGTCACTGAGAACATCATTGGCTCAATCCAAGCGCCGATCGCGGCACTTTCGTAAAAAGCCGAGCAAAATTTTCAGTTGTGCATTGTGCCGCTTTTTCGAATGTCCATCCCCGAATATCGGCAAGAACCTGCGCCGTATGCACGGTGTATGACGGCTCGTTCGTCTGCCCGCGGTGCGGCGCAGGCGCGAGATATGGCGCATCGGTTTCGACAAGAATCCGGTCGTCTGGAACGCTCATCGCGATGTCGCGGACATTCTGCGAGTTCTTGAAGGTTAATATGCCGGAGAACGAGACATAGAGCCCAAGCGCGACGCCCCGGCGTGCGAGCTCCGCACCGGACGAATAGCAATGCAGAACGGCCGGAAAAGCACCTTTCGCGGATTCGTCCTCCAGTATCCGGATCATGTCCTCATCGGCTTCGCGCGCATGAATGACCAGCGGCAGGCCCGTCTCGCGCGCTGCCGCGATATGCGTCCGAAATCCCTGCGCCTGCGCATCGTGCGGCGCATGATCGTAGTGATAGTCGAGTCCCGCCTCGCCGATCGCTACGATTTTCGGATGTTCCGCGATGCGGATGAGGTCTTCAGCCGATACGTCGAGCTCCTCGTCTGCATTGTGCGGATGCGTGCCGACTGAGCCAAACACGTTGTCGTAGGTTTCGACGATCTCCCAAATCCGGTCGAACTCTTTCACGCGTGTCGAGATGGTGACCATTGCGCCGACGCCGGCCTCTTTCGCCCGGCGGACGATTGCATCCCTGTCCGCGGAGAATTCCTTGAAATCGAGATGGCAGTGGCTGTCGACGATCATGTCGCTACCGCCTCGACCGCCTCCACATAACGCGGGAAAATCGGCGCGGGCACCGGGAGATCCACCCCGCCCTTCAGCCTGCCCTTCTCGCCCAGCGAGGCGAAGTTTCTCTCCGAAACCGGAACACCAAGCAGATCGAGTAGTTTGCCGGAAGCCGTTGGGGTGACTGGAAGCGTCAGGATTGCGATGTTCCGTAGCACTTCGATCGTCGTGTAAAGCACGGTCGCCCGGCGCTCGGGGTTATCCTTCAGTTTCCATGGCTCCTCGGATGCGAAATAGCGATTGGCGTCCGCTACCACCTTCCAGATCGAAGCGAGCACGGTGTGCAGCGCAAAATCCATCATGGCCCCGCGCGCTTCATCGATCAGCGTATCGGCGGAAGCGAGGATGGCCTTGTCAGCGTCCGTGAACGCGCCCGGCTCAGGCACCTTGGCGCCGCCCTTGCCGATCATGGATAGCGAGCGTTGCGCGAGATTGCCGAGATCGTTGGCGAGATCGGCGTTGATGCGCTGCACGATCGCCTCATGGCTATAGCTGCCGTCCTGGCCAAAGGGCACCTCTCGCAGGAAGAAATAACGCACCTGGTCGACGCCATAGGCGTCGGTGATCGTGAACGGGTCGATGACGTTGCCGACCGACTTCGACATCTTCTCGCCCTTGTTGAACAGGAAACCATGCGCATAAACGCGCTTGGGCACATCCAGTCCCGCCGACATCAGGAAGGCAGGCCAATACACGGCGTGAAATCGAATGATGTCCTTGCCGATAACATGCACATCCGCAGGCCAGTATTTCCTGAATGCCTCCGAATCCGTATCCGGATAGCCGACGCCAGTGATGTAGTTCGTCAGCGCGTCGACCCACACATACATGATGTGATCGTCGGCACCGGGGACCCTGATCCCCCAGTTGAATGTCGTGCGGCTGATCGACAAGTCCTGAAGACCGCCCTTGACGAAACTCACGACCTCATTCCGCCGTGCATCCGGACCGATGAATTCGGGATCGTCCGCGTACAGCTTCAGCAGCCGGTCCTGATAGGCCGACAACTTGAAAAAATAACTCTTCTCCTCGACCCACTCGACAGGAGTACCTTGCGGCCCGAGCCGGACGCCATCCGAAACATTTGTCTCGTCTTCGGCATAAAATGCCTCGTCGCGAACCGAATACCAGCCGGCGTATGTATCGAGATAGATATCGCCCGCCTCCTCCATCTTCTTCCAGATGGCCTGCGACGACGCATGGTGCGCCGGCTCGGTTGTACGGATATAGCGATCGAAGCTGACGCCAAGACGTTCGCACATATCCTGAAACTTCGGAACATTGCGGGCGACGAGATCGCCAGGCGCGATGCCTTCCTTCTGCGCCGTCTGAAGCATCTTGATGCCGTGTTCGTCGGCGCCCGTCATGAAGAACACATCGCGTCCATCGAGGCGGTGAAACCGCGCGATGGCGTCGGCTGCTATGGCTTCGTATGCATGGCCGATGTGAGGCGCGCCGTTCGGGTACGCGATGGCGGTTGTGATGTAATAAGCAGAACGGTCGGCCATTTTGACTCTAGAAACGGATCAGCCGCGGGTCGCCGCGGCCAGATCGGAGAATATCGACAATACGAGCGGACGCTTGTCGAGGTTGTAAATCTCGGCTTCCCGCACCGTGCGAGCGGTTTTCTCCCACAGCCCCGCCCAAGCCGCAAGGCGGGTATCTCCCCTTGCCGCTCCAAGGGTTAGGCGCTGGTGAAGCCAGTCCTGAATGACCCCGATCATGAGGTCAAAACGCTCGGTTCCATCCCGGCCGGCGACCCGCTCGGCAAGTCCATGAACGGCCGCAAAATCGAGATCCGGCAGGCGGTCTAGCATTCCGACGACGACCTCGCGCATCTCGACGCTGCCTTCGGAAAGCATGGCCGCGGCGCGCCGGACAGACCCTCCGGCCGCGTCTGCTATTCGGCGTAGGTCGTCTCGGGCTGCTTCGCCGGTCAGATCGGGCAGCCCGGCCAGAACCTCAAGGACCTCTCCTGCGTCCAGGGGCTTCAGCAAAAGTGTGCGGCAGCGCGATCTTATCGTCGACATCAGGCGCTTCGGCGCCGTCGACAGGATGAAGAATAGCGAACGCGGAGGCGGCTCCTCAAGCACCTTCAGAAGTGCGTTGGCTGCATTGAGGTTGAGATCGTCGGCGGTATCAACGATGGCGATACGCCATCCCCCTTCTCCCGCGGTCGTATTGAAGAAGGACACAAGCTTGCGCGCTTCGTTGACCGATATCTCGGCCATCAGATTGCGGCCGTCTTTGGTAAAGCCGCGCCGGAGGACGAACAGATCGGGATGAGCCTGCTGGGCGAGGCGGCGTGCCGCCGGTGCATCGGCATCGACCGACATATCCGCTGCATTCTGCACGGCCTCAGAATGGGGATCGGAGTTGACGAGAATGAATCGGGCAGCGCGATAAGCGAGGGTCGCCTTTCCGATGCCCTCCTCCCCGCCGACGATCCAGGCATGGTGCATCCGGCCTGAACGGTAGCTGTCGAGGATGGTTTTCTCGGCCACGCCGTGCCCGACAAGCTCCCTGCGTTCTCGCGGATGGGGGGTGTCTTCGAACCGGTCCGGTTCGAGAAGATCGTCGGCGCTCATACCATTTCAAGTCCGTACGCCGCCGCCACCTGTGCCAATACAATGTCCGCCACCCTGTCGGCAGTCATAAGAGCGTCAATAACGTGTATACGGTCCGGCTCGGCCGCGGCGATGTCGAGGAATGCTCGCCTCAGCGAACGATGATAGTCGATCTGTTCAGCTTCGAACCGATCCGGCGCATGGCCCCGCGAGCGCATCTGGGCGCGACGAAGCCCCTCCTCTGGGGGTAGGTCGAGCACAAAGGTCAGTCCCGGCATGGTGTTGCCAACGACAACGCGTTCCAGCGCTTTCAGAATGCGCGGATCGAGATTGCCGAGTGCTCCCTGGTAGGCACGGGTGGAGTCGAGGAAACGGTCGCACAGCACCCAGCTTCCGCGCGCAAGAGCCGGCTCTATTGTCGTGCGCAAATGATCGATGCGGGCAGCCGAGAAAAGCGTCGTTTCGGCAAAGGCACCAAAGTCCTTCGCCTTTCCCGAAAGTATGATTTCCCGGAGTTTCTCGGCTTCGGGAGAGCCGCCCGGCTCACGTGTGGTTACAACATCGTGCCCATACGCGCGAAGCCGTCCCGCCAGAAGCTCGACCTGGGTCGACTTGCCTGCCCCCTCCCCGCCTTCGAAAGTAATGAAGCGCAGTCGCGCATTGGGGTCAGACACTGGGGAACAGCTTCTCGATAAAGGAATGGAGCGAGCCGGCGATAAGCTCGTAGCTCGCGTCGAAGGCGCGCTGAAATAGCGAACCCTCCGTTATCTCTTCGGCAGCAGCCAGAGGTATCTCGCGTTGAAGCATGCTGTCTCGCCAGATCCGCAGAACGCCGACGCGATCTCCCCGTTGCACTGGCGCTGTGATCGGGCCGCGATATACCACGCGTGCCACTATGCGGCTGTTGCCATCCTTGGGAACAGGCAAGGTAATGGCTTCCTCGGTGACAAGGCTGACCGAGCCTTGCGTACCGCCAAAAACCTGCGCATGCGCTACAACGTCTCCGGCCTTGAAGAGTGCGCGATCGATATAACCATCAAAGCCCCAATCCAGCAGGGCCGTCGTTGCACGCAAACGAACCTTGTCATCCGGCAGACCGGCCAGCACAGCCACAAGCCTTTTGCCGTTGCGTACGGCGGACGCGGCAATCATGTGTCCCTCGCCCGCCGCCGAGCCGACCATAAGCCCGTCCGCACCGGCATACTGCCCCAGCAAAGGATTACGGTTGAGCTGGCGCACCCCGCCGAAGTCGATTTCCGGTTCAGCGAACACCGGATACAGGTCCGGATACTTCGTGGCGAGACGCTGCGTCAGACGGCCGAGATCGCGCACGGTCGTTTGCTGACCCGGGGCCGGCAGACCGGTCGAGTTCACAAACACCGACGAAGCAAGACCGATCTCTTTCGCCGTCGCGTTCATACGTTCGACGAATTTCGGTTCCGTCTCCGCGATGCCTTCGGCAAGAGCGATCGCGCCATCGTTGGCAATAACAATAGTGATGCCGCGTATCAGATCCCGAACGGAGACTTCGCTGCCGACACGCGCAAACATCGTGGTGGTGCGTGCTGGCGCGCCGCCTGTACGCCACGCATGTTCGGATATCTTCACCGGTGCAGTCGGCGACAACCAGCCGCGTTTTATGTCGTCGAACGCCACGGCCAGCGTCATGAGCTTTGCCAGGCTCGCCGGCGGGAACGCTGCGTCCGCTTCCTTGGCATAGAGAACGGCGTCGTTCGTGGCGTCGATCAGGATCGCGTGACGAGCGTCGCTGTCGAACGGCTGCGCGTTTGCCGGCAGTGCCGTGACGCCCGCCAGAAACCCTAGGACCGGAATAACAAATCGCATCGCCATGGAGTCGCCGCCTCGCTGCGCCGTATTAGCGCGAGCGCGCCCCGTGGTACAATCCGGGAAGGATCAGCGCTGGGCGTTATACGCCGATGGGCTGAAGGCAAAACCGCTCAAGACCGGCTGGACCAAGACTCCCTGCCGGGTCAAAGGCTGTGGGGTCGAAAAGCCGCTGAAGGCGGCTCCGACCCGGCTTTGGGTCGTGGCAGGATTCGGCGTGGTCGCCGGGGTTGCCGCTGGAGCGGTCTCCAGGCTTGCCAGGGCCGTGGTCGGCAGATTGCCGTTCACACGATAAGTCGCGAGCAGCTTGCCCTCGTCGCTGCCGGACAGCGCGGCCGGCCCGACATAGTCGATCCGGACACGAGCCATTCCCTTATGTTTGAAATTGAGAATTTCGGCGACTCGCTCCGAGACATCCAGCGCACGGTCACCGTGGAACGGCCCCCGGTCGTTGACCCGCACCACGATGGACTTGCCGTTGTTGACGTTCGTCACGCGTGCATAAGAGGGCAGCGGCAATGACGGATGAGCGGCCGAGATGGACATCTTGTCGAAGATTTCGCCGTTGGCTGTCGAACGGCCGTGGAATCCGGTTCCATACCATGACGCCAGCCCCTCGGCTGAATAGCCTTCGAGATTTTCCGGCAGCGGTTGGTCCTTCCCCGCGACCTTATACGGTTTGGAAGCCAGCACTTCCTCCTCCGCGGCAGGACTCTGTTTGGCAGTTTCCTCTACCTGAGGGTCCGCTGCGGCAACAGCGTTCAATCCTGGATTGACGTTCGGCGAGGAGCACCCTGCAAGAAAAAGCAACGGGGCGATGAAAGCGCACAGGACAAACACATCCGGCAACGGACGATACGCGCAACCAGACGCGCCCGTCTCCCCCCGCCACCGTCTGCCTGTTAACGCAGCGTCCCTCATCCCGTCCCCGTGGTGACCCCGATCACCGGTGCAATGGAGAGCTTCTCAAAGTGTCAATTATGGGGCACGCCACGGTCTTGCCCTAAGCGTTAGCCTGTGGTGTTTGGGCGCCGGACAGGTGGCCGAGTGGTTTAAGGCAGCGGTCTTGAAAACCGCCGTGGGGGTAACTCCACCGTGGGTTCGAATCCCACCCTGTCCGCCACTGTCGGCCTGCTATTCCACGACGGCGATCAAGCCGTTCATCACGAACGATCGATTCCCACCGTACTTACGGTTCGTTTCGCTATAGCACCAAAGTTAAATTTGAAGACGATCAATCATCGTCGTCATCGTCATCATCGTCGTCGCGGGGTTTGAACTTCGCATTCTTAACCCACGGCATCTGCCGCTGCAGAGCCTGACTATGCCTCTCTTCGTCCTTCCGGAAACCGGCTCTGGCTTCGCGGTCGGCTTTGCGATGAACCAGACGTACGCACATCGCAGCCGCGAAGCCCGCTTTGCGCCCATCGCTTTCCTTGACCTGCCCGGCCTGAACCAGCGGTCGCAGATATCCGCCGATTGCTTGGCGGAGCGTCTGCCCTCTTTCGGCAAGTCCCACGGACGCCTGATAAGTTTTAAGCGCGAGACCCGACAGTTCGACCGCACAGGTATCCGCATGGCCCCGATCGGCTAACGCCGACACGGGAAATATAAGAACGGCGAGAGTACACAAGATCCGCAGCACTGAACCCTCCCTCGATACAAAGCAGGGCCGAGAGTGTGCCCGCATTTCCGATTCTCCAACGAGCTTTTGGTAAATGTCCGCGGGTTGTCCTCAGTCTCGTTCGGAACGAGGCCGTTGCGACCGGGCACCCGTTAGCCGAACCATCCTGTTGGATAGAAGCTGGGCGCCAATCAAAGCGCCCATGGAGATCGTCACCGATATAATGATGAGCCGAAGTGCCGGGCCGTCACCCCCGGGGATTTGCGTGAACGTGTAGATGGCTGTCGGCAGCGTCTGCGTCTCCCCGGGGATATTCGAGACGAATGTGATCGTGGCCCCGAACTCGCCCATGGCCTTGGCAAAACACAGGACCATACCTGCCACGATCCCCGGCATGCTGAGCGGCAGTGTGATCTTGAAAAATACAGAGAGCGGGCTGGAGCCCAGCGTAGATGCGGCCAGTTCAAATCGGCGGTCAACAGCTTCGAGAGAGAGCCGAATTGCCGTTACCATCAATGGAAATCCCATGACGGCGGCCGCGAGTGCGGCGCCGGTCCACCGGAAGGAAAATACAATTCCGAAATTGTCGGCGAGAAACGCGCCGATGGGTCCACGCCGGCCGAATGTGACGAGCAAAAAATAGCCTGTAACAACAGGCGGCAGAATGAGTGGAAGATGGACGAAGCCGTTGAGAAAGGATTTCCCGGGGAAAGTGAACCGCGCCAAAACATAGGCGACGGCAACGGCGACCGGCAGGCTCGCGAACGTGCCCCAGAAAGCGACTTTGAGGCTGAGCAGCAGCGCCTGCCTCTCAGCCTCCTGCAACGTGAAAGCGTCCATTCAGTCCAGTACCGCAAAGCCCAGCTTTTCGAAAGCGGCGACGGCTTCCGGGGTCCTCAGGAATTTCAGATAGGATTCGGCGTCGGTATTTTCTGTCGCCGCGATGACTGCGGCCGGATAGACGATCGGCGGATGCGTGTCGGCCGGGAAAGTATCGACTATCGTGACGCCGGGGTCCGAGGCCGCGTCGGTCTTGTATACGATGCCGAACGGGGCTTCGGCGCGCGAGACGAGTAACAAGGCGGCGCGTACATTCTCGGCCTGGGCGATCTTGTTCTTCACGCCCTCCCATGCACCGAGATTCTCGACAGCGGCCTTTCCGTATTTACCGGCGGGAACGCTATCGGTATTGGCCATGGCGAGCCTGCCATCGCCAAGGACGGCCGCCAGATCGACGCCCTTCTCCAGCTTCACGGCGGTGGGGGCATCGTTCGGTGCAATCAGGACAATGCGATTGCCGAGAAGACTTGAGCGCGTCCCGTCCTTGAGGAGCTTCTTTCCCTCCAGATGGTCCATCCAGGCAAGATCTGCGGATATGAAGATATCAGCTGGCGCGCCCTGTTCGATCTGTTTTGCAAGCGCATTGCTGCCAGCATACGAGGCCACGACTGTCTTGCCTCCATTCGCGGCCATGTAGGCTTTGTTCACCTCGTCGAGTGCGTTCTTGAGGCTAGCCGCCGCAAATACGGTGAGTTTCGTATTCCGGGCAGCTGCGGGAGCGCTCGCCATAGAAAGCATGAGGAATGCAGCAACAAGATTGCGGATCATTCAAGACTCCCTCGCTCAACGTTATGTTTCATTGTGGCGCAAGCCAAAATATGGCCGCTGGAAGTCGCCGTCGGCGCTCCATACGCGTTGCCATGTTTGGAGTGTGCTTCGGCATGATCCTTAGTTTTCGTTTTCTGTTCGGAGCGGTTCGCAGGAATTAGCCTGCTGTTTGCCATCTTCCTGCTGATCGTGTCGGTACGGCAAACGCTGCTCGACATCTATCCGCGACCGGGCCACGAATATATCGGTTCGGCCGTGCTCGGCCTTCATGTGCCGGTCTGGTCGATCATTATCGCAGTCATGATCCTGGGCGCCTATGCCGTGAAGCTCGTCTTTCTCGACGGAGGCGAAGAACTCCGCGACGTGCACATCGACAGCTATCCCTTGATGTCGAAGACCGCCAAGGCGGCATGCCTCTTCGTTATCCTGCTTGGTCTGATCAATTTCGGATCGGTCGTGCTCCAGTGCTGCGTGGGCGAGTGCCACGCCTTCAGCTACCAGATCCTGAATTCGCTTTGGTGTTGTAGGCTCAGGCTGCGCTCGAGGCCTTCGGAGCGACGATCCGTCCGGGGTGCGTGTAGACCTCGAAGCTGTCGCCGCGTGCGAGGGCCGCAAGCGTGATGCCTGCCTCGTTAGCCATGCGCACAGCAAGAGCCGTCGGAGCCGATACGGCGACCAGCGCGCCGGCACCGAGCACTGCGGTCTTTTGCACCATCTCCACCGATACGCGGCTGGTGAGAATGATCGCGCCCTCGGCCCCATCCCTGCCTATGCGCGCCAGATGACCTACCAGCTTGTCGAGCGCATTATGGCGGCCGACATCCTCGCGCACAGCGACGAATCCTTCGGCAGGGGTCCAGAAGCCGGCCGCATGTATTGCCTTCGCCTCGGCGTTCATGAACTGCTTGCCGGGCAAATCCTCCATAGCCTTCCTGATGTCCTGCGGCCGCAGGACGATGCCCTTGCCCACTTTGGCGGTCGGCTTGACCGCCTCGGACAGGCTCTCGATACCACAAAGGCCGCAGCCGGTCGGGCCCGCGAGCAACCGGCGCCGGCGCGAATAGTTTTCGGCGAGTTCCGGCTTGAGCCACATCCGGAGCTCGACCCCTTCGTCTTCTTCGATCACTTCAAGCGAAACAATATCATCGGGGGTGGATATCAGCCCCTCGGTCACGCTGAAGCCGACCGCGAAGTCCTCGAAATCAGCCGCAGTCGCCATCATGACGGCCTGGGTTGAGCCGCCATAGGTAATGGCAATCGGCGTTTCGCCAGGAACGACGCGCTCGGCGGCGGCGGCATTATCGCCATTCCAGACGGTGCGGGTAACGCGTTCGACCGGCTCAGGCATGGCCGGCCTCTTTTTTACCCGCAGCAAGGCGGTCGGCGGCGTCTGCCAACGCGTCCGACAGCATACGTAGCGCCTGTTCGCTAAAGGCCACCTGCACAGCAGCGGCCGGTTGGCCGGGCTTTTGCGGCGCCCCGACCTCAAGCCTCAACCCGCTGCGCTCGTGCGCGAACATTGCTGTCGCGAAACCGAGAAAGGGCCACAGCTTCAGGTGGCCCTGCTCGTTCTTGTCCCAATCGTCAAAATCAGCCATCACCGACGCTATATAGCGTCAACCCGCGTCGCTCGCCATCTGGCCCTGTTCTTCCGGATTGGGGCATCATTTGGGCTGGGCCCGGAGCTGTGCCAGGCGGTGGAAAGCTTCTATAACCGCCGGCCTCAGGCCTTCAGGTTCTTCTTGATCTCGACGCGGCGGGCGAACCGTGCCGCCGCTGAAGTCATTGGCCAGCGAGCCCAGGGTGCAGCCGAAGGCGATCTCGACAAGACCGCCGTATTTTAGTTTGCCCACGATCGGTACAGGCATGGTGCGCGACATCGTCGGAGCCGCAGGCCAGCGCTGTGACGTCAATCGGCACATAGATCCTGAGCCTCCGCCAGGAAGAGCGTGGCAGCAAAAATACAGGGCTTCACGCTCTCTCGGGCGGTGTCGCTAGGTGCCTGGCCTCGTTGACAAAAGCTGCAATCAGCGGTGTCAGGGGATCGCGTTCGACGACGACGATTCCGACGCCCTGAGTAACCTCCGGTTCGACCAGGGGCAGAGCTTTTACTTTCGAGAGATCGAACAGTTCGGCGAACTGACGGGGCACGATTGAGGACCACCCCCCTGCCTGAACATGGGCGACCAGTGCCGTCGCCGAATCCGATTCCAGGGCCGGTGCGCCGGTATTGTCCGCCTGAGTAAGCAGGCGGTCGATGATCCTGCGGTTCTGCATGTCTGGCGACATCAGACAGAGGGGGCTCTGCGCCGCCTCCCGCCATGTCACGCTGTCGGCATTCTCGAGCGATCCGCCTTTTGCTGTCAGAAACAGGTAGTCTTCCTGATAAAGTGGAAAGCTCTTCACCCGGCCGAGCGGTTCGTTGTCGATGTAGGTGATGCCAACATCGACATCGAGATTTTCGATTTGCGTGAGGATCGAGATCGAGGTCCGGGAGACGATGTTGAAGCTGACATTCGGATGGCGGGCGCGGAAAGGTGTCGTCAGCGCCGCCACCATCGGCAAGGCCGTGGGAATGGCGGCGATGCGCAGATGTCCGGACAGGCCCTTCTTGAGCGCATTAACCTCTTCGCGAAGCGCGCGGCTATCGCCCACGATGCGCCGGGCCCAATCGAGGACCCGCTCGCCTTCCGCCGTAAAGCCCTGAAACCGCGAACCGCGATCGACCAAGCGGACACCCAGCATATCTTCAAGCTGCTTCAGGCCCGCCGATAGGGTCGGCTGGGTTACGCCGCAAACCTCCGCGGCACGGCCGAAATGGCGTTCGCGGGACAGCGCCAGCAGGAATTCAAGCTTGTCGATCACTGAGGGGGTCCTGAGTTTTCCGCATCAGGACGGGAAAGCTGGCAGCATTTCAAGCTGACGATATCCGCCGGCAGGGAATCTTAAGCAAGCTGGTATATGTCCCTTCAAACCGAACTGGCGCCCGGGACCATGGCCGCAACATCCGCATTTCTGCCGTCGGACTGGCGCGTTGAACGCTCTCCTCAGCCGCTCGAAGCGGACTGGCGCGCTCTGGAAATGGCGGGCATCGGCACTCCGTTTCAATCCTTCGCCTGGATGAGTCTTTACCACCAGGTCCGCGGGCGGGATGCGGCGTTCGTTGCCGGCCGTACGGCAGGCGAGCTGACAGCTGTTTTCCCACTTGTTCTGCGCGGCGGCGTGCTGACCTGGTTCGGCGAGGAGCTCAATAATTACAACGCGCCCCTCATATCGGCGGGCGTCTTCTCCAAACTGACGGCCGATGACGTCGGCGCGATGTGGGCGACCGTCCGCGCTGCTTTGGGAAAACCGTCCGCGAGCATTCTTCGGCGCCAGCCCGAGCAGCTTCAGGGGCAGCCGAACCCATTTGCAGGCTGGTCGTCCGTTATCGAGCCGACATCGGCCTACGCGCTGACACTGGGCAAGGACTGGGCGAGTTTTTACGAACGCCTCTCCTCCGCATCGACGCGCAAGACGCTCCGGAAAAAGGAGCGCACGCTGGCCAAGGATGGCGCACTCACCTTCAGCCGCGTGTCGGGTTATGACGCGATCAGTGAAAGCGCCCAGTTGCTGCTGAAGTGGAAGCATGAGCAGGTTACGGCAACGGGCGGCCGCAATCAGTTCGCGGATCCAGCCCACCGCGAGATTCTCGCGCGCTATGCCGCTGAGTATCCAGGCCAAGCGCGTATTTACGCCTTGAACCAGGGCGGGGCTCCCATCGCCCTTGCCTATCTGATCGAAAACGGCTCCCGGCCGATCCTCTATCAGATGGCCTATGCGCCGGGTCCATCAGCCCGCCAATCGCCCGGCCGACTGCTGCTCAACCGAGTGCTTGAGGATGTCGTTTCAGGGGGTTGCGAGGTTCTCGATCTCGCCGTCGGAGACGACACGTACAAGCAGGAGCTTTGCGATGTGACCATGCGGCTGACCACCAGTTTGTCGGCAACCACCTCGACGGGAAAGCTTCAGGTTGCAAAGGAGCGCCTGATCCTCGCGGCCAAAGGCGCCATCAAGGGCAGCCCGGTGTTGCTGAACGCCGCCAAGACCCTTCACGCGAATATCCCCAGAATTGGGCGTTGAACTGTTCTTGGGTCAAACGGCCGTGTGGGTTAGAGTTCCAAACAGATTGCGAGCCGCTTCCGGAACGCTTAGATCCGCCTAGAAATGCAGCAGATTGTGATCCCGACCCGCACCCATGCGCCTCTGATCGACCCGTTCCAGAGGGCGATTACCTATCTGCGCGTCTCAGTGACGGACCGGTGCGATCTCCGCTGCGTCTACTGCATGTCGGAAGACATGACGTTCCTGCCAAGGAAAAGCCTTCTGTCTTTGGAGGAGCTGGACCGTCTGTGCTCGGCCTTTATCGCCCGCGGCGTCAAGAAACTGCGGCTGACGGGCGGCGAGCCGCTGGTGCGGCGCGATCTCACGACCTTGATCCGTTCGCTCTCGCGCCATCTGGACAGCGGCCACCTCGAAGAACTGACGCTCACGACCAACGGCACGCAGCTTGCGCGGTTCGCGCCGGAACTGGCCGCTGCGGGCGTGCGCCGAATAAACGTATCGATCGATACGCTGGACCCGGATTTGTTCCGCAAGATCACGCGGCGCGGGGATCTCAGGCAGGTTCTGGACGGCATCGAAACTGCGCAGGCCGCCGGCCTCAAGATCAAAATAAACACCGTTGCCCTGAAGGACACCAACGAGAGCGAACTGGAATCGATGGTGGAATGGGCGCATGGCCATGGTATGGACATGACGCTTATCGAAACGATGCCGCTCGGCGATATCGATGAGGACCGCACCGACCAGTACCTGCCGCTTTCGCTGGTGCGCGCCCGTCTGGAGCGCCATTTCACGCTTTCCGATCTCGCAGATCGCACAGGCGGCCCGGCACGCTATGTACGGGTTGCGGAAACCGGCGGGCGTCTGGGTTTCATTACGCCCCTCACCCATAACTTCTGCGAAAGCTGCAACCGCGTGCGCGTGACATGCACGGGCACGCTTTTCATGTGCCTCGGGCAGGAAGACGCGGCCGATCTTCGTGCACCGCTCCGCGCCTCCAGCGACGATGACGCGCTGCATGCCGCCATCGATGCCGCGATTTCGCGCAAGCCGAAGGGACATGACTTCGTGATCGACCGGCGCGAGCAGCGCCCTGCCCTTTCGCGGCACATGTCGGTGACAGGCGGCTAACATAAGTTAGCCCCTAACAAATTCCCTCATTACGGGCGGAACTCACGCACAGAACCCGCGTTCTTCCGGCACTCACACAACGCGGGAGAGCGCCAATGGCCGCCGTCAAAACGATGGACGATCTGTTCCTCCATCTTCTCAAGGATATGTACCACGCCGAAAAGCAGGTGCTGAAAGCCCTGCCGAGGATGGCGAAGAACACCGAGTCTCCCGAGCTGAAGAAAGCATTCGAGACTCATCTCAAGGAAACCGAAGGCCAGGTCCAGCGCCTCGAGAAGGTGTTCGATCTCATGGGCAAGAAGGCCCAGGGAAAACCCTGCGCGGCAATGGAAGGCCTTGTCGAGGAAGGCAAGGAAGCCATCGACGAGATCGAGGATGCCGAAGTTCTCGACGCCGCCCTCCTCGCCGGCGCTCAAGCGGTCGAACACTACGAGATTTCCCGTTACGGGACCCTCATCGCCTGGGCCAAGCAGATCGGTCTTAACGACGCCGTGAAGCTGCTTGACCAGAACCTCCAGGAAGAGAAGAACGCCGATAAGCTTCTGAACGACCTCGCCCTTGGCGCTGTAAACCGCCAGGCCGCCTGACAGCCGTCACGCTGGGCCCGGCTCGGCGCGTATGACGAAGAAAAGGGTCCGCGCGAGCGGGCCCTTTTGCCTATGGGCCGACAGTTTTGCAGCCGCCGCATCCATGCTATAGGCACGCCGTTCGCGGCCCCGAGGGCCGCGTCGCTTTTTCGGACGATATTCTGATGGACGACAGGCCCGCACCGCGCGTGGGACTTGTGAGCCTTGGCTGTCCCAAGGCCCTGGTCGACAGCGAGCGTATCATCACCCAGCTCCGCGCCGAAGGCTACGAGTTGTCGAAGGATTATGCCGGCGCGGACGTCGTGATCGTCAACACATGCGGGTTTCTGGATTCGGCCAAGGCCGAAAGCCTCGATGCCATCGGCGAGGCCATGGCCGAGAATGGCAAGGTGGTGGTCACCGGCTGCATGGGTGCCCAGCCCGAACTGATCCGCGACAAGTTTCCGGATGTGCTCGCCATCACCGGTCCGCAAAAGTACGAGAGCGTTGTCGAGGCGATTCACAAGGCGGTCCCGCCCAAGCACGATCCGTTTTTCGATCTCGTTCCGCCGCAGGGCCTGAAGCTCACGCCGCGCCATTACGCTTACCTGAAGATTTCGGAAGGCTGCAACAACCGCTGCTCATTCTGCATCATCCCGCAATTGCGCGGCGATCTTGTCTCGCGTCCCGCCGGCGATGTGCTGCGCGAGGCGGAGAAGCTCGTGAAGGCCGGCGTCAAGGAACTGCTCGTCATCTCCCAGGACACCAGCGCTTATGGCGTCGATGTGAAATATACGGAGAGCAAATGGAGAGACCGCGAGGTCCGGACGAAGTTCTTCGACCTGTCGCGGGAGCTGGGTTCGCTCGGCGTATGGACGCGGATGCACTATGTCTATCCCTATCCGCATGTCGACGACGTCATTCCGCTGATGGCTGACGGCAAGATACTTCCCTATCTCGACATTCCGCTGCAACACGCCAGCCCGAATGTGCTGAAGGCGATGAAACGCCCGGCCCATCAGGAAAAGACCCTGGCACGCCTTCAGCGCTGGCGGGAAATCTGCCCGGACATCACGCTGAGGTCGACATTCATCGTCGGGTTCCCCGGAGAGACCGACGAGGATTTCGAGTTGCTGCTCGATTGGCTGGACGAGGCGCAGCTGGACCGTGTCGGGTGTTTCACCTACGAGCCGGTATCGGGCGCTCCGGCGAACGACATCGCCCTCCCCGTCCCGGACGAGGTGAAACGCGAGCGCCAGGCGCGCTTCATGGAGAGACAGGCGGTAATTTCCGAACGGAAGCTCGCCGCCAAGATCGGTCGCACGATCGATGTCATCATCGACGATACCGACGAAGACGGCGGCGCCGAAGGCCGCAGCATGGCCGACGCGCCAGAGATTGACGGCGTGGTGCATCTTCGTGCGGACAGGCCGCTGCGGACCGGCGACATCGTGCGCGTCGACATAGAGGACGCCGACGAGCACGATCTGTACGGCACGGTCAGGGAATAAGTATCGTCGAGCCGACGGTTTCGCGTGCTTCCAGATCGCGGTGCGCCTGGGCGGCGTCCTTTAGCGAGTAACGCGCACCGATCTCGATCTTCACGGTGCCTTTCTTCACGACATCGAAAAGATCATTCGCGGTTTCATCCAGCGTTTTGCGCGTCGCCGTGTAGGCGAACAAGGTTGGCCGGGTCAGATAAAGCGAGCCCTTCTGGGCGAGCAGAATCGGCTCGAAATCCTTCACAGGCCCGGACGACTGCCCGAACAGCACAAGAAGCCCGAGGGGCTTTAGGCAATCGAGCGAGCCGCGCCATGTCGTTGCGCCGACCGAGTCGTATACGACATCGCATTTGCTGCCTCCGGTGATCTCCGCGACACGGGCAACGAAATCCTCCGAGCGATAGAGAATCGTGTGGTGCGCCCCGTTGCGCTTCGCGCGTTCGGCCTTCTCTTCGCTGCCGACCGTGCCGATGACGGTCGCGCCGAGATGATTGGCCCATTGCGTTGCGATCGACCCCACCCCGCCCGACGCGGCGTGGAACAGGATCGTATGTCCCGGACCGACATTTGACGTCTTGCGCAGCAAAAAACGCGCCGTCATGCCTTTCAGCATCATCGCCGCGGCTGTCTCGTCCGAAATCCCGTCCGGAATTTTGACGAGGGCGGATTCCGGGGCATTGAACTCCGTGGCGTAAGATCCGGACAGATTGGCAGAGGCAACGCGATCGCCCGGTGCTAGGAGCGTGACGCCCGGCCCTGCGGCTTCGACGACACCCGCCCCTTCCTTGCCAAGGATGAACGGCAGCGGTTGCGGATAAAGACCAGTCCGGTGGTAGACGTCGATGAAATTGACGCCGATGGCCGTCGTGCGCACCCGGACCTCGCCCGGACCCGGCGGCGGCAGCGCGACATCCTCGAATTCAAGAACTTCCGGGCCACCTTTTGCGTGTACGCGAATTGCCTTGGTCATCCCTCACTCCGTCCGGGGCCGCAATATTCCGATCAGCAGGAAATAGAGACCGGTAGCCGCGAGCGCGAGCTTTACCGCCAATGGCGGGTCCAGCTGCCACCAGATCGACACCGCGCTGAGAACCGCGACCGCAGCCATCATCGCGAGATTGAGCAGACGCATACGCGCAACGCGCATCGGATGCACGAAGGCAATCGGCGCAAAGGTCAGCGCGCAGAACACGACGACGATTGCGGCCAGCATCCACGGATCAGGCCGGAACACGAAGGCCAGGAACGCAAACATGTTCCAGACCGCCGGGAAGCCGCGGAAATACCAGTCATCGGTCTTCATCCGGACATCCGCGAAGTACAGCGCGGCCGAAATCAGGATCAGCCCGGTCGCGGCAAGCGAAACCTCATCGGGCATGAGCCCGGCCCGGTACATCGCGAGGGCGGGCACCAGAACATAGGTCACGTAATCCACGACCAGATCCAGTATTTCGCCGGAGAACTCCGGCGAGGTCCTCTTGACGTCAGCCCTGCGCGCGAACGTGCCGTCGATACCGTCCACGACCAGCGCCGCCGTCAGCCATGCGAACATTGCCGCGTAGCGGCCGTCCAGGGCGGCAAGAAGCGCCAGAAAGCCGAGGAGAGCCCCGGAAGCAGTGAAGGCATGGACCATAAAGCCCCGGAACCGATCCATCCCGGTTACCTGGCCCTTCCCGTGACCTGTCTTCTTTGCCATGTGACAAACCTAGCATT
This sequence comes from Hyphomicrobiales bacterium, assembly GCA_022842205.1. Taxonomy (GTDB): domain Bacteria; phylum Pseudomonadota; class Alphaproteobacteria; order Rhizobiales; family Methylopilaceae; genus Flaviflagellibacter. The sequence continues at coordinate 133,118 of JALHQA010000006.1, forward strand.
GTTGCCATGAGCCGGGCCCTTTATGCCTGCGCCTCAGGAAAGCCGGTATGGGTCAGACCTTCGAAACACAAGTAGCCGTTGTCGGCGGGGGACCCGCCGGGCTGGTCGCCGGCTGCCTTCTCGCCGTTTCCGGGGTCCCCACCGTGTTGGCCGCCGCTCCGCCGCCCGCGGATACGCGGACCACAGCGCTCATGGCGAGCTCGCTCGCCATCCTGGGCCGCCTGGGTGTCTGGCCGGCGCTGGCAGCCAAATCCGGCGCGCTCAAGAAGCTTCGCATCGCCGACGACTCGCGGAGCCTGATTCGGGCCCCGGAGGCGCTCTTCGACGCTTCTGAACTCGGACTGACGGCCTTCGGCCACAACATCGAGAATATCCATCTTCTCGCCGCCCTGCGGGCAAAGGCCGAGAAGACTCCAAACCTGCAGATCGTTCCGTCTCCCGCCGTGTCCGTGGTGCCAGGCCCAGACAATGTCCGGATATCCCTCACCAGCGGCGACAGTATTCATGCGCGGCTTGTGGTCGGCGCCGACGGAGCAAACTCCATCTGCCGCCAGGCGGCCGATATAGCCGCGAAAACCCGCGACTATCCCCAGGCCGCCCTGACGCTGAATTTCTCGCACAGCCGCCCGCATCATTCAGTTTCGACGGAGTTCCACCGGCGCGGCGGACCGCTTGTTGTCGTGCCGCTACCGGACAATCGGTCCAGCGTCGTTCTTGTCAATACGCCCGGCGAGGTTGAGCGGCTCGCGGGTCTCACCGACGCCGCACTTGGAGTCGAGATCGAAAGCATGACCCATGGCCTGCTCGGCACCATCACGCCGGACAGAGCGCGCGGCCAGCGCAGGCTGGGCACGCTGACGGTCGACAGCTTCGGCAGGAACCGCGTGGCGCTTGTCGGCGAGGCCGGTCACGTTCTTCCGCCCATCGGTGCCCAAGGGTTGAACCTCGGCATTCGCGACGCTGCCGAAATCGCCGCTCTCGCGGCAGATGCACTGTCCCGCGGCAAGGACCCGGGCGCCGCCGAACTGCTGGACGGCTACGATCGCGCACGGCGCGCCGATGCCGCTCCACGGCAGATTGCGATCGACCTGTTGAATCGCTCACTGATCGCCGACTTCCTGCCGTTCGACGCCGGGCGGGCGCTGGGCATCTGGGCGCTAACCGCGTTACCGCCGCTGCGCCGCGAAATCATGCGGCGCGGCTTGGCGCTCGCCGGCTGATTGTCCAGGCACCGCACGCATGTCGCGCTCAACGAAATTTAGCTACGCGCTGCAATATGCGGGTTTGCGCGCATTCATAGTGCTCCTGCGTTCTCTCGGAATTGACCGCGCTTCGGCGGTGAACGGCGCGTTGTGGGAAACATTCGCGCCTTACACGAAACGGCACAAGGCTGCCTTGCGGCACCTCAAGATCGCCTTCCCGGAAAAGACGGACGAAGAACGCGAGGCAATCGCCCGGCAAGTCTGGAACAATCTTGGGCGCACCGCAGCCGAAGCGTTGATGATCGAAACTTTCGAGCACGAGCCAGAGCGCGTGCGACTCGTGAGCACCGATGTGCTCGAACGCATAAAGAAAACGTATGGGGGGAGAGCTGTTGTCGCCCCCATGCATTCCGGAAATTGGGAAGTGCTCGCGCCAGCCTGCGTGGGATATGAGCTGTACGCGGCGCTAATCTATCAGCGCGTCAAGAACCCCTATGCCGAACGGTTCCTGCGGGACACGCGTGAGAAATATTGCCCGGGCGGTATGTACCCGAAAAAGGATGGTGCAGTGCGCCGCCTGATTTCCTGGCTTCGGGCGGGCAACCTCGTCGTTATCCTGGCCGATCAGCGGGCACGGGGCGCCCTGCCGCTCTTCTTCGGCCACCCGGCACCCTCAACCCCTCTTCCGGCCTATATGGCCCACAGTTTCGATGCGCCGCTGATCGCGGCGCGTATCGTACGTACCTCCGGCGCGCACTTCGAACTGGAGCTCAAGGAAGTGGACGTCCCGCGCGACCGCGACCGTGATGCCGCCATGGCGGCGGGTACGCAGGCCCTTCAGTCGGTGTTCGAGGGCTGGATAAGGGAACATCCCGGCCAGTGGATGTGGGCGCACCGGCGCTGGTCGTTGGCCGGTCCCCCGAAAGACCGCAGCGGCGAGGCCAAATAAAAAGCGCGCGGCCCGAAAGCCGCGCGCTTCAACAATGCGGTTTCCGGAACGCTTACTGCGTCTTTGCCGCCGGGGCCGCAGCAGCGGCGCCCTCCTGCAGCTTCTTGCGCTGCTCCTCGGCGCGCTTGGCCAGCTCGCTCTGCAGTTTGTTCTGGCTTTCCTCGAACTGCTTGCGCTTCTCTTCGGCGACCTTCGGATCCATCGCCTTGCCGTCATAGGCGGCGCTGAAGCCGGCCAGAGACACGCGCGCGCCAAGCCATTCGCCCTTCTGGTTGGCGAAGAATATCTGCAGATTGTTGCCCTTGCGGATGTTCGCCAGCATGTCGTCGCCGACCTGCACTTCGGTGATGCAGGCGTTCGGGAAACAGATCCGGTAACGGCCCGGGATCGGTGTCTTGTTGTCGTCGATCACGAGGTTGATACCCGGCTGGATCAGGAAACCCGGCGGGATCATCGCTTCGATGATGCGCTTCTTTTCCTTCTCACGAGTCACGTCGAGGATACGGATCTGGCCCCGGACATTGCCCTGGCCGTCGAGAATGTAGCTCGCAACCGAGCAGAGCTCGGTCTTGCTGCCCTCGTCCTTGCCGCAAACCTTGATCCATTCGGGTGCCGGGCCGGCGGGCGCGGCCGGGGCCGTGGCCTGTTTGGCCGGAGCCGGAGCAGCAGCCGGAGTCTGAGCAAGCGCGGGAGACGCCACGAGGCCAAGAGCAACCCCGGCAAGCGCAAAGCGCGTCATCGTCGTGCGGACGGTGTCTTTTGTCATCTGCTCTTTCCCAATTCGGAGGACGATCTGGCGGGACGCCTTAGCCCTGGCCCGCAATTCGTTGGTTGGCTGTGTCGGGGCCAAATACGGCATCACCATGACGGAATACAAGCCGTTCCGCGCTTTGTTCGGGGACCGTTGCGCATCTTCCTCACTCCCCCGGGTGGCAGGGCCGCCCTGTGGTAGGCTCCGATAGACGAATCAACATCTTTCGCACGGCCTTTTAGTGAAATGATCTCAGCCCGAGGCGTAGCTTTCCTGCTCGGTCTGGCCCTTGCCGCCGGAACGGCCCTGGATGTGCCGGCTCAACCGGCGCCGCACCGGCACGGGCTGGCTATGCACGGCGCCCCCGCCCTCCCCGCCGGTTTTTCCCATTTGCCCTATGCAAACCCGTCGGCGCCACGGGGCGGCCGCATCGTGAACTGCGTGCTGGGCGGTTTTGACAGCGTCAACCCGTTCGTGGTCCGCGGTGTTTTTCCTCCCAACGTCATCACCGGCAATGTCGTGGAGCCGCTGATGGCGCGATCCTACGACGAACCTTTTACGCTGTATGGGCTTCTAGCCGAAAGCGTTGCCACCCCGGAAGACCGGTCATGGGTCGAATTCAGGTTAAATCCGGCCGCCCGTTTTTCCGACGGCAAGCCTGTCACGGCGGACGACGTGCTGTTCTCGTGGGAACTGCTCCGGGACCGCGGACGGCCGAACCATCGCACCTATTACAGCAAGGTACGCAAGGCATCGGCAATTGATGGCCGCACGATCAGGTTCGAATTCTCGAGCGCGGAAGACCGGGAATTGCCCCTCATCATGGGATTGATGCCCATACTTCCCAAGCACGCCATCAATCCCGAGGCATTCGAAGCCGGGGGGCTCGCCCCGCTGATCGGCTCTGGCCCCTACGTCGTCTCCCAAGTCAGGGCAGGACGCACGCTCACGCTCACGCGCAATCCGGACTACTGGGGCAATACACTCAACGTCACGCAAGGCTGGGGCAATTTCGGCGAGATGCGGTACGACTTTTACCGCGACGCGAATACGATGTTCGATGCGTTCCGCAAGGAGCTCTGCGACACGCGCAACGAAACCGATCCGGCGCGCTGGGCCTCCGCTTATGAAGGACCGGCGCTGCGCGACGGCAAGATTGTCAAAGACGAGTTTTCCAGCGGCGCGCCAAAACCAATCAATGCTTTTGTCTTCAACACGCGCCGCGAGCTTTTCAAGGATGTGCGCGTGCGCGAGGCTCTCGGTCTCTTGTTCGATTTCGAATGGGCCAATGCCAACCTTTTTCATGGCGCCTATGCGCGGACGGGGAGCTATTTCGAAGGTTCGGAACTTTCCGCGCGCGGACGGCCGGCAAGCGATGCCGAGCGCGCTCTTCTGGCGCCGTTTCAGGGAAGCGTGCGCAACGATGTGATGGAGGGCCGGTGGCAACCGCCGCAGAGCGACGGCTCTGGCCGCGACAGGACCCAGCTTCGCGCCGCACTTGATCTTTTCCTGAAAGCCGGCTGGCAGTTGAAGGACGGCGTTCTAAAGAATGACCGTGGAGATTCGTTCCGTTTCGAAATTCTGGTGCGCACCAAGGATCAGGAACGCATTGCCATCGCCTGGGCACGCGATCTCGCGCGCGCCGGCGTAAAGGCCGATATCCGTCTTGTGGATTCCGTGCAGTTCGAAGCGCGGCTTCTATCCTACGAGTTCGATGTCACGCAGTATCTCTGGGACAATTCGCTCTCTCCTGGCAACGAGCAGAGCTTCTACTGGGGATCGGCGGCGGCGGCTTCGCCTGGCACGCGGAACTACATGGGCGCGGCCGATCCGGCAATCGATGCCATGATCGCTGCGATCGTTCGCGCGCATACGCGTGAAGATCTGGTCGCAGCGACGCGTGCGCTCGATCGCACCCTGCTTTCCGGTTTCTATGTCGTGCCGCTCTACCATCTGCCGAAACGGTGGATAGCGCGCTGGAGCCATGTCGGGCGACCGCAAAACACGGCACTGTATGGGCCAATTCCCGAAACGTGGTGGCGGGAGTTGGGGCAATGAAACGGCGGGGGGCCGTGCGGTGATTCTGACGAGAGCGTTCAACGCTCCCGAGAGCAATGGTCTCGGCGAGGACGTCACCATCGACGCCCTGCTGCGCCGTCACGCCGCCATGAATCCCAGTGGCCGCGCGGCGATAGACCCTGCCGACCGTCCGGTCTTCACCGACGGCGCGCCCCGCCGCATGACCTGGGAACAGCTCGACCGCGAGGTCGAGCGGGTCTCGACCGGACTGCGCGCGCTGGCCCTCGGCCGCGACGCGCTGATCGCCATCCAGATGCCGAACATCGTCGAAGGCATTGTCGCTTTTCTGGCGGTGTTGCGCGCGGGATACATACCGACGGTCCTGCCGCTGGCCTGGCGGAGGCGCGAGATCGCCCAGGCGCTCACCCGCGTCGGCGCCAAGGCGGCGATCACAGTGTGCCGCGCCGGTCCGGTCGCGCATGCGGAGGTGATTTCCTTTGCTGCAATCGATGCGTTCACGCTGCGCTTCGTTCTGGCCTTCGGGCGCACGGTGCCGGACGGGGTGATCTCCATTGATGATCATCTCGACGAGTTGAGGCGTCCCGATCTGCGGCCGGAGACGGATCGCGGCGGAAAGGCAGGCCGCCACGTTGCGCTCGTGACATGGGACGGCACTCCGAGCGGCTTTGCGCCCGTGGCGCGCACGCACGGCGAAGTCATCGCCGCGGGCATGGCGCATATGCTGCAGGCCGGGCTGACCGGAAACGATGTCATTGCAACGACACTGCTCGGATCGAGCATCGCCGCGATTGCGACCGGCCTCATGTCGTCGCTGCTGAGCGGCGCGCCGCTTGTCCTGCATCAGCCGTTCAGTTCGCGCGTCCTGGCAGGTTCGCTGGTGACCGAGAGCGTTACGCATGTCGTGCTGCCGGGCGCGGCGGCGGCCGGCTTTGCTCGCGCAGCGCGGCTGCCGACCCGTCCACTGCGTTCGGTCGCCGCCGTCTGGCGCACCGGCGAAACGCCCGGCAAGATCGCGCCCGGCGGGACGACGACCGTCGTCGATGTCATGACATTCGGCGAGGTGGGTCTCGTCACCGCATCTCGCGATGGCGTACTGCGTGCGGCCGGCCTGCCTTTCGGCGCAGTTCAATCTCCGCGCGGCAACCCGCGCGCGCCTTCGCTTGTGCAGACGAAGCTGACGGGCAAAGGCCACGTCGCTCTCAGGGGAGCGCTGGTGCCGTCCGGCAATCTGCCGGGTGAACCGTCGCTGTCCATCGACAACGAGGGGTGGGCCGATACCGGCATTCCCGGCTCGCTCTACGCCGGGGAAATTCGTATCGGAGCAGCCCGCAACGGCGTGGCACGCATCGGCGGCCTGCCCTTCCCCCGTCCGGCGCTGGAAGAGTTTTTCCGTATGGCGTCCTCGTCCTCCGGCGCCGCGCTCGCGCTGCATCGCGACCCGCTGTTCGGCGAGGCGGCGCGAGCCGGCAACGGTAATCAGACCGCATTGCTGAACACGCTTGAAGAGGCCGGGGCCAGCGTCGCCATCATGCCGCGCACCGACTCCGACGATACCCGCCAGATCGGCGCTGCCTAGGCCGCCGCCTTCTTTCCCTTTTCCGCGATATCGACAATCTTGCGAAGAAGTGTCGTCGTTCCGGCGAGACGCTCTTCCGGCGTATCCCAATCGCGCCGGAAGACGATCCGGAAATCCGGACGCATCGAAACGTCGCGCTCATCCGATAGCCACGCCGCAAGCGCCGCCGGATTCTCGAACGAGTTGTCGCGGAACGCGATGACGGCACCCTTGGGACCTGCATCGACCTTCTCCACATTCGCGCGGCGGCACAGCGCCTTGATGCCGACAATGCGCAGGAGGTGATCCACTTCCGGCGGACGCGAGCCAAAACGATCTGCCATCTCGACGCCGAATGCCTCGATATCCGCATCGTCCGAAACGGAGGCAAGCCGCCTGTACAGGCCAAGACGCAGGTCGAGATCGGCGACATAAGTTTCCGGAATGAGGACCGGCGTACCGATGGCGATCGTGGGCGACCACTGGTCGGAAACGACCTCGCCGCCCTGCTTCAGCGCGGCAACGGCCTCCTCGAGCATCTGCTGGTAAAGCTCGAAGCCAACCTCGCGAATATGGCCTGATTGCTCGTCTCCCAGCAGGTTGCCTGCGCCACGAATGTCGAGATCGTGCGTGGCGAGCTGGAAGCCTGCACCAAGACTGTCGAGCGACTGCAGAACCTTGAGGCGCTTTTCGGCATTCGGGGTCAGGGATTTGTTCGCCGGCGTGGTCAGCAGCGCATACGCACGCGCCTTGGACCGGCCGACGCGTCCGCGGATCTGATAGAGCTGCGAGAGCCCGAACATGTCTGCGCGATGCACGATCAGCGTGTTGGCATTCGGAATGTCGAGACCGGATTCGACGATGGTGGTCGAGATCAGAACGTCGTATTTGCCCTCGTAGAAGGCGGTCATGACGTCTTCCAGCTCGCCCGCCGCCATCTGGCCGTGGCCAACCGCGAACTTAACTTCCGGCACGTGCGTCTTCAGGAAATCCACTACGCTGGCGATGTCCTCGATGCGCGGCACGACGTAGAAACTTTGCCCGCCGCGATAGCGTTCGCGCAGCAGCGCCTCCCGCACGATCAGCGGATCGAACGGCACGACCGAGGTACGAACCGCAAGGCGGTCCACCGGCGGCGTCGCGATGATCGACATTTCGCGCACGCCAGTCAGCGCCAGTTGCAGAGTACGCGGGATGGGCGTTGCGGTCAGCGTCAGTACATGCACTTCTGCCCGGAGCTGTTTCAGCCGCTCCTTGTGCACCACGCCGAAATGCTGCTCCTCGTCGACGATGACGAGGCCGAGATCCTTGAAGTGAATGTTCTTCGCGAGCAGCGCGTGCGTGCCGATGACGATATCGATATCTCCGCTGGCAATGCCGGCGCGCACATTCTTCATCTCCGCGGTGCCGACAAAGCGGGACGCCTGAGCGACCTTCAGCGGAAATCCGCGGAACCTTTCGGCAAAGGTGCGATAATGCTGCCGCGCGAGCAGTGTGGTCGGCACGACGACAGCAACCTGCTTGCCGTTCATCGCGGCAACGAACGCTGCACGCAGTCCTACCTCCGTCTTGCCGAAGCCGACATCGCCGCAGATCAGGCGATCCATCGGCCGCCCGGCACCGAGATCGTCCAGTGTTGCATTGATCGCGCTGTCCTGGTCTTCCGTCTCGTCGAACGGGAAACGGGCCGCAAATTCCTCGTAAATACCTTCGGGCACCTGAAGACGCCCCGTCTCATGCGTCGCGCGCGCCGCCGCGACCTTGATGAGCGCGCCGGCAATTTCGCGAATGCGTTGTTTCAGCTTCGCCTTACGCGTCTGCCAGCCGGCGCCGCCAAGGCGATCGAGCTGCACCTCGGTATCCTCGGATCCGTAGCGCGACAGAAGCTCGATGTTCTCTACCGGCAGGAACAGCTTCGCATCGCCGGCGTAATGCAGTTCCAAGCAATCGTGCGGCGCACCCGCGACATCGATGGTCTTCAGTCCGGCGTAGCGTCCGATCCCGTGATCGACATGCACGACGAGATCGCCGCCCGACAAGCTGGTGATTTCGGTTAGGAAATCCTGCGCGCGCTTCGCCTTCTTGCGGCCACGTACCAACCTGTCGCCGAGAATGTCCTGCTCGGCGACAATTGCAAAATCCGGCGTTTCAAAACCGGTCTCAAGCCCGACGACCGCGAAAGCCGTGCTGCCGTCCCGGTCCTGCGCATCGGACCAGCTGGCGACGCGGCGAACCGGCTTCAGGCCGTGATCTTCCAGAACACTAGCGAGGCGATCACGCGCACCGTCGGTCCATGCGGCAACGACGACACGTTTGCCTGCGTCGTTCAATTCCGAAATATGACGGATCGCCGCCTCGAAAACGTTGGTGTTTTCGTCCGCACGCTCCGGCGCGAAATTGCGGCCAAGCCGGCCTGCCAGATCGACCAGCGTTGCGCCGGCCGTTGCGTCCGCGTCGAACGGATTGATGCGCGCGAGGCCGCCGGCGTTCAGCCTCTCGGAAAACTTTTCGCTTTTCAGGTACAGACTGTCCACCGGTAGCGGATTGTAAGGCGCACCGCCTTCGTCTTCCTCGCGCGTCACCTTGCGGGCTTCGTAGTAGTCGGCCGCCTGTGCCAGTCGTTGCCCTGCCGCGTCCTCGGCGAGATGATCCAGCATCACAGCCGCGCCGGGCAAATGGTCGAACAGCGTCTCCATGCTCTCCTGGAACAGCGGCAGCCAGTGTTCGATGCCAGGATAGCGCCGTCCTTCGCTGACGGCTTCATAGAGCGCATCGCCACGCTGGGCCGCGCCGAACATCGCGACATAGGATTGCCTGAACCGCCGCATCGTCTCGTCGGTCAGCAGAACTTCGCTGACCGGAACAAGATCGAGTGCGCGAAGCTGCCCCGTCGAGCGCTGCGTCTCAGGATCAAACGGACGTATGGACTCCAGCGTGTCGCCGAAGAAATCAAGCCTTATCGGATCGGGATGGCCCGGGGGGTAAAGGTCAAGAATGCCGCCGCGCACCGCGTATTCCCCGGTATCGCGCACGGTAGATGTTCGCAGGAACCCGTTGTGCTCAAGCCACCCTATGAGCGCGTTGAGATCGACGGCATTGCCCGGCGCCACGGAGAGACTCTGAGAGGCAATCGCCTTCCGGCTGGTCACGCGCTGGACGGCGGCGTTCGCGGTTGTCAGCACGATGCGCGGCTTGTCCCCCTGTCTGGTGCGCGCGAGCCGGGCGAGCGTCGTCATGCGCTGCGCGGAGATGGCGGTATTGGGAGAACCCCGGTCGTAAGGCAGCACGTCCCACGACGGAAAAGTCAGAACGTCGATATCAGGAGCGAAGAACGCCAGCGCGCGCTCCATTGCGTGCATGCGCGTGCGCTCGCGCGCAACGTAGAGAAGGGCTGCCGGGGCATCGCGATCCATCGCTGCAAGGCGGCGCGCAAGATCGGCCGCGACCAGCGCGTCAAGACCATCCGGAGTGTTGGCAAAAACAAGCTTCCCGCCGCGTGCGAGAAGATCGGCCTCTTTCGACATTCAATTCACCTGGCAATTCACTTCGTGCGCTGCATTCCGTGGAAAGCCACGATGCGGCGAAAAATATCCGTGTCGTAGTCCGGCGGTGTTACCACCCGTCCGGCAACCCATTCGAACAGCTCCGGGTCCGGCGCGTCGAGCAGATGCTCAAGCTCATCCAGCTCCCACTCGGTCAGCCGGTCGATCTCCGCATCGACAAAACGCCCAAGGACAAAATCCATCTCCCGCGTGCCGCGATGCGAGGCGCGGTAAAGCACCCGACGGCGGCGAGGGTCCAATCCATGGCTTGTTCGGCTGGTTCCGGTCACGGGGCAAGGCTTAGGTAGTTGGGAGCCGCGCCGCAACAAGCTTGAAGCCTGACGGCGTTGAAGGCACCGTCCCTCCCAATGCGCCCTGCCGTGCTCAATCCGTTGTTCGCCTCCGCCGAAACCCTCCCGGGCCTCGGCCCAAAGAGCGTTCAGCCCCTTAAACGCCTGCTCGGTGAAGAGCCGAAGATCGTCGACGTTCTTTTCCATCTGCCGAGCGGGATTGTCGACCGGCGGTTGCGTCCGAAGATTTCAGACGCCCAGCCGGGCAGCGTGGTCACGCTCGAGGTCGAGATCGAGGAACATCACGCTCCTCCGCGTAATCGGCCCAAGGCGCCCTATCGCGTTGTCGCCACCGACGGCACCGGCTGGGTCACGTTCGTCTTCTTCGGTAGCAATCGCGGCTATGTCGAGCGCTCCTTGCCGACCGGATCGAAGCGCTGGGTCTCCGGCCACCTCGAATTCTATGACGGCATGCTGCAGATGGTGCATCCGGACCGCATTCTCGACGCCGAAGGCCTGGCGAAAATGCCGCTTATCGAGCCGGTCTATCCGCTCTCCGACGGTGTGACTCAGGGGCTCGTATCCCGCGCGGCGCGGGCGGCTGTGGATCGTATTCCGGTCCTCGATGAATGGCTCGATCCGAATGCGGTTGCGCAGCGCCACTGGCCGGCGTTCCGCGAGGCGCTGCGGACGATCCATCTTCCCCGCCAGCCGGAAGACGCGCTTCCCGAAAGCCCGGCGCGGCACCGGCTGGCCTATGATGAACTTCTGTCGGGCCAGATCGCTTTGGCGCTCGTGCGCACGCATATGCGCAAGCGTTCCGGCCGTCCGAGTGCCGGCGACGGACACATTGTCCGTCAGATCGAAGCCGCGCTGCCGTTCAGCCTCACCGCGTCGCAGGTGCGTGCCGTGCAGGAAATCCGCGGTGATCTCGCGAAGTCCGAGCGCATGCTGCGCCTGCTGCAAGGCGATGTCGGCTCAGGCAAGACGGTCGTGGCCCTCCTTTCGATGGCGAGCGTCATCGAGGCCGGCCGTCAATGCGCGCTTATGGCACCGACGGAAATTCTCGCGCGCCAGCATCTGAAAACCATCCAGCCGCTCTCGGATGCCGCCGGCCTGCGGATCGCGATCCTCACCGGTCGCGAGAAAGGCCGGGAACGCGAGGCGCTGCTGGCGAACATCGCGGCGGGCGATATCGACATCGTCATCGGCACGCACGCGCTGTTTCAGGACGTTGTCGCATTTCACGACCTCGCTTTTGCCGTCGTCGACGAGCAGCACCGGTTCGGCGTGCACCAGCGCCTCGCGCTGGCGGCAAAAGGTCAGGCCGTCGATATGCTGGTGATGACCGCGACGCCGATCCCGCGCACGCTCGTGCTCACCTATTTCGGCGATATGGATGTCTCGGCCCTGCACGACAAGCCGACCGGACGAAAGCCAGTCGATACGCGCGTTATTTCCAGCGATCGTCTGGACGATGTAATTCACGGCCTTCATCGCGCCCTCGAATCCGGCGCACGAATCTACTGGGTTTGCCCGCTCGTCTCGGAGTCCGAGCTGATCGACGCCCAGGCCGCCGAAGAGCGGTTCCACGATCTTGAGCGCGAGTTTCCGGGTCTTGTCGCGCTGGTCCACGGCAAGATGAAAGGCGCGGAGAAGGACGCGACGATGGCGCGCTTTGCCTCCGGCGAGGTCCGCATTCTTGTCGCGACGACCGTCATCGAGGTCGGCGTCGATGTGCCGGAAGCAAATATCATCGTTATTGAGCACGCTGAGCGCTTCGGCCTAGCCCAGCTTCACCAGCTTCGAGGCCGCGTGGGCCGGGGCGACGCCAAATCGACCTGCCTTCTCGTCTACAAGGCCCCCCTGGGCCCGACGGCGGAAGCTCGTCTCAAAATCCTCCGGGAGACGGAGGACGGCTTCCGCATTGCCGAGGAGGATCTGCGTCTGAGGGGCGAGGGCGAGCTTCTCGGAACCCGGCAGAGCGGCATGCCGGGGACACGGCTGGCAGCCGTCGAAAATTACGCCGAACTGCTGGAAATGGCGCGAAAAGAAGCCGTCCTCATTCTCGGCAAGGACCCAAACCTCTCCGGCACGCGGGGCGCCTCGCTGCGAACTTTGCTGTATCTGTTCGAGCGCGACGAGGCTGCAAAGCTCATCCAGGCCGGCTGAATGCTAAGTTTTTCAACGATTTCTGGCTGCTCGAAGAAATTCTTGACCGGAAAGCGTGTACAATTGAACCTGCATCCATCCTTCCGCGACCCACTTAACGAGTAGAGCAGGTTCCGTGGCCGCACACACAGCGACATCGGACGAGGTTTTGATCGGCCGCATAGCGGCCGGCGACAAACTCGCCATGCAGGTGCTGTTCGGGCGGTATCAGGTACGCGTCTTTCGGTTCGTGCTCCGGCTCGTACGCAACGAAGCAACCGCGGAGGATTTGATCAGCGAGGTATTTCTGGACGTCTGGCGTCAGGCCGGCAAGTTCGAAGGCAGATCGAGCGTATCGACATGGCTGCTTTCGATTGCACGGTTCAAGGCCCTGAGTTCGCTGCGGAAAAAGACCGAAGGCGAACTTGACGACGAAACCGCGGAGTCCATTGCGGACGATGCAGACACGCCGGAAGTGGCGATCCAGAAAAAGGACAAGGCGGGGGCGCTCCGAGAGTGCCTGGGGGCTTTGTCCACGGAACACCGGGAGATCGTCGATCTCGTCTATTACCACGAAAAAAGCGTGGAAGAAGCGAGCCTCATCCTCGGCATTCCGGCGAACACCGTGAAAACGCGCTTGTTCTATGCGCGCAAACGGTTGTCCGAGCTGCTCGAAACCGCCGGCATCGACCGAGGATGGCCGTGATGATGACGAAACAGGACACGACGCGAGCGGAAATCTCGATGCTGCTGCCGTGGTATGCGGCGGGCACGCTCAGCGCTGCCGACTCTCGCCGCGTCGCCGCGGCGATCGCCCACGATCCCGAACTTGCGCGGCGCCTGGAAGATATTCGCGACGAAGCCGGGGAAACGCGCGCCGTCAACGAGGCTATCCCTGCCCCGTCGCGCGCCGCCGCCGACAAGTTCTTCGCAGCCCTCGAAGAGGAGCAGGCGAAGAACCCGCGCATCTACAAGTCGAAATTCACATTCGCCGGCTGGCTTACGGAAAAGATGTCGGAAGCCCGCCCGCGTACACTTGCCTTCGCTGCGGCGGCCGCGGTTGCGGTCATCGCCCTCCAGGCAGGCCTCATCGTCGGGAATGTGGTTGAGCCCCCGCAGGGCTATCAAACGGCCACCGCACCAGAGACGGTCGCGTCCGGGCCACAAATCCTGGTAAACTTCGTCCCAGGGGCGACGCTTGGCGATATCGAAGCCCTGATGAATGAGATCGGCGGCACCATCATTGAAGGTCCGCATGCAGGCGGTTTGTATCGCATCCGTATTGCCGAAGGCACCGATCAGGCCGGCATGGACCGGGCGATCGAGACCCTGCGCGAAAAGCCGGAAATCGTCCGCTTCGTCGCGCCCGCGTCCTGACAAGGAGGCTGCGCCATGTGCATTTTCCGATTTTCATCCCGCCTTGCGGCATTCTTCGGGCTGGTCGTTGTCGCGCTGACCTTCTCGTTCCACCAGGCATCCGCCCAGTTCATCGGCGGCCCGCCCAATACGGGCGGTGGTGGCGGTCGCGGCGGCGGCGTCAATTTCGATTTCTACGATCCGTGTGCATACGGCGAGTGCATACGGCGCCCGCGTCCGCGCCGTCCGCCTCCGGTAGTCATTATCGAGGAGGACGAGCCCTACATCTACGAGGACGGGACTCCTCTCTCGCGGAATCCGCCCAAAAAAGCCAAGTCCAAATCCAAGCCTAAGCCAAAAGCCGAAGCCGCCAAGGCACCCGATCCAACGACGTTGGGGCAGATTGCCGGGCGCGATTTCGTCCCGGACGAGGTTCTGGTTGAATTTCCGCTGACCACGCCACAGGCCGATATCGACGCGATCGCGCAACAGAACGGCATCGAACAGCTTGGCTCACAAGAGATCGCACTCCTGAACACGCGCATTCACCGCTGGCGCGTGACCGGCGGCCGGTCGGTCAGTACGGTCGCGGCCGCGATACGTAGTAACGGCGCCGTCTCCGCTACCTATCTTAACAGGATCACCACGCTGCAGCAGGCCTCTTCCGGGCCGCCGCAATATGCGGCTGAAAAACTCAAGCTTGATGAAGTGCATACGATGACCCGCGGCGAAGCCGTCATCGTCGCGCTGATCGATTCCGGCGCGGATCCGGATCATCCTGAACTCGCGGGGACGATCTCCGAGACGTTCGATGTGATCGGCGGCGAATATACGCCTCACGCACACGGCACCGGCATGGCCGGCGCAATCGCCGCGCAGGCTCAGTTGAAGGGCGTAGCGCCGAAAGCGCGTATCCTGAACGTTCGCGCCTTCGCGCCGACAGGCAAAACGCAGGATGGCACGACTTTCGATGTCGTGCGCGGTATGGATTGGGCCGCCACCAAAGGTGCGCGCGTGTTCAACCTTTCGTTCGCAGGTCCGAAAGATCCTCTGATGTCGCGCGTAATCAAGGCGGCCATCGACAAAGGCATCGTTATCATTGCCGCTGCCGGGAACGCCGGGCCGAAGTCGCCGCCGCTCTATCCGGCGGCGGACAGCGGGGTCATCGCGGTGACGGCGACGGATGCGAAGGATGGCGTCATGCAGCGGGCCAATCGCGGTAGCTACGTCACGCTCGCCGCGCCAGGCGTCGATATTTTGCTTCCTGCGCCAAAGAAAGCCTATGCCGTCTCGTCCGGCACATCGATCGCGACAGCTTATGTGAGCGGCATTGCGGCGCTTCTCGTCTCGAAGAATCCCGATGCCGACAACAAGGAAGTTTACGAGGTTCTGACCGGCACCGCGCACGACCTGGGCGCGAAAGGCCGTGATAAGGATTTCGGCGCCGGATTGACCGATCCGCTCGCCGCACTTCAGACGATGGAGCCTGTGCCGCTGACGGTATCCGCGCCAGCGGCAGCCAACTGAGCTTGTGCAGTTTGGAAAGAATCTGATCTTTCCCGAACACCTTGCCGAAGCCATACGGCTGGTGAATATGCCCGAATGCCCCTGAACCGATCTATGGAACGCATTTTGCGCCCGCTGCTGTTTGCGGCGGGCTGCGTTTTTGTGGTGATCGGCATCGGGGGTTTGATACTGCCGCTCCTGCCGGGAACGGTCTTTCTCATCATTGCCGCGGCGTGCTTCGCTCGTTCGTCGCCGCGCTTTGAGTCATGGCTGCTCCATCATCCCCAGTTCGGCCCCAGCATCGTCGCTTGGCGAAAAACAGGTGCCGTTCCGCGCCACGCTAAGTTTATTGCGGTCGCGGCAATGGCAATGTCGTTCGTGCTGACATTACTTTCCGGCGCACCGGCGATCGCGCTATGGCTTGCGGGCGCGGCTTTGTGTGCGGCGGCACTGTATGTTGTTACGCGCCCATCTGGACAGGCATAGCACTATTTACTGCGCGCCAGCGCCATGCCGATACCTGCGCCTATAAGCAGTGAACCGGTGACTCGGTTCCGGAGCTTGGCATGGGACGTCAGCAGGCGCCGCGCCTGTCCTGCCATAAAGGCCCAGGTGCTATCGAACAGCAGCGCGATGGAAAGGAAAGTCACCGACATCAGAACCACCTGTGGACCGACATCATGGCTGGAACTTATGAACTGCGGGAAGAACGCGCCATAAAACAGCAGCGTCTTCGGATTGGTTAGCGACACCACGAATGCGCGCACCAGCATACCGCGCACGGACCTGCGCTCCGCTTTCACGCCGACGGGTTCGGATGTCGCGGCAACCCAGTGTCTGAGCCCGAGCCATACAAGATACGCCGCGCCGACCCAGCGCAGAATCTCGAACCAGATACCCATCGTATGCATAAGTCCGCTCAGGCCGAGTGACGCCAGCACAAGCTGTACGACAAGCGCCGCACTCGTGCCGGCGACGGTCAGCATGCCGTAACGCGGTCCATATGCGACGCTGTTCGCTATGATCAGCGAGACGTTGGGGCCCGGGATGGCAATAAGTATGGCCGATGCCGCGACGAAAGCGAGATAGAGCGGCAGGTCCATTGCGTCCTACTCTACCGTAACCGATTTTGCCAGATTTCGCGGCTGATCGACGTCCGTCCCCATGAAGACTGCCGTATGATAGGCCAGCAACTGCATCGGAATAGCGTAGATCATTGGCGTCACGAATGCGTAGGAGTCCGGCACGATCAGCGTCTCGAATTCGCCCCCGGCCTGCTTCGCACCCTTGGCATCGGTCACGAGAAGAACCTTGCCCCCGCGTGCGGCAACTTCCTGCATGTTCGAGACCGTCTTCTCAAAGAGATTGTCGTAGGGCGCCAGCACGACCACCGGTACATTCTCGTCCACCAGCGCTATAGGCCCGTGCTTGAGTTCGCCCGCCGCATATCCCTCGGCATGGATGTAGGAGATTTCCTTGAGCTTCAGCGCTCCTTCCATCGCGATGGGATAGGAGGTGCCACGCCCGAGATACAACGCGTCCCTGGCACGGGAAAAATCCTTCGCCAGTCGTTCGATCTGCGGTTCCAGCTTGATCGTCTCCGCCATAAGTCTTGGCAGCTCTATCAGCGACGTGACGAGCTTCTGCTCGTCATCGTCCGACAGCACCCCGCGCGCTTTGCCGGCGGCGACGGCCAATGTCGCCAGCGTTGCAAGTTGGCATGTGAAGGCCTTCGTCGAAGCGACACCGATTTCCGGGCCCGCCAGCGTCGGCAGAACGGCATCGGACTCGCGCGCGATCGTCGACGTCGGTACGTTCACGACGCTTGCAATCTGCATGCCCTGCGATCGGCAGTGGCGTAGTGTCGCCAGCGTGTCAGCTGTCTCACCCGACTGCGAGATCAACACGGCAAGTCCGCCATCCTTCAGCGGCGGTTCGCGATAACGAAACTCGGACGCGATATCGATATCGACCGGAATGCGCGCGAACTTCTCGAACCAGTAGCGCGCCACCAGCCCGGCGTAATACGCCGTGCCGCAAGCCGAGAAGGCGATGCGGTCGAGCCGTTTGAAATCGATCCCTTCGGGAAGGCGCGCTTTGCCGGCGCCCATATCGAGATGATGCGCCAGTGTGTGTCCGACGACCTCCGGCTGCTCCGCGATCTCCTTCGCCATGAAGTGGCGGTAATTGCCCTTGTCGATCAACGCGGACGTTACAAGCGATTTCTGCACGGGACGATCAACGGCCGCGCCGGAACCGTCCTTGTCGCGCACCGTCGCGCCGTCGCGCGTCAGTACAACACAGTCACCGTCGTCGAGATAGCTGACGCGATCGGTGAAGGGAGCGAGCGCGATAGCGTCCGACCCGAGATACATTTCGCCATCGCCGTAGCCTACGGCGAGAGGACTTCCGCGCCGTGCGCCGATCATCAGGTCCTCCTCGCCCTTGAACAGGAAGGCCAGGGCAAACGCGCCGCGCAGACGCGCCAGCACAGCGGGCACGGCTTCGCGCGGGGATTTTCCGGCATCGAGCTCGCGGGTGACGAGATGAACGATGACTTCGGTATCTGTGTCACTGCTGAAGATGACGCCGTGATCGGCCAGTTCTTCCTTCAACTCCTTGAAATTCTCGATAATGCCGTTGTGCACGACGGCAACGCGATCCGTGGCATGCGGGTGAGCGTTGACCTCGCTCGGCCCCCCGTGCGTGGCCCAACGCGTGTGGCCAATCCCGGAACGGCCAGACAGCGGCTCCTGCCGCAGCCTGTCCTCCAGCGCCCGCAATTTTCCCGGCGCGCGGCGGCGTTGAAGAACGCCTTTCTCGAGCGTCGCCACACCCGCCGAATCGTAACCGCGATACTCGAGGCGCTTGAGCGCATCGACAATCTGCGGCGCAACCGCTTCCTTACCGAGAATTCCAACAATTCCGCACATAAAGTCAGCCTCTCCCGCCCGGCCAGCCAAATAACGACCGGCCCTGGCAACCGGCAAATCACGAAGCATTTCCGATTATCTCTGCGGGTGGTTAAGTTGCCGCCGCGTTCCTTGCAAGGTCTCCCCGATGGCGGGCCTCTCCAAACTGAAACTGGCCCTGCTTCTCTCAACCCTGGCGGGCCTCGCCGCCGGAACGGCTGCATACTGGTTCGGGCGCGACGGCCTTGCGTTCTGGCTGTGGACAGCCGGCACCGTCCCCGTCATTGCAGCCTTGCTGGCCGAGATCGTCACCAAGCTCGGCAAAGGCGAAGTCGGGCTCGATATCGTCGCTGGACTGTCAATGACAGCCGCGCTGGCATTCGGAGAACCGCTGGCCGGGAACGTGGTCGGCCTGATGTATGCCGGCGGCCAGTTCCTCGAATCCTTCGCCGAGGGCCGCGCGCGCCGCGAAATGACGGCGCTTCTTGGCCGCGTCGCCCGAACGTCACTGCGCTATCGGGACCACACGCTGGAAGAAGTGGAAATCGAAAGGCTGGAGCCTGGTGATCGCCTTCTCATCCGGCAGGGCGAAGTCATCCCGGCCGACGGGCACCTGGCATCTCGGGTTTCCGCGATCGATTTGTCCGCGCTGACAGGCGAGTCCCTACCCGCGCGGAAACTGCAGAACGATTTTATCCCGAGCGGCTCTACAAATGCCGGAGATGCCTTTGATCTCACCGTCATCCGCCGTACCGCCGAAAGTACATATGCCGGTATCATACGTCTGGTCGAAGAAGCGCAGCATTCACGGGCGCCGATGGTTCGTCTGGCCGACCGGTATGCCATTTGGTTTCTTGCGCTGACAATCATAATCGCCGGTGCCGCCTGGTGGATCAGCGGGGACCGTATCCGCGCGCTCGCCGTGCTTGTCGTGGCAACGCCCTGTCCGCTGATCCTCGCCGTGCCTGTGGCTGTCATGGCCGGCCTTTCGCGTGCGGCGAGCCTCGGCGTCCTTATCAAGAATGGCGGCGCTCTCGAAGCCCTTGCCAGGATTCGCACGGCAATCATCGACAAGACCGGAACGCTCACCTACGGCAGAGCCCGGATTACCGATATCCGTTCTTCCGAGGGCCATTCCGCCGACGATATCTTGCGGCTGGCTGCCTCGCTCGACCTGGCCTCGCACCACGTCATGGCCGAGACACTCGTTGGTGCGGCACGCGAACGGAGCCTTGTCCTCAGCACGCCGACCGACGTCGAGGAGACCGCCGGGTCTGGTGTGTCCGGTCAGGTCGAAGGTAAGGGAATTGTCGTCGGAGGCAGCCGATATGTGATGTCAATGGCCCCGAAAGGCGACCCTTATGTTCTTCGCGGCGACCTGCCCGAAGGAGCCGCCATCGTCGCCGTGGCGGTCGATGGCGAGATCGTGGGCGTTATTGCACTTACGGACGAATTGCGGGAAGACGCCGAAAGTGTACTCCGGCACCTGCGGGCGGCGGGCGTCTCGCGGATTGTACTGGCGTCCGGCGACGGTGTGCCCGCCGTCGATCACATCGCTGCTATGGTTCACCTTGATGAGGCTCACGCCAACCTTTCTCCCGCAGATAAGGTCGCGCTGGTGCACAAGGAATCCGCACGAAAACGTCCGGTCATGATGGTGGGCGACGGCGTCAATGATGCTCCGGCGCTGGCCGCAGCCGACATAGGCGTCGCCATGGGCGCCCGCGGATCCGCCGCATCATCGGAAACAGCGGATATCGTGCTGCTGGTCGATCGTCTCGACCGCCTCGCACAGGCGGTCGCGGTGGCTCAGCGGGCACGCAAGATCGCGCTGCAGAGCGTTGTCGCCGGGCTTGGAATGTCGCTCGCAGCGATGCTGGTCGCCGCCGCCGGCTATCTGCCGCCAGTACAGGGTGCGTTGACCCAGGAAGCCATCGATGTGGCGGTTATCCTGAACGCGCTCCGCGCGCTCCGGCCGGCCAAACTTAGCTAGCTCTTGTCTTTCTTGGGATGAGTCTTGCGCCGCTGCGCGGCCCAGCCCTCCTTCACCATCTGACGGGCACGCGCGACAGCCAGCGCGTCGGCGGGAACATCCTTCGTAATAACGCTTCCAGTGCCGATATAGGCGCCATCTCCGATCGTTACAGGAGCAACAAGCGCGGAGTTGACGCCGACGAACGCTCCTGCACCGATCTCCGTATGATGCTTGCGCGCTCCGTCGTAATTGCAGGTGATGGCGCCAGCGCCGATATTCGCGTCCGCACCGACATGGGCGTCGCCGACATAGGCGAGATGGTTGACCTTCACATCGTTTTCGAGAACCGCGTTCTTGATCTCGACGAAATTGCCGATCCTCGTATGGGCTCCAAGTAATGCGCCGGGCCGCAGCCGGGCGAACGGCCCTATTGTCACATCCTTGCCGATATGTGCGCCCTCGAAATGGCAATAGGCTCTGATCGTCACTCCGTCTTCGACGGTCACGCCAGGGCCAAAGAACACATGCGGCTCGACGAGGATGTCGCGGCCGAATTTCGTGTCTGCGGAGAGAAACACGGTCTCCGGCGCCACCAGCGTAACGCCGCCCTCCATGGCAGCCGCACGCAGTTTCTTCTGCACAACGGCTTCGATCGCCGCAAGCTGGGCCCGCGTATTGACGCCCTGCACTTCCGCCTCGTCGGCTTCAAGCGCGACGGTCTTCCATCCCGCGGCTCGCGCGAGGCCGACGACGTCGGTCAGATAGAACTCGCGCTTCGCGTTGGCATTGCCCACACCGTCCAGCAGTTCCAGAGCATCCTTGCCGGCAAGCGCCATGAGGCCGGCATTGCAGAACCCGATTTTCTTCTCATCCGCACTCGCATCCCTGTCTTCGCGGATGGCGGTCAGTAGGCCGTTCTCGACGATCAGGCGCCCATACCCTTCGGCGTTTTCCGGATGGAATCCGAGAACGGCAACAGACGCACCCTCCGCCAAAGCCTCACGCATCCGGGCCAAGGTCTCCGGCTCGATTAGCGGCGTATCGGCAAAAAGGATCAGCAGGTCGTCCGCGGGCTGCTCAAGAGCCGCCCGCGCCTGCAGGACCGCGTGAGCCGTGCCGCGGCGATCCTCCTGTACGAAAATCTGGGCCTCGGGCGCATGCTTGCGCACTTCGGCGACGACATCCTCGCGGCCGGGCCCAACGACAACCGCCAGGCGGTCCGTTCCCGCGCCGCGCGCCGCGCCGATGGCATGCCCCACCAGGGTCCGCCCGGCCGCAGCGTGCAGCACTTTGGGCAGATCGGACTTCATCCGCGTGCCTTCGCCCGCGGCCAAAACGACGGTGAGACAGGTTCTCGGGGCCATTTTTCCAGTATCTCCTGCCCCGATGTGTATGAGGCGGCTTTCACGAATCATCGCATCTGACGATAAATCGGTACAATAAATGGGGTTTCTTAAGGCTGTGACCCACGAGACTTCAACAACGGACCCTGCAAACCGCCTGTCAGCGACGCTGGACCGGCTAAGCACACCCGACACTTCTGGGTCCGCCCACATTCTCTGGGGATTTTTCGCGGTCGCCGCGCTGACGGCGGCGGTTGCGATTTGCTTCACCCCCGGTGCGGAGCGTCGGTTTTCGGCGGCAATCAGCCTGCCGCAGGCGATACCCGGCCACAGCCCGGCAATTCTGGCGCAAACCGAAGCACCACCACCACCGGCCGCTCAGCCCGCTCCTCAACCGGCCCCGCAGATGCGCACAGTCCAGCTTAGCAGGCCTGTGGAACCGCCGCGTCCGGCGCCGGCCACGGCGGACGAACAGCTGCTGGCGCGCCTTCAGATGCTGGAAAAGCAGATCGGCGCCGTGACCGGTTCCATCCCGGGCGGTACGAAAGCCGAACTCCCGGGCATCACGCCGGCCGAAGACCCGAAAGCGGCGGAGGAGCCAGTGCCTGTCGAGGAAGCGAAACAGGTTCGCACCGTTCCGGTAGAATCGCCTGCGGGTGTAGAGCAGGCCGTCAGCCGCACGGTTTTCGGAGTCGACCTCGGATCTGAGCCGTCGTTTGGTGCGCTCCGGATACGCTGGGACAATCTGCGGCGTAAATATCCGGAACTCGCCCGGCTCTCGCCGCGCATTTCGGTCCGCGACAACAGCGGGAAGGTCGAGCTTCGTCTGATCGCCGGCCCGTTCGAAAACGCCGCCGATGCGGCTAAAGCCTGTGCATCGCTGCTGTCGAAAGGCGCCGTTTGCGACGGCGGCCTGTTCGACGGCCAGCGGCTTCCCGCGAGCTGACGGCTTCCCGTCGTCCGCCGCGCGCTGTAAAAAGCCGGGATGCTGGCCAGCCCGAAAATCTACCGCCCGACCCCGCGTGAATTCGCGGCTCTGGCGACTGTTACCGCCCTCTCCCTCGTCGTTGCCGCATATATGCGCTACGGGCTGGTGGAGCCGTCGACGGTCGGGCTGGTGTGCGATGCGGGGGCAACGACCGCCGTCTGCCTGACGCGGCGGGCGTTTATACTGACATTCGAATATTACGGTTTCGGCGTCGGTGCCCTCATTGCGACAGCGGCGGCGCTTTGGCGGCCGACAACGCTGAAGGTAAGCATCGCCCTCGCCATCGGATTGCTGGGCGTGGTGCTCTACAACACCCAGCTCAGCGGCCTGGCGCTTGGCCTGCTGCCTCTCGTCCTCGCCCGGCCAGCGCAAGAACCCCGGCAAGCGTAAGCAGAGCACCGGCGAGGCAGAGCGCCTCCCAGTTCTCGATCCGCTCCTGAATGATGATCGCCACGGCTGACGCCGCCAACAGGGCCGCGAACACGCGTTCGCCAAGCACATAACCGGTGCGCCCGGCCAGCAGACTCAACAGCAAAAGGCCGGACACCGCGCCGATCAGCGTGGCGGTTGGAAACTCGCGATAGCGCGGATCGAACACCAGGCCGAGCGCGAAGAACATCGACAACACGGCCGTTACCGCCGTCAGCCCCGCCAGCCACAACTGAAGGCGCGTAGCCGTCCCGCGCGGAGCGAACAGTTCGGCCAGCGGTGCCGGGGCCCGCCCCCTGGCAATGCCGGCAGCCGCAACCAGCGGCGCGGTGGCCGCAAACGCCATGCACAACAGACCGCGGCCGAGCTCGAACGCGTTCCGCGCCGCCAGCCATTGCATATGTACGGCCAGCCCGAAGGCGCATCCGGAAATGGCGGCCAAAACAGCGATGCCCGCCCATCGCCGGGCCGGAATCCGCTGCCCGCCTGCGGCAAACAGCGCCACGGCAAATGTCAGGACGGCCAATGCCATGCCGGCCACGGCCCCTTCCCGCCAGTGCGGGTGGTTCGAAACCGGCTCGCCCCATTGGAATTTCGGCTCCCGGGTGTCGGCATCGAGGAGGCCCCAGTAACCGCCGACCGTGCCTTCGGACAGCCGCTTCCAGGGCTGGTCGAACGCCTCGATCAGATTGAGGTCGTAGGAACTCTGTTTCGAGAAGGCGACGATGTCGTGCAGCACCCGGGCCTGGTCGGCCGGAGTCGCCCGGGCGCCCCAGCGCATCCGGCCCTGGCTGGGCCAACCCGTTTCGCCAATCAGGATCGACTTGCCGGGAAAAGCCTCGCCGACATGTTCGCGGATATCGGCCAGATGCGCCCCCGCCTCATCCGCGGGAACCGGTTCGTCCTCCCAATACGGCAGGATATGGACGGTGACGACGTCGACGAGCTCGGCCAGCGGCCGGTGCTTGACCCAGAACTCCCAGACGTCGGCGTAGGTGATCGGGACGCTGACTTTAGCCTTAACGTCCTTCAGCAGCTCGCCGAGCGCCTCTTCCGAAATCTCCCCCCGAAGCAGGGCTTCGTTGCCGACCGCCAGCATTTTGATGACGTCCGGATTCTCATTGGCCAGGCGGATGCCCGCCTCGATCTGCTCGGCGTTACCCTTCCGGTCGCGGCCGATCCACATCCCGAGGATCACCTGAAGCCCGTGTTTCCGGGCCAGCGCCGGCACGTTCTCCAACCCCTGGTCGACCGAGTAGATACGTACGCAGTCCGTTACCGTCGAAAGGTGGGCGAAATCCTCGTCGATCTGCGACGCCGGGATGACGATGCCTTCGGTAAACGGAGACTGGCCGCGCCGGAACGGGGCATAGGACACGCACGGCAGTTTCTCGCCGGCGGCCAGGGGCGACGGCGGCATTGGCACCGGTTGTCCCAGAAACCACCAAAAACCGGCAATAACCGCCAGAGCGCCGGCCAGCAGCGCAAAGGGAAGACGCAGATGCACGTTAACCGCCCCCAACTATTTCGCTGCGATAAACCCTCGGCAGACGATTGCCAAGCGCCGAGACCTGTGGCGACATGCGCCGCGAAACTGTCAAAGTTTCAAGTAGAATAGCGCTTCCCTCCTCGGTTCAAACATCCATGCGTCGCCCGTTTACTGCGTTTCTGACCGCCGGCCCTGCCGTCGCGGCCTGTCTTTTTCTGGCCTTGCCTGCGTCTTCCCAATCGCGGGCGCCGGAGGCCGGGGCTGCCACCAAGGCTCCGGCTGCCGCAAAACCCACGACGGCCAGCAAGGATAAATGGTCGGCCACGCAGCCGGAACGCCGCGCCGAATGCGCCTGGATCGGCCAGCGGATCATCTCTCTCCTGTGGCGGGATGATGTGAATACGGCGTCCGCTCAGACCCGCTTCTATGAGAGGTTCGGATGCCCGGAGGAACACCTCCCGGTTGCTTTCCGTTGCGTCATTGAGCAAAGCGAAAGCCAGCCCGAGCAAAACGACCTCAATGCTCGCGTATATGCCTGCTGGATGGCCCCCGAAGCGCGGGACATGGAACGTTAAGCCGGCTTCGCGACTTTTCAACGCAGCTATGCGGAGTTAGCAGGCTTCCGTCGTTTTTAAGTCGCTTTTTAACGCCCATACTGTAGCTGGTTTTGAGTCTCCTCCCAGACGGGATAACCCCGTAGTCCGGGAGACATTTTCGGACTTCCCCGCATGCGCGTCGTTTTTGCTGCACTTGCTCTTGTGGCTGGCGTACATGCCGCCCTGTGGTTGGCGTCTCATAATCGTGCGGAAGCCCCCGCCGCCCCCAACCGTTTTACCTCTCTTTCATTCGCCCCCTTCTCTCCGGACGAGGATGCCGGCCAAGGTGCTGCGAAGGCCAAGGCCGAACAGATCCGCGCCGACCTGGCCACGATCGCTCCCTACACGGACGCGGTCCGCACCTATTCGTCGACCGACGGTCTGGAGCTTGTCCCCCAGCTTGCCGCCGAGCGTAATCTGCAGGTCACGCTCGGCATCTGGATCGACAAGAACGAAGCCCGCAACAAGCGCGAGATCGACAACGCGGTCGAGCTTGCCAATCGCAACCCCAACGTTCGCGGCCTCGTGGTCGGCAACGAAGTGGTCCTTCGCGACGAAAAAACCGTCGACGAGATGATTGCGCTCATCCGCGAGGTGAAGTCACGCACGTCCACACCCGTGACGACGGGTGAAATCTGGAACGTCTGGCTCGAACATCCCGAACTCGCGTCGGCCGTCGACTTTATCGCCGTACATATCCTGCCCTACTGGGAAGGCATCCCGGCCGACCAGACCGTCAACTACACGCTCGATATCTATGAGCGGTTGCGCAAGGCGTTCCCCGGCAAGCACATCGTCATCGCCGAGTTCGGCTGGCCCTCGAGCGGCTTCAACCTGAAGGCCGCCGACACCGGCGAGATTACGCAGGCACAGATCATCCGCGAGTTCACCAACCGGGCTCAAGCGCGGGGCATCGACTACAACATCGTCGAAGCTTTCGACCAGCCGTGGAAAGGCGAGCTCGAAGGCAGCGTCGGTCCGTACTGGGGCATTTTCGACGCAAGCCGCAATCTCAAATTCAGCCTTTCCGGGCCTCTTGAAGAAAAGACGTTCATGCAGCGCATGATCGTGGCACTGCTGTTGGGCTTCCTGCTTTCGCTGCCGATCCTTCAGATTCGTGATGCGACGTTCGCCCAGACGCTCGCGCTCGCTGGTGCGGCGAACGGAGTTGGCGCGTGGGCCGCGCTGATGCTGGATCACTGGCTGAACCATTACTTCGTGCTCGGCGCGCAGATCGCGATGGGCGTCGGCTCGGTTCTGCTTGTGCCGCTCGCCATCGTCATCCTGACGCGCATCGAGGAAATCTCTGCCATTGCATTCGGCCGCAAGCCGCGGCGCCTGATCGCGAAAGCCCTGAATTTCACGGGTGAAACGCCGAAGGTATCGATCCACATTCCGGCCTATCGCGAACCGCCGGAAATGCTGATCAAGACGCTCGATAGCGTTGCCGCGCTCGACTATGCGAACTTCGAATGCGTCGTGATCGTCAACAACACGCCGGAACCCGAGTTCTGGATGCCGATCGAGGAGCACTGCCGCAAGCTCGGCGATCGCTTCAAGTTCCTCAACGCGCAGCGCATCGAAGGCTTCAAGGCGGGCGCCCTGCGTCTCGCGATGCAGCACACGGCGCCCGACGCCGAAATCATCGGCGTGCTCGATGCCGACTATGTGGTCGCTCCCAACTGGCTGCGCGATCTCGTGCCGGCTTTTGGCGATCCGCGCGTCGGCATCGTTCAGGCGCCGCAGGATCATCGTGACGGCGACAAGAGCATCTTCCACGCTTTCATGAACTCGGAATATGCCGGGTTCTTCGATATCGGCATGGTCGAACGGAACGAAAAGGACGCCATCATCGTGCATGGTACGATGTGCCTCCTGCGTCGTGCGGCGATGGAGTCCGCCGGCGGCTGGTCGTCGGATACGATCTGCGAGGATTCCGACCTCGGCCTTGCCATTCTGGAGCGGGGCTGGACGGCGCATTACACCCGGACGCGGTATGGCTGGGGTCTGCTGCCGAACGACTTCGAAGGCTTCCGCAAGCAGCGCCATCGCTGGACATTCGGCGGCATGCAGATCGTCGCCAAGCATGCCGGCAGCATGCTTCGCGGCCGTATCCTGACATCCGAGCAGCGCCGGACCTATCTGGTCGGTTGGCTGAACTGGATGGGCGCGGAGACTGTCGGTGTTGTCATTGCCTTACTGAACCTGATCTGGGTTCCGATCGTCGTGTTCGGCGATGTCGCTGTGCCGGAGGCCGTGCTTACGATTCCGATCCTTATCGGCTTCGCCATCTACCTCGTCCACTTCCTGTCGCTTTACCAGCTGCGCGTGAAGCATTCCCTGTTCTCGACCGTTGGTGCCGCGTTCGCTGCGATGGCCCTGCAGTTCACGGTCGCACGCGCGGTCGGCGAATGGGTGGTCAAGCAGCACATGGCCTTCATTCGCACGGCCAAAGGCGGCAGTTCGTCGGCGAACGCATTTCCTGCCTTCTGGGAGGCCCTCCTCGGCGGCCTGCTGGTTGCGGGTGGCGTTCTTGTCTACGTGGCGAACACTGACCAGGTCGTTGAGATGTACCTGTTCTCAGCCGTCCTGTTCGTGCAGGCCCTGCCGTTCCTCGCAGCCGCCGGCATGGCCGGTTTCGAGCGCACGCCGCTAAACGACCCGGCCTATCTCGCCCGGCTTCAGGCCCGCCTCGCGGCGCTTCTGGAGCGCAAGCAGACGGCAACCCCTGCCCTCACAGCCGAACCGTCGCCCGCGCCGGTTCTGCCACGGCCGATCGACGACGTCGCCGCCGCCTGAGACTTCCCTTGAAGGGCGCCCGCAAAGGCGCCCTTTCCATATCCGGCGCTTGGCGGTTGAACCTGCGGCGGACTGCCACTAAAGCAGCGTCATGGCTGCACTTTCCCCCAATCTGCAGGGCATCGCCCGGGCGCTGATCACGGCGGCCGTGTTGATTGCGCTGTGGCATGCGGCCGTTTTGCTCTTTCAGCCGGCGCCATTCATCCTGCCTGGACCCATGCGGGTGTTCGAAGCAATGGGGCGCGAGTGGGCCTACCTCTGGACCAACGCCCTCGTGACCTTTGGCGAGATCGTGCTCGGGCTTGTTCTCGGCACGCTCATCGGCGTTGCAGCCGCGCTTCTTGTTGCGAGTTCAGGTTTCGCGCGCCGCTGGCTGCTGCCGCTTCTCGTTATGTCGCAGGCGCTGCCTGTGTTCGCCATCGCGCCGCTACTCGTCGTCTGGTTCGGCTATGGGCTCGGCTCCAAGATCGTCATGACCACGATCATCATCTTTTTCCCGGTCGCCTCGGCCTTCCAGGACGGCCTGCGCCGCACTGACCCCGGCCTGCTCGATCTGGCGCGCATGGCGCGCGCATCGCGCTTCCAGACCCTGCGCCTGCTTCGCATTCCGGCGGCCCTGCCTGCGCTCGCTTCAGGCCTTCGCGTTGCCGCGGCGGCGGCGCCCATCGGGGCAGTCGTCGGCGAATGGGTTGGCGCATCGGCCGGCCTTGGCTATGTGATGCTCCACGCCAATGCACGTTCGCAGGTGGACGTGGTGTTCGCGGCACTGCTGGTTCTCGGCCTGATCGCCGCGTTCTTGTGGTTCACGGTCGATGCCCTGCTGAGCCGTCTTGTTCCCTGGACATACGCACCGTCCTGAATTCGTTACGGAGAGTTTTTGCCGATGAAGCGTTTCGCCGCCGCAGCCATTGCACTCGCGCTGTCCCTCACGCCGGCCGCAGCGGCCGACGAGCTCACGGTGCTGCTTGACTGGTTCGTGAATCCCGACCACGCCCCGCTGGTGATCGCCAAGGAAGGCGGCTTCTTCAAGAAGCACGGGCTCGAAGTCGAACTGATCGAGCCGGCCGATCCGAACGCCCCGCCGAAACTGGTCGCCGCGAAACAGGGCGACATCGCCGTCACCTACCAGCCAAACCTGTATTTACAGATTCAGGAAGGCCTGCCGCTGAAGCGCATCGGCGGCGTTGTCGATACGCCGCTCAACTGCCTCGTCGTGCTGGATGGCGGCCCCGTCAAATCCATCGCCGATCTCAAGGGCAAGAAAGTCGGCTACTCGATCTCGGGCTTCGAGGATGCGCTGCTTGGCATGATGCTCGAGGATGCCGGCCTGAAGGCGTCGGACGTCGAGATGGTCAATGTCAATTTCGCGCTAACACAGGCGCTGATGTCCAAACAGGTCGATGCCGTCATCGGCGCGTTCCGCAATTTCGAACTGACGCAGATCAGGATCGCCGGCGGCAAGGGTCTGGCCTTCTTCCCGGAGGAGCATGGCGTGCCGCTCTATGACGAGCTGATCTATGTCGCCCACAGCGATGCGGTTTCGGACGAGAAGACGAAACGGTTCCTGAACGCGGTTCAGGAAGCGACCATACATATCCTCAACCATCCGGACGACAGCTGGAAGCTGTTCATCAAGGCTTATCCGAAGCTCGACGATGAACTAAACCAGTCGGCATGGAAGGACACACTGCCGCGCTTTTCCAAGACGCCGGCAGCACTCGACCGCGTGCGTTACGACAGTTTCGGCGATTTCATGCTGGAGCGCGGCCTCATCAAGACGAAGCCGGAACTCGATACATACACGGCCGAGGTGCGCTGATGGCATTCGCGGAGCGCGATGGCGTAAAACTGTTCTACACGGTTGACGGCCCGGACAACGCGCCGGCTCTGATGCTGTCCAATTCGCTCGGCACCACGCACAGGATGTGGGAGCCGCAGCTTGCGGCGTTCTCGGCGAAATACCGCGTCATCCGTTACGACCGGCGCGGCCACGGCCAGTCCGACTCGCCTGCCGGCCCCTACTCGCTCGAGGATCTCGGCAAGGACGCGCTGGCGCTCATGGATGCCGCCGGCGCGAAGAGCGTGAACTGGTGCGGGCTGTCGATGGGCGGCATGACGGGCCTCTGGCTCGCCAGTCATCATCCGGACCGCATACAGAAGCTTGTCGCCGTCAGCTCCGCTACCTTCATGCCGCCGCCGGAACTCTGGAACGGCCGCATCAAGACCGCGCAGGACAAGGGCATCGAGGTTCTCGCCGGGCCGACGATGCAGCGCTGGTTCACCGCCGGGTTCCTGAAAGGCAACCAGGACAAGGTCACGTTCATCCGCGAACAGTTCCTGGAGACGACCGTCGAAGGATTTTCCGGCTGCGCCGCCGCCATGCGCGACATGGACCAGCGCGAGAGCGTGAAGGAGATCAAGGCGCCGACACTCGTCATCGTGGGCGCGGACGATCAGGGCACCTCGCCCGCCGAAGCCGGCATCATCGTCAACCGCATCCCCAACGCACGCGGCATCATCCTCAAGGGCTCGCACATCATCAATGTCGAGGCCGCCGAGGCGTTCACGAAGGAAGTGCTGGAGTTTCTGGCTTAGCCCTCTTCGGGCCCGTCCTTGCCGTAATACATCACGCCGAGCTGGATAGGATCGCGGCCGCGCTCGCGGCGCGAGACGTTGGTGTCGCGCAGCGAGTAGACGCAGCCGCAATATTCCTGCTGGTAGAACTGCTCGCGCTTCGAAATCTCGATCATGCGCGCGGAACCGCCGCCCTTTCGCCAGTTATAGGTCCAGTACGTGATGCCCTCGTACTTGGCCGCGGCGCGCAGGCCGCTGTCGTTGATCTGATTCATGTCCTTCCAGCGTGAAATGCCGAGCGAGGACGTAATGACCGGAAAACCGTTCTCGTAGGCGTAAAGCGCCGTGCGGTCGAAGCGCATGTCGAAGCACATCGTGCAGCGCTTGCCGCGCTCAGGCTCCCACTCCATACCGCGGGCACGCTGGAACCAGTTGTCCTTGTCGTAGTCCGCATCCACGAACGGCACGCCGTGTTTTTCGGCGAAGCGGACGTTCTCTTCCTTCCTGAGCAGATATTCCCGCTCCGGGTGGATGTTCGGATTGTAGAAGAAGATCGTGTAGTCGACCCCGGAGGCCAGCATGGCCTCCATGACCTCGCCGGAACAAGGCGCGCAGCAGGAATGGAGGAGAACCTTCTTCTCCCCGCCCGGCGGCTCCAGCATCGGCCGGAGGATATCGGTCACTTCGGGTTTCATGGCGGCCCCATAGCATATAGGGGCGGCCGGGCTCAAATCACCCGAAGCGGCCGGTGATATAGTCCTGGGTCCGCGGCTCGCGCGGATTGGTGAAGATGTCGTCCGTAGCCCCCTCCTCGACCAGAATACCGAGGTGGAAGAAGGCCGTGCGCTGCGACACACGGGCTGCCTGTTGCATCGAGTGGGTCACGATCACAATCGTGAAGTTCTGACGCAACTCAGTGATCAGCTCTTCGATCTTGGCCGAGGCGATCGGATCGAGCGCCGAGCACGGCTCGTCCATCAGGATGATTTCCGGGCTGACGGCGATGGCGCGGGCGATGCACAGGCGCTGCTGCTGGCCGCCCGAAAGGCTCGTGCCCGAATCGTCCAGGCGATCCTTCACTTCCTCGAACAAGCCAGCACGCTTCAGCGAGCCGACAACGATCTCCTCCAGCTCAGTCTTATCTTTTGCAATGCCGTGAATGCGCGGTCCATACGCGATGTTCTCAAAGATCGATTTGGGAAATGGGTTCGGCTTCTGGAACACCATGCCAACGCGCGCGCGCAGCTGCACTACGTCGAGAGACGGCGTGTATATGTCCTGGCCATCGATGTCGATATTGCCGGTAATCCGGGCGATATCGATCGTGTCGTTCATACGGTTGATGCAGCGCAGGAACGTCGACTTTCCGCAGCCGGAGGGTCCGATAAAGGCCATCACGGCCTTTTCCGGAATGGCGATGGAGACATCCTTCAGCGCGTGCTTGTCACCGTAAAAAACGTTGACGCCACTGGCGCGGATTTTGGTTCTCGTATCCGGCGGCACATCGACATGCGCGATCGGAGAAAGCGAAAGGTCCATCACATCACCTTGTCTGTCACCAGCGGCGTTCGAAGCGGCGCCGGAGGAAAATGGCCAGCCCGTTCATGATGAACAGGAACAACAATAGCACAATAATGGCGGCTGCGGTCTTCGCCGCGAAGGCGGCTTCCGGCAGGTCCGACCAGAGATAGATCTGCACCGGCAAAGCGGTCGCCGCGTCGGTCGGGCCCGATGGCACGTCCACGATAAACGCCACCATGCCGATAAGGAGCAGAGGCGCGGTTTCGCCGAGGGCGTGCGCCATGCCAATGATCGTGCCGGTCAGAATGCCTGGCATCGCCAGCGGCAGAACATGATGGAAAATCGCCTGCTGGTGAGACGCTCCGACGCCGAGCGCACCCTCGCGGATCGACGGCGGAACCGCCGCAAGTGCGGCGCGCGATGCGATAATGATCGTCGGCAACACCAGCAACGCAAGCACGAGTCCGCCCACCAGCGGTGTCGAGCGCGGCAGTCCGAAAAAGTTCAGAAAAACCGCCAGGCCCAGCAGACCGAAGATGATCGACGGCACGGCCGCGAGATTGTTGATGTTCACCTCGATCAAGTCCGTCCATTTGTTCTTAGGGGCAAACTCCTGAAGGTAAATGGCGGCTGCGACGCCCGTAGGTAGGCAAAGCACCAGGGTGATCATCATCGTGAACAGCGAGCCGGACAGCGCGCCCAGAATACCGGCGAGCTCCGCCTCGCGACTGTCGCCGTTCGTAAAGAACCGCCAGTTGAAGCTGCGCTCGATAACACCCTGCTCCGTCAGTGTCTGAAGCCATACGACTTCGCGATCGCCGAGCCTGCGGCTTCCCTCGGATGTCTCAAATGTCACCAGCTTCCAGTCGGCGGCTGCCGTGTCGCGCAGCGGCATCATGACGTCGCCCGTCAGAACGCCATCCTGCTGGCCCGTGATCTTCACCCAGCCGCCGCTAATGCGGACCAGCGTGCTCGGATCGGCGGACGCGAAGCCCGATACCCGCAGAGGAGGCGCCCCGGAAAGCGTGATCGTTCCTTCGGTTCCGCTCGGCGTCAGCTGACCGGCGCCTGCGCGTTCCACGACATCCGTCGCCTGCCCCTTCACGAACAAGTCGGCATCGTCGGAGAGAAGAACGCGTGTATTTACCGTCTTTCCGACCAGATCGCGATCGCGAAGAATCTGGTCGCGGAAACCTTCCGTGCCGGAAGAACTGATGAGCGCATTCAACTGGCGGCGCGCCACGCGGTCATTGGCACCGGGCAGCAATTCCGCCAGCCGCGCACGGACAGGCGCGTCGAAATTGCCCGAAGCAATCGACTCGACGCTGCCATCGCCCTTCGGATCGATATCGGAGGGCGTCGCCGGAACTTCGATCGACAGCCAACTTGTAGTGAAAGCCGGGGCCGCGCGATAAACGACGTCGGTGATAAGCGCCACGAGAAACAGTGCGGCAAATCCGATCGCGGCGATGCCGTATGCACGGAATCGTGCTTCGGCACGATAGCGCTTGCGTACGCGCGCCCGCGCGGCGTCGGATGTGACGTCGAAAACGCGGTTCGGAGACGAGATATCAGTCATATTGTTCCCGGTACCGGCGTACGACCTGGAGTGCGACGAAGTTCATCGCGAGCGTGAAGAAGAACAGAACAAAGCCGAGCGCGAAGGCCGAAAGCGTCTTGGCGCTGTCGAACTCCTGGTCGCCCGTCAGCAGCGTCTTGATCTGAACGGTGACGGTTGTGACGGCTTCGAGCGGGTTGAATGTCAGGTTCGCGGAAAGGCCGGCCGCCATGACGACAATCATGGTCTCGCCGACGGCGCGGCTGATTGCCAGCATGAAGGCGGACACGATGCCCGGCAGCGCGGCAGGCAGCACGACCTTTTTGATCGTCTCCGACTTTGTGGCGCCCATGCCATAGGAACCATCGCGCAGCGACTGCGGAACGGCGTTGATCACATCGTCGGACAGCGACGACACGAACGGGATGATCATGACACCCATAACCAGGCCGGCAGCGAGCGCACTTTCGGACGCAACATCAAGCCCGAGAGCTTCGCCCGCGCTTCGTATCAACGGGGCGACGGTCAGCGCGGCGAAGAAGCCGAACACCACGGTCGGCACGCCGGCCAGAACCTCGAGCACCGGCTTCGCGATGGAGCGCACCCGCGGCGAGGCGTACTCCGCCATGTAGATCGCCGAGAACAGCCCGATCGGGCCGGCAACGCACATTGCGATAACCATGATGAGCGTCGTTCCGACGAACAGCGGGACCGCTCCGAACGCGCCGGAAGAACCGACCTGATCGGCACGAATGGCCGTCTGCGGGCTCCATTGGAAGCCGAAAAGAAACTCCCACCACGGCACGCGGGCGAAGAAGCGGAACGTCTCGAACAAAACGGAAAATACAATGCCGACGGTTGTCAGCACGGCGACGATCGAACAGGCGAGCAGGATAAGCTTCACCGCCCGCTCGACCGTGTTCCGAGCGCGGAAATGTGGTGAAAGGCGGCGGGTTGCCCAAAGATAGCCAAACGCGCCGAACGCCATGCCGAGCACAAGCTTCGCCCAATGGGAGAGGGTCAGATTGTGCGCGAATGCCTCCCCGACGGAGCGGACTTCGGGAGGAACCTCGCCGAACGTCTGTCCGGACGCGACATTGTGAATCTCGCGGAGGCGGGTTGCTCTCGAAAGATCATCGGTGGGCTGGAAGGCGGCCGGCAGCGAATGCAGCGCCTGCGTTTCGAGCAGCCTCGTTTCAGCGGTCGACCAGATCGCGAACAAGACCAGCATCGGGACAATAATCGCCAGAATGACGAAATATCCGTGATATCCAGGCAGCGAATGAAGATTGTGGCCGTTCTCGCGGAAGGCATGTGCGCGGCTGCGCCCCGCATAGAAGCCCAGCACGGCAAACACCGCGACTACCAGAAAATAAATCCAGGCCATGTGCGTTGCCCGGCCCCAACCGTTGTTCGTATAGCGAAAAAATGTGCGGCGGGCACTGCCCGCCGCACAGGATATCAAATCAGAACGCTTCGGCGCCGAGCGGCTTCATAGCCTTCGCGTTTTCGACGACCTTGGTGCGCTCTTCCGCCGGCAGCGGGATCAGACCCTTGCTCGACAGGTAGCCGTCTTCGCCGATCGCCTTGTCGGAAACGTATTCCTCGACGAACTTGTCAACGCCGGGAACAACACCGACATGCTGCTTCTTGATGTACACGAACAGCGGGCGGGAAACCTTGTAGGAACCCGACGCGATGTTCTCGAAGGTCGGCGTGCCGCCATCGACGGTCGCGCCCTTGATCTTCGAAGCGTTCTCTTCGAGGAACGAGTAGCCGAAGATGCCCACGGCCTTCGGGTTCGCTTCCAGCTTCTGGACGATCAGATTGTCGTTCTCGCCGGCGTCGATGTACGCACCGTCCTCACGGATCGACTTCCAAACCTTGTCGAACGCCTTGGAGTCAGCCTTCTTCAGGTCCTTCAGAGCCGGGACACCTTCGGCGCCCGTTTCCATGACGAGTTCAAGGAACGCGTCGCGCGTGCCGGAGGTCGGCGGCGGGCCGAGCACTTCGATCTTTTCGTTCGGGAGCGAAGCGTCGATGTCGCTCCAGTTCTTGTAGGGGTTCGGAGCCAGCTTGCCGTCAGCGCCCGGCAGTTCGCGGGCCAGCGCCTGAAACACCTGCGTCTTCGTGAGCGTCAGATCAGGACCGCTTTTGGAATTGGCGATCACGATACCGTCGAAACCGATCTTCAGTTCGACGACGTCCGTGACGCCGTTCTTCT
This sequence comes from Hyphomicrobiales bacterium, assembly GCA_022842205.1. Classification (GTDB taxonomy): domain Bacteria; phylum Pseudomonadota; class Alphaproteobacteria; order Rhizobiales; family Methylopilaceae; genus Flaviflagellibacter. Next base: position 168,868 of record JALHQA010000006.1, read on the forward strand.
GGCAATCGTCGAACTCGCTCTTCTTGATGCGGCGCGACGCGTTCGTCGCATCCGGATGGTCGACGCCGACACCGGCGCAGAACAGCTTCATGCCGCCGCCCGTGCCGGTCGATTCGACGACCGGGGTCTTGCCGCCGGCCTTGCCGAGTTGTTCGGCGACCGCGGTCGTGAACGGATAAACGGTGGACGATCCGACGACGCGGATCTGGTCACGCGCCTGCGCGCCGGAAGCGAGCACGACGGTGGAAAGCACGAGCGCCGCGGCGCTGGTGAAAGTAGCGAATTTCATGGGTTTGCATCCCTGTCGCATCGTCCGCCATCGTTGCGGCGAACCATCATACGAAACGGCCCATCCGTTTCGCGGGACCACCTCTAGGGACCCTGCATGACATCTGGATGACATTTGATCAGTGGTTTTCGAGCCGTCTCTGAATGTCTTTCGCGGCCGTTATTCCATCGGCCATTGCCGTCACGACGCAGGGATGGCCCCGGGCCGCCACCTCCCCTATGCCATAGATGCCGGGCACGCTGGTCCGGCAGGTCATAAAGTCCACTGCCAGATAGCCTTTCTGGTTCCGCTCCAGTTCGAACTCATCGGCGAACACAGGCATCGGCTCCCAGCCGTACATGACAAGTATGACATCGTAGGCCCGGCCGTTGACCTGGCCTATCGCACCCTCCACCTCGTAGGGCCCGTGGTGGACGTCGTCGGGATTTGCCATGGCACGGAAGACATGGCCGGCACGGACGGTCCGGGCATAAATATGAGCCTCGGACGCGCCCGCGCGCTTCACGAACTCGTAGTTCTCGAAAGCATTGTCTCCGCCGCCGAGAATGGCGACCGACTGGCCCGCGAAATTGCTCTCAAAGACATGCTGGCCGGGCCCGAACAGCAGGCGGGGGCCAGGCTCCAGCCCGCCACGGCGCGGCTGCACGCCTGTTGCGATAACAAGATTTGGCGCCGAGACGGCCTGAATTTTCCCCGAAGGCAGCTCGAACATGACGTCGAAAGCGTCGCCGGAACGCAGCGCCTGTGCGGCCCGAGCGCCGAGAAACATGGGAACGCCGGCCGCCGCGAGCGCAAGCCCGATACCTTCGGCCAAGTCCGGCCCCGTCACCCCCGGCTGGGTCACGATCCAGTCGTTCCGAAAGGGGCTGTCGTTCAGCAACCCGCCAGCGGTCGGCCGCGCGTCCGCCAGAATCGGGTTGAACCCGAGCTTCGCCAGCCACAAGGCGCAGGACGAGCCTGCCGGCCCCGCGCCGATAATGATTGCATCCGCCATCTGAAATCCCGGCAAACTGTTCGCGGCGAAGCATGCGAAACGCGCCGGTTATTGCAAGCCGAAGCTCAGGCTGTCTTGGCCTTCTTCTTCGGCTTGGCCGGTGTTTTGGCCTTGGCCGGCGCTTTCTTCGGCTTGAAGCCCTTCAGGAGTTCCGCATCGACCTCCTGCTCGGCCTTGAACCAGTGGTCCCAGTCCGTTCCGTGCGGATAGCCCGTTTTTTCCCACAAGGCATAGGCACGGCTCTGAATTTTCTCGTGACGGTCCAGCATCAAACTCTCCCGCATTGTACATAGTCCCGCAGTGCAACCTGATGATGCCGAATTTCACGTGATTCGAGTGCCCAAATGGGATGCAGCTAGCCTCCGAAAATTGCGCTTTCTTTAGGAGAGGCCGGACTTTCACTCCTGTTTGGCTTGACCCTGAGAGGGGCGGCCAATAGCTTCCGCCCCGTCGCCGGGGGCCGGTAGCTCAGCGGTAGAGCACGTGACTTTTAATCATGTGGTCGAGGGTTCGATCCCCTCCCGGCTCACCAGCGGCTTACCCTTCCCCACCCTTCGCCCAACCCGCCCTCGTCTCCGCCGCGTAGCCGGCGAAGCGGCCGTCGCGGATCGCGGCCCGCGCGCCGGCCATGAGCTGCTGGTAATAGGCAAGATTGGCCCAGGTCAGCAGCGTCATGCCGAGTATCTCGCCACTGCGGACCAGATGATGCAGGTATGCCCGCGAATAGTCGCGTGCGGCCGGGCATGCGCTTTCCGGATCGAGCGGCGCGGGGTCCGCGGCATGGCCGGCATTCTTCAGATTGAGCCGGCCGAACCGCGTATAGGCTTGGCCATGACGGCCGGCCCGGGTCGGCATCACGCAATCGAACATATCGATGCCGCGCTCGATGGCATGCAACAGATCGTCCGGCGTACCGACACCCATCAGATAGCGGGGCTTCGCGGTCGGAAGCGCTGGCACCGTCTCGTCCAGCACGCGCAGCATCACGTCCTGCGGTTCGCCGACAGCTAGCCCGCCGAGCGCATAGCCGGGAAAATCCATGTCGACCAGTTCGCGGGCGGATTCCAGTCGCAGGTCGGCAAGATCACCGCCCTGCACGATCGCGAACGGCGCCTGCCCCGGGCCGCCGCGGAACGCAGCCTTGGACCGCTCGGCCCAGCGCAGCGACAGCCGCATCGCCCGCTCGATTTCCTCGCGCGTGTTCGGCAGTTCCACGCATTCGTCGAACTGCATATGGATGTCCGACCCAAGCAGAGCCTGGATTTCCATGCTGCGCTCCGGCGTCAGCATGTGGCGTGATCCGTCGATATGCGACTTGAAGGCCACGCCCTCTTCCGTCACCTTCCGCAGCTTTGCGAGCGACATCACCTGAAACCCGCCGCTGTCCGTCAGGATCGTGTGCGGCCAGTTCATGAATGTATGCAGACCGCCGAGCTCCGCGACGCGCTCGGCTCCCGGGCGGAGCATCAGATGGTAGGTATTTCCGAGCACGACGTCCGTACCCGTATCGCGCACATCGCGCGTCTGCATGGCCTTGACCGTCGCGGCCGTACCGACAGCCATGAAAGCCGGCGTCGCCACTTTGCCATGCGCGGTCGTGATTGTTCCGGCCCGGGCTTTCCCGTCGGCGGCATCGACAGTGAAGGAGAATTCGGTCATCGCGGCTCGGGAAACAGCAGGCTGGAGTCGCCATAGGAATAGAAGCGATAGCCCGATGCAATGGCATGCGCATAAGCGCGCTTCATTCTATCGAGTCCGCTGAACGCCGAAACCAGCATGAACAGTGTCGATTTCGGCAGATGGAAATTCGTCATCAAGGCATCGATGGCGCGGAACCTGTAGCCGGGCGTGATGAAGATGTCGGTCTCCCCGGACCACGGATGGATGCGTCCGGATTTGTCGGCCGCCGTTTCCAGCAAACGCAGCGCCGTCGTGCCGACAGCGATGATACGCCCGCCTTCTGCTCGTGTGGAATTGAGCGCCTCGGCGGATTCCCGAGAAACTGAACCCCACTCGGAATGCATCTTGTGATCGTCGGTATCGTCCGCCTTCATCGGCAGGAAAGTCCCGGCGCCGACATGAAGCGTGACGTTCTGCAGTGTTATTCCGCGCGCTTCGAGCCGTTCGGCAAGGGAAGGCGTGAAATGCAGCCCCGCCGTGGGCGCCGCAACCGCGCCTTCCTCGCGCGCGAACAAGGTTTGATAATCCGCGCGGTCGCTTTCATCCGCCGGACGCCGCCCGGCAATGTAAGGCGGCAGCGGCATGACGCCGAGCGAGGCTATCGCCTCGTCGAGGAATGCACCCGAAAAATCGAAGTCCAGAAGAATTTCTCCGGTCGGCCATTTTTCGCGCACTTGCGCCGAAATTTCGCCGAGCAGGCATACCCTGCCCTCGCCGCCGAAAACGATGCGGTCCCCCGTGTCCAGCTTGCGGCCCGGCCTGGCAAACGCCAGCCAGCTCTTTGCATCGATGCGTTTGTGAAGCGTGACGTCAATACGAGGGGCAGGTTCGCCCCGGCCCACGCGTCGTCCGGCAAGCTGTGCCGGAATAACCTTGGTGTTGTTGACCACCAACGTGTCGCCCGGCCGCAGCAAGTCCGGAAGATCCCGGACGAAATTGTCCTCAAGCTCGGGATCGGCGCCCGGTCGTACCACCAGCATTCTGGCGCTGTCGCGGGGAGACACCGGGCGGAGTGCAATCCTGTCTTCCGGAAGATCGAAGTCGAAGTCCGAAACGCGCATGACGGCTCAGGGCCGCCGCGCGACGAGGTCGATTTCGACAAGCGCGTTGACGGCGAGCCCAGTCACACCGACGCATGTGCGGCTTGGCAGCTTCCCCGGTTCGAAGAAGCTCTGGTATGTCACGTTCATGGCCACGTAATCGCGCTGGAAATCCGTCAGATATACGCGCGCGAACACCACGTTTTGAAAACCGAGGCCAACTCCCGAAAGAACGATCCGCAGATTTTCCATAACCCGCCGCGTCTGCGCTTCTATCCCTCCCGGAAGAGGCGCATCCGGTGCGTCCGGATCGGTCGGCATCTGGCCAGTTACAAAAACCCATCCATCGGCTTCGACCGCATGAGAAAACGGTGCCACCGGGCGCGGACCGCCGCCGATCATGTGATGTATGGGCAAGCTCATTTCCTCGTCGCCCTCAGTTCAGTCGCACGAGCAGCGCGCCTGAAAGCAGCATCGCGATGCCGACAATGCGCCAGAGATTTATCTCATGTACCGGCACACCGAAAATTCCGAAATGGTCCATGACGGCAGCTGCCGTGAGCTGTCCGGCAATGATGAAGGCGGCGAGCGCGGCGACGCCAATCCGCGGCACAAGGAAAATGCTACCGTAGACAATGCCGCACCCAAGCAGGCCGCCTGCCGCCCAAAGCCAGAACGGTGCGCCGCGTACGGCACCGATACTCGCCATCTGTCCGCTTGCCAGCGCCAGAAGGATCAGGGCGACCGTGCCGACCCCGAACGATATCAGCGTCGCGCAGATCGCGGAACCGATATGACGTGCGAGGCCGGCATTGATACCACTCTGCACGGCGAACGCCGTGCCGATCGCCAGCGCCATTACGGAGAAAGCGAGTTTCCCGATCATGTGCGGATCAGATATCGGCCTTCACTTTGGCAGAGACGATCTTGTCCGGGTCGTTCACCGGCTCACCGCGCTTGATCTGATCGACATTCTCCATGCCCGAGACGACTTCGCCCCACACGGTGTATTGACCGTCGAGAAAGCCCGCATCCTCAAAGCATATGAAGAACTGGCTGTCGGCCGAATCTGGATTCTGCGCGCGAGCCATCGACGCCGTGCCGCGCTTGTGCTTGCCGGCGTTGAACTCGGCCTTAAGCTTCTGGCCGGAGCCACCCATGCCGGTTCCGGTGGGATCACCGGTCTGCGCCATGAAGCCGTCGATCACACGATGGAACACCACACCGTCATAAAATCCCGAGCGTGCCAATTCCTTGATGCGCGCGACATGGTTCGGCGCGAGGTCGGGACGCAGTGCGATCTCGACTGTGCCCTTCGTCGTTTCGAGGACGAGGGTGTCTTCGGGTTCGGCCATCATTTATTCTCCTTATTGAACGGTCGCCTTGACGATCTTGTCCGGATTTTTCACCGGTTCGCCGCGTTTGATCTGGTCGACATTCTCCATTCCCGAGACCACCTCTCCGACGACCGTGTATTGACCGTTCAGGAATGCGCCGTCGCCGAACATGATGAAGAACTGGCTGTTTGCGCTGTTGGGGCTCGAAGACCGGGCCATGCCGACCGTGCCGCGCACGAACGGCGTGCGCGAAAACTCCGCCGGAAGATCGGGATACTTCGAACCGCCCGTGCCGGTGCCTGTCGGGTCGCCGGTCTGCGCCATGAAGCCGTCGATCACGCGATGGAACACCACGCCGTCGTAAAAACCTTCACGCGCGAGCGTAGCGAGACGCTCGGCATGCTTAGGCGCGATGTCCCCCAGCAGGCGGATGACGACGGGTCCTTTCGTCGTTTCGAGCGTAAGTGTGGACGGAGCCTGAGCCGAAGACGGCGAGAGCGCACACAGCACGAGTGCGAAAGCGGCAATGACGCGGATCACGGGAACTCCTGTTATTTGAACTTCGCGGCGAGCCGGCCGGCCACCGATGCCGGTACAAAGGCCGAGACATCGCCGCCCATGCCGGCGATCTGGCGTACAAGCGTGGCGCTGATAGGGCGCACGGCTGCGGACGCCGGAAGGAACACGGTCTGCAGGTCCGGCGCCATCTGTGCGTTCATACCGGCGATCTGCATCTCGTAATCGAGATCGTTGCCATCGCGCAGGCCTCGAAGCAGGATGTTGGCCCCGTGCCGCCGCGCGGCGTTAACCGTAAGATCATCGAAGGTAACGATTTCGATCGCTCTGCCAGTTTCCGCGGCCACCGGTCCGAATACCTCGTTCAGCATCTTGACGCGCTCTTCAACGCTGAACAGTGGCGCCTTTCCGGGATGAGCGCCCACGGCGATCACAACCCTGTCAACCAGGCGGCAACCGCCGCGCAGGACATCGAGATGTCCGTTCGTCACGGGGTCGAAAGATCCGGCATAGAAAGCGGTTCGCGTCATGGTCACCGGGGCTTAGCCCGTGGGCGGGGTCGCCGCAAGGTCTCCCCTTCACGGTATCGTGTTACCGGATTGGCTTGTTTTGAAACATTTCAGGAAACATTTTGGACATCGAGGAGTTGTATATTCCGGAAATGATGACTGGGAGAACAACAACAATGCTGCGCGGCTTTATGACGACCCTGGGTGTCGTTTCTGCTGTCGCCATCGCGGCGTGGGCTTACTCCGACCAGTATCGTATGGCCGGCGCGACGCCCGCTGAGATGACGCCTTCGGCGGTTTCTGCCACCACGAATTCCAATCTCGCCAAAAAAGGCGATCGCCTGGATTTGGGCCTGCATGTCGCCGCTGCTGACAGCGGTGTCCTCGACCGTATTATTTCGGCCCACGCTCAGGCTGTAGAAGCAAGTGCGAGCAGTTCGTCCATGACCGTCGCTGTCCCCAGCGGTCATAACGAGACGACGCTCGTAAGAGTGCCCGTCCGGGACTGAACCCCTCCCCGAACGAGGAACTCACAAGATAAGGCGCCCCACCCCGAGGGCGCCTTATTCTTTATCGATCAGGCTTCCTCGTCGTCGCTGATGCGCTCGACGGACACGACTGTCTCGCCATCCGCCGTGTTGAACACGATCACTCCCTGGGAGCCGCGGCTGACAATGCGGATCGGCTTCTCGCCGGTCACCGGCAGACGGATCGTTTGCCCGCCGTCGGTGATCAGCATGATCTGATCTGCGTCGTCGACCGGGAAGCTCGCGACGAGCTTGCCGTTCCGCTTGTTCACGGCCATGGCGACAATGCCTTTGCCGCCGCGCCCGGTGACCCGGTATTCGTGCGACGAGGTCCGCTTGCCATAGCCATTCTCGGAAATCGTCAGGATGAACTGCTCCAGCGCGCTCATCTGCGCATAGCGCTCCTGGGACAGTTCCACCGTTTCCGCCGCATCCTCGGCATCGACCGGCACCGGTGCCTCTTCCTCGCCATTGACGCTGCGGCGCACCGCGCCCGCCAGCCTGAGATAGGAAGCACGCTCGGCGGCCGTCGCGTCGAGATGATGGATGATCGCCATCGAAATCACGCGGTCGTCGCTGTCGAGCCTGATGCCGCGCACGCCGACGGAGTCGCGGCCTTTGAACACGCGCACATCCTCCACCGGGAATCGTATGCACATGCCGTTGGCCGTCGTCAGCAGAACGTCGTCCTGCGGTCCGCACAGCGCAACATCCGCGATGGCCTCGCCGGCGTCGAGCTTCATGGCGATCTTGCCGTTGCGGTTGATGTTCATGAAATCCGCGAGCGCATTGCGGCGCACCGTGCCGCCCGTCGTCGCGAACATGATTTCGTTGCGCTCCCACGCGCCGGAATCCTCCGGCAGCACGATAACCGAAGTGATGCGTTCGTCCGGATCGAGCGGCAGGAGATTGACGAATGCCTTGCCGCGCGCCTGCGGCGCCGCGAGCGGCAGACGCCACACCTTCATCTTGTAAACCTGACCGGCGGACGAGAAGAACAGCACCTCCGCATGCGTCGAGGCCACGAACAGTCGTGTGACGAAATCCTCTTCCTTCGTCGACATGCCGGAGCGGCCCTTGCCGCCGCGATTTTGCGCGCGATACGTCGCGAGCGGAACGCGCTTGACGTAACCCGCATGCGAGACCGTGACGACCATGTCCTCGCGCTGGATAAGGTCCTCGTCCTCCATGTCCGCGTCGGACTCGAGAATTTCCGTCTTGCGGGGGGTCGCGTGCTGTTCGCGGACTTCCTTCAGTTCCTGGCGGATGATGTCGAGCACGCGGGCGCGCGACCGCAGGATGTCGAGATAATCGGCGATCTCCTCGCCAAGCTTGTTCAGTTCGTCGGCGATCTCGTCGCGCCCCAGCGCGGTAAGGCGCTGCAGACGCAGATCGAGAATGGCGCGCGCCTGCTCGGACGAAAGGCGGTATGTACCGGCATCCGACACCCGGTGGCGCGGATCGTCGATCAGCGCGATCAGCGGCGCGACATCGGAGGCCGGCCAATCGCGCGCCATCAACTGCTCGCGCGCGGTCTGCGGATCGGGTGCATGACGGATAAGGCGAATGACTTCGTCGATATTCGCGACGGCAATCGCGAGGCCGACCAACACATGGGCGCGGTCGCGCGCTTTGGCCAGGCGGAATCGCGTGCGCCGTCCGACGACTTCCTCGCGGAAACCAAGGAACGCGCCGAGCAGATCACGCAAATTCAGCGTTTCCGGACGACCGCCGTTCAGCGCGACCATGTTGGCGCCAAAGGTCGATTGCAGCGGTGTGAAGCGGTAGAGCTGGTTCAGCACCACATCGCCCATCGCCTCGCGCTTGAGCTCGACGACGATGCGCATGCCGTTGCGGTCGGATTCGTCGCGAAGTTCCGAGATGCCCTCGACCCTTTTCTCGCGCACGAGCTCGGCGATCTTCTCGACCAGCGACGCCTTGTTCACCTGATACGGTATCTCGGTGATGATGATGGCTTCGCGATCCTTGCGCAGTTCCTCGACCGTCGCGCGTCCGCGCATGATGATCGAGCCGCGGCCCGTCGCGTAAGCCGAACGGATACCCGCTCGGCCGAGGATCAGGCCTCCGGTCGGAAAATCCGGGCCGGGCACGATCTCGTTCAGCGCCTCGGCATCCATTTCTGGATTGTCGATCAGCGCCAGCGCCGCATCGATGATCTCGCCGACATTATGCGGTGGAATATTGGTCGCCATGCCGACCGCGATGCCGCCCGCGCCGTTGACCAGCAGGTTCGGGAAGCGCGCCGGCAGGACCTTCGGTTCATGCTCGGAGTTGTCGTAGTTATCCTGGAAATCGACCGTGTTCTCGTCGATGTCCGCAAGCAGCGCGAGCGCGGCCTTCTGCAGGCGCACCTCGGTGTAGCGCATGGCCGCCGGGGGATCGCCGTCGACCGATCCGAAGTTGCCTTGCCCGTCGACGAGCAGAAGACGCATCGAGAATTCCTGCGCCATGCGCACCAGCGCGTCGTAGACCGACTGGTCGCCGTGCGGATGGTACTTACCGATCACGTCGCCGACGACGCGCGCCGATTTGCGATACGCCTTGTCGGGTGTGTAGCCGTTCTCGTTCATCGAAAAGAGAATGCGCCGGTGCACGGGCTTCAGGCCGTCGCGTGCGTCGGGCAGCGCGCGGCTCACGATCACGCTCATCGCGTAATCGAGATAGCTGCGCTTCATCTCATCGGAAATCGAGACCGGCTTGATGTCGGATTCGGGCGCGCCGCCCGCAGGATGTTCGGTGTCGGACAAGGTCGGATATGGCTCTCTAGGGAACGCCCTGAAGATAGGCGATTCCGGCATCCAAACCAAGGCTTGAACACGTTTTCCGGCTTTTTCCGGCCTGAAATTAAATAATAACTATCAGCGGGTTAGCGCCGCACTCCAAGACGGCGAACGAAATGCTGCAGACGGCGGCGGGGAAAGGCGTCGTCAGCCCCTTCCCCGGTGACGTCCGGCCGCGGCGGCGCATTGAGCGCGTCTGCCGGCAGCGACACGCCGGCGAAGCGAAACGCGCGCATCCGGAGCGCGCATGACGCATCCGTTCCGGCTTTCTCGTTCAGCTCACAAACCATGGTCATCCCCGAGCGATTCTCAGTAGATCCGGCAGGGTTTCGTCTTCCCGCTATAGCTCTGGTAATTGCCGGTGGCCGGATCGAAGCTGTTGTACTTCGCGGCGCAGGCCTCTTTCCAGGCGGCCGTTCCAGGGTGGGCCTTGCCGGCCTTCACAGGCACCTCCACCGGCGCCGAAGCCTCCACGGTCGCGGCGCGGCCAGTCGGTATGATCTCCGGGCAGACCAGTGTCTGAGCGGTCTCGTCAAACCGGCAATCCAGATGATTCAGCTGAGCCGGTTCGGCGCCGGCGGCGGACGCCCAAAAAGCCAGACCGGCGATCGAGATGGCAGAATATTTACCCATTCGAATCCCCCTCACTTCGTGCCCCTAATCGGGACGGGGGATATGGCCATTTCAAGGAAAACTGGCCGCGAGAACCGGGCAATGTGCGGGCGGCCTAAGAAAAAAGCCCGGCCGACTGGACCGGGCTAATTTTGGGAGAGAAGCACGAATCCGAATTTATACCGGCTGGATGGATAAAACTGTGCTTCGGCGGCCACTCGGGCCGGAAAGCGAACCTTACCACCCGTTTCTCGGGCCGGGACCGACGGGCCGTCAGCGGCTATGGCGGCAGCGTCGCGGTGACCTGAATCGAGGAATACCAGGCGGCCAGGTTGGCGATATCCTGATCGGTCAGCGGCTTGGCAATCACCGTCATCATCGGGTCTTTCCGCGTTCCGGCGCGGTAGGCCTTCAATTGCTCGGACAGATAGGCCTCGGGCTGGCCGGCTATATGCGGCGCATTCGGTATCCGGCTCAGCCCGTCGGGGCCGTGGCAGGTCATGCAGGCCGCCGATTTGGCCCGCCCTGCTGCCGCATCGGCCAAGACAGGTGACGGGACGCTCGCGATGACAGCCAAAAGAAGTGCATACGTGCGTACACTCATCCGGAATTCCTCAGGAAATGAAGGCCGGAGCAAAGTGCTCCGGCCTCGTTCTTTTTAGTTGGTTGGTGAGATACGCCAGATCGCGCCGGCGAGATCGTCGGAAACGAGAAGCGAACCGTCGAGATAGGCTTTCACGTCAACCGGCCGGCCAAGATACTGGCCTGTCGTCTCGTCCAGCCACCCATCGGCGAAGACTTCGGGTTTGCCCGACGTGCCGTCTTCCTTCATCGGCGTGAACATGATGCGCGCGCCGACCGGCTTGGTCCGGTTCCACGAACCATGCTGAGCGGAAAAAATACCGCCCCTGTATTTCGATGGCAGGCTCGTACCGGTGTAGAATGTCAGGCCGAGATCCGCTGCATGCGCCGCCATCTCGTGCTCGGGCGCGACGGCGTCGGCCGGCGGCTCCTCTCCCTTGTATTCCACCGTACGGACCTTTCCGCCGCCATACCACGGGAAGCCGAAATTCTGCCCCTGCTTGGTAACGCGGTTCAGTTCACCGGGCGGGATGTCGTCTCCCATGCCGTCAACCTGATTGTCGGTAAACCACAACTGTCCCTGCGGACTGAATGCGATACCGACAGAGTTGCGCACACCATCCACATAGACTTCACGGTTCTTTCCGTCCCTGTCCATACGGATAATGCCGCCGATCCCGTGCTCCTTGTAGAGCGCGAGCTTGTCTTTCGGTGGCACGTTGTGCGGCTGTCCCAGCGAGATGTAGAGCTTGTTGTCCGGCCCGATTGCGCAGACGCGCGCTCCGTGGTTGAAGCTCTCTTCGCTTGCCGGGATCAGCTCCTCGGCGACGACACCGATGGCGACATCCGGGCTCTCGTAGAAGAACTCCGCCGCCGGGAAAACCAGCACGCGGTTGTGTTCGACAACAAACAGGAAGCCGTCGTTGGAATAGCACATTCCGTTCGGAACCTTGAACGATACGGACGGTGCGAATTCCTTCACCTCGTCGGCCGCGCCGTCCTTGTCGCGATCGGTCACGGCGTACGCCTTCGTCTTGCGAGTGCCCACAAATACAGTACCGACATTGCGGCCAACCGCCATATGGCGGGCGTCCGGCACTATCGCGAACAGCTCAACCTTGAAGCCGTCCGGCACTTTGATCTTCTCGGCAATCTTGCGGAGATTATCCGCATTCTTGCCGGTCTGCGGCACGGTAGGAATTTCCAATGGCGTACCAGTGGTCTGGAAATTCTGCAGTTTCTGCAAACTTTCCTGAGCCCACGCGGCACCGCTCGCCGCAATCAGCGCGGCGAGTGAAACCGGAAGAAAACGCATGGTGTCCTCCCAAACATTTTTTGTTAGCCGCCCAGTGTTGCGCAATGCCCGCGATGTGGCAACCTGTCGCAGGGCCGCTCGCTCTTAGCATAAGGACGAATACGCTTCAGGAAGGGTGCGCCTTGGCGGGACTGCGACCGCGCATGACAAACCCCTGCTCCGTCGAGGATTGTTCGACCAGAGCCGCCACGGTTTCATGGTGGGGCGAGAGAACGCAGACCGGATCGGCGTTCCGCGGATCGCCGGTGAGTGCCAGCGCCTGGCAGCGGCATCCACCGAAGTCGATATCCTTGCGGGCGCAGCTCCGGCAGGGTTCCTGCATCCAGTCCGTGCCGCGAAACGCGCTGAAGCTCGGCGAGTCCCGCCAGATATCGGCGATCGAATGGTCGGCGACGTTCCAGAAGTCGAGGCCGGGGATCGACTCCGCGGCGTGGCACGGCAAAACTCGTCCTCGCGGCGTGACATTCAGCGACTGACGCCCCCACCCGTTGACACACGGTTTCGGGTAGCGCGCGAAATAGTCGGGCAGCACATAATCGATGACGATGGAGCCTGCGGTCTCCTCGCGCAGTCCGGCCACGGTGCGGCGCGCTTCTTCGACCGCGTCGCGGCTGGGCATCAGCGCTGCCCGGTTCGTCAGGCCCCAGCCGTAATACTGCGTATGCGCAAGTTCGATACGCCGCGCGCCAAGTTCGATCGCTTCGGCCGTAAGGTCTCGCATGCGCGCTATATTTCCACGGTGCAGCACGACATTGATGGTCAGAGGCAACCCGACCTGATTCACGGCATCCGCGAACGCCCTCTTCCGGCGATGGGACCCGGAATAGCCGGACACGCGATCGGCCTCGTCCTCGTCGGTGTCCTGGATGGAAAGCTGCACATGATCGAGCCCGGCAGATGCCAGCCGGTCGAGCCGTGCCCTGTCGATACCGATGCCTGAGGTAATCAGGTTGGTGTAGAGGCCCGCCTGGGCGGCACCCGCGATGAGGTCTTCGAGATCGCGGCGTGATGCCGGCTCCCCTCCCGACAAGTGCAGGTGAAGGACGCCGAGCGCAGCCGCCTCCTGGAACACTCGCAGCCAGGTTTCGGTGTCGAGTTCCTCTTCGCGCTTATCGAGGTCCAGCGGGTTGGAGCAGTAAGGACATGCCAGCGGGCAACGGTGCGTGAGTTCCGCCAGCATTGCGAGTGGAGACGGGATCGGCGTCACAGTTCCACCATCCGTTTGGCACGAAGGTCCGCAAGCAATGCGCCGGCATCAGTTTCGATACGCACTGGATCGGCGGAAAACCGCGCGGCCAACTCGTCCACAATTTCATGGAAGGTCCGCTCACCGTCGCACAGCTTCAGAATTTCGACGGTTGTGGCGTTCGCCTTGAGTACCCGTTCCGGAGCAAGAACATTCCAGCCGCCGCGAACCCGATCTTCCGCGAGTTTGACGCCGCGCGCGAGCCGCGGCCGGGCGTCGGCCGGAACCGCGCTCATGACGGGCCTGCGACGAACGCGCCCGGTGGCGGGTGGGCGGGCTCGACATAGGCATGATACAGCGCATCGAGCATCGACCACAGCACGTCACATTTAAACTCGAGCGCGGCGATCACGGCCTGCTGTTCGTTCGGCGTGCGCGCGTGGGCGGTGACATAACCCAGCGCCATTTCAACATCCCGCCGCGCCTGCGGAGGCCGCGCGGTGAAATAGGCAAGGCTGTCCGCATCGACGAAATCATAGTGCGCCAGCATGCCTTCGATGCGGTCCTGGATGATACGCGGCGAAAACAGCTCCGTCAGCGACGAAGCAATAGCTTCGAGGAGCGATCGCTCGCGCACGAAATGCACGTAGGCATCGACGGCGAAGCGCGTTGCTGGAAGCACGCCACGATGGGCCTCGACAAGTTCACGCGGCAAACCGAGCGCCTTGGTAAGATGCAGCCAGCGTTCGATACCGCCGGCTTCCCCCGGTCCGCCATCGTGATCCACCAGCCGCTGGCGCCACGAGCGCCGCAACTCCGGATCGTGCATACGCGAGATGATGGTCGCGTCCTTCTCGGGAATGCGGCTCTGGTAATAGAACCGGTTCAGCGCCCAAGCCTGAACCTCGCCCTTCGTGCAGCCTCCGCCGTGCAGGCGCACATGAAACGGATGCTTGTCGTGATAGCGGCGAGCGCCGACTTCGAGCAGGCGCTGGTGGAGTTCGTCGGCCGACAGAATATCCGTCACAGCTCCATCTCCATACCGTCATAGGCAATTTCGACGCCCGCCCGGTTCACTTCTTCCCACTCCGGCGATCCCTCGATCAGGATCGGATTGGTATTATTGATATGGACATATATTTTGCGCGCCGCCGGAAGCCCGGCAAGCACGCCCAGCGAACCGTCCGGCCCCGCAATGGGCAAATGGCCCATGCGTCGCCCCGTTTTTTCGCCGACTCCGGCGCGTATCATCTCGTCGTCGGTGAACACGGTACCGTCAAACAGAATAGCGTCTGCGCCGGCCAGCCTCGCGGATAGCGCAGACGAAAAGTGTGCGCATCCGGGAACGTAGGCGAGGACGCGCTCGCCATCGCGGACGATGACGCCCGCTGTCTCCCCTGCCTCGGACCCGATCCGGGGATCGTCACCTTCAAGGTACAGCGGAGCCTTTCCCGGAACGGCAAACAGTTCAATTGTAATGCCGTCAGCGGTGGTGAACGGCTCGTCCGCAACGACCTTGACCGGCCGGGATGACGATATGACCTGGAAGATCGGGTTGAGCACCAGCGCTTCATGAACGGCGGGCAAGGCAAAGAGATCAAAAGCCTGGCGTTCGCGCAGGCTGAGCAGGCCCGCGATATGATCCACATCCGCATTTGTCAGTACGACCGATGTGATCGGCGAGTCACGAAGCTCACGCGGCCAAAGCGGCCGGTTTGAAGCAATCTGCGTTCCGATGTCCGGGGAAGCATTGAGCAGCGTCCAGGAATGTCCGTCCCGGCTGATCGCGACGCTCGACTGGGTGCGGCGCTTGGCCCGCGGATCGCCGGACCAATACACAGCGCATACAGCACAGCGGCAGTTCCATTGCGGAAAACCGCCGCCGGCTGCTGCCCCCAGGATGAGGGCCTTCATGCGTCTGATATCAGAAAAGGACGCCGTCTTCCGCGTCTTCAGCCGGCGTATACGCCGTTACTTCGAGTCCGCATGCAATCTCTTCGAGTACTGGGGTTTCCCACGTCATGGTCTGCTCCCTGGCTATAAGAGGATAACTCACTCTAGCCCGAAACGTGCCCGTGCAATTGCAACTTTGTGTGACGTCGGGTGCGGTTCGGATATCGATCCTGCGGAGGTGCCGGACGCCCGTCAATATCGGCTTTGGTCGTGTGACGGCCGATCTCTTCCCGAATTCGTGGCGGCTACTGGAGAACGGCAGTCTGCCGGCACAATGTTGGGCTGACGACGAATAGCGTCCAAAACGCTGGCGGTGTTGGCGACCCCGGCAGGACTCGAACCTGCGACCAACAGCTTAGAAGCCGCACTCAGCTCGGGGTAAATCAAACACTTAGCAGTCGCACATTTTCGGATCAGGCACCCACAGTCGCAAGCGGCTACGCCCAGTCAGCGATCACAGTTTCCGCGATACCTGCTTTCCGCGAGTTGTCGACTACCGTCCGTAGCAAGTGGCTCGCTAACATCAACATTTCTGCCGCCGCAGAAGGGTCCGACAGAAAAATGGAGCGGTGACTGGTGGGGTTCTTGTAAGCGCCAATCGCGCCAGCGAAGAAGTGGGAGGCGGCCTGTCTTTCGGAAATCGGAAGCGTCATGTCTGTGAGCTTGCCCTTCTCTTCATGAAACGCCTTACGCATCAAATCGACACCATAGTCCGTGTCACTAGCACCAATCGCAGTTCTTACGGCGATTTCCACCTCCTTGAAGGCTTGGAAAATTGCCGTCTCATAGTCTCCTCTGAGAAAATTGCCCCAGCATAGTTCTGCTATTCGGCGATTGAGTAGCCCCCTGGGAAAGTCGATAGATCTCCGGAAAGTCCTGAAATCCTCGCTAGTTTGCAACGCTTCAGCCCTGCGACTGAGTTGTTTCCAACCCGAACCTATCGACTGTGTTGGATCATCGATCAATAGACCGGCTGTTCCTAACCACCCCCAAGCTTCCGCCAAAGCGCGAACTACCTGATCCGATCTTTCGTGAGGGTACTTACTGTGTCCCGACCGAAACCGCGCACAGAAGTTGACGAGGTGTCGTTGATGTCGGTCGTGCTTCACGACTTGCAATACTAATTCTGCCAGCTCACTCGGATCGAGCTGAAGCAAAACTTCGACGTCGGGAATGAGATCTTCCAAACTTGTCATTACGCCCTCCAGCGCTCTGGTCGAGCGTGAAGCAGCCCACTCGTTTGGGCAAGCGGAGGAGCAACAGGCCAGCACTCTGTTGCCCGGATAAGCGATTTGGCATTTTTTGTAATGAAAACAGTCGGTTAGCGGCAGAGCGAAAGTCGCACGATTCCCTCTCAGAACCGCCCGGTCGCACGAAAAAAGTCGCACAGGCGGATAAAATGGATGAGGTTTCGGCTGCTAAGTCATTGAAACTAAATGGCGACCCCGGCAGGACTCGAACCTGCGACCAACAGCTTAGAAGGCTGCTGCTCTATCCAGCTGAGCTACGGGGCCGAAGCCGGGAGCCATCGGTCAGTGGGTCCACTGCCCCACGCGGCCCCATTTGAAGTTGTCCGAATAGGAGATGATGCGCCGCTTCGGCTCCTTCGCCTCGGATACAAGATAAGGAAGTCCGGCCTTCTCGGCGTAAGCGATGGCTTCTTCCTTGGTCTCGAAACGAAGTCTTACCTGCTTCTGGGTGTCGTCGCTCGCCGTCCAGCCCATCAGGGGCTCGATCGAGCGCGCCGTGGCCGGTTCGAAATCCAGCAACCAGTCATCGGAATTGGCGGTGCCGGACTGCATGGCATTGCGGGCAGGTTTGTAGATCCGAGCCGTCATCAGGTCTTCCTTGCCAAGGCTTTGGTCGGGGCGGCCGGATTCGAACCAGCGACCCTCTGGTCCCAAACCAGATGCGCTACCAGACTGCGCTACGCCCCGAAATGTCCACGGCTATGTGGCATGGCATTGATAACCGGGCAAGGTCTGCAGGGGGTTAACACACGGCTTGCCGCCGCCCCCCGCCGCCCCTTATCTGCTCCCCATGGCCCCGCCCCTTCTTCAGCTCCAGAATATCGCTCTGACCTTCGGCGGAACGCCGCTGCTTGAAAGCGCGGATCTCTCCGTTTCGGCGGGAGAGCGTATCTGTCTTGTCGGCCGCAACGGGTCGGGGAAATCCACCCTGCTGAAAATCGCCGCGGGTCTGATCGAGCCGACGGATGGAAGCCGGTTCCTGCAGCCCGGGACGACGCTGAGCTATCTGTCCCAGGAGCCGGATTTCGGCGGCGCGCCGACCGTGTTCGCCTATGTCGAAGCTGGCCTGCGCAATGGCGACGAGCATCTGGCCCACCGGCTTCTTGGCGATCTCGGCCTCACGGGTGGTGAAAGCCCCACACGGCTGTCGGGTGGTGAAGCCCGCCGCGCCGCCCTCGCCCGCGCGTTGGCGGGTGAGCCGGACCTGCTTCTGCTCGACGAGCCGACCAATCATCTCGATCTGCCGGCCATCGAATGGCTCGAGCGTGAACTTGCCCCGTTGCGTTCGGCGCTCGTCATCATCAGCCACGACCGACGCTTTCTTGAAAACCTGTCGAGGGCCACGGTCTGGCTTGATCGCGGGCAGACACGCAGACTGGAAAAGGGTTTTGCCGCGTTCGAGGCCTGGCGCGACGAGGTACTCGAACAGGAAGAGCGCGACCGCCACAAGCTCGACCGCAAGATCGCCGACGAGGAACACTGGCTGCGCTACGGCGTGACCGCGCGGCGCAAGCGCAATGTCCGCCGCCTGTCGGATCTCGGCGCGCTCCGTCGTGAATACCGCGAGCATCGCAAGTCCACCGGCAATGTGAACATGACGCTGACGGACGGCGGAACATCCGGCAAGCTGGTCATCGAGGCGAAGCACATTTCGAAAAGCTTCGGCGAGAACCATGTGGTGCGCGATTTTTCGATCCGCGTCGCGCGCGGCGATCGCCTCGGCCTCGTCGGCGCCAACGGCACCGGCAAAACCACGCTCATCAATCTGCTGACCAGCGCGCTTGCGCCCGACAGCGGCTCGGTGAGGATCGGCGCCAGCGTCGAGCTCGCGACGATGGATCAGAAGCGCCTCTCGCTCGATCCGTCGTGGACGCTGCGCGACGCCCTCACCGGCGGGCGCGGCGACACCGTGTTCGTTGGCGGGCAGCCGAAGCATGTCATGTCCTACATGAAGGATTTTCTGTTCACGCCGCAGCAGGCCAACACGCCCATCGGCCGTCTCTCCGGCGGCGAACGCGGTCGCCTGCAGCTCGCCCGCGCCTTGTCGCAGCCGTCGAACCTCCTGGTGCTTGACGAGCCGACCAACGATCTCGATCTCGAGACGCTCGATCTTCTGCAGGAAATGCTCGGCGACTACGCCGGTACGCTGATCCTCGTCAGCCATGACCGCGACTTCCTCGATCGTACCGTGACCTCAGTCGTCATGTCCGAAGGCGACGGGTATTGGGCGGAATATGCCGGCGGCTATTCGGACATGCTGGCCCAGCGCGGCGCGGGAGTCGCCGCGAAACCGGCGGCACAAGCCGAACGAATCAAAAAATCCGCAGAATCTTCGCCCGTGCGTACACAGGCGCGCCGTAAGCTGTCGTTCAAGGACCAGCACGCGCTCGAAACGCTGCCCGGGCGAATGGATGACTTGAATGGGAAAATCGCCGTGCTGCAATCCGAACTTGCGGACCCCGAGTTGTACGCAAGGAACGCCGCGCGTTTCGCTACCGCCAGCGCGGAACTGGCAAAACTTCAGGATGACCTGTCGGCGGCGGAGGAAGACTGGCTTCGGCTGGAAATGCTTCGGGAAGAACTTGAGCAAACGTCGTAGTCGTCTATCGGAGGAGCTTCATCATGTATGATGCGATCATCGTCGGCGGCGGTCCGGCCGGCCTGAATGCGGCGCTCGTGCTTGGCCGCTGTCGCCGCAAGGTTCTCCTCTGCGACGAAGGCAGGCCACGCAACAGCGTCTCGCGCGGTGTCAACGGCTTCATCACGCGCGAGAACATTCTTCCGCATGACCTGCGTCGTATCGCACACGAAGAGCTTAAAGAGTATCCGACCGTCGAAATACGCGAGGGTGTCACGGTCGATGACGTGAACTTCCTTGAAGGCGGCGGTTTTGAAGCCATCATGGAAGACGGCAGCCGCGCCCAGTCCCGAAAAATGCTTCTCGCCACGGGCGTCGAGGACACGCTGCCCGACATCCCCGGCTTCCGGGAGCTCTACGGCCATGGAGTCTATAACTGTCCATACTGCGATGGTTGGGAAGAACGCGAGCGGCCGATTGCCGTCTATGGTCCCGCCGACAAGGGCCGCCGGTTTGCACTGCAGATGAAGACCTGGAGCGATAGTATCGTCCTGTGTACCGACGGCCCGGCAACGCTCGATGCGGAAGACCGCGCACGCCTCGACCGCCACGGCATCACCATCCGCGAGGAAAGGATTATCCGGCTCGAAGGCGACGACGAGCGGTTGCGGTTCGTGCATTTCGAAAACGGCGATTCCCTCGCGCGCGAGGCACTGTTCTTCATCACCGGCGCAAAGCCGAACTGCGGCATAGCCACCAAGCTTGGATGCGAGCTGACGGAGAAAGGCGTCGTCCGCACGGTCGGGAATGAAGAAACGAACGTGCCCGGGCTGTTCGTTGCCGGAGATGCCTCCCAGCGCGTGCAGTTCGCGGTCGTGGCCGCGGCGGAAGGAGCGCTCGCGGCCTTCGAGATCAACACTGAACTCTGCGAGGAAGACTTTACCTGACCAGCGCGCCCTTCAGAAGCGCCGCATGGAAACGCTCCCTGAAACCGGCAGGCTTGTCGAATCCCATCCGCTTGAGAGCCGCCTGGTCCGCCTCCCCCAGATCGGCATTCCATCCGCGCCAGGCCAGCGCCGCGAGTTCTCTTTTCGAGACCGATGCCTGCTTCAGGCTTGAAAGGGCCGGCAAAAGCCGCTGCTCCGTTTCCGTGAAGTCCGTACCGAAGGGGAACGCCGGGAAGAGTTTTTTCATCGGCTCAAGCGCGCCTTCCAGCCGTTCTGGCGTGTTGTCCGCATTTTCCGGTGGGATTTCGTAAACCGCCTCGATCTTGCCTGCCCTCTTCGCTGCCGCCAAAAGTCCCGGCTGAAAGCGCGAGTCCGCAACCGCCAGCATGGCCGCCACCGTATCCCGGTCTGTCTTTCCGCGCAGATCCGCGACGCCATACTCCGTAACGATGATATCCTTCAGATGCCGCGGAATGGTCGTGTGTCCGTAGTTCCAGACGATGTTCGACACCACACGCCCCTTCGTCTCGCGAGTCGCGTTCAGCGTGATGATCGAGCGCGCACCATCGAGCGCGAAAGCCTGCGTAACGAAATCATGCTGGCCGCCAACGCCGCTGACGACGCGGCCGTCCTCGAGTCCATCGGAAATAACCGCGCCGGTCAGCGTCGCCATCATCGCCGTATCGACGAAACGTGCCTGCTGCCGCGCCTTGCGTTTCTTTGCCTCGTCCACCAGAAGTGAGTTCACGAAGGAGATCGCCGTCATGCGGATGCGGCCAAGCTCCTTTTCCGGCATATCGCGCAGCGCCCGGTAGAATGCCTTCGGGCCAACGAAGAAACCGGCGTGCAGCACCGCTCCATCAACCTCGCGTTTCACGACTCCGGCCTTGATCAGTTCGAGGAAACAGTCGACCAGCATCTCCGACGCACCGTAAAGACCCGTGCGGAATCTTTCCGCATGAACCGCTTTGCCTCCGATGGCGGCAACCGCTTCCTTGAAGTTCCCACCTTTCCGGTGCCGCAGGATCAACGCATGAGCGACGGCGTCGGCCATGGATCCGATGCCGATCTGTAACGTCCCGCCGTCGGGCACGAGACCTGCGACATGAAGGCCGACCGCGTGATCGGCAAAATCCACCGGCTCCTTCGGTGGCGCGAACAACGGAAAATCCGTCGCGTCACTCTCGAGAACATACGCAAAGTCGGATGCCGGCAGTGCCGCCTCATGGCCCATGAACGGCAGTTCGGAATTAACCTGCCCGACAAGCAGGAAATCGGCTCTACCCGCCTTTCGCGCCGCCAGCATATCAAGCGTCATGTCGGTATTCGACGAGATCGAATAGCGGGCACCTTTCTTGGCGACGAGCTGCGCAACGACATTGGCCCCGCGCTCCAGCACATAGTTCAGCGCCTGCGTGTAGTTCGCCGCGATGTAATGCTGCTGCATATTTGGAACATTCAGCCAGCGCCCGGCGAGCAGGAAGAACTCGTTGATCTCGACATTCGGCGGCAAGGTCCCGTCGCGCAGCGCGGCCGCGTAGGTGAGCTCGGGATAGCCTGCGAACAGCCGGTCGGAGATGGGGCCAAGAAGTCGCATCTCGAGATCACTACCCGGCTTGGGCGTTTCCAAAGTCAGGGCGGTGAAGATGTTCAGTGAAATGGAGGGATCGGCAGCGGCCCGAGCATAAAGCGCGTTTGCGACATGGTTGGCTTTTCCGACGCCGAGCGGCAGCGCAAGTACAACCCGCTTGCCGACCTTGCGTACAATCGCCTCGGCAAGCGCATCGGGATCGGAGAAGACAGCCGGAGAAACCGGCTTCTTCATTTCAGGCGTTCCCAGCCGCTGTCGGGCTCGAAGCGTTCGCCATGTGCCTTGGCAAGTTCATGCAGGCGTGCGACGACGGCATCGACGCCACGCTGGCGGGCATAATGCAGCGGACCGCCGCGGAACGGCGCAAAACCCGTTCCGAAGATCATCGAGCCGTCGATGATGTCTTCGGTCTCGGCCACGCCTTCGCGCAGGATTGCGACGCATGTATTCACCATGGGCAGGATCAGCCGATCGGCCAGTCCGTCAGGCGGCCTCGGCGAGTCCTTCGCCTTTTTGGCGTCGCCCTTCTCCCAAAGATAGATTCCGCGCCCCGTCTTGGCACCGAGTTCGCCCGCCGCGACCTTGTCCCTCAGCCATTGCGGCGCGTCCGGCATCGGCCACTTCAACTGCTCTTTCAGCACCTCTGAGACGTGAAGGCAGATGTCGAGGCCAACCTGGTCGGCGAGCTCAATTGGCCCCATCGGCATGCCGAATTCGACGGCGGCCTTGTCGATGGTCTCCGGCTTCACGCCTTCGTCCAGCACGACCATCGCTTCGAGCATATAGGGCAGAAGCGCTCGGTTCACGACGAAGCCAGGCGCACTTTTCACCGGCGCGGGGAGCCGGTCGATCTGGCCGACAAAGGCACGCGCCGCGTCGAGCGTCGCCTTCGATGCCTTGTCGTGGCTCACCACCTCGACAAGCTGCATGCGCGACACCGGATTGAAGAAATGAATGCCGACCAGCCTTTCGGGACGGGCGAGGCCTTCGCGCAGTTCCTCAAGCGGTATGGACGACGTGTTGGTAGCGAGGATCGCGTCCTTCTTCATCCGCTGCTCGGCGACCGTAAAAACCTTCTTCTTGAGTTCGAGGTTTTCCGGCACAGCTTCGATGATGAGGTCAGCGCGAGCGACGCCGTCTCCATGCAGGTCCGGGATCATTCGGTCGAGTGCATCGCGCGTCAGCGCGCTCTTCTTTCCGATCTTGCCAAACAGAGACGCCGCCTTGCCGACGGCTTTCGCAAGCGGCTTCGGCTGCATGTCGGCGAGGCTGACATGCACACCCTGCCAAGCGCACCAGGCCGCGATATCGCCGCCCATCGCCCCGGCGCCGATGACGTGGACATGCTTCAGCGGCTCGGCCTTGCCAGCAAGCTTCTTCAGATTTTCGCGGAGGAAGAACACCCGGACGAGATTCTTCGCGGTCGGCGTAACGAGCAGCTTGGCGAAACTTGCGACCTCCGCGTCCTTCATCGTCCGCGGTTCGCCGCCGAGATCTTCCCACAGATCGATCAACGCATACGGCGCGGGGTAGTTCTTGCTTGGCGCCTTTTTCTCCGCTTCCTTGCGCATCTGTTTGGCAAAGAGGCGGCGGCCGAACGCTGTGCCGGCAATCGCACCGATTGCCTTCTGCGGCAGCGCACGCTTCGGCATGCGGAACGAGCCGTCAATGGCCGATTGCACTGCGTTCAGCACATGCCGCTCTTCCGTGACCGCATCGACAAGGCCCATCCCTTTCGCGGCGCGCGCCTGTACCGTGCGTCCCGTCAGCATCAGCGACATGGCTTCGACAGGATTTATGAGCTGCGTCGAACGCCATGTGCCGCCGAGGCCGGGATGAAGACCGAGCAGCACTTCCGGGAAACCATAGCGCGAGCCGTCGATGGCGATGCGCCGGTCGCAGGCGAGGATAAGCTCAAGCCCGCCGCCGAGGCAGAAACCGTGGACCACAGCGACCGTCGTGAACGGCAGCGCGTCGAGCCGGTCGAGGATCCTGTTGCCCTCGGTCAGCATCGCCGCGATCTCGTCCTCGTCTGTCATCACGCCGAATTCGGTGATGTCCGCGCCGGCAACGAAGCCGGATTCCTTTGCCGAGCGCAGCACGAGCCCTTTGGCAGGAGCTGCCTCAAGCTCCGTCAATACCTCGCTGAGTTCGCGCAGTACGTCCATCGAAAGGATGTTGGCGGACGAGCCCTGCTTGTCGAGCAGAAGCCAGGCGACGTCGTCTTTCGTGCGCGTCAGCCGCCAGTGTTTCCATTTCGATTTCTTGGCCGGCTTCGGGCCGAGTTCGAGGTTGCGTTCCTCAAGAACGCTCATCGCGATTCCGGTCATGTCAGACAGCCTCGATCAGCATGGCGCCGCCCTGCCCGCCGCCGATGCATTGGGTGGCGAGCCCGCGCTTCTTGCCGAGGCGCTTGAGGGCATTCACGACGTGGAGGACAATACGATTGCCGGAGGCGGCAACCGGATGGCCGAGTGCGATCGCCCCGCCATCAATGTTGAGTTTCGTACGATCGATCTTGCCGAAGGCGCCATCGAGGCCGAATACATCTTTCGAGAACTTCTCGTCCTCGAAAGCGCGCAGGCAGCCGAGCACCTGCGCGGCAAACGCCTCGTTCAGCTCCCACACATCGACATCGTCCTTCGACATGTCGTTGCGTTTCAGGACTTCGACCGAGCACAGCGCTGGTCCGAGCCCCATGATCTCGGGGTCGAGCGCGGACCAGTAGCTGTCGACGATGACGGCCTTCGGCGTCAGTCCGTGCTTCTTCACCGCGTCTTCCGACGCGAGGATGACCCAGCTCGCGCCGTCCGTGATCTGCGAGGAATTGCCGGCCGTCACCTTGCCCCATGGCCGCTCGAACGCGGGCGAGAGTTTCGCCAGCTTGTCGACCGAAGAGTCCGGCCGCACGCCGTCGTCATGATCATACAGCATGCCGTCGCGGCCGAAGGCGGGTTCGACCTCGTTGGCCAGCACACCCTCGGCCTGCGCCTTCGCAAGACGCAAATGGCTCTCGACCGCATACTGGTCGCATTCCTGTCGCGAGATATCGAACAGATGCGCGACCAGCTCCGCCGTCTGCCCCATGCCGAGATCGGTGATCGGGTCTGTGAGGCCCTGCACAAGACCGATGACCGGCTTGAAGAAGCTCGGCCGCCATGCCGTCAGCGCCTTCAGCTTCGCGCTCGTACCGCGCGCGCCGTTGAGAGCCGCGAACCAGTTCACCGCATCGCGATTGTAGAGAAGCGCCGAATGACTCAGCGCCTCCGTGCCGCCGGCGAGAACGAGATCGTCCGTGCCATTCTGTATGTATCTGTAGGCGGTGTCGATCGACTGCATGCCCGAGCCGCAATTGATCTGCACCGAGAACGCCGGCATCTCCTCGCCCATGCCGAGCCTGAGCGCGGCGACACGCGCCGGGTTCATCTCGTTGGCGACGACATTGACGCAGCCGAGGATTACCTGGTCGAAATCGGTCGGCTTGAAATTCTGGCGCAGCAGAAGCGGTCGCCCACATTGCACGGCAAGATCGACCGGCGTGAACGGCCCCACGCCGCCCCGCGCGCGCAGGAAAGGCGTGCGCGCGCCGTCAATGATATAGACCGGACGACCCTTCATTCGGCGGCGGCTTTGGCCCGACGCTGCCTCGGTTTCGGTTGAGATGGCTTCTCTCCCTTGGTCTTCTTCTCGTAGATCGCCGAGACGTCTTCCGGCGCGAAATCGTCAACGGCAACGACGAGGCTGACGGCTTCCGTCACCTTCTCCAGCGTTGCCATGTCATCCTTGGAAATGACGCCGCGCTCAAGCGCCGCGGCGGGATCCCGCATGCCGAGCGCCTTCATCCGGTCTCTGATCGGCTCGGCGACCGCCACCAGTTCAAACGCGCGGGCGAGGCGCTTCATGCCCTCGTTCTCCGCATCGCGCGCGATGCCGGCCGTCAGCCTGTCGCGCGCGGCGGATGGCTTCAGCAGCATCTCCGCCGTCGCCTGAATGACGGCGTCGGACGGGCCGCGCCGGCGGATGCCGAACGGCATCAGGAGGAACCGCAAGAACCACGCAACCGGCCTTGCCGGCAAATTGGCGAGAATTTCGTCGAGACGTTGCTCGATGGTCAGGAAACCAGTCTGCATCGAGTATTCGAGCACCGGAAGATCGGCCTCCTGCCGTCCTTCGTCGTGCCAGCGCTTCAGCGCCGCCGACAGCAGGAACAACTCGGAGAGGATATCGCCGTAGCGCGCCGACAGCATTTCGCGCCGCTTCAGCGCGCCGCCCATGGTCAGCAGCGCCATGTCGGCGGCAAGGCAGAACGCCGCCGAATAACGCGACAGCTGCTGGAAGTATTTACGCGCGGGGCCGGCGTCCGGCGCGGGCGCGAACATGCCGCCGGTCCATGCACGGAACCAGGCGCGGAACAGGTTCGTCGTCGCCAGCCACGCATGCGCCCAGAATGCTTTGTCGAACGCTTCGAGCGCGCGCGTCCTGTTCTTGTGGCCAAGCGCCAGCATCTCCGAAAGCAGGAACGGATGGCTGCGGATCGCGCCCTGGCCGAAGATGATGAGCGAACGCGTCAGGATATTCGCGCCTTCAACCGTGATGCCGATCGGGATGGCGCGGTATATATTGGTCAGGTAGTTCAGTGGTCCGTCGATCACCGCCTTGCCGGCATGAATGTCCATCGCGTCGTTGATCGCGGTGCGCATGCGCTCGGTGGCGTGATACTTCATTATGCCGGAGATCACCGCCGGCTTCTTGCCCATATCGAGACCCGCGCAGGTCAACCGCCGCGCGCCGTCGACCACGTAGGCGTAGCCCGCGAGGCGCGCGAGACGTTCCTGCACGCCTTCGAACTTGCCGATGGGAATGTTGAACTGCTGGCGGATCGCCGCATAAGCTCCCGTCGTATGTGCGGACATGACGATGGCGGCACACGACAACGACGGCAGCGAAATGCCGCGTCCCGCCGCCAGTGCGCTCATCAGCATCTGCCAGCCCTGGCCGACGCGCTCCTGCCCGCCGATCACGGCGTCCATAGGCACGAACACATCCTCGCCCCAGTTGGGACCGTTCTGAAACATCTGTCCGGACGGTATATGCCGCCGCCCGATGCTCACCCCGTCCGCGTCCGTCGGCACGAGAGCGACGGTGATGCCGATATTCTCGCCCTTGCCCAACAGGTTGTCGGGATCCTGAAGCTTGAACGCCAGGCCGAGGACGGTCGCGACCGGGCCGAGCGTGATATAGCGCTTGTGCCAGTTGAGCCGGATGCCGAGCACATTGCCGTTCTTGCCCGGCCCCATCGTAACGACGCCTGTGTCGGTCATCGCGGCGGCATCGGAGCCGGCTTCCGGGCTGGTCAAACCGAAACACGGAATCTCGCGGCCATCGGCCAGCCGCGGCAGCCAGTGGTTCTGCTGCTCTTTGGTGCCGAACTGGTGCAGAAGTTCGCCCGGACCGAGCGAGTTCGGCACCATCACCGTCACCGCCGCCGTCAATGAGCGCGTCGAGACCTTCCGCACGACTTCCGAATGCGCATACGCCGAGAAGCCAAGCCCGCCGTGCTTCTTCGGAATGATCATGCCGAAGAACTTCCTGGACTTCAGAAAGTCCCAGACCTCCGGCGGCAGGTCGCCAAGCTCGCGGTTGATCTTCCAGTCGTCGAGCATGTCGCACAGCTCTTCGACCGGACCGTTGAGAAACGCTGTTTCGTCGTCGGACAGCTTGGCGGGCGGAAAGGCCAGCAGCTTGTCCCAGTCGGGATTTCCGGCAAACAGGTCTGCGTCCCACCAGACATCGCCGGCCTCGATGGCCGCGCGCTCGGTTTCGGACATGCTCGGCAGCGCCTTCTGCGCCCAGCCGAAGATTGGCTTCGTAATCCAGTCCCGTCGCCAGGAAGTCATATAAGCGTCCTCGCCAGCCTCATCCGGAGATAGGTCTCCGGGCAGGATTTCGACAGTTCGAACGCGACGAATTTACGAACGGAGGGATTTACTCGAAGTGAAACTTGCCCATTTCGCGGTGCTCGGCGCGAATCCGCCGCACCGTGCCCGTCGCTGAACGATACACCACGGTTTCGGTTTCAATGTAGTCGGGCCCGAAGAATACACCGGAAACGAGTGGTCCGGTCGTCACACCCGTGGCCGCGACGATGACGTCGCCTGAAGCCAGGTCCGTCACCTCATAACGCCGCTTGGGGTCCGAGATGCCCATCTTCGCCGCCCGCTCGATCTTTTCGGGCGTGTCGAGCACAAGCCGCGCCTGCATCTGACCGCCGACGCAGCGGAGCGCCGAAGCGGCCAGCACGCCTTCGGGCGCGGCGCCGATGCCCATATAGAGGTCGATCCCCGTTTCAGCGGGTCGGGTCGTATAGATCACGCCCGCGACGTCACCATCGGTGATGAGGCGGACCCGCGCACCGGTCGCACGGCATTTCTCGATCATCTGATGGTGGCGCGGCCGGTCGAGCATCAGCACGCCGATCTCGCTGGGGCTGACACCCTTGGCCTTCGCCAGATTGATCACGTTCTCGTCCGGAGGCGCATCGAGATCGACTACGCCTTCCTTGTAGCCGGGGCCTATCGCGATCTTCTGCATATACGCGTCCGGTGCGTGCAACAGCGTGCCGCCTTCGGCCATGGCCATCACGCAGATTGCGCCGGGCGTGTCGTCGGCGCAGAGCGCGGTGCCTTCCAGCGGGTCGACCGCGATGTCGACCTTCGGGCCCTTCTTCGAACCGATATTCTCGCCGATGAACAGCATCGGCGCCTCGTCGCGTTCGCCCTCGCCGATCACGACGGTTCCGTCGATCTCGAGCTTGGCCAGTTCGCGCCGCATCGCGTCAACGGCCGCTTGATCCGCCGCGTTCTTGTCGCCGCGTCCACGCCAACGGGCCGACGCCACCGCCGCACGTTCGGTTACCCGCACCAGTTCGAGCGTCAGGATGCGTTCGATAAACTTGCCGGGTTCGACGGTGACCTTGGCCAATTACTTTTCCTTTTCGATACGAATGACCTGGGGCGCGCCCTGGATATGCCCATCGGCAAGCACAGCCATCAGCGCACGGCGCACGGCGGACTCGCTGGTCGCATGGGTGATAAGAACCAGCGGCACCGTGTTCTTGTCGGATGCCGCGGCCGGCGCTTTCGCCCGCGGCTTCTTTTGCAGAATGCTTTCGAGCGAGATTTGCTGCTCGGCCATGCGCGTCGCGATGGCGGCCGCGGTGCCGGGAAGATCCACGACATCGAGCCGGATGTAATAACCGCCCTCGTGTGTCTGGATCGGCGCACGGCGCGGCGTTGCGAGTTGGGCCACCGGAATGCCGAACGGCTGCCGGATCATGCCGCGGGACACATCGACGATGTCGGCGATCACCGCGGACGCCGTCGGGTCGCCGCCGGCCCCGGGTCCGATCAGCGTGATATCGCTGGCCGAACCGCTGATCTGCACGGCATTGGTCACGCCCATCACCTGCGCGAGCGGGTCGCTGCGCGGCACCATAGCGGGGTGGACACGCTGCTCGATCCCGCCATCGGCGCGCGTTGCAACACCCAGAAGCTTGATGCGGAATCCGAGTTCGTCGGCCATCGCGATATCGAGCCGCGAGATCGTCTGAATACCTTCGACATAGATGGCGTCGGCGTCGATCTTCGTGCCGAAGGCGAGGCTCGTCAGTATCGACAGCTTGTGGGCGGTGTCGAAACCGCCGATGTCGAAAGTCGGATCGGCTTCGGCGTAGCCAAGCGCCTGCGCTTGGCTGAGAGCCGTATCGAAGTCGAGCCCATCCTCCTCCATCTTCGTCAGGATGAAATTGCAGGTACCGTTCAGGATGCCGGAAACGCGCGACAGCTGGCTGCCGGGCAGCGCCTCGCGCAATGTCTTGATGATCGGGATGCCGCCACCGACAGCGGCTTCGAATGCAAGAGCGACGTTCTTTTCTTCCGCCAGCTCGGCGAGCGCCATTCCATGTGCCGACAACAGGGCCTTGTTCGCCGTAACGACGGATTTGCCGGCTTTCAGCGCAGCTTCCACCGTGTCGCGCGCTGGCCCTTCGGCCCCGCCGATTAGCTCGACAACGAGATCGACGTTATCGTCCGCCGCCAGCGAAACCGGATCGTCGTGCCAGCGCACATTGCCGAGATCGATCTTGCGCTCGCGGTTCCTGTTGCGCGCCGAAACGGCCGTTACATGAATCGGCCGTCCGGCCGACGCGGCCAGCGTATCCCGCCGCTCGCCGAGAATGCGCACAACCGCCGCTCCCACCGTGCCGAGCCCGGCGACGCCGACTTTCAACGCTGCTGCCATGAATACTTCCGAAAGACTGGACGGCGCACGTCAGCGCGCCGCCGCGAGGGGCACCACGTTGTGCAATGTCTGGTCCGAAGTTTCAAGGAAACGCCGGATGTTACGCGCAGCCTGACGGATGCGGTGCTCGTTCTCGACGAGCGCGATACGAACGAAATCATCGCCGTGCTCGCCGAAGCCCGCACCCGGTGAAACGGCCACATCGGCCTTCTCGACCAGAAGTTTCGCGAATTCCACCGACCCCATGGCGCGGAATTTGTCGGGGATCGGCGCCCACGCAAACATCGAGGCGCTCGGCGACGGGATCTTCCAGCCGGCCTTGGTGAAGGTATCGACCAGCACATCGCGGCGGCGCTTGTAGATCGCGCGCATGTCGTCGACGCAATCCTGCGGGCCGTTTAGCGCGGCGGACGCCGCCACCTGGATCGGCGTGAACGCGCCATAGTCGAGATAGGACTTCACACGCGCCAGCGCCGCGATCAGCCGCTCGTTGCCGACAGCGAAACCGACGCGCCAGCCCGGCATCGAATAGGTCTTCGACATCGAGGTGAACTCGACAGCGACGTCGAACGCCCCGGGCGCCTGCAGGATCGACGGCGGCGGATCGTCGAAATAGATTTCCGAATAGGCGATGTCGGACAACACGAAGATTTCGTGCTTCTTCGCGAACGCGACGAGGTCTTTATAGAATTCGAGATCGGCCACTTCCGCCGTCGGGTTTGACGGGTAGCAGACGATGACCGCGACCGGCTTCGGTATCGAATGCTGGATCGCGCGCTCAAGGGCATGGAAATAGTCCGGCCCGGGCGTCGATGGCACGTTGCGGACCACGCCGCCCGCCATCAGGAAGCCGAAGGCATGGATCGGATAGCTCGGGTTCGGCACAAGCACGACATCACCGGGCGCGGTGATCGCCTGCGCCATGTTGGCGAAACCCTCTTTCGAACCGAGGGTCGCGACGACCTGCGTTTCCGGGTTCAGCCGCACGCCGAACCTGCGCTCGTAATAGGCCGCCTGCGCCTTGCGCAGGCCCGGAATGCCCTTCGACGCCGAATAGCGGTTGGTGCGCGGCTTGTTGGCGTTTTCGCAAAGCTTCGCCGTGATGTGTTCGGGCGTCGGCAGGTCGGGATTGCCCATGCCGAGGTCGATGATGTCTGCCCCGTTTTTGCGCGCGAGCGCCTTCACCCGGTTCACCTGCTCGAAAACATAGGGCGGCAAACGGCGAATGGAGTGAAAGTCTTGGGTCATCGACAGTAATCCCGGGACGAATAGTGTGCTTATACCACTGAAAATGGCGGATTCGCGCTAGTTCGCGGCCACCGGAGCTGATTTTGGCTTGCGGCCTGCCCGGCGCTCAAGCTCCGCCTCCGCTGCCGCCCGTTCTTCCGGCGTCATCGCTTTCTGTTTCGCCTGCTGGGTGGGGTCCAGATTGATGTTCGGATAAGCCAGGTCAGCCGGCTGCGGCGCGAGCCCAAATCGTTCGCTCGGTGTCGAACAACCCCCGACCATCGCCCCAAAAGCGGCGGCCAGCCCGAGAATTATCAAGGCTCTGATCCCGTCCACAACTCTACTCCTGAGACCAAGGTGACCGAATAGCCCTGAATGCCCGGTGAACGCTAGTCCTCGCTCGGGCCGGGCCAAGGAAATATAATACATTCCCTTCGAGTAATATGAAGCAGCCGACCGCCCGCGGCGCCATCAGGGGAACAGAGCAGACCCGGTCAGCGCCGTTGTCTCGTCAAAACCGAACATCACATTGAAGTTCTGCACGGCCTGTCCTGACGCGCCCTTCACCAGATTGTCCGTCGTCGAGATGACGATGGCCCTGTTGTGCACCCGGTCGGCGACGACGCCGAGTTGGCAGTTGTTCGAGCCGCGCACATGGCGCGACTGCGGCACCTGTCCGAACGGCAGCACCTGAACGAACGGTTCGCCCTTGTAGGCTTCCGACAGAACCGCATGCAGATCGGCCGGCGAGGAGCTGCCCCGCGTGTGCACATACACCGTGGCATAGATGCCGCGATTCATTGGCGCCAGCACTGGCGTGAACATCGCCAGCACTTCATGGCCCGCGGCTTTCGAATACTCCTGGTCGAGCTCTGACGTATGCCGGTGACGGCCGACGCCATAGGCGTGAATGCCTTCGGAGACTTCCGAAAACAGCATCGCCTCGTTCGCCGCCCTGCCCGCGCCCGACATGCCGGTCTTTGAATCGATCACGATATGCTCGGGATCGATCACGTTCGTTCTCAGCAACGGCACGACCGGCAGGATCGACGTCGTCGAATGGCAACCCGGATTGGCCAGCAGCCGGGTCTTCTTCACGTCCTCGCGGTAATGTTCGGTCAGGCCGAACACCGCTTCACTCTGCAGATCCAGCGCCTGATGCTCATGGCCGTACCAGGTCGCATAGGCGTCCGGATCGGTCAGCCGGAAATCGGCCGAGAGATCGACGATCTTCAGCTTCGGGTTCTTCTTGAACGCATCCGAGATCACGAGCTGCGTCGTGCCATGCGGCAGCGCGGTGAACAGAACGTCCAGCGCGCCGACATCGGCCTCATCGATCTTGACCAGCTTCGGCAGGTCACGACCCGTGAACTGCGGAAACACCTCGGCCATGCTCTGCCCGGCCTTGCGGTCCGCCGTCAGCACGTTCAGCGCGACATGAGGGTGTCCCGACAGTAGGCGCACGAGTTCGGCTCCGGTGTATCCGGACGCGCCGAAAATCCCCGCTCTCACCTGCGTCGACATAATCATCTCCTCGTTCCCCGGACCGCGTGCAGCAAAGCTGCATCGCGTGATCCGGGGACCAGATATAATTTGTGCGGCAAAGCCGCACTCAACTCCTGGGTCCCGGATCGGCGCTCGGCTTCGCCTCACTTGTCCGGGACACCGCCTAAACCCGTTCGTGCGCCAGGTCGAGAGGCAGGGCCTCAAATCATCTGCGCGTTAAGAATTCGAAGCGCTCAAATGTGCGGCGAGCCTCTTTAAAAACAACAAGGGCTGCCGTATATTCGGGTGTGTCAAAGAAAAGACATGCCGGCTCAACCGCCGGCTTTTATAAGACCCTAGATATGCTCATGATGAGCATAATTGGGAGGGTAAAATGGCTCAGACGGCTGTTCTCGATCGCCCCCGTACCCGCCGCGTGCTTTCGGCGGCCGAGCGTTTCGGCATTCTGCCCATGCCCGATCTCAGCTTTACGCCCGAGGTGGCGCGCGAAACCGCGCATCTCTACGAGCGGGTAAAGCACGTCATTCCGGCCATCGAGTGGCCGGTCCATGCCCCCTATGTGAAGGCGATCAACGACCTGAAGAAGGTCCGCAACGCCGTCATCCTGGCGCACAACTACCAGACGCCGGAAATCTACAACTGCGTTGCCGACGTTGTCGGCGACTCCTTCGCGCTCGCCCGCGAGGCCACGAAGACCGACGCCGACGTCATCATCCAGGGCGGCGTGCACTTTATGGCCGAGACCTCGAAACTGCTGAACCCGGACAAGGTGGTCCTGATCCCGGATTCACGCGCCGGCTGCTCGCTGTCGGATTCGATCACGGCCGCCGACGTGCGCATGATGCGCCGCAAGCATCCGGGCGTCCCGGTCGCGGTCTATGTCAATACATCCGCCGAGGTGAAGGCCGAGGCTGACATCTGCCTCACTTCCGGCAACGCGGTCGCGGTGGTCGAGTCGCTCGGCGCTCCGGAAGTCATGGTGCTGCCCGATCAGTATCTCGCGGCCTGGATCGCGACCCAGACCAAGGTGAAGATCATCACCTGGAACGGCGCCTGCGAGGTCCATGAGCGTTTCACGGGCGAGGAAATCCGTCGCCTGCGCGAGGACGATCCGGACGTCACGGTGATCGCGCATCCGGAATGCCCGCCTGATGTCCTGAAGGAAGCCGACTTCACGGGTTCCACCGCGAAGATGGCCGACTACATCAAGGTCAACAAGCCGAAGCGCGTCGTGATGATCACGGAGTGCTCGATGGCCGACAACATCGCGTCCCTGTCGCCCGAAACCGAGTTCCTGCGGCCGTGCAATCTCTGCCCGCACATGAAGCGGATCACGCTGCCGAAGATCCTCGACAGCCTGCTCACCATGCAGGAAGAGATCGTCATCGATCCGGCGGTTGCGGAACGCGCGCGGCTCTCGGTCGAGCGCATGGTCCATCTGAAAATCTGACACACTTCCCGGGTTCCATCCAATCCTCTCTCCGCATGCGGGGAGAGGAACAGCAGGCGCCGATCGGTATGGCCAAAACGGATAACATCCTCATCGTCGGCGGCGGTCTCGCCGGGCTCTTCTGTGCGCTGAAGCTCGCGCCACGGAAAGTCACCGTACTGACGGCAACGCCGCTCGGCGAAGGCGCCAGCGCATGGGCGCAGGGCGGCATCGCCGCGGCCATCGGCGAAGGCGACACGCCCGAAGATCATGCCGCGGACACCATCGCCTGCGGCGGCGGCATCGTCGACGAGAGCATCGCCCGCCTTATCGCGCATGAGGCGCCGGACCGTATCCACGATCTCCTCGCCTACGGTGTGCCGTTCGACCGCGATCTCGAAGGCAAGCTGAAACTCTCCCGCGAAGCCGCCCATCGCGCGCGCCGCATCGTCCGCGTCGGCGGCGACCTTGCGGGCAAGGCCATCATGCAGGCGCTGGTTTCCGCCGTCCGCGCGGCGGCGCGCATCACGGTGATCGAAGGCTGGTCGCTGGAAGCGATCGACGTGAAGGACAATCGCGTGACCGGCGTGACCGGCCGCGACGCCGCCGGCAACCTCTCAAGCCTGCCCGCCAGCGCGGTCGTTCTCGCCACCGGCGGCATCGGTCATCTCTACTCTGTCACCACAAACCCGGTCGGCGCGCGCGGCGATGGGCTTGCGGCCGCGGCGCGCGCCGGGGCCGTGATCGCCGATCCGGAGTTCGTGCAGTTTCATCCGACCGGCATCGACATCGGCAAGGACCCTGCTCCGCTTGCCAGCGAAGCCATTCGCGGCGACGGCGCGCTTCTCATCAACAAATACGGCGAACGCTTCATGCGTGCGCTCCATCCTGACGCTGAACTCGGCCCCCGCGACGTGGTAGCACGCGGTGTCTTTCAGGAAATCGCGGCCGGTCGCGGCGCCTTTCTCGACGCCCGCGTGTTCGGCGTGGAACTGCCGGACATGTTCCCGACGCTTTACGCGAACTGCATGGCGGCTGGGCTCGATCCCGTCACACAGCCGATCCCGGTCGCGCCGGCCGCGCATTATCACATGGGCGGCGTGAAAACCGACCGGAACGGGCGCACCTCGATTGACGGTCTCTGGGCCTGCGGCGAAGTCGCATCCACCGGCTCGCATGGCGCCAACCGTCTTGCCTCCAACTCGCTGCTCGAAGCGGTCGTGTTCGCCGCGCGCATCGCGGAGGATCTGCAGGGCCGCGAGTTTCCAAACATCACGCGGACGCATGAACCTGCGTCCGGCACATCGAAAGAAGCGGACGACGATGCTTCGGTGCGCACATTGCGCGATGTCATGAGCCGCACGGTCGGCGTGGTGCGCGACGCCGACGGTCTCGCACGCGCGCTGGCCTTCCTGCGCGGTATCGACGGCCAGCGTCATGCGCCATCCCGGCTTTCCGGCATGGCCGTGGCTGGCCTCCTGGTCGCAGCCGCCGCCTGGCAGCGGCAGGAAAGCCGCGGCAGTCATGAGCGCACCGACTACCCGTCCGCAAAACCGGCCCTCGCACGCCGGACATTCCTGACGCTCGCCGATGCCCGCCGGATTGCGGACGAGGCGGTTGCCAACGCTGTCGAGGCCGCGGTTTGATCCCTCCTCTCGATCCGCACATGGTGGCCAACGCCATCGAAGCGGCGCTCGCCGAAGACCTCGGACGCGCCGGCGACATAACGACAGCCGCCACCATTCCGGCATCCGCACAGGCCAAAGCCGTCATCGCGGCGCGCAAGCCGGGTGTCGTCGCCGGCCTGCCTCTGGCGGAAGCGGCCTTCCGTGCGCTCGATCCGTCCATACGTTTCGATGCGGCCGTTGCCGACGGAACCCGCGTGTCGCCCGGCGATGTGGTGGCCCGCATGTCCGGCCCGGCGCGGCCCATCCTGTCCGCCGAGCGCGTCGCGCTGAACTATCTCGGCCATCTGTCCGGCATCGCGACGGCAGCCGCGGCGTTCTCGGATCTCGTCTCCCATACACGGGCGAAGATCGCCGATACGCGCAAGACGACGCCCGGCCTGCGTGTGTTCGAGAAGTACGCGGTCCGCTGCGGCGGCGGCGTCAATCACCGTTTCGGCCTCGACGACGCGGTTCTCATCAAGGACAACCACATCGCCGTTGCCGGAGGCATCGGGCCTGCCCTGCGCGCAGCAAAAGCCGCGTCCGGACATCTCGTGAAAGTCGAGATCGAAGTCGACACTCTCGATCAAC
Source organism: Hyphomicrobiales bacterium (assembly GCA_022842205.1). Taxonomy (GTDB): domain Bacteria; phylum Pseudomonadota; class Alphaproteobacteria; order Rhizobiales; family Methylopilaceae; genus Flaviflagellibacter. Next base: position 205,293 of record JALHQA010000006.1, read on the forward strand.
TGGACGAGGTTCTCGCCGAGGGCGCGGACGCCGTACTGCTCGACAACATGACGCCGGATGTTCTCGCGGAAGCCGTCCGCCGCATCGGCGGACGCATGATCGCGGAAGCCTCGGGCGGCGTCACGCTCGACACCGTGAAGGCCATCGCGGAATCCGGTGTCGATCTCATTTCCACCGGCTGGATCACCCATTCCGCCCCGGTGCTCGACCTCGGACTCGATATCGAGATTTCCTAGGCTTTAAGTGGCCGGTCCGGAAACCTTACGCCGGCGGACGCGCCTTCCTGCCGCAGCCGGTGACAGCGCCTGCGCGCGGCGTTACGTCCGATTTCCAGCATGAACTCCGGCGGAAGCTCCACCGGAACTTCCAGCAGCAGCATCGCGCCGGTCTCGGAAATATCGCTGACCTCGCAGGAGACGCTGTTGCCGTCGGGCAGATGCACCGTCCCGACGACTCCGATGGCGCGCCTCAGATGCCGCCGCTTTTCTTTCCCCGGCCGTTTGTTCATGGCACGATGGAATATCCCGCCGCCTTCCGGCTGGCCAGCAGACCGAAATAATAATGCGCCAGCGTCGCCCCGGCGAGCGCCGTTACATTGGCATGATCGTAGGGCGGAGACACTTCGACGACATCGAAGCCCTTGAGATCGAGCTCCCTCAGTCCGCGCAGTATGGATAGCGCCTCGCGTGTCGAGAATCCGCCGCAGACGGGAGTTCCCGTGCCGGGCGCATAGGCCGGGTCGAGCGCATCGATGTCGAAGGTCAGATAGGCCGGAGCGCCCCCCGTCCGGTACACGATCTCGTTTGCAATCCCTTCCGGCCCCAGTTCGGCGGCTTCAAATCCGTCGATGATCCTGATGCCGTAATCCGCCGGCGCATGTGTACGTATACCGATCTGGATGCTTTTCTCGGGGATGATGATCCCTTCCTTCACCAGCCGCGTTACGAACGTGCCGTGGTCGATGCGACCGTCCTCGTCGTCCCACGTGTCCTGATGCGCATCGAACTGCACAAGCGCCACCGGTCCGCCGATCTTCTTGGTCAGCGCTTTCAATACGGGATAGGTCACGAAGTGATCGCCGCCGAGCGTCACGAGATGCACGCCCGCCGAAAGCCGCGCGGCCGCCTGCGCCTCGATCGCGTCGGGTGCCTCGGTCGGATAGCCATAATCGAACACCGCGTCGCCGCTATCGGCGACCGCGAGCCTCTCGAAGATGTCGACGCCGAACGGGAAGACGGGATCTCCATCCAGAATGGTGGACGCTTCGCGCAAGGCGCGCGGGCCGAAGCGCGCGCCGGGTCTGTTGGATGTCGATGTGTCGAACGGCACGCCCCACACGGCGACGTCGAATCCCGAAAGGTCGTGCGCGTAAATGCGCCGCAGAAAGGACACCGCTCCGGAATAGTTCGGCTCGGTACTTTGCCCGTAGCGAAAATCCGGATCGAGCGCCCGATCGACTGGCCTGGGCGAGAGCGGATCGTGTGACATCAAAGCCTCAACTATTTTTCGGCTGCCGGCCGCGACGTTCGATCCACTTTACCGAATCGTAAACCAGCAGGGACACTCTAATCGTATCGTCATTATTCGGGGGTAACACACATGAACCCGACGCAGGCGCAAAAGCGCCTCCTGACCGTCCTGGAAAATGCGAGGGGACGCTGGGTTCCGATGCGCTGGCTCGATACCACGCCATTGCTTCACGAGGATGATTTCCCGGTCATACCAAGCCTGATCGAAAACGGATGGGCAGCCCACAAGCTTCGCTCCATTCAGATCACGGCAGCGGGGGTCGCTGCGTTAAGTGAAATTCGGGGCGAAACCCGCTCCGAACGGTAAGAACGAAAAAAGGCGGGCACCGAGCCCGCCTTTTCGTTTTCGTGGTGTCGAAGCTTAGCGCTTCGAGAACTGGAAGCTGCGGCGAGCTTTTGCACGGCCGTACTTCTTGCGTTCGACGACGCGGCTGTCGCGGGTCAGGAAGCCTGCCTTCTTGAGCACGCCGCGCAGTTCCGGCTCGAAATACGTCAGGGCCTTCGACAGGCCGTGGCGCACGGCGCCCGCCTGACCGGAGAGGCCGCCGCCCGCGACCGTGACGCGGATGTCGTACTGACCGGTGCGGTTCGCGACCGTCAGCGGCTGCTGCAGGATCATGCGCAGAACCGGACGCGCGAAATACACTTCGAGCTCGCGATCATTGATGGTGATCTTGCCGGGACCCGGCTTGATCCAGACGCGGGCAACCGCGTCCTTGCGCTTGCCGGTAGCGTAGGCGCGGCCCTGCGCGTCGAGCTTCTGCTCGTGCCGGGGTGCTTCCGAAGTGGTGCCCAGCGCGCCGCCGAGGTCTTCGAGGGTCTGAATGTTGTCGGCCATCGAAATCAGCTCCGGACGTTCTTCTTGTTCAGCACGCCGACGTCGAGCGTCTCAGGCTGCTGAGCGGTGTGGGGGTGTTCGGCGCCGGGATAGACCCGCAGATTGCCGAGCTGCTTCCGGCCGAGCGGGCCGCGCGGCAGCATGCGCTCGACGGCCTTCTCGATCACGCGGTTCGGGAAGCGCCCTTCCAGGATCTTGCCCGCGGTGCGTTCCTTGATGCCGCCCGGATAGCCGGTGTGCCAGTAGTACTTCTTGTCCTTGAGCTTGTTGCCCGTGAACACGGCCTTCTCGGCATTGATGACGATGACGTTGTCGCCGGTGTCGACATGCGGCGTGAAGGTGGCGCGGTGCTTGCCGCGCAGGCGCAGGGCGATGATTGAGGCGAGGCGGCCGACAACGAGCCCGGAGGCGTCGATCAGCACCCACTTCTTCTCGATCTCGGCCGGTTTTGCCGAATAGGTGGACATGAGAGCGGTTCCTGAAAAAGACGAAGCGGCCGCGAACGGCCGTTGGGCGAAGTCTCTACAGGAGCGCGAATCTGTTTGCAACGGGACATTGCGCAAATAATGCCATATAAATCAATGCCTTATAAAAATGGTATTTTAATACCCCTCACGCTTGGTCGGATTCGTCCTCCAGATCGCCCCATTCGGGACGCCAATGCCCCTCCTCGTCGATGACACCGACCGTGTTTCCATGGTTGCCCGCCAGCGCGATCGCCGATGCGAGCGCCTGATGGACGCCCAGAGCGCCATCGTGGTCGGCCTCGGCGGCGGTGTGGCTTCCCGCCAGGCCGCCGGGAGATGTGACGTCGCCGAGAACAGCTCCCGCGTCGTGGTAGATGCGAATTGTGACCTCGCCGTTGCGTGGCTCGGTCCGGCGGATGAAGGCAATGGTCATGCGGGCCCCTTTCGTTCTGGAAAACGCACATGAAAAGCATGCGTTCCATATTCAAGGAGGGTTGCCCCGCCGCTTATGATGGGCCATCAAATGCATAGGGTCAGGTGCGCGTCTGCGCTGACCGCGCAGACAGCCGGGACGTTTTTCCATGCACTTTCTTGTGGCTGTGTTCGCAACGATTCTGGCAGTTGTGCCAGCGTCGGCGCAGGTGCAGATGCCGGAGCCCGTATCGGCTTCGAACGATGTGCAGATGCCCGCGGTTGCCTGGGAGGCGGCTCCCCTTCCGGATGTAAGGCCGGTTCAGGTTCCGCTCACGCCGGAACTCATTGAACGTTACATTCTCAGCCTTCCCGAACTTATTTCACTGGCTCGCAAACTGGACCGTGAGCTCGGCCGCGGCGAGCAGCTTCAGCTGAAAGAAGATCTCGCCTTTTTGCTGGTGCCGCATCTGTTCGATCCCAGTGTGGAATCCCGCATCAACGGCCAGCTCAACGATCTCGGTTTCGCGAACTATTCGGAATGGGCAAACATCGCGCATTCGGTCGCGATCGCGGTGGAGTCCGCCGAGTTCACCGGCTCGATCGATCTCGCCGAACAGGAAGCCGCGCTCCGCCGCGACATCGAATCCAGCCCTCTCGCGCCGGACGAGAAACAGAAGGCCCTCGAGGACCTGAAAAGCAAATTCGCCGCGCTGGCCGAATTCGAGCCCCTGCCTGGAAATCGCGAGGCAGCCGCGCCATATCTGACGCGGTTGCGCGAAGCCACGGGAGGCTAAGTACATACATGACAGTTGACGGTCTTCAGGATTCCGAAATCCGGAACATCTTCGAGCGCGTGCGCGTCATCGCGCTTGTCGGCGCCAGCAACAATCCCGAGCGCCCGTCGAATTATGTCGGCGCGTTTCTTCGGGGCAAAGGCTACAAGGTCATCCCGGTCAATCCGGGTCTCGCCGGCCAGGAGATCAACGGTGAGAAGGTTTATGCATCGCTCGCCGACATTCCCGAAACCATCGACATGGTCGATATTTTCCGCGCCGCGGATGCCGTGCCCGGCGTGGTAGACGAAGCGCTCGCGCTCGACCCCCGTCCGAACGTGATCTGGATGCAGATGGGCATCATCCACGAAGAAGCGGCGGCGAAGGCGCGCGCCGCGGGGCTGACCGTCGTCATGGACCGCTGCCCGAAGGTGGAGATTCCGAGGCTTCGGATCGAAGGCGCCAAGGCATGAAAAAAGGCGCCCGACGGGCGCCTTCTTCACGTTCGGTGGCACCCGTTCAGCAGCGGTGGTTCGCCACTTTCACGACATCCCCGTTCGGATACTCGTAATAGCAACGGCCGCGCGCGTTGTAATAGAAGCCCTCGTTGCGGGACCGGTAGCGGTCGCGCTCGGCGGCGCTGCCGATGATGGCGCCCGTCGCACCGCCAATGATGGCGCCGGCCGCCGCGCCACCGGCTCTGCCGGTAGCCGCGCCGCCGATGATGGCGCCCGCGCCGGCGCCCAGAAGGCCTCCGACAAGGCCTCCTTCCTGCGCCTGCACCTGGGAGCCCATGGCGGCCGCCAGAAGCGCCGCGCCGAAAGCAAGATTGCGGATCATGTGTTTCCCCTCAGTCTGGTGGCGCCATTCGGCGCCGGGTGAGTGTTCCGTGTCAATCGCGGCATTTTCAGGTCACGCGGCTTCGACGTCCGCCGCAGCGCCCCGGATCGCTTTCTTGACCCGCTCCGGCACGCGTGAGGAAACGGGGTCGACGGTCCGGATGAGTTCCAGGAACAGAGGGCCAGGCAGCGGCGGCGAGAACACATAGCCCTGCGCCGCATCCACGCCCCGTTCCTTCAGATACGCAATCTGCTCGAACGTCTCGACACCCTCGGCCACGAACTCGATGTTCAGGTCCGCCGCCAGTTTTACGAGCGTGTCGATGATGGCCGTCGAATAACGGTCGGTGCCGATCGCGTCGACGAACATCTTGTCCATCTTCATCTGGTCCACACCGAGCTTGAGCAGATAAGACAGCCCGCCATGACCAGTGCCCACGTCGTCGAGCGCTATGCGCACCCCAAGCTCCTGCAGGCGCGCGATGATCACACGCGCCGCAGACAGGTTCGGCAGTGGATGACGCTCGGTCACTTCCAGAACGACCTGGCTGAGCTTCAACTGTGCGCCGGTGAAAATCTCCTCGACGTCCTCGACGACCCGCGCATTGGAAAAATGGTCGGCGACCAGGTTGAACGACACCTTCAGGTGCGGACGCACGGCATAGATTGGCCCCAGCTCATCGCGCGCGCTCGCCATCAGAAGCCGCGTGATCTCGAATATCTGACCGGTGGCTTCTACCATCGGAATGAACGTCGCCGGCCCTTCGATCGCATCGCCCCGGCGGCGGCGCACCAGAACCTCGCAGCCAAGCAGCCGGCCGGTGCGTATGCACATGATCGGCTGATAGTACGGAATGAAATCACCGCGCCGGATCGAGTTTTCGATATCGCGGACCGGACCTTCCATCTGGCGTGAGACGGCCAGCGCGCCGACAATGCTCAGAAAGGCCAGCGCGACGCCGCCCGCGTTTCCGAGCAGAAACAGCTGCCTGTAATTGTCCCACAATGCAGCGGACGGCACCGACACCGTGATTCCGAGCGGATAACGATTCGAAATAGTTCGTTCTTCGAAGGCAGAGGCTCCTTCCACGCTCATGTCCGAGCGCGACAGTTTGCCAGCGATGAATGTCCCGTCCGCCAGTGAAAGGCGGCTGACGAAATCCGCCTGCAGACGCCCCACCACAAGCGCCGGCAGCAGCCTTTCCCCGGGTATCAGGGCCGAGACATTCCATCCGTCGGGGTATTGCCACAGAAGCTGTACGATCTTCTGCCCTCGCTCCGAGCCGAAATCGACCACGGCAAACTTGAGGTTTGGATTCTGGGTGTCGTGCGCGCCTGACGCCGCACGGACCACACGCGGTCGCCCGCTCGGAGAACAGACCGGAACTCCGGCGGGATCGATAACCGAGATTTCCGCGACATGAGGCGCCTTCAGGATGACTGTGCCGAGAGCCTTCATCGTGTCTTCGGAGCACGACGCGTGCTCGACGTTCATCGAGAAGGCGACAATCTGGGTCATGGCGTCGTCGAGATTGCGCTCGGCAAGCCGCAGCATGCTCGCCGACGCTTCTTCAATGTCGGCGCCACCATTGGCGCTAATATGCAGCCACAGCAGCAGGTTGAGACCTACTACCGGCGCAAACGCCAGCGCCGCCGCAAGAAGCGCGATCTTCCATCTGCTTTTCCCGCGCTTCACGGGCAGCCCTTCCCTACCGAATCCCAGAAATTGAGTAAAATCGACAGGACTTAACCGGGTCTAAATAGACGCGGCCTGGAAATTGCCTATTTCAGGATTGGGGGTAGGCTCATTGTCACGGGAGATCGCCGATGCAGGCGCTGTTCATAGGTCATACCTACATCGACGTGACCTTTATCTGCGACCAGCTTCCGACCGGCGACGACAAGACACTTGCTGACGATTACGCCGTTTCGTTCGGCGGCAACGCCGTCACTGCCGCCTTTTCCTGCGCCAAGCTCGGCATCGTACCGGATCTGCTGACGACCCTCGGCGACGACTGGCTGTCGCGCATGTTCCGCGACATGGCCTCGCGCTATTCGATCCCGCTGCACTCCCGCAAGGTACGGGAAGCATCCCTTTCCTTCATCATGCCCAATAACGGCAAGCGAGCCATCGTCCGTTGCCGCGACGACGACCATCTCCACCCCTTTCCGGTCCTGAACCTGACGGGATGCCGAGGTCTGCATCTCGACGGCCACCAGCCTGACGCCGCCCTGCACTACGCCAGGCTCTGCCGCGAGTCCGGCATCTTCACTTCGCTTGACGGCGGCGCCGTGCGCCAGAACTCGGACGAACTGCTGCACTTCATTGATGCCGCCGTCGTATCCGAGCGCATGTGCGAGCAGATGGATCTCAATCCCTATGAGATGCTCGAATATCTGAAGTCAAAGGGCTGCAAGATCGGCGCGGTCACTCTCGGCGAGCGGGGCATCGTCTGGTACGACGAAAAAGGTGCCCCGCGCGAAATGCCTGCGCTGGCCGTTCCCTTCGAACGGGTCATCGACACCAACGGCGCCGGCGACATCTTCCATGGGGCCTATTTCTATTCATGGCTGTCCAAGCCCTACGCAAACTGGGCGGACCATTTCACCTTCGCCCGTGCAGCGTCCGCCTATTCCGTCCAGCATCTCGGCATCGAGGACAGCCTCCCGAGCGCCCAGGACATCGAGTACACGATGCGGATGTTCAAGGAAGCCGTGCAGAAGGCGGGTTAGAACGACGCGCCCTGCGCTTCCGTCACCGCCAGCGCCGTGACGTTGACGAGACCGCGCGGCGTCGTTGTCGAGGTCACGATATGCGCCGGCTTCGCCGTGCCGCACAGAATCGGTCCCACCGGCAGCGAGTTGTCCATCGCCGCCACCAGCTGCGACGCAATCTTCGCGGCGTCGAGATCCGGCATGACGAGCAGATTGGCTTCGCCCTGCAATGTCGACGACGGCAGGACACGATCGCGCAAATCCTGTGACATCGCGAGATCGGCATTCATCTCGCCGTCGACCTCGAGATCGGGCGCGGTCTCGCGCAGGATTTCCAGAGCGGCGCGCATCTTGCGGGACGATGCGGATTCGCGCGTTCCGAAATTCGCATGGCTGAGAAGCGCCACCTTCGGCGCAATGCCGAACAGCTTCACGACCTCGGCGCCGAGCCGCGCCTTCTCCGCGACCTGCTCGGCCGTCGGCTCAAGCGTCACATAGGTATCGGCGATGAAGAGCGAACCACGACTCGTGATAAGCAGCGACACGGCGGCATAGTCCGACACACCCGGCCGCTTGCCGATCACCTCGTCGATAATGGTCAGATGGTTGGGGTAGCGCCCTTCGAGACCGCAGATCATCGCGTCCGCGTCGTTCCGCAGAACCGACAGCGCCGCAATCACGGTCGAGTCGGTGCGGACGATGGTGCGTGCAAGGTCTGGCGTCACGCCGCGACGGCCGGCGCACTCTAGATAAAGCGCGACATATTCGCGATAGCGCGGATCGTCTTCGGGATTGACGATCGAAAAATCTTTGCCCGACTGTATGGACAATCCAAAGCGCTTCAGGCGCGTTTCGATGACGGATGGACGGCCGACCAGGATCGGCTGCGCCAACCCTTCCTCGATCACGATCTGCGCCGCGCGCAGGGTCCGTTCGTCCTCGCCTTCGGCGTAGATGACGCGCTTCGGCGCTTCCTTGGCCGCCTGGAAGATAGGCTTCATTACGAAGCCGGACCGGTAGACGAAACGGTTGAGCCGATCCCGGTAGGCGTCGAGATCGGCGATCGGCTTTCGCGCGACACCACTCTCCATCGCGGCCTTCGCCACGGCCGGCGCGATGCGCAGGATGAGGCGCGGGTCGAACGCGTTGGGGATGAGCGAATCGGGCCCAAACGCCGCGAACTCGCCGCCATAGGCGCGCGCAACGACGTCCGATGACGCTTCGCGCGCCAGCGCGGCGATGGCTGTTACTGCCGCCATCTTCATTTCTTCATTGATCGCCGACGCCCCGACATCGAGCGCGCCGCGGAAGATAAAGGGGAAGCAGAGAACATTGTTCACCTGGTTCGGGAAGTCCGAACGGCCGGTGCAGATCATCGCGTCCGGACGCACGGCGCGCGCCACGTCCGGCATGATCTCCGGGATGGGATTGGCCAGCGCCATGATCAGCGGGCGTTCGGCCATGCCCTTCAGCATTTCGGGCTTCAGCACATTGCCGGCGGAAACGCCCAGAAAAATATCGGCGCCGCCAATGACATCGGTCAGCGTCCGCGCCTTGGTCTTCTGTGCGTACACGGACGTCCACTTGTTCATCAGCGTGTTGCGGCCTTCATAAACCACGCCGTCGATGTCCGTGACCCAGATGTTCTCGCGCTTGGCCCCCATGGTCACGAGCAGGTTCAGGCTCGCCGTCGCGGCGGCGCCCGCACCGGACGTCACGATCTTCACCTCGGACAGCTTCTTGCCCGCAAGCTCGAGCGCATTGACGATCGCGGCGGCCACGATGATCGCCGTGCCATGCTGGTCGTCGTGGAAGACCGGGATTTTCATCCGCTCTTTCAGCTTTTCCTCGACCTCGAAGCATTCCGGCGCCTTGATGTCCTCAAGGTTGATGCCGCCGAAGGTCGGCTCCAGCGCCGCCACGACCTCGACCAGCTTGTCCGGCTCGGTCGGCGACACTTCGATGTCGAATACGTCGATACCGGCGAATTTCTTGAAGAGGACGGCCTTGCCTTCCATCACCGGCTTGGACGCCAGCGGGCCGATATTGCCGAGGCCGAGAACCGCCGTGCCGTTCGACACCACGCCGACAAGATTCTGACGGCCGGTGAGTTCGGAAACGTCTTCCGGATTGTCCGCGATCGCCTCGCATGCCGCGGCGACGCCGGGCGTATAGGCGAGCCCGAGATCGCGCTGCGTGCTGAGAGGCTTGGTCGGCTGAATTTCCAGCTTGCCCGGCTGCGGATGGCGGTGAAACGCCAGCGCGGCTTTACGCAGTTCGTCCGTCAGATTCGAGGCCATGATGCCCTTCCCAGCTCCCCTGAATCAGCTTGTCTTCGGTTCCGGCAGATTCACGCGGAGATGCAGTTCGCGCAATTGCTTGGGCGTCGCCGGCGTCGGCGCGCCCATCAGAATGTCCTCGGCCCGCTGGTTCATCGGGAACAGCGCCACTTCGCGCAGGTTCTCGACGCCGCAGATCAGCATCACAATGCGGTCCACACCGGCCGCCATGCCGCCATGCGGCGGCGCGCCATACTGGAAAGCGCGGTACATACCGCCGAAACGCTCGACCACCGTGTCCTCGCCATAGCCCGCGATCTCGAAGGCCTTCACCATCGTCTCGGGCTTGTGGTTGCGGATGCCGCCCGAGGCTATCTCATAGCCGTTGCATACGACGTCATATTGAAACGCCTTGATCTTCAGCGGCTCGCCGCCGTTCAGCGCGTCAAGGCCGCCCTGCGGCATGGAGAACGGGTTGTGCGAGAAGTCGACCTTCTTCTCTTCCTCGTTGTATTCGTAGAACGGAAAATCGACGATCCACGCAAGTTCGAAGCGGTCCTTGTCGATCAGGCCGAGTTCGTCCGCGATCCGGTCGCGCGCGAGGCCCGCCAGCTTGGCCGCCTTGTCTTCCGCGCCGGCGGAGAAGAACACCGCGTCGCCCGGCCCGATATTCACGGCCGCGGCAATGCTCGCCTGCACGTCCGGCGGAATGAATTTCGCGATCGGGCCCTTGCCCGTCAGCACGCCGGATTCATCGTCGAATACGATATAGCCGAGGCCCGGCGCGCCTTCGCCGCGCGCCCAGTCGTTCAGCTTGTCGAAGAAGCTGCGCGGCTGCGTCGCGGCGCCGAGCGCCGGAATGGCGCGCACCACGCCGCCGCCCTTCACCACGTTCTTGAACGCGTTGAACGTCACGTCCTCGCGTTCGAAGACCGTACTGACATCGGCGATGACCAGCGGGTTGCGCAGGTCCGGCTTGTCTGAGCCGTATTTCAGCATCGCCTCGGCGTAAGGAATGCGCGGGAATGTCGGCGTCACCGGCTTGCCCTCGGCGAACTCCTCGAAGATCCCGCGGATGATCGGCTCCATGGTCTGGAACACGTCTTCCTGCTCGACGAAGCTCATCTCGAGATCGAGTTGGTAGAACTCACCCGGCAGGCGGTCGGCGCGCGGGTCCTCGTCGCGGAAGCAGGGCGCGATCTGGAAGTAGCGGTCGAAGCCCGCCACCATCAGCAGCTGCTTGTATTGCTGCGGCGCCTGCGGCAGTGCGTAGAACGAACCGGCATGGATGCGCGACGGCACGAGGAAGTCGCGCGCCCCCTCGGGCGAGGATGCCGTCAGGATCGGCGTCGCGAATTCGGTGAAGCCCGCGTCCGTCATGCGCCGCCGCATGGCCGAGACGACGCGCGTGCGCGTCATGATGTTCTTGTGCAGCGTCTCGCGGCGCAGATCGATGAAGCGGTAGCGAAGGCGGATGTCTTCCGGGTAGTCCGGCTCGCCGAACACCGGCAGCGGCAGTTCGCCCGCGGGGCCCAGAACCTCGACATCCTGAATGAACAGCTCGATCTGCCCGGTCGGCAGGTCCGCGTTCTCGGTGCCAGCCGGGCGCTTGCGCACCTGGCCCTCGAACCGCACCACCCACTCCGAACGCACCTTCTCGGCGCCCTTGAAGGCGGCCGAATCCGGATCCGCAACACACTGCGTCAGGCCATAATGGTCCCGCAGATCAATGAACAGCACGCCGCCATGGTCGCGGATACGGTGGACCCAGCCCGAGACCCGGACGGTCTGGCCGATATGCTCCTCGCGGAGCTGGCCGCAGGTGTGGGTGCGGTAGCGATGCATCGTGTTCAACCCAATGAAGTGCCTTGAAATCCGGCCCCAAGAGCCAGAACGGGCCAGTTTCGGCTGGCGGGGCCCGGAAAGGGCCATGCCGCTCGCCGCTTTGTCAACCTGAACACCTTTCCGCGACAATCCGAAAGGTGTTCCAAAGTGTCGAGTCGGCTATATGGCGGTAATGCTGATTACCACCACCGACGATTTGAAGTCCGCCTGCTCCCGGCTCGCCAAAGCTCAGTTCGTTACCGTCGATACCGAGTTCCTGCGTGAGACAACCTTCTGGCCGAAGCTGTGCCTCGTCCAGCTTGCCGACGACGAGCAGGCCTATGCCGTCGACGCCCTGGCCACCGGGATAGATCTCAAGCCCCTCTTCGACCTGATGGCCGATGAGCAGATACTGAAGGTCTTCCATGCGGGCCGGCAGGATATCGAGATCATGTGGCATCTGGCCGAGATGATCCCCCACCCGGTCTTCGACACCCAGGTGGCCGCCATGGTGCTCGGCTATGGCGACAGCGTCTCCTATGACCAGCTCGTCCAGCGCATAACCGGCACCGTGCTCGACAAGTCCTCCCGGTTCACGGACTGGAGCCGCCGCCCCCTCAGCGAGGCGCAGCTCACTTATGCCCTGGCCGACGTCACCCATCTGCGCGCCGTCTATCGCCGCCTCGCCGAAGACCTTGAAAAGCGCAAGCGCAGCGGCTGGGTCCGCGAGGAAATGGATATCCTGACCTCGCCCGAAACCTACCGGCAGGCGCCCGAAGACGCCTGGAAGCGCGTCAAGGCCCGGCTCCGCAAGCCGCGCGATATAGCCGTCCTCATGGAAGTCGCGGCCTGGCGCGAGAGCGAGGCGCAGACCCGCGACGTGCCGCGCTCGCGCATCGTGAAGGACGAAATCCTGGCCGAGATCGCCCTGCGCGCGCCCGCCACCGTCGAGGCGCTCGGTGCCCTGCGCGGCGTGCCCAACGGCTTCGAGCGGTCGAAGTCCGGCGGCGAAATCATTGCCGCCGTCCAGCGCGGCCTGGCGCGCGATCCCGCGGGCCTGCCGAAGATCGAGCGCGACCGCCCGCCGCCGAATGGCTCGGGCGCCACTGTCGAACTGCTGCGCGTGCTGCTGAAGATGGTGGCGGAGAAGGAAGGCGTTGCGCCGAAAATTCTGGCCACGACCGACGATCTCGAAAGGATCGCCGCCGACGACGGTGCCGATGTCCCGGCCCTGCATGGCTGGCGGCGCGAACTCTTTGGCGAAAAGGCCCTCGGCCTCAAGCGCGGCGAACTCGCGCTCGGTCTGCGCAAGGGGCGTGTCAGTACGGTGGATGTTAAGGGGTAAATACTCTTAAGCCTGCGGGCGCGGCAGTTCGTCTGTGCTTGGTAAGCCTATCAATGCATCTAGCTGAGGCATTAGTGGCCGCAGCATTTCGACAGCCATATTGAGTCTCTGCGCCGCAATTTGCCTAAGTGCATTCCGTTGCTCTTCGCTTCCAGCGGGCCAACGCAGCATCCCTTCGTCAACCAAAATCTGATGCGTGGTCATCAAAGAAACAACCATCATGAGCACAACGCCCGGCTTACCGAGCAATGGGAGCTCGTCTAAGCGGCTCGATAAAGATTTAGGCATTGCCGGAGACATCAAATGATAAGGGTTGTCTCTCGCTCGCTCTAGCTGCCCTATCCAAGCTAGCAAATCATAACGCAAATAGAGAGCGATTGCCTTGGCCCGAAGTTCATCTTTGTCCTTCCGTTCGAGTCTTTCAGCCCTTCTTTGCAGAGCGAACACAGCGAATGCTGCCCCTACGGCCAGAACTGACCCGATTGCTTGAGCCCAAGCCGCTATAGCAACACTTTCACTAGCTGGGCATGCCCCCGTAAGCGACACGCATTCCCACACCGCGCGAACGTGGGGGAATAAATGGAATCCACCGAAGAAAGAAGCAGCTAGCGCTCCAAAAGAAATTAACGCGAGGATGCTAGCAACGGTTAGGCGGCGATCGGGAGGCATCGTACTAACTTGCCCTCTGACGATCCGCCCGTCCAGACCGCAACTACCCCACCTCCACCGCAGGTTCGACGCCGATCAGCCTTGCAAGCTGCCGCACGCGGTTGGCGACACGTTCTCCGGCGAGGTCGCGGAGATCTTTCGGCAGGTGCAGCACGAGCCGGTTCTTTTCGACCAGAAGGCT
>JALHQA010000007.1 GCA_022842205.1 Hyphomicrobiales bacterium
GGAGAAGAGTAGCTTTGGCGGAGAAGAAATGCAAATTGTTTAGCGTTTACAGGGAGATAGGCGGACATCGGCGGCTCCTTGCGCTTATTGGCGGAGCTAGCCATATTCCCTCCGAAGGCAGAGGTCACAGGTTCGAATCCTGTCGGGTGCGCCAGCCGCTCTGAACGAATGGGGCGGCCGCCGCGACAAAGGGCAAGGAGACTTCATGCCCCGCACACTGCTCGCGTTCGCTTTCCTTCTTTCCGCCGCGCCCGCCGCTCTCGCCACGTCCGGGCCGGGCTGCCTCGTCGTGGTCAATGTCGCGGACAACGACGTGCTCAATCTGCGCGCCGGTCCGGGCGCGAGCACGCCGGTCGTCGATGTTTTGCCGCCGGGCCGGCACGGCATCATCCATCTCGACGCCGAATGCCGCCCGACGGACATTGCCTGGAGCAGCCGCTGGTGCCCGGTCACGCATTACAATGGCGACCGGGTCACAAAAGGCTGGGTGAAGGCGCGCTATGTGCGCGACAGCGACTGCCCGTAATCGTCAGATCACCCCGGCCAGAATCGCCAGACCCGCCAGCGCCGCCGCGCCGCCGGCAGCGCGGGCAACACGACCGCCCTGTTTCGCCGCGATCCTGCCGAGCAGAAAGCCGAAGCCAACGCCAGCCGCGTGCAGCAGCGCGGTCGCCAGCATGAAGCCGAGACCGTAGCCAAGGCCGCCCGCATCCGCCGGCATTTCCGCGCCATGCGCGTGGCCGTGAAAGACCGCGAACAGGCCGGCCAGCGCGGCCATGGCGGCGACCGGCGCCCTGACGCTAAACGCGACCGCGGCGCCGAACACGACGATCGACAGCGCAATGCCGGTTTCGACGAACGGCACCTCGATCCCGGCAATGCCGAGCCCGCCGCCGACCGCCATCAGAACGACGAAGCTCGCCGGAACGGCGTAGAGCGCACGGCCGCCGAGCTGCCAGGCCAGAATGCCGACCAGCACCATCGCCAGAACATGGTCGAGGCCGCCGGCCGGATGCTCGAACCCGTCGGCGAACCCCGCCGTGTGGCCGATGCCGGTATGCGCCAGCGCCGCCGACGGCAGCAGAAAAAGGGCGGCAACCGCCGGAGTGCATGCAAGAAATCTGGTCATCTGTTCTCCTCGTCAGGTGCCACCAAGGACGGCCCATATCCTCCGGCAGGGAGCAAATCCCGTGCCTTGCCAAAAATTGCAAAATGCAAAACCCGTCCCGCCCTTAACCTTTCATTAACCGGCGCACCGCCTAATCGGTCATCCTTTGTTAAGGAAGTAAGCGTTGGTAGCGTCTGCTCACACACTTCAGGCGCCGCGTTTTCGCGGCAAGTCCTATCTGGCGCTCGTGCTCCAGCCCGCCGCGCCGTTCGAGGCCTGGCTTGACCAGCTGGCCGAACTCAGTCGCCGCTCGCCCGGCTTTTTCGCCACACGTCCGGTCGTGCTCGACATTTCCGATCTGCGTCTGACCGACCGCGATCTCATGACGCTTGTCGCGGCGCTGGAGCGCTGCGGCATCCGCGTCATGGGTTTCGAGGGCGCGCACACCACCGCGCTCGCCCCGGGCCTGCCGCCCGTGCTCAAGAGCGGGCGCCTGACCGGCGATGTCTCGCCCGGCACATCGAAACAGGAAACGCCGCCGCCTCCCCCGGCCGCGCCCTCTTCGGTGACGGTCGAGAATGTCCGGTCCGGTCAGAGCATTTTCGCCGACGGCGATGTCACGGTTTGCGGGTCGGTCGCTTCGGGCGCGGAAGTCGTCGCCGGCGGCTCGATCCATGTCTATGGCGCGCTGCGCGGCCGCGCCATCGCCGGTGCGCAGGGCAATGCCGGCGCGCGCATCTTCTGCAGGAGGCTCGAGGCTGAATTTCTCGCCGTCGACACCTGCTACCTGACCGCCGAGTCGATCGATCCGGCCCTCTCGGGGCAGGCGGTCCAGATCCGCTCGGATCACGACCGGCTCAAACTCGACATTCTGCGCTGAATTTTCCGGAGGAGTACGCCATGGGCGAGGTTATTGTCGTTACATCAGGAAAGGGCGGCGTCGGCAAGACGACGACAGCGGCATCGCTCGGCGCGGCGCTGGCCTCCTTCGGCGATACGGTGGCGGTGGTCGATTTCGACGTCGGCCTGCGCAATCTCGATCTCGTGCTCGGGGCCGAGCGCCGCGTCGTTTTCGATCTCGTCAATGTCATCCAGGGCCACGCCAAGCTTCCTCAGGCCCTGATCCGCGACAAGCGGCTCGAAAATCTCTGGCTCCTGCCGGCTTCGCAGACGCGCGACAAGGACGCGCTGACGGAAGAGGGCGTCGAACGCGTCATCACCGAACTTCGCCAGCGTTTTGACTGGGTGATCTGCGACAGCCCGGCCGGCATCGAGCGCGGCGCGACACTGGCGATGCGCCATGCCGACATCGCCGTCGTCGTCTCCAATCCCGAGATTTCCTCGGTGCGCGACAGCGACCGCATCATCGGCCTGCTCGACGCCAAGACGGTCAAGGCCGAGCGCGGCGAACAGCTCGACAAATTCCTGCTGCTGACGCGCTACGACCCGGCGCGCGCCAGCCGCGGCGACATGATGGCGGTCGAGGACGTCATCGAAATCCTGTCCATACCGCTGCTTGGCATCGTGCCGGAAAGCGAGGAGGTTCTCCGCGCGTCGAATATCGGCACGCCGGTGACACTCGCGAGCCCGCAGAGCCGCCCGGCCCGCGCCTATCTCGACGCCGCGCGGCGGCTGCGCGGCGAAGCCGTAGGCGACATCGAGGTTCCGGTCGAAAAGCAGAGCCTACTGGCGCGCCTGTTCGCACGGAGAGCAGCATGAGTTTTCGCAGCCTGTTCGGGCGCCGCGACACCAGCGCGGCCAAGGCGCGTGAGCGCCTGCAGATCCTGCTCGCCCATGAACGCGCGGGCGGCGGCTCGTCCGATCTTCTGGCGCGGCTGCGCGAGGATGTGCTCGCCGTGATCGCCCGGCATGTCGAGATCGATCCCGACAAGGTTCAGGTCAGCATGACGAAGCAGGACGATGTCTCGATCATCGAGATCGACGTCGAAGTGCCCGACACCAGCCTGCCGCGTCTTCGCGTGGCCGGTTCGCGCTAGATCAGCGCACGCGCCAGACCTTGAAAACATCGCCGGCCGGCACAGGCTCGAGATAGTCCGGCACGTCGCCACGCGTCAGCGCATGTCGCAAACCGTCTTCCGGGAATTTTACCGGCAGTTCGCCGCGCGCCGGACAGAGCATGACATAGGCGACGCCGCGCCGCTTCAGCATGTGTCCGGCGTCGGACGGCGGCGCCGACCAGAGCTCATGCGCCGTTCGGATGCCTTCGTTGAGTCGGTGATAGGGCGCCGCAAGCGCGCTGTGCGGCGTCAGCGCAGGAAGGAACGGCCCGGCGTCGATATCGGCCAGAAACAGTCCGGGCGGCAGCGTCTTCAGCGCATCGAAACTTGCGGTCGCGCGGCACGCGCCCTTGTCCCCCGTGTCGGACTCCGAGGTCTTGCCCGGCGACGCCGCGAGCGTCACCACCAATGTTGTAACGACAGCCGGCGAGAAGGTGAGCGCAACGAGCGTCGCGGCGACAAAGCCCGCCTTCACAACGCGGTTCGCGACAACAGGAAACGCGCCGGCCATGATGACGGCGCCGAACGCCGCGCCGTAACCGAGCATGCGCACCATGAACAGGCCCGACAGAACCGACGCGGCAAACACCCCGGCCGCAAGAATCCACGCGGGGTCGCGCCGCACGCCGGTGCGCGTCACTACGATGCAGAGTGCGGCGGCCGCCATGACGACCGGCGCGATCAGCGCGGCGGCGATCTCCGGGTTCGACGCCCAGAGAGCCCACAAGGTCCGGACCTCGACGACATGGTCGAGCCAATAAGGCCTGAGGACCGGGTCCATATGCGCATATGGCCCGCGCAGGCAGGCCGGATCGAGCACCAGATAGACGGCCAGCGCCGCACCGCCCGCCAGACCGGCCGCGGCAAACCGCGTCAGCGCCGTCCCGCGCACGAGACTTGCCAGCGCGAGGCCGCCGCCGGCGACCGCGAGCCCGGCAAGCAGATTGGCGGAAAGCATGTCGCAGGACGCCGCGGCCCAGAGGCGGGGCGGCGTCTGCACGAGGAAGGCGAGCGCCGCAGTTGCCGCCAGCGACAGGCCGTAGCGTCGAGCGGCAGGCGCGAAGGCCGGATCGGCCGCAAAGCGCAGCGCCACCGCCGCACCGGCGATCGCGGCGAAGACAAGCGCTTCGAGCCCGACAGCGAGAAGAAGTCCGGTCGAGACGCCGGCAAGCCAGGGTCCCCAGCGTGTCTCGATGTTGATCGCGCCGGCCAGCATCAGCATGGCGAGCGCCATCTGCACATTGTGGTGGTCGATGCGCCCGACGGCGAACTGGATCATGACGGGGTAGGACGCGATGAAGATCGCCGCCGCGAGAACGGCGGAGGAACCGCCGAGCCGCCGCGCGGCGAGCACCGCGCCAAGCGCCAGCGGAAAGATCCACAGCAGCGGCCAAAGCAGGCGCATCGCCGTTTCCGCCGCCGCCGGCACCATGACGAGGGCAAACACCTGATAAAGCGCCATGAGGCCGCCATCGACGAGGCGCGACCAGTGCATGTCGAGGCCCTCTGGCGGCTGCAGGCGCTCGATCAGCGTGTCGACCCAGCCGCGACCGCCGATGAGCGCCCGCACGATGTAAAAGCGCAGCGCGTCGTCGGTGTCGTTCAGGGTCTCGGCGAGGCGGCCATAGCCGCGCAGGGTCTGGCCGACGGCAAGCAGGACCGAGATCGCAAGCGCGACCCTGGCCGGGCGCCCCGGCGATGTCAGATCCGGAACCGGCGACCAGGCCATCGTCATCTCCCGGCGGCACAATGCCGTTTGCCGGTTCATGCCGGGTAAAGAGCCAAGTCGAGCGCGAAGCGTTACCTCTCCTAAAGCCTTTCCGGGGCAATCTCCGCTCGTTCATCCGGGGAATGCGTTTCTTGCCCACCGCCACCGCCAAAGCCGCAAGCCGCCGGCCATTTGCCTCCGCGCCGGCGCGCCTTGTGCGCCGCGCCTTCGCCTTCAACCTGACGCGGTTCCTCGTGGTCGGCACGGCCGGGCTCGTCACCGACACGCTTCTCTTTTCCGTCCTGTCCGCCGGGGGCCTGTCGGATGCCGCTGCCCGCGCGCTCTCGCTCATTGCCGCGACCGGCGTCACCTGGCGGCTCAACCGCCGCTTCACCTTCGGCCAGAGCGAGCGCCGCCAGGGCTCGGAAGGCGGGCTCTACGCCGCTGTCGCCTTCTGCGCCCAGGGGCTGAACTACGCCATCTTCCTGACGCTGCGCGACATGGCCCCGATGCTGCCGGCGATCGGCGCCATTCTGGTCAGCGCAGCCTGCGCCGCCGTCTTTTCCTATAGCGGCCAGCGCTTCATCACCTTCCGCGGGCAGATCCGCGCATGACGGATACCGAAACTCTCATCATCGGCGCCGGCCCGGCCGGGCTTACCGCCGGCTATCTCCTGACCAAGGAAGGCCGCGACGTCATCGTCATCGAGCGCGACGAGACCTATGTCGGCGGCATTTCCCGCACTGTCGACTACAAGGGCTTCCTGTTCGATGTCGGCGGCCACCGCTTCTTTTCGAAGTCGAAGGAAGTGGTCGATCTCTGGAAGGAGATCCTGCCCGACGACTTCATCGAGCGCCCGCGCCTGTCGCGCATCTTCTATGGCGGCAAATACTATTCCTACCCGCTGAAGGCGCGCGAGGCGCTGTTCAATCTCGGCATTTTCAACAGCGCGCTGTGCGTGCTGTCCTATGGCTGGGCGCGGATGTTTCCTGTGAAACAGCCAACCACATTTCACCAATGGGTACGCAACCAGTTCGGCGAGCGTCTGTTTTCGATCTTCTTCAAGACCTATACCGAAAAGGTCTGGGGCATGTCCTGTAACGACATCTCCGCGGACTGGGCGGCGCAGCGCATCAAGGGCCTCGATCTCGGCACCGCGATCAAGAATGCGCTCGGCATCCGCCCGCGCGGCAAGGGCCAGATCAAGACGCTGATCGAGAGCTTTCAGTACCCCCGGCGTGGCCCCGGCATGATGTGGGACGCCGCGGCTGCCAAACTCCGCGGGCGCGGCGGCAAGGTGCTGATGGGACGCACACTCGCCTCGCTCTCATGGGACGAAGGCGCCCGCGTATGGACGGTCACCGCCACGAGAGCCTCGGGTGCCACGGAGAGCTTCACCGCGAGGAACATCATTTCGTCCGCGCCGATCACCGAACTCGCAAGCGCGCTGTCGCCGCGTCCGTCGAGCCTGCCGCATGCCCGCGCGCTCAGATACCGCGACTTCCTCACCGTCGCCCTGATCATCAAGACAGACAGAGAGCTCTTCCCCGACAACTGGATCTACATCCACGATCCGAGCGTGAAGGTCGGCCGGGTGCAGAACTTCCTGTCATGGTCGCCCGCGATGGTGCCGGAGCCGGGTTATGCCTGTCTGGGCCTCGAATATTTCTGCTTCGAGGGCGACGGGCTCTGGACGTCGGCCGACGCGGAACTGATCGCGCTCGCCAAGGAGGAAATCGGCCGGATCGGACTGATCGATCCCGCTTTCGTCACCGATGCCTGTGTCGTGCGCCAGCCCAAGGCCTATCCGGTCTATGACGAGGATTACCGCGTGCATGTGAAGGCGGTGCAGGGCGACCTCGCGGCCCGCTTCCCGACGCTCCATCTCGTCGGCCGCAACGGCATGCACAAATACAATAATCAGGACCACGCCATGATGACCGCCATGCTGACGGTCCGGAACATCCTGGCGGGCCGGCAGGTCTACGATGTCTGGGGCGTCAACGAGGACGCCGAATATTCCGAAGCCGGGACATCGGGCGAACGGGCCGCTTTGGGCAGCGAACGGCTGGTGCCCACCCGCGCCGCCTAACCTCGTGGTTACCATAGACAAAGGGCGCGTGGCGGATCGGCCACATTGCCCTTTAAAGAAAGACCCCTAGGATTGCAGCCGTGCCCCCGCCCCCCAATGTAGCGGCGGCATCATTTCAGCAGGCTCACCAATGCGTTTTCTTCCGCGCCGCGCGCTTGCGGCTTTCCTTGTTGCCGCCATTACCCCCGCCTTCGCGCAGGAAATGCCCGCCCTCCCGGTTTCGGTCGCAAAGCCGGTCAAACGCCAGGTCATCAACTGGGCCGAAATGCCCGGCCGCTTCGAGGCCGCCAATTCCGTCGAGCTTCGCGCCCAGGTAGCCGGCGAGCTCGAGAGCGTGCATTTCGAGGACGGCCAGAACGTCAAGGCCGGCGATCTTCTGTTCCGCATCGACGCGGCGCAGTTCAAGGCCGCTCTCGACGCCGCAGAGGCCACGGTCCGCACCAACCAGACCCGGCTCGATCTTGCCGCCTCGGAGCAGAAGCGCGGGCAGGAACTGCGCGGCTCGGGCAATATCGCCGAGTCGGTGTTCCAGCAACGCAACCAGGCCTTCCTTGAGGCGCAGGCCAATCTCGACGCCGCCAGGGCGGAGCTTGACCGAGCGCAACTCAATCTCGGCTACACCGAAATCCTCGCGCCGATCTCCGGCAAGGCCGGCCGCAAGCTCGTGACCGAAGGCAATCTTATCTCCGCCGGCTCGGCAGGCACGCTGCTGACGACCATCGTTCAGTACGACCCGATCCATTTCTATTTCGACGTCGACGAACAGAGCTATCTTGCCTACCAGCGCGCCCGCGCCGCCCAGACGCTCGGCCAGAACTACCAGACCGTCTACATTGCCCTGTCGGACGAGACGGCGTTCACCCATGAGGGCAAGCTCGACTTCGTGGCCAACCAGATCGACGAGGAGACCGGCACGATCCGCGTCCGCGCCGTGCTGCCGAACGCGGACGGCTTTATCACGCCCGGCCTGTTCGGCCGCGTGAAACTGCAGACGCGCCCCCTCTATGAAGCGCTCGTCGTTCCCGACGAAGCGGTGATGCTCGACCAGACGCGCCGCCTTGTCATGACGGTCAAGGAAGACGGCACGGTGGAGCCGAAGCAGATCGAGGTCGGACCGCGCATCGGCAAGCTGCGGGTCGTGACGAAAGGCCTTACCGAAAACGATCTGGTGATCATCAACGGGCTGATGCGCGCGCGGCCGGGCGGCAAGGTCGTTCCGACGACGGTTCAGTTCGATGTGCCCGCCGACCTGACCAAACCCAGCGCGACACCGAACTGACGGACTGACAGATCATGCGCTTCGGGCACTTCTTCATCGACCGGCCGATTTTCGCGGCGGTCGTCTCCATCGTCACCGTCGTGATCGGCCTGGTCGCGCTCGTCCAGCTTCCAATTGCCCAGTATCCGTCGATCGCGCCGCCGACCGTCGTCGTCACCGCGATATATCCCGGCGCCAACGCCGAAACGATTGCCGAAACCGTCGCCGCTCCGATCGAGCAGCAGATCAACGGCGTCGAAAACATGATCTACATGACGTCGCAGGCGACGTCGGACGGCACGCTCAACATCACCGTCACCTTCGAGATCGGCACCGATCTCGATATCGCGCAGGTGCAGGTCCAGAACCGCGTCAACGCCGCGGAGCCGCGCCTGCCCGAAGAGGTGCGCCGCCTCGGCATCACGGTCAACAAGTCGTCGAACGACTTCCTGATGGTGGTGAACCTGTTCTCGCCCGACCAGTCGCTCGATGAACTGTATGTATCGACCTATACCTATCTGAACATCCGCGATCGCCTCGCGCGCCTCGAAGGCGTCGGCGACATGTTCGTGTTCGGCGCGCGCGAACTCAGCCTGCGCGTCTGGCTAGACCCGCTGCGGCTCGCTTCCTATTCGCTGACGCCGGGCGAAGTCATCGCCGCGCTGCAGGAGCAGAACGTGCAGGTGTCGGGCGGCGCCCTCGGCCAGCCGCCAGCGCCCGACAATACCGATTTCCAGATCATGGTGACGACCCAGGGCCGCTTCCGCACCGCGGATCAGTTCAAGGACGTCATCGTCAAGAGTTCGAACGGCCGCCTGCTGCGGCTGAAGGATGTCGCGCGCGTCGAATTCGGCGCACAGACCTATTCGACCAATTCCTATCTCAACGGCCAGTATTCCGTCGGCATCGGCATCAACCAGCGACCCGGTTCGAACGCGCTGTCGGCCGCGGAGATCGTGCTGCGCGAGATGGAGACGCTGAAGAAGGACTTCCCGGCGGGCCTCGACTACGCCGTCGTCTACAACCCGACCGAGTTCGTCGCCGACTCCATCGAAGCCGTGACGCATACGATCTGGGAAGCGATCGGGCTGGTCGTGCTGGTCGTTCTGATATTCCTGCAGAGCTGGCGCGCCGCGATCATTCCGATTCTTGCGATTCCGGTGTCCTTGATCGGCACGTTCGCGGTCATGGCCGGCTTCGGCTACTCGATCAACATGCTGACGCTGTTCGGTCTGATCCTCGCGATCGGCATCGTTGTCGACGACGC
This sequence comes from Hyphomicrobiales bacterium, assembly GCA_022842205.1. Taxonomy (GTDB): domain Bacteria; phylum Pseudomonadota; class Alphaproteobacteria; order Rhizobiales; family Methylopilaceae; genus Flaviflagellibacter. The sequence goes on from JALHQA010000007.1 coordinate 9,452, forward strand.
CATCGTCGTGGTCGAGAACGTCGAGCGCAACATTGCCGAAGGCAAATCGCCGCGCGAGGCCGCGCATATCACGATGGACGAGGTTGGCGTCGCCGTCATCGCGATCGCGCTCGTTCTGTCGGCGGTGTTCGTGCCGACGGCATTCATCCCCGGCATCTCGGGCCAGTTCTACAAGCAGTTCGCGCTGACGATTGCGGCGGCGACGATCATCTCGGCGTTCAATTCGCTGACATTGTCGCCGGCGCTCGCCGCGATCCTCCTGAAGCCGCACAGGGAGGGGCACAAGAAGGGTTTCCTGCAGCGCGCCGCCGACGGCTTCAACCGCCGCTTCGACTGGCTGTCGCTGAAATATTCCCACGGCGTCGAACATGTCGTGAAGCGCAAACTGCTCTCGCTTGGCGTCTACGGTGCGCTCGTGCTGCTGACAATGTTCGTGTTCAACCGCGTGCCGCAGGGCTTCATCCCGGCAAGCGACCAGAGCTATGCTATCGTCGCGGTCCAGCTGCCCGAAGGCGCATCGCTGCAGCGTACCGACGCGGTCGTCCGCAAGATCATCGACATCGCGCGCAAGACCGACGGCGTCGCCAACGCCATCGGCATCGCGGGCTTTTCCGGCGCGACCTTCACCGCGGCGTCCAACGCGGCCGCGATCTTCACCCCGTTCGAGCCGTTCTCGGTGCGCGTGCCGAAGGGCCGCACGGCGAACGCCATCATCGCCGATCTTCAGGCCGCCGTCGGCGGCATCGAAGAAGGCTTCATCATCGTCATCGCGCCGCCGTCCGTTCAGGGTCTCGGCACCGGCGGCGGCTTCAACATGCAGATCCAGGATCGCGGCGGCGTCGGCATCCGCGCGCTGGAAGCGGCCGTGACCGAAGTCACGACGGCAGCGGCGCAGGAGCCGACCCTGATGGGCGTCTTCACCACCTTCAACACCCGCTCGCCGCAGATCTATGTCGATATCGACCGCGAGAAAGCCCAGATTCTCGACGTGCCCGTCGGCAACATCTTCCAGGCGCTGCAGGTCTATATCGGCTCGGCCTATGTCAACGACTTCACGGCGTATGGACGCTCGTTCCAGGTCAACGCCCAGGCCGACTCGCCCTACCGCGTCGAACCCGCAGACCTGACGCGCATCAAGGTCCGCTCTTCGGCGGGGGCGCTCGTTCCGCTCGGCACTCTCGTCAAGATCAGCGACAACACCGGCCCCTACGCCGTCAACCGCCACAACCTCTATACCGCCGTGTCGGTGCAGGGACAGGGCGTGCCCGGCGTCTCGTCCAGCGCGGCGCTCGCCAAGATGGAGGAGATCGCGGCGCGCGTGCTGCCGCCAGGCGTCGGTTTCGAATGGACCGAGCTTGCCTTCCAGGAGCGCAACGCCGGCAATCCGGTCTTCATCTTCGTCCTTGGCGTTCTGTTCGTCTTCCTCGTCCTGTCGGCGCAGTATGAGAGCTGGTCGCTGCCGTTCGCCATCATCCTGATCGTGCCGCTGTCGATCCTTGCGGCACTTGCCGGGGTCATGCTGCGCGGCCAGGACAACAACATCCTGACGCAGATCGGCTTCGTCGTGCTGATCGGCCTTGCCGCAAAGAACGCGATCCTGATCGTCGAGTTTGCGCGCCAGAACGAAGAGGAAGGCAAAGGCCTGATCGAGTCCGTGGTCGATGCCTGCCGCCAGCGCCTGCGTCCAATCCTGATGACCTCGCTCGCCTTCACGCTCGGCACGGTTCCGCTGGCGATCGCCAGCGGCGCCGGCGCCGAACTCCGGCAGGCCATCGGAACGGCGGTCGTGTTCGGCATGCTGGGCGTAACCGTGCTCGGCCTGTTCCTGACGCCGGTGTTCTACGTCACCATCCGCAGCCTCAGCACCCATTTCGACACCGCCCACCTCAACACTTTCGCAAGCAGAGTCAAAGGCTTGGTACGGCGCTGACCACCGCGACATCGCGGCGTTTGCGCTGCTGCGGGCTTCGCGCCACAAGGCTTCATGAAGATCGCGGGCCTCTGTTTGCGCATCGTCGTTGCATGGCTGCTCGTCATGCAGCCGATGTTCGGCGCTCATGCATCGGCGCGGATGGCCAATGCGCCGTTCGCGGCGCAGCTTTGCCGCGGCGGGCCCGCGCCCTCGGCGGATATTGCCGGGGACATTCCCGGCCAGCCGGAACGCGACCATTCCGATTGCTGCATGTCCTGCGCGCTGGTCGCCGCGCCGCCGCCGCGCGATATGGCGATCCGGACGCCGATACCCGCTATCGCCGAACGGCCCGCCGTCCGTCCCGGCCACGCGCCGGTCACCCAGGCCGGTCTCGGCCCGCAATCGGCCCGCGCACCGCCTCTCTGAACTCTCCGACCATCATCGCCGCGCCCGTTCGCGCGCCATTTCGCTGTTTCTGGAGAGTTCCCATGTCCGTTTCCCTGACCCGCCTTGGCGCGGGCTTCGCCCTCATTCTCGCTTTCGCCGCACCCGCGTACGCACACAGCTACAAGGCCGGCGCGCTCGAAATCTCGCACCCCTGGGCGCGCGAGACGCCGCCGGCGGCGAAGGTCGGCGCCGGCTATCTCAAAGTGAACAACACCGGCACCGAAGCCGACCGCCTGATCGCGGTCGAGACCGAGGGTGCGGAAAAGGTGGAGATTCACGAGAGCACCAACGACAACGGCGTCGCCAAGATGCGCCAGGTCGAGACCGTCGAACTTCCCGCCGGGACCGAAACGGCGCTGAAGCCGGGCGGGTATCATCTGATGCTGATCAATCTCAAGGAGCCGCTGGCCGAAGGCATGCGCGTTCCCGCGACGCTCGTGTTCGAGAAGGCCGGGAGGCTCGACGTGGAGCTTGCCGTCGAAGGCATGGGCTATGGCGGCCCGCAGGCCGGCCACGAGCACGGCGGCCAACACAAGCATTGAAACCGGAGCCCGCCGTAAGGCGGGCTTCACTTTCTTTTGGCCGAGAACAGACTTGCAACCCGGCCCGCGCCGGGTTTGGTTAGCGCATGGAACAAAACGAGATTCTGGCGGGCCTCGCGCCGACGTCGCGCCTCAGGCCGGACGGCCGCCAATCCCCCCGCGCCGCCGACATCGCCCGCGGCACCATGCGCCTGATGCGCGGGCTCGGCCTGTCCTGCGTGCCCGAACTGCCGCTGGCATCGGGCCGGCGGGCCGATCTTGTGGCCTTCTGCCCCAAGGGGCGGATCTGGATCGTCGAGATCAAGTCCTGCCTCGCCGATTTCCAGGCCGACCACAAATGGGAGGACTACCGCGCCCATTGCGACCGTCTGTACTTCGCGGTCGATCCGGATTTTCCGCAATCGGTCATTCCGGACGAGGCGGGGCTCATCCTCGCCGACCGTTATGGTGCGCAAATTCTAAGAGAGCCTAACGAGCACCCGCTCGCCGGCGCGACGCGGCGCATGATGGCGCTGCATCTTGCCCATACGACCGCCCACCGGCTGCACATGATGTGCGATCCGGAACTCGAACGCGAGATGATGTGATGCGCCAGCGCCGCCCTTATTTCGGGCGGTGCTTCTTCTTGCGCTCCTTCGGCCTTCCGGCATCGCGCGGCTTGTCGGCGGAATGCGCCTTCCTGGGCTTGAAGTCTTTCTCGCGATGCTTCGGCCCACGATGTTTCGGACGGTCGGCATGGGGCCGCTCTGCATCCTTGCGCGGACGCACCGAAGGCGCGGGCGTTCCGTCGGCGCCGATCCGCACGATCTCGACATCGCCATCCGACTTCCGCACCGCATGGGCAAATCTTTCCGCGACGGCGGCGGTCACCTCGAACTTGGTCTCGCGCTCGAAAATGCGGATCGCGCCGATCTCCTGGCGCGTCACGTTTCCGCGCCGGCACAGCATGGGCAGCAGCCATTTGGGATCGGCGTTCTCGCGGCGGCCGATGCGCATCATAAACCAGGCGCCGCCGACAAACGGCTCACGCGGCGGGCGCGGTTCGCCCCCTTTATCTCGGGGCCCCGCGTCCGGACGCGTATCGCGCGCATTGCGGCGCTCGCCGGGATCGATCACCTCTTCCGGCGCCGGCAATTGCGAACGCCACACGCGCACGAGCGCCGCCGCGATGTCTTCTGCCGAACGGCCGGCAAGCAGCGCCGCAGCCATGTGCCGGTCGTCCTCGCTCGGCACCTCCCGCAGCAGCGGATCGTCCAGCAGGCGCTCCTGATCCAGATTGCGGATTTCCTCGGCCGTCGGCGGACCGCTCCAGATCGGCACCACGCGTGCGGATGCCATCAAGGTTTCGGCTTTCCGCCGCCGCGACGGCGGAACGAGCAGCACGCTGGTGCCCTTGTTTCCCGCACGGCCGGTGCGGCCGGAACGATGCTGCAGCACTTCAGGGTCGCCGGGCAGCTCGGCGTGGATGACGAGGCCGAGACCGGGCAGATCGATGCCCCGGGCGGCCACGTCCGTTGCGACGCAGACGCGCGCGCGGCCGTCGCGCAACGCCTGCAGCGCGTGGTTACGATCGCTCTGGCTGAGTTCGCCCGACAGCGCGACGACGGAGAAACCGCGCTCCAGAAGCGTCGCCTGAAGATGGCGCACCGCGTTGCGGGTGTTGCAGAAGACGATGGCGCCCGGCGCCTCGAAATAGCGCAACAGGTTGACGACCGCGTGCTCGGCCTCGTTCGGCGCTATGCGGACGGCGCGGTAGTCGATATCGGCGTGGCCGTCCTGCGTGCCCTTGACCTCGATGCGCAGCGCCTCGCGCTGGTAGCGCTTGGCCATGGTCTCGATGCTGCGCGGCATCGTCGCCGAAAACAGCAGGGTGCGGCGCCCGGCGGGCGTCGTTTCGAGAATGAATTCGAGATCCTCGCGGAAGCCGAGATCGAGCATTTCGTCGGCTTCGTCGAGCACGACGGCGCGCAGGTGTGACACGTCAAGGCCGCCGCGCTCGATGTGATCGCGCAGGCGTCCGGGCGTACCGACGACAATGTGCACACCGGCCTGCAGGCGGCGCCGTTCGGCCTTCGGGTCCATGCCGCCGACGCAGGACACGATGCGCGCTCCGGCCGGCCGGTAGAGCCAGTCCAGTTCGCGCTGGACCTGCAGCGCGAGCTCGCGCGTCGGTGCAACGATCAGTGCAAGCGGCACCCCCGCATGATCGAGCCGCTCGGCATCGCCGAGCAGGGTTTCACCGATGGCGAGGCCGTAAGCCACCGTCTTGCCCGAGCCGGTCTGCGCGGAAACAACGATATCGCGTCCCGCGGCATTGTCGGCGAGCACGGCCTCCTGGACCGGCGTCGCCTCGTTGTAATCACGCTCGGCGAGCGCGCGGGCGAGGGACGGGTGAGTGGTCGGGAATGCCATGAATTTTTGCCGTGTCGGAACGAGGAAGTGCGCGAACGCGACAACGTGCCGGTCCCGGAGGGCCGGTCGTCACGTGGTCCTGCACGAAAGAAGTTTCGGGCCTATTTGCCCGCCGCCGCCCTTAGAGCAGCATTGATGCGATCCTGCCAGTTCGGACCGCCGTTCTGGAAATGCTCGAGCACATCCTTGTCGATGCGCAGCGAGACCGTTTCCTTGACGCCCGGCAGCGCAGGTGTCGCAACGGGGCCGGGAGCGGGCTTGGTGGTGACCGTCTTGAAGGCCGCCTCGGCCGCCTTCCTCGGATCGATGCGCCGGTCAGCCATCAGCGCGGCGCGCGCTTGGCGAGAATGCGCTGCAGCGTGCGACGGTGCATGTTGAGGCGGCGCGCGGTCTCGGACACATTGCGTCCGCACAGCTCATAGACCCGCTGGATATGCTCCCAGCGCACACGATCGGCCGACATCGGATTTTCCGGCGGCTTCGGCTTGTGATCCGGCAGCGCCATGAGCGCAGCGTGGATTTCATCGGCGTCCGCCGGTTTCGCCAGATAGTCGATCGCGCCCATCTTCACCGCCGTCACCGCGGTGGCGATATTGCCGTAGCCGGTCAGCACGATGCCGCGCGCGTCCGGACGCTTCTGCTTCAGCGCGGAAATGACATCGAGTCCGTTGCCGTCGCCGAGCCGCATGTCGACCACGGCAAAGGCGGGCTGCTGGCTGTCGACAAGGCTCAACCCCTCGCGCACGCTTTCGGCGGCGTGCACCGTGTAGCCACGTGTTTCCATCGCGCGGGCAAGCCGCTGCACGAACGCCTTGTCGTCATCGACAATCAGCAAGGAAAGATCGCCCTCGCGGGCGGATAGATCGGCCATGATTCCCAAAGTCTGGAAGCGCCGCAGCGGCGCGATGCCGCACATCTATTAGGCAAACTCGCCCGGCACAAGCTTTCCGGGCGATTTCACGGCAAAAGCTCAGGCTTTGGCTAACTCGAACGCCGCCCTCGGCCATGTGACCCGGACGATCGCTCCCTGTTCGCCATTGTCGAACCCGACCCTGGCACCCGATCTCTCGAGAAGGGTCTTGGCGATGAAGACGCCGAGCCCGAGCCCCGGGCGGTCGGTGTCCGGCCCGGCGCGCCGCGCGCCCCGGGTCGTCAGATAGGGATCGCCGAGACGCGCCAGAACCTCCGGCGGAAAGCCCGGGCCATCGTCCATGATGGTCACCGCAATTTCGGCATTGTCCCAGCGCGCCTCGATCCGCACCTCCGAGCCGGCGAAATCGACGGCGTTTTCGACAAGATTTCCAAGGCCGTAGAGGACGGCGGGGTTGCGCCTGACAACCGGCTCCCGGCGCGCGTCGTCGCGGGCGTCGATGCCGATCGCCACGCCGAATTCGCGATGCGGCGCGACGACATCCTCCAGAAGATGGCGGATCGTCATCTCCGAATGCGGCGCGTCATCCTCATGCAGTGAGGTCAGCTTTTTCAGGATCTCGCGGCACCTGTCGACCTGCTCGCGAAGCAGCGTCACGTCCTCTTTCACCGGCCCTTCGGGGACCCCCTTTTCCAGTTCGCGGACCACGAGCCGGATCGTCGCCAGCGGCGTGCCGAGTTCGTGCGCCGCCGCCGCCGCCAGACCGTCGAGGGCCGAAATATGCTGCTCGCGCGCAAGTACGAGTTCGGTCGCCGCCAGCGCTTCCGACAATTGCCGGCCTTCGTCGGCGACCCGCCAGGCATAGATGCCGATGAAGCCGAGCGAGATCGAGATGGCGGTCCAGGTGCCGGCCACATAGAGAAACGGCACCGAAAAATCGCTGCCCGGCCAGGGCAGCGGCAGATGGAAAAAGGCCAGCACGGTCACGCAGGCAAAGGCCAGCAGGCCGAGAATCGTCGTCGGCAACGGCGGCAGGCTGGTTGCCGAAATCAGCACCGGCGCCAGAAACAGCATGGAGAACGGGTTCGCCAGGCCGCCGGTCAGGGCAAGCAGCACCGCGAGCTGCAGAATGTCAAAACCGAGCAGCATGGCGGCGCGGAGGGTGTTGAGGCGCTCGGTGACCGGATAGGCGATGCGCAGCCAGAGGTTCAGGGCGGCGGACAACGCGATTGCCGCAAGGCAGAGGGCGAGGGGCAGCTCGACCCCCAGTCCGAGATAGACACCGAGCACGGCGACTGTCTGTCCAGCGATGGCCAGCCAGCGCAGCCGGATCAGCGTGTCGAGACGGATCTGGAAGGCGGGGGCGAACGAGGTGTCGCGGTCGAAGAGCTCGGGCATCGCTCTCCTTTAGCCGACACCGCGTTCGGGCGAAACGCCGCCGCCAAGGTGCGAGACACAAGGCTCGATATTGCCGGCCGGAAGGACTAGATAGCGCCGGTCATGCTGCACGCCGCCCCCGCCATCGAAGTCGACAGGCTCGTCAAGGACTACAAGACGACGCGCGCCGTGGACGGCATCAGCCTTTCCATCGCACCCGGCTCGATCACCGGCCTGCTCGGCGGCAATGGCGCGGGCAAGACAACGACCATCACCTCGATCATGGGGCTTCTGCGCCCGACGTCCGGCACCGTCCGGGTGCTGGGGTCGGACATGAACCGCGAGCGCCACCGCGTGCTGCACCGCATGAACTTCCAGAGCCCCTATGTCGATCTGCCCGGCCGTCTGACCGTGCGCCAGAACATCGTGACCTTCGCCCGTCTGTACGGCGTCGCGCATGCGAAGGAGCGTGCCGCGGAACTTGCGGACGAACTCGATCTCAACGAGTTTCTCGACCGTGCGACAAGCAAGCTGTCGGCCGGGCAGAAAACGCGTGTTGCCCTGGCCAAATCCCTCGTCAACGATCCCGAGGTTCTTCTGCTCGACGAGCCTACGGCCTCGCTCGACCCCGACACCGCCGGCTGGATTCGCGACCGTATCGCGGCGCATGCCCGGGAGCGCGGCGCCACCATTCTTCTCGCCTCGCACAATATGCGCGAGGTCGAGCGTCTGTGCGACCGCGTCATTTTCATGCGCCGCGGCAAGATCGTCGACGATGCGACCCCGGATGAGCTTCTGCGCCGGTATGGACGCGCCGATCTGGAGGACGTGTTCATCGATGTTGCGCGCGGCACCGAGCGTCAGACCGAGACGGAGACTGCGCTGTGAGTGCACGCTACTCCGCATTCTCACCCTCCCGCATCGCCGCCATGAACGCCCGCCAGTGGTACGTACTCCGTTCGTCATGGCCGCGTATTCTGGAGATCATCTATTGGCCGGCGATCTCGATGATCACATGGGGCTTCGCCCAGATGTGGGTCGGCCAGGAGAGCGGCGGCACCTTCACCGTCGCGGCGTCGACGCTGCTCGGCGGCGTCATCCTGTGGGATGTCCTGGTGCGCGGCTCGCTCGGTTTTTCCATCACGTTTCTTGAGGAAATGTGGTCGAAGAACATCGGCAACCTGATGATGAGCCCGCTGACGCCGCTTGAATATGTACTGTCGCTCGCGTCGATGAGCCTGATCCGGCTTTTCATCGGACTCGTTCCCGTCACGCTGATGGCGATCTGGCTGTTCGGCTTCAACATCTGGAGTCTGGGCCTGCCGCTCGTCGCCTTCTTCCTCAATCTGATTGTGCTCGGCTGGTCGGCTTCGCTGGTCGTCTCGGGCGTCGTGCTGAGACACGGACTCGGCGCCGAGGGCATGGCGTGGATCGCGGTCTTTGTGCTGATGCCGTTCTCGGCGATCTTCTATCCCGTTTCGGTGCTGCCGGAACCGGCGCAATATGTGGCCTTTGCCTTGCCGAGCTCCTATGTGTTCGAGGGCATGCGGGCGCTTCTGATCGACGGGGTGTTCCGCGCCGATCTCATGCTGTGGGCGGCGGGCCTCAACCTCGCCTACGGCGCGATCGCGGTTCTGGTCTATCTGCGCGTGCTCGAAAGCGCCCGCACGGCCGGGACACTGCTGTCGCACAACGACTAGACGCTTGATTTTTCGAGACACCTTCCGATATGCGGGGCGCTATGCACAACGGCGAGACTGAAAACGGGGCGGCTCCGTCCGAACCTGAAAACCCGGCTGCGGAACCCGCTACCGACGATCGTGCGCGGCTTGAGGCCGAGAACGCGGACCTGAAGGACCGGGCGCTGCGCGTGATGGCCGAGATGGAAAACCTCCGAAAGCGCACCGAGCGCGAGGTCCATGACGCGCGTGCCTACGCCGTGTCGGCGTTTGCGCGCGACCTTCTGACCGTTGCCGACAATCTCGACCGGGCGCTCGCGGCCGTGCCGCCGGACGACGAGGACCCGGCGCTGAAGGCGCTGACCGAGGGTGTCAGCCTGACCAGCCGCGAGTTCCAGGGCATCCTCGCAAGGCACGGCGTCACCCGGATCGAGCCCCAGCCCGGCGAGCGGTTCGACCCCAATATTCACCAGGCCATGTTCGAGGTGCCGGACCCTTCCCGCCCGACCGGCGAGGTCGTGCAGGTCATGCAGCCCGGCTTTGCCCTGTCCGGCCGGCTGTTGCGGCCGGCGATGGTCGGTGTTTCCAAGGGCGGGCCGAAGCCGCAGGTCGAAGCCGGCGCGTCGGTCGACCGCTCGGCGTGAGCGCGTCTCCCGCGCGTTAACGTCCTGTAAACGGTCTGCCCGCTTACCGGGTGGACCCGCTTTCGTCATTACGCAATGGTCCGGTTCGGAAAAGGTACTGGGGACTTTGCGGTGACGGTCATGCCTCGTTTTCATCTGCGTGCGCGCCCGAGGGCCGATGAGGTTTCGGTCGCCATTCATGGCGCAGGCGCCACCGCGACCGTCCTTCCTCCGGACAACGCGCCGGATTTCCCGGGCGTTCGCGATCTCAGACTTGCCAACGCGCTGCGCTACGCCAGCGCCCTCGCCGGTCGGCTCGGCACCGATGTCGGCGTCCTCGACGACAGCGACACAGTCTTCTTCATCGAGGAGCCGGAGCCCGGCCTCGTCCTCTGATAAGGGAAATACGCGGCTGCCCTGTCCGGACAGCCGCGCGTAAGGTCAGGCCGCGGCCCGGTTCTTGATAAAGCCGATGATCGCGGTGAGGACGAGACCGCCAACGCCGCCGCCGACCGCCTGGCCGAGGATCGCGCCAACATCGAAGCCCGCGCCTTCCGCCGTCGTGATCAGGTTCGGCAGCAGCGTCGACAGCAGATAGCCGCCGCCCACGCCGCCGGCCGCGCCGGCAACCGAGTTCAGCAACGCGCCAAGATCGAACCCTTTGTTGATCTTTCCTGCCGCGTTGCCGCCAATCGCTCCGGACACCAACTGAACGATGAGATTGATGATTTCGGGCGACATATGGTTCTCCCAGATGCCCCGCGTGGTCGTTTCCCCCCGCCCCGGGGCCCGGACGGGAATCAGGATTGCGCCGAGGTTACCGGGCTTGCCGTAAGGCGCAAGGCGTGACGCACAACAAAGCCCGCATCCTGTCTTGCGGCCCAAAATCGGCCTTCTTATATAGCCGCCAACACCACATACGATTGTGGTTATTTGCCTTGGGAGACCGCTGCCCGCCAGATCGGGACGGCTTTGAACCGGGGTGCCTCACTTCAGGGCCCCAACCGGTCTCGCTGATAAAAAAGGGGATGTAAGACAATGGCGAAGGTCATCGGTATCGACCTCGGAACGACCAATTCATGCGTGGCCGTCATGGACGGCTCGGCACCCAAAGTCATCGAGAACGCGGAAGGCGCGCGCACGACGCCGTCGATCGTCGCGTTCACCGACGAAGGCGAGCGCCTTGTCGGCCAGCCGGCCAAGCGCCAGGCGGTGACCAATCCCGAACGCACCATTTTCGCGGTGAAGCGCCTCATCGGCCGCCGCTTCGACGATCCGGAAGTCGTCAAGGCGAAGAAGCTGTCGCCGTTCCCGATCGTGAAGGGCGACAATGGCGATGCCTGGGTCGAAGTCGACGGCAAGAAATATTCACCGGCGCAGATCTCGGCCTTCATCCTGCAGAAGATGAAAGAGACGGCCGAATCCAATCTCGGCCATACGGTCACGCAGGCCGTCATTACGGTTCCCGCCTACTTCAACGACGCGCAGCGCCAGGCGACGAAAGACGCCGGCAAGATCGCCGGGCTTGAAGTTCTGCGCATCATCAACGAGCCGACGGCGGCTGCGCTCGCCTACGGCCTCGACAAGAAATCCACCGGCACGATCGCGGTCTACGACCTCGGCGGCGGCACGTTCGACGTGTCGATCCTCGAGATCGGCGACGGCGTGTTCGAAGTGAAGTCGACCAACGGCGACACGTTCCTCGGCGGCGAAGACTTCGACATGCGCCTCGTCGGCTTTCTCGCGGACGAGTTCAAGAAAGAGCAGGGCATCGACCTACGTAACGACAAGCTCGCCCTGCAGCGTCTGAAGGAAGCCGCCGAAAAGGCGAAGATCGAACTCAGCTCGGCGCAGCAGACCGAAATCAACCTGCCGTTCATCACGGCGGATGCGTCGGGTCCGAAACATCTGACCCTGAAGTTGACGCGCGCGAGGTTCGAGCAGCTCGTCGACGATCTCGTGCAGCGCACGGTCGATCCGTGCCGCAAGGCGCTTGCCGACGCCGGGCTGAAGGCGTCGGACATCGACGAGGTCGTCCTCGTCGGCGGCCAGACCCGCATGCCGAAAGTGCAGGAGGTCGTGAAAGCGTTCTTCGGCAAGGAACCGCACAAGGGTGTCAACCCGGACGAGGTCGTCGCCATCGGCGCCGCCGTCCAGGCCGGCGTTCTGCAGGGCGACGTCAAGGACGTTCTTCTGCTCGACGTCACGCCGCTGTCGCTCGGCATCGAGACGCTGGGCGGTGTCTTTACGCGGCTTATTGATCGGAACACAACCATTCCGACCAAGAAGTCGCAGACCTTCTCGACGGCCGAGGACGGCCAGACGGCGGTCACGATCCGCGTCTTCCAGGGCGAGCGTGAAATGGCGGCCGACAACAAGCTGCTCGGCCAGTTCGATCTCGTCGGCATTCCGCCGGCGCCCCGCGGCTCGCCGCAGATCGAGGTCACTTTCGACATCGACGCCAACGGCATCGTCAATGTGACGGCGAAGGACAAGGCGACGAACAAGGAGCAGCAGATCCGCATCCAGGCCTCGGGCGGCCTCAGCGACGCCGACATCGAGAAGATGGTCAAGGATGCCGAGGCCAACGCCGACGCCGACAAGAAGCGCCGCGCGCTCGTCGAGGCGAGGAACCAGGGCGAGAGCCTCGTTCACTCGACCGAGAAGTCGATCAAGGAACTCGGCGACAAGGCCCCGGCCGCCGACAGGGAAGCGACCGAAAGTGCGATCGCGGAACTGCGCACCGCCCTAGAAGGCGACGACGTCGACGCCATCCAGGCGAAGACTCAGGCGCTCGCCCAGGCCGCGATGAAGATCGGCGAGGCTCTGTACGCACAGCAGCAGGACGGCGGTGAAGGCGGCGATGCCGGCGCGTCCTCTTCCGAGCAGAAGGAAGACGTGGTCGACGCCGACTTCACCGAAGTCGACGACGACGAAAAGAAATCGGCGTAACTTGCGTCGCACCATCCCCGCCCGCGCTGCGGGCGGGGTTTTCACTTTCCGGGCTGAAGTGAACCATGGCTAAACGCTGTTATTACGAAACCCTCGGTGTCCAGCGCACCGCGAAGGATGGCGATCTCAAATCGGCTTTCCGCAAGATGGCGATGGAATGCCATCCCGACCGCAATCCCGGCGATTCGTCCGCCGAAGCGCGGTTCAAGGAAATCAACGCCGCCTACGAAACGCTGAAGGATCCGCAGAAGCGCGCGGCCTATGACCGTTTCGGGCACGCCGCGTTCGAGCACGGCAATGGCGGCATGCACGGTTTCGGCGGCGCCGATTTCGGCGCCTCGATGTCCGACATTTTCGAAAGCATGTTCGGCGACATCATGGGCCGGCGCGGCCGCGGCGGCGGAACCGCCCGCGAACGCGGCGCCGATCTCCGCTACAACATGGAAATCACGCTCGAGGACGCGTTCAGCGGCAAGCTCGCGCAGATTCGCATGCCGACGCCCGTCACCTGCGAGGCCTGCGGCGGCTCCGGCGCGAAGGCCGGTTCCAAGCCCGCGACCTGCATGACCTGCGGCGGCGCGGGCAAGATCCGCTCCACGCAGGGCTTCTTCCTGATGGAACGGACCTGCCATGTCTGCCAGGGGCGCGGCGAAATCGTCGAGGACCCGTGCGCCTCCTGCAACGGGCAGGGCCGCGTCACGCGCGAACGCACGCTTCAGGTCAATATCCCGCCCGGCGTCGAGGAAGGCACCCGCATCCGCCTCGCCGGCGAGGGCGAGGCCGGCATGCGCGGCGGCCCGTCGGGCGATCTTTATATTTTCCTCTCCATCGCGCCGCACGAGCTGTTCCAGCGCGACGGCGCCGACCTTTATTGCCGCGTGCCGGTGGCGATGACCGAGGCCGCGCTCGGCGGCGAGGTCGAGGTGCCGACCATTTCCGGCAGCCGCGAGAAGGTGAAGATCGCGGAGGGCACACAGTCCGGCAAGCAGTTCCGCATCAAGGGCAAGGGCATGCCGGTGCTGCGCTCGCGCGAGGTCGGCGACCTCTACATCCAGGTCGAGGTCGAAATTCCGAAAAACCTCACCAAGCGCCAGCGCGAACTCCTGGAGGAGTTCCGGAAATCCTCCTCGGACGACAACCACCCTGACTCGACGGGTTTTTTTGCACGCGTGAAAGATTTGTTCGGTTCGCGCGAAACCTGAGTTAGGATGATTCTCAGGACGGCTGTCAGCCGCCTTTGTTTCCCGTCTCCCGGCAGCCACCGCGCATGAACAGTCCTGCCCCTCTCGCCCCCCGGCTGAAAAAGAAACCGGATTTCCGGGACGAGGCGCGTTTCATCAAGAACTGGATCGACAAGCCGCTGATCATCGGCGCGGTCAGCCCGTCGGGGAAAGCCCTGGCGAAAATGATGGCGGCCCCGATCGACCCGGAGCTTCCGGGGCAGGTTCTTGAGATCGGGCCCGGCACCGGCCCCGTGACGGCGGCGCTGATCGCGCGCGGCGTGGACGAGGCCCGTCTCGTCCTGCTCGAATTCAACCCGGATTTCGTGACGCTGCTGCGCCAGCGTTTCCCGCGCGCGACGGTTCTTCAGGGCGACGCGTATGACGTGCGCGGACTTGCCGAAGGCGTGCTGACCGGACCGCTGGCCGGCATCGTCTCCAGCCTGCCGCTTCTGACCAAGCCGGTCCCCCGGCGGGCGCGGCTCCTCAACGATTGTTTCGATCTCGCCCATCCGGGCGCACCCTTCGTTCAGTTCACCTATATGGTCCAGCCGCCGATTCCGGTCTTCGCCATCGGCGAGGCGGTTGCGACCGGCAGTCCGCGAATCTGGCGCAACGTGCCTCCGGCGCGCGTGTGGACCTATCGCCGGCAGGTCACTGCCTGAGACGAGATGAGCAAGCCGAGGATTCTTGTATTTGCGGGTTCGGTCCGCACCGGATCGCTGAACGAGACCTTGGCCGCCTTCGTCGCGCGCCAGCTGCGCGCGCTTGACGCCGATGTCTCGCATATAAGCCTGAACGACTATCCGATGCCGCTTTACAACGGCGATCTCGAAAAGGCCGAGGGCCCGCCCGAATCCGCGAAGAAGCTCCACGCGCTTTTTGCCGCGCATCAGGGCATTTTCATCGCCGGGCCCGAATACAATGCCGGCATCACGCCCCTCGCCAAGAACACGATCGACTGGGTCAGCCGGGTCGATATTTCCGTCTACCGCACCCGCGCCTTTGCCCTCGGCGCGGCCTCCGATGGGCGGCTCGGCGGCTATCGCAGCCTGATGGCGACGCGGCAGGTCCTGGAACTCGGCTGCGGGGCGTTTGTCCAACCGGAAATGATATCGGTGTTCCACGCCTCGAAGTCCTGGAACGAGGACGGCGACCTCGCCGACACGTCCGCACAGCGCTCGGCGCGCCGTGCCGTCGAAGCGCTCGCCGCAAACGCACGCAGGTACGCGGCATGAGCGGCACGACCAGCGCGCGCGACCGGATGATCGTCGCGCTCGACATGCCCGATCCTCTCGCCGCCAAGAACATGGCGCGCCGTCTCGGCACGTCGGTCAGTTTCTACAAGATCGGGTATGAGCTCGGATTCGCCGGCGGTCTTGCGCTCGCCGAGGAGCTTGCTGGCGACGGCAAGAAGATCTTCTTCGATTTCAAGCTGCACGACATCGGCAACACGGTGGCGCGCGGCGTTGCTTCCCTTGCCAATACAGGCGCGACTTTCGTGACCGTCCACGCCTATCCGCAAACCATGCGCGCCGCTGTCGAGGGACGCGGCGACGCCAAGGTGAAGCTTCTCGCGGTCACCGCCCTCACCTCTTATGACGATGCGGACGCCGCCGAGGCGGGCTATGCGCTCGCGG
The DNA here is from genome assembly GCA_022842205.1 of Hyphomicrobiales bacterium. GTDB lineage: Bacteria > Pseudomonadota > Alphaproteobacteria > Rhizobiales > Methylopilaceae > Flaviflagellibacter. The sequence goes on from JALHQA010000007.1 coordinate 25,127, forward strand.
TGCGCGATCTCGTGCGCCTCCGGGCCGAACAGGCGCGCACCATCGGTATGGACGGCGTCGTCTGCTCGGCCGCCGAAACCGCGCTGGTGCGCGATGTCGTCGGATCCGACATGGTCATCGTGACGCCGGGCATCCGCCCGAAGGGCGCGAGCACCGGCGACCAGAAGCGCACTCTGACGCCCGGCGAAGCCATCGGAGCCGGCGTCGATTATCTGGTGGTCGGCCGGCCTGTAACAACGGCGTCCGACCCGCAAGCCGCAGCCGAGGCCATCGTCGCCGAAATCGAAGCGGCCCTGTAGCAACACCGACACCGGAGGAACAATGCCTAAAGGTTACTGGATCGCGCGCATCGACGTCACAAACCCCGAGCCGTTCAAGAACTACGCGGCCGGTGCATCGGAAGCCGTGAAGAAGCATGGCGGCCGCTATCTCGCCCGCGGCGGCGCCCATCAGGCGCTTGAGGGCGAGGCCCGCGCGCGCAATGTCGTCATCGAGTTCCCGTCGATGCAGGCCGCGGTCGATTGCTGGAACTCGCCTGAATATCAGGCGGCCAAGAAGCACCGCGACGGCAATTGCGAGGCGCAATTTGTTGTCGTCGAGGGTATTGAGCCCTAAAGCAAAACCGTGATGCAATCGCGGCGAGACGGGGAGAGGCTATGCGGCTGGTAGTGGTTGGCGCGGCGGGACGCATGGGCTGCGCGCTGATCCGTGCCCTGCTTCTGACACCCGGCGCGAATCTGGCGGGCGCCATCGAACGCGAGGGATCGCCGGCGCTCGGTCAGGATGCCGGTGCGCTGGTCGGCCTGCCGGAAACCGGTATCAAGGTCAGCGCCGACCCGCTTGCCGCCTTCTCCCAGGCCGAGGGCGTGCTTGATTTCACCTCGCCGGCCGCCACGGTCGAATTTGCCGGCCTCGCCGCGCAGGCCCGCATCGTCCATGTCATCGGCACGACCGGCTTCGACGAGGAGCATATCCAGAAGCTCGACGCCGCCGCGCGCCATGCGGTCCTCATCCGCTCCGGAAACATGTCGCTCGGCGTCAATCTGCTGGCGGCGCTCGTCCAGAAAGCGGCCGCGGCCCTGCCCGATTTCGACATCGAAATTCTCGAAATGCACCATCGCGCCAAGGTCGACGCGCCGTCCGGCACCGCGCTGCTTCTCGGCGAGGCGGCGGCGGCGGGACGCAAGGTCGGGCTCGCGGATGCCGCGGTGCGCGTTCGCGACGGCCAGACCGGCGCGCGCGTGCCGGGCACGATCGGCTTTGCCACATTGCGCGGCGGCTCGGTGGTCGGCGAACATACCGTTATTCTCGCCGGGGCGGGCGAACGCATCGAACTCGGCCACAAGGCCGAGGACCGCGCGATCTTCGCCACCGGTGCGATAAAGGCAGCGTTGTGGGGCAAGGGCCGTCCGCCCGGCCATTATTCGATGGCCGACGTTCTCGGAATTGCCGATCTGTAAGGAGATTTCATGTCCCGTACGCTTGTCCTCGTCCGGCACGGCCAGAGCGAATGGAATCTCAAAAACCTGTTCACCGGCTGGAGGGATGTCGATCTCACCCCGACCGGCGTCGAGGAGGCGCATGAGGCCGGACGAAAGCTGAAAGCGGTCGGCCTCAGGTTCGACATCGCCTTCACGTCCGAACTGGCGCGCGCCCAGCGCACGCTCGACATCATCCTGTCGGAACTCGGGCAGCCGGACATCGCGGTGAAGAGGAACATTGCCCTCAACGAGCGTGACTATGGCGATCTGACGGGGCTGAACAAGGAAGAGGCGGCCAGGAGATGGGGCGAGGAGCAGGTCCTCGAATGGCGCCGGTCCTACGACATCGCGCCCCCCGGCGGCGAAAGCCTGCGCGACACGCTGGCCCGGACGCTGCCTTATTATGTCCGCGAGATCCTCCCCGAGCTTCTGTCCGGCAAGAATGTCATCGTCACCGCCCACGGCAATTCGCTGCGGGCGCTGATCATGGTGCTGGAAGGTCTCGACAGGGACGGCATTGTCCGGCGCGAACTCGCGACCGGGGCGCCGATGATCTACCGGTTGAGCGCCGAAGCCCGTGTTCTGGAACACAAAGACCTGTTAGGTTAGAACGATTATAACAGGTGCCGAAAAGCTTGCGGGCAAAGTGGTCGATTTGTTATAGTTCAACGACTTCGACCCGCCCCAAGGCGGGTCTTGCTTTGCCTTTCAGGGATTTGTGATGGCCGAGGATAACGTTTCGAAGACGCTGGATTGCGGGCTCCGCCCCTCCACCTGTGTGGCGCGGGATGTGGGCGGCATGCTGCGGAGCGCAACGCTCAGGCCGACCCGCCAGCGCATAGCGCTCGGCCGGTTGCTCTACGCCAAGGGCGACCGTCATGTGACGGCGGAAATCCTTCACGAGGAAGCCATGCGCGCCCGCGTGCCGGTTTCGCTCGCGACCGTCTACAACACGCTGCATCAGTTCACGCAGGCCGGCCTGCTCCGCGAGGTCGCGGTCGATGGTGCCAAGACCTATTTCGACACCAATGTCTCCGACCACCACCATTTCCTGGTCGAGGGCGAGAACCAGCTGATGGACATTCACGGCGACCACATGACGGTCGAAGGTCTGCCGGAAGCCCCCGAGGGCATGGAAATCGCCCGCGTCGACGTCGTCGTGCGCCTGCGCCGCAAGGGCAAGAACAGCTGACCAAAAGCAGCTGGCAGGCGTTCGGACATCTAAGATGCGAAAGGCCCCGTTCCGGGGCCTTTTCGTTTAGCCGCTAGAAGATCTCGCCGGGATAGACCCCGAACAGCTGGTCCTGCCGCATCCAGCCGTCGAAACGGTCGCCGGAAATCCGGCACCATTCGCCGGAGCAGACCTCGACCGTGGCAAGCACCTTGGGCTGGAGCTGGGCGATGATCTCGGCTTCCTGGGCGCCGGAATTTCTGAGCGGCAAGGCCGGCTCGGACGACCACGGCGCGACCAGCGCGGTGCGCTTGCCCGACAGCAGCGAATGAAACACCCAGCCGTCGGCACCGTCGGCGTCGCGCACCCGCCGCCAATTGTCCCATTCGGCGATGATTTCGACCGGAAGGCCGGCGCGCTGATAGGTCCACACGACATCGTGTTCCTTGCCGGCGCCGCGGCGGACATTCACTTCATTCGATTTCAGGCTGACAAAGCGCGGCAGCGGCAGGCCCGACACCGCGCCCATCGCGACGGCCCCGGTGGTCTTGGCCGCCTGCGCCTGCGACGGGGAAAGAGCGTCGGTCGCCGTCGGACCGCCAAGCCATTCGCCGGCCGAGATCGCGAGATAGGCCGCGCCGGCCGCCACGGCCGCGAATGCCGTCACACGTCCGGCCGTCCGCCACAGATACGCCTGGCCATACATAAGGAGATACTGCCCCGTGCCGGTTGTTATTGCGGTTGATGCGGCGAGCCGCCTGCTCCGTCCGCGTTCGAGAAAATACCCCCTGCGCCGTTGACGAAATCCTAACCCAGCGAGAATGACGCCGGCCAGTGCGATTTGACGCATCGCAACGGGAATTGCGCCGCGACAGCGGCGTCTATGTATGTACGAGTTCATTCCGCCGCGACAAGCTTTTCCCCAGGTCCGGAAAATTGTCGCCTCGCCGTTAGATTTTTGTTCCCTTTTTGTTCTGTTCGTGGAACTCTCGCCGTCAGGTTTCCAAGACAGGGAGGTGGCGATGTTCCGTATCCTAATGACGATACCCGCGCTTGCAGGCTTCTGCATGCCGCTCGCCGCGGCCGAGCTTGTCGCCCCGGCGACGCTGGGCGCGAGCTTTTTCGACTCAAAGCCGATCACGACGACGGATGCCAGGGGGCGCGCGTCCCGGCTGGTCTTCGCGCCCGAAGGAACGCTGACGCGCACCAGCGCGTCCGGCCGGGCCTCCGAGGGCAAATGGCGGCTTTCGGAAGACGGGTTCTGCATGCAGGTCGGCAAGGCCAAGACCGAAAGCTGCTACATCGTGCTGAAGCGCGACGACGGCACGATCTCGGCCCTGCGCCGGTCCGGCCAGCCCTTCACATGGCAGAAGTAGTTACGGACCGCCCTGGAAGCCGCTGAGCGGGTTGGCGCGGTCGAAGGCATAGGTCAGCGTCTCGAAGCGCATGGAGCGGGCGTCGATCATCAGAAGACGCCCGACCAGCCCTTCGCCGAACGGCGCGATCTCGCGGATGGCCTCGAGCGCCATCAGCGAGCCGACGACACCGGCGAGCGCGCCGAGCACGCCGGCCTGCTCGCAGGTCGGGATCGTGCCGTCCGGAGGCGGCTCGGGGAACAGGCATCTGTAGGTCGGATTCGGCACGCCCTCCACCTTGCTGTCCTCGTATGGACGCAAGGTCGTGATGGCGCCGTCCATCGTGCCGAGCCAGCCCATCACGAGCGGTCTTTTCGCGCGGAACGCGGCGTCGGACACGAGATAGCGGGTCGAGAAATTGTCGGAGCCGTCGAGAACGATGTCGTAGCCTGCGATCAATCCTTCGGCGTTTTCATGGGTCATTCGCGCGTTGTGCGTTTCGACGGCAATATGCGGGTTGACCGCCCGCACCGCATCCGCCGCGCTGTCGACCTTCAGGCGGCCGATATCTCCGGTGCCGTGCAGAACCTGGCGCTGCAGGTTCGACAGCGACACCGTGTCGTTGTCGATGACACCGAGCGTACCGACACCGGCGGCGGCCAGATAAAGCAGGATCGGGCTGCCGAGACCGCCGGCGCCGATGACCAGCGCCCGCGCGGCCTTCAGCTTCTGCTGGCCCGGCCCGCCGATTTCGCGCAACACGATATGGCGGGCGTAGCGTTCCAGTTCGTCCGGAGACAGCGTCACGCCGCTTCTCCTTCCGGCGGAACCGCGGCCCAGAGGAGGGCGTCCTCCAGCCGGTCATGGCCCCAGAACATCTCGCCGTCCTCGGCGATGAAGGTCGGCGCGCCGAAAATGCCAAGCGAGGCCGCGCGCTCCACCTGCCCGCGCAGAGCGAGCTTGTTGTCCTCGGCCTGCGCCCGCTCGACGAGCGCGTCGGCATCGTGGCCGAGCGCGGTCAGAATTTCCCGGATCGGCGCGTCGTCCGAAATCACGCCGCCTTCGCCGAATTCGAAGGCAAGCACCGCGCGGGTGAAATCAGGCACCGATGTGGGGTCCAGCACCAGCGCCACGCGCGCGGCGAGCAGCCCGTTCTGGGGAAATTCCGGCGGCTGCTTGAAAGGAAGGGCGAATTTCACGCACAGGCGCTCGAGGTCGCGCCACATATAGGCGCCCTTCACCGGGTTGGCCTTGTAGGGCGAGGTGGTGAGGCCCGTTTTGGCGAAGATCGGGCCGAGCAGCAGCGGCTTCCAGACAAGCTCCACCCCCGCCGCCTCGGCCAGCGGCCCGGCCCGCATCACGGCGGGATAGGAATAGGTGGAGCCGTAGTCGTACCAGAAATCGAGACGGGGCATCGTGTCCTGCGGGCCTACTGGCGCATTGGCGGTTTTTGGCCTAAAGGCCGGGGCCATACGCTGTCGCGTATATCTAAGCTGCCCTCGCACGGATTTTGAGTATGAACAAGAAGACCCCGAAAAAGGTCGTCCTCGCCTATTCGGGCGGTCTCGACACCTCCGTCATCCTGAAATGGCTGCAGACGGAATATGGTTGCGAGGTCGTCACCTTCACCGCCGATCTCGGCCAGGGCGAGGAGCTCGGCCCGGCGCGCCAGAAGGCGGAGCTGCTCGGCATCAAGCCGGAAAACATCTTCATCGAGGATCTGCGCGAGGAGTTCGTGCGGGATTTCGTCTTCCCGATGTTCCGCGCCAACGCGCTCTATGAGGGCCAGTACCTGCTCGGCACGTCCATCGCCCGGCCGCTGATCTCGAAATGGCAGATCGAGATTGCCCGCCGCACCGGCGCCGACGCGGTTGCTCACGGCGCGACCGGCAAGGGCAACGACCAGGTGCGTTTCGAGCTCGCCTATTACGCGCTCGAGCCCGAGATCACCATCATCGCCCCGTGGCGCGAATGGGATCTCACCTCGCGCACGCGCCTGCTCGAATTCGCCGAGGCGCACCAGATTCCGATCGCCAAGGACAAGCGCGGCGAGGCGCCGTTCTCGGTCGACGCCAATCTTCTGCACTCCTCCTCCGAAGGCAAGGTGCTGGAAGACCCGGACGATGCCGCGCCGGACATCGTCTATCAGCGCACGATCGCGCCGGAAGACGCGCCCGACAGGGCAACTGTCATTACCATCGATTTCGAGAAGGGCGACCCGGTCGCGGTCGACGGCGTGAAGCTGTCGCCGGCCGCGTTGCTGACGAAGCTCAACGAGCTTGGCAAGGCGAACGGCATCGGCCGGCTCGATCTCGTCGAGAACCGGTTCGTCGGCATGAAGTCGCGCGGCATTTACGAGACGCCCGGCGGCACGATCCTGCACAAGGCCCATCGCGGCATCGAGAGCATCACGCTCGACCGCGAGGCGCTGCATCTCAAGGAGCAGCTGATGCCGAAATATGCCGAGCTGGTCTATTACGGCTTCTGGTTCGCGCCGGAGCGCGAAATGCTGCAGGCGCTGATCGACAAGAGCCAGGACCTCGTCACCGGTCAGGTCAAGGTCAAGCTCTACAAGGGCAACGCCGATGTCGTCGGCCGCTCCTCGCCCTATTCGCTGTACGACAAGGAACTCGTCACCTTCGAGGAAGGCGCGGTCGCCTACGACCACCGCGACGCGGAGGGCTTCATCAAGCTCAACGCGCTTCGCCTGCGCACGCTCGCCGCGCGCAGGAAGAAGACGGGCCTCTAGTCAAATCCCTGCCGCAAAGCACTGCGACTTTTCCGGTCATGACGAGCAGAATCCTGAACGGAAGAGCCGCACTTTGGGGCGCAGCAGGCTGTTTGCTGCTGCTCCCGCTCGTGGCGATGCAGTTCACCGATGAAGTCGCGTGGGACGGCGCCGACTTCCTGGTCTTTGGCGCGATGCTGGTCGCCGCCTGCGGCGCGTATGAACTCGCTGCGCGCCTGACGCGGCAAACGGCGTATCGGGCTGCGGCCGCGGCTGCCATCACAGCACTCTTCATTCTGATCTGGCTCGAACTCGCGGTCGGGCTGTTCGACTGAGCCGCGATCCTTAACACCCCTTAAACCCCGAGCCGCGAAACTGCCGCTGAGGCCGCGCATGCCGCGCGGCGTCAGGCATGCGCCGAGGAACGACGGACGATGTTCGGTTTCGGCGGGAAGACGCGCAAGAAAAAGCGCGAACCCCGGTTCGATTCGCATCCCGAGGAATTGCTGGACCTCCGCCTCGGACCGGGGGACCGGGCGCACACCTATGGTCTCGGCCGCCGGGCGCGCACCGCCGATCTCGAGGAAGTCGAGATCGACGACGAGGAGGAGGAAGAGCCGTCACCGAAGCGCGGGGCCGGACGAAATTCCAGGCGCGCCGCGCCGGAGCCTGACGACGACGAAGAGGAAGAAGAGGAGGAGGACATGGAAGAGGAAGAAGCGCCTCCTCCGCGCCGCCGTGCGCGGGCCTCCTCTTCGCGCGCGAAAAAGAAACCGGCGAAGAAGCGCCGCAACGATCCCGTCGGCTTTTTCGCGCTCGGCCGGATGATCCGCTTCGGCGCGCACGCCGCTTTGTGGGGCGGTCTCGCGGTCATCGCGTTCGTCGCTTTCGAGGCGACACGGCTGCCGCCGATGAGCGCGCTCGAAATTCCGCCGCGCCCGCCGAGCGTCACTCTGGTCGGCGTCGACGGCACGCGCTTTGCGACGCGCGGTGACGGCGCGGGCGCGAAAGTCGAGCTACGCCATCTGCCGGATTACGTGCCGCAGGCCTTCATCGCCATCGAGGACCAGCGCTTCCGCTCGCATTTCGGCATCGATCCCATCGGCCTCCTGCGCGCGGTGTACGAGAACACCACCGCCGGCCAGGTCGTGCAGGGCGGCTCGACCATCACGCAGCAGCTTGCGAAGAATCTGTTTCTCACGCCGGAGCGCTCGCTCGAGCGCAAGGTGCAGGAAGCGATCCTCGCGCTGTGGCTCGAATGGAAATTCACCAAGGACGAGATTCTCGAACTCTATCTGAACCGCGTCTATTTCGGCTCCGGCGCCTATGGCATCCAGGCCGCGAGCGAGCGCTATTTCGAAAAGCCCGCGAGCTACATGACGCTTGGCGAAGCCGCCATTCTCGCCGGTCTCGTCAAGGCGCCGTCGCGCCTGTCGCCCTCGCGCGATCCTGCCGCCGCGGAGGCGCGCGCGCAGATCGTGCTCGCCGCGATGGCCGAACAGGGCTTCATCAAGGACAAGGAGGCGGCGCGCGCGATGAGCGTTCCGGCCGCCATCGCCGCGCCGCGTATGGACGGTTCCGCCGGCTATGTCGCCGACTGGGTCATCGACCAGCTGCCCGAACTCGTCGGCAAGCTCGACCGCGATGTCATCGTCGACACCACGATCGATCCGATCCTGCAAGCCGAGGCCGAACAGGCGCTCGTCTCCGAGCTCAATGCCGGCGGCGGCAAATACGGCGTCAACCAGGGTGCGGTCGTCTCGCTCGATCCCGGCGGCGGCGTGAAGGCGCTTGTCGGCGGGCGCTCCTACGCCAGGAGCCAGTTCAACCGCGCGGTCGCGGCGAAACGCCAGCCCGGCTCGGCGTTCAAGCCGTTCGTCTATCTCACCGCCGTCGAAATGGGCCTGACGCCCGACAGCCTCGTGCAGGACGCGCCGTTGAAACTGAAAGGCTGGTCGCCGGAAAATTTCGACAAGAAATATCTCGGCACCGTCACGCTGTCGGAAGCCTTGGCGCGATCGATCAATTCCGTCGCCGTGCGGCTGACCATGGATGTCGGTCCCGCCAATGTCATCAAGACCGCGCACCGCATGGGCATCTCGTCGCCGCTGAAGGACAATGCCTCGATCGCGCTCGGCACGTCGGAAGTGACACCGCTCGAACTTGCCGCCGCCTACACGCCGTTTGCGAACGGCGGCACCGCCGTCGTGCCCTATGTCGTGCGCCGCGTGCGCGTCGCGGAAACGGGAGAGGTTCTTTACGAGCGTCATGGTTCCGGGCTCGGCCGCATCGCCGATCCGCGCCACCTCGGCATGATGAACCAGATGATGTCGGAGACGCTGCGCATCGGAACCGCGCAACGCGCCGACCTTCCCGGCTGGCCCGCCGCCGGCAAGACCGGCACCAGCCAGGATTATCGCGATGCCTGGTTCGTCGGCTACACCGCCAATCTCGTCACCGCGGTCTGGCTCGGCAATGACGACAATTCGCCGACCAAGCGCGCGTCGGGTTCGGGCCTGCCGGTGCAGGTGTGGAGCCGCTACATGACGGCGGCGCATCGCGGCGTTCCGGTCGCGGGACTGCCGGGCCTGTTCGGAGGACAGGATGTCGCCGGCCGTTCGCAAAATGAAATGTGGGCCGGCGCACGCGCGCATGAACTGCCGCAGCCGATCCGCGCGCCGCTCGATTTCCTGAAGAAGCTGTTTGGCGGGTAGAACGTCATTCCGGACGCAAACAGCGCGACTCGCTACGCGATTTCCGGGATGACGATCAACGCCTGCGGCGCGTGCGCTTCGGCATGTTGATGCCGTAGCGGTGCAGGTCGGAGCCTTGCGTTTTCAGCCAGGCTTCAGCCTCGTCGGTGTCCGGGAACAGCCGGTAGACGATGTTCCAGAACCGGTCGCCGTGATTCATTTCGCGACGATGCGCGACTTCATGCGCGCAGAGATAATCGAGCACGAAAGTCGGCGCGAGAATAAGGCGCCACGAAAAGGCGAGGTCGCCCTTCACCGAGCACGAGCCCCAGCGCGAGATCGTGTCCTTCACGCTGATGCGCCCGACAGCAACGCGCAGACGCCGCGCATGCCGCTCGACCGTCGGCTCGATGTCCTTGCGTGCTTCGCGCTTCAGGAAATCCAGAACGCGGCGCGAGAAATGTTCTTCCGGTCCGTAGACGCCGATCACGCGCACGCGGCCCGGTTCCTGCGGCTCGATGCGCGTGACGCCGCGCACGCCGCGCCAGACGAGACGATGCGGCACGCCGCGCAGCGGAATGATCTTGCCGCGCGCGAACGGCACCGCTTCCGGCACGGTCTGCAGCCGATCGGCGATCCAGTCGACCTGACGCAGCGCGAAGCTGCGGCCGTGCACGAGCGGCACGCGCTTCGGCAGCGTGAGCACGACCTGGCCCGTGGGATTCTTCACGCGCAGCGTTATCCTGCGCGCAGCCGCGTTGCGGCGCACGGCGATTTCGATCGGCCGACCGCGCACGATCATGTCGAACGTCGCGGGCTCACCGGCCTTCTGGGAAAATAATCTGCTCAGCACGGGACAAAGATAGCAGAACCGCGGCCCTTTTCGAGAGGTTTTAAACGTTCTTTTAATGGGCCGGGTTGAGGACGGCGGATTCAACCACCTTTACGAGCATTTCGAGATCCTCGGGCCGTGACAGGCGGTGATCGCCGTCCTTGATGAGCGTCATGGTGACGTCATCCTCGGCCAGATGCTCGACGAGCCGCATCGCATGCGCCCATGGCACATCAGGGTCTTGCATTCCCTGAAGAATCCGCACCGGAGCGCCGGTGCTGAAAGAGGCATCGAGGATGATATGGCGCCGCCCGTCCTCAATCAGGGCACGGGTGATCGGGGTCGGCTCCTCGGAATATTCCGACGGGTGGCGGTACACTCCCTCGTTGAGGATGGCGGCCCTGACATGCTCCGGGAAGCCATTCCACATTAAATCTTCTGTAAAATCGGCCGCCGGCGCGATCAGAACGAGGCTCGAGAGCTTTTTTCCCTCGGCCTTGAGCGCCCGCGCCGCGAGGAGCGCAAGCCAGCCGCCCATGCTGGAGCCGACGAGGATCGGCGCTTCGCCGCCCGCTTCACGGATCACGGCCAGCGCATCCTCCAGCCAGTCGGAGATCGTGCCATCCTCGAACGCGCCCCCGGACTCGCCATGGCCCGAATAGTCGAACCGCACCATGGCCTGGCCGGTCCGCGCCGCCCAGTCGGCCAGGACGCTCGCCTTGGTCGAGAGCATGTCCGAGCGGAAGCCTCCGAGCCAGATCACGGCCGGCCCTTTTCCGGGCGTGCGGCGCAGAGCGATCCTGCGGCCCGCCACATTGATATGTTCCAGTTGCTCCATGGCCTGCAAATGCATGACGCGATGTCATATGTAAACCGCACGCGCCGCTGCCGGTTCGTGTTGACTTCCCGCGGAAATATCCCATCCTCCGCCACGCGCGGACCGCACGCGTGACAGCGGCCGCGCATATCGCAATGTTTAAGGAGAATGCCCCATTCGCCGTCCGATGAGATCAATGGCGCCCGTCCAAAAGGATGGACCGCGCGTAAACCGTGAAATTCGGGTTCCGACCGTGCAGCTGATTGGCGCCGAAGGAGAAAACCTCGGCCCGACCGCAATAGATCAGGCGCTTGCGCTCGCCGAGGAGGCCGGGCTCGACCTGGTCGAGATCGCGCCGAACTCCGAGCCGCCGGTCTGCAAGATCCTCGACTACGGCAAATACAAGTTCGCGGCGCAGAAGAAGGCCGCCGAGGCGCGCAAGAACCAGAAGACCGTCGAGGTCAAGGAAATCAAGATGCGCCCGAACATCGACGACCACGACTACGAGACGAAGATGAAGGCGATGCGCCGTTTCTTCGACGAGGGCGACAAGGTCAAGGTGACGCTGCGCTTCCGCGGCCGCGAAATGGCCCATCAGGATCTCGGCCTGAAGCTTTTGTGGCGCGTGCGCGACGAGGTCCAGGGCCTCGCCAAGGTCGAGAGCGATCCCTCGCTTGAAGGCCGCCAGATGGTGATGATCCTCGCGCCGCGCTAACCACCCGCCACATATGACAAAAAGCCCGCCAGACGGCGGGCTTTTCTTATTCTCCGGCGGCCCCGGCCGGCGCAGTAGAACACACCGCTTGTCTTCTCTGCGCGCTGCCGCTATGAACCCCGCTTCTCTCCCGCCCGGCCGTAAAAGGGCTGCCGTGGCGGGAGCTTTGCTTGGGCCGGCCTGATCCGGCCCATCCTCTTCAAGGAGAGCCAAATGCCCAAAATGAAGACCAAGTCGGGGGCGAAGAAGCGTTTTCGCCTGACCGGCACCGGTAAGGTGAAGTCGGCCCAGGCCGGCAAGCGTCACGGCATGATCAAGCGCACGAAGAAGCAGATTTCCGATCTGCGCGGCACGACGGTTCTGTGTGAATCCGACGCCAATATCGTTCGCCAGTTCCTTCCCTACGGCAGCCGCTAAGGCCTAACCGACAAGGAGACAGATCATGTCCCGTGTAAAACGCGGCGTCACCTCGCACGCCAAGCACAAGAAGACTCTCAAGGCCGCCAAGGGCTTTTACGGCCGCCGCAAGAACACGATCCGCGCCGCCAAGGCCGCGGTCGACCGTTCGATGCAGTACGCCTACCGCGATCGCAAGAACAAGAAGCGCACGTTCCGCGCTCTCTGGATCCAGCGCATCAACGCCGCCGTCCGCGAGGGCGGGCTGACCTATTCCCGCTTCATCGCGGGTCTCGGCAAGGCGGGCGTGCAGGTTGATCGCAAGGTTCTTTCGGACCTCGCGGTGCGCGAACCGGCGGCTTTCCAGGCGCTCGTCGCGCAGGCCAAGGCCGCACTCGCCTGATCCTGTCATGGCCGGGCCGGAAGAATTCCGGGCCCCGGCCATCCACGAGTTCCTTGTCAGGAACGTCAAAGTCGTGGATGCACGGGTTTGACGCCCCCGCGGAACTCTCATGAGCGATCTCAGCGCACTCGAAGCCTCGATACTCAACGACATCGCCGCCGCCTCCGACGAGGCGGCGCTTGAGGCGGTGCGCGTCGCCGCGCTCGGCAAGAAGGGCTCGGTCTCGGCCGAGCTCGCAAAGCTCGGCGCGATGTCGCCGGACGAGCGCAAGTCCTATGGCGCCGCCGTCAATACGGTGCGCGACCGCATCGCCGCGGCGCTGGCGGACCGCAAGGCAAAACTCGGCGACGCCGCGCTCGATGCGAAGCTTGCTGCGGAAGCCGCCGATGTGACGCTGCCGCTGCGTCCTTCGGCACTGGAAGCCGGACGCATTCATCCCGTCAGCCAGGTCACGGAAGAGATCGCCGCGATCTTCGCCGATCTCGGCTTCTCCGTCGCCGAAGGCCCGGACATCGAAGACGACGAGCACAATTTCACCGCGCTGAATTTTCCGGTCGGTCATCCCGCCCGCGAGATGCACGACACCTTCTTTCTCGCGCCGGGCGCGAACGGCGAACGCAAGGTGCTGCGCACCCACACCTCGCCGGTGCAGATCCGCACCATGCGGACAAAGACGCCGCCGCACCGCGTCATCATTCCGGGGCGTACATATCGCAACGACTCGGACCAGACCCATACGCCGATGTTCCATCAGGTCGAAGGCCTCGTCATCGACCGCGGCGCCCATATCGGCCAGCTGAAATGGACGCTGATCGAATTTCTCAAGGCCTTCTTCGAAGTGCCCGAGGTCGAGATGCGGATGCGCCCGAGTTTCTTCCCGTTCACCGAGCCGTCGATCGAGGTCGACATCCGCTGCGACCGGTCGGGCCCGGAAATCCGCATCGGCGAAGGCAAGGACTGGATGGAAATCCTTGGCTGCGGCATGGTTCATCCCAACGTGCTGAGAAATTGCGGGCTCGATCCCGACGAGTGGCAGGGCTTTGCCTGGGGCATGGGCATCGACCGGCTGGCGATGCTGAAATACGGCATGCCCGATCTTCGCGCCTTCTTTGACGCCGATGTCCGCTGGATCGAGCATTACGGCTTCCGGCCGCTCGACCTGCCGACGCTGATCGGAGGGCTGAGCTCGTGAAGTTCACGCTTTCCTGGCTGAAAGAGCATCTCAAGACCGAGGCCGGGCTCGACGTCATTACCGAGGCGCTGACGCGTGTCGGTCTGGAGGTCGAGCATGTCGAGGACCCCGCGAGCGCGCTCGCCCCTTTCGTGACCGCGAAGGTGCTTGAGGCGGCCCGCCATCCGAATGCCGACAAGCTTCAGGTTCTGAAGATCGATCAGGGCGACGGCAAACCGGTGCAGGTCGTGTGCGGCGCGCCGAATGCGCGCGCCGGCATGATCGGCGTCTTCGCCGCCGAGGGCACGACGATTCCGGGCAGCGGCATGGTGCTGAAGGCCGGCGAAATCCGCGGTCAGGCCTCGCACGGCATGATGGTGTCCGAACGCGAGATGGGCCTCTCCAACGAGCATACCGGCATCATCGAAATGCCGGAGGGCACGCCGGTCGGAACACCCTTCGCGCCTTTGATGGGCCTCGACGATCCGGTGATCGAGATTGCGGTCACGCCGAACCGGCCGGACTGCCTTGGCGTTTCGGGTCTGGCGCGCGATCTGGCCGCCGCCGAAATCGGCGAAGCCATTACACGCAAGCCACAAACCGTGAAGGGCGCCTATCCCTGCCCGGTGAAGGTGACGCTCGATCTCGACGATCCCGGTCTCGCGCCGGCCTTCGCGCTGCGCATGGTCCGCGGCGTGAAGAACGGCCCGTCGCCGGAATGGCTGCAGAAGAAGCTGCGCGCCGTCGGACTGCGCCCGATCAACGCGCTGGTCGACGTCACCAATCTTCTGACGATCGACCGCGCCCGCCCGCTGCATGTGTTCGACGCCGCGAAGGTCTCGGGCGATCTTGTCGTCCGCCGCGCGAAGCCGGGCGAAACGCTGCTCGCGCTCGACGGCAAGACCTATTCCATCGACGAAACCATGGTCGTGATCGCCGACGGGAACGGCGTCGAATCCCTCGGCGGCATCATGGGCGGCGAGGCGACCGGCTGTACCGATGATACCGTCGATGTCCTGATCGAGAGCGCGCTCTGGGATCCTTTCAACATCGCCAAGACCGGCCGCGCGCTCGGCGTGCATTCGGACGCACGTCATCGCTTCGAGCGCGGCGTCGATCCCGATTTCACCGTCCCCGGCCTTGAACTCGCGACGCAGATCATTCTCGATCTCTGCGGCGGCGAACCGTCGGATATTTTCCTCGCCGGCGAAATTCCCGACACGCGCCGCGCGATCGATTTCCCGGTCTCGGAGGTCAAGCGGCTGACCGGGCTGGACCTGCACGCGGCCGAGATCAAGATCGTGCTGCAGAATCTCGGCTTCACGGTCTCGGGAGCAGGCGAGATCTTGAAGGTCGCGGCGCCGAGCTGGCGCCCGGACATTCACGGCAAGGCCGATCTCGTCGAAGAGGTCATGCGCATTGTCGGCCTCGACAAGGTACCGGCCGTCCCGCTGCCGAAAACCGAAAGCATCTCGTGCGCCGTATTGACGCCGCTGCAGAAGCGCGCCCGCACCGGCCGCCGGGCGCTCGCCGCGCGCGGCCTCGGCGAGGCAATCACCTGGTCCTTCGTGTCCAAACCGCAGGCGGAGATGTTCGGCGGCGGCAAGCCGGAACTGGCGCTCGCCAATCCCATCGCCGCCGATCTTTCGGACATGCGGCCGAGCCTGCTGCCCGGGCTCGTTGCCGCCGCGCAGCGCAATGCCGACCGCGGCATCGCTGAATCGGCCCTGTTCGAGCTCGGCCAGATTTTCCTCGGCGACGGCCCGGACGACCAGCGCCTCGCCGCCGCGAGCCTCCGCCGCGGCCAGCCGCGCCACTGGTCCGGCGTCCGCGCGCCCGATGCATTCGACGCCAAGGCCGACGCGCTCGCGCTGCTGTCGGCCCTCGGGATCGACACTTCGCGCGTCCAGATCGTCCCCGGCGGGCCGGACTGGTTTCATCCAAACCGGTCGGGAACGATTCAGCTCGGCCCGCAGAACGTGTTCGGCCATTTCGGCGAATTGCACCCCCGCCTGCTGAAACAGCTCGGCACCGACGGCCCGCTGGCCGCCATGGAGAT
Source organism: Hyphomicrobiales bacterium (assembly GCA_022842205.1). Classification (GTDB taxonomy): domain Bacteria; phylum Pseudomonadota; class Alphaproteobacteria; order Rhizobiales; family Methylopilaceae; genus Flaviflagellibacter. Next base: position 40,948 of record JALHQA010000007.1, read on the forward strand.
CGTGCTCGACGATCTGCCGGAGCCCAAGGCGAAGCCGACCAAGTCGAAGCCCGCACTCGCAATTTCCGATCTGCAGCCGGTCTCGCGCGATTTTGCCTTCGTGGTGGAACGCCGTGTCCGCGCCGCCGACATCCTGCGCGCCGCGCTGAAAGCCGAGCCGAAGCTGATCGTCGGCGCCGATGTATTCGATGTCTATGAAGGCAAAGGCATTCCGGACGGCATGACGTCCGTCGGCGTCGCCGTCACGCTGCAGCCGCGCGACAAGACCCTGACCGATGCGGAAATCGACGCGGTGTCGGAAAAAATCGTCGCCGCGGTGGCGAAGGCCACAGGCGCGACGCTCAGAGGCTGACGCCGCCTCTTGATCCCGGGCGGCATTTCCGCTGTCTGTTGGGCATGGGCATTCTCGACATTTTTGATCCTTTACGCCGCGCCATCGGTGGAGCGATCGTCCGCTATCTCACGCGGCCGCAGAAAGGATTCGAGCCTGCCTCGACCAGCGACCCGGCGAAGCTGCGGCAGGCCCTGCGCCCCGGCGACGTCCTGCTGATCGAAGGCTCGAGCCGCATCGCCGCCGTCATCAAATATCTGACGACCTCCACCTGGAGCCATTCGGCCCTTTATATCGGCAGCTATCAGGGCGAGCGGCATATGCTGATCGAGGTCGAGGTCGATAACGGCTGCAATGCCGTTCCGCTGTCGAAGTACGAGAATGCGCAAACGCGGATTTGCCGTCCGGCCGGACTCGACGACGAGGGGCGTCAGGAGGTTATCGATTTCATGATCTCCAAGATCGGCCTGCGCTACGACACCAAGAACATTCTGGATCTCGCCCGCTATCTTCTGCCGAAACCCCCGGTGCCGGCGCGCTTCCGCCGCCGCCTGCTCGCGCTCGGCTCGGGCGATCCGACACGCGCGATCTGCTCATCGCTGCTGGCGCAGGCGTTCGAGCATGTGCAGTATCCGGTCCTGCCGCGCATCACGCGCGCCTCGGCGACAACCAACCGCCAGCGCCGGCAGCGCAGCGAAATATTGCACATACGCCATTATTCGCTCTACACGCCGCGCGATTTCGACATCTCGCCCTATTTCGCCATCGTCAAGCCGACCCTCCAGGCCGGCTTCGACTACAAGGCGCTGGTGTGGCGCCGCGCGCCAAAGGCCGCCGAATGATTGCCGCCGCTCTCCTCGCCCTCCGTCAGGCGTTCTCGCCGCCGTTCCGCTCGATCCTGTTCAAGACCGTCGGGCTCGCCCTCGTCTTTCTCGTTTTGCTCGGCATTCTCTTGCAGACGCTGGCGGCAAAGCTGATCGACTTCTCGAACCAGAACTACGATCTCGCTGCCTCTGTTCTGTCCGGCCTCGGCATCGTCGTCGCGCTTTTCTTCCTTGTGCCGCCGGTCGTCTCGCTCGTCGCCGGCTTTTTCCAGGACCGCATCGCCGATCTGGTCGAGAGCTCGCACTACCCGCAGGATGCGCCGGGCCGCGAACTGCCGACCGGCCGCTCCATCCTGCTCGCCACGCGGTTTGCCCTGCTTGTGCTTGCCGTCAATATCGGCGCGCTGCTTCTCCTGCTCGTGCCCGGCGTCAACATCATCGCCTGGTGGCTCGCCAACGGCTATCTGCTCGGCCGCGAATATTTCGAGTTCGCCGCCATGCGCTTCATGACGGAAGACGAGGCGCGGGCGCTGCGCCGCAGCCGCCGCGGCATGGTCTTCATCGCCGGGCTGTTCGTTGCCGCGTTCATGGCGATCCCGGTCCTCAATCTCGCGACGCCGCTCGTCGCTTCGGCCTTCATGATCCATATTTTCAAGGGCATGAAGCGCGTGGCATGAAAACATCGATTCTCTATCTCGCGGCGGCGCTCGCCGAGATCGCCGGCTGCTTCGCCTTCTGGGCATGGCTGCGCCTCGACAAAAGCGCGCTCTGGCTCATTCCCGGCATGGTGTCGCTTGGGATATTCGCCTGGCTTCTGACGATGGTCGATGCATCGGCGGCCGGCCGCGCCTATGCCGCCTATGGTGGTATTTACATCGCCGCATCCCTCGCTTGGCTCTGGGGTGCCGAGGGCCTGCGCCCCGACCGCTGGGACCTGATCGGCGCAACGATCTGCCTCATCGGCGCTGCCGTCATCATCGCCGGCCCGCGCGCGGCCTGAGATGATCGCGCCCGGCACCGTGCTGCTGCACGACAATTCGCCTGCCGCCGGACGCAGCCTCCTGTTCGAAGAACCCGAGCGCGTATTGACGACGCGCGACCCGGGATTCGTGCCGGCGCTGTTGGAGGAAGCCGAGACCGCGCTCGCCGATGGCTGGCATGTCGCGGGCTATCTCGGTTACGAGTTCGGCCTGATTTTCGAGGAGCGCCTCGCCGCCCTGCTGCCGCCCTTGAACGTGCGTCCGCTGCTCTGGCTTGGCGTTTACCCCGCACCCGAGATTTTGGACCGTGCCTCGACGGCGGAATGGCTGGCGGCCCATGTGAAAGGAGCGCCGGCGCGCGTCGACGAGATCGCGTTTTCGATGTCGCGCGCGGAGTATGAAGCCGCATTCACACGCGTGATGGATTATATCCGCGCCGGTGACGTCTACCAGGTCAACCTGACCATGCTGGCCCGTTTCCGTCTCGGCGGAGATCCGGTGGCGCTCTACCGCGATCTCTGCCGCAAGCAGCCCGTGGCGCACGGCGCGCTGATCGAGACCGGCGCCGAGACAATTCTCTCGCTATCGCCCGAGCTCTTCATCGAGCGTCGCGGACGGAAACTCACGACGCGACCGATGAAGGGCACGATCCGCCGCGGCCGCAACGCCGGGGAGGACATGGCGCTGATGCGGGAACTGCGCGCCGACGAAAAATCGCGCGCGGAAAATCTCATGATCGTCGATCTTCTGCGCAACGATCTCGGCCGCGTCGCGGAGATCGGCAGCGTCGAGGTCGAGCGCCTGTTCGACATCGAGACCTACAAGACGCTGCATCAGATGACATCGACCGTCTCGGCGACGCTCCGTAAAGACACCAGCTTTGGAAGTGTACTGCATGCGCTGTTTCCATGCGGCTCGGTCACCGGCGCGCCGAAGATCCGCGCCATGCAGATCATCAACGAGGTCGAATCCGGACCGCGCGGACTTTACTGCGGTAGCATCGGATATGCCGCGCCGAACGGGGATTTCTCCTTCAATGTCGCGATCCGCACCGCCGTCGTCGGCAAGGATGGGCGCGGCGAGATCGGCATCGGCGGCGGCGTGGTCGCGGATTCCAGGCTCGAGGGCGAGTATGACGAGGCGCTGCTGAAGCTGCGCTTTTTCCGCGAGCCCCACGCGCCGCTCGGCCTGATCGAGACCATGCTCTGGGACGAGCGCGGTTTTTATCTGCTCGATCGCCATCTCGAGCGGCTCGAAACCTCGGCCGCGTTCTTCGAAATTCCGTTCCGGCGGCGAGCGGTCGCCGCCGCGCTCGACAAGGCGGTCAGATCGCTGCTGCCGCCGCAGCGTGTCCGGCTGGTTCTGTCGGAAGACGGCGATGTGGAGGTGACCGCGGTCGACCTCGTGCCCACGTCGCGATTCCGCTTCATCATCGCGACCGGACGCGTCTCGTCGTCGGACCCGCTGCTGTTTCACAAGACGACGCAGCGCGCGCTTTACGACAGCGCGCTGGCCGAAGCGAAATCCGCCGGAGCCGACGAGGCGATCCTCGTCAACGAACGCGGCGAACTGACCGAGGGCAGCTTCACCAATATTTTTATCGAGAAGGACGGCACGCTGCTGACGCCCGCTCTGTCGTCGGGCCTTTTGCCCGGCACGTTGCGGGCCGAGCTCCTGGCCACCGGCAAGGCCGAGGAACGCGTATTGACAATGGACGATCTTGACGCCGCCGACCGCATCTTCTTCGGCAATTCGCTGCGCGGGCTTTTGCCTGCCGAACCGCTCACGCCCTAGGCGGCGGGATTTTCCCCTTCGGTACAGGCGCCGGCGTTTTCGGCTCGTAGCGGCAGATGTCGTTGATGAGGCAGCGCCAGCATTCCGGTACACGCGCCTTGCAGACATAGCGCCCGTGCAGAATCAGCCAATGGTGGGCATGCAGCAGCGCCCAGTCCGGCACGACCTTCGCCAGCGCGAGCTCGACGTCCAGCGGATTTTTTCCCGGCGCAATCGGGATACGGTTGCCGAGCCGGAACAGATGCGTGTCGACCGCGATCGTCGGCTCGCCGAAGAAGATGTTGAGCACGACATTTGCCGTCTTGCGGCCGACGCCCGGCAGCGCCTGCAATTCCTCGCGCGTTCGCGGCACGTCGCCGCGATGGCGCTCGATCAGAAGCTGCGACAGCGCAAAGACATTCTTCGCCTTGGCATTGTACAGACCAATGGTCTTGATATGGCCGGATATGCCGGATACGCCGAGGCTCACCATCTTCTCCGGCGTGTCCGCCACCGCGAACAGCTTGCGCGTTGCCTTGTTGACCCCGGCATCGGTCGCCTGCGCCGACAGCACGACGGCGACGAGCAGGGTGAACGCGTTCACATATTCGAGCTCGCCCTTCGGCTCGGGATTGGCCTTCTGGAAACGGCGGAAGACCTCCTCGATCTCGTCCGGGGAAAGTTTCCGGCGTCGGGCCGGCGCTTTTTTTCTTGGAATTGGAGACTGGCGGGCTGGCATGGACGCGCTAATATGCACGCGCGATGACACAAGCACATCCCGCCGAGACGCCGATTTTCAAGGCGGTCCTCTGGCCGCACCGGTCGCTGGGCCCGCAAGGCTTCCAGAGCCTGATGCTCGCCATCGCCATCGCCAGCGCTTTTCTCAGCCTGCCCTTCTTCATGATCGGAGCGTGGCCCGTCGTGGGCTTTCTCGGCCTCGACGTGCTGCTGGTCTTTCTGGCGTTCCGCTGGAGCTACAAGACCGCCCGCGCCCGCGAGGAGGTGTCGCTCAGCCTGCTCGAACTGTCGGTGAAGAAGACATCGCATTGGGGCGCGACGTCCGAGTTCCGCTTCAACCCGGCCTGGGTGCGCCTCGACCGCGAAGAGGATGAGGAATTCGGCCTGACGCGCCTGATCATCTCGGAACGGCGGCGCGTGGTCGATGTGGGCGCATTCCTCGCGCCGGTGGAGCGCGCGGATTTCGCCAGGGCCTTCGCGTCTGCGCTCAACCAGGCCAAGCGCGGCGCGGTGTTTTCCTAGAATTTACGTTTTGCCTTGGCGTAGAGCCACGCTCCGACGCTGGCGATCAGGCCCACCACGATCAGCCAGAACAGGATAATCACGCCGATTGCGCCGAAAACGGCCTGCAGCGTGTCCCAGAATCCGACATTGGCAATGAGGATGGCGAGCAGAACTAGAATCAGGATCGGCATGTCATCTCCGGGTATTTTACGGATTCAGGTCATCGACCGTTCTGCCTAACCCGCAACTTGCGCCGGACGTTCCTGGCAAGGTTAAAATCCGTACCGTTCCGGCTCCCGTTACTTCTCCAGCAGCACGGATGCATCGCCATCCGATTGCAAGGCAAGGGTTTTCGGTTCGCCGCGGCGACCGCCCTTAACGATGAGAGAACGCTGACATAACTACATCCTTGAGTTGATTTGAATGTCGTATGCAATCTACACGCAAGGCGCCATTCCGGCGCACCAAGTCAGGGAGAGCAACATGTTAAGCTACAAGCGGACACTCGCCGTCCTCGCCAGCGCAACGGCTCTGGTTCTGGTGATGGGCACGACCGCCGATGCGCTGGGCCTTGGCCTCGGCGGACGCGGCAAGAGCGCCAGTTCGAGTTCCGGCGGATCAACCGCCAGCAGCCGGGGCGGAGCCCTTGGCGGGCTTGGCCGCAGCGTCGGACGCGCCGTGGGCGGTCTTGGCCGCTCGGTCGGCGGCGCGCTCGGCGGTGTCGGCGGCAAATCGACCTCCGGTACATCGTCCGGCACCAGCATCGGCAGCCGTTCGTCGGCCGGCGTGAGCGTTGGCAACACGTCCGCGGGCGGCCTTGCCGTCGGTGCCACCGTCCTCGGTGCCCGGGGGGTCAACGCCGACGCTGTTATCGGAGGCGCCAACACGGCGAAAGTCGACGCCACGGTCGGCGGGGCGGACACGATCGGAACCACCGCGACGGTGAACGCCCTGCGCAGCGGCTCGCTCCTCGATGCCGATATCGGCGCCAATGTCGGCGACCTGAACGCCCGTATCGGCGCCAATGTCGGTCCAGGCCTGGGCCTCTCGGTCGATATTGGCGGCCCCGGGGGCCCTGGAGGTCCCGACGGGCCGGATGGCCCCGGCTCTCCTGACGCCAGCGCAGCGGGCATGACGACCGCCGATCTGACCACGATCTGCGGCAATGTCCTGGCCAATCCGGCTCAGTACAATGGCCTGATCGTCATGAAGTGCATGCAATAAAGCTCCTTATGCCTTCCGGCGGGAAGCGCGGCCTCCGGGCCGCGCTTTTGCACGTTAAGGGTGCGGCACGCGTTGTCATTGATTTTTCAGGGTGGATGAGTAGGGTGCCGCCCAAATCGCACATGGTCGGCTTTTGCTTTGTCCGCGTCCGAGCGGCGGGCCGCCCCTATTTTGGATTCCATATCTATGAAACTGCGCAATGTGGCGATCATCGCCCACGTCGACCATGGCAAGACGACCCTCGTCGACGAACTCCTGAAACAGTCCGGTTCCTACCGCGAGAACCAGCGCGTCGCCGAGCGCGTGATGGATTCGAACGATCTCGAAAAGGAGCGCGGCATCACCATCCTCGCCAAGGCGACCTCGATCGTCTGGAAGGACACGCGCATCAATATCGTCGATACGCCCGGCCACGCCGATTTCGGCGGCGAGGTGGAGCGCATCCTCAACATGGTCGACAGCGCCATCGTGCTCGTCGATGCCGCCGAAGGTCCGATGCCGCAGACCAAGTTCGTGGTCGGCAAGGCGCTGAAAGTCGGCCTCCGCCCGATCGTCGTCATCAACAAGGTCGACCGCTCCGACGCCCGGCCCACCGAGGTCATCAACGAGGTGTTCGATCTGTTCGCCGCGCTCGACGCGAGCGACGAGCAGCTCGACTTCCCCATTCTGTATGGCTCCGGCCGCTCCGGCTGGATGGCCGACAAGCCGGAAGGTCCGTCCGACCAGGGCATGGCGCCGCTGCTCGATCTCGTGCTCAAGCACGTGCCCGAGCCGACGATCCACGCCGACACCCAGTTCCGCATGATCGGCACGCTGCTGGAAGCAAACCCCTTCCTCGGCCGCATGATCACCGGACGCATCACGTCAGGCACGATCAAGCCCAACCAGACGATCAAGGTGCTGGCGCAGGACGGCACGGTGGTCGAGCAGGGCCGCGTCTCCAAAATTCTCGCCTTCCGCGGCATCGAGCGCACGCCGATCGAGGAAGGCTCCGCCGGCGACATCGTCGCCATTGCCGGTTTGCCGAAAGGCACCGTTGCCGACACGTTCTGCGATCTCAGCGTCACCGAGCCGCTGAAGGCGCAGCCGATCGATCCGCCGACCGTGACGATGTCGTTCATCGTCAACGACAGTCCGCTCGCCGGCACCGAGGGCGACAAGGTGACGAGCCGCGTCATTCGCGACCGCCTCATGAAAGAAGCCGAAGGCAATGTCGCGCTGAAGATCGAGGAAGCCGCCGACAAGGATTCGTTCTTCGTGTCGGGACGCGGCGAACTTCAACTGTCCGTACTGATCGAGACCATGCGCCGCGAAGGCTTCGAAATCGCCGTCTCGCGCCCGCGCGTCGTGCTGCAGCAGGACGAGAACGGTCAGACGCTCGAACCCATCGAGGAAGTCGTCGTCGACGTCGACGAGGAACATTCCGGCGTCGTCGTGCAGAAAATGGGCGAGCGCCGCGCCGACATGCTGGAAATGAAGCCGTCGGGCGGCAACCGCGTCCGCCTCGTGTTCCACGCGCCGACGCGCGGCCTCATCGGCTATCAGTCGGAACTGATGACCGACACCCGCGGCACCGCGATCATGAACCGCCTGTTCCACGCCTATGAACCCTACAAGGGCGAGATCGCCGGCCGCCGCAACGGCGTCCTGATCGCCAACTCGCCGGGCGAGGCGGTGGCGTACGCACTGTGGAATCTCGAAGACCGCGGCCCGATGATGATCGAACCCGGCTGGAAGGTCTATCAGGGCATGATCGTCGGCGAACACACGCGCGACAACGACCTCGAAGTCAACGTGCTCAAGGGCAAGCAGCTGACCAATATCCGCACGACCTCCAAGGACGAGGCGGTGCGGCTGACGCCGCCGATCCGCATGACGCTGGAGCGCGCCCTGACCTACATCCAGGACGACGAGCGCGTCGAGGTCACGCCGAAATCGATCCGCCTGCGCAAGGTCCATCTCGATCCGAACGACCGCAAGCGCTCGGAAAAGCTCAAGGAAGCCGTCTGATTATTTTTCGGATGGCTTGAACCCGGGAGGCGGGCGGCGCGACCAATCGATATGCGCCGATCCCCCTCCCCGGCGCACACATCAAGGGCCGGGCGCACCCGTCATCCCCTCCGACGGCGCCCGGCCCGCTTCTTTTCAGACCGCGCGCTCCAGAAGCTTTCGATCGGCCTCGTGCGTGAAGGCCTTCAGCGCCCGCTCGCGCGCGATCTTGGCGTGCCGCCGCGCGGCCCTGGCGAAATTACCATCGTCATCGCCCAGGGCCTCAAGAGCCGCGAAAGCCTTCTGCAGGCGCAGCTGAACTTCGGCATTGCCCGCCGCATCGCGCGCGACGGGGGCGAAAGCGTCGTCGAGCAACTCTTCCGCCGACGGCTCGCGGACATGGATGTGCTCGTACTCCGCGCCGCCATCGAAGGCAGACCGGCAGTCGTGCCACTGGGCAAGCAGACGGAGCTGTACGGCGATGACATCCATCGCCGTGCCCGGATCGTTGACGGCGGCCGACAGGGCCCGCTGCGCTACCTCGCACAGAACAATAAGTCCGTACCGCATGTCCTGCTCGAAGGTCCTGCGATCCCCGAGCACGAAGCTCGCCGCGATGCTGTTCTCGCCGTCCTCGTCGAGCGTACCGCGATAGCGGGCGAGCGGCCGCCCCGGATACATGAACGAGCCGGTATCGGCTTCGAGATAAAGCGTGATCTCGTGCTTGTCGGCCAGGCGGCCGAGCGCCGCCATGTCGATATACTGTACGTATCCAACACTCGGCGCGGCAATGGCGGTCGTACCGCGCGGGAGAGCCTTGTAGGCCTTGCCTCCACGAAACGGCTGGGCGCCGCGCATCTCGATCGCGTCCCGCGTCACTTTCTCCAGCTTGCTGATTGTATTGCTGACGCGACCAAGACGCGCCAGAGAGTCGACCCAGCGGATCAGGGTCGCGACAACCGCCACCAGAACGAGGATCGTGACGCCGAACATGATCACGCGGCCGTGCGCGCCGTAGGACTCGGTCTCCAGGGCAACGAGGCCCACCACGCTGAACAGAAAGGCGCCGATGAAGGTCGACAGCGCGTTGTGCGCGTGATTGTCCTCGGTCAGGAGCTCCGTCGCACGGGGACTGCCCGACTGCGCCGCGGCGGCCTGGGCGGCGACCATTGTTGACAAGGAAAAGGTGGTTACGGCCAGCATGCTGCTCGCCATAAGCGACAGGATGGTATCGACAGCACGGCCGCCGATCTTTACGGCGATGTCGCTTGGCACATAGGGAGCGAGGAACGCGGCCAGAACTGCCGTCGCAACGCCCAGCACACCAAACAGCGCCGCACGCAGCCAGAGGCGGCGCACGGCCAGGCGCAGCTTGAACAGCCACGCCGTGTTGAAGAAGCCCCCGCTCGCGGGCGTGCTCACAACCCCTCGAACAGGGCCGTCGAGAGATAGCGCTCCGCAAAGCTCGGAATGATGACGACGATGTTCTTGCCCGCCATCTCCGGCCGCGAGCCGACTTCGAGGGCAGCGGCAACGGCGGCGCCGGACGAAATGCCGACGGGAATGCCTTCAAGTTTCGCGACGCGGCGCGCCATGTCGAAGGCCGTCTGATTGCCGACCGTCACCACCTCATCGATCACGGTGCGGTCGAGAACGTCGGGCACGAAGCCCGCGCCGATGCCCTGGATCTTGTGCGGGCCCGGCGCGCCGCCGGACAGGACCGGCGAATCCTCCGGCTCGACCGCGATCATTTTTATGTCCGGATTCTTCTTCTTGAGCACGGTGCCGACGCCGGTGATGGTGCCGCCGGTGCCGACGCCGGAGATCACCGCATCGACCTTGCCTTCGGTGTCGTTCCAGATCTCTTCCGCCGTCGTCGCGCGATGGATCGCGGGATTGGCCAGATGCTTGAACTGCTGCGGCATCACCGCTCCGGGAATTTCGTTCAGAAGTTCCTCGGCGCGGGCGACCGCGCCCTTCATGCCTTTTGGCCCTTCCGTCAGGACAAGCTCCGCTCCAAGCAGAGCCAGCATCTTGCGGCGCTCGATCGACATCGTTTCCGGCATCACGAGGATGAGACGATAGCCCCGCGCCGCGGCGACGAAAGCCAGGGCGATGCCGGTATTGCCCGATGTGGGCTCGACGATCGTGCCGCCCGGCTTCAGCGCACCGGATTCCTCCAGCGCATCGATCATCGCAACACCGATACGGTCCTTCACGCTGGCGATCGGGTTGAAGAATTCGAGCTTGGCCAGAAGATTGGCCTTCACCCCGCGTTCGGCGGAAATACGGTTCAGACGCACAAGCGGCGTGTTGCCGATTGTCTCCGTGATCGAATCGTAGATCCGGCCGCGGCCCCAGAACTGGGACTGCTGCGGCGTCCGTGCTGCGAACTGGGGCATCGAAACCTCCTGAAGGGCGCGTATATCCGAAGCTCTACACAAAGGCCGCGCGGGGTTTATTTCAAGTGCCGGGCGCTCCGGCGTGTGATCTCAGATGCTGAAATCATAGTTCGGGGCGGCTTCCCCGAACACCCGCCGGCTCTGCGCGTCGCGGCACAGATCGTCGACCGTGATTTCCTGAAGCTTTTCGAGAAAAATCTCGGACGCCTGGTCGATGGCGGGCACCACGACATCGCGCACAAGCGCGGACGGCTCGGCGCCGCCATCTTCGGGATCGGCCTTGCTGCCGTTCATGACAGGGGCCGGCGAGGACGCGGCGCGGACAATGTCCGCCACGGTGATGCGGCGGCGCTCGCGCGCAAGTTCGTAGCCGCCGCGCGGACCGCGCACGCCTTTCAGGATGCCCGAACGCACCAGAACCTGGAGCAGGGTTTCGAGATGGCGCGGCGGCAGCGAGTGCCGCGCGGAAAGAGCCTTGGCGGCGATCGGAGCCGGCCGCGCGTGATAGGCGATGTCGACCACGGCGGCGATCGCAAGCAGACTGCGACGCGGAAGCAGATTCATACCCTTCAGCCCTTCTTCCCCCCGGTGCCGGTCGATCCGAAGCCGCCCGCACCGCGTATTGTTTCGTTTATTACGTGGGTCTCGACAAGATCGGCCGTGACGACCGGCGCGACGACGAATTGAGCGACGCGCATACCCCGCGTGACCGTGAAATTTTCCCCGCCGAGATTGACGAGCAGAACCTGGACTTCCCCCCGATAGTCCGAGTCGACCGTTCCCGGAGCATTTGCAACCGTGACGCCATGCCGGAGAGCAAGCCCCGAACGTGGCCGCACCTGGCCCTCATATCCCTCTGGCAACTGGAAAATCAGCCCCGTGGGAACAAGCTTCCGCGCGCCCGGACTTAACTCCAAACCGGAGCCTTCTTCAACCGCCGCGATCAAATCCATGCCTGCGGCGCCCGCCGTCGCATAGGCCGGAAGCGGCAGGCCGAGGCCATGCGGCAGCCGGGTGACGGCAACCTTAATACGAGTCATCCCAGTAGCTCCGCGAACCGCGCGATCAGTTTCTCGGCAACGTCCGACTTGCTCATCGTCGGCCAGGTCTCGACCCCTGCGGCCGACACAAGATGGACGGTGTTGGACACCCCGCCCATGACACCGCTCGCGGGCGAGACGTCGTTGGCGACGATCAGGTCGCAGCGCTTGCGCTTGAGCTTCTTTCTGGCATGCGCGACGACATCGTCGGTTTCGGCGGCAAAGCCGACGACGAGAGCCGGCCTGTTGTCGTCGAGCGTGGCGACGGTGGCCAGGATGTCCGGGTTCTCGACGAGGTCGAGTTTCGGCGGTCCGGACTTCCCTTTCTTGACCTTGGAATTCTTCGCGCGCTTGACGCGCCAGTCGGCGACGGCGGCGGCAAACACCGCAATATCGGCCGGCAGCGCCAGCCCGACCGCATGCAGCATTTCCTCTGCGGTCTCGACCTTCACGACTTTCACGCCCGCCGGATCGGGCAGCGCGACCGGCCCGGAAACAAGAGTGACATCGGCGCCGGCGCGCGCCGCGGCGGCGGCAATCGCATGGCCCTGGCGGCCGGATGAGCGGTTGGCGAGGACACGCACCGGATCGATCGGCTCATGCGTCGGGCCGGACGTCACGATCACGCGGCGTCCTGTCAATACGCCGCCGGCTCCGGTTGCGCCGAGCAGCGTTGCGGCGGCATCGGCGATCTCGATCGGCTCGGCCATGCGGCCGAGCCCGCTTTCGCCGCGCTCGGCCATCGCGCCTGTATTCGGACCGACAAAGCGGATGCCGTCCTGGCGCAACCGGTCGGCATTGCGCCGCGTCGCGGCATGGTCCCACATCCGCGGGTTCATGGCCGGCGCCACGAGAACGGGCTTGTCGGTTGCGAGCAGCGCCGTCGATGCCAGGTCATTTGCGAGGCCATTGGCCATTTTCGCCAGAAGATCGGCGGTTGCCGGCGCCACGATGATGAGGTCAGTGTCGCGGGCAAGGCGGATATGGCCGACATCCTGCTCGTCGGCGAGATCAAACAGGCTGGTGAAGACCCGCTCGCCGGAGATGGCGCCGACCGCAAGCGGCGTCACGAACTGCGCCCCGGCCTCGGTCAGGATGGCGCGGACCATCGCGCCCCGTTCCTTCAGCCGGCGGATCAGGTCGAGGCTTTTATAGGCCGCGATCCCGCCCCCGATCACAAGAAGAATGCGCTTGTTTTGCAATAGCTTACTCATAGCACACAGGGGTCGTGCCGATCCCGGGCTTTTCCCTATCCCAGAACGATGAATAAAGCGAGAAGTCCGGCAATGACCCAAAGCGCGAGATGCCCCCAGCGGGCACGCCGCGCCTCGGCGCGGCCGATGTCGCGGACGCTTTCGGGCGCGAGCGGAAAGCCCCGTACCGTCATCTCCTCAAGACTGCGGGCGAGATACTGCGTCCGCGCCATCAGATCGGGCACATCGGCCAGCGCGCGTCCGAGCCGGAGCGCGCCATCCGCCACGTCCTCGATCTTGCCGACCGGGCCGAGATAGCGGGTGATCCATTCGCGGACGACGGGTTCGGCCGCGGTCCACATATCGAGCCTCGGATCGAGCGAGCGCGCCACGCCTTCGACGACGACCATCGTCTTCTGCAGCATGATGAGTTCGGGCCGGGTCTCCATGTGGAAGATCTCGGTGATCTCGAACAGCTGGGTGAGAAGCCGCGCCATCGAGACGTCCTGGGCGAGGCGGCCGTGGGTCGGCTCTCCGACCGAGCGCAGGGCGCGCGCGAACTCCGCGACGCTCTGGTCCGGCGGCACATAGCCGGCGTCGAAATGCACCTGGGCGACGCGAAGATAGTCGCGCTCGATGAAGCCGTAGAGCATTTCGGCGAGGAAGCGCCGCTCTTTCGGCCCAAGCCGTCCCGTGATGCCGAGATCGACGGCGACGATGTTGCCGGCGGCATCCACGAACAGATTGCCGGGATGCATGTCGGCATGGAAGAAGCCGTCGCGCATGGCATGGCGCAGAAAACTCTGGATCAAAAGACGCCCGAGCGCCGGAAGATCGTGACCCGCGGCGCGCAGGGCCGCGTGGTCGGACAGTTTCACGCCCTCAACCCATTCAAGCGTCAATACATCCTTCGCCGTCCGCGCCCAGTCGACGGACGGCACGCGGAAGCCGGGATCGTCCTTGGTGTTCTCGCCCATTTCCGACAGGGCGGCGGCTTCAAGCCGAAGATCCATTTCCAGCGCGACCGAGCGCGCCAGCGTATCCACCACCGCGACCGGACGCAGGCGCCGCGCCGGCGGATTGAAGCGTTCGATCAGGCGGGCGATGGAATAAAAATTCGCAAGGTCGCGCCGGAACTTCCGTATCACTCCGGGCCGCAGCACCTTCACCGCGGCATCGCGCGCCGCAGGTCCGGCGGCGACCTTGGCCTTGTGGACCTGCGCGATCGAGGCGGCGGCAACCGCCGGACCGAATTCGACAAAGCTCTCCGCCACCGGTTTGCCGAGGGCGGCCGCGACCATCTCCTCGGCGTCGGCCTGCGGGAAAGGCGGCACGCGGTCCTGCAGGTTTTCGAGATCGGCTGCGATCTTCGTACCGACAACGTCGGGCCGTGTCGCGAGGAACTGGCCGAGCTTCACATAGGACGGCCCGAGGCGCGCCAGGGCGGCCGACAGCGGGGCGGTGTTCCGCGAGGGTCCGCGCCGTTCGATCAGACGCAGCGCGCGCAGCGTGCCGCGCACCGGCGCGGGGAACGCATCGAGATCGACCGCGCCGAAAACGCCTTCGCGGGCGAAGACGTATCCTGTCCGTACAACACGGCCGAGCTGGGCGAGATTGGCGAACACGGCGGCGCCCTAGAGCCGCCAGCCGGAATGCAGCGCGGCGATGCCGCCGGTGTAGGGCGTATGGCTGACGCGGCCGAAACCGGCATCTCCCATCATCATCGCAAGCTGTTCCGGCGGCGGGAATTTCCGGATCGATTCCACGAGATAGCGATAGGCATCCGCATCGCCCGTCACCACCCGCCCGATCTCCGGGATCAGGTTGAACGAATAAAGATCATACGCCTTGTCCAGCAACGCGGCGTCGACCGTCGAGAATTCGAGGCAGAGAAAATGTCCGCCCGGCTTCAGGACGCGGCGGAATTCGGCCAGCGCACGGTCCATCCGCGGCACATTGCGCAGGCCAAAAGCAATGGTCACGGCATCGAACTCGCCATCGCCGAAAGGCAGTTCCTCGGCATTCGCCTCTGCAATAATGACGCGCCCCGCAAAGCCCGCGGCGTCGACGCGCTCGCGACCGACCTCGAGCATGTTCGGATTGATATCGGACAGCGTGACCTGCACGCCCGGCCCGCCGCGCTTCAGAACGCGCAGCGAAATGTCGCCGGTGCCGCCCGCGACATCGAGCAGACGGAAGGCACGTCCGCCGCGCGGCAGGGAGAGAGCTGTCACCATCGCGGACTTCCACGCCCGGTGCAGGCCGCCGGACATCAGATCGTTCATGAGGTCATAGCGCGCGGCGACATCGCGGAAGACGCGGTCCACCCGGCCCTGCTTTTCCTGCAGGGGCACGTCCTCGAAGCCGAAATGCGTGGTATCAGGCGCGCTTGCGCTCTCAGTCATGGTCTCGCTCATCGATGCGCGGCGAACCTATATTATGGCAACTTCCTTAGCCAGTTACCCTGCCCGACAGACTTAACCATGCCCGAGCTGCCCGAAGTCGAGACCGTCCGCCGCGGACTTACCCCTGCCCTCGAGGGGCGCAGGCTGGTCACGGTCGAGGCCCGGCGCAAGGATCTGCGTTTTCCGTTTCCGGACCGCTTTGCCGACCGGCTGACCGGACGAACAGTCACCGCGCTTGGCCGCCGGGCCAAATATCTCCTCCTCGATCTCGACGATGGCCAGGTGCTGATCGCCCATCTTGGGATGTCAGGCTCTTTCCGGGTCGAGGGCGATGTGCCGGGCAGCTTCCATCACGAACGCTCGCGGCTTGCCGCGCACGACCATGTCGTCTTCACCACCGACCGCGGCGTGCGTGTCATCTATAATGACCCGCGTCGCTTCGGCTTCATGCTGCTGAGCGACCGCGGCGAGCTTGGCGCCCATCCCCTGATAAGCCCGCTCGGGATAGAGCCGCTCGGCAACGAGCTCAGCGCCGCGTTCCTGCTGGAAGCGTTGAAAAAACGGACGACCTCGCTGAAGGCGGCCCTCCTGGACCAGAAGATCATCGCCGGCCTCGGCAATATCTATGTCTGCGAGGCGCTGCACCGCGCGGGCCTGTCGCCGCGCCGCTCGGCGAAAAACATGGCGCCGGCCCGGGCGGCTCCGCTGGCCGAAGCCATCCGGGCCGTCCTGCTGGAGGCGGTGGAGGCGGGCGGCTCCTCGCTGCGCGATCACGCCCGCACCGATGGCGAACTCGGCTATTTCCAGCATTCCTTTCGCGTCTACGACCGCGCGGGGCAGCCCTGCGTGAAGCGAGGCTGCAAAGGCAGCGTCCGCCGCATCGTCCAGAACGGCCGCTCGACCTTTTATTGCCCGGCCTGCCAGAGATAGGCCTGTTAGAGATAAGCCGGATAAGAGAGGCCTGTCTGTCGTTGACCTTGCCCGGCGATCGGACTATGAACACCGCCAAAGCGGCGGGTCATTCCCGCCGCCCTTTTGATTTTACGCCCCGCTGCTGAGCGGCGCGAACCCAAGGAAGATACTGATGGCCAATACGAAGTCGGCCAAGAAGGCCGCGCGCAAGATTGCGCGCAAGACCACGATCAACAAGAGCCGCCGCACCCGCGTCCGCTCCCAGATCCGCAAGGTCGAGGACGCACTGGCCGCGGGCGACGCCAAGGCAGCCGCCGAGGCGCTGCGTGGCGCACAGCCCGAACTGATGCGGGCGGCCCAGAAGGGCATCCTTCACAAGAACACCGCGTCGCGGAAAGTTTCACGTCTCGCTGCACGGGTGAAGGCGCTCGGCTGAACCCCGAATTCAGAAAAGTTCAAAAAGCCCGGCCCAGAGCCGGGCTTTTTTGTGTCCGAATTCCGGCGGGTGTCCATCGACCGCGCGCCGGAGGGGCCGTGGCAGCGGCGTCACAGCGCCGTTGTTAAAGCGTCACACCGACCCGGTTTCGGCCGGTACCCTCTTGATTTCCGCAATCGCCTGAATCCGCAGGGACTGCCGCCAAACGGCGCTCGCCCGCGCACAAATTTTGTCTATAAATCAAATTCTTAGGCGGGATACGGCGGGGCCGGGTAGCGGCAGGGCTCGGTCAATATCCGGCGGTTAATATATTTTTAACCCGAAGCGACATGAAAGCCACGGCCGGGCCGAGGCGGCTGAATCGCAAGAGGATCAGGGCTTTGCCACAATTCATTTGTGGCGGACCGTCCGTACGAGGCGGGTTGGACTCGTTTCGAGGGGTGTTTTTTTTATTGCCGCCCGAAACAAGGCGTGGCTATGTTTTCTTCGTCAGCGGGCGGCGCCCAAAGACCTCTAGAAATTGTGACAGAGTTATAGCCCATGATTTCATGGGATGGGGAGTTTTTGTCTGCATCCGGCGGCTTGGGGCGCTTCCGGCTAGTTCAACGAAGAAGCTTTGGGTGCGTGCTGTACTTCTTCGAACCCCGTGTCGCGTAGAACAACATCAAGATGACAATGGGGATGCGCTCCGAATACTTCGGGGTGCATAGGGTAATTCTATGACTCTGCAATCGCAGGCTGGGTATGCGGGAGATGTTGATCCTCTCACCGCCTATAATGACCTTGCCAGCACGAGCTCTGCTCAGCTGATCGACGTTCGCACCCGTGCGGAATGGAGCTTTGTCGGTGTTCCCGACCTTGGCGCCATTGGCAAGGAGCCGATCCTGATCGAGTGGCAGAGCTGGCCGCATATGCAGGTCGCAGGCGATTTCCTCGACAGGCTCAAGGCGGAACTCGCCGCGCGCAATGTCCCCCAGGATGCCCCCCTCTATTTCCTGTGCCGGTCGGGTGTCCGCAGCGCTGCTGCGGCGACCTGCGCGTCGGCCGAGGGATTTGGCAAAAGTTTCAACGTCGCCGGCGGCTTTGAAGGCCCGCCCGATGCGGGCCGCCATCGCGGACGCACGGCCGGCTGGAAGGCCAGTGACCTGCCCTGGATACAGACTTGAGAAGCACAACGGACATGACCGACGACATTTTCTTCGATCCATCGGCCCGCAACCGGGCCGATGACACCTACGACACCACAAGCACCCGCCTTCAGGAGACAGAAATGTCCGCGCCTGCTTTATCACCTTCCAGCGGCGACTACGGTGCGGCCTGGCAACGGACTCAACGGCGTCTGCGCGCGGAACTTGGCGAGGACATCTATCTGTCCTGGTTCGCCCGCATCGAGCTGGAGTCGGTCGACAAGTCCGGGCTCGCGCATCTGTCGGTTCCGACACGCTTCCTCAGGAGCTGGATCCAGTCGCATTACGCCGACCGGATTCTGCGCGCCTTCCAGGCAGAGGATGCCGACATCCAGCGCATCGAACTTTCGCTCCGCACGGCCGGCGGCCGTCCGGCATCGGCCCGTCCCGTGGCAGCCGCTTCAGGCGTTGCCGTAAAATCCGGCGCCGCGCCGGCAGCCGCGCTTGGCGCAACGACTGAAGCGCAGCCGGCGGGCGGCAGCCTTGTCGGATCTCCGCTCGACCGCCGGATGGGTTTCGACTCGTTCCTGGTCGGCCGCTCGAACGCCCTCGCCCATGCTGCGGCGCAGGAAGTGGCGAAGGCCCGCCCCGGCGAGCCGATCCGCTATAATCCGCTTTACGTTCACGCGGCTGTCGGCCTCGGCAAGACGCATCTCCTTCATGCGATCGCCGGTCAGGCGGAAGCGGGCGGGCGCCGCGTGCTCTATCTCACCGCCGAACGATTTATGTTCGGCTTCGTCAATGCGCTGCGGGCGCAGACCG
The DNA here is from genome assembly GCA_022842205.1 of Hyphomicrobiales bacterium. GTDB lineage: Bacteria > Pseudomonadota > Alphaproteobacteria > Rhizobiales > Methylopilaceae > Flaviflagellibacter. Next base: position 59,648 of record JALHQA010000007.1, read on the forward strand.
CGCTCGCCTTCAAGGAAACGCTGCGCGGCATCGACATGCTCGTCATCGACGATGTGCAGTTCCTGCAGGGCAAGACGGTCTCCGCCGAGTTCGGCCATACGCTGAACGCGCTGATCGATGCCGGCCGCCAGGTCGTCGTCGCCGCCGACCGTCCGCCGGCGGAACTGGAAAGCCTCGACGACCGCCTGCGCTCGCGCCTTGCCGGCGGCCTTGCCGTCGAGATGGCGTCGCTCGACGAGGATCTCAGGCTGTCGATCCTGAAGGGCCGCGTCGCCGCCGCGCACGAGAGCAATCCGGGCTTCGACGTGCCGCCTTCTGTTCTCTCCTATGTCGCGCGCACGGTGACGGCCAATGGCCGCGATCTCGATGGCGCGGTGAACCGGCTTCTTGCTCACAACACCCTTACGGGAGCGGCAGTGACGCTCGAGATGGCCGAAGAGGCCCTGCGCGATCTCGTCCGCAACCGCGAGCCGAAGCGCGTCAAGATCGAGGACATCCAGCGCATCGTCGCGCGCCATTACAACGTCTCGCGCGCCGACATTCTCTCCGCGCGCCGTACGGCGACCGTGGTGCGTCCTCGCCAGATCGCGATGTATCTCTCGAAGGTGCTGACGCTGCGCTCGCTGCCGGAAATCGGCCGGCGTTTCGGCGGCCGGGACCACACGACGGTGCTGCATGCGGTGCGCAAGATTGATGGCCTGCTTCACACCGACACCGCGCTCAGCGAGGATGTCGACCTTCTGAAACGGATGCTGTCCGAATAGGATGAAACGCTTGCGAAATGGCCGGGGAGGGGCCAATCTCCCCGGCCCGGCGCTTTCGGGCGCCTCGGGCGGCTAGGCCCCGCGGCCTCCGGCCGCCTTCCACGGAATGGAATATCGAAAATGAAAGTGACCCTTGAACGGGCCGCGCTGCTCAAATCCCTCGGGCATGTCCATCGCGTCGTGGAGCGCCGGACGACCATCCCGATCCTGTCCAACGTCCTGGTGCGCGCGGAAAGCGGCGGGCTTCGGCTGCAGGCGACCGATCTCGACCTTGAAGTCGTCGAGACCGCGCCGGCCGATATCGGCACCGCCGGCTCGACCACGGTTCCCGCCCATACATTTTACGACATCGTCCGCAAACTGCCTGACGGCGCCCAGATCGCGCTCGAGCAGGCGGGCGATTCCGGCACGCTGACGATCCGTTCGGGCCGTTCGCGCTTTTCGCTGCAGACGCTCGCGGAATCGGACTTTCCGGATCTTGCCGCCGGCGAACTCCCGGTGAAGTTCGACCTCACGGCCGCCGATCTGAAGCGCCTGATCGACAAGACCCAGTTCGCGATCTCGACCGAGGAGACGCGCTACTATCTCAACGGCATCTATCTGCATGCGATCGAGGTCGATGGCGTACCGATGTTGCGCGCGGTCGCGACCGATGGACACCGGCTTGCGCGCGTGGAGCTGCCCTGTCCGAAGGGCGCCGCACAGATGCCGGGCATCATCGTGCCGCGCAAAACCGTGTCGGAAGTCCAGCGTCTCGTGGAATCGCCGGATGGCTCGGTCACCATCGAGCTGTCGCCGACCAAGATCCGGTTCACGCTCGGCGACGTCGTCCTGACATCGAAGCTGATCGACGGCACCTTCCCGGACTATGCGCGCGTCATCCCGCAAGGCAATGACAAGTCGCTGACCGTCGACAAGGTCGAGTTCAAGGCTGCCGTGGATCGCGTGTCGACGATCTCGTCCGAACGCGGCCGCGCGGTAAAACTGGCGCTCAGCGACGGCAAGCTGACCCTGTCCGTCAGCAACCCGGATTCGGGCTCGGCGACCGAGGAGATCGAGGTCGACTACGGCTCGGAGCCGCTCGATATCGGTTTCAACTCGCGCTATCTGCTCGACATAACCGATCAGATCGACACCGACACCGCCTTGCTCAAGCTTGCCGATCCGGGCTCGCCGACCGTGATCCAGGACAAGGAAGGCTCTTCGGCCTTGTACGTCCTGATGCCGATGCGAGTTTAAGTCACGGTACCGTCGTCCGTACGGGCCGTCATCACGCGGCTCCGGCTCACGCATTTCCGCAATCACCCATCGCTCGCGCTGAGCTGCGGGCAGCGTCTTGTTGCGCTGACCGGACCGAACGGGGCCGGCAAGACCAACCTTCTCGAGGCAATCTCGCTGCTGGCGCCGGGGCGCGGCCTTCGCCGCGCCGCGCATGCCGATATCGCGCAGATCGACGGCAACGGCTCGTGGGCGGCCGCAGCGGAAATCGAGGGAGCGCTGGGCGAGGCCGCGCTCGGCACCGGCATCGAAGCGGACGACAATGAAGGCGCCTCCCGCCGCTGCCGCATCAACGGCGCGGCGGTGTCCGGGCCCTCGGCCTTTGCCGATCATCTGCGGGTTGTCTGGCTGACGCCGGCCATGGATGGGCTCTTCACCGGGCCTGCCGGCGATCGCCGCCGGTTTCTCGATCGCCTCGTGCTCGCGGTCGACCCGTCGCATGGCACCCGCGTCAACGCATTCGAACGCGCCTTGCGCTCGCGCAACAAGCTGCTGGAAGAAGGCGCTCGCGATCCGCGCTGGCTCGATGCCGTCGAGCACGAGACGGCCGAGCTTGCCGTCTCCGTTGCCGCCGCCCGCATCGAAACCGTGGCGCGCCTCGCAGGACTGATCGCGGAAACGAAGTCGGATTCCGGTATTTTCCCTCATGCGGAGATCCTGCTGGGCGGTTGGATGGAGGACAGGATCGGCTCCGGCAGCGCCGCCGACGCCGAGGACATATACCGCGACCGGCTACGCGAGCTGCGCGGCCGCGACCGCGCGGCGGGACGCACCACCGAAGGCCCGCACGCATCCGATCTCACCGTCCGCCACGCGCCGAAGCAGATGCCGGCCAATCTGTGCTCGACCGGGGAGCAGAAAGCGCTCCTCCTTGGACTTGTTCTTGCGCATGCCCGGCTCGTCGCCCGGCTCTCCGGCGCAACGCCGATCGTGCTTCTGGATGAGGTTGCGGCCCATCTCGATCCCGATCGCCGGGGCGCCCTTTACGGCGTTCTGGAAGACCTTGGCGCGCAGTCCTTCATGACCGGCGCCGACATCGCCCTGTTCGACAGTCTGGGGCCGAATTCCGCGGTGTTTTCGATCGGCCCGGGCCGATGCGAACAGGCGCGTTGAGGCCGCTGAATCGGGCTGCTAAAAACGCAATTCCAGCAATGCGTTAGAAGGCGGAAAAAAATCGCGATTCCTGGCGCGATTCCGGCCGGATTCGCGTGAATTTCCGGGGTGATTCGCCTATATTAATGATGCTGCGAATCGCTCCCGGTCCGCGGACTTTTTTCAAGGAATTTTTGCATCATGGCCCAACCTGCCGGAGCCCGGTCCGACAGCGATTACGGCGCGGACTCGATCAAGGTTCTCAAGGGCCTCGACGCCGTGCGCAAGCGCCCCGGTATGTATATCGGCGACACCGACGACGGGTCGGGCCTGCATCACATGGTCTATGAGGTCGTCGACAACGCGATCGACGAAGCGCTGGCCGGCCATGCCGATCTCGTGACCGTGACGCTCAACGCCGACGGCTCATGCACCGTATCCGACAACGGCCGCGGCATTCCGACGGACATCCATACGGAAGAGGGCATTTCCGCCGCCGAGGTCATCATGACCCAGCTGCATGCCGGCGGAAAATTCGACCAGAATTCCTACAAGGTCTCCGGCGGCCTGCATGGCGTCGGCGTTTCGGTCGTCAACGCGCTGTCGAAATGGCTGCGCCTGCGCATCTGGCGCGACGGCAATGAGCACGTCATGACGTTCACGCATGGCGACGCCGACGCGCCGCTGGCGGTTGCCGGCGAGGCCAACGGCCGCCGCGGCACCGAAGTCACCTTCCTGCCGTCGAAGGAAACCTTCACCCAGGTTGAATTCGACTACGCGACGCTCGAACACCGCCTGCGCGAACTGGCCTTTCTGAACTCGGGCGTCCGCATTGTCCTGACGGATGCGCGCGGCGTCGAGGAGAAGCGCGAGGAGCTTATGTACGAAGGCGGCATCGAAGCCTTCGTGCGCTATCTCGACCGCACCAAGAAATCGCTCATCGACCGGCCGATCGTCGTTCGCGGCGAGCGCGAGGGCATCGTCGTCGAAGCCGCCTTGTGGTGGAACGACAGCTATTACGAAAACGTCCTCTGCTTCACCAACAACATTCCGCAGCGCGACGGCGGCACCCATCTCGCCGGTTTCCGCGCGGCGCTTACGCGGCAGGTGACGAGCTATGCGGACACGTCGGGCATCTCGAAAAAGGAAAAGGTCGCGCTGACCGGCGACGACTGCCGGGAGGGCCTGACCTGCGTTCTGTCGGTCAAGGTACCCGATCCCAAATTCTCGTCGCAGACGAAGGAAAAACTGGTTTCGTCGGAAGTGCGCCCCGCCGTCGAGAACGCGCTGAACCAGGCGCTCTCGGAATGGTTCGAGGAACACCCCGCCGATGCACGTACGGTGGTCGGCAAGGTGGTCGAGGCCGCCGCCGCCCGCGAGGCGGCGCGCAAGGCGCGCGAGCTGACGCGCCGCAAGGGCGCACTCGACATGGCGTCCCTGCCCGGCAAGCTCGCCGACTGTCAGGAACGCGATCCGGCGAAGTCCGAGCTCTTCCTCGTCGAGGGCGACTCGGCCGGCGGCTCGGCCAAGCAGGGCCGCGACCGCGCGTTCCAGGCCGTTCTGCCGCTGCGCGGCAAGATTCTGAACGTCGAACGCGCGCGCTTCGACCGCATGCTTGGCAGCCAGGAAATCGGCACGCTGATCACCGCGCTCGGCACCGGCATCGGCAAGGACGAGTTCAACCCGGACAAGCTGCGCTATCACAAGATCATCATCATGACCGACGCCGATGTCGACGGCTCGCATATCCGCACGCTGCTGCTGACCTTCTTCTTCCGGCAGATGCCGGAGCTGATCGAGCGCGGCCACATCTACATCGCCCAGCCGCCGCTCTACAAAGTGGCGCGCGGCAAGTCCGAACAATATCTCAAGGACGAGCGCGCGCTCGAGGACTATCTCGTCGGCATGGGCGCCGAAGGCACGGTGCTGAAACTCGCCACCGGCGAGGACCTCGGCGGCCAGGACCTGATCTCCGTGATCGACACCGCGCGCGCGATCCGCACCACATTGCAGGGCCTGCACTCGCGCTATAACCGGACGGTCGTCGAGCAGGCGGCCATAGCCGGCATTCTCAATATCGAGATTCTGAAGGCCGAGGAACGTGCGGACGAGGCAGCCGAGTATGTCGCCCATCGTCTCGACGCCATCTCCGATGAAACCGAGCGCGGCTGGGAAGGCGACGCCGACGCGTCGGGCTACACCTTCTCGCGCACGGTGCGCGGCGTGAAGGAGGTCGCAAAACTCGACCTCGCCTTGATCGGCTCGGCGGACGCCCGCAAGCTCGACGAGAACGCCGCCCATCTGCAGGCGATCTACCAGAAGGCCGCCGGACTGCAGCGCCGCGAGGATCTGCTTCCGGTCCACGGGCCGGTCGGCCTGGTCGAAGCGGTGCTCGCTGCCGGGCGCAAGGGCGTGACGCTGCAGCGCTACAAGGGCCTTGGCGAAATGAACCCGGGCCAGCTTTGGGAAACGACGCTCGACATCAATGCCCGCTCGCTGCTGCAGGTCCGGCACAAGGAAGGCGACGACGCCGACGACATCTTCACCCGCCTGATGGGCGAAGTGGTCGAGCCGCGCCGCGAGTTCATCCAGGAGAACGCGCTGTCGGCAAGCGTCGACGCCTGACCGGAGATCAGCCCGGCAGCGTATCCGTATCCTGCGCCATCATACCTCGTGCGGACAGCGTGTCGCCCGAGGCGAAATAGCTGTTCGCCAGAAGCGCGGCTTCCGTGCGGTTGTTCAGGCGGAATTTCTGCAGGATGCGATGGAGATGCACCTTCACGGTGTTCTCCGACATGTTGAGTATGAACGCGATCGTCTTGTTCTGCGCGCCTTCGCCGACATATTTCAGAACTTCCTCTTCGCGTCGCGTGAGCTGACCCCCGCCGCCATTTGTCTTGCCGGAGTGCGCACGTGCCCGATATGGACGCACGGGAGTGTTGCGGTCGCCGCCATTTCGCGGCGGAAAACTCGTCCCGCCAAGCATTACAAGACGCAGCGTTGCCGCGGCCAGATCGAGCGGCATGGATGTCGTCAGATAGGCGCTTGCGCCGCCTTCGATGGCGGCATTCAGCGATCCTTCGTCCCCGCATTCCGACAACGTAACGACAGGAGCGCCACGAAGCTTGTCCCGCGCAGCCGCAATTTCCGATTTCAGGAAAGCGGGAGATGAACGCGGACCATCGATGTGCAGGAGCGCGGCACGCAGATGATCCGTCGTATGGCCGACAAGATCGTCGATGGCTGCAACGGCGATGACAGTGATACCGGGAAGCGCCTCGCTGAACGATCGAAGCAAGGCAACCCGCGTGAGGTCACGTCGATCGATCAGGACGACAACCGGGTTTCCGTGGGCCTGGACGCTGACCATGGCGGTAGCTCCGCGCTCGTCCCCCGCGTGAACCCCTCCTGCTGCAATGTTGCGAGCGTATCTAAAGGTTGAGTGCTGTCAATTGTGAAACAGTAACCACTTTTGATTATTGCCGCGCGGAGCCGCTGTGTCTCGCCAAACGTCATCCCAACCAAGTAGCCTCAACTAGCCAGCACCGCGTTTATTGCTAAATAGCGCCAATTTTTCTGAAGCTTGTCTCCGGCTGGGTACAACTGGAGACACGCCATGCAATACAGCGTCACAAAGATTGCTGTGTTCTGCGCATGCACGGCAGGCGCCTTTTTCCTCGCCTCGCCGGGGACCGCGCAAACCGATCCGTATCTCGATCAGGCCAGCTACCGGGAGCTTTGCTTCGACCAGTGGGGCAATCCCCGCATCACGCCCGAGAACGTCGAAATCTGCTCACAGCTGCCGACGGCAACGATCGCATCCTACAGCGTCGATTCCGGCGACAGCGGCCTGCCGGAGGGCCCGGGTGTTGCTCCGCCGGACCCCCCAAAAAAGCACTGGAAGAAGCACAAGAAGCATTGGAAAAAGTGGGGCTGGAAGAAGGAACACTGGTCCAAGTGGGACAAGAAGAAAAAGCACTGGAAGTACGCCAAGAAGCGCGACTGGGATAAAAAGTGGTCGAAGAAGCGCGACTGGGACAAGAAGTGGGCCAAGAAACGCGACTGGGACAAGAGGAAGAAATGGGCCAAGCGGAAGGACCGCGACTGGGCCCACAACGGCAAGAATGGCTACGGCCATGGGAAGCCCGGCTGGAACGGCCGACCCGGAAAACCCAACGGACCGTCCTACGGTAACGGTTACGGCGGCAACGGCTATGGCGAGAACACCGCCTACAACGGTCAAAGCCGCTACAAGAAGGGCTTCGGCGGCTATGGCCGTGGCGGCTATGGCGGCATGAACGGCCCGACCGGCGCGGCGAGTGCAGCGGCGAGTTCAGCCAGCACGGGCTCCGGCGACGCCGCTGGTGGAACTGGCGCGGCGGGCGGCTCGACCGGCGGCGGAACTTCCGGCGCGGGCGCAGCTGGCTCCGGTGGCGGCAGCGGAACCGGAGGCGGCGCCGGGGGAGCTGGCGGCGGCGATAGCGGCGGCGGCGATAGCGGCGGCGGAGGCGACAGCGCCAGCTGACCGCTGCAGCGAACCGGCAAGCGGGGGAGAAGTCCCCCGCTTCGCATATCGGCCGAGTGGTTTCAGATCCGGCTTTCCCAGCGGGCGCCGTTCTGTTCCTTCAGAAACACATAGGAGGACGAGGCGCGGGCTCCGACCGAGCCGGTGAGGCTGTCCAGTACATACTCCTGCCGCGGCGCGGCTTCGACGATCAGCACGACATGGGACGGCACGTTGCGCTTCATCACCTGCGCAAGCCGCAATTTTCCTGGCGCGACGCCACGCTCGATCAGCATTTTTTTCTTCAGGAGAGCAAGATCCTCGCAATCGCCGGCGCTGACCGGAAGGCTCCATTTCTCCTCCACGCCGTATTGGCTTCGGTCGCTGCGCTGCTTGATGCGATTGTTGACCTCGCGATTGACGGCGCGGGCCATTGCCAGAATGTCGGCCGCCCCGGCGACCGTTCCCGTGGTCGCCGAACTGCATGCCCAGGGATGGCTGCGGCAGAGATTTTCGGCTCCGGGCGGCGTACGGGCCGGCTGGGCGGAGGCGGCGGTGGTCAAGGCAAGACCGACAAGGATTATGCGCGACAGCATGGGGCATCCTCCAGAGGGACAGGGTCCCTGATGGCGGTTAAGGAAGTTTTCGAATGGAAGGCTGCCGGCAGATCCCCCGCCGGCGTGGCTTCCCCGTGCGTGCTGTCACAGCCGCCAGAGGCGGCAACATTGCGGCGCACAAGCAGCAATTGCAGGATTTGACCACCGCGTCCTACGAAGGATGGACGCCGTGTTCAGATGGTCACATCCACGATGCTGCCCCGGGCCCGGCCGCCCGGCGGCCAGCAGCTTGTCCCTGATGCCCCCGGCGATCGCCTTTTCATTGCGGAAATCGACATGCCGGTTCTCCCCTATGGTTCCGCCCGAGACGAGAATTCGAGATCCGGGCCGCGCCACCGAACCTCGAAATCTTGCTATTCTCCAATCATGCGCACGCGGCGATTGCATTATCGTAGGTACGCGCCGGAATAGTCTGCCCCGGCTACCCGGCAGCAGATGCCCTCCATTCGGTTCGCTTATCAAAAATATGACAAAAGAGCGATGTTCCTGAACGGGCGGAACCGGCAGTCTGCGCGCGCATGATCGCCGGACGCAGCGTATTCCTTCTCGGCCTGTCCCTCCTGGTTTCCTGGGGCACGACCTATTATCTCGCAGGCCTGTTCGGCGAGCGCATGGCCCACGATCTCGGCTGGTCTCTCTCGACCGTGCATGGCGGATTCACGCTCGCACTTCTCGTCACCGCCGCGATCTCCGCCTCAACCGGACAACTCATAGACCGACACGGTGGACGCTGGGTCATGACGGCAGGCGCCGTCATCGGCGCGGGCGGATGCGCCGGGCTCGCGCTCGCAACGACGATACCGGTCCACTATGCCGCCTGGGTGCTGATCGGCATTTCCATGCGGCTCACATTGTACGATGCCGCCTTTGCCGCACTGGCGCGGATCGGTGGACCTGACGCCGGTCTCGCCATGTCAAAGGTCACCCTGCTCGGCGGACTTGCCTCGACCGTGTTCTGGCCATTCGGCCATCTGCTGGCGGAACACTTCGGCTGGCGCGGCGCACTGATCGGCTACGCGCTCTGTCTGCTCGCCACGATTCCATTGCATCTTGCCCTGCCGGCACAGCGATGGGAGGCGCCGGAGCACAGGGACGGCGGGCCCGCACTGCCCGCACCAGCCGGAGCCATCGCAGCCGGGCGTCTGTACGCCCTGATCTTCGCACTCGCGCATTTCCTGAGCGCGGCGATGGCCGCTCACCTCGTGACACTGCTGACCGGGCTCGGCATCGCACTCGCAGCGGCCGTGTCGATCGGCGGCCTGCGCGGTCTTGGCCAGGTTGCGGGACGGCTGTGGCAGGTGGTGGCCGGTGCGCGCGTCCATCCGGCGTCGCTGACCATCGGCGCGATGGCCGTCGCGGCGGCCGCCCTGACGCTTGGACTTCTTGGAGGCGCATCCATCCCGCTTGCGGCGCTGTTCGTCGCGCTGTACGGCGCGGGCCATGGCATCGTCACGATAACTCAGGGCACATTGCCTCTGCTGATATTCGATCATCGCATTTACGGCGCGCGCACCGGCGCGCTGCTTGTCCCGGGCTTCGTCGCGTCGGCCCTTGCGCCGCTCGTTTTCGCCCTCGTCATCGAGAAGTTCGGCGTCCGTACGGCCATTGTGATCTGCATCATGCTCGCCCTGACCGCCATCCTCGCCGCGCTCCGGCTCCGGCGCATGCTGGGCTGACGCCGCAAGCCGCTGCACTTGCGGATACGCTTGCGCCGCCCCGGCTGCCGCGCGACAAAGGCTCGGACGGAGGTCTTATGGCGGTCTCGGAGAACAATCAGGAGCTTGTGCAGGTCGTGGCCCTGCTCGGCGCGGGCGTCATCGCCGTGCCGATCTTCCGCCGCCTCGGCCTCGGCTCCGTGCTTGGCTATTTCGCCGCCGGCCTCGCGATCGGCCCGTTCGGACTGAAGCTGTTCACCGATCCGCAGAACATCCTCCACACCGCCGAACTCGGCGTCATCATGCTGCTGTTCGTAATCGGGCTGGAAATGCAGCCCGCACGCTTGTGGAAGCTGCGCGCCGCGATTTTCGGGCTCGGCGCGGCGCAGGTGTTCCTCTGCACCTTCCTGCTGACGCTGGCCGGCATTTACGCTTTCGGCCTTGGCTGGCAGGCGGCCTTCGTTGCCGGCGCCGGCTTTGTGATGTCCTCGACGGCGGTCGTGCTGCAGATGCTGGAGGAACGCGGCGAAACCGGCAGCGAGGAAGGGCAGAAGGCGGTCTCGATCCTTTTGCTCGAGGATCTCGCGATCGTGCCGCTGCTCGCCGTCGTCGCGCTCATCAACCCGGATGCCGGCCCCTCGGCAACCGCCGCCGACCGGCTACACGAAATCGGCCTCGCCATCGCGGTGATCGTCGGGCTGGTGCTCGCCGGGCGCTTCCTGCTGAACCCGCTGTTCCGCATCCTCGCCGCGGCAAAAGCTCGCGAGGTCATGACGGCGGCGGCGCTTCTCGTTGTGCTCGGATCGGCGCTGCTGATGGACTTCGGCAATCTGTCGATGGCCATGGGTGCGTTTCTCGCCGGTGTATTGCTGTCGGGTTCGACCTTCCGCCATCAGCTCGAAGCCGACATCGAGCCGTTTCGCGGCCTGCTGCTCGGCCTGTTCTTCCTCGCCGTCGGCATGTCGCTCGATCTCGGCATCATCGCGCGCCAATGGCAGCTGATTGTCACGGCGACCCTCGCCTTCATCGTCATCAAGGGCATTGGTATTTATGCCATTGCCCGCCTGTTCGGCTCGGGCAACCGCAACGCCATCATCCGCGTCTCGCTGTTCGCACAAGGCGGCGAGTTTGCCTTTGTCCTTTATGCTGCGGGGCTTGCCGAAGGCATTCTGACGCCGGAGACATCCGCCATATTTACAACCGTCGTCATCCTGTCGATGGCAATCACGCCGCTGACCGCGCTTGCGCTGCGCCAGTTCCTGCCGGACAACGCGCCCAGCCTTGACGGAATCCCGCAGCCCGACGGCCTCAAGGGCAATGTCCTGATCATCGGGTTCGGCCGCTTCGGCCAGGTCGCCTCGCAGGGGCTGCTCGCGAAGGGCTTCAGCGTGGCGATCATCGAGAACGATGTCGAGATGATCCGCGCCGCGTCCGATTTCGGATTCCTTGTGCATTACGGCGACGGAACCCGGCTCGACATTCTCCACGCATCCGGCGCCGGGCGCGCGGCGGCCGTCCTTGTCTGCGTCGATAAGCGCGCGGCGGCCGACAGGATCGTCGAACTGATGCAGGACGAGTTTCCGCTGGTGAAGCTTTATGTCCGCGCCTGGGACCGCGGCCACGCCATCGACCTCATTCACAAGGATGTCGAGTTCCAGATCCGCGACACGTTCGAGAGCGCGCTCGTCTTCGGCGAGGCCGCGCTGCGCGGGCTCGGCGTCGAGGAGGACGAGGCGGCCCAGATCACCGCCGAAGTGCGCCGCCGCGACGCCGAACGGCTGGACCTGCAGGTCGCGGGCGGCATCTATGCCGGCGGTGACCTGATGATCGGCAACACTCCGCGCCCGGGTCCGCTGACCAAGCCTCGGCAGCCCGGCAAGGTGATCGGCGAAGCGCCTGCCGATATTACCTGACCAGGCCGCGAGGTTTCCGCCGAACTTTCCGCCCGCGGCGCCGTGTGTTAGACGGGTGCCGCCGCTCGGACGGCGTTCCCTTCAAGGTATACCCGGACACTCATGACAGCCCGCAAATCCAGTTACGATTACGAAGAACTCCTGGCCTGCGGACGCGGCGAACTGTTCGGCCCCGGCAATGCCAAGCTACCGGCGCCGCCGATGCTAATGTTTGACCGCATAACGGAAATTTCCGAAGAAGGCGGCGCCCACGGCAAGGGTCTCGTGCGCGCCGAACTCGATGTCCGCCCCGATCTCTGGTTCTTCGACTGCCACTTCATCGGCGATCCGGTGATGCCCGGCTGTCTCGGCCTCGACGCGCTGTGGCAGATGGTCGGCTTTCATCTGGGCTGGCTCGGCGCCCCGGGCCGCGGCCGGGCGCTCGGCGCCGGCGAGATCAAGTTCACCGGCCAGGTTCTGCCGACCGTGAAGAAGGTCGTCTACGGCATCGATTTCAAGCGCGTGATGCGCTCCAAGCTGACTCTTGGCGTTGCCGACGGCTGGCTCGAAGCCGATGGAGAGGTTATCTATCGGGCCGAGGACCTGAAGGTCGGCCTGTTCACGACCTGAACATCAAGGAACCGCATGGAATGTGCGGCGGGAGAGAAGCATGAGGCGTGTCGTCGTCACCGGCATGGGCATTGTGTCGTCCATCGGCAATTCGACCCAGGAAGTCACCGCGAGCCTGCGCGAGGCCCGTTCGGGCATTTCGCGCGCGGAGGATTACGCCGAACTCGGCTTCCGCTGTCAGGTGCACGGCGCGCCGGATATTAATGTTGAAGAACTGGTCGACCGCAGGGCCATGCGTTTTCATGGCCGGGGCACCGCCTGGAACCATGTCGCGATGGACCAGGCCATCCGCGACAGTGGGCTCGATGAGTCCGACATCTCCAATGATCGCACCGGCATCATCATGGGCTCCGGCGGCCCGTCGACCCGCACCATCGTCGAGGCCGCGGACATCACCCGCAAGAACACCGGCCCCAAGCGCATCGGCCCGTTCGCGGTGCCGAAAGCCATGTCGTCGACGGCATCGGCGACGCTCGCCACCTGGTTCAAGATCAAGGGCGTCAACTATTCGATCTCCTCGGCCTGCGCGACATCGAGCCATTGCATCGGCAACGCCGCCGAGATGATCCAGTACGGCAAGCAGGACGTGATGTTCGCCGGCGGCTGCGAGGATCTCGACTGGACGCTGTCCAACCTGTTCGACGCGATGGGCGCGATGGCATCGGCCTACAACGACACACCGGCGACCGCATCGCGCGCCTATGACAAGAACCGCGACGGCTTCGTCATCGCCGGCGGAGCCGGCGTTCTCGTCCTCGAGGAGCTGGAACGTGCCAAGGCGCGCGGCGCCCGTATTTACGGCGAACTCGCCGGCTACGGCGCGACATCGGACGGTCATGATATGGTGGCACCGTCCGGCGAGGGCGCGATCCGGTGCATGCGCCAGGCGCTATCCACCGTGAAGACGAAGATCGACTACATCAATCCTCACGCCACCGCGACGCCGGTGGGCGACACCAAGGAAATCGAAGCGATCCGTGAAGTGTTCGGCAGCGACTGCCCGCCGATCTCGGCGACGAAATCGCTGACCGGCCATTCGCTCGGCGCGGCCGGCGTTCAGGAAGCGATCTATTCGCTGCTCATGATGAACAACGGCTTCCTCGCCGAAAGCGCGCACATCCAGGAACTCGACCCGGCCTTCGCCGACGTGCCGATCCTGCGCGAGCGCCAGGACGACGCCAAGATCGGCGCCGTGCTCTCCAACTCGTTCGGCTTCGGCGGCACCAACGCCTCGCTCGTCTTCAAGCGGCTGGACGCGTGATGGGCGTCGCAGGACTTCTTTCGGGCAAGCGCGCGCTCGTCATGGGTGTCGCGAACGATCACTCCATCGCCTGGGGCATTGCGAAGAAGCTCGCGGAGGCCGGCGCCGAACTCGCCTTCACCTATCAGGGCGACGCCCTGAAGAAGCGCGTCGGCCCGCTCGCCGCGAGCCTCGGCTCGGATATCGTGCTGCCGTGCGATGTCGAGAACGAGGACTCGGTCAAGGCAATGTTCGCGACGCTCAAGGAGCGATGGGGCACGTTCGACATTCTCGTTCACGCCATCGCCTTCTCCGACAAGTCGGAACTGAAGGGCCGCTATGCCGACACGACGCGCGCAAACTTCTCGCGCACGATGGTAATTTCCTGCTTCTCCTTCACGGAAGTCGCGCGACAGGCCGCAGAACTGATGCCGAACGGCGGCGCGATGGTGACGCTGACCTATGGCGGCTCGGTTCGGGTCATGCCGAACTACAACGTCATGGGCGTCGCGAAAGCCGCGCTTGAGGCATCCGTTCGCTATCTCGCTTCTGACTTCGGCCCGCAGCAGATTCGCATCAACGCCATATCGGCCGGACCTGTGCGTACACTGGCCGGCGCGGGCATTGCCGATGCGCGGCTGATGTTCAATTTCCAGACCCGGCACGCGCCGCTGAGGCGCACTGTCACCATCGATGAGGTCGGCGGCGCGGCGCTCTATCTCCTGTCCGATCTCGGATCGGGCGTCACCGGCGAGATCCATTACGTCGACTCCGGCTACAACATCATCTCGATGCCGCAGCCGGATTCGCTGAAAGTCGTCGACGCCGCGGAGGAAGCGGCCGAGCAGGACGCCGAACAGGCGCCGCCGCACGCCGCTGAGTGACATTCTTCCCGCGGCCCTTGCCGGTTTCGCACTCGGCGGATCGCTGATCGTCGCCATCGGCGCGCAGAACGCATTCATCCTGCGCCAGGGCCTCGTACGATCGCATGTCTTCGTCCTGTGCCTGATCTGCGCGCTGTCGGATGCGCTGTTGATCGCAGCCGGGGTCACCGGGCTGGGCACGCTGGTGTCGCAATCGCCAGCCCTGATTTCCGTCGTCACGCTCGGCGGCGCGATTTTTCTTGCCGCCTATGCGCTCTTCGCCTTCCGGCGTGCGTTCCATCCTGCCACGCTCAAGGCCGGCAAGCGCGAGGACGATCTGAAGCGGGCGGTGCTGGCGTGCCTCGCCTTCACCTTCCTGAACCCCCATGTCTATCTCGACACCGTGGTTCTGGTCGGCAGCCTGTCCGCACGATATGAGGGCAGCGCCCGCCTCGCCTATGCGCTCGGCGCGATGCTGGCGTCCTTTGTCTGGTTCTTCTCGCTCGGCTATGGCGCACGGCTGCTCGCTCCGCTTTTCGCCAAACCCGCCGCATGGCGCGTGCTCGATGTCATCATCGGGCTTGTGATGGCAGCGCTTGCGCTCGGACTTCTGCATCGCTTCGTACAGACGCCATGAAAAAGGGCGCCCGAGAGCGCCCTTTTCTTTCCGTCATCCCGGACGGCGAAGCCGGCCCGGGATCTTTGCCGAGCGATCCCGGATAATCGCTGCGCGATTTCCGGGATGACGATTATTCCGCGGGCGCGGTTTCCTCGGACTTCTGCTTCTTCTCGAGGTCCTCGCCCGTTTCCTGATCGACGACCTTCATCGACAGGCGTGTCTTGCCGCGATCGTCGAAGCCGAGCAGCTTGACCTTGACCTTGTCGCCTTCCTTCAGGACATCGGAGACCTTCTCGATGCGCTTGGGAACGATCTGCGAGACATGGACGAGGCCGTCGCGCGAACCGAAGAAGTTCACGAACGCGCCGAAATCCACGACCTTGACGACCGTGCCGTCATAGATCGTGCCGACTTCCGGCTCGGCGACGATCGAGTGGATCCAGTTGAGCGCGGCCTTGATGGCCTTGCCGTCGGCGGACGCCACCTTCACCGTGCCGTCGTCCTCGACATTGATCTTCGCGCCCGTCTTCTCGACGATCTCGCGGATCACCTTGCCGCCGGAACCGATCACGTCGCGGATCTTGTCGACCGGGATCTTGATGACCTCGATACGCGGCGCGAACTCGCCGAGTTCCGGACGGGCGGAGGTCAGGGCCTTGCCCATCTCGCCGAGGATGTGCGTACGCCCATCCTTCGCCTGGCCGAGAGCGACCTTCATGATCTCCTCGGTGATGCCGGCGATCTTGATGTCCATCTGCAGGGCGGTGATGCCCTCGGTGGTGCCGGCCACCTTGAAGTCCATGTCGCCGAGATGATCCTCGTCGCCGAGGATGTCGGAGAGAACCGCAAAGCGCTCGCCTTCCAGAATGAGGCCCATCGCGATGCCCGCGACCGGACGCTTCAGCGGAACGCCCGCATCCATCGCGGCCAGCGAGGTGCCGCACACCGTCGCCATGGACGAAGAGCCGTTCGACTCGGTGATTTCCGAGACGACGCGAAGCGTGTACGGAAATTCGAGGTTCGGCGGCAGCATCGGATGGATCGCGCGCCACGCCAGCTTGCCGTGGCCGATCTCGCGGCGGCCTGGCGAGCCCATGCGGCCGGTTTCGCCGACCGAATAGGGCGGGAAGTTGTAGTGTAGCATGAAGGCTTCCTTGTACGTACCTTCAAGCGCGTCGATGAACTGCTCGTCCTCGCCGGTGCCGAGCGTCGCGACCACAAGCGCCTGCGTCTCGCCGCGGGTGAACAGCGCCGAGCCGTGCGTGCGCGGCAGAACGCCGACTTCCGACAGGATCGGACGCACGGTCTTGACGTCGCGCCCGTCGATGCGGATGCCGTCGTCGAGAATGTTCCAGCGCACGATCTTGGCTTCGAGATCGTGGAACACCGAGCCGACCTTGGTCGCCGAAGGCGCGTTCTCGTCGCCCTCCGGGCAGAGCTTGGCGATCACCGCCTCGCGGATCTTGCCGACGGCGGCATAGCGATCGACCTTCTTCTGGATCTTGTAGGCATCGCGCAGATCCTTTTCCGCGATGTCGCGGATCGCCTTCTCGAGCGCCGAGTTGTCCTCGGTCTCCATGTCGCGCGGCTCCTTCGCCGCCCGTTCGGCGAGGCGGATAATCGCATCGATCACCGGCTGGAAACCCTTGTGTCCGAACATCACCGCGCCAAGCATGATGTCTTCCGACAACTCCTTGGCTTCGGACTCGACCATCAGCACCGCATCCTGCGTGCCGGCCACGACGAGATCGAGATCGCTCTCCTTGATCTGGTCGACGGTCGGGTTCAGGACGTACTGACCGTTGATGTAGCCGACGCGGGCGCCGCCGATCGGGCCCATGAACGGCACGCCCGACAGCGTCAGCGCCGCGGACGCCGCAACCATGCCGACGATGTCGGGGTCGTTTTCAAGATCGTGCGAGAGCACGGTCACGACGACCTGGGTATCGCAACGCCAGCCGTTGACGAACAGCGGACGGACCGGCCGGTCGATCAGGCGGGAAACCAGCGTTTCCTTTTCGGTCGGGCGGCCTTCGCGCTTGAAGAAGCCGCCGGGAATGCGGCCCGCGGCGTAGAAGCGCTCCTGATAGTTGACGGTGAGCGGCAAGAAATCGACGCCGGGCTTCGGCGCCTTGGCCGCGACGACGGTCGCAAGAACGCTGGTGTCGCCATACGTGGCGATAACGGCGCCGTGCGCCTGGCGGGCCACGCGGCCGGTTTCGAGCGTGAGCGTATGGCCGCCCCACTCGAGCACTTCGTGCTGGATATCGAACATTTGGTTCTTCTCTATGGTCTGCGGCGCTTCAGGCCGGGCCACGAGCAGAATGGCAAGACGCTCCGTGCGTACGGAGCGGCTGACGATCCTGCCCGTGGAGATGTGGTGGCCCGCATCGCCTCGGTCGGGCACGGCATCCCCATGACGCCGCGCTCATTGCAAAAACGGCGCGCCACCCGGCGCGCCGCACGTAACTCAGCGGCGAATACCGAGCCGCTTGATGAGATCTTCGTAGCGCTTTACGTCCTTGCCCTTCACATAGTCGAGCAGGCTGCGGCGCTGGCTGACCATTTTCAGAAGGCCGCGGCGCGAATGGTTGTCCTTCGCGTGGCCTTTGAAATGCTCGGTCAGATTGTTGATGCGTTCCGTCAGGATCGCGACCTGCACCTCCGGCGAACCGGTGTCGCCGGACTTGGTGGCATATTCCTTCACGAGCGCGTCCTTGCGCTCCGCGGTAATCGACATCGGGCATCCTTTCAAAACAGAGGGCGTCAGCCCAGATGGAACACGCGCTTGGGATGAATCTCTCCGCCTTCGGCTTCCGCCAGCGCGACGAGCGCGCCTTGGGCTGTCACATAACAGGTGCCTGAGAGCGGCGGCGCATCGCGTCCGCGCAACAAAACGGCCTGGCCCCTGCGGAGCCTTGCCGCATCCGCCCCGCTCACGGCCAACGCCGGGATGTCGTCCAGCGCGGTCTCAACGGGAAGGAGGTGGTTGGCGAGGTCACCCTCGCCGGTGGGAGATAACCCCAGACGCTCCAGTTCGTCCAGCGAAATAAGGTCCTCCTCGCCGAACGGCCCAACCCGGACCCGGCGCAGGGCCGAGACATGGCCGAGGCAACCAAGCACCCGGCCGATATCGCGGGCCAGCGCCCGCACATAGGCGCCCTTGCCCGTTTCCGTTTCGAAAACAGCAGTATTTTCAGTACGTTCGATAAGCTCGAGCCAGTAGACGACGATCTCGCGCGGCGCCAGCTCGACCTCCTCGCCGTCGCGGGCGAGGTCATAGGCGCGCTCGCCCTGAACCTTGATGGCGGAATATTTCGGCGGGGTCTGGACGATATTGCCCCGGAAGCGGGGCAGCACAGCCTTGATATCGTCCTCGGCGGGCCGCCTGGGCGACAGGGCCGTGGTGCGGCCCTCGCTGTCGTCGGTGTCCGTCTCGGCCCCCCAGGTCACCGTGAAACGGTAGACTTTCCGGCCGTCCATGGCGAAAGGCACGGTCTTGGTGGCTTCTCCGAACGCAACCGGCAGGCAGCCGGTCGCCAACGGATCGAGCGTTCCGGCATGCCCGGCCTTCTTCGCGCCGAACAGCCGCTTGGCTTTGGCCAGGGCCTGGGTCGAGGTCATGCCTTGCGGCTTGTCGAGGATCAGCCATCCATGAAGATCGCGCTTTTTCGGGCGCTGCGGACGCGCTTCCGAAGGCGGGGCAGACGCAGGCACGTCGGTCACGAATTCTTCTCCACGTCACGGCGGACTTCGGGGCTGTCGAGCAGGGAATCGATGCGCGCGCCGGCATCGAAACTGGTGTCGACCCGGAACCGCACCTCCGGCACCGAGCGCAATTCGACACGGCGGCCGAGTTCGCCCCTGAGATATTTTCTGTTCTTCTCGAGCGCCGCGACCACGGCTTCGGCGTTCTTGCCGCCAAGCGGCATCACATAGCAGGTTGCGAGCTTGAGATCCGGCGTCATGCGGACTTCGGGAATCGTAATGACGGTCTTTGCGAGCGCGGGATCGGGCAGTTCGCCGCGCTGCAGAATCTCCGCAAGCGCATGGCGCACGAGTTCGCCGACGCGCAGCTGGCGCTGGGACGGGCCCTGGCCCGCAGCCTTCTTTGCCATGTTACCGGACCTCGAACGTTGCGGCCGGGGCGGGTTTGGACCGCCGCAGCCTCGACGTAATTACAGCGACCGCGTGACTTCCGTCACCGAGTAGCACTCGATGATGTCGCCCTGACGCATGTCCTGATAGTTCTCGAACGCCATGCCGCATTCCTGGCCGGCCTGCACTTCCTTCACTTCATCCTTGAAGCGCTTCAGCGTCGAGAGCTTGCCCTCGTGAATGACGACGTTGTCGCGGATCAGGCGCACGCCGGCCCCGCGCTCGACCCGGCCGTCTGTGACGCGGCAGCCCGCGACCTTGCCGACCTTCGAGATGTTGAACACTTCGAGAATCTCGGCATTGCCGAGGAATTCCTCGCGGCGCTCCGGCGCCAGCAGGCCCGACATCGCCTTTTTGATGTCGTCCACGAGGTCGTAGATAATGTTGTAGTAACGAATCTCGGTGCCGGTACGCTCCGCGGCCTCGCGCGCTTCCTTCAGCGCGCGGACGTTGAAGCCGAGCACCGCGGCGCCCGACGCGCCGGCGAGCGTGATGTCGCTTTCGGTGATGCCGCCGACGCCGGCATGCAGCACGCGCGCGGCGACCTCGTCGGTGCCGAGCTTGGCCAGCGCCTGGATGATCGCCTCGACCGAGCCCTGCACATCACCCTTGATGACGAGCGGGAATTCCTGCTTGCCCGCCGCGGCTTTCAGGTTCGTCATCATCTGTTCGATCGAACCGCCGCCGCCGCGTCCCGAACGCGCCGCCGCGAGATCGCGGCGCTGGCGCTGACGGTACTCGGTGACTTCGCGGGCACGCGCTTCGTTCTCGACGACCGCGAGACGGTCGCCGGCTTCCGGCGCGCCCTGGAACCCGAGAATCTCGACCGGCATGGAAGGTCCCGCTTCGGAAACATTCTTGCCCTGATCGTCGATCAGCGCGCGCACGCGGCCCCATTCCGAGCCGGCGACAACGATGTCGCCGCCCTTCAGCGTGCCGCGCTGCACGAGCACGGTCGCGACCGGGCCACGGCCCTTGTCAAGCTTGGCCTCGATGACGATGCCCTCGGCCGGACGGTCCGGATTGGCCTTGAGATCGAGGATTTCGGCCTGCAGCGCGATGAGCTCGAGCAACTTGTCGAGATTGGTCTTCTGCGTTGCGGAGACCTCAACCTCGAGAACATCGCCGCCGAGGGTCTCGACCTGGATCTCGTACTGCAGCAGCTCCGTACGCACACGCGTCGGATTGGCCGCCGGCTTGTCGATCTTGTTGATCGCCACGATGATCGGGACGCCCGCCGCCTTGGCATGGCTGATCGCCTCGGCGGTCTGCGGCATCACGCCGTCATCGGCGGCGACGACGAGCACGACGATGTCGGTCGCCTTCGCGCCGCGCTGGCGCATGGCCGTGAAGGCTTCGTGGCCCGGCGTGTCGATGAAGGTGACCTTGCCGCCCGAGGGCGCCGCCACCTGATAGGCGCCGATATGCTGGGTGATGCCACCCGCTTCGCCGGCGACGACATTGGCCTTGCGGATGGCGTCGAGCAGCGAGGTCTTGCCGTGGTCGACATGGCCCATGATGGTCACGACCGGCGGACGCGGCAGCTGCGCGCCTTCCTCGTCCTTGGCGTCGAACAGGCCTTCCTCAACGTCCGATTCCGCGACACGGCGGACGCTGTGGCCGAGCTCCTCGGCGATCAGCTGCGCGGTGTCGGCGTCGATGACGTCGTTGATCTTCTTCATCTCGCCCTGCTTCATCAGCAGGCGGATGACGTCGACCGCGCGCTCGGCCATGCGGTTGGCGAGCTCCTGGATCGTGATGGTCTCGGGAATGACGACGTCGCGCTGGATCTTTTCCTTCGGCTCGGCCGACACCTTGCCGGTCATGCGCTGCACGCGGCGGCGGAACGAGGCGACCGAACGCGCGCGCTCTTCTTCCGACTCGAAGGCCGTCGTCAGCGTCAGGCGGCCGCGCTGCTTTTCCTGGCCTGCCTTGGTGCGTTCGGGCTTCGGCGGGACAACCGGCCGGCTCGGCATTCCCGGCCGGCGGACGACCGCACGCGGCGCTTCATCTTCATCGGGGCCAGCCACGCGGCGGCCAGCCGGGGCTTCTTCGCCAAGCCGCTGCTTGGCGGCGGCCTCGGCCTTCTTGCGCGCCTCGTCTTCCCGGGCGTGGCGCGTTTCCTCTTCCTTCTTGCGCGCTTCGGCGGCCTCACGTTCGGAAACGCGGCGGGCATCCTCATCCGCGCGGCGGCGGGCATCGGCCTCGGCCTTGGCACGGTCCTCACCCTCGCGCGAACGCGCATCGGCGAGAGCGCGGTCGCGCGCCTCGATCTCTTCCTCGGTCAGGGTGCGCAGGACAACGCCCGGCGTGCGCGGCGCTTTCGGAGCCGCGCTCTTCTGCGCGGGCGCGGCAGCGGCCGGAGCGGGAGACGTTTCCTTTTTCGGCACAGCGGCCGGAGCAACATCCTTGTCGCCGCCTGGCCCGATGACGCGCCGCTTCACCTTCTCCACCACGACCTGCTTGGTGCGGCCATGACTGAAGCTCTGCTTCACCGTTCCCTGCTCGACCGGGCGCTTCAGCGTCAGCGTCTTGCCGAGGCCAAGAGTTTTATCGCCCGGGTTTTTCGTATCCGTCATTCCTGATCCATCTCTGCGGCGAGATCCGCGTCCGATCCCTGCCCCGTTTCACTCTGCCGATAGCGCTGGAGCTGATGCGCCCGCGCCAAAAAAGCGTCGCTTACGGGGTCCGCAAGCAGCGCTGCATGTATCACATTCTCGCGTCCGAGCGCCAAATCCATTTGTCCAGAGGCGAACACCTCCAGCATCGGGACTTCGCGTCCGGACCTGCGCACGACCTGGGCAAGCTTGCGCTTGCCGTCGGCGGCGCCGTCCCGGGCATGCAGCACAACCGCCGCCTCGCCCTTTGCCAGCGCCGCCTCGGCCTTGCCGAAACCCGCCAGCACTTTCCCGGCCTTGTTGGCCAGCGACAGCATATCGAGCGCCCCGCGCTCCAGCTGCCCCTCGATCTCGTCGGCCAGCTCCGGCGATGCCGAAGCCTTGTCACGAAAACCGCGCGCGAAAACCCCGCGCTTGATGGCCTCGGCGACCTTGGCCTTCTCCGCCAGCACCCAGACGCCGCGGCCGGGAAGCCGACGCCTGAAATCCGGCACCACAGTCCCGTCCGGCGCGCGGACGAAGCGGATCAAATCCTCGACCGGATAGGCTGTGCGGGTCACCGCGCAGCTGCGCTCGGTGGCGCGGCGGTCGTCGCTGTCGCTCAGGCCGTGGCCTCCTCCTCGGCGGGCGCGTCCTCGGCTTCCGGCTCCGGCAGCGCGTCGATCCAGCCGGCCTTGAGGCGCGCCTGCATGATGAGCGCCTCGGCCTCTTCCTTCGACACCGAAAACCCTTCGAGCGCGCCGGCGAAATGCTTGGTCTCGCCGTCCTTGCGTTCGGTCCAGCCCAGAAGATCGTCCGTCGCCGAGCCGGCCAGGTCTTCGACCGATTTGATGTCGTTCTCGCCGAATGCAACCAGCATCGCGGTCGTGATGCCCGGAATTTCCTTCAGTTCGTCGTCCACGCCGAGCTCCTTGCGGCGCTCGTCCTGCTCGGACTCGATGCGCGCAATATATTCGCGCGCACGGTTCTGGATTTCGGTTGCCGTGTCTTCGTCGAAGCCCTGTATGGACGAGATCTCGCCGATGTCGACAAAGGCGATTTCCTCCACCGTGCCGAAGCCCTCGGCTGCGAGCAGCTGGCCGACGACCTCGTCGACATCGAGCGCGGTCATGAAGTTCTGCGTGCGTTCGTTGAATTCCTTCTGGCGGCGCTCGCTTTCCTCGGCCTCGGTCAGGATGTCGATGTCCCAGCCGGTCAGTTGCGAGGCAAGGCGCACATTCTGGCCGCGGCGGCCGATGGCCAGCGACAGCTGATCGTCGGGAACGACGACTTCGATCTTGCCCGAGTCTTCATCGAGCACGACCTTGACGACTTCCGCCGGCTGCAGCGCGTTGACGATGAAGGTCGCCTCGTCCGGCGACCACGGAATGATGTCGATCTTCTCGCCCTGCAGCTCGTTGACCACGGCCTGCACGCGCGAGCCGCGCATGCCGACGCAGGCGCCGACCGGATCGATGGAACTGTCGCGGGAAATCACGCCGATTTTCGCGCGCGAACCCGGATCGCGGGCCACCGCCTTGACCTCGATGATGCCGTCGTAGATTTCCGGCACTTCCTGCGCGAACAGTTTCGACATGAACTGCGGATGCGTACGCGACAGGAAAATCTGCGGGCCGCGCGGCTCCGAGCGCACGTCGTAGACATACGCCCTGATACGATCTCCCGGGCGGAACATTTCGCGCGGCAGAAGCTCGTCGCGGCGGACAATGGCTTCCCCGCGGCCGAGATCGACGATGACGTTGCCGTACTCGACGCGCTTGACGACGCCGTTGACGATATCGCCGATGCGATCCTTGTACTCGAGGTACATACGCTCGCGTTCGGCCTCGCGGACCTTCTGTACGATGACCTGCTTGGCGGACTGCGCGGCGATGCGGCCGAAATCGAACGGCGGCAGCGTCTCGGAAATATAGTCGCCGGGCTGCGCCGCGGGATTGCGCTGGCGCGCTTCCTCGATCGCGATATCGGTCGAGGTGTTTTCGACCTTCTCGACGACGTGCAGGAGACGTGACAGGCGAATCTCGCCGGTCTTCGGGTGAATCTCGGCGCGCACCTCGGTTTCCGCGCCGTAGCGGGCGCGGGCGGCCTTGGCGATCGCATCCTCCATCGCGGCCAGCACGATCTGGCGGTCGATCACTTTCTCCCGCGCGACCGCATCGGCGATCTGCAGAAGCTCAAGACGATTGGCGCTAACGGCCATGTTCTATCTCCGTCCCTTGCGTTGGACCGGCTCCTCGAGCGCGTCCACGTCCATTTCAAGTCCATCCTGAGCCGCCGCGCGCCCGGCGGCCTTGTCCGCCTGCTTGCCGCGTTTCAGCGCCTCTTCGATCAGGGCGTCGGTGAGAACCAGCCTCGCCTCCGCCATGTCCTTCACCGGCAAAAGGACTTCCTTGTCATCCGCGCCGTCCTTCACATCGTCGCGCAGCAGCCGGGCGTTCTCGCCCTCGAGCCCGACCAGCGTGCCGCGGAATTTCTTGCGGCCGTGGATCAGCGCCTCCATGTCGATCTTGGCGACATGGCCGGCCCAGCGGGTAAAATCCTCGAGCCGGACCAGCGGCCGGTCGATGCCGGGCGAGGACATTTCGAGGTAGTAGGCGCGCTCGATCGGATCCTCGACATCGAGGACCGGCGAGATCGCCTTCGAGCATTGCTCGCAATCCTCGACCGTCATGCTGCCGTCCGGCCGTTCGGCCATGATCTGGACCGTGCAGCCGTTCTGGCTGGTCACCTTCACCCGGACGAGGCGGAATCCCAGATCCTCGAACACCGGCTCGACGATATTGGCGACGCGCGCGGCCACGCCGGTTTCCCGGATCAGGCGGTCGTCCATATTGGTCCTGGGGGCGGAAGTCTCTGCCATCGGGCTCCAAATGCCAAAAGAGCGGGCCCCGGTTCAGGAGCCCACCCCATGAAATTCGTCATGAGAAGGAGTTGGCGACTTATATAGAGAAAACCGCTTCCCGGCGCAAGTTGCCGCACCGGACAGGAACGGGCGAGGCGCTCGCGGGTTCGTCGTTAGCACACACCCGGATCGGAGGCCCCCATGTTTACCCGACGCGCCCTGCTTCTCGGAGCCGGCACAGGCCTCGCCGTTTCGGCGATCGGCCTGCCCCATATCGCCCGCGCCGCCGCACCTTTCCCGCAGCCCGACCTTCCCTTCGCCGAAGATGCGCTGGCGCCGGTCATCTCGGCCCGCACGGTGAACCTGCACTACGGCAAGCATCATGCGGTTTATTTCAAGAATCTCAACGAGCTGGTCGCCGGCAAGCCCTATTCGGCCATGGCTCTCGGCGAGGTTGTGCGGGCCAGCCGGGGCAAGGACGAGGACCGGAAAATCTTCAACAACGCCGGCCAGGCCTGGAACCACATTTTCTATTGGGAACAGTTCAAGCCCGGCGGCGCCAAGGCGCCTGCTGGCGAACTCCTGGCCGCGATCGACAAGGATCTCGGCGGCGTCGACAAGATGAAGGCCGGCCTCACCAAAACCGCGACCGATGTCTTCGGCTCGGGCTGGGCCTGGCTCACCCTCGATGGCGATACGCTGAAACTTGAGGGCACGCCAGGCGGCGACAGCCCGTTCGCCGCACGAAAGACACCGCTCCTCGGCGTGGATGTCTGGGAACACGCCTATTATCTCGATTACGAGAACCGGCGCGCCGACCATGTAAAGGCGGTGCTCGACGGCATCGTGAACTGGGACGTGGTCGCGGCGCGCATGAGATCGTAACGGCGGAGCTCGCAGCCAGATCAGCGCGCTCGACTTTGGACGCGTTGGTCGTGGCGCTGTGCCCTGATATGGCTAACCGCGCAGCCCATGACCGCCCTTCCTCGATCCCGCTGGCGCGCGCTCAACCGCCAGGAACTTGTCCTCGTCCTGATCACCATGATCTGGGGCGGGACCTTCCTTGCCGTGCAGAAGGCGATGGAGGTATCGGGCCCGTTCTTCTTCGTCGGCCTGCGCTTTGTCACCGCCGGAATCGCGATGTGGCTGCTGTTTGGCAAGGTCATGCGCGGGCTGACACCAAGCGAGATTCGCGGCGGCGCCGCGATCGGTGTTTTCCTGTTCCTCGGCTATTTCCTGCAGACCTGGGGCCTGCAGACGATTTCGAGTTCGAAATCCGCCTTCATCACCGCGCTGTATGTACCCTTCGTTCCGCTGCTGCAATGGGCCGTGCTGCGGCGACCGCCGGGACTTTACAGCTGGATCGGCGTCGCGCTCGCTTTCGCCGGCCTTCTCCTGATTACCGGACCGGAGGCCGGCCCACTGTCGCTCGAGGCCGGTGAGATCGCGACCGTGCTCTGCGCCGTCGCCGTGGCTGGCGAGATCATCCTGATCGGCCGCTATGCACCGGGCAATGACAGCCGGCGCATCACCGCCGTGCAGCTTCTCGTCGCGGGCGTGCTGTCGTTCATCCTGATGCCGGTGGCAGGAGAAGCCCTGCCGGGATTCTCATGGTATCTTGTTGTCAGCGCGGTCGGCCTCGGTCTTGCCAGCGCGGGCATCCAGTTCGCGATGAACTGGGCACAGAAGTCGGTCTCGCCGACGAGAGCGACGCTGATCTACGCCGGAGAGCCTGTATGGGCGGGGATTGTCGGGCGCATTGCCGGCGAGCGCCTGCCGGGGCTGGCCCTTCTCGGCGCCGCTCTGATTGTCGGCGGCGTTCTCGTCTCGAGCCGCAAGCCGAAAGAGCGGGCGGATGACGGGATTCCCGCCGACGCCTAGGCGCGGCGGAAAATCAGATAGGCCGGCGCGCGCTTTTCACGAATGGCCTTGGCCTCGTAACGTGTGCCGGGCCATCCAGTCCAGGGATTGCGCCAGTCGTCGGCCCGCTCCGCTGTCCATACGAGCCGAGGCTGCCGCCGGACATGTGCCAGCGTCCACTCGACATAGCTTGCGATATCGCTGGCGAAGCGAAATTCGCCGCCGGCCTTCAGAGCGCGAACAATTTTTTTCAGGTTCTCATCCGATACGAAGCGCCGCTTGAACTGCCGCGTCTTGGGCCAAGGATCGGGATAGAGAAGGTCTATCCGCGCGAGCGATGCTTCCGGCAGCCAGTCGAGCACATGCGCGGCATCGTTGTCGTACAGACGCACATTCGACAGACCGTTCTCGTCGATCCCGGCAAGCGCCTTGGCCATGCCGTTCAGAAACGGCTCGACGCCAATGAAGCCCGTGCCAGCATTCGCGCCGGCCTCATGCAGCATGTGCTCGCCGCCGCCGAAGCCGATCTCCATGCGGACATCGGAAACGGGCGCGGCAAACAGATTGCGGAGATCGGCGGGCACCGGAGCGGCAAGATCAAGCCGCAACCGCGGCAGGAGCGCTTCGAGCCGTTCCGCCTGTCCGGCGCGGAGCTTCTTGCCCTTGCGGCGTCCGTACAGCGCGCCGCGCTCGCGACGCGCGTCCGTCATTGTGTTCAGGAAACCGCCGACTTCAGCGCGTCGACGAGATCGGTCTTCTCCCAGGAGAAGCCGCCGTCGGCATCCGGTTCGCGGCCGAAATGTCCGTATGCGGATGTGCGCGCGTAGATCGGCTTGTTCATTTCGAGGTGCTTGCGGATACCGCGCGGCGACAGATCCATGACCTCGCCCAGCGCCTTTTCGATTTTCTCTTCATCGACGGTGTTGGTTCCGTAGGTGTCGATATAGATCGACAGCGGCTTCGAGACGCCGATGGCGTAGGCGAGCTGGATGCAGGCGCGGTCGGCAAGACCTGCGGCCACGACATTCTTCGCCAGATAGCGCGCCGCGTAGGCAGCCGAACGATCGACCTTGGTCGGATCCTTGCCCGAGAAAGCGCCGCCGCCATGCGGCGCCGCGCCGCCATAGGTGTCGACGATGATCTTGCGGCCGGTAAGGCCCGCGTCGCCGTCCGGACCGCCGATGACGAATTTGCCGGTCGGGTTCACGTGCCATTCGGTGTGGCCGTTGATCCAGCCTTCCGGCAACGCCTTCACGATATAGGGCTCGACGATCGCGCGCACGTCTTCCGAGGTCAGCGTGTCGTCGAAATGCTGTGCGGACAGCACGATCGAGGTCGCCTCGATCGGCTTTCCGTTCTCGTAGCGCACGGTGACCTGGCTCTTCTGGTCGGGGCCGAGCTTCGCGGCATCGCCGTCCTTGGCGTGGCGGGCTTCGGAGAGTTTGCGCAGAATGAGATGGGCATAGTGGATCGGCGCCGGCATCAGCTCCGGCGTCTCGCGCACGGCGTAGCCGAACATGATGCCCTGGTCGCCGGCGCCTTCGTCCTTGTTGCCGGCGGCATCGACGCCCTGGGCGATGTCGACCGACTGGGAATGCAGCAGAACGTCGATCTTGCAGTGCTTCCAGTGGAAGCCTTCCTGCTCATAGCCGATGTCCTTGATGGCATCGCGGGCGATCTGCTCGATATAGTCCGGCGTCACGCTGTCCGGGCCGCGAACCTCGCCGCCGATGATTACCCGATTGGTGGTGGCGAATGTCTCGCAGCCGAGACGGCTTTCCGGATAGGCCGTCAGATAGGCGTCCAGAACCGTATCCGAGATGCGGTCGCAAATCTTATCCGGATGACCTTCGGACACGGATTCGCTTGTAAAAAGATAGGACTTACGAGCCACGAAACGCCCCCGGAAAAATACATAGGCAAATTGCGCCGTGCGTTCTCGCAGGCGTTTGGTAAACGGTCAAGTTATGCGGATATGGGCCGTTACTCGCCGGCGGCTTCGTCGGCGATCGAAGCGACGAGATCGACGATGCGGCGGCGCACCTTCGGATCCTTCACCTTCATGAAGCTCTTGGTGAGCTGCAAGCCTTCGGACGTCGCCAGGAAGTCGGCGACATAGTCGCCCTTCTTGTCGCCAAATCCGCCCTGCGGCAGCGCCTCGCCCTGTGCATCTTCGAAGAAATAGGACACCGGGACGCCGAGCACGCCCGAAATCTGCTGCAGGCGCGACGCGCCGATGCGGTTGGTGCCCTTTTCGTACTTCTGAATCTGCTGGAACGTAATGCCGAGCGCCGTGCCCAGCTTTTCCTGGCTCATGCCGACCAGAAGCCGCCGCATCCTGACCCGCGCGCCAACATGCTTGTCGATCGGGTTCGGCGCCTTCGTAGCCATCATCAAAATATACTCCCCTTGCCGCGCACCCGCACGGCACGTCCACCGACAGTTCTGACTGACCGGCTCGATGAAAATTTGCGGGCGGAACCCCACGCCCAGCCGCCCCGCGGCTGTTTGCGGGACAATGGTTGCGCGATGTCGCAATGTCAAACACGCAATAGGGGAGTGAATACCCCTACAATAGTCGCAAAATAGAGCCCTGCCAAGAGCAAGATTCCAAAGCGGGAATAAAGGGTTGGAGGACCCGGTGCGGGCAGTGCTGCGTCAATCGTGCCCATCTCCCCGACCGGCAGACTGTCAACAATTCTTCCAAGCGGATCGACCACCGCGGAGATGCCCGTATTGGCGGCCCGGATCAGCGGCAGTCCCTGTTCAATGGCGCGAACGCGGGCCTGCGCGAAATGCTGGTGCGGGCCAGCGCTGTCGCCGAACCAGCCGTCATTGGTGACGTTGAGAAGCGCATCGGGCCGCGTCTCGCGGTCGTAGACGCCGTCCGGAAAGATCGCCTCGTAGCAGATCATGGGGCCGAACGTGATCCCGTCGCCGATCTTCATGTTGCGCGGCTCCTCGCCCGCGGTGAAGCCGCCCGGCAGGCGGGTGATGACGCGCAGGCCAAGCCCGTTCTCGAGAAAATCCTGAAACGGCAGGAACTCGCCGCCCGGCACCAGATGCACCTTGTCGTAGGTGGTGCGAATCGAGCCGTCGCCGCCGAGTGCGTGGATCGAGTTGTAGATACGCGGCGGCTTGACGGAGTCGTCCATGCGCGCCGCGCCGGTCAGAAGCACCGCATCGTCGGGCACCAAGGCCGCGATCTGCGCCAGGGCGTCCGGCGTTCTGGCGAGGAAGAACGGAAAGGCCGATTCCGGCCAGATCAGCACATCGACGTCGGCCATGCCGCGCCGCTCGGGCGAGGCCGCGCGATCGGACAGCGCAAGATAGCGCGCCATGATCTCGTTCTTCAGCGCGGGGCGGAACTTGTCGTCCTGCGGCAGGTTCGGCTGCATGATGCGCAGCCGGACATCGGAAAACTGCGTCGGGCCCGCGCGTTCGAGCCGCACCGCGCCGAAAGCGGCTAGGGCCGCGAGCACGCCGAACATGACGGCCACCGGTTTCCAGCGACCGGCACCGCCGTCCGCCAGCACCGCCGGCATGGCGAAGATCGCGACCGCCAGCGGCGTCAGCCCCTCGACGCCGACCACCGAGACCATCTGGCCGGTCAGCGCATTGTTGGCCAGCGCATATCCGATCTCGTTCCACGGAAAGCCGGTCAGCACATGCCCGCGCAGCCATTCGGAAACGCCGAGGCCGACAGCCAATGCAAGGACGCGCGCCGGACCGTTCGACCACAGCGCCCGCGCCAGCGCGAAACCGGCCGCCGGGAACAGCGCAAGGAAGGCCGGCAGACCGAGCACCGCGAAGGGCGCAGCCCATTGATAACTGTCGCCCGGCACGAAGAAGGCATGGCCTATCCACCACAGGCCCGCGACGAAATATCCGAAGCCGAAGCCGTAACCGGCTCCTGCCGCCGCCTTCAGGCCGTCGCGGCCCGGCCCGGCGCCATCAAGGAGCCAGACGAGCACGGGAAAGGTCAGAAACAGGATCGGCCAGAAACTGAAGGGCGGCATTGCCAGCGCCGACACGGCGCCCGCCAGCGCGGCTGCGCCGATGCGCCGCCAGCCGTCGAGAAGCACGATGCGGTGAACCGGTATCGCCGCCCGCAACGCCGTCAGCCTGTACCGTTTGCCGGTTCCGCGCCCGCCGAGGCACGCGGACGGCGGCGAATGCGCACGCGCTTCACCCGCCGCGGATCGGCGTCGAGCACCTCGAAATCGAGGCCGTCCGGTCCGGCGATGATCTCGCCGCGCACCGGCACGCGGCC
The DNA here is from genome assembly GCA_022842205.1 of Hyphomicrobiales bacterium. GTDB lineage: Bacteria > Pseudomonadota > Alphaproteobacteria > Rhizobiales > Methylopilaceae > Flaviflagellibacter. The sequence continues at coordinate 90,553 of JALHQA010000007.1, forward strand.
GGCGAGCGTTACCAGCAGCCCGCCGAGCGTATCGACCTCTTCGGCCATCTCGCCGAGATTTGTGCCTTCCCCGAGCGACTCCCCGAGTTCATCGAGCGGCGTGCGGCCCTGCGCGATCAGCGAGCTGTCGCGTGCGCGGACGATGGTCGGGCCTTCGACCTCGTCATGCTCGTCCGCGATGTCGCCGACAACCATCTCGACGAGGTTTTCGATCGTCACGAGTCCGTCGGTGCCGCCATATTCGTCGATGACGAGCGCCATGTGGATATGGTTCGCCTGCATCTTTGCCAGGAGATTTGCGGCCGGCATCGACGGCGGCACATACAGGACCTCGCGCACGAGACCGGCGTCCGTTGTCGAGATGTTGAGATCCGCGCGGCCGAGATCGAGACCGCCGTTCGCGCGCCCCCGCGTTGTCAGATAGCGCAGCACGTCCTTGATATGGACCATGCCCTTCAGATCATCGATCGTCTCGCCATAGACCGGCAGGCGCGAATGCTCGGCTTCCTCGAAGGTTGTCAGGACTTCGACGAGCGGCACATCGCCCGGTACCGCCACGATGTCCGCGCGCGGCACCATGACATCGCCGACATTCTGCTCGCGCAGCGTCAGGACGTTTTTCAGCATGGCCCGCTCTTCGGGCGAGAAGTCCGGCACGGCCGTTCCGGCATCGTCGGCCAGCGCATCCTCGATCTCGTCGCGCAGCGTCGGCGCCTGCTTCAGGTGCAAAAGCGTTTTCAGCCGGTCGAGCCAGCGCGGGCCCGAGGCCTTCTCGCCGTTTCCGTTCGATGTCGAATGATCGTCGTGGGTCATGATCGTTGCGCCCTTCAGCGGGGCCCGTTCTCCGCATAGGGGTCGGCGACGCCGAGACCGCTCAGCACCGCTCGCTCCGCCGCTTCCATCTCCTCGGCCTCTCCGTCGTCCATGTGATCGAACCCCACAAGATGCAGCGTTCCATGCACGACGAGATGGGTAAAATGCGCCTGAAAGCTCTTGCCCTCGTTCTCCGCTTCGCGCGCGACGGTCTCATAGGCGATGACGACATCACCGAGCAGATCGGCGGTCGCGATCTCCTCGCCCTCCGCCGCAGGAAACGAGAGCACGTTGGTCGGCTGGTCCTTGCCGCGCCAAAGATCGTTGAGCTGCTGGACGCGCGCGTCGTCGGACAGAATGACGGCAAGCTCCGCCTTCTCGTTGTAGGGACGTCCGGTTCCCGCAAGCGCCGCCAGCGCGGCGCGTCTGGCAACCTCTTCGGCGTCGGCCTGACCGGCCCAGAGCGGGCTTTCGCGCACGACATCGACCGTCGGGCTCACGACTTCTTGCCCTTCGCGCGGTCGGAGGCTTCGTAGGCACGCACGATACGGCCGACGAGTTCGTGGCGCACGACATCGGCCTCGCCGAACCGGCAGACCGAAACGCCCTCGACATCGGCCAGAAGACGCACCGCCTCGTTCAGTCCGGACATCTGTCCGGACGGAAGATCGACCTGGGTGACGTCGCCGCACACCGCCATCCGCGAATTTTCGCCGAGACGGGTCAGAAACATCTTCATCTGCATCGGCGTGGCGTTCTGCGCCTCGTCGAGAATGATGTAGGAGTTGAACAGCGTGCGCCCGCGCATGAAGGCGAGCGGCGCGATCTCGATCACGCCCGACTGCAGGCCGCGCTCGACGCGTTCAGGCGGCAGCATGTCGTAGAGCGCGTCGTAGAGCGGGCGGAGATAGGGATCGACCTTCTCGCGCATGTCGCCCGGCAAAAAGCCGAGCCGCTCGCCGGCTTCGACCGCGGGACGCGACAACACGATACGATCGACCTCGCCGCGCTCCAGCGTCGCCACCGCCTGAGCGACGGCAAGATAGGTCTTGCCGGTGCCGGCAGGGCCGACGCCGAAGACGAGCTCGCGGTTCTGCAGCGCGCGGATATACGCGTCCTGCGCCGGCGTACGCGCCGTGACCGTCTTCTTGCGGGTCGAGATATGGGCCAGGGAGGCGCGGCCGCCGCCTTCCGCCGGGAACAGGCTGCCCTGATCGGAGCTCATGCGGATCGCGCCGTCGACATCGCCGAGGCCGACATCCTCGCCGCGCCGGACCCGTGCCGACAGACTTTCAAGCACGCGGCGGGTTTGTTCTATCGCGGCGGGCTCGCCGCGGATCAGGACATGATTGCCCGACGGCGTCACCTCGACGCCGAGCCGCCTTTCGAGAAAGGCGAGATTCTGGTCATGGCTTCCGAAAATCCCGGAGGCGAGACGGTTGTCGTCGAACGACAGCAAAAGTTCGGAAGGCTTGGGTCCATCCGCAGCCGGGCTTGTCACGCCACTGTCTCCATATCCGCCGGAACTCCGACGCGTTCACCAAACAGACTGTTCGTTCCGTTCGAGACGATGCGCACGCGGGCCACATCGCCAATCCCGAGAGTCGAGGAATCGACCTGCACCGGCTGAAGATAAGGCGAGCGGCCGGCGACCTGACCCTGATTGCGTCCCGCACGGTCGAACAGCACATCCATCTCTCGGCCGACGCAAGACCGGTTGAAGGCCTGACGCTGGTCTTCAAGCAAAGCCTGCAGTTCGAGCAGACGCTCCGAACGCACCGCCTCCGGAATCTGATCCATGTCGGCGGCGGGCGTGCCGGGGCGCGGCGAATATTTGAAGGAGAAGCTCGACGCGTAACCGACCTTTCGCACGAGAGCGAGCGTCGCGCGGAAATCCTCGTCCGTCTCGCCGGGAAAGCCGGTGATGAAGTCCGACGACAGCGCAAGATCGGGCTGCGCGGCGCGAATGCGGTCTATCAAGGCCAGATAATCCCTGGCGGTATGACCGCGATTCATCGCATCCAGAATACGGTCGGAACCAGACTGCACCGGCAGATGCAGATAGGGCATCAGTTCCTTCAGATCGCGGTGCGCGGCGATCAGTTCGTCGTCCATGTCGCGCGGATGGCTGGTCGTGTAACGCAGGCGCGCAACGCCCGGAATGCCCGCGATACGTACAAGCAGACGGCCAAGCCCCCAGACCTTGCCGTCCGGGCCCTCGCCGTGAAATGCATTGACGTTCTGGCCGAGCAGCGTGATCTCGCGGACGCCATGCGCGGCGAGACGTTCGGCTTCCGCGACGACCTGGGAAACCGGCCGCGAAACTTCCGCGCCGCGCGTGTAGGGCACCACGCAGAAGGTGCAGAACTTGTCGCAGCCCTCCTGCACCGTGAGGAACGCGGCGGGCCCGCGCGCCAAGGTCTTTTCGCGGCTTGCCGCGGGCAGATGCGCGAACTTGTCTTCCGCAGGAAACTCGGTGTCGACGACCTTGCCGGCTTTCGCCCGGGCCACGAGATCCGGCAGGCGATGATAGCTTTGCGGGCCGACGACCAGATCGACGCCGCGCGCGCGCTTCATGATTTCCGCGCCCTCGGCCTGCGCCACGCAGCCCGCGACCGCGATCATCATATCCTCGCCGCGCGTCTGACGCTCGGCGCGTAGCTCACGCATGCGGCCGAGTTCGGAATAGACCTTCTCGGCGGCCTTCTCGCGGATATGGCAGGTGTTGAGGACGATCAGATCGGCGTCGTCGGGCACCTGCGTCTCGACATAGCCCTCGGGCGCCAGAGCGTCAGCCATGCGCTGCGCATCATAGACGTTCATCTGGCAGCCATAGGACCGGACGAAGAGCTTCTTTGGATGTGAATTCATCAAAGTGCGAATGCCGCTCCGCGCGCTCCCCCCGATTGGGGCTGCCGCGCCTGTCCCTTTCGTCCACCGATGCAAAAGCCGGACCCCGAACTTAGCCGGTTTGAACGCCGGAGAGAATAGGCGATACGCCCCGGAGGGCGGCTGCGGTCATCGCCCGCACCTCTCTCTCGGCGCGGAGCGCGATCTGCTTGCGGTCGTCCGCCGCCGTCACCGCGATCGGCTGGCCGAAGGTCAGCACCGCTTCGGGCGCCCCGCATTTCAGAATATTCCACAGATGGTTAGGCAAGGTCATCGCGCCGTACCAGGCGATCTCGGGCCGGTCACGCCGGAGCACCGGCAGGCCGTGACGGCGGGGATAGGCGATCGATACCGGCTGGACGTCGATCACATTTTCCCCGCTTGCCGCCAGGGCTTCGCGCGCCGCTCCAAGCAGCGCGGGCCGGAACGGCAGCACCCGGTTGTGATCGCTCGACGTGCCCTCGGCGAACAGAACGACGGCACCGCCCGCCGACAGACGCTGTCCGATGGCACGGGCGGTCGCGGCGGTCTGCAGCCGCCTTTTGCGATCGACAAAGATCGTGTTCTGCAGCCGGGCAAGAAGGCCGATCCCCGGCCAGCCCGCGACCTCGCTCTTGGCGACGAAGCTCACCGGCATCGCGGCCGACAGGACAACGATATCCAGCCAGGACACATGATTGGCGGCGATCAGGAGCGGGCGCCCGGAGGGCATGATGCCCTGCCGCCTGATTTTTATGCCGAGCAGCGCGGCCGAAGCGCGGTGAAAAAGATGCGGGATGACGAGCGCGCGGCCGGGCAGCACGGCCAGCACGACAATCTGGAAGGGAAGCCCGATCAGAACCAGCGCACCAACCGCCGCGGCGCGCCCGAAGGCGATCAGGTGCTTTCGTCCTTCTTGAGCGGCACGGCGTAGAGCTCGAGCCGGTGATCGACCAGCTTGAAGCCGAGCCGACGGGCGATCTCCGCCTGCAGGCGCTCGATTTCCTCGTCGCGGAATTCCACAACTTTCCCGGTCTTCAGGTCGATCAGGTGGTCGTGATGCTCGTCCGGAACCTGTTCGTAGCGGGCGCGGCCGTCGCGGAACTCGTGGCGCGTGACAATGCCGGAGTCCTCGAACAGCTTGACCGTCCGGTAGACAGTCGCGATCGAGATCCGGCTGTCGATTCTCGCGGCGCGGCGGTGCAGCTCTTCGACGTCGGGATGATCGGTCGCGGCCTCCAGCACGCGCGCAATGGTGCGGCGCTGGTCCGTCATGCGCATGCCTTTGGCCGCGCACTGGTCTTCGATCGAGGTGTGGTCCATGTCTGCCGCCCGAGCCTGACGTCGAACGGCCTCTATATCAGCCCAGATTGCGGGCGAGAACCTTTGCCGTGCCGCGCGTTCCGTCGCGGCGGGCGTAGTAGGCCGGGCGGGTTCCGACCTCATCGAAACCGAAACGGCGGTAGAGGCGAAGCGCGGGTTCATTGTCCTCGTCCACTTCCAGCACGACGCGCCGGGCACCGGCGGCCGCGATCCGCGCCAGATGCTGCGCGAGCAGCTTTGTGCTTCCACCTTTTCCGCGACGGCGCGATGACACCGCAATGGAGAGAAGCTCGGCTTCGCCGCCGGCCACACGCGACAGCGCGAAGCCGTCGATGCGCGACGATCCGGCCCTTGAGCGCAGAATATCCGTTACCGTGCCGCCGCCCGTCATCAGCGCCTCGATCTCGCCGACCGACCAGCCGCGCGCGAAATTTTCGCCGTGAAGTTCGGAAATCTGCGCCGCATGCCGCCCGGTCGCGGCATCGACCCGCCATTCGGTTGTGCGGAAAAAGTCGAAAAGGCCCATCAGCCGCGCACGACCTCCAGCGGCGACGACGGCTTCGTCACATCGGCGGGACGCAAATACACCGGCCGCGGCACGCGCTCGGGTATCGGGGCCGCGGCGCCGAGGCGCGCCAGCCAGACGGGATCGGGCGTGAAACTGTCGGGCACGATCTCGTGGCGGACCTCCGTCGCCTCGATGATCTGCGCCGCGCCGGAGCCGACAAGGCGCACCGGCCCGTCGCCGGCCATGCGCGCCGCATCCCTGACTGTCAATACACGGGCGGGCACGAGGCCGAGACCCGAAGGCGCGAAGATCTGGAAGAAAACGCGGCCATGCCGCGCATCGATGGCGGCTGCGACCGCGCGGCCGTCGCCGGTCGCCAGCGCCGGGGCAACCAGCGCGATCAGTGTGGTGACGCCGATCAGGGGCTTTCCGGTCGCGAGCGACAGGCCGCGCGCCGCCGACAGGCCGACGCGAATTCCGGTGAACGAGCCTGGACCTGTCGTAACGACGATACGGTCGACGCGCTGCAGTCCCGCCGCGCCGCCGACCGCCTGGTCGATCATCGGCATGATGGCCTCGGCATGGCCGCGGTCCATCGGCAGCGACAGGCGCGCGATCACGCTGTCGGGCTGCGTTTCAAGCAGCGCAACGGAGCAGGCCGCGAGCGCGGTATCGATGGCCAGGACGCGCACGCGCTAAAGGTTCCGCCTCTTTATCAAGAGGGCGGTTTTACACTGTGCATGCAGTGATCCGGAAGGCCCCCGAGTCGTCACGACGTCAGACGGGACGGACTTCCTGAACTTCCGGGACGAAATGCCGGAGCAGGTTCTCGATGCCCTGTTTCAATGTCGCTGTGGAGGAGGGGCATCCGGCGCACGAGCCCTTCATGTTGAGGAAGACGACGCCTTCCTTGAAACCCTTGAAGGTGATGTCGCCGCCATCCTGGGCGACGGCCGGGCGGACGCGCGTTTCCAGAAGTTCCTTGATCGTGCCCACCAGCGCCGCATCGTCCGGATCGAAGAATTCGCCTTCCTCGTCCATGCCGGTGCTGGCCACCGCGCCCTCGGCAAGAATCGGCTTGCCTTTCAGATAATGATCCATGATGGCACCGAGGATCGCCGGCTTCAGGTGCTGCCAGTCGAGATCGCCGCGCTTGGTAACCGTGATGAAATCGGCGCCGAGAAAGACGCCGGTGATGCCGGGTACGGCAAAAAGCCCTTCGGCGAGTGGCGATTTCTTCGCCTCGTCCTCGGTCGTCACTTCAAGAGTGCCGGAGGCCAGCACATCGCGTCCGGGCAGGAATTTCAGGGTTGCCGGGTTCGGCGTGGCTTCGGTCTGGATGAACATGTCGTTTCCGTCTGGCCGCCGGGTTCAAGGCGCGGGGCCGGGCGCCCCCAAGATATGGGCGATCCCGACCCTGAATGCAAAGCCCAGTCTGGAGCAATTCCAGCCGAATCGCGCGTCAGTCGACCTTCACGCCGCTTGGGCTGACCGAGATATCGAGCGTGTTTTCGTCGCGCTCATGGGCCTGATAGGCAAAGACGCCGGCGGCGACGGCAAGAACGGCGATAACGGCAATCAGTGCGGTGCGGCTCATGGAATCCCCCTCCGTTGGAGCGGAGAGGGAATGCGCCGCCACGGGTTTCGTTCCGTCAGCGGACGAAGCCGACAATATCCTTCACCGCCTCGAAGTTCGGCCGGGCGATGGCTTCGGCGCGTTCGGCGCCGCGCTTGAGGATGGCGTCGATGGAGGCCGGATCGGCGACAAGGCGCTTCATCTCGGCGCCGATGGGACCGAGCTTTTCGACCGCGACCTCGACCAGGGCGTTCTTGAACGCCGAGAACTGGCCGCCGCCGAACTCGCCCAGAACCTTGGCCTGCTCGACACCGGCCAGCGCGGCATAGATGCCGACGAGATTGGCCGCTTCCGGCCGGCCTTCCAGCCCCGCCGCCTCGGACGGCAGCGGCTCGGGGTCGGTCTTGGCCTTTCGCACCTTGGCGGCGATGGCGTCGGCGTCGTCGGTGAGATTGATGCGGGACTGATCGGACGGGTCGGATTTCGACATCTTCTTCGAGCCGTCGCGGAGCGACATCACCCGCGCCGCGGCGCCCTGGATCAGGGGCTCGGGCAGCGGGAAGAAGGCGTCGCCGAAGCCGTGCTTTTCGATGCTCGCGGCAAAGTCGTTGTTGAACTTCTGGGCGATGTCGCGGGCAAGTTCGAGATGCTGCTTCTGGTCCTCGCCGACCGGAACATGGGTCGCCCTGTAGGCGAGGATGTCGGCGGCCATCAGCACCGGATAGGTGTAAAGACCCACGCTCGCGTTCTCGCGGTCCTTGCCGGCCTTCTCCTTGAACTGCGTCATGCGGTTCAGCCAGCCGATGCGCGCGGTGCAGCCGAGCACCCAGGCGAGCTCGGCATGAACCGAGACCTGGCTCTGGTTGAAGATCGCGTTCTTCTGCGGATCGACGCCGGCGGCGATGAAGGCGGCGGCGACCTCGCGGATCGTGCGGCGTAGCTCGTCCGGGTCCTGCGCCACGGTGATCGCGTGCATGTCGACCACGCAATAGAGGCACTCGTAATCCGCCTGCAGCGCGACGAATTTCTGGATGGCGCCGAGATAATTGCCGAGATGCAGATTGCCGGTCGGCTGGACGCCGGAGAAGACGCGCGAGGGGAATGTCTGGGTGGTCATGATAGTGGGCGCTTTCGGAATGTGCGGGCCTTATCGCAATGCGTTTCGCATAGGGCAAGCGCTCCCTCTGCCCTCATCCTGAGGAGCCCGCGCAGCGGGCGTCTCGAAGGAGAGGGCGGATTCACTTTGCGGCCCATCCTTCGAGACGGGCCTTCGGCCCTCCTCGGTGAGGGTACGGCTTGTTGCTCGCGCCCGGTCCCGTTACCCGTACGCGCCATGACCACGCTGATGCCGTTCCAGACCTCGAAGATGAAGCTGGCCCGCGCCCGCTATCATATGGACGCATTCCGGATGCAGCTGGAGGCCGGCGAGGATGCGGACAATCTCGGCGTCACGCTGCGCCGCTTCCTCCGCGACCTGCGCGCGGCGCTCGACAGCACCATTGTGGACATCGCCCGCGTGCGCGCGAAGGACCCCGAAGGCGCGGCGTTTCCGTTCGCCGAAAACGCGCGCAAGCTCTCCGACCTGATCGATGTCGACATCCGCCACATCGACGAGGAACTGGCCGAGTATCTGAAGGGGCTGCGGCTCTACAAAGGCGGCAGCCGGCTCTATCTCCTGCACGATCTCGGCCGCGACGGCACGGCGGCCGGGGCGATCGCGCCGGTCCTGGACGAGCTTTTGCATACCGTCACCGAAACGGTGGCCGAGCTCGGATCGCGTTTCTGGGCGCGGCCGTAATCGATCTTCGCCCGGACACGGGTCGAGCCCTTGGCAGATGCCGGATGCCCCGCTAATCCCTCCCCAGCCTTCCCAATGAAAGCCCTCAGATGACCGCTCTCCGCTACGATGTGCTCGGCCTCGGCAACGCCATTGTCGACGTTCTCGCCCGGGTCGACGACGACTTCCTCGTCGCGGAGAAGCTGGCCAAGGGCTCGATGCACCTGATCGACGAGGCGCGGGCGCAGCAGCTCTACGCCGCGCTCGACAATCCGGTGCTGATCTCGGGCGGCTCGGGCGCCAATACATGCGCGGGCGTCGCCTCGCTCGGCGGCAAGGTCGCCTTCATCGGCAAGGTGAAGGACGACGAGCTCGGCCGCGGCTTCGCCGACGACATCCGCAAGACCGGCGTCCATTTCCAGACGCCGTTCGCCAAGGACGGCCCGACCACCGCCAGCTCGACCATTCTCGTGACGCCAGACGGCGAGCGGACGATGAACACGTTTCTCGGCGCCAGCCAGCATCTGTCGGTCAGCGACATCGACGCCGAACTCGTGCGGGCTTCCGGCACGATCTATCTCGAGGGCTATCTGTGGGATCCGCCGGAGGCCATCGCGGCATTCAAGAGCGCGGCGGAGATCGCGCACGCGGCGGGACGGAAAGTGGCGCTCACTTTGTCCGACGGCTTCTGCGTCGACCGCCACCGCCCGGAATTTCTCGACATGATCCGCTCCGGCGGCGTCGATATCCTGTTCGCCAACGAATACGAGGCGCAGGCGCTGTACGAGACCTCGGATTTCGACACCGCCGTCGCCGCGCTGCACAAGGATGTCCGGACAGCCATCGTGACGCGCAGCGAGAAGGGCGCGATCTGGGTTGCGGACGGCGATGTGGTCGCGGTTCCGGCCCACCCCATCGAGCGCGTGGTGGATGCCACCGGCGCGGGCGACCTGTTCGCCGCCGGCGTGCTGACGGGCCTTGCCCGTAACCTCACGCCTGCCGATTCCTTGCGTCTCGGCGCGCTCGCCGCCGCCGAATGTCTTTCACACATGGGCGCGCGCCCGCAGCAGAGCCTCGCGCGGTTCGCGGCGGAGCAGGGGTTTTTGCAGGGGGTGTAACGCGCTCCCTCAATGCCCGCTGAACACCAATGTCCGTATCGGCAGGATCAGCGCCTGCAGCCGGAGCAGCATGGCATGGACGACGCCGACGGCGTCGACCGCGTGGAGCGCGAGGCCGTGGAAGAAGCCGGTCTCGGGCGATTCGATCAGGTCGTGATTGCTGCTGTAGGCATTGGCGATGCAGCTTGAGCCGGGCGTCACGCCTTTCAGCCCGCCCTCGTAAAGCGGCTCCAGCGTGACGAGGATCGTGCCCGGCCGGACCACCTGCTGGGCGTCGATCAGTTGCTCGCCGCCGCGGAACTGGCCGGCGGCGATGAAGTCCTGCACGCCCGTGACCACCATCGGGATCACCGTCCAGGGCCTGGAGATGCAGGTCACTTCCGCGACCATTCCGGGCTTCATCACCTGCGCCTCGATCTGGCCGAAGCCGGCGATGATGGCGCGCCGCCCCGCCTGCTGCGGAATGAGCACGCCGGCCGGCCGCATGAACGGATTGACGATGTCGCCGACCTTGAGCGTGAACTGCTCGACGCGGCCGTCGACCCCGGCGCGTATGGTCGTCTTGTCGAGATCGACCCGCGCCTGCCGCTGCGCGGCCTGCGCGCTCGCCTTCTCGGCCGGGAGCAATGTGGATATCTTCACCTCGGCCGCCTCCTTGGAAGCCTGTGCCGCGGCGATCGCGCCCATGCGGCCTTCCACGGTGTTTTCGAGCCGCTCGATCTCGCGCAGCGCGACCGTCGCGGCGTTGCGGCGGTTGAGTTCCTGCTTGGTCTGAAGCTCTTCCAGCGCCTGCTGGTGCGCGCTTCGCGCTTCCTGCAGCTTGCCGTCCGCGACGGCGACATCGGTTTTCGCCGCGATCATGGCGGCGTCGACTTCGGCGATCCGGCTCTCGGCGGTGGCGAGCGCAGCTTCCTGCGCCGTGCTGTCGAGGCGGAAGATCGGCTCGCCCGCCGTCACCGCCTGGCTGAGGCCGCCGACGAAAACCTCGGCGACGCGGCCATTGGTTTCCGACACGATGGGAACGGTGCGGAAATAGGAGGTCGCGCTCGTCGTCGAGGGATGATTGTAGAAGATGACGGTGATGAGGCCGACGGTCAGCATCACGCAGGCGGTGATGCCCCATCTGAGTTCGAAGAACACCGAATAGAGCGTGATCTCGCGGCCGAACCGTTTGCCCTGTCCGTACCGCCTGTACAGATAGTCCGGCAGGATGGTCAGCAGCGAACAGAGGAAAAGTTCAAGCATCGCTCACTTCTCCTTCGCGGCGGCGCGAAGCTGCGGCGACGGCTTGTCGCCGTGCTGCCTGTACGGATCTTCCGGGACGCCCTCCGCGCCGCGCCCGGGCGCGATGCCGGCGATCTTTTCCAGCGCGCCGGCCATCCGGCCGAACGCAGAGCCGAAATCCGGAATGTCGATCAGCGCGAGCAGCAGCCCCGCCACCCAGAAAATGTGCAGATGGGTGAACAGCGCGAGCAGGCCGAGCACGGCCACGATCTCGAACTGGATCTTCTTCGATTTGTGGGCGATGCGCTCCGGCAGCGTGTGCAGGCGCAGGAACAGGATGCCGATGCCCATCACCGCCGCGATCAGGATGATCGCCATCACCCACATCAGGACGTCCGATTCACCCGGGCCGGATATGAAAGCCGGCAGATGATCCGGCGCGGCGGCGTGCTGCGATGCCATGGGAGTCTCTGGCTAACCTTTGGGGGAAGGCTAGCACGCCTTCAACGCAGCGGCGAAAGATTCTTGGCCGGCAGGGAGGGGAGATGCGGCCCGGCCTGCCCGGAGGGGATTATCGCGCCCCGAAAATCGCGCTGCCGACGCGTACATATTTCGCGCCGAAAGTGACCGCGCTTTCGAAGTCCGAGCTCATGCCCATCGAGAGCTCGGCAAGCCCGTTGCGTTTGGCGATCTTCTCCAACAGCGCGAAATGCGGCGCGGGGTTCTCGTCAAACGGCGGGATGCACATCAGCCCCGCGATTTCGAGGCCGTAGGTTTCGCGGCACTCCTTTATGAACGCGCCGGTCTCTTCGGGCAGGACGCCGGCCTTCTGGTCCTCGGCGCCGGTGTTGACCTGGACCAGCAGTTTCGGAAGCCTTCGGCCCCGCTCCTTCAACTTTTGCAGTTCTTTTGCGAGGCTTGCGCGGTCGAGCGTGTGGATGACATCGAACAGCTCCACCGCGTCCTTCGCCTTGTTGGATTGCAGCGGCCCGATCAGATGGAGTTCGAGATCGGGAAATTCGGCCTTCAGGGCCGGCCATTTGCCCTGCGCCTCCTGCACCCGGTTTTCGCCAAAGACCCTCTGCCCGGCGTCGATCGCGGCCCGCATCTCCTCCGGCCCGAAGGTTTTCCCCACCGCGACGAGGGTGATCTCGGCCGGGTCGCGGCCTGCGGATTTGGCGGCTTTTGCGATTCGCGTGCGGATATCGGTGAGGTTAGCGGCGATCTCGGTCATGGCCCCCGCTAAAGCACGCCCGGCGTCTCCCGTGAAGCTCCGTCCTCATCCTGAGGAGCCCGCGCAGCGGGCGTCTCGAAGGATGGGCAACAACCGCTCATGGTTCGAGACGCGGGCTTCGCCCGTTCCTCACCATGAGGACCATTGACCCCCGCCCTCCAAGAGGCCAATTTCCCCGGCTCTTTTCCGGCAGAGATTCAAGAGCATCATGACAGCGGAGCGCTACGACGCCCGGGCGGCCGAGCCGAAATGGCAAAAGGCCTGGGACGAGGCCAGGACCTTCGAGACGAAGAACGACGATCCGCGCCCGAAATACTATGTGCTGGAGATGTTCCCCTATCCGTCGGGGCGCATCCATATGGGCCATGTCCGCAACTACGCGATGGGCGATGTCGTCGCCCGGGTGAAGCGGGCCAAGGGGTTCAACGTCCTGCATCCGATGGGCTGGGACGCCTTTGGATTGCCCGCCGAGAACGCCGCCATCGAGCGCAAGGTCCACCCCCGCGAATGGACCTATTCGAACATCGCGACCATGCGCGGCCAGCTGAAAAGCATGGGCCTGTCGCTCGACTGGTCGCGCGAGATCGCGACCTGTGACCCGTCTTATTACCGGCACCAGCAGAAGCTGTTCCTGGATTTCCTCAAGGCCGGCCTCGTCGACCGCAAGAAATCCAAGGTCAACTGGGACCCGGTCGACAACACCGTGCTGGCCAACGAGCAGGTGATCGACGGCCATGGCTGGCGCTCGGGCGCTCCGGTCGAGATCCGCGAACTGACGCAGTGGTTCCTGAAGATCTCCGACTATTCGGACGAGCTGCTGGGGGCGCTCGACCATCTCGACCGCTGGCCGGAGAAGGTCCGGCTGATGCAGAAAAACTGGATCGGCAAGTCGGAAGGTCTCCTGGTGCGCTTCATGCTCGAAGGTGCGCGAGACAATCTTTCCGAAGTCGAAGTCTACACGACGCGGCCGGACACGCTGTTCGGCGCGGCCTTCGTCGCGGTGGCGCCTGACCATCCGATCGCGCAGGCGGCCGCGAAGGACGACAAGAAGCTGAAGGCCTTCATCGAGGAGGCGCGCAAGACCGGCACCTCCGCCGCCGCCATCGAGACCGCGGAAAAGCACGGCTACGACACCGGCATTTCGGCGGTGCATCCGCTCGATCCGAAGCGGAAGGTCCCGGTCTATGTCGCAAATTTCATCCTGATGGATTACGGCACCGGCGCGATCTTCGGCTGCCCGGCGCACGACCAGCGCGATTTCGAATTCGCGACCAAATATCACCTGCCGATCGTCCGCGTCGTTCAGAACGGACCGGAGGACGCTCCCGGCGTGCCGCTGCTCGAAGCCGACACCGGGGAAGACGGCACGCTGGTCAATTCCGAGTTCCTGAACGGCCTGTCGGTACAGGAGGCCAAGGACGCGGTGGCGAAACGGCTCGAAGCCGCCAGCATCGGCAACCGGCCGACCGGCAAGCGTCAGGTGAATTACCGCCTGCGCGACTGGGGCATTTCGCGCCAGCGCTATTGGGGCTGCCCGATCCCGATCATCCATTGCGAGGAGCACGGCGCGGTGCCGGTTCCCGACAAGGATCTGCCGGTGCAGCTGCCGGACGACATTACATTCGACCGGCCGGGAAATCCGCTCGACCATCACCCGACCTGGAAGAACGTGCCCTGCCCGGTCTGCGGCAAGCCTTCGCGCCGCGAGACCGACACGATGGACACGTTTGTCGATAGTTCGTGGTATTTCGCGCGCTTCACATCGCCCGACCGTACCGACGTTCCGGTCGACCGGAAGATCGCCGATCACTGGCTGCCGGTCGACCAGTATATCGGCGGCATCGAGCACGCGATCCTGCATCTGCTCTATTCGCGCTTTTTCACCCGCGCGATGAAGAAGGCCGGATACACCTCGCTCGACGAACCGTTCGCCGGCCTGTTCACGCAGGGCATGGTGGTGCACGAGACCTACCGGGCGAACGGCGAATGGGTGTCTCCGGAAGACATCGTCATTACCGGCGAGGGCGCGGCGCGCGGCGCGACGACGAAGGCCGGCGCGGCGGTCGAGATCGGCTCCATCGAGAAGATGTCGAAGTCGAAGAAAAATGTCGTCGATCCCGACGACATCATCGCGCGCTACGGCGCCGACACCGCGCGCTGGTTCATGCTGTCCGATTCACCGCCGGAGCGCGACGTGATCTGGACCGAATCCGGCGTCGAGGGCGCGGGCCGTTTCGTGCAGCGGCTGTGGCGCATCGTGACCGGAATCGCGGCGCTCGCGGTGTCCGGGAAGCCCGCGCAATTCTCCGAAGACGCGCTAGCGCTGCGCCGCGCGACCCATGCCGCCATCGCCGCGGTCGACGAGAATATCGAGGCGCTGCGCTTCAACGTGGCGGTGGCGAAAATCTACGAACTGTCGAACGCCGCGCTCACCCGCCTAAACTCCGGCGCCGACGACGCCTCGGTGCGCTGGGCGCTGCGCGAGGCCGGCGAGACGCTGGTCCAGCTGATCGCGCCGATGATGCCGCACCTCGCCGAGGAGTGCTGGGCCGTGTTCGGAAAAGACACACTTGTGGCCCGCGCGCCGTGGCCCAAGGCGGAGGCCTCGCTTCTGGTCTCGGATACGATTACGCTCCCGGTCCAGGTCAACGGCAAGAGGCGCGACGAGATCACGGTCCCGGCGGCGGCTTCCCCGGCCGAGATCGAAGAGGCTGTCCGCAAGCTCGAATCTGTCGTACGAGCGAGCGAGGGCAAGCCTCTTAAGAAAGTCATCGTCGTCCCGAAAAGGATCGTCAATGTCGTGGTCTGATCTTCGCCGGTTTGGATGTGTCGCGGGCGCGGCGCTCGCGCTCGGCGCCTGCCAGCCGCTTTACGCCCAGCGCTCGCCCGACGTCGCCTCGACCGGGCCGATCGCCGCAGCGGGCATTTCCGCGCCGTCGCTGGCCGCCATCGACATTCTTCCGATCGACGGCCGGGTCGGCCAGAAAATCCGCAACGAGCTGATCTTCGCCTTTACCGGCGGCGGCGAGCCGATCAAGCCGCCGCTCTTCCGGCTCGATATCGCCGTGCAGGTGATGCGCGCGCAGACCCCGGTGGTCGACACCGACACCAACCGTCCGGAAATCGAAACCGCCGGCGTCGATGCCGCCTTCGTGCTGATCGACATCGCGACCGGCCAGCCGGTCCTCTCCGGCAATGCCATCGGCCGCGCCACCTACACCCGCAACCGCCAGCGTTTCGCCTCGACCCGCGCCGAGCGCGACGCCGAGGACCGTGCCGCGAGGGTTGCCGCCGGGCAGATCCGCACCAAGCTGATGGCCCATTTCTCGGGCGCGGGCGGCGTCTGACCCGGTGGTCGCGGTCAAGGCGGCGGCAGCCGAGAGCTTCACGGCGAAGCCCGACCCCGCGGTCTTCTGCTTCCTGATCTACGGCCCCGATTCCGGCCTCGTCGCCGAGCGCGCCGCGCATCTGGCGAAAAGCGCCGTCGACGATCCCAACGACGCCTTCGCACTGGTGAAGATCGACGGCGACGACATCGCCTCCGATCCGGAGCGGCTTCTGGACGAAGCCCACACCGTTGCGCTGTTCGGCGGCCGCCGCGCGATCTGGATTCGCGCCGGCACGCGGCCGATCCATGCCGCGGTCGAGAAACTTCTCGCGGGACCTGCGCCCGATGCGCGCATCGTGATCGAGAGCGGCGATCTCCGGAAGAACGCGCCGATCCGCGCCATCACCGAAAAGAGTCCGAAAGCCGCCGCCATTCCCTGCTATTCCGACAGCGCGGCGGCGATCGGCAGGCTGATCGAGCGCGAGCTCGCCGAGGCGGGACTTGTCATCGACCGCGACGCACGCGATGCACTTCTTGCGTCTCTCGGCGCCGACCGTCTTGCCACGCGGCAGGAGATCGGCAAGCTTGCGCTCTATGCTCTTGGGGAGGAGCGCGTGAATCTCGATCATGTCGATGCGGTGGTCGCGGAGTCGTCCGTGATCGCACTGGACGATGCCGTTGATGCCGTTTTCGCCGGCAATCTCGATGCGCTGGAACGCGGCGTGACGAAGCTCGACGCCGGAGGCACGCCGGCGTCGGCCGCGCTCGCGGCCGCGCTGCGTCACGCGCTGCAGATGCACAAGGCGCGCGGCGCCATGGACCGCGGCGCAGGTGGCGGGATCGACCGCGTGTGGCCGAACCTGCATTTCCGCCGCAAGGACGCGGTGGAATCGGCGCTGGCGCGCTGGCCGCTGCCGCGCCTCGACGCCGCGATCCAGCGCCTCGCGAACGCCATCCTCGAAGGCCGCCGCTCGGGCGCGTTCGGCGAGATCATCGCGCGCCGCACGCTTGCGGCGGTGGCGAGCGAAGCACGGCGGCGCTGAACGTACATACAGACGCGCGCCGTTCATTTTCCGGGAAGGAAGTTTGCCATTCCGCGAAGCGCCCCGGAGGGGTGCGCGGAGCGAGCGGCGCCTCCGCACTCCGCGGGCGCGGAACGGAAGCTGAAAAATCCCACGGACCACGGCTCGCCGTCGCTCCGCGCGCGATGAGTTCCGGCTTGCTGCGTGCTCGCCCCCGGAGGCTTAGCTTGGTAGCCTCCGCTAACGGGACCCCGTGCCTGCCTCTAGCCTCCCGGTTTGGAGGTTAACGGGCAGGCCGACCGCAGGGGTCTCCTGTGGCGGGTGTACTGCGCCCGCCGGGACCGCACGCCTTGGGCCGCCGGACGAAAACGCTGCGAACGCTTCGCCCGGTCACCGCACTCCCGATCCGCATTCAGACGCCTCTAGATGCGCCCTCCGTGACCGAAAGCGGGATGTGTGTAACAGGCGATAGGAATAAAGTCAAGGATTATTTTCAGGCTCATTCCCGGACGAGCGAGGCAAAGCCGAGCGCCCCCGGACACACACAAGCCTCATCCTGAGGAGCGATGCGCAGCATCGCGTCTCGAAGGATAAGCGGCGAGTTCGGTGGTTGCGGCCCATCCTTCGCGACGGGCCTTCGGCCCTCCTCAGGATGAGGATTTTGGTTTTGCACAACCCATCAGCGTCATCCAAACCCGCGGATGCTCGGGCCAAGCCCGAGCATGACGGATGAAAGATCTCGCCCAGGGCTTTCCCCACTGCGCTCGGCGGCTCCGCCGCCGAGTCTCTCTCCCGCAAGCGGCAGAGAGGGGCGCCGAACCTTTATCGCGAGCGCTTCAAACGCCGCGCGATCTCGTCGAGCTGTTCGAGGCTGGAATAGCGGATGATGACCTGGCCGCCCGGCCCCTTGTGCGCGACATCGACGACAAGGCCGAGCGCATCCGACAGCATCTTTTCCAAAACCGTCGTGTCCTGGTCCTTGCCCTTCGGTTTTTTTGGTTTCGCCGACTGCGCCTGGCCGAGCGCTTCGGCGTCGCGTACGGACAGGCCGCCTTCGATGATGCGTTTCGCCGCCGCCGACGGATCCTCGGCGGAAATCAGCGCGCGCGCATGACCGGCCGTGAGCTTGCCCTCAAGCACCCATTGCCGGACATCGGCGGGAAGCTTCAGCAGGCGGATCGTGTTGGCGATGTGGCTGCGGCTCTTGCCGATGATCTTGCCGAGATCGTTCTGGGTGTGGCCGTGCGAGGCGATCAGCGCCTCATAGCCCTGCGCCTCCTCGATGGCGTTGAGATCGGCGCGCTGGACGTTCTCGACGATCGCGATCTCGAGCGCCTCCTTGTCGCTGACGTCGAGCACGACGACCGGAACGTCGTGCACGCCCGCGCGCTGCGCGGCGCGCCAGCGGCGTTCGCCGGCAAGGATTTCAAACGCGTTGTTGGCGCCCTTGACGGCGCGGACGAGGATCGGCTGAAGAACGCCTTTCTCCCGCACCGAATTGGCGAGGTCCTCGAGCTCTTCCTCGCCGAAACTCTTGCGCGGATTCTTCAGATTGGCGCGCAGATATTCGATCGGCAGACGCTTCTGCCCCTCGCGCGGCGCGCGTGCCGCCGGCGCCTGCTCGTCGTCGCCGATATCGCCGATAAGTGCCGCAAGGCCGCGCCCCAAACGGGGCCGCGCCGCATCGTCCGCCATCACATCCAGTCTCCCGAAATCCTGAGCCTCACGCCGCCCGGAGCTTGCGCTCGCGCTGGATGATCTCCGAGGCGAGCTTCAGATAGGCCTGACTGCCCGAACAATTGAGATCGTAGAGCAGCACCGGCTTGCCGTGCGACGGCGCCTCCGACACGCGCACATTGCGCGGAATGATCGTGTCGAAAACCTTGTCGCCGAGATACTGCCGCACGTCGGCGACGACCTGGCCGGACAGGTTGTTGCGCGCGTCGAACATGGTCAGCACGACGCCCTGGATGGTGAGATCCGGATTGAGCGTCGAGCGCACCTGTTCGACCGTGCGCAGCAGCTGCGACAGGCCTTCGAGCGCGAAGAACTCGCACTGCAGCGGCACGAGAATGGCAGCCGCGGCGGCCAGCGAATTGATGGTGAGAATGTTGAACGAGGGCGGGCAGTCGACCAGTACATACGTGTACGGCTCGCCGCCGTCCTCGGCCAGGCGGCGCAGCGCATCGCGCAGGCGGAAGGCGCGGTTCTTGTCGCCGGCGATCTCCATCTCGACGCCGAGCAGGTCCATCGTGGACGGCGCGAGATCGAGGCGCGGGACCGCCGTCGGCAGCACGATCTCGCGGATCTCGGCTTCGCCGAGCATGACGTCGAAGGTCGAGAGCTTTCGGCTCTTGCGGTCGATGCCCATGCCGGTCGAGGCGTTGCCCTGCGGGTCGAGATCGACGATCAGCACCTTCTCGCCGATGGCGGCGAGCGCGGTTCCGAGATTGATCGCGGTCGTCGTCTTGCCAACGCCGCCCTTCTGGTTGGCGACGGCCAGCACGCGCGGCGTCGTTACGGATTCAGTCATGGTGGCCCCACCGACAGTCTTACTGAATGGTTAGCGCGGCTTGACCGCCGAAACAACGACGACGCGCGCTTCCGGGTCGGTAAGACTCGGAACGAGACGGGCGTCCAACGTCCAGACCGCCTCGGCCTGGGCCAATTCTTCCAGCGATTCCCGTCCCTTAGGAAAGATTCCCGGCGTCCCCGCTTTCAACAGCGGCGCGGCGAGACCAATGAGGTCCTTCAGCGGCGCCAGCGCCCGGGCGGTCACGACATCGGCGCCCGGCGGCCAATCCGAAAGCGCGGATTCGATTCGGGCGTTGTGGACCTTCGCCGGGACAGCCATCGCCCGCGCCGCCTCGCGCAGGAAAGCCGACTTGCGCTGGTCGCTTTCGATGAGATGGATTTCGGCGCCGTCGCGATCCTTGAGGACCGCCGCGATCACAAGCCCCGGAAAGCCGCCGCCCGAACCGAGATCAACCACGATCCTCGCGTCAGGGGGAATCAGCGCCGCGACCTGAAGGCTGTCGGCGACATGGCGCGTCCAGACCTCGGGCACGGTTTTCGGCGCAACGAGATTGATCGTTTTCTGCCATTTCAGAAGCAGGGCGACGAGAGTCTCGAGCCGCGCCCAGGTTTCACGTGAAACATCGGGAAAGAGTTTTTGCGCCGCGGCGCGGCCAACTTTCAGGGAGGCGTCCATCAGGCGGCGCGGCGGGCATGGGCAACGAGCAGCGTCAGCGCCGCCGGTGTCATGCCCTCGATGCGGCCCGCCTGCCCGATCGTCTTCGGGCGAATGGTTTCGAGCTTGAGGCGCAGTTCGGCGGAGAGGCCCGAGATCGCACCGTAATCGAGATCGTCCGGAACCGCCCGGCCCTCCTCGCGGCGGAAGCTGTCGATGTCCGCCTGCTGGCGCTCGAGATAGACGGCATAGGTGGCGGCGATCTCGACCTGCTCCGCAATCTTCGCATCAAGCGCGGAAAATTCCGGCCAGATGCGCGCGAGACCGGCGATGGTGATTTCGGGCCGCGACAGGAGATCGAACGCGGTGCGGCGAACGCCGTCCTGGTTGATCGTGAGACCGTGGGCGGAGGCTTCCTTCGGCGTCAGCGACACCGAACGCGCGAGCGTGCGCGCCGCGGCCAGCGCATCGGATTTCGCGCGCCAGGCAGAGGTGCGTTCCGGCCCGACGCAGCCGATGGCGATGCCGCGTTCGGTCAGGCGCTGGTCGGCGTTGTCGGCGCGGAGCGACAGCCGGTATTCGGCGCGCGAGGTGAACATGCGGTAGGGCTCGGACACTCCACGTGTGACGAGATCGTCGACCAGGACACCGAGATAACCCTCCGACCGATCGAAGGTGATGCCGTCTCCGCCGCCGGCTTTCCGCGCCGCGTTCAGCCCCGCGATCAGACCCTGCGCCGCCGCCTCTTCATAGCCGGTGGTGCCGTTGATCTGGCCGGCGAAGAACAGGCCGGGCACGCGCTTGGTTTCGAGCGTCGGCTCCAGCTCGCGCGGATCGACATAATCATATTCGATCGCATAGCCCGGCCGCACGACACGGACATTCTCAAGACCCGGGATCGTCGCGAGCAATGCAAGCTGGACGTCTTCCGGCAGCGAGGTCGAGATGCCGTTGGGATAGACCGTGGTGTCGTCGAGGCCTTCCGGCTCGAGAAAGATCTGATGACTGTCGCGCTCGTTGAAGCGCACAACCTTGTCCTCGATCGACGGGCAATAGCGCGGGCCGCGCGAGTCGATCTGACCGGAATACATCGGCGCGCGATGGATGTTCGCGGCGATGATCTTGTGCGTCTCGGCGGTCGTCCTCGTGATGTGGCAGAGCACCTGCGGGTTTTCGATCCGCGCGGTCAGCGCCGAGAACGGCTCCGGCTCGTCGTCGCCCGGCTGCGGTTCGAGCGCAGCATAATCGATGGTCGCGCCGTCGAGACGCGGCGGCGTGCCGGTCTTGAGGCGGCCGAGCGCGAAACCCTGCGCCAGAAGAGTCTTCGAGAGGCCGAGCGCCGGGGCTTCCCCGGCCCGCCCGGCGGGGATTTTGGTTTCGCCGATATGGATGAGGCCCGAAAGGAAGGTGCCGGTGGTGAGCACGACAGCGCCGCAGTGGAGCCTCATACCGTCCTTCAGCAGCGCGCTGCGGACGCCCTCAGGGCCGATCTCCAGATCGTCGACCTCACCCTCGATGACGTCAAGATTGGCGTGGGTGCGGATCGCCTGCTGCATTGCGGCCGCGTAGAGCCTGCGGTCGGCCTGGGCGCGCGGACCACGCACCGCCGGACCCTTGCGGCGGTTAAGGACACGGAACTGGATGCCGCCAGCGTCGGCCACGCGGCCCATCAGGCCGTCGAGCGCATCAACCTCGCGGACCAGATGGCCCTTGCCGAGACCGCCGATCGCGGGGTTGCACGACATTGCGCCGACGGTTTCGAACCGGTGGGTGACAAGCGCCGTCTTCGCGCTCATGCGCGCGGCCGCGGATGCGGCTTCGCATCCGGCATGTCCGCCGCCGACAACGATGACGTCGTACTGTTTCACGTGAAACCTTCTCGCCGGTTCCGAGGTCATTTGCCGATGCAGAAGCTGGAAAAGATGGCGTCGAGCAGATCCTCGACATCGACGCGGCCTGAGATACGCCCCAGCGCCCGCGCGGACAAGCGGAGTTCTTCGGCCATGATCTCCGGTGGCGCGCCGGAGGCGGACGATGCGATGAGATGGGCGCAGGCCTCGGTCAGCGCGGCACGATGACGGGCACGGGTGATCAGCGCCGACTCCGCCGGAGCAAGCTCGGCCGTCACCCACGCGCCGAGCGCGGCGAGAAGGCGATCGACGCCCTCGCCCGTGAGCGCGGAGATGGCGAAATCCGCATCGCCCGCCGCGCCGCCTGCATCGATCTTGTTCCTGACGCGCCAGACCGGCGCATCGATCCGCGGCGGCGGCGCGCCCTCTTCCGCGAACCACAGCACGAGATCGGCGCGCCCGGCGCGGGCCTCGGCGCGGCGCAGCGCCTCCTGCTCCACCGGGTCGGCGGTTTCGCGTACGCCCGCGGTGTCGATCAGCGTGGCCGGATAGCCGCCGAGATCAAGCGCGACTTCGAGCATGTCGCGCGTCGTCCCGGCATGGGGTGAGACGATGGCGACATCGCGTCTCGCAACGCGGTTGAGAAAGGAGCTTTTGCCGGCGTTGGGCGGGCCGGCGATGACGATCACGGCGCCGTCGCGCAACCGCTCGCCGGAGGACGGCTCGTCCAGGACGGCGCCGATCTCGGCGGCGAGTTCTCCCGCGATCTTCGCGGCGCGCGACATCAGGCCGGCGGGCACATCGCCCTCATCGGGAAAATCGATCTCGGCCTCGGCCAAGGCGAGTGCCTCGATCAGACGCAGCCGCCAGTCCTCGGCCCTTGCGCCGATACCGCCCTCGAGATGGCGCAGCGCCTGGCGCCGCTGGGCAGCGGTTTCGGCATCGAGCAGATCGGCCAGCGCCTCGGTTTGCGCGAGGTCCATCTTCCCGGCCTCGAAGGCGCGGCGGGTGAATTCGCCCGGCTCGGCCGGGCGGAGACCTTCGATGTTCTCCAGCGCGGCGAGCACCCCGGACACGCTGGCGCGGCCGCCATGAATATGAAGCTCGGCGACGTCCTCGCCGGTGACCGATTGCGGCGCGGGAAAGAAAAGAATGAGACCGCGATCGAGTGTTTCACGTGAAACCGGATCGCGTATGTCCGCGAGCGTGGCGCGGCGTGCGGACGGCACGCGGCCCGTGAGTGCCTCCAGAGCGCGCGCGGCGCGCGGTCCCGACACACGCACCACCGCGACGCCGGCACGGCCGGGCGCGGATGACAGCGCAAATATCGTCTCGTTCGCTTGCATCTGTTTCACGTGAAACCAGTTAGGCGCTAAGCACTTCCGGACATGTGCGCAAAAGAGGGCCGATGAGCAAGAACCGTCTCGCCGAGGAAACCAGTCCATATCTGCGTCAGCACGCCGGCAATCCGGTCCACTGGTGGCCGTGGTCGCCGGAAGCGCTCGCCGAAGCGAAGCGCACCAACAAGCCGATATTGCTGTCGGTCGGCTATGCCGCCTGCCACTGGTGCCATGTCATGGCCCACGAAAGCTTCGAGGACGAGGCGACGGCGGCGGTGATGAACGAGCTCTATATCAACATCAAGGTCGACCGCGAGGAGCGGCCGGATGTCGACCAGGTCAACATGGCGGCGCTGCATGCGATGGGCCAGCAGGGCGGCTGGCCGTTAACCATGTTCCTGACGCCCGACGGCGAGCCGTTCTTCGGCGGCACCTATTTCCCGAAGACGCAGGCCTATGGCCGCCCGTCCTTCACCGACGTCTTGCGCGGCATCGAAAAGACCTTCCGCGAGCGCGGATCCGACGTCGCGCAGAACATCCATACAATTCTGGCGCGCCTGAAATCCGAGAACGCCGACGCGGTCGATCTCACGCGCGCCGATCTCGACGGCGTCGCGGGGCAACTCGCCGGCGCGTTCGATCCGATGCTCGGCGGACTCAAGGGCGTGCCGAAATTCCCCAACACGCCGGTGCTCGAATTCATCTGGCGCGCGGGCGACCGCACGGGCGACGCCCGCTTCCATCAGCTGTTCCTGCACACGATGGACCGCATCTCGGCCGGCGGGATCTACGACCATATCGGCGGCGGCTTCGCGCGCTATTCGGTCGACGAATTGTGGCTCGTGCCGCATTTCGAAAAGATGCTGTACGACAACGCGCAGCTGCTCGAGCTTCTTGTTCTGGCCTTCCAGATGAGCGGCCGCACCAATGGCCGCGAGATCTTCCGCCGCCGCGCCAGGGAAACCGTGGCCTGGCTTACGCGCGAGATGACGCTGCCCGGCGGCGGCTTCGCATCGAGCCTCGATGCTGACTCGGAAGGGCACGAGGGCAAATTCTATGTATGGACACGCGCCGGGATCGACGAGGTGCTCGGCCGGGACGACGGCGCGTTCTTCGCGCAAGCCTACGACATAACGCCCGACGGCAACTGGGAAGGCATGTCCATACCGAACCGCCTCAACGCGATGAACGACGACGACGAACCGCGCCTTGCCCTCTTGCGCGAAAAACTCCTCGCCGCGCGCGAGATGCGCGTTCGTCCCGGTCTCGACGACAAGGTTCTGGCCGACTGGAACGGATTGATGATCGCGGCGCTGGCGCGCGCCGCGACGGCGTTCGGCGAACCGGACTGGCTCGATCGCGCGAAAGCCGCGTTCGGTTTCGTCACGGCCAACATGGCGAAGGGCGACCGGCTCGGCCATTCCTGGCGCGACGGCAGACTGGTCTATCCGGGCTTTGCCACCGATCTCGCGGGCATGGCACGCGCCGCGGTCGCGCTGTTCGAAGCGACCGGCGACCGCGGCTATCTCGACCGGGCCGAGCGCTGGATCGCGTCGCTCGACAAACATCATGCCCGGGCCGAGGGCGGCTATTTCCTCACCGCCGACGACGGCGAGACGCTTGCTGTCCGGCCGACCGGCAACAAGGACGAGGCGACGGCCAGCGCGGCCGGCCTTGCCATCGAGACACTGCAGCGTGTCGCGGTGCTGACCGGCAAGGATGCCTACCGCCACCGCGCCGACGAAATCCTCAAAGGGCTGTCGGGCGAGATGGCGCGAAACGTGTTCGGCCATCTGTCGCTCCTAAACGGGCTCGACACACAGCTTGCCGGACTCGAGATCGTCGTCGTCGGAGACGAGTCCGGCGCGCTCGCCGCGGCCGCGAAGTCCCTGCCCTTCGTCGCGCGCACGGTGAACGTGGTTGCGAATGCCGATCACCTCCCGGCCGATCATCCAGCCAAGGCGCTGATGGAATCCGGCGAGGCGAGGGCTCTTGTCTGCGCGGGCCAGGCCTGCGGATTGCCGGTCGCCGAGCCGCAGGACCTCGCGCTGCAGGTGAATGCGATGCGGTCCGGCCGCGCCGCGTGACAAACAAAAATGGCCGGGACATGCCCGGCCATTGATCGTGCGGAACGCCTGACGGATCAGGTGTTCATCGAATCGAAGAACTCGGCGTTGTTCTTGGTCTGGCGCATCTTGTCCATCAGGAACTCGATGGCATCGACCGTGCCCATCGGGTTGAGGATGCGGCGGAGTACGTACATCTTCTTGAGGATGTCCTTGTCCACCAGCAGCTCTTCCTTGCGGGTGCCCGAACGGGTGATGTCCATCGCCGGGAAGACGCGCTTGTCGGAGACCTTGCGGTCGAGGATGAGCTCGGAGTTACCGGTGCCCTTGAACTCCTCGAAGATCACTTCGTCCATGCGCGAGCCGGTGTCGATCAGCGCGGTCGCGATGATGGTCAGCGAGCCGCCCTCCTCGATATTGCGCGCGGCGCCGAAGAAGCGCTTCGGACGCTGCAGCGCATTGGCGTCGACGCCGCCGGTCAGGACCTTGCCGGACGACGGCACGACCGTGTTGTAGGCGCGGCCGAGACGCGTGATCGAATCGAGCAGGATGACGACGTCGCGGCCATGTTCGACGAGGCGCTTGGCCTTCTCGATCACCATTTCCGCGACCTGGACGTGGCGCGTGGCCGGCTCGTCGAAGGTCGATGACACGACCTCGCCCTTCACCGTGCGCTGCATGTCGGTGACTTCTTCCGGACGCTCGTCGATCAGAAGCACGATCAGAAAGCACTCGGGATGATTGGCGGTGATCGACCGCGCGATGTTCTGCAGCAGCACCGTCTTGCCGGTGCGCGGCGGCGCGACGATGAGGCCGCGCTGGCCTTTGCCGATCGGCGAAACGATGTCGATGATGCGGCCCGAATGATCCTTGAAGGTCGGATCCTCAACTTCCATGCGCAGGCGCTCGTCGGGATAGAGCGGCGTCAGGTTGTCGAAATGAACCTTGTGGCGCGCGGCCTCGGGATCCTCGAAATTGAGCGTATTGACCTTGAGCAGCGCGAAATAGCGCTCGCCGTCCTTGGGGCTGCGGATATGGCCTTCGACGGTGTCGCCGGTGCGCAGCGAGAAGCGGCGGATCTGCGAGGGCGAGACATAGATGTCGTCGGGACCCGGCAGGTAGTTGGCGTCCGGCGAGCGCAGGAAGCCGAAGCCGTCCTGCAGCACCTCGACCACGCCGCCGCCGATGATCTCGACGTCGCGGGCGGCGTGCTGCTTGAGGATGGCGAAGAGAAGTTCCTGTTTGCGGAGTGTCGAGGCGTTCTCGACTTCGAGCTCTTCCGCGACCGTCAGGAGTTCCTGCGGTGATTTATTTTTCAGGTCCTGAAGCCTGATCTCCATGGGGAGGGCCTTTAAAGATGGGAATTCGCCCGTGGGCGAAATGCGGGGGGAAAGGAAATATCGCAGGCTGCGGAGCGAGGCCGGGCGACTAAACCCAACTCGCCGGGCGCTTTCGCGTTCCAGACCCTGTCTGGAGGCCATCCTGCGCGGGAGGTAGATTCAACAGATACGGATTCGCGCTCTGTCCCGCAAGCTCCTTTTGCCGGGTCAGAACGGTTTCACGACCACAAGGATAACAATCCCGACCATGATCACGGCGGGAATTTCATTGACCATCCGGTAGAAACGCGCCGGGCGGGCATTTGCGTCACGGGCGAAACGCTTCACCGTCGCCATGCAAAAATGATGATAGCCGGTCAGCAGAACGACCAGCGTCAGCTTCGCGTGCAGCCAGCCCTGGCTCCACGCCCCCATCTCGGTCGCGAGCCACAGGCCGAAAACCCAGGTCGCGATGCTCGCCGGATTGGCGATGAAAGTGAGGAGCTTGCGCTCCATGGTCTTGAACGTCTCGGAGGCTTCGGACCCGGCCTTCGCATCGGCGTGATAGACGAACAGGCGCGGCAGATAGAGCAGCGCCGCCATCCAGGAGATGACGGCGATGATGTGCAGGGCCTTCAGCCAAAGATAGAGCATTTCCAGACTCTAGGCCGATTCCCTGAGCCGCGCCACGAGCCGTTCGACATGAGCGATCGGAGTCTGGGGTTTTATCCCGTGTCCGAGATTGAAAATATGCGGCCGGCCGGCAAAGGCGGAACGGATACGGTCGATCTCGCGGTCGAGCGCCGCGCCGCCTCGGATCAGAACCAGAGGATCGAGATTGCCCTGCACCGGAGTCGACGCCAGTAACAGGCGGCCCACACCCTCCGGGCTTTCCGCCGTGTCGAGACCGAGGGCGACGTCCGGCATCGCCGCGGCGACCGCGGCAAGCTTGGTTCCGGCGGCTCGCGGAAACACGATCACGGGAATGCCGGGATGCTTGTGCCGAAGCCGGCGCACGATTTCCGAGACCGGTCCAACACACCAGCGGAGAAATTCCGACTCGGGAAGTTCGCCGGCCCAGCTGTCGAAAATCTGCACGGCTTCGGCGCCGGCCTCGATCTGGCCCGACAGATGCGCGACGCTGGCATCGACAAGCCGTTCGATCAGCCGCGCGAAACTCTCCGGATCACCGAGCGCCCACAGCCGCGCCTCGGCATGATCGGACGACGATCCGCCGGCCGCGATATAGGTCGCGACGGTCCAGGGCCCGCCGACAAAACCGATCAACGTCGTCTCGGCCGGAAGCGCGGACCGCACCCGCCGCACCGCCGCGTAGACCCGGCCGCACTTTTCGGGATCGAGCGCGGGAGCCAGGCGATCGACCGTTCCGGCGTCGAGGGTTTCAAGCTTCGGCCCCTCGCCTTCGGCAAAGGTCAGTCCAAGGCCAAGGGCATGCGGGATGATCAGGATGTCGGAGAACAGGATCGCCGCGTCGAAGCCGAACCGCCGGATCGGCTGCAGGGTGACCTCGGCCGCGAGTTCGGGCGAGTAGCAGAGATCGAGAAAGGAACCGGCCCTCGCACGCAGCTCGCGATATTCGGGAAGATAGCGTCCCGCCTGCCGCATGAGCCAGACCGGAGGCCGCGCCAGCGCCTTGCCATGCAGAACGTCCAGCACGGGCCTGGAACCCGGAACCCGCGAAGCCGTTAACCCTTCATTAATCAATTTTTCTCTTTCAGTTCTTTTATTATATGACGGGTGCTTAGCGGGGTTCCCGGACTCTCACAAGCTGCCCACAAGCCGGCCGCTACCGGGCGGCTCACGGATTCCGCAGTCCTGCCGAGGGCGGCCGCGCCGCCCGTCCCCGTTGTTCACATAACATGACTGAAAGCCTTCCCGGACCGCTGGCCTGTTGATCGTTTCGGCACCTGCCCCCAGAGTGACCGGCGAACGGCCAATCTCGCCGTCTGGTCCACACAACTTCACACCCCCTCTGGATAAGTTTCGGTTGCAGCTTCCAACATGACGGATCTCGCGCACCCTCTCTGGATCGAGCCCTGGCCGCTGATCCTGGCGTCGGCCAGCGCGCCGCGCGCCGTCATGCTGCGCGCCGCCGGCATTCCGCTCGAGATCGTGCCGGCGCGGATCGACGAACGGATGGCCGAAGACGTCATGAATGCCGCGGAGACGCCGGCCGGCCAGGTCGCGGTCGCTCTCGCCGTCCAGAAGGCACAGGCTGTGAGCGCCGATTTTCCGCAAAGGATGGTTCTCGGCGCCGACCAGACCCTGGCCGTCGGCCATGAGCGTCTGCACAAGCCGTCGGGGCTGGCTGAAGCGCGCACGCAGCTTCTGTCGCTCCGCGACCGCGAACATCATCTTTATTCGGCCGCCGCACTGGTGTTCGACGGCGTCGTCGTCGAAACCTTTCTCACCTCGGCGCGCCTTCTGATGCGCCCGTTCAGCGAGGAATTTCTCGATCGCTATCTTGCCCAGGCCGGCGATCGCGTGACCAAGTGCGTCGGCGGCTATCAGCTCGAGGGCGCGGGCGCCCATCTGTTCGAGACCGTCGAGGCCGATCATTTCACGATTCTCGGCCTGCCGCTGTTTCCGCTGCTTGCCGGGCTGAGGCGTCACGGGATGCTGCTCGAATGATCCGCGCCTGCGTCATCGGCTGGCCGATCAAGCATTCGCGCTCGCCGATCATCCATAATTACTGGCTGCATCGGCACGGCATCGACGGTGTCTATGACAAAGAGGCCGTCGTTCCGGACGATCTTCCTCAATTCCTTGCGCGCATCGGCCGCGACATCGCCGGCTGCAATGTCACGGTGCCGCACAAGGAGGCGGTAATGGGGATGCTCGGCGACAACATCGACGCGACCGCGCGCGCCGTCGGCGCCGTCAATACGGTGTGGTTCGAGAACGGCGCGCTGCACGGCGCGAACACCGATGTCGAGGGCTTCCTGTCGAATCTCGACCAGGGCGCACCCGGATGGGACAAGGCGCCGCTGAAAGCCGTCGTGCTCGGCGCGGGCGGCGCGGCGCGTGCCGTCGTGTATGGACTCGTCCAGCGCGGCGCCGAAGACATCGCCATCTTCAACCGCAACCGGGACCGGGCGAACGAGCTCGAGCGCGCACTCGGCGGGCGCGCCGTCGGCGATGACGATCTCGATGCGGCGCTGCGCGCTGCGACGCTTCTCGTCAACGCGACGAGCCTCGGCATGACGGGTCAGCCCGCGCTGGAGATCGCGCTCGAAGCGCTTAACCCGCGCGCCGTGGTCACGGATATTGTGTATGTACCCCTGCGGACGAGCCTTCTGGAAGACGCCGCGGCGCGAGGCAACCGGACCGTCGACGGTCTCGGCATGCTGCTGCACCAGGCCGTGCCGGGATTTGAAAAATGGTTCGGCGTGCGTCCGGACGTCACGCCCGAACTGCGCCGTCTGGTCGAACGGGACATCGGGGGCGCGCCATGATCCTTCTCGGCCTCACAGGATCGATCGGGATGGGAAAATCCACGGTCGCCCGCATGTTCGCCGAGGAAGGCGTGCCGGTGTTCGAGGCGGATGCCGCGGTTCACGCTCTTTATAAAGCTGAGGCTGTTCCGCTGATCGAGGCGGCGTTTCCGGGCACGACGCGCGACGGCGAAGTGGACCGTCCCGTACTGTCGCGCGCGGTGCTGAACGATCCCGAGGCGCTGGCGCGCCTTGAAGAGATTGTCCATCCCCTGGTGCGGCGCATGGAGGACGATTTCATCGGTGCGGCGCGCGCCGCCGGCGCGCCGCTTGCGGTGGTCGACATCCCGCTGCTGTTCGAGACCGGCCGCGAGGGCCGCGCCGATCTGATCGTCGTGGTGTCGGCGCCGGAGGATTTGCAGCGCGCGCGCGTTCTGTCGCGGCCGGGAATGACCGGGGAGAAGTTCGCCTCCATCCTCGCCCGGCAAATGCCGGACGCGGAAAAACGCGCACGCGCCGACATCGTCATCGACACTTCCGGGCCGATCGAGCAGACCCGGAGGGCTGTGAAAGATGTGGTCCAGCGATTCACCGAATCTTCACCGGATGCTAAGCCGTGAGCCGAATCGGCGCGGGGGCAGATGCGGGAAATCATTTTCGACACAGAGACGACGGGGCTCGATCCCCTGAATGGCGATCGCGTGGTGGAGATCGGCTGCGTCGAAGTGTTCAATCTCATTCCGACCGGCCAGACCTTCCATGTCTACATCAATCCGGAACGCGACATGCCCGAGGCGGCGTTCCGCGTTCACGGCCTGTCGGCGGAATTCCTCTCGGCGCACAAATGCTTTCACGAGATCGTCGACGACTTCGTCGCCTTCATCGGCGAGGACGCTCGGCTCGTCGCGCATAACGGCACGTTCGACATCGGATTCCTGAACGCCGAACTGGAACGCTGCGGCCGCTCGATCATCGCGCGCGAGCGCCTTGTCGACACGCTGACACTTGCCCGCCGCAAGCACGGCTTCGCATCCAACAAGCTCGACGATCTGTGCGCCCGCTACGGCATCGACAATTCGCGGCGCACCAAGCACGGCGCGCTGCTCGACGCCGAACTTCTGGCCGAGGTCTATGCCGAACTCATGGGCGGCCGCCAGGCGAGCCTTGGCCTTGCGGTCGCAAGCGAACGTCAGCCGAGGGTCGGCGAGGAGGTCGTGGTGGCGGCGCGGCCCGCGCCGCTGCCGCCGCGCATTTCGACCGAAGATCTGGTCGAGCACAGGGGCTTCGTGCGCTCGCTCGGCGAAACCGCGCTGTGGTGGTCCTACGAGCCGCCGGCAACCCCGGCGGAGTAGACCGGCCTTTTTGCGATCAGGCCTGCGCGGTTTTTCCGGCCGCTTCCTGCGCCATACGCTGGCGGTAGAGTGCGGCGAAATCGATCGGATCGATCAAAAGCGGCGGGAAGCCGCCGGCGCGCACCGCTTCGGCGATGATCTGGCGCGCGAACGGGAAGAGCAGACGCGGCGCCTCGATCAGCACCAGCGGGGTACGCTGGTCCTGCGGCACGTTCTGCAGGCGGAACACGCCGGCATAAAGAAGGTCGAACCGGAACGAGGTGTTCGCGGCCTCGCCGGCCTGGCCCTCGATCTTGAGCTCGACCTCGACATCCTGCTCGGACAGGCCGCGGGCGTTCACATTGACCGAAATCTGGATGTTCGGGGCGCCGCCGGACTGCACAAGGGTGCGGGGCGCGCCCGGATTCTCGAACGACAGGTCCTTCACATACTGCGCCAGAACGCCGAACGCCGGCGCGCCGCCGAGAGGCTGTTCCTCGGTGGAGGCCGCTGCCGGGGCCGCCTCGCCGTTATTGGTCTTTTTCGCCATGGCGCCGAACTCCCATCGTATTCCTGCTGCGGACGCGGGGGTGGCTAACACGCGCGGCGCGCCGTCCGCAAGCCGCGGCCGGGGCGGCGGGCAGCCGATTTCCCGGCTCGCACGCGGAAGCTTGCGCCGAAGCGGCTGGCGCAACAGCCCCGAGTGGCCATATATGTTGGCGAGCGGCACAAGCGCCGCGTCCCGCAGCTTGATTTCAGGTGGCAATGAGCGACGTGTTCGACATCTACACTGTCATTTTCCTTGTTCTGGCGGTGTTCATTTTCCTCCGGCTGCGGAGCGTTCTCGGAACGCGCACCGGCGAGGAGCGGCCGCCCTACGACCCCTATACGCGGCGCGAGCCGCCGGCGCAGACCGGCGACAACGTCGTCGCGCTGCCGCCGCGCGAGGACGCCGGGCCGCCGGCGCCGGCCGCCGAGAAATGGAAAGCCATCATCGAGCCGCAGGCCGCCGAGGGGCTCGATGCCATCGCCGCCGCCGAGCCGGGTTTCGATGCCCAGGTCTTCGTCCAGGGCGCCAGCGCCGCCTATGAGATGATCGTCACCGCCTTCGCCAACGGCGACACCAAGACGCTGAAGAACCTTCTCGCCAAGGACGTCTATGAGAGCTTTGCGGCGGCCATCGCCGACCGCGAACGGCGTGGCGAAACCGTGCAGACGACGTTCGTGTCGATCGACAAGGCGACCATCAACGGCGCCGAACTGCGCGATGGTGCGGCCGAAATCGAGATGAAGTTTTCCTCGCAGATCGTCACGGCGACGCGCGGCAAGGACGGCACGATCATCGACGGCAGCCCGGACAAGGTGACCGAGGTCGTCGATCTCTGGACGTTCGCGCGCGAGATCGGGTCGCGCGATCCGAACTGGAAACTGGTGCGCACCGAATCCGCATGAACCCGACGGCGCCAGCATGTGGCGTCGCCGCGGCTCTGGTCGCCGCCACGATGGCGCTTGCCGCGCCAGCGCCGTCCCCGGTTCCGCAGCCGGAGGTTCATCTGCAGCCTCTGCTGTTCGAGGCCCTCCACGGCTGGGCGGATGACGATCATGCCGCCGCGTTCGGACCGTTCCGCAGAAGCTGCGCGGCGCTGAACGCCAAGCCCGCCCCGGCGCGGCCCGGGCTTCCGCCCGATTTGTCCCTACAGCCGGCCTGTGCCGCCGCCCTGGCGCTGACAAAACCGCCGACCCGCAAGCAGGCGCGGGCGTTTTTCGAAAACTGGTTCGTGCCCGCGCTCGTTTCCCCGGCGGGCCAGGCGTTCTACACCGGCTATTATGAGCCGGAGTATCGGGGCTCCCTGACGAAGACCAGTATCTACAACACGCCGCTGCTCGGCTTTCCGCCCGGCCCCGCGCCCGAACCCTTTCCCGACCGGGCCATGATAGAGGGCGGCGCGTTCGCCGGACGTGGGCTCGAGCTCGTCTGGCTTGAGCCGGTGGACGCGTTCTTCGTGCACATACAGGGCTCGGCCCGCATCAAGCTGCCGGACGGCCAGACGATGCGCGTCAACTTCGCCGGACGCAACGGCCATCCGTTCACCCCGATCGGACGCGTGCTCGTCGAGCGCGGTACGATGACGCGCGAGCGCGCCGACGCGACCTCGATCCGCGCCTATCTCGCCGCCAATCCGCTCGACGCGCCGGCGCTGATGCGGGAGAACAAATCGTACATATTCTTCCGAAAGGACGAAGGACGGCCGGACAGCGAGGGCCCGATCGGCGCGCAGACCGTGCCGGTTTCCGCCGGACGCAGCATCGCCGTCGACGACGGCATCTGGCCGTATGGACTGCCGGTGTGGATCGAGGCGCGCCTTCCGGCCAAGAAGGGCGAGCTGCTGATGCAGCGCCTGATGATCGCGCAGGACACCGGCGCGGCGATTCGCGGCCCGGCGCGCGCCGACATCTTCGTCGGAACCGGTCCCGAGGCCGGCAAGATCGCCGGCCGGATCCGCCATCGCGGCCATTTCATCGTGCTGATGCCGCGGCCCGCGCCGGCCCAATGAAAGCCCGGGTGCAATGAAGGCCCAGGAACAATGAAGGATGGGCCGAAACGTCCGCGCCGCCGCCGCGACCTGTCGCCCGAGGAGCGGGCGCTCTGGGACAAGGTGGCCGAATCGGTCCGGCCGCTGCCCGGCCGCAAGAAAAAGCCGGCTGCCGAGGCAGGCCCGGCGGCCCCGATGAAACCGGTGACCCGCACGGCGCTGCTGGCATCCGCCGCGCCGCGTGCGGAGCCGAGAAAGCCGCCCCCCCTTGCTCCGCTGGAGCCGAAGCTGGCGCGTTCGCTGAAAAAGGGCGCCGCGGTCGATGCAAGGCTCGATCTTCACGGTCTTTATCAGGATCAGGCCCATGGCCGGCTGCTGCGCTTCCTGAAGACCCAGCAGGGCCGGGGGTCGCGGGTCGTTCTGGTCATCACCGGCAAGGGCAAATCCGGCGAGGAGCGGGGCGTGCTGCGCCGCATGGTCCCGATCTGGCTGGCCGAGCCCGCGCTCCGGGAGACCGTCATCGGCTTTTCCGAGGCTTCGGCCGCCCATGGCGGAGCCGGGGCGCTCTATGTCCGGCTCAGGCGGGAGCGGGGCTAGAGGACGGGCGCGGCGTAGCGCTGCCCGGCCTCACCTGCTAAAGGAGCGCCCATCCCGTCCCATTTGATGGGATTTTCACCTTTCTCCGGCTTCATGGCGGGCTTGGACCGCCAAGGGATGCGTATTGAAATGACCCGCCGCGCGACGATCGCCCGCAAGACGAACGAAACCGATGTGACCGTAAGCGTGAACCTCGACGGCGAAGGCCGGGCCGAGATCGCGACCGGCATCGGTTTTTTCGACCATATGCTCGACCTTCTGGCGCGTCATTCGCTGATCGATCTGTCGGTGGCCGCCAAGGGCGACACCCATGTTGACTTCCACCATACCACGGAGGATGTCGGCATCGCGCTCGGCCAGGCGGTGCGCCAGGCGCTCGGCGACATGAAGGGCATCACCCGCTATGCCGACATCGCGATGCCGATGGACGAGACGCTGACCCGCGTCGCCATCGATGTGTCCGGCCGGCCGTTCCTTGTCTTCCGGACCGAGTTCCCGGCGCCGAAGATCGGCGAATTCGACAGCGAACTGGTGCGCGAGTTCTTCCAGGCCTTCGCGACGCACGCCGCGGTGACGCTGCATGTCGAGACCTTCTACGGCCTGAACGCCCATCATGTGGCCGAGAGCTGCTTCAAGGGCCTCGCCCGCGTGCTGCGCGCGGCCCTTGCCGTCGATCCGCGAACGGCGGATCGTGTCCCCTCGACCAAGGGCAGCCTCGGCGGCTGATTACGACATGCGTTTGTGGACGGTCCACGAGCCGCGCAATCCGGCCGACACCGGAGAGCGGGCCGACAAAACCATTTTCGTGAAGGACGGCTTTTCATGGCCGGCCTTCATCGTGCCGCTCCCGTGGCTGCTGGTGAAGCGGCTGTGGCTCGGCACGCTGATCTATGTGCTGATCGCTGTCGCGGCGGGCCTCGCGGGATCCTTTCTGCCGCTGACGGGCGATGCCGGTACGCTGCTCGCCCTGCTGGCCAATCTCTATGCCGGGCTTGAAGGCAACGATCTCGTGCGCCGCAAACTGGCGCGGCGGGGGGTCGTGCAGGCCGGCAGCGTTCTCGCCAGAACGCGCGACGAGGCGGAGGTTCTGTTCTTTGCCGGGCGCGAGGATGCCGGCGAGATGTCCGTACCGGAGCGCCCGCATTCGCGCGCGGCGGCCCGCGCCGGCGGCGATGTGCTTGGCCTGTTCCCGGAACCGGGGAGCGCGCGGTGAGTGTCGTTCTGATCGATTACGGCGCCGGCAATCTCCGCTCGGCGGCCAAGGCGCTGGAGCGCGCCGGGGCCGAAGTCGAGATCACCTCCGACCCCGAGCGCGTCCGCGCGGCATCGCGCATCGTGCTGCCGGGTGACGGCGCCTTTCCGGATTGCAGGCGCGGGCTCGACTCCGTCGACGGCATGATCGCGGCTCTCGAAGAGGCCGTACGGACGCGCGGCGTGCCGTTTCTCGGCATCTGCATCGGCATGCAGCTGCTCGCGACCGAAGGGCTCGAGCACGAGGGCGCGAAAGGGCTGGACTGGATTCCCGGAACCGTCGTGCGCGTCGAGCCGAGGGACAAGGCGCTGAAAGTGCCGCATATGGGCTGGAACACGCTGACGGCGCTGCGCGAGCATGCCCTGCTCGCGGACATTCCGCTCGGGCCGGAGGGTCTGCACGCCTTCTTCCTGCACGCATTTCATTTTGTTCCCACGCACAGCGCCGACGTTCTGGCGACCGCCGATTATGGCGGGCCGGTAACGGCCGTCATCGCCCGTAACAACATCGCCGGCACGCAGTTCCATCCGGAAAAGAGCCAGGCGCTCGGGTTGAAGCTGATCGAGAACTTCCTGAGGTGGCAGCCGTGATCGTCTATCCCGCGATCGATCTCAAGCAAGGTGAGGTCGTGCGCCTGAAACAGGGCGACATGGACCAGGCGACAGTCTACGGCTCCGATCCCGCGAAAGTGGCGAAGGGGTTCGAGGAGACGGGATTCGCATGGGTCCATGTCGTCGATCTCGACGGCGCGTTCGCCGGGCAGGCGATGAACCTGTCCGCGGTCGAGGCGGTGCTGGACGCCGTGTCCATACCGGTGCAGCTCGGCGGCGGCATCCGGACCATGGACGCGGTCGAAGGCTGGCTGACGCGCGGCATTTCGCGCGTCATCCTCGGCACGGCCGCGGTGCGCGATCCGGATTTCGTCAGGCGCGCGGCGAAGGAGTTTCCCGGCAAGGTCGCGGTCGGCATCGACGCGCGCGGCGGCAAGGTCGCGGTCGAGGGCTGGGCGGAAGTCTCGGAACTGACCGCGCTCGATCTGGCCAAACGCTTCGAGGACGCCGGCATCGCGGCCATCATCTATACGGATATCGGGCGCGACGGGCTCTTGAAGGGTCTCGACATCGACGGCACGCGGGCGCTGGCGGAAGCGGTGTCCATACCGGTCATCGCCTCGGGCGGGCTGGCCGGGATCGCCGACATCGAGGCGCTGCTGCGACCGGAGAACCGCATCATTTCCGGCACCATCGCCGGGCGCGCGCTCTATGACGGTCGGCTCGATGCGAAAGCGGCGCTGAGCCTGATCCGGGAGACGGCGTGATGTCGCTGAAGGTCCGCATCATTCCCTGCCTCGACGTCAAGGACGGCCGTGTCGTCAAGGGCGTGAAGTTCGTCGACCTGGTCGATGCCGGTGATCCGGTCGAGGTCGCGAAGGCCTATGACGCGGCGGGCGCGGACGAGCTCTGCTTTCTCGACATCACCGCAAGTCACGAAGAGCGCGCCATCCTGCTCGATGTCGTCGCCCGCACCGCGGAGAACTGCTTCATGCCGGTGACAGTCGGCGGCGGCGTACGTACTGTCGAGGATGTGCGCAATCTCATGCTGGCCGGTGCCGACAAGGTGTCGATAAACTCCGCCGCGGTGGCCGACCGCGCGATCGTCGGCCGCGCCGCCGACAAGTTCGGCGCGCAGGCGATCGTCGTCGCCGTCGACGCCAAGTCGGTCGCGCCGGGAAAATGGGAAATCTTCACCCACGGCGGGCGTCGCCCAACCGGGATCGACGTCATCGACTACGCGAGGGAGGTCGCCGCGCTCGGCGCCGGGGAGATTCTCCTGACATCGATGGACCGTGACGGCACCAAGGACGGCTACG
Organism: Hyphomicrobiales bacterium; assembly: GCA_022842205.1. Classification (GTDB taxonomy): domain Bacteria; phylum Pseudomonadota; class Alphaproteobacteria; order Rhizobiales; family Methylopilaceae; genus Flaviflagellibacter. The sequence continues at coordinate 128,148 of JALHQA010000007.1, forward strand.
ACCTTGCCCTGACGCGCGCGGTGGCGGACGCGGTGCCGGTGCCGGTCGTGGCGTCGGGCGGCGTCGGCACGCTCGGGCATTTCGTCGATGGCGTGCGCGAGGGCCATGCCAGCGCGGTGCTGGCGGCGAGCGTTTTCCATTTCGGCACCTTTTCGGTGCAGGATGTGAAGGCCCATATGGCGGGGGCCGGCATTCCGGTCCGGCGCGATCCGGCAAGGGCCAGGGGATAAAGGGCATGAGCGAATTCGACCTTTCCGCCCTTGAGCGTCTCGTCGCGGAGCGGGCCGCGGCCGACCCTGCGGCGTCATATACCCGTCAACTTCTTGACTCCGGCGTCGAGAGATGCGCGAAAAAGCTTGGCGAGGAAGGGGTTGAGGCTGCTCTCGCCGCGGTCATGAACGACCGTGAGGGGCTGACCAAGGAATCGGCCGACGTGCTGTTCCATCTGCTGGTGCTGCTGCGCGCGCGCGGCATTCCCCTTGCCGACGTCTATGCCGAACTGAAGTCGCGGATGGCCCAGTCGGGCCTCGCGGAAAAGGCTGCGCGGCGCGGGTAATGGGGAAGACGATGGACGCTCTCGCCGCAAAACCGGAATCGCCCTACCGGGTTTTCTCCCGCGACGAATGGGCAAGGCTGCGCGCCGACACGCCGATGACGCTGAGCGAGGCCGATATCGCGCGCCTCGTTTCGCTCGATGACCCGGTCGATCTCAAGGAGGTCGAGCAGATCTATCTGCCGATCTCGCGTCTTCTGGCGCTCTATGTCGAGGCCACGCAGGGGCTGTTCAAGGCGACGCGCAATTTCCTCGGCACCAACGGCGCCAAGGTCCCCTACATCATCGGCATCGGCGGCTCGGTCGCGGTCGGCAAGTCGACCACCTCGCGCCTGCTGCAGGCGCTGCTGCTGCGCTGGCCGAAGACGCCGAAGGTCGATCTGGTGACGACCGACGGGTTTCTTCTGCCGAACGCGGTGCTGGAAACCGAAGGCCTGATGCATCGCAAGGGCTTTCCCGAAAGCTACGATCTCTCCGCGCTGCTGCGTTTCATGTCGGATGTGAAAGCCGGCAAAGGCCGCGTCTCGGCGCCGGTCTATTCGCATCTGACCTATGACGTCGTGCCGGGCGCCGAGGTCGTCGTCGACAATCCCGACATTCTCATCCTTGAGGGCCTGAACGTGCTGCAGGCCGGACGCGCCAGGGGCGCCAAGGCGATGCCGTTCGTGTCGGATTTCTTCGATTTCTCGATCTTCATCGACGCCGACGAGAAGCTGATCCACGACTGGTATGTCGAACGCTTCCTGCATCTCAGGCAGGGCGCATTCCGCGATCCGCAGAGCTTCTTCAACCGCTACGCGTCCCTGCCGGAAGAGAAGGCGAAGGAGCTTGCCGAAAAGCTGTGGGCGGCGATCAACCTGCCGAACCTGCGCGACAACATCATCCCGACGCGCCAGCGCGCCAGCCTCGTGCTGCGCAAGGGCGCCGACCACAGAGTTGAGGAAGTCGCGCTGAGGAAGCTGTAGTTTACCTCTCCCATCGGGAGAGGTCGGCAAGCGGCGGAGCCGCTGCCGGGTGAGGGGATAGCCCTCGCAATACCCTAGGCCCTCACCCCGCTCGTGCTTCGCACGAGTTGCCCTCTCCCCGCGGGAGAGGGATTCACCGCACCACCAGCACCGTCTCCGGTCCGAGCAGCGGCAGAAGCCGCTCCATGTCGCGCCGCCGCAGCGCCACGCAGCCTTCGGTCGGCGTGAAACCCGGCCGGGCGAGATGCATGAAGATGGCCGAGCCGCGCCCGGCAATCCGCGGCGCGTCGTTCCAGCCGAGTTCGACCACATAGTCGTAGAGATCGTCGTCGCGCCACATCTTCTCGTGGCTCGCCGCGCAGGGCGCGCGGACCGGCCGGTTGTAGTTGCGGTCACCCGGCGCATCGACCCAGAGATCGTCCTTGCGGGTCGCACGGACCGGCAGGAACGTCCTCGGTGCCCGCATCTTGTCGGCGCGGTACCACAGGCCGCGCAGGGGCAGATGGCCCGTCGGCGTCGCGCCGTCGCCTTCCCGCTTCCAGGCCGAGATGCCCGAGCGCCCCAAAGCGACCGGAAAACGTAGCGGACCGGCGCGCAAAGTGCCGCGCCGGTGATCGAAAACGCTGCGGGCGACGTATATATGTGGAAGAGGTCTGGCCAATGTGGACGGGCCCTGCTGTCCGGCAGAGCGTGCTTGCGCGGCGCGCCGGGCGTGGTTCACTTTATCGCGGCGGGGTTTCCTCCCGCCGCTTCGGCGCAGGGAGGCATGAAATGGCGGCGGCGCGCAAGATTCTCGTCGTCGAGGACGATGCCGATTTGCGGCAGGCTCTGGTCGAGCAACTCGCCCTTCACGACGAATTCGAGCCGCTCGGGGCGAGCACGGCCACCGAGGCCGCGGCGACGCTGAAAAATGCCCATGTCGATCTCGTTCTGATGGATGTCGGCCTGCCCGACCGCGATGGCCGCGAGGCGCTGAAGGACATGCGCGCCGACGGCTACCGGGGTCCGGTCATCATGCTGACCGGTCACGACACCGAAGCCGACACCATCCAGGGGCTGGAAGCCGGCGCCAACGACTATGTCGCCAAGCCCTTTCGTTTCGCCGTTCTTCTCGCCCGCATCCGCGCCCAGCTCCGGAGCTTCGAGGCCAGCGAGGATGCTGTTCTGTCGATCGGCCCCTATACGTTCCGCCCGGCGACCAAGCTCTTGACCAATGACCGCGGTTCGAAAGTGCGTCTGACGGAAAAGGAGACCTCGATCCTCCGCTATCTCTACCGCGCGCAGGGCAAGGTGATCGGCCGCGACGAGCTTTTGCAGGAAGTCTGGGGCTACAACGCCGGCGTCTCGACCCATACGCTCGAGACCCATATCTACCGTCTGCGCCAGAAGATCGAGAAGGACCCGTCGAGCGCGGCCCTGCTCGTGACCGAGGCCGGCGGCTACAAGCTCGTGCCGTGAGCACGGGATTTATCGGGCATGTTTACGCAAAGGCACCTTCCCGGTGAGCCTTGAGGACAATATCCGCGCGCTGGAGCGCACGCCGGTTCTCGCCGATATCGGCCGCGAGGCGCTGCGCCTTCTTGCCTTTTCCATCGAACAGAAGCGGCTCGGCCCGCGCGAGGTGCTCTTTGGCATCGGGGACGAGGCGGACTGCGCCTATGTCGTGGTGTCGGGGCGCATCGGCCTTGCCGGCCAGAGCGGCGAGGTGCGCATGGTCGGGCCGGGCACGCTGATCGGCGAGATGGCGCTCATCGTACCGACAACGCGGCCATGCGATGCGCTCGCCGCCGACAGCGCGCACCTCCTGGTCATTCCACGCACGCTGTTCCGCCGGGTACTGGAGGAATTTCCGCAGATCGCCCAGGTGCTGCGTCAGCGCCTGGTCGCGAAAATGCGCGAGGAATTCGAAGGGCTGGAACAGATCCGCGAAAGCCTCAGCCGTCTGCCCGGCGGCTGAATCCACTCAGACATCGAACTCCGCGACGATCGGCACATGATCGGACGGCCGTTCCCAGCCGCGCGCGGGGCGCAGGATGTCGGTCGGGCCGATGGCGGATTTCATGTCCTCCGACACCCAGACATGGTCGAGCCGCCGGCCGCGATTCGAGGCCGCCCAGTCATGGGCGCGGTAGCTCCACCATGTGTAGACCCGCTCCGGCTCCGGCATATTGGTACGCACGGCATCGATCCATCCGCCTTCGCCGATGACGGCGGAGAGGCGCTCGGTTTCCGCGGGCGTATGGCTGACGACGCGGAGCATCTGTTTGTGGCTCCAGACATCGTCGGGCAGCGGCGCGACATTTAGATCGCCGACGAGGATCGCGCGCGTCGCCGCCGTCTCGCCGCTCCATGTCCGCATCTCATCGAGATAGGCGAGCTTGTGGGCAAATTTCTCGTTGAGCTCGGGATCGGGAACGTCGCCGCCGGCCGGTACGTAGAAATTGTGCAGCGAGACGCCGTTGGCCTTGCCGCCGTCGAACGTGACGCGGATATGGCGCGCGTCCTCCTTGCCGCCGAAGCGGAAGCGGCCGACCTCGGCGAACGGAATCTTCGAGAGCACCGCGACGCCGTGATAGCCCTTCTGGCAGGTCATGGCGGCATGTACATACCCACGGGCGTTGAATTCCTTCAGCGGAAACTGATCCTCCTGGCACTTGGTCTCCTGCAGGCAGATGACATCGGGGCTCGTCTCATCAAGCAGGCGCTCGACGAGACCGATGCGCAGGCGCACGGAATTGATGTTCCAGGAAGCGATTTTCAGCGGCATGGCGATTTCGAAACGGAGGGACGCCGAGGGAGTAAAGCGTTCGCGCGCGCGATGCCACCCTTTATGTCCGGCCGTGTCGAAGTCGAGGAAAAAGCAAAGCGCCCGGCCGGGGGGAGACCGGGCGCCCAACGCTTTGTCTGCGTTTCCGCCGGGAGGGTTGGCCGGCGGTTGCAACAACGCCCGTGGAGACGGGGGCACCACTGGGGGTGGGCGTGCTGCTTGTATGGTCACCTATACGCTTGCGGCCACAATTCAACGACTCGCGCGATCACGACCGCGTGAGTGCAATTCACGGTTACACAGAGGTGGTTAGTTGCGCCTGATGTCGCGCGAATAATCGACCGCGAACAGCTTGTCGTCGGGCTTGGTCGACGTGTCGAGTTCCGACAGCGCAACGGTCGTGTTGAGGCCCTGCGGGTCGGTGATCGTCCACTGTTTGAGCTCGTATTTCACACCGTCCTCGGTGCCGAACACGATCAGAATCCGTGCCTTGCCGCCGAAGGTCGTCTCTTCCTCGATGGCGACCGAGACGAGGCCGGGCTCCTCATAGACCGCGATCACCTTGGAGTCGCGGGCGAGGTCTAGGTTCTTGTCGAGCAGGAATTTCAGCGGCGTCTGGTTGAGGGGATAGACGTCCTGGGTCGCCAGCTTGCGGTCGCGCACGACGAGCGATTTGCCGTCGGCGATGATGTCGGTGGTCGACGGCCGCTGATAGTAGAAGCGCACCTTGCCCGGCTTCATCAGGAAGAACTTGCCGTCGGCGCGCGAGCCGTCGGGCCCGATCTGCGTGAAATTGCCGACAAGTGTCGAGATGCCGTTGAAGTAGGAATTCACCTTCCGCAGCGTTTTCTTGTCGTCGTTCGGCTGGTCCGGATCCACGGCGGCCATATCCGCGCCGGGCGCCGGCTCGATGTCGGACGGCGGCGGCAGCGGTTCGGGCTGCGCAAGATCGAGCGGCGCGCCGGGTTCGGGCGATGCTGTCTCGGACGGCGTCAGCGCCGCGGTCGATGCTGGATCGGCCGGCGTGTCGTCGGAGGTGGAGGGGGACGGCGCGGCCGCGCTCTGCGCCGGCGTCATCGGTTCGGCGACCGGTGCCACCGCAACGGGCGGTTCTGCAACGGGCGGTTCTGGCGCGGGGGACGGTGCGGCCGCCAGCGGCTGTTCGGCCGGAGCCGGAATCTCGGCAGGCTGCGCGGAAACCGGGACCGGAGCAGGCTGCGCCGCCACTGGGGCTACGGTCATCTGCGGCGGTCGCGGTCGCGGCATTGGTACGGGCTGGGGCACGTTCCGGGGCGCCGCGCGCGGCGCGCTCCGGGGAGCTGCCTGGGGCGCCGCCTGAGGCGTGCCCTGGGAAAATATCTGGGCGGACGCCGGCCACGCCGCGTACGCGCCCAGAACGACGGCGGCAGACAGACGAAGAACGGACCGAAGAATCATCAAACTCCCCAAGCGCGGCTCACATAGACGCGCTTCGTGGCGATAAAGCGGTCGCGCCCGCCAGCTTACACAGCAAAAAATTACAGGCCCGATCAGAAGTTGGCCGCGCGATCATTGCTCTCGAGGAGAATCTCGCGCTTGCCGGCATGGTTGGCGGGGCTGACGACCCCCTCCTCTTCCATGCGCTCGACGATCGACGCCGCCTTGTTATAGCCGATTTGCAGGCGGCGCTGGATATAGCTTGTCGAACATTTCTTGTCGCGCAGCACGATTGCGACCGCCTGGTCGTAAAGGTCGCCGCCTTCCGAGCCGAACGCGCCCTTGTCGAACACCGAGCCGTCCTCGCCGCCCTCTTCCTCGTCGATCGTGACGGCGTCGAGATAGGCCGGCGCGCCCTGCGCCTTGAGATGACGCACGACCTTCTCGACCTCGGCGTCGGAGCAGAACGGGCCGTGGACGCGCGAGATGCGGCCGCCGCCGGCCATATGGAGCATGTCGCCCTGGCCGAGCAGCTGCTCGGCGCCCTGCTCGCCGAGAATCGTGCGGCTGTCGATCTTGGAGGTGACCTGGAAGGAGATGCGTGTCGGGAAATTGGCCTTGATCGTGCCGGTGATGACGTCGACAGAGGGGCGCTGCGTCGCCATGACGATATGGATGCCGGCGGCGCGGGCCATCTGCGCGAGGCGCTGGATCGCGCCTTCGATCTCCTTGCCGGCGACCATCATGAGGTCGGCCATTTCGTCGACGATGACGACGATATAGGGGAGCTTTTCAAGCTCCATCTCTTCGGATTCGTAGATTGCCTCGCCGGTCTTCTTGTCGAATCCCGTCTGTACGGTGCGGTGGATGACCTCGCCCTTCTTCGCCGCTTCTTCCATGCGGGCGTTGAAGCCGTCGATGTTGCGCACGCCGACCTTGGACATTTTCTTGTAGCGCTCTTCCATCTCGCGCACGGCCCATTTCAGCGCGATGACGGCTTTTTTCGGATCGGTGACGACCGGCGCAAGAAGATGCGGAATGCCGTCGTATACCGACAGTTCCAGCATTTTCGGATCGATCATGATGAGGCGGCATTCCTCCGGCGTCAGCTTGTACAGCAGGCTGAGGATCATCGTGTTGATGGCGACCGATTTGCCCGAGCCGGTGGTGCCGGCGATGAGCAGGTGCGGCATGCGCGCAAGCTCGGCGATCACCGGTTCGCCGCCGATGGTCTTGCCGAGGCACAGCGGCAGGCGCATCGAGGTTTCCTCGAATGCGTCGGCGGCGAGAAGTTCGCGCAAGTACACGGTCTCGCGTTTCGGGTTGGGCAGTTCGATGCCGATGACATTGCGGCCGGGCACGACCGCGACGCGCGCGGCGGTGGCGCTCATCGAGCGGGCAATGTCGTCGGCAAGCCCGATGACGCGTGAGGCCTTGATGCCGGCGGCGGGTTCGAGTTCGTACAGCGTAACGACAGGGCCCGGGCGCACATCGATGATCTCGCCCTTGACGCCGTAATCTTCCAGCACGCCTTCGAGCATGCGGGCGTTTTCCTCGAGTTCGCCCTTGGAAAGCTGGCCGCCGGTCTGCTTCTTCGGCGCGGCAAGGAGGTTGAGCGCCGGCGTCTCGTAGGTATCGGGGTCGTAGGGTGCGGCGGTGGCGCGGCGGACAAGGCGGCGCGATTTCGTCCGCCGGGCCGTGTCGTCTTCCTCGTCTTCGTCTTCTTCGTCCTCGTCCTCGTCCTCTTCCGCTTCTTCCTCGTCGTCGTCCTCGCTCTCGACCTCGTAGCCTTCGTCGTCGAGGCGCCGGAGAAGATCGCGCATGCCGACGCGCCCGGCGTCATGCTCGGTGTGCAGGAAGGCGCCGCCGCGCAGCATGCGGGCAAGGCCGCTCTTCAGCGCCAGCCAGTAATGGACGATCAGGCCGAACGGCGCGAAGGCGAAGCCGCGCTCTTCTTCCTCCATCTCGACCATGCGGCGGCGCGGCCGGATGTCGTCCTCTTCCCCGGCCTCCTCTTCCTCTTCTTCCTCTTCTTCGTCCTCGTCGTCCTCGGGCTCCTCTTCTTCCTCCTCTTCCTCGTCGGCGACGGCCGGGAGGCGGCGCTGCAGGCGCGTCAGTTCCGGCATGTCGTCGCGGAAGCCGAACCCGGCGGCGACGAAAGCGAAGAACGTGCCCAGGCTGCCGATGCCGACGGCGATCGCCGTCGCGACATCGCCGGTGGCGGGCACCAGAACGCCGAAGGAGCGGGCAAGGCTGTCGCCGACAAAACCGCCGAGACCCGTCGGCAGCGGCCAGCTCGCGGTTTCGGGAATGGCGGCGCAGGCGAAAGCGCCGCAGATGACGGCGGCCGTCCAGGCGAGGAGCCGCATCTTCTCGCGGTCGAAGACGCGCCGGAACAGCAGGCGCCAGCCCCACGCGGCCGCGGGAAACAGCAGGACGAGGCTGGCGAGGCCGAGCCCCTGCATCAGCATGTCGGCGACGAACGCACCGGGGCGACCGAGGAAATTGCGCGCTTCGCCGTCGACGGCGTTGTTGAAACTGGGATCCTGCGCCGACCAGCCGAGCAGCGCGACCGCGGCCAGCACGACGACCGCGATCAGAGCGAGGCCGAGTGCCTCGAAGCCGCGCCGGACCAGCGCCTCCCGCATCTCATCGGGAACCGTGCGCTTTCGTCTGACTCCACTGCGGTAAACGAGCGCCCGCACGCAACAACCTCCCGCCGCCCGTGAACTGGAGATCAAGAATTAAGAGCAAGGCGTAAAGGGGTGTTTAACTGTGCGGGTTGCAGCCGGCCGCGGGCTCGCGGCAGACACTAAAAACACAACAAAAACCCGGGCGGTTGCCCGCCCGGGTTGATGGTGGAACGTCTGCCCGATCAGATCGAGTAGCCGCGCTCGCCGTGCAGGGCGATGTCGAGGCCCTCGCGCTCGACCTCGGCCGAGACACGCAGGCCGATGGTGAGATCGACGATCTTGTACAGGATGTACGAGACGATGCCGCCGTAGACGATGGTGATGACGACGCCGACGGTCTGGATGTAGACCTGCGAGCCCATCGAGTAGCCGTCGACCCCGACGCCGCCGAGAGCCGGTGCGACGAGGATGCCGGTGCCGATCGAGCCGAGGATGCCGCCGATGCCGTGGATGCCGAAGACATCGAGCGAGTCGTCATAGCCGAGCGCGTTCTTCACCGTGGTGGAGAAGAAGTAGCAGACGATGCCGGCGATGAAGCCGAGCACGATCGAGCCCACCGGGCCGACGAGGCCGGCCGCCGGGGTGATCGCAACGAGGCCGGCGATGACGCCGGACACGCCGCCGAGCAGTGAGGCCTTGCCGCGCGCGATCTTCTCGATCAGGAGCCAGCCGATGGCGGCACCCGCCGTCGCGACGATCGTGTTGAGCAGCGCCAGAGCCGCGCCGCCGGTCGCTTCGAGGTTCGAACCGGCGTTGAAGCCGATCCAGCCGACGAAGAGAATCGCGGCGCCGATCAGCGTAATGACCAGCGAATGCGGAGCGAGAACTTCCTTGCCGTAGCCGATGCGCGGGCCGACGACATAGGCGCCGACGAGAGCCGCGATACCGGCATTGATGTGGACGACGGTGCCGCCGGCGAAATCAAGCGCGCCCATCGCGAACAGGTAGCCTTCCGAGTACCACACCATGTGGGCGATCGGCAGGTACACGAACGTGCCCCACAGCAGGCAGAACAGCACGATGGCGGAGGTCTTCACCCGCTCCACGAGGCCGCCGATGATGAGGCACGGCGTCAGCGCGAAGAAGGTCGCCTGGAAGGCGATGAAGACATATTCCGGGATCACGACGCCGTCCGAGAAGGTGGCGGCGGTCGAGTCGGCGGTAATGCCCGACAGGAAGAGGCGGCTGGTGCCGCCGATGAACCAGTCGGCGACCGAGCCGGCGTTCAGGGCGAACGAGTAGCCGTAGACGATCCAGGCGACGAACAGCACCGAGGCCACCGCAACCGTCTGTACAAGGACCGACAGCACGTTCTTGGCGCGGACAAGGCCGCCGTAGAACAGCGCGATGCCCGGGAAGATCATGAACAGGACGAGCGTCGTGGCGACGATCATCCAGGACGTATCGCCCTTGTCGGGCACCGGTGCCGCCGCTTCGGCCGCGGGCGCCGCAGCGTCCTGAGCCAGCGACGGCTCAATGGCCAGAAGGCCGAGCGCCACGACCGGCAGCGCCAGACGGGCAAATTTGGAAAGATTCATGGAAGGAACTCCGGAGAAAAGAGAGGCGGGACGGTCGGGCTCAGAGCGCATCTTCGTCGGACTCGCCGGTGCGGATGCGGACGGCCTGCTCGATCGTGGTGACGAAGATCTTTCCGTCGCCGATCTGGCCCGTCTTTGCGGTGGTGGTGATGGTGTCGATGACCTTGTCGACCAGCTTTGTGGGCACGGCGACTTCGATCTTCAGCTTCGGAAGGAAGCTCACCGCGTATTCCGCGCCGCGGTAGATTTCGGTGTGTCCCTTCTGCCGGCCGTAGCCTTTGACTTCGGTCACGGTCAGGCCGTGCACGCCCACAGCCGTCAAGGCGTCGCGCACCTCGTCCAGCTTGAAGGGCTTGATAATTGCCGTCACGAGTTTCATGCGTGGGCTCCCCGTCATTACCGCCGCGGAGGAGCCCGCGACGGGGGTTCAAAATGCCGACGCGTGGACACGCTTCCAGGCGGATCGGCCCCATGACGTATTCAAGGCCCGTGCCAGCCGCCCCCGAACGGTAAAGATCGCGTTAACTAATTGTGTTCCCCCTGTGGCAACAGGGGTGAGGACAGCCCAGACGGGGTGCAGCTGATTAAAAGTTGCGCAAAAGAATCGGCCAAGCCGCGCCTAAAAAACAGGCATTACTTGCGGCGGGTGCGTATGAGGCCTTCTTGGGCGACCGAGGCGACGAGATCGCCGCCGCGGCTGTAAATCTGGCCGCGGGTGAAGCCGCGGCCATTTCCCGAGAACGGCGAGTCCTGGACATAGAGCAGCCAGTCGTCGGCGCGGAACGGCTGATGAAGCCACAGCGCGTGATCGAGGCTGGCGGCCAGAATGTCCTTGGAGAAGATGCTGGTGCCGTGCGGTACGAGCGCGGTGTCGAGCAGCGTCATGTCGCTGGCATAGCCGAGCACGCATTGATGGATGCGCGGATCGTCCGGCAGCGTTCCAGCGGCCTTGATCCAGATCGAGCGTCGCGCCTCGCGCGGCTGGCGCCCGAGATAGGCTTCGAGGTCGACCGGCTTCAGCTCGATCGGGCGCGGCAGCGAGAAATAGGCCTGCATGGCCGGCGGCAGCCGGTCGCGATGGGCGGCCATCAGCTCCTTTTCGCCCGGCAGGCTCTCCGGCGGCGGCACATCCGGCATCGGGAACTCGTGCGAAAACCCCTCTTCGGCGATCTGGAACGAGACCGAGGTGAAGAAGATCGGCCGGCCGTGCTGGATCGCGACCACCCGGCGGGTGGTGAAGGAGCCGCCGTCGCGGATGCGCTCCACATCATAGAGAATGGGCGCCGAGGCATCTCCTTCGAGCAGGAAATAGGCGTGCATCGAATGCGGCTGGCGGTTCTCCACCGTGCGCGAGGCCGCCACCAGCGCCTGACCGATGACCTGACCGCCGAACACGCGGTTCCACGGCGTCTGGATCGACACGCCGCGAAAGATATTTTCCTCGATTTTTTCGAGATCGAGGATCGACAGGAGATTTGCGAGGGCGTCGGACATATGTTCTTTCGCGGCGGGCGCTTACGAGAGACCTTGCCGCCCGCATCGTCAAGCGAGCGGCAGGCCGAAGGCACATGAAATGACGACGAGCCAGACGGCGGATGTGGTGATCGCGGGCGCGGGCTTCGCCGGGCTGGCGCTCGGCGCGGCACTGGCGCGGGCCGGTCTCGACGTCGCCATCTGCGATCCGGCGCTGGCAAAAGGCGCAGGCCGCGACCCGCGTGCCTCGGCGCTCGTTCCGGGCTCGCGCCATCTCCTGGCGACGCTCGGCGCCTGGGAGGCGATGGCGCCCGAAGCGCAGCCGGTGGCGCGGATGGAGATTTCCGACGCGCGCCTTGCCGAGGTGTTGCGGCCGGTGCTGCTGACATTCGACGGCGGCGAGGACGCCGTCGCGCACATCGTGCCGAACGCCGTCATTCGCGCGGCGCTGCTCGCGACCGCGGAACAGGCCGGTGCGCGGTTTGTACCGACAGTGGTATCAGGATCGGAATGTTCCGGCGCGCGGGCGCGTGCGGTTCTCGCCGACGGCTCGGAGATCGCGGCATCGCTGCTCGTCGCCGCCGAGGGCGCGGCCTCGCCGCTGCGCAGCCGGGCGAAGATAAAGATGCAGGGCTGGCGCTACGATCAGGCGGCGCTGGTGACGACCGTGAAGCTGGAGCGGCCGCATGACGGCGTCGCGATCCAGCATTTCCTCGAAGGCGGCCCGTTCGCGCTGCTGCCGCTGCCGGGCGGCAGGGCGAGCGTGGTCTGGTCCGAGCGCCGGCTTGAGGCGCAGCGTATTGACACACTGGACGATGCGGCGTTCATCGCGGCGCTGCAGGAGCGCGCCGGCTTCCGCTTCGGCGATCTGAAACTCGACGGGCCGCGCGGCATGCGGCCGCTGGAACTCAGGATTGCCTCCAGCTTTATCGGCGAACGGCTCGCGCTGATCGGCGATGCCGCCCATGTCGTGCATCCGCTTGCCGGCCAGGGCATGAATATCGGTTTCCGCGATGTCGCGGCGCTGGCGGAATGCATCACCGATGCGGCGCGGCTCGGCGGCGACATCGGCGCGAAGGATGTATTGACGCGCTACGAGCGCTGGCGGCGTTTCGACACGGCGGCGATGCTGATGGCGATGGACGGGCTGTTGAAGCTGTTCACCCTGCCCGGCTCCGCCGCGCGGCTTGTGCGCGATGCCGGCATGGGCGCGTTCGACCGCCTGCCGGGCGTCAAGGGCGCGGTGATGAAAGCAGCGGCGGGACTGTCGGGCGATGTGCCGCGGCTTCTGAAGGGCGAATCTCTGTGACCCCATCCTGAGCCGGACTCGGCACGCGCGCTCACGCGCGCGGCTCAGGATGAGGCGCTCAGTCCTTCAACGCCCGCGCCTCTTCCGGCAGCATGATCGGAATGCCGTCGCGGATCGGGTAGGCGAGCTTGGCCGGCCGCGAGATCAGCTCCTGCTTTTCGGCGTCATATTCCAGAGTCGCCTTGGTCAGCGGGCAGACGAGGATTTCGAGCAGTTTCGGATCGATCTTGCCGTGCTGGGGCGTGTCTGTCGGCATGGGGCTCTCGTCTGTCATTACTGCAGGCTGGTCTCGGCGTCGCCGCGCGTCTTGAGGTCCATCTCGGTGACGGCGACGAGGATTTCAGCGCGGGTCTTGAGGTCGGGCGCTTCCAGCAGCGCCTGCTTTTCGCGCGCGCCATAGGGCGACATCATCGACAGCGCGTTGACCAAAGCCTCGTTGGAGGCGCCGCGGATTCCCGACCAGTCGGCGTCGAGCTGATTGGCCTCGAGATAGGCCTTCAGCGTGCGCATCAGCGCATGACGGTCGACCGCCTCCTCGCCCGCGCCCGGCACGAAATCCTCGGCGAACGGGCCGAAATCCGGCCGCACCTGGCGATAGGGCGTCGCGGCCACGACTTCCTCGGCAAGGCGGAAGCGGGCGACGCCGGTCAGTGTCACGAGGTAGCGTCCGTCGCCCGACTCCTGAAAGCCGGTGATGCGCCCGGCGCAGCCGATCTCGACCAGCGGCGGATGCGCGGCGTCCTCGGGGGCGTCGAATTCCGGCTGGATCATGCCGACCAGCCGCGAGCCGGCAAGCGCATCGTCGAACATCTGCAGATAGCGCGGCTCGAAAATATTGAGCGGCATCTCGCCGCGCGGCAGAAGCAGCACCGACGACAGGGGAAATACCGGCAGTACCTCCGGCAGATCGGCGGGCGAGCGGTAGGCGAGATTGATCGGCATCGCCTTTGTCCGTACTTACGAGAACAGGATCGAGGACAGCCGGCGGCGTCCGCCGACGGTTGCCTCGTCGGCCGGTCCCCAGGCTTCGAACAGCTGCACGAGCGCCTTGCGCGCGCCATCCTCGTTCCACTCGCGGTTCCTGCGAACGACCTCGAGAAGATGATCGACCGCTTCTTCCTTGCGGCCGGCGGCGGCGAGCGCCACGGCAAGATCGTGCCGCGCCTGATGATCGGTCGGATCCTTTGCGACGGCCATTTCCAGTGCGTCGAGTTCGCCGGCGTCCGGCGCGTTCTCGGCCAGCGCGATCTGCGCCGCGACGGCGGCAATGGCGGGGTCCGTCGCCTTGTCGGGCGGGACGGAGGCAAGCATCTGTTTCGCGCCGTCGAGATCGCCGGCGGCGAGCTGGACGCGGATCAGCCCGGCGATCGCGCGCACCTCCTGCGGGGCCTGCGCGAGAATGCCGCCGAAAATTTCGGCCGCGCCCGGCAGGTCGCCGGCAGTGAAATGTTTCTCGGCTTCTTCCAGCAGCGGCGCGATGGCGGCGGCGTCGAGCGGCTTGGTCAGACGGTCGATGAACGCCTTGATCTGGCTTTCCGGCTGCACGCCCATGAAGCCGTCGACCGGCTGGCCGTCGATGAAGGCGATGACCGAGGGCAGCGACTTGATGCCGAGCTGTCCGGCGATGGTGGGATGCTCGTCGGTGTTCATCTTGACGAGCTTCACCTTGCCGCCGGCCTCGCGCACGGCTTTTTCGAGCACCGGCGCAAGCTGCTTGCACGGGCCGCACCACGGCGCCCAGAAATCGACCAGCACGGGGCGGTTGCGGCTTTCGGTGACGACGTCGCGGCCGAAATCCTTGGTTGTGGTGTCGATGACAAGCCCGTCCATGCCGGGCGCCTGTGCCTCGCTCAAGCTCATAAATCTCTCCCGGAAGCCGATACCGGCATTCCGCATAGATGGGATGCGCGTCGCGCGCGGGCAATGCCGCGTGATACGCCGCCATACACAGCATCGCAACCCGCGACCGGGCGGTCCTCTTGGCGTTCGAGCGATACGGCGCTTAGACTTGGTCCCATGAGTACGCTTGTTATCGACATCCGTCCCGCCCGCGTCAGCGACGCCCGCGCCATCGCCGAGGTTCACGACGAGGCCTGGCGCTACGCTTATCGCGGCATCATTCCTGGGCGCGAACTCGAACGCATGGTGGAACGCCGGGGCCCGGTGTGGTGGGAAAGCGCCATCCAGCGCGGTTCGCGCATCGTGGTGCTGACGGCGGGCGAGGAGATCGCGGGCTATGCCAGCTTCGGCAGGAACCGCGCGGCAATGCTGGCGGCCAAGGGCGAAATCTACGAGATCTATGTCCGTCCGCATTTCCAGGGTATAGGCCTCGGCCGGAAACTGTTTTCCGCCTGCCGCGCCGACATGGCGACACGCGGCGTCGGCGGACTTGCGGTGTGGGCGCTGGCGGACAATGAGCGCGCCTGCGCCTTCTATCGCTCAATGGGCGGCGCGGCCTCGGCGCGCGGCTCCGAAAGCTTCGGCGGCACCACCCTCGACAAGGTCGCCTTCGTCTGGCCGTAGGCGTCCGAGACTGAGACATCGGCGCGTCTTGCGGCGCGGCGCGCTCCGGTCTAGGTCCGGCGCGACTTTTCCGGAGTATCCATGCGCATCGAAGCCATTGCCATCGGCAACAACCCGCCCGACGACGTCAATGTCCTGATCGAGATTCCGATCGGCGGCGAGCCCATCAAATACGAGCTCGACAAGGCGTCGGGCACGCTCTTCGTCGATCGCTTCCTCTACACCTCGATGCGCTATCCGGGGAATTACGGCTTCGTGCCGCACACGCTGTCGGAAGACGGCGATCCGATCGACGTCCTGGTCGCCAACACCCGCGCCATCGTGCCGGGCGCGGTCATCAATTGCCGCCCGGTCGGCGTGCTGAAGATGGAAGACGAGAAGGGCGGCGACGAGAAGGT
Source organism: Hyphomicrobiales bacterium (assembly GCA_022842205.1). Classification (GTDB taxonomy): domain Bacteria; phylum Pseudomonadota; class Alphaproteobacteria; order Rhizobiales; family Methylopilaceae; genus Flaviflagellibacter. The sequence goes on from JALHQA010000007.1 coordinate 143,783, forward strand.
CGTCGCCGTGCCGTCGCTGTCGCTGACGCGCCGTTACGAGAAGGTCAAGAACGCATCCGACCTGCCGGAGATCACGCTCGAGCAGATCGCCCACTTCTTCCAGCACTACAAGGATCTGGAATCGACCAAGTGGTCGCGCCTTGTCGGCTGGGGCCAGGCCGACGAGGCCAAGCGTATGATCGTCGAGGCGATCGAGCGTGCGAAAAAGGCGGGTAGTCCGGCCTAAAGTCGCCCGATGAGCGCGGGCACGGCGCTCGCCAGCATCGCAATTCCCGCCAGCGTGAGGACCGTCAGCACGGTCTGGCGGAAGCGCTGCTCGCTCAGCCCGACATAGAACCGCGCCCCGGCGAGGACAGGTACGGTCACCGCCAGCGCCACCAGTGCATACAGCGGCAGCGCGACGGCCTGCGCCATGCCGGTCGCGAAATAGGCGGCCATCGTCGCGGTCAGCATCGCAAGATTGAAATTCTGGATCACCGCGCGCTGGGTGTCCTTGTCCATGCCGCGCAGCGTGCACCACAATGTCGGTACGGCGCCGGTGAACCCGCCGAGCCCGCCCATGACGCCGCCGATCAGGCCGACCAGCGCGTCGGCGATGCGTCCGCCGAAGCGGATGCGCGGCATGTCGCGCACGAACAGCATGGCCGGGCACCACAATACGAGGAACGTGCCGAGCGCCGCCTTGAACATCGCGATATCGAGCGGGGGCAGCAGAAAGACGCCGAGCGGAATGCCGGCGAACCCGCCGAGAATGAACGGCGCAAGCAGAGCGAGGCTGAATCCGCGCCGCATGGTGACGGCGGCGATGATCTGCCCGACCAGTCCGCCGAACACCGCCAGCACCGCGGCGAGGCCGGGCTCCACCATCCACGCCCAGACCGACAGGGCGGTCAGTCCGAAGCCGAATCCGGACAGGCCCTGGACGAATCCGGCGATCACCGCTCCGAGCGCGATGATCGCGATCATCTCCATGGCCGGAGTGTCAGAACCGCGGCGCGGGCTTGCCTGCCGCCCAGCAGGCCGCCTTCAGCGTATTGGCAAGCAGGCAGGCGATGGTCATCGGGCCGACGCCGCCCGGTACCGGGGTGATCGCGCCGGCGACCTCGCTGCAGTCGGCGAACGCGACATCGCCGACGAGTTTCGTCTTGCCTGGCACCGAGCCCGCGACGCGGTTGATGCCGACATCGATGACGGTCGCGCCGGGCTTGATCCAGTGGCGCTTCACGAGTTCGGCGCGGCCGACCGCGGCGACGAGAAGATCGGCGCGGGCGCAGACCTCGTCGAGATCCCGCGTTTTCGAATGGGCGACGGTGACGGTCGCGCTTTCCTGGATCAGAAGCTGCGCCACCGGCTTGCCGACGATGTTGGAGCGGCCGAGCACGACGGCGTCGAGACCCTCGAGAGACGTATGTACGGTTTTTGCCAGCAGGATGCAGCCCTGCGGCGTGCAGGGCACCAGCGAATCCTGCCCGATGCCGAGACGGCCGACATTCAGCGGATGGAAGCCGTCGACATCCTTCATCGGATCGATGGCGCGGATGACGAGATCTGGATCGATATGGTCGGGCAGCGGCAGCTGGACCAGAATGCCGTGTACGGACGGATCGGCGTTCAGCTTCTCCACGAGTTTCAGCAGGTCCGCTTCCGGCGTGGCGTCCGGCAGGCGGTGCTCGAACGAGAGGAGGCCCGCCTCTTCCGTCTGCTTCACCTTGTTGCGGACATAGACCTGGCTCGCCGGGTTGTCGCCGACGAGGACCGCGGCGAGGCCGGGCTTCAGCCCGAGCTTTTTCGCCTCGTCCGCGACGCGGGCGCGGATCGTCTCCGCCAGCGCCTTGCCGTCGATGATCTCAGCACTCATGCGTTCTTGCCTTTCACAGCCTCTGCGAGCCGGGCGGCCAACAAGGCGCCCTCGCCCGCGATGTCGAATGTTTTTAGCCGGGCGCGTCCGCCCTTTGGCGTCACGCGGACGAAGATGCGAAGGCCGTCGGCAGTCGTGCGCGAGGCGCTCGGATCATGAATCTGGTCAGTAGCCGCCAACCCACAGAACCAGCTTCTTCAGGAACATCAGCAAGAGAATCAGAATGACCGGGGAAATATCGATGCCGCCGAGATTGGGCAGCACGCGGCGGATCGGCGCCAGCGCCGGCTCGGTGAGGCGGACCAGAATGTCCCAGATACGGCCGACGACCGGATTGCGCGGGTTCAGGACGTTGAAGGCGATCAGCCAGCTCAGGACGGCCGTGATGATGATGACCAGGACAAACAGGTCGATGACCTGGATGATAAGCCAGCTGAACGGATCCATGATCCCCCCTTGGCCGCGGAAAATCACGCGGGTGCCGCAGTTTGTACGCGGCGCGCGGGGCCGCTTCAAGAGTGACGCGGAGCTTGCTTGACCTCGTGCGGGGCCGGACGTAAAACCCCGCCTCCTTTGGGGCCGTAGCTCAGCTGGGAGAGCGCGTCGTTCGCAATGACGAGGTCAGGGGTTCGATCCCCCTCGGCTCCACCAAATTTTCCTCCCTTCGATCCGCCGAGAGGCCGCGTCTCCCGCCGCGACCACCGGAATGTGACTTTCCGCCGGTTCGCCGATGTGGATCAATTGCCGTCCTGATACAGGACTTGGGAGGAAGCCATGAAGGCAGTGCTCGCGACCGCAATTTTGCTGGCATTGGTCAGCCCAGCCGCGGCAAACCAGTGTCCCCAACTCATGAACGAGGTGGACGCCAAGCTGCAGACCACGCAGATTTCGGCCGCCGACAAAACCAAGGTGACAAAGCTGCGCCAGGAAGGCGAGGCCGCCCACAAGGCTGGCGATCACGCCAAGTCCGAAGCGGCGCTGAACGAGGCGCTCGGCCTGCTCAAATAGGCCGCTTCGCGTTCGTCCGGAACAGGACGCATTTGTAGGTACAGCAGCGCGGCTGCGATGCTCGTCTCAACCGGCGGACGGCGCGATGAGCGCGAGGCCGTTTGCCGGATCGCGCGCCTTCCTCAGCCAGACCGGTGATTCCGTAACGACGATTTCGAGCGTCGGCCGCACATGGCCCTCGTCGAGATGGCCGGCGAGCGCCGTTCCGTCGCGGCGGCCGAGCACGACATGGGCATGTACGGCGGGCTTGCCGTCCGGCCCGATCGCGACATCGCCGCCGAACGCCGCGACCTCGACCTGCTCGTCGACCGGGATCGGCAGATAGGCCTTGCTCTCCCAGTCGAAATAGCTGATGCGCGCGCGGCGGAACGCGCCAATGGCGGAGAATTGCGCGGTGCGGATGTTCTCGCTGGCGCAGAAATCCCCGAGACAGGACATAACCTCGTCGCCGTCTTCGAGGATCACGGCGAAGACGCGCTCGCCGTCGGTGTGAAGAAGCCTTGTTTGCATGACGGGATAAAAGGCGGCCGGGCGGATTGGTTCCGTGGGAAGCAGTTCCTCGGAGCGAGGTGACGCTCTACTCCGCCGCGTTCGGCAGCGCCGGGGCGCGGCGTTCGGCGCGGATGATGCCGCCGGGATAGGTGCGGTGGGCGTCGGCGTCGGCGCAGACGACGACGCGATTGCGGCCGGCGGCTTTCGCCTCGTAGAGCGCGACGTCGGCGCGCTTCAGCATGGCGTCGACGGCATCGCCCGGCTGGAACGCCGAGACGCCGAAGCTGCAGGTCAGCTTTACCTCGCCCTTCGCGCTCGGGAAGCTCAGCGCCATGATCAGCGCCCGCAGACCCTCGGCGACGACCTGCGCCTCATGGGCGTTCTTGCCTTCGAGCACGATGGCGAATTCCTCGCCGCCGAGCCGGCCGAACACCGCGCCGTCGATGCGGTTGGCCGCGGTCGAGACGCCGCGCAGCACGTTGTCGCCGACATCGTGGCCGTAGCCATCGTTGATTTTCTTGAAGTGGTCGATATCCATCATGATCGCCGACAGCGGCACGCCCGCGGCGGCGCGGGCGCAGGCTTCCCCGGCCGCCTGGAAGAACGCGCGGCGGTTGAAGGCGCCCGTCAGCGGGTCGGTCTGTGCCATGTTGATGAGATCGCGCTGCATCGTCGTCAGGCGTGCGGCGGCCCGCAGGCGCGCATAAAGCTCGTCGGCGGCGGGCGGCTTGCCGATGAAGTCGTCGGCCCCGGAATCGAGCGCCTCGATGAGATGGCCGCGCTCGTAATTCGACGACATGACGATGATGTAGAGGGGACGGCGGTCGCCGGCGACGATGCGGGCCTGCCAGCAGAGCTCGAGCCCCGACATGGTGTCGCCGAGTTCGACCGACGTCAGCAGCGCCTCGATGCGCGTGTCCTCGGCAAGATAGGTAAGCGCCTGGATTTCATCGGTAAACGCATGCACGCCGTGGCCGTCGGCTTCGAGAAGCCGCGACACGATCTTGAGGGCTGTTCGGCTGGGATCGACCAGCAGAATGCGCATTTCCCCACCTCCCGGACGTATCCCGAGGGTATGCCGCTCCCCTTAAGTTAGACTAAAGCCGATGGCAGAAACCTCGTCAAAGCGGTCCGCCGCTACCGAACAGCGCGCCCTGCAAATAGTCGATCCCCATGTCGCGCAGCAGGCGGGCGGTTTCCTCGTCCTCCACCTTCTCGGCCACGGTGCGGAAGCCGATGTCGCGCGCCAGCCCGGCGATGGCACGGACAAAGGCGCGGTCTTCCGGCACGCGCGTTATCCCGGCGACGAAATCGCCGTCGATCTTGACGAGATCGACGCCGAGCGCCCGCAGCGTGCGGAATGAGGTCTGCCCCGCGCCGAAATCATCGAGCGCGACGCGCACGCCCTGACCGCGCAGCGCCGCGACGAAGTCGGAGCCGGCGTGAAGTTCGCCGGGCGCGGCCGTCTCGGTGATCTCGACCAGAAGGCGCGGGCCGATTGTGGGATGGCTGCCGAGGAGCTCCATCAGCCGGTCGCGCCATTCGTCATCCGTCGTCGTTTCGGCCGAGACGTTGAAGGCGATCGAGGGGACGGGATTTTCCGCCATGGTGGAGATGACGAGATCGAGAACGCGGCGGTCGAGCAGATGCACGAGGCCGAGCTTCTCCGCCGCCTCGATATGCCCGGAGATCGCACGCGCCGAACCGTCCTCGTCGCGAATGCGGGCGAGCGCCTCGTACCAGGCGGTTTCGGAGGTATGGGCGTCGACGACCGGCTGGAAGACGAGATCGAGCCGGCCGGCATTCAGCGCCGCGATCAGTTCCTCGGCAAGCTGTACATATCGCCGCCGCTGGTCCTCGCGCGCCTGCGAGGGCGCGAAGGCGAGAAAAGCCCCACGCTTCTTGCGGCGGATTTCCGCGAGGGTCTCGGAGGCGCGCGCCACCATCTCGACCTGGCTTGCGGCATGGCGCGGCCCGACGATTCCCGCGGCCGTGACACGGACGCCGACCGGCCCGGCGGAGGTTTGGACCGGCGCGTCGTGCACGGCGTCCATGAAGCGCCTTGCGGCGACCTGAAGTTCGCTCAGCGAGCAATTGGCCAGCGCCAAGCCAAAGATCGTGGTCGAGAAGCGGCCGAGCGCATCGCCCGCGCGCATTTTCTCGCGCAGCCGCTTGGCGACGCCGGCAATCAGATCGTCGGGCGTCGTGTCGCCGAGCGCTTCGTTGACCGCGCCGATATTTTCGACCGCGACGAGGAGGAAGCCGCAGCTTGTCTGGTAGCGCCGCGCGTCCGACAGCATGTTGTCGAGAACGTCGAGCAGGCGCAGGCGATTGAGCGTTCCGGTGAGGCTGTCGAAACGTGTCTGTACGGCAAGGCGCTGGTCGCTTTCATGGCGCCCGGTGACGACGCGGATCAGGCCGCGCACATGAGCGGGGCGGCCGTCCGTTCCGGCGAACCAGTGGCCGACATCCTCGATCCAGACGAGCCGCGGGGCGCCGTCGCGGCCCGGCACCCGCAGCGCGTATTCGATTTCGTAGCCGACGCCCTTGCCTTCGTCGCGCGCGGTCGCGCCGAACACGGTCGAAGTGCGTGTCGTCATCGCTTCCGGATCGGTGCCGGCGGACCACGCCGCGCCAGTGTCGATCGTACCGAGAACGGCAAGGGGCCGCGGCACCGCCGGGGACCATGCGATCCGGTCGGACGCGATGTCCCAGTCATAGGCCGCGGCATCGACGCCGCCGAGGATCTCGGAAATGTCCGGCATCCGCGCACTCTGCTCCAGAGGCCTTAAAAAAATCTGCGCGTTCAATTCGATAGCGGCTGGCCGCCAATCGTTAACAGGCGTTAACTAAGCGGTGAAATTTGCTGCAACAATGGCGTGTCAGGCCCCATATCTGCAGGGAAGGACACGTCACCAACAAGGCGTCCCGAAACGGGACGAGCGTACAAGAAGTGTCTGGCAAGGAACGTCATTTCGCCGAGGAACTGGAGCGGGCAACAGCCGTCGCCCTGCCGTCCGCGGTTGTGCCGGAGGCCGAGCCGGGTTCGACGCTGGCGCGCCGTTTCCGTCCCAACGCCAATATCGTGACCCAGCTCTGGGCGGCGAAGCTCGACGCGCCGCAGGCGCGGGCGCGCCGGAGAGCCGGCTCGCAGGAAGGCGTCGCCGCCTATGGCGAGGCCGGGCAGACCATCATCAAGGGCCGTCGGCGCTGCGGGCCGAGCTGGGCCGCCTGACCTTCCCGCAGAAACGAAAAAGGCCGGCGGTGAGCCGGCCTTTGTCATTGAAAACGTGAGGTATTTTTAGACGTCCGCCTTCGGCGTGATGACCTGGCGGCCTTTGTACATGCCGGTCTTGAGGTCGAGGTGGTGCGGGCGGCGCAGCTCGCCGGAATCCTTGTCCTCGATATAGGTCGGGGCGGCGAGCGCATCGGCCGAGCGGCGCATGCCGCGGCGCGACGGCGAGGTTTTTCGTTTCGGAACGGCCATCGAAATTCTCCGGAAAACAAGCGGCGCGGAACTCGTCCGCGCCGGATTGGCCGTGCTGATAGCAAAGACGGCGGCGAAAGACCAGAGCGGACGGCTCAAAAACCGAAGCCGCAGCTGCACCCCATCAAAAGCCGAGGCAGGACGTGTCGCCCTCCCGCGTCATGATGCGGCCGGCGCGCCGGGTCAGGCGCGGCCCCGGGCGCGCGGTGTTGCGGACGATGGGGTTGGGCAGCGCGGCGGCGAGGATCGAGGCCTCGCGCTGTGTCAGGGCGCTGGCGGGTTTGCGAAAAGCGCGCCGCGCCGCGGCTTCGGCGCCGAATATGCCGTTCGGGCCCCATTCGGCTACGTTCAGATAGACTTCCATGATCCGGCGCTTGCTCCAGGCGAGTTCCAGCCAGTGGGCGAGCGCGATCTCGACCGGCTTGCGGATCACGGCGGGCTCGGGGAACAGAAAGAGATTTTTCGCCACCTGCATGGTGATGGTCGAGGCGCCGCGCTGGGGCCCGCGCGGATCCGACAGCACTTCGAGGATCGCGCCCCAATCGACGCCCGTGTGCGCGCAGAAGAACGCATCCTCCGAGGCGATGACGGCCCGCGGCAGGTTCTCGCTGATCGCGGACATCGGCACCCAGTCGCGCGTTACCGGGCGCAAGGTTGCCCAGCGCGCCAGCATCAACGTCGAGACCGGGGGCACGAAGGCGTAAACAGCTGTCAGCACGAGGGGAATCGAGATGACGATGACGAGCGCCTGAGCGATGCGCGCGCGCCAGCCGGTACGGCGGCGCGGTTGGGCGCGGTCCTCCGGTGCCGGACGATCGTCGCGGCGGATGCCCCAGTCGAGACTCATGGCGTCCTGCAGTTAAGGTCCGGGTCAGCCTAGCGGCCCCGGGCGCCTGCGTGAAAGCACAAATCAGCGCAGCGGTTAAAGCGCGCGCCGAAGGCCAAGCCGCGACGCGGCCAGATTCACCGGCGGGAACCGCGCGTGTATGTATGGCGTGGTGTGCGGGAGGCGGCGGAGTTCTATTCCGCGGCCTGCACCGGCTGCTTGCTGCCGTCGACGCCGAAGCGGCGCGCGACATAGTCCTCGACCATCTGCGTGAAATCGGCGGCAAGCGTTGCGCCGCGCAATGTCGTTACTTTTTCGCCGTCGATGAAAACCGGAGCGCTCGGGCTTTCGCCCGTGCCCGGCAGCGAGATGCCGATATCGGCGTGCTTCGACTCGCCCGGCCCGTTGACGATGCAGCCCATCACCGCGACGTTCAGCGTCTCGACGCCGGGATAGGTTTTCTTCCATTCCGGCATGCGGTTGATGATGTAGCCCTGGATGTCGCGCGCGAGTTCCTGGAACGTCGTGGACGTGGTGCGGCCGCAGCCGGGGCAGGCCGCGACGAGCGGCACGAAGGTGCGGAAGCCCATGGTCTGCAGGATTTCCTGCGCGACGGTGACCTCTTTCGTGCGGTCGCCGCCGGGTTCCGGCGTCAGCGAAATGCGGATCGTGTCGCCGACACCCTGCTGAAGAATGACGCCGAGCGCGGCCGCCGACGCGACGATGCCCTTCGAGCCCATGCCGGCTTCGGTGAGACCGACATGCAGCGCGTAATCACAGCGCGCGGCGAGGTCGAGATAGGTCGCGACCACATCCTGCACGTTGGAAATCTTGGTCGAGATGATGATCTTGTCGCGGCCCATGCCGAGTTCCTCGGCGCGGGCAGCGGAATTCAGCACGGAGCGGATCAGCGCCTCGCGCGTCACCGCGCGCGCGTCGAGCGGATTTTCGCTCTTCGAATTCTCGTCCATCATTGCGGTCAGCATTTCGCCGTCGAGCGAGCCCCAATTGCCGCCGATGCGCACGGGCTTGTCGTGCTTCAGCGCCATCTCGATGATCTGCGAGAACTGCTTGTCCTTCTTCTCCTTGAAGCCGACATTGCCCGGATTGATGCGATATTTCGCCAGCGCCTCGGCGCAGGCCGGGTGATCGGCGAGCAGCTTGTGGCCGATGTAATGGAAGTCGCCGACCAGCGGCACCGCGACGCCCATGCGGTCGAGCTTTTCGCGGATATGCGGCACGCCGGCGGCGGCCTCGTCGCGGTCGACGGTGATGCGGACGATCTCCGAGCCGGCGCGGGCGAGCGCCGCGACCTGTCTGACGGTGCCGTCGACATCGGCGGTGTCGGTGTTGGTCATCGACTGCACGACGACCGGATTGCCGCCGCCCACCGTGACATTGCCGACCTTGACCCCAACCGACTGGCGGCGGCGATCCCTGATTTCGACGTCCATTTCGTCTTCCTTAAAATCCGTGCACCGGGGGCACAGATGTGCCCGCCGAGACTATTCAAAAAATCCTATAACAAAAGATCACAGCGCCGTCGCGCGGCGGCAGGCCGCGCATTCACCCGCGATCTCGACAAACTGGCCACGGGCCGAAAAGCCCGCTTTGGCCGCGACATCGGCCAGCAGGCCGCCGATCTCGGCGCCCGAGGCCTCGACGGCGGCTCCGCATCTCCCACATAGCAGGAAAACTACGACATCCGCGTGGCCATGGGCATGGTCGCAGGCCACAAATGCGTTCCGGCTCTCGATTTTGTGCGCAAGTCCTTGGCCCAGAAGGAAGTCCAGCGCCCGATAGACGGTGATCGGAGCCGGCCGGCGGGCGCCCTTTTCCGCGATATGCTCAATAAGGTCATAAGCCCCGAGGGGCTGCGGGCTGGCCGCCAGGATTTCGAGCACCCGCGCCCGCATGGGCGTCAGGCGCTCGCCGCGTTCCGCACAGAGCCTTTCGGCGCGTTCCAGCGCCGAGCCGTGGTCGTGATGATGAGCATGGGCCACGGCCGATATGTAACAATGTTCAGGCGATTTGCCACCCGAGGGGCGTCAGCCGCGCGCCGCGATCGCCGCGCAGCCGGTCAGCGCCGGGGTCTGCGCGGTGATGACAACGGTGGCGATGTCGGAGATCAGCCCCTCATGGGGCTTCTTCGCCGAAAAATCGCGCCGGAACTTCTGCACATCCATCAGGTCGAGAACCTTGGGCAGGACGCCGCCGCCGATATAGACGCCGCCGCGGGCGACGAAGGTCAGCGCCATGTCGCCGGAAAACCGCGCCAGCGCGGCGAAGAACAGGTCCATGACCTCGCGGGCGCGCGCCTCGCCCGCGCGCGCGGCATCCGAAATCGCGCGGCCGTCGCGCGGTGCCAGGTCGAGGCCGTCAAGTTCGGCGATAGCGGCGTCGAGACGTTCGATGCCTTCGCCGGACACGACCTGTTCCGCCGACACGCGGCCGAACTTGCGGCGCAGCACGGCAAAAACCGCCGCTTCCCGGTCGCCCTGGTCGGCGAATTCGATATGGCCGGCTTCCGTCGGCACGACGAGCCAGCGTCCGTCCGTGTAGACGAGGCCGGCGACCCCGAGCCCGGTGCCCGGGCCGAGCACGATCTTGGTTGCGTCCGGACGGGGATGGCCGGGGCCCAGCGGCTCGAGTTCGTCGATATGGGGCAGGGCTTCCGCGAGCGCGGCGAAGTCGTTCGCGACCTCGACCGTCGACAGCCCGGCCTCGCGCGCGAGATCGCCGGGACGGAAGGTCCAGCCGCTGCGGTTGGTGAGGCTGACGACATCGTCCCTGATCGGCCCCGCGATCGCGAGCACCGCGCGTTGCGGCACGAGGTTGACCGATTTGATGTAGCCGCGCATGGCATCGTGCAGCCCGGAGAAGTCCTCGTTCTTCATCACCTGGATGTAGAGCGGCGCGAGTTCGCCGGCGCGCACGAGGCCGAAGCGGCTGTTGGTGCCGCCGATATCGCCGACAAGAACAAGATCAGGAAGAACCATGGGTCTGCTTAGCACAACGCCCCAACCCGCCGAAGAGATGCAATGGCTGGCGGCATGACCGACGCGGACGTACAGGCGCGCGTTCTCTATCGCGATGCCCTGATGCTGGTGCTCGACAAGCCGGCCGGAATCGCGGTGCATGCCGGCGGCGCGGTGCGCGGAAGAACGCTCGACCAGTATTTCGATGCGCTGCGCTACGGCCTGCCGCGGCGGCCCGAACTCGCGCACCGGCTCGACCGCGAGACATCCGGCTGTCTCGTGCTCGGGCGCCATGCGCGTTCGATCGCCGATCTCAACCTGATGTTCCGCGAGGGCGCGGTCGGGAAAATCTATCTGGCGGTCGTGGCCGGCGCGCCGCCAGACGACGAAGGGCGGATCGAGCTGAAGATCGGCCCTAAGGACAAGGAGCGCGGCTGGCACCAGAAGGTCGACGAGGAGAAGGGGCTGCCGGCGCTGACGACCTACCGGGTGCTGGGGCGGGCGAAGGACCACGCGCTGGTCGAACTCAACCTGCACACCGGCCGCACCCATCAGCTCCGCGTCCACATGGCGGGCATCGGCTGCCCGATCCTCGGCGACCGTATTTACGGCGGCCCGGCTTCGACAGGCGGCCCGATGCTGCATCTGCATTCCTGGCGCGTGACGGTGCCGCTCTACAAAAAGCGCCCGCCGGTCGAAGTCGAGGCGCCGTTGCCGCCGCACATTCTCGAAACGCTCGGAAATCTCGGGCTCGGGCTCGGCGATTTGGCAAGCTCGCGCGTTAAGGCACGTTGACCCTTTCGGAAAGCTCTTCACGATGCGCGTTGTTGTCCTCCTGAATGCCCGCGCCGGAACGCTCAACACCGGCGCGGTGCAAAATCCCCGCGACATCGTCGCGGCCGCGTTCCGCGAGGCCGGTCACCAGGCGGAGGTCCATCTCGTCGAGCCGGACGAGATGGACTCACGCCTGGAAGAGGCGGCGGCGTCCGATGCGGAGGCCATCGTGGTCGGCGGCGGCGACGGCACGTTCAGCCACGCGCTGTCGAAGCTCGCGGACAGCGGCAAGGCCCTCGGCCTCATTCCGCTCGGAACGGTGAATCTGATGGGCCGCGACATGTATGCACAGGCCGGCAATGTGCAGGCGGGCGATCTGGCGGCGACGGCGGCGGCGCTGGCGCAGGGAGAGGTCAGGAAAATCGATCTCGCCACGATCAATGGCCGCCCGTTCCACACGCTGTGCGGCCTCGGCTATTTCGCGCGCGTCGCCAGGGAACGCGAGGAAACGCGCTATGATTTTCCGGGCGGACGCGCGGTCAGCGTCGCCGTCTCGATCTGGAAGTCCGTGACCAAGGCCGGCCGCACGCGGCTTACCATCCGGGCCGGCGACCGCACGATCTCGACGCGCGCCTATGCCGTGCTCGTCACCTCGAACCGGATCGGCGAGGACTGGCGGCGCCAGCGCCTCGATGAAGGCGTGCTCGAACTCCACCTGATGCGCGCCGCGCATTTTGCCGGCCGCGCCAAAGCGGGGTTCGAACTTCTGTCCGGACGCTGGCGCGAGGGGGAGGCCATAGAGAGCATGGCCGCCGACACGATCGAAATCGCATCGAGCCGTCCGCGCCTCTGGGTCGCGGTCGACGGCGAGCTTCGCCGCGAGGAGATGCCGCTGCGCTTTGCCGTCGAACGGGCGAAAGTGCCCGTGCTCCTGCCGCGCGCGTAATTACGCGCCAAGCTCCACCCGGCCGGGATGGGCGGTGGCGGCGCCCTGCAGCGGGATGGCGATCAGCGCGACGTCGTCGGACGGATAGGCGAGCGAGGCTCCTATCTGGCTGCGATAGGCGTGGACCAGGCGCGCGGCCAGCCCGGTCGCCGGCTGGGCATCGGCGATGCTGCGGCTTTCGATCTCGATGTCGAGCACCCCGGGCTCGCTGCGGCGGGCCAGAATGGTGATCGGGTGGTCGGCGGCATCGGCGCGCTCGAGCACCGGGGTGATCAGTTCCGAAACGAGAAGCCCGAGCGGCACCGCCTGATCGAGGTCGAGCCAGATCGGTTCTTCCGGCCCTTCCACCTTGATGGGCGGTGCCCCCATGCCGAAGCTCTGGCGGAGCTGGCTGACGATGTCGCGCATGAGATCGATGGTCGAGACATGGCCGATCTCGCCCGTCGCGTAGCTTGCCTTGTAGGCCGCCGCCATCGCCAGCACCCTGTCTTCCGGCACGCGCAGCAGCATGCGCAGCCGCTGCGGCAGTTCGCGCCGCTGCAGCGCCAGCAGGCTTGCGATCATCTGGAAATTGTTCTTCACGCGATGATGCAGTTCGCGCAGGAGCGCGTTCTTGCCGGCCAGCGCTTCCTCCAGCGCCGTCGAGCGCTCCTGTACATGCTGCGCCATGTCGTTGATGGCGGCGCCAAGATCGGACAGTTCGGCCGGAGCGGCTTCCAGCATGGCGATGCGCGGAGCATAATCGCCACGCGCATAGGATGCGGAGACCTGACGGAAACGGGCGATCCAGCGCAGGACGAGCCGGTCGATGCCGGCAAAGATCGCGAGAATGCCGAGCAGCAGCATCAGCAGCGGCGCGCCCAAAGCGAGAAGAAACCGCATCCAGTCGGTGGCCTGGATCGCCGACATCGGCGTTGCAAGGACGACGCTCGACAGCGTGCCGCGCACCGGCGCGACCGCGTAGAGAAAAGGAAGACCGGCGCGCGTCGGCAGTGCCAGGCCGACCCCCGGTTCGTCCACCGCCCTCGTCGGCAGCACTTCGGCGGGACGCCAGTCCTGGCCTTCGCGGCCGCCGATGAACTCCGAAACAACGACGCCGCCGGAGCGGATCAGCGCAAGCGCGCCGATTTCCTTGCTGTCAGGGTCGTTCGGCAGAAAGATCGCGTCGAATACATCGCGCCGCAAAAGCAGGCCGATGGCGCGCCGTTCGGTCGGCGTGTCGAACGCCCGCGAGATAAGAACGATGTCGTCGGTGCGTGGAATCTGCTCGGGAAGGAACACCGTGTCGCCGACATCCTCGGTATTGCGGATGGCGCGCAGAAGCGCCGAGCGGCTTTCGGTAGAGACATCGGTGTTTCCATAGGAACACAGAACGCCGCCATCCGGCCCCGAGACGATGATGCCGGTATATTCGGGACGAAGCTGCAGCGTCGACCGCAGGTGATCCGTGCAGTTCGGGCCGGCCGAGGCGACCTCGGGATTGGCGCCAAGCGTATCGGCGACGCCCTCGGCGATACCGAGCGTCAGGCCGGCGCGCATGGCGATCAGTTCCGCGCGCTGGACGAGCGCGAATTCCCGCTGGGTCGTTTCGGCGTCGCGCCCCTTGATCGTCGCGCCGATGGCAAGCGCCGCCGCGGGCAGGTTCGCCAGAACCAGCAGAAGCGCGAGGCGGCTTCTCAGACTGCTCCGCACGGTTCCTCTTCAGGTGCCGGAATCAGCGCGAGGCTCCCCCGGTCGTTATCATTGCCGCCTGCAGGTCGGCGTCCGGCCCGAACTCGGACGATGTCTGTACGGAAAGGTTCCGCGTCAGCGCGCTGCGCGCGCGATTGACCCGGCTCTTGATGGTACCGACCGCCACGCCGCAGATATCGGCCGCCTCCTCATAGGAAAAACCCGACGCGCCGACAAGGATGAGGGCTTCGCGCTGATCGGACGGGAGCTTGGAGAGCGCGGCGCGGAAGTCCTGCAGGTCCATATGACCCGCCTGCGACGGGTGCACCACAAGGCGCGCGGAGAACATGCCGTCGGCGTCCTGCACCTCGCGGCGTCTTTTGCGGTGTTCGGAGTAATAGACATTGCGCAGGATGGTGAACATCCAGGCGCGCATATTGGTGCCCTCGGTGAACGAGCCGAGATTGGACCACGCCTTGACGAGCGCCTCCTGAACGAGGTCGTCGGCCTTGTCCATCTGACCGCAGAGCGACACCGCGAAAGCACGCAAGGACGGAATCTGCTCCAGCAGTTCTTCCTTGACCGACTTGCTGGCTTCGGAGCGTGACGTCATTTACCGCCGCCTTCCGCTTCCGGCTTGTCTTCCTTGCTTTCAAGCTGCTTGAGCAGATCGAGAAAGCGGTCCGGCACATCCTGGCCGAGAATGTCGTCGTAGGAGGCCTTGAGATGGCGGCCGATATGCGCCTGCAGCTCGGAATCGATTTCCGGACTGCCGCCCCGCCCCTGACTGTGGTCTTGCACCGACTGATCCTTACCTGTGTGCTGCGGCGGCTTGCCTGGCCGTTCCTGCATCATGCGTCCCCCTTTCGCGCCCCTCGATACTTTTTCCGGCGCGCGCCCAACGGGTCAAAACGCGTGCTCTGTCAGATTGTTCCAAATTTGCCTGAAACTTTTCCGCTCGCACGACGTTCTCCAGCTTGTTACCGTCGTTCCAGGCGACGAAGAGGGGACCTGTTATTCATGCAAATCGCGCCCATTATCGCGGCACAGTTGCCGTTTCTGCGCCGCTACGCCCGCGCCCTGACCGGCAGCCAGCACTCCGGCGACACCTATGTCGCCGCGGCGCTGGAAACGCTGGTGGCCGATCCCAGCCTTTTTCCGACCGACATTGAGCCGCGCCTCGCCGTCTATGAAGTGTTCACCCGCATATGGTCGTCCATCCGGGTCAATCTGGAAGGCGCCGGAAGCGCCGCGGACACCGCGGCGACGCGGACGCTCGACGCGCTCCCGCCACGGTCGCGACAGGTATTTCTGCTCGTTTCGGTTGAGGGTTTCTCCACAGCGGATACCGCCCGCATCCTCGGCATCACCGAGGACGAGGTGACGGCGGCGATCGACGACACCGGCCGGGAGCTTGCGAGCCTCGTGGCGACCGATGTTCTCATCATCGAGGACGAGCCGATCATCGCCATGGATCTCGAGGCGCTGGTCGAGAGCCTCGGCCATCGGGTGTGCGGCGTCGCCCGCACCCAGAAAGAAGCGGTGGCGCTGGCGGCGAAGACCCAGCCGGGCCTGGTGCTCGCCGACATCCAGCTCGCCGACGGCTCCTCGGGCCTTGATGCCGTGAACGACATCCTGACCGAGTTCGATGTGCCGGTGATCTTCATCACCGCCTATCCCGAGCGGCTTCTGACCGGGGAGCGCCCCGAGCCGGTGTTCCTGATCTCGAAGCCGTTCCAGACGCAGACGGTGAAGGCGATCGTCAGCCAGGCGCTGTTCTTCGGCACCCGCGCCCGCAAGCGCCCGGCGGCCGCGGCCGTCTGATCGTCTCTCTGCTTCCTTCACACCAATAAAAAACGCCGGGCTTCCGCCCGGCGTTTCCTTGTGTGCGTCAGGACTGTTACGGCGCGGCCGGAGCCGTGGGAGCCGGGGCCGTGGGGGCCGGGGCCGCCGGAGGCGCCATCTCGCCGCCGGGAACAGTCGAGCTTTCAGCGCCCGGGTTGGCAGCCGCGCCACCCGATGTGCTCAGCGCGATCTGCGGCTCGGCAGGCGTGCCGGAGATCGTGAGCTTCTCGAACGCAACTTCCTCGACCTTGTTGCCAAGACCCAGCGAACCGCGATCGATCAGGACGGCCGCGGCCTTGTTGCCCTCGAAGCGGATATCGGAAACCGAGGCCTTGTCCTCTTCCGCGCCGACGCTCGCGCCGACGAGGTTGGACGCCGGCCACAGTTCGGCGCCGGAGGCCGCGGGCGCCGGTGCCGGCGCGGCGCTGCCGTCAGCCGGTGCGGCACCGGTCGAGGCGCGGCCGGTCTCCGCTTCGGGATACTCATATTGCGGCAGGCCCTCGAGCGCCGCCGTGTTGAGCTGGCCGATCATCAGCTTGCCGTCGGTGACCTGCGGCAGCTCGGACACATCGTATGTACGATACGTCTTGCCGATGCCGACGAGGCCGCCGTGCGAGATGACGAGCGACTTCAGAGCGCCGCTCGAATCGATGAGGATATCGGCGACGGCGCCGACCGATTCGTCGCCCTCGCCGACGACATCGGCGCCCTTGATGTTGCTGAACAGGTTCGGATCGGTTTTGGCTTCGGCGGTCGCGGCCGGAGCGGCCATGCCGGGCGAGGCCGGAGCGGTCGCGGCCGGCGGCGCGGCGCTGTCCGCGGGAGGCGATGTCTGTGCGGACGCGAAGGTCGTAAGGGCCGCAAGCGCGGCACCGGAAAGGAGCAGCCGTTTCAGCATGAAAATTACCTCCAGAAAGGTGTTCGGGGGCACGCCGCGGGACGCGAGTCATGCCTTCCTGCGGGGTCAACGCGAAGCCGCGGCGAAAGTTCGCCGGATTTTTACCGCAACCGGTGTGGAACCATGACGCGTGCGGGAATTTCGCGTACGCATTTGACGGCGCACGGGCCGCCGCCTTAAGCCTCCCCGTGAAGTGGAGAGTTCAGCAAATGGATGTGCTCGCGATTGTCCTGCCCGTCTTCGGAATGATGGGCGTCGGACTCGTTGCGGCAAAGACCGGGCTCGTCTCGGACCGCGCCAGCGACGGTCTTGCCGACTATGTTTTCGCGATCGCGGTGCCGGTTCTGATCTTCCGCATGCTCTCCGACAGCACGGCGTCGCTGACGGGCAGCCCATGGGGTTACTGGATAAGCTATTTCGCCGGCGCGGCGGTTGCCTGGGCGATCGCCATGATCATCGCGCGGCGGGTTTTCGACCGCGACGGCCGCGAGGCGGTGATTCACGGTTTCTGCTCGGCGCAGTCCAACACGGTGCTTGTCGGCATTCCGCTCATTCTGCAGGCCTATGGCGAAGCCGGCGCGGTGCCGCTGTTTCTTTTGCTCGCCGTGCACCTGCCGCTGATGATGGGCGCCGCATCGCTGATGATCGAGACGGCAGGCGGCGAAAGTGGCGGCGTCCGGCGTTTCGTCAAGACACTCGCGACCCATCCGATCGTGCTGGCGCTGGTTGCCGGCGTCATCGCCCATGTCGCGGGTTTTCGTATTCCGGATGTCGTGAGGCCGGTGACGGACGGCATCGCGTCCTCGGCATCACCGGTCGCGCTCGTGGCGATGGGGCTTGCGCTGTCGCGCTACGGGCTTACGTCCGACCCGTGGGCCGCGGCGGTCTCGAGCGCTCTGAAACTTGTGGTCCACCCCGCCATGGTGTGGCTGTTGGGTATGTACGTTTTCAGGCTCGATCCGGTCTTTGTCGGCGTCGGCGTTCTGTTCGCCGCCCTGCCCTCCGGCGTCAACGGCTATCTTGTCGCGGCCCGCTACAACACGGGCGAAGCCTTCGCCTCCAACGCCGTGGCGCTGTCGACCCTTTTTTCCGTCGGCACGGTGACGTTCTGGCTGTTCGTGCTCGGGAAATAATCAGAGGCCGACATGGCGGCGAATGTCCGCCGGTGAGGCGCCGGTGGCGCGCAGCGTTCTCAGGCTTTCTGCCCCTTCGCTCTTCGACAGTTTCCTGCCGTCCTTGTCCATGATGAGGCGGTGGTGCCGGTAGACCGGTGCCGGCAGGCCGAGCAGGTCCTGCAGCAGGCGATGAACGGCGGTCGCAAAATAAAGGTCCTTGCCGCGCACGACATGGGTGACGCCTTGCGCGGCGTCGTCGAGAACGACGGCGAGATGATAGCTTGTCGGTACATCGCGTCGCGCCAGCACGACATCGCCCCACGCGGCCGGATCGGCAACGACCTCGATCTCCCTGCCGTTGTCGCCGAACTCGTGCCAGGAGACGGGCGCGGGGACACAAGCCCGCGCCTTTTCCATGTCGAGCCGCAATACGTAGGAATCGCCTCGCCTGATGCGGTCGGCGCGTTCCGCGGCGGTGAGTGCGCGGCAAATACCGGGATAAAGCGGCACGCCGTCCGGGTCGCGCGGACCGTCCGCCGCCGCGGCGCGGATATCTCCCCGGGTGCAGAAACAGGGATAGAGCAGGCCGCGCCGGTTCAGCGTGTCGAGGGCGGCCGCGTGTTCGGCGAGGTGTTCGGATTGCCGACGTACCGGCTTTTCCCAGTCAAGGCCGAGCCAGGCGAGATCGTCGAGGATCGCGGCCTCGAAACTCGGTGTCGAGCGGCCGGGGTCGATGTCCTCGATGCGAACGAGAAAGCGTCCGCCGGCCTCGCGCGCGAGATCGCGGTTGAGAATGGCCGACAGGGCGTGCCCCAGATGGAGTTGCCCGTTGGGGCTTGGCGCGAAACGGAAAACGGAGCGTGTCATGATCTTGCGCCAAACTGTGCGCTGTGCTGGCTGAACGCAGGATGAAGACGAAGACGCCGAAACTCCCGCCGGCCATCACCAATACGCGGCAGCTCAACCGGCATCTCGATGCGCTGGTGGCCATTGCGCCGGAATTTGCCGGCATCCGCATCGCGGCGGGCAAGATTCCGATCCGCTGGCTCGACCCCGGCTACCACGGCCTTGTCTGGGTCGTGCTCGGCCAGCAGATTTCGGTGGCGGCGGCCAAGGCCATACTCGCGCGTCTCGAAGCCGCGCTCGGCGACATCACGCCGAAGACCGCGCTGAAGGCCAGCGACGAGGTTCTGCGTGCGGCCGGTCTGTCGGGCCAGAAGATCTCGACGCTGCGCGAAAGCGCCCGCGCGGTGAAGGCGGGACTCGATTTCGATGCGCTGAAGGGGATGGAGGCGGAACAGGCCATCGCGACGCTGACCGCGGTCAAGGGCATCGGGCGCTGGACCGCCGAGGTCTATCTTCTTTTCGCGCTCGGCCATCCCGATATATTCCCCGCCGGCGATCTCGCGCTGCAGGAATCCGCCCGGCTGGCCTTCGGCCTCGAAGCCCGGCCGAAGGAGAAGGAGCTTTTGTCGCGCGCGGAAGACTGGCGCCCCCATCGCGCCGCTGCGGCGCGCCTGCTATGGGCCTATTACCGTGTCGCCAAGCAGCGCGACGCAACGCCGGTGTGATGATGCGATTTATGCTGTCCCTGCTTGCCGCCGCCGTGACCGTGCTTTCCTTTGCGCCCGCGTCCGCCAATGACGACCCGGAACTGCTGTTCAAGAAGTCCACTGTCTGGCGTTTCCTGTCGCCCGACGCCAAGCTCGCGGTCTACGCGATCGACGATCCGCTGGTCGAGAACGTCGCATGCCATTTCACCTTGCCGGAAATCGGCGGCTGGAAAGGTTGGGCCGGTTTCGCCGAGGAGCGTTCGGAGACCTCGATCTCGTGCCGCCAGATCGGGCCGGTGACCTTCAAGGGAAAATTCGAACAGGGCGATCAGGCGTTCCGCGAACGCCGCTCGCTGTTCTTCAAGAAGGTGCAGATCGTCCGGGGCTGTGACCCCAAGCGCAACACGTTGGTATATCTCATTTATTCCGATCGGGTGATCGAAGGCTCGCCGCAGAATTCGACCTCCTCGGTTCCCATCATGCCCTGGGGCGATGCCCCGGCGCCCCGCTGCGAAGACTTTCTGGAGTAAAAATGGCCCTCGACGGACCTCGCCTTGCCGCGGCAAGCGGCACCACGAAATCGCTCGTCATCTTTCTCCATGGCTACGGCGCCGACGGCAACGATCTGATCGGCCTCGGCCGCGAATGGGCGTCCGCCCTGCCCGACACCGAATTCGTTTCGCCGCATGCGCCGGAACCCTGCGTCCAGAATCCGGCCGGGCGGCAGTGGTGGGATCTGCAGGTCCGCAGCGATGCCGAGCGCTGGGCCGGGCTGAACCGCTCCGGCCCCCTGCTCGACGCCTTCATTTCCGCCGAGATCGAGCGGGCGAAGGTTGTGCCCGCCAAGGCGGCGCTGGTCGGCTTTTCGCAGGGCACGATGATGGCGTTGCATGTCGGCCTGCGCCGCCCCGAACCTTTGGCGGGTATTATCGGCTATTCCGGCATCCTCGCCGGCGCCGAACACCTGAAGGACGAGATCAAGACCCGGCCGCCGGTGTTTCTGGCGCATGGCACGATGGATCAGGTGATCCCGGTCGACGCCCTGGTGTCCTCGGTCGAGGCGTTGGCCGAGAACGAGGTGCCCCGCTCCTGGCATGTCGCCCATGGCATGGCGCACGGCATCGACCGCACCGGTCTGGCGCTGGGCGCCCAGTTCCTGCAAAAGCATTTTGGATAACGGCCTGTGATCACCACAAAATATGGGGTGGCTTCACAAGGGCGACACATGAAAATATACACTGTGTCCCAGCAATGGGAATGAGCGTCGGGTCAGGGACGGCGCCGGTCGGACTGGAGCGTTTTTGTGAACGTTCACGTATCCCCTGACGCCTGCCCCGCGCTCGTGCTCAACGCGGATTACAGGCCCCTGTCCTATTACCCGCTGTCGCTGTGGTCCTGGCAGGATTCGATCAAGGCCATCTTCCTCGACCGCGTGAACGTGCTGTCGACTTACGAGAAGACGGTGCATTCGCCGAGCTTCGAGATGAAGCTGCCGTCGGTCGTGTGCCTCAAGAGCTATATCAAGCCGGCGCGCAACCCGGCGTTCACGCGGTTCAACGTCTTCCTGCGCGACCGCTTCACCTGTCAGTACTGCGGCTCGCGCGACGACCTGACCTTCGACCATCTCGTGCCCCGCTCGAAGGGCGGCATGACGACCTGGGACAATGTCGTGACCGCCTGTTCGCCGTGCAATCTCGCCAAGGGCGGCCTGATGCCGGACCAGTGCGGCATGTCGCCCTGGCAGCACCCGTTCCAGCCGTCCATACACGATCTGCACCAGAACGGCCGGCTGTTCCCGCCGAACTACCTGCACGACAGCTGGCTCGATTTTCTGTACTGGGATACCGAACTCGAGCCGTGATGCCCGGCGTCAGCGCCGCGTGCCGAAGGCCGCGATGGCGGCGCAGGCTGTACAGACAACGGCGCTCCAGCCGGCGAAGCTGAGGCCGAACATCCGCCAGGTCGCCTCGTCGCACGGCACGATGCGGGTGTTTTTCAGATCCTCCAGCAGATTGCCGCCGCCGACCGTCGCCGCGCCCGCGCCGCAGGATGACGGGCCGGCCCAGAAATCCCATTCGATGCCGGCATGGTAGACGCCGAACACGGCGTTCGCCGCGAAGACAAGCGCCACCAGCCAGAGCAGCGCGCGGCTGCCGGTCATCGCGGCGACCAGCGCCAGCGGAACGCCGGCGTAATAGGCCCAGCGCTGCCACAGGCAGAGCTGGCAGGGCTGATAGCCGAGCACGTGCTGGAAATAGAGCGCCGCGCCGAGCGCGCCGGTGGCGATGGCGGCAACGAGAAGTCCGGACATGCGCGGCAGAGGAGACGTCATGGTCAGAAGAGATATTTTATCGCAACGAAGCCGCCGACAAGCGCGACGAGAAACAATACCGTCACGAGTTCGAGACGCTTCTCGATGAAGTGGCGGATCGGTTCGCCATAGGTTTTCAGCAGTGCGGCGATGATGAAAAAGCGGGCGCCGCGCGTGATCACCGACAGCACGACGAACCACAGGAAGTCATAACCGGCGAGGCCCGACGCGATCGTGACCAGCTTGTAGGGGATCGGCGTCAGGCCCTTGATCAGGATGATCCAGGCGCCCCAGTCGCGATAGGCGGCGCGGAACGCCTCCATCTTGTCTTCATAGCCGTAGAGCGAGATCAGCCACTGGCCGATGCTGTCATAAAGAAGGGCGCCGATCAGATAGCCGAAAATGCCGCCGAGAACCGATGTGAGCGTGCACCAGGCCGCGATCTGGAACGCCTTGTCGCGGTTCGCCAGCACGACCGGCACAAGCACGACATCCGGCGGGATCGGAAAGAACGAGGATTCCGCGAACGAGATCGCGCCGAGCGCGCGGATGGCGCGCGGCCCCTCGGCAAGGCGCATGGTCCAGTCGTAGAGCGGGCGAAGCATTCGGCGGGTCCGGTGGGCGGCAAAGTCCTAGCCGCTCCGGCACGCCCCGTCCATCAGCGCGTCGCGGCTACTTCAATGACACTTCCGCGACCTTGTCGCGGTAGTCCTTCTTCGGGTCGGCGCCGAGCAGCATTTTCAGGCCCGCGAACAGGCTGTTCTCGTTCAGCCAGATCTCGGCGCTTTCGGTGTCGAAGCGGACGAGCTGGAGTTTCGGATCGTCCTTGCCGCCCTTGAACCAGGCGGCGACGAACGGATTCCACAGCCGCTCGATGACGAGCCTGTCGTGGTCGAGAGCGAGCGCGCCATGGATGCAGGCGAACAGCTCGTGATCCTTCGATACGAAATGGCCGATGCCGCGCCCGCCCTTGCCGATCGCCCTGACGATGCCGTTGTCGTTGGCGGTGAAGAACCAGATCGGTCCGCGGCCGTCATGACGGTCGTCGAGCTGCGCTGTCATCGGCTGCGCATGGCCGTCCTCCGCGCCCTCGACGCCGAGCATCAGCGTCATGTCCTTTTTCAGCGCGGCCCAGAATTTCGCCTCGAGCTCGGTTTTCGTCGCCATGGTCGTCTCCTCGCGAAGCAGAACGGGTGGCGGCCTGGCTTGTTCCGGCGGAAGGCGGCTTGCCTAGATGTGCCGGGCGGGGTTATCTCCCGCGCTCCGCGGGCGTGGCGGAACTGGTAGACGCAGGGGACTCAAAATCCCCCGTTCGCAAGAATATGTCGGTTCGAGTCCGACCGCCCGCACCATCCGGCGCCCGGCATCCCGCCGTGTTTTTCGAATTTGACCCGATAACGGCAAGGTCCGTTCACGTTGCCCGCCGCCCGAGGAGCGTGGGGTGCGAACACCAGTTGACGACGCAAGGGCGCGGGTCTTCACTCATTACGTGCGGTGTGTTCCGCCAATACCGGCCGGACGCCTCACAAGGAGGCTTCCATGCCTGCAACCCAAGCGCTCGGAAAACCGGGCATTACCGAAACCGTGCGTGCCGGATGGGGCTGGTTTCTGGCTCTCGGCATTGTCCTTGTCATCGGCGGAAGCCTCGCGATCCTGCTGCCGGTCGCATCCACCCTGGCGACCAGCCTTTTCCTCGGCGCAATCCTGTTCGTCGGCGGCGTTTTCCAGATCATCCATGCCTTTCAGGTAAAGACATGGGGCGGCTTCTTCTGGGACCTGATCGTCGGCATCGTCCAGCTCGCGGGCGGCATCATCGTCTACATGAACCCGTTCGCGGGCGCCGTCACGCTGACCGTCCTTATCGCCGCGGTGTTCTTCGCGCAGGGCGTGACCCAGACCTTCCTCGCCTTCAAGGTGCGCCCGCATGACGGCTGGGGCTGGCTGCTGGCGTCGGGCCTCATCGCCGTCATCGTCGCGGTGATGCTGATGATGCGGTTCCCGGCGGCCAGCGTCACGGCGCCGGGCATCCTTGCCGGAATCTCGATCCTGTTCTCCGGCTTCAGCTATGTGATGATCGCCCTCGCCGCGCGGCGTCTGACGGCGTGAGGCATCATGCGTCCGGCGTATAGCCGGACGCAAATTCCGCCGACGGCGGGATCGGCTTTATGACGTCGATCAGAACGCCGTTGGGGTCCTCGGTGATGAAATGGCGCTGGCCGAACGCCTCGTCGCGCAGCGTGACGAGGATCGGCAGCCCCGCCTTCCGCGCCTGTTCGTAGACGGCGTCGGGGTCCTCGACCTCAAAATTGAGGATCAGGCCCTGCGCCGACTTTCGCGCCTTCTCCGGCACCGTCTCGTGGCGGAAATCGAGGATCGCGAGATTGACCGCGGGATCGTCCGACGACTGCAGATGCACATACCAGTCGGCCGTAAACAGCGGCGTGAAGCCGAAATGCGCCTGATAGAACGCGGCCGTTCCGGCGACATCGCCGGTCATGATGACAGGGTAATAGCTCGTCGTCTTCATGCGATGGTCTCCACAAGGCTGGTGTCGCGGTCGCGGCCGGGCCGGTCGTGCGGGCCGCGCAATGCCGTCGCGGCGAAGAGTGCAACGGCGAATGTCAATACGGCGCTGACCGCCGAGGTGACGGCGAAAGCGTGGGCGAAGGCATCGCGCGCGGCGCCGAGCAGCGCGGGCCCGGTTTCGGGCGGCAGCGCCTTTGCCGCCTCGAACGCGCCATCGAGCGTGCGGCGCGCCATGTCGGCGACCTCGGCGGGAATGCCGTCGGGCAGGCGCTCGAGCAGTCCGCGATAGATCGCGACGAATAATGAGCCGAGAACGGCGATGCCCGTCGCGCCGCCGAGTTCGAAACTTGTTTCCGACACTCCCGAAGCCTGTCCCGCCTTTTCCGGCGCGACCGACGACATCACGAGATCGGTCGTCAGCGTCGCGACCGGCGAGAATCCGAGGCTGCAGAGCACGAGTCCGAACAGCACCGCAAGCGCGCCGAACGGCTCGACCAGTGCCATGACGCTGAAGCCGAGCGCGGTGAGCACGAAGCCCGAGGCGATGATAAGCGACGGGCGGAAGCGCTGGGCCAGGGCCGGCGTCACCAGCGAACTCAGCGCGAAGATGATGCCCGACGGTGCAACCCAGATCCCGGCCTCCAGCGGCGACATGCCGAGCGCGAGCTGCAGGTATTGCGCGATGAAGAAGAAAGCGCCGAACAGCGTGAACAGACCCGCCATGTTGACGACGAGCGAGGAACGCACGGCCGGCACCTGGAACAGCGACATGTCGATCAGGGGATCGTCCATACGATATTGCCGGCGCACGAACAGAACGCTCAGGAGCAGGCCGACGGCAAGCGCAACAAGGGCCGCGGGGTTGACGCCCTGGACCGCGATGTCCTTCAGGCTCCAGATGATCGCGAGCACGGCGGCGACCGACTGGGCGGCGCTGAGCGGATCGAGCCTGTGGGGTTTCTCGTCGCGGTACTCCGGCAGAAGGAACGGCGCGAGGACGAGCAGCAGCGCCATGATTGGCACGTTGATGATGAAGACCGACCCCCACCAGAAATGCTCGAGCAGGAAGCCGCCGACCAGCGGGCCGATGGCGCCGCCGGCCGAAAAGCCCGCGACCCAGACGCCGATGGCGAAGGTGCGCTCCCGGTCTTCGAGGAACATGTTGCGGATGAGCGAGAGGGTCGACGGCGCGAGCGTCGCGGCCGAAATGCCGAGCAGGGCGCGCGCGAGGATCAGAAGTTCCGCGGTCGGCGCGAAGGCGGCGATCAGCGAGGTCACGCCAAAGCAGGCCGCGCCGATCATCAGCAGCTTGCGGCGCCCGATGCGATCGCCGAGCGTGCCCATGGTGATGAGCGCGCCGGCAACCATGAAGCCGTAAATGTCCATGATCCAGAGCGCCTGTACGGCCGTCGGGTCGAGGTCGGCGGAGAGGTGCGGAATCGCGAGATTGAGCACCGTGAGATCCATCGAGTAGATGACGCACGGCAGCAGGATCGTGGCGAGGCCGATCCATTCGCGCGCGGTGGCCTTGGGGCGGGCAGTCAGGGGCGTCGGTGACATGATCGGGATCTCAGGACGCCGGGGTGTGCGGGAAGGGGTCGCGCCAGGCGTCGAGCGCGATGAGGCTGTCGTGCCAGCGGCGGATGTGATCGAGGCCCTCAAGCGGCACCCAGACCTCGTTGAGCATGGGAAGCGTCACGCCGAGTGCGAAGTCGGCAATGGTCAGGTCGTCGCCGAGCACATAGCGGTTTTCCCGCAAATGGCTGTCGAGAATACGTCCGTACGCCGCGAGGTACTGGCCGGCTTCGGCGACCGCGTCCGGATCGGGGCTTCCGAGACCGAATTTGGATTTCACGCTGTACTCGAAATAGATCGCGCCGGCATAGCGCGTGAAATGATCGGCGTCCCAGCTGAGCCAGCGCAGGAGCTCGATCTCCTCGCCGTCGGGCCACAGCGGCGAATGCGCCCTTTTCGCGAGGTAACCCATGATGGCGTTCGCCTCCCAAAGAGACAGATCGCCATCCGTCAGTACGGGAACCTTGGCGTTGGGATTCATGGCGTGATAGCCGGGCGTCTTGTGTTCACCGTTCGCGAGATCGACATGGATGAACTCGACGGGGGCCTCGACGAGGCGAGCCACCGCGCATGCCTTGCGCGGGTTCATGACCTCGGCGTAGTAGAGTTTCATGATCGTCACCCGATCCTGTCCGCAAGCACGTGTTCCAGTTTGCCGAGCGCCTGCGTCCAGCCATAGCTATGACCTTCCTTCGCAGCTTCGTCGGCGAAGCGCTCGTGGAAGAGTGTAAGCATGGCTCCTTCGCCGTCCGGCTTGATTGTGACGGTGACGCGGGATTCGCGTTCGGGCATCGTGATCCAGGCCCAGGAGAATTCGAGCCGTTCGCCGGGGATGACGGCCTCGTAGGTACCGGAGACGTCGTGGGTCTCGCCGTCGGTCGCCTTCATGCGGACGCGGAAGCGGCCGCCGACACGCACATCGGCCTCGGCGTGGAACACGGTGCAGTTGTCCGGTCCGAACCAGTGCATCAGCATCTCGGGGTCGGTCCAGGCCTGGTAGACAAGCGCGGGCGGTGCGGCGAGGCGCTTCTTGATGGTGAGGCTCGGCTTCACGATCGGCAGTGTCACTTCTTCGTCTCCCGCTTCTTCGCTTCAAGAAACTTCGCCAGCCGCTCGAGGCTCATCTCCCAGAACCTCTGATACTGAACCAGCCATTTCATGGCGTCCTCCATCGGCGCGGCGTTTATGCGGCACGAGACGGTGCGGCCGGTCTTCTCGCGCGTGATGAGACCTGCGTCGGACAGTACGTCGAGATGCTTCATCACCGCCGGCAGCGACATCGGCAGCGGCCGGGCCAGCTCCGACACCGACAGGTCTTCGCCGCTTTCCAGCCGCGCCAGCAAGGCCCGCCGCGTGGGGTCGGACAAGGCGGCAAAGGTGCGGTCGAGCGCGGGCTCCTGAAACTTAACCATTAGGTTAAGTATTAGGCGAGCCCGCCCAGCGTGTCAATCAAGCATTTCGGGTTTGAATCTCTTTCTCAGATTCGCCGTGCGTGCGGACACCGCAAAGATGCCATCGCCCGAGTAATGGATCATGTGCGGCAGGCGCGGCGATTTCGGCACATGCGCCTTCAGCACATCGAACACGAACAGGCTGTAGCGGCTGATGAGGCGCGTGTCCGCGAGGCGGCATTCGAGGTTGGCGAAACACTCGCCGATCAGCGGCGCCCTGACGCGCTCGGCGGGCTGCGCGGTGAGGCCGAACTCGGCGAACTTGTCGATCTCGGCGCCGGTCGTGTTGCCGATGCCGACCACGGTTTTCGCCATATCCGCTGTCGGCACGTTGATGACGCATTCGCGGCTTTTGCGGATCAGATCGAAACTGTGGTTCTGGTCCCAGATGAAGCAGCCGATGACGCCATAGCCCATCATCATGTGCCAGCCGCAGGTCATGATGTCGGTTTCGCCCTTCAAGGCCGACGAGATCAGGATGACGGGCCCCGGCTCGATGAACCGGCGCACCTTGTCGACGGGAAAGTCGTGCTTCTTGCGGACAGCCATGACGTACCTCAGCGAAGGCAATTAGGGCACGGATCGCGGCGGAACACTCATCAATCGCCGTGGTGCAGCCATCAGCTTTCGTCGCTTGACATCGGCGCCGCGCAGAGGCGCTCTCAACCGTCGCACCGGGACCGGATTCATGCTCCTCGCCAGACGCCTCGGTCAGAATTACGCCTTCGTTGTTGTCGCCGTCATTTTCGCCTGCCTGCTGGTGTCCGCCGGCTCGCGCGGCGCGCCGGGGGTGCTGATCCTGCCGCTGGAAGAGGCGTTCGGCTGGTCGCGCGCACACATTTCCCTCGGCGCGGCGGTCGGCATTTTCCTCTACGGGCTGGTGGGCCCGTTCGCGGTCGCGCTGATGGACCGGTTCGGCCTGCGCCGCACGCTGATCGGCGCGCTGGCGCTGCTGTCGGCCGCGATGCTGCTCAGCACGCAGATGAGCGCGCCCTGGCATTTCATGCTGACGGTTGGCGTGATGGCCGGCCTTGCCTCGGGCTGCATGGCGGTCGTGCTCGGCGCGTTCGTGACCAACCGCTGGTTCGCCAGGCATCGCGGGCTTGCGATGGGTGTCCTGACATCGGCGACGGCGACCGGAACACTGATCTTCGTGCCCGGCATGGCGGCGCTGTCATCGATCGACTGGCGGTATGTCGTGCTCGCGGTCGCCGTGGCGCCGGCGCTGCTCATTCCTCTCGTGTATTTCTTCGTGCCGGAACGCCCCGCATCGGTCGGCCTGCGCCGTTACGGCGCGACCGAGGACGATGCCGAACCTTCCTTGCCGCCCGAGGGACCGCTGGCGGCGGCGCTCGGCGTGCTCGGCCGCGCTGTACGCACGCGCGTGTTCTGGTATCTGTTCGCGACCTTCTTCATCTGCGGCTTCACGACCAACGGACTTGTCGGCACGCATCTGATCGCGCTGTGCGGCGACAACGGCATCCCGGAAGTGCAGGCGGCGGGCCTTCTGGCGGCGATGGGCGTGTTCGACCTGATCGGCACCACGCTGTCGGGCTGGCTGACCGACCGCTACGACCCCCGCAAGCTGCTGTTCGTCTATTACGGCCTGCGCGGCCTGTCGCTGATCTATCTGCCGTTCTCAAGCTTCTCGTTCTATGAACTGTCAGTCTTCGCGGTGTTTTACGGCCTCGACTGGATCGCGACCGTGCCGCCGACGCTGCGCCTGACGAACGAGGCGTTCGGCGACCGCGCGGGCCCGCTTGTGTTCGGCTGGATCGTTGCGGGTCATCAGGTCGGCGCGGCGAGCGCCGCCTTCCTCGCCGGATATCTGCGCAGCGTGCAGGGCGATTATCTCATGGCCTTCGTCATCGCGGGAGCAACCGGAATCATGGCCGCGGTGATCGCACTGATGATCCGGCCGCGTGCGGCCGCCGTTGCCGCCTGAGTCAATTGCCCGCCGCCACTTGAACGCGCGCCCGGCGGGACCATATCGCGTGCGGACGTGGAGGGTCCGCCGATGAACGCCTATGCATCCGCCTCGGGCTTCGCGCGTACGCAACGCACGCTGAACCATGCCGAGCGCCTGGCGCGGGTGACGCGCCTCGCGCGCCTGATGGACACGGCGATCGTCATTCCCGGCACGCGCATCCGGCTCGGCGCCGACGCGGTGCTCGGCCTTGCGCCCGGCGTTGGCGACCTGATAGCCAAGATCGCCTCCGCGTACATACTCTACGAGGCGCACCAGATGGGCCTGCCGAAGCACAAGCTTCTGCGCATGGGCGGCAATGTGCTGGTCGATCTCGTGTTCGGATCGGTGCCGGTCGCCGGCGATGTGTTCGACGTGTTCTGGCGCGCGAACATGCGCAACATCAAGATCCTGCGCGACCATGTGGAAAAGGGCGCGCTCTGAGGAGTGGACGCCGGCCGCAAGGGCCGGCGTTTAGCGTGTTGGCTAACGAGGAAACGGTGCGGAAACTGCGGCCGGACGCGAAATCGCCGCCAGGCTTTCTCCGATGGATTCCTCCTCGTCCTCTTCCATCGTGACGGCAAGATCGCCGATCGACACGATGCCGACGAGCCGCTTGTCGCGGCTGACAACCGGCAGCCGGCGCAGCTGGATCTCACCCATATTGCGGGCGACGTCGTCACAATCGTCGTCTTCAAAACAGTATTTGACGTCATCGGTCATGACGTCCGCCACCGTCGCGTCGGGGCCGAGGCCTTCGGCGACGCCGCGAATGGCGATGTCGCGATCGGTGATCATGCCGATCAGCCGTTCGGAATTGGAAACCGGCAGAACGCCGCAATCGAGCGCCGCCATCACCCGCGCCGCGTCGGCCAGCGTGTCGTCCGGACTCGCGATGCGCACATCGCGCGTCATAACTTCGCTAATTTTCATCGCCGGTTCTCCCCTGTCCGCAAATCGGGCGCACACAGGCGCCCGCGAATCAACGTCGGGTCAGGATGGAGAGTTCCGGCGTTCAGCGTGGACGCTGCAGGGCCGAGACGGGGATGTGCTGGCCGCCTTTGGGCAGTTTCTCGGCGATGCCGTAGAGCTTTTCGCGGCGATCCATCTCGCTCCAGACATCGTCAGGCGTGAGGTCCGATGCCGCCCACAGCACCGCGAGATTGTAGATGAGGTCGGCGCTCTCGCGGATCAGGGCGTCGCGGTTGCCGGTAACGGCGTCGAGCGATACCTCGACCGCCTCCTCCGCCACCTTCTTCGCCATCTTGCCGAGGCCCTCACGCATCAGGCGGGCCGTCCGCGAGCTCTCAAGGTCCGCATCGCGGGCCTCAAGGATGGAGGAATACAGGCGCTGGATCGAATCGGTCATGTCACTCGCCATCGGAAGCGGAGACAGTGTCACACACCAGCGCATTATAGGAAAATTAACAATTAACGTTCGGTTAACGTATTTGGCTGCCGTCATGATGCTCGCTCAACCGGCGGGGGATGCTGCATAATGGGTCGTGGCGCCGCGATGCGCCTGCCTGTCCACTGCTTCGGGATGAAAATGCCTCTCTTTGAAAGCGCGATCATTCTTGCGCTCATTCTGCTCAACGGTTTTTTCGCCATGTCCGAACTCGCCGTCGTCTCGGCGCGCACGGCGCGGCTGCAGCCCCTGGCCCGCAACGGCAACAGGAAGGCGGCGCGGGCGCTGAAGCTCGCCGAGGACCCTGGCCGGTTTCTGTCGTCGGTGCAGATCGGCATCACTTTGATCGGCATCCTCACCGGCGCCTATGGCGGCGCCACCATCGCGGAGGGCCTCGCCAGCGAGTTCGCCCAGATTCCGGCCATCGCGCGCTATGCCGCGCCGCTGTCGGTCGCCGCCGTTGTCGTCGTCATCACCTATCTGTCACTCGTGCTCGGCGAACTCGTGCCCAAGCGCATCGCTCTCGCCGCGCCCGAGCGCATCGCCATGTTCGTGTCCGGGCCGCTTGTGCTGGTCGCCGCCATCGGCAAGCCGATCGTCTCGCTGCTCAGCGTTTCCGGCAGTGCCGTCCTCAAACTGCTGCGGATCAAGGAAAGCGACAAGGACGCGGTCACGGAAGAGGAAGTCCGCACCGTCATCGCCGAAGGCACGGCCTCCGGCGTCATCGATCCGGTCGAGCACAAGATGCTGGAAGGCGTGCTCAGGCTTGCCGACCGTCCGGTGCGCGCCATCATGGTGCCGCGTCCGGACATCGTCTGGATCGACATCGAAGACAGCGAAGAGGAGGTCCGCGCCGACCTGATGGCGACCTCGACCTCGCGCATCGTCGTCGCCAGGGGCGGCAATGTCGACGAGCCGCTCGGCATCGTGCGCAAAAAGGATCTTCTGACGCGCATGCTGCGCGGCGAGCCGATGAACATCAAGAACGCGCTGATCCAGCCCCTCTACGTGCCGGAAAGCGTGTCGGTCCTGACATTGCTGAACATGTTCAAGACACAGCCCGCGCATTTGGCGCTGGTTGTCGACGAGTTCGGCGCGGTGGAGGGTCTCGTCACGCCCACGGACGTGCTCGAGGCGATCGCCGGGGATCTTGCCCAGCACCAGATCGGCGAAACGCAGGAAATCTTCGCGCGCGGCGACGGCACCTATCTCATCGACGGCGCGACCTCGCTCGACGACCTCGACCAGACGCTCGGCATCAAGGTCGACGAGGACGAGGATTTCCATACCGTCGCCGGACTGGTGCTCAACGCCCTCGGCCGCATCCCGACGGCGGGCGAGCGTATCCGCATTGGCAAATGGGAAGTCGAGGTGCTCGATATGGATGGGCGCCGTATCGACAAACTGCTGTTTGCGCCGGCCGATTCGGTGCCGCCGGCGGCCGGATAAGCGCAGCTGCACGAGCTTTGTGCATTTGCCTATGCGGTAACCGGCAAATGCCGCCCGAAACCGCTTGTGCCTAAATTTGAGCCGCTTAAGCTGGCAGGCATGTTCCAAGCGGGCGGCTCAGGCTGCGGGTTGTCATGAGCAACCCTTCTTTCGACGAGATGGTTGGCCGTGAAGGCGCGTGCCGCGATGCCTATCGCATCTTCAAGGCCTGGCTGAAATCCGCGCCGCAGGCGCTGCTCGAAGGCCGCCGCGAGGAGGCCGAGTTGCTCTTCCGCAAGGTCGGCATCACCTTCGCCGTCTATGGCGACGAGGAGGGGGAAGAGAAGATCATCCCCTTCGACATCGTGCCGCGCATCCTGACGGCCGGTGAATGGGGAAAGCTGTCGCGCGGGCTCGAGCAGCGCGTGCGCGCACTGAACCTGTTTCTGAAGGACATCTATGGCCCGCGCGAGATTCTTCGCGCCGGCGTCGTGCCCTCCGACCTTGTATTCCAGAATCCCTATTATCGTCCGCAGATGAACAATGTCGTGCCGCCGGGCGGCGTGTATGTGCAGGTCGCGGGCATCGACGTCGTGCGCACCGACGAGGACGGGTTTTTCGTTCTCGAAGACAATCTCCGGACTCCGTCGGGCGTGTCCTACATGCTCGAGGGCCGCGAGATCATGATGCGGCTTTTCCCCGATCTCGTGGCGCAGCAGCGGATTCTTCCGATCGACAATTACGCCAACGAGCTTCTGAACACGCTCAAGAGCATGGCGCCCGCGGGCGCGCCGGCCGATCCCACGGTCGCGGTGCTGACGCCCGGCCAGTTCAACAGCGCCTATTACGAGCATTCGTTTCTCGCCGACCGGCTCGGCGTGTATCTGGTCGAGGGCCGCGACCTCTTCGTGCGCGACGACATGGTGTACATGCGCACGACCCGGGGTGCGGAGCGCGTGCATGTCATCTATTCGCGGCTCGACGACGATTTTCTCGATCCGCTGGCGTTCCGCCCGGATTCGGCGCTCGGCGCGCCGGGCCTGATTGCGGCCTACCGCGCCGGAAATGTCACGATCTGCAATTCGCCCGGCACCGGCGTTGCCGACGACAAGGCGATCTACTCCTATGTGCCGGACATAATAAGATTTTATCTCGGCGAGGAGCCGCTGCTGAAGAATGTGCCGACATGGCGCTGCCGCGAGGAGGAGGGGCTCAATTACGTCCTCGACCATCTTGACGAGCTCGTGGTGAAGGAAGTGCACGGCTCCGGAGGCTACGGCATGCTGGTCGGCCCGCATGCGACGAAGGAGGCGTGCGCGGATTTCCGTCAGCGCATTCTCGCCAATCCCGCCAACTACATTGCCCAGCCGACGCTCGCGCTCTCGACCTGCCCGGTGCTCGCCAATGGCGGCCTCGAGCCGCGTCATGTCGATCTTCGCCCGTTCGTGCTCTACGGGCGCGACGGGGTGCGCATCGTCCCGGGCGGCCTGACACGGGTCGCCTTGAAAGAAGGATCGCTGGTCGTCAATTCGAGCCAGGGCGGCGGCACCAAAGACACCTGGGTGCTGAGCGAGTGACCTTTCCGTGCTGAGCCGCGACGCAGATAGTTTGTACTGGCTCTCCCGCTATGTGGAGCGCGCCGAGAACACGGCGCGCATTCTCGACGTTGCCTACAGGCTTGCCGCCATGCCGGCATCCTACGGGCCCAGCGACGGCAATGAGTGGGAATCGGCGCTGCTGGCGGCTTCGGCCCACGATCTGTTCAAGGCGCATTACAGCGAGGCGACCCCGGAGAACGTGGTCGAGTTTCTCGTGCATTCCGAAGCAAATCCGGTGTCCATACGTAGATGTTTCGAGATGGCGCGGCAGAACGCCCGCGCGGTGCGCGGCTCGATGACATCGGAAATGTGGGGGGCGATCAACGGCGCATGGCTCGACATGCGCCGGTTCAAGGCGCGCGATTTCAAGCGCGACCGCCTGCCGGAGTTCCTGAACTGGACCAAGGAAGCGAGCCTCAGATTCGACGGCTCGGCGATGCGCACCATGCTGCGCTCGGATGCCTATTGGTTCACGCGCCTCGGCGTCTATGTCGAGCGTGCGGACAACACCGCGCGCGTGCTCGATGTGAAATATCATGTGCTCCTGCCGCGTGAGGCCGAGATCGGCGGCGGCATCGACTATTACCAGTGGGCGGCGATCCTGCGGTCGGTGTCGGCGCTGGTGTCCTATCAATGGGTCTACCACCAGAACCTCAAGCCCTGGCTCGTCGCCGATTTCCTGATCCTGCGGGAGGAAATGCCGCGCTCGCTGGCGGCCTGCTATTCGGATCTGGCGCGCCGCCTCGACGAGATCGCGCATCTGTACGGGCGCGCCGGTCCGTCGCAGCGCATCGCCCGCCAGATCTATTCGCGCCTGTCGAACGGCCGCATCGAGGACATTTTCCAGGGCGGGCTGCACGAGTTCCTGCGCGATTTCATCGCCGACAACAACCGGCTCGGCGCGGCGATCGCCGAGCAGTATCTGGTCTGACGCCATGCGCATCCGCATCCGCCATGACACGACCTACACATATGGCGCGCCGGTCAAATCCGCGATCCAGATTCTCAGGCTGACGCCGCGCAATCACGAAGGCCAGTTCGTCGCGCGCTGGAAGATCGATATCGACGGCGAGGCGCGCATCGCCCGCCGCGAGGACTGGTACGGCAACATCACCCATCATCTGACATTGGATGGTCCGATCACCGAAATCGGCATCCGCGTCTCCGGCGAGGTCGAAACGGAAGACCAGGCCGGAGTCGTGCGCGGCACGGTCGAGCGGTTTCCACCGGGCCTGTTCCTGCGCCAGACGCGTCTGTCGGCGCCGGACCCGGCCATTGTGGATTTTGCCGCATCGGCGGCCGCGGGACCGCAGGGCCAGCTCGACAAGCTGCACGCGCTGATGCACGCGCTGCACGACCTCGTCACGTTCGACGCGACGGCGACAGATGTCGTGACGACCGCGCAGGAAGCCTTTCATGCCGGGCAGGGAGTCTGCCAGGACTTCGCCCATATCTTCTGCGGCGCCGCGCGCAGCATCGGCATTCCGGCGCGCTACGTTTCCGGTTATCTGATGCATACGGGGCAGGTGGAACTCGACGCCAGTCATGCTTGGGCCGAAGTCCATGTCGACGGGCTCGGCTGGGTGTCGTTCGACGCGGCCAACGCGATCTGCGCCACCGATCTTTATGTCCGCGTCGCCGTGGGTCTCGATTATCTCGAAGCCGCGCCGGTGCGCGGCTCCTATTACGGCGCCGCCGAGGAACGGCTCGACGTGCGGTTGAAAATCGACAGCGCACGTCAGGCGCAGTCCTGATAACAATAAAAGAGCGTTTGGGGGAGAGCGATGACCTATTGCGTCGGCATATTGGTGGAGGGCGGGCTCGTCATGATCGGCGATACCCGCACCAATGCCGGGATCGACAACATCGCAACCTTCCGCAAGCTGCACCTGTTCGAGACCCCGGGCGAGCGCGTGATCGGCATCGCGACCTCCGGCAACCTGTCCATCACCCAATCTGTGCTCTCGCTCGTCAATGAGGGCATGCTCAACCCCGAGACCGGGCAGGTGGAGACGCTCTACAATGTGCCGACCATGCTCGCCGCCAGCCATCTCATCGGCCGCGCGATGCGCAAGGTCTATGAGCTCGATGGCGCCGCGCTCGAGGAGCACGGCCTGCATTTCGACATGAAGGTTCTGCTCGGCGGGCAGATCGGCGACCAGGAGCTGCGCCTCTTTCATCTCTATTCCGAAGGCAATTCCATCGAGGCGACGCCGGACACGCCCTATCTGCAGATCGGCGAGCCGAAATACGGCAAGCCGATTCTCGACCGTGCGATCTCCCATGACGTGGAGGTGCGCGACGCGCTGAAGATCGGCCTGATCTCGATGGACTCCACGCTGCAGTCCAATCTTTCCGTCGGCCTGCCTGTCGATATTCTCGTCGTCCGCCGCGACGAGCTTCAGGCTGCGGTGTTTCATCGCATCACCGATCAGGACGCCTATTTCCGCGATCTTCGCGAGCGCTGGTCGACGGCGCTGCGCGCCGCGCATCAGAGCATTCCGAACCCGCCTTATGCGGAAGTACTATAGGCACAAGACTGTAACTACCCTTGCGGTCGCGCGCGGCGATCACATGTTTTCCGGGCGCCGGTCCTTGAAACCGGTCCTGCCTGGAGAATTTTCCGAAATGTCCGATCTTTTTTCACCGATCAATGTCGGCGCAATTTCCGCGAAGAACCGTATCGTCATGGCGCCGCTGACCCGCGACCGCGCGATCCGCGACGGCCGCATACCGGGACCTCATTCCGCGGCCTACTACCGCCAGCGCGCGTCGGCCGGCTTCATCATCAGCGAAGGCACGCAGATCAGGCCGGACGGGCAGGGCTATCTCGACACGCCCGGTATCCACTCGAAGGCGCAGATCGAGGCGTGGAAGAAGACGACCGGCGCCGTGCATGAAGCCGGCGGAAAGATCCTCGCGCAGATCTGGCATGTCGGCCGCGTCTCGCACACCTCGCTGATCCGGACCGCGCCCGTGGCGCCGTCGGCGATCCGCGCCAACACCCAGACCTTCACCGAAGCGGGGATGGAGCCGGTGTCGGAGCCGCGCGCGCTGTCGCTCGACGAGATAAAGCAGGTGATCGAGGATTACGGCACGGCGGCGAGAAACGCCCGCGAGGCCGGGTTCGACGGTGTCGAGATTCATGGTGCCAACGGCTATCTGGTCGATCAGTTCCTGCGTGACGGCGCCAACAAGCGTACGGACATTTACGGCGGTCCGATCGAGAACCGCGTCCGCTTCATGGCCGAGGTTGTCGATTCCGTCTCTGCTGCGATCGGCGCCGATCGCACCGGCATCCGCCTGTCGCCCGTCACCCCGGCGAGCGATCTTCAGGACAGCGATCCGCAGCCGCTGTTCGATCTTGCCGTGTCCGAGCTTGCCAAGCGCAATATCGCCTTCCTACACATGGTCGAGGGAGCAACGGGCGGTGCACGAGACTTCGTGCCCGGTTTCGATTTCCAGAAGCTCAGAAAGCTGTTCGGCGGCGTCTACATCGCCAATAACGGGTATGACCGGCAGATGGCGCTGGACGCGGTTGCGCGCGGCGCCGCCGATATGATCGCTTTCGGGAAACTGTACATATCCAATCCCGATCTCGCCGAGCGGCTGAAGGCGAACGCGCCGCTCACCGAGCCCGACAAGACGACCTTTTATGGCGGCGGGGCGGAAGGCTATATCGATTATCCGGCTCTCGAAGGCGTTGCCTGAACGAAACGCGCGACATCGTCCAGCACCGGAGCGAGGAAGCGCAGCGGGCCGAGGAGCGCCAGGATCGTGCCGGCATGGCCGCGCCCCGGATAGGTCTCTTCCTCGACACGCACGCCGTGCGCCCTGAGCCTGGCGCTCAGGCTCATGGTGTTGCGCGGTTTCACCGTCTCGTCCTTGTCGCCGGTTGCGAGGAAGCTTGGCGGCGCGGCGGCGCTTGCGAATGTCACCGGCTGCGTTTCCGCCCGTCCGGCTCCGCCGAACATGTCGATCAGCCGCGGATCCTCGAGCGGCAGGAAGTCGTAGGGACCCGACAGCCCGATCAATCCCGCGATGTCGCGCCGCGCGTCGAGGCCTGCGCCGGCGAGCCAGCTCGAATCGAGCGCCAGCATGGCCGCGATGTGCGCACCGGCCGAATGGCCCATGACGAAGATGCGGCCCGGGTCGCCCCCCAGCTGCGCCGCATTGTCCACGGCCCAGCGCACGGCGGCCGCGCCGTCTTTCAGGAACTCGGGAAAACCGACGTCGGGATAAAGCCGGTAGTCCGGCACGATCGCGATCATGCCGCGCGAGGCGAGTGCGTTGGCGACGAAACCGTACTGACTCTTGCCGCCAAACTGCCAGCGCCCGCCGTAGAAGAAGACGACGAGCGGAGCGCCGCGTGCGTGCTTTGGCACCGTGATGTCGAGTGTGCCGCGCGGGCCGGGCATGAAGGCAACGGACCGCGTGACCGAGGCGCCGCCGCTCGGTGTGATGACACGCAGCAGCAAATCGGCCATCAGCCAGACCCCGGCGGCGAGAGTAACAAGGATCGCTCCGAGTGTGGCCGCAAAACGCAACCGCCAGGCTTTCGAACGCAGCGGTCGGGGGTGCATATTGAGGTCCGATGCGGGAGAACCTGAGTGGCACAACGCGCGGATCTTGAAAAGGCGCTCCGCCATCTCGCCCCGCGGATCCCCGAACACGAGTTTGGCGCGGTGATCGATCATGCGCTGGACAGTCCGGGGCTGCGGGACGGCGTTCCGGAGACCGCGCTCTGGCTGTCGATGACCGCCTATATCCGGCACCGGTTCACCGATTACGACGCCCTGCTCGATGACGGTTACGACGTTGAGTCAGCACGGCATTTCGTGCTTGACGCGACCAATGGGAAGCTTGCCGAATGGGGCGTGAGGCGCAGGATTCCGGCGGGACCCTAGCCGAAAGGCCGCCTTCGCCCGCCTTGTTTGCGTTTACGAAAATGAGCATCCTCAGCATCGAAAGGCCAAATATGACCAGCCCCGCAAATGCGCTCGACCTGTCGAGCTACTGGATGCCGTTCACCGCGAACCGCCAGTTCAAGAAACAGCCCCGCATCCTCGTCGCCGCCGAGGGCATGCACTACACCCGGGAGGATGGCGGCAGGATCATCGATTCATCGGCGGGTCTGTGGTGCGTCAATGCCGGCCACGCCCGTCCCGAGATCGCCGACGCCGTCCAGCGCCAGTTGATGACGCTGGATTACTCGCCGTCGTTCCAGATGGGCCAGCCCGGCGCGTTCGATCTCGCCGCGCGTCTCGCGCGTCTAGCGCCCAAGGGCCTGGACCGTGTCTTTTTCACCAATTCCGGCTCGGAATCGGTCGATACCGCGCTCAAGATCGCGCTCGCCTACTGGAAGGCGAAGGGCCAGGGCGGGCGTTTCCGCATCATCGGCCGCGAGAAGGGCTATAACGGCGTCGGTTTCGGCGGCATTTCGGTCGGAGGTCTCGTCAACAACCGCCGCCAGTTCGCCGGCCAGCTTCTGCCCGCCGTCGATCATCTGCCGCACACCTGGGACCTGCAGAAGAACGCGTTCTCGCGCGGACAGCCGGAGCACGGTGTCGAAAAGGCCGACGCGCTGGAAGCGCTGATCGCGCTGCACGGTGCCGACACCATCGCCGCCGTCATCGTCGAACCCGTGGCGGGCTCCGCCGGAGTGCTGCCGCCGCCCAAAGGCTATCTCGAGCGGCTGCGCGAGATCACGGAAAAGCACGGCATTCTGCTGATCTTCGACGAAGTCATTACGGGCTTCGGCCGTGTCGGCGCGCCGTTTGCCGCGGAGCGTTTCGGCGTCACGCCGGACCTCATCACCTCGGCCAAGGGCATCACCAACGGGGTCCTGCCGATGGGTGCGGTGTTCGTGAGGCGCGAAATCCACGATGCGCTGATGACCGGCCCCGACAACGCCATGGAATTATTTCACGGCTATACATACTCGGCGCATCCGGTGGCCTGCGCGGCGGCGCTCGCAACGCTCGACATCTACGAGCGCGAGGGCCTGCTGACGCGCGTCCGGGACATCGAAAAACATTTCGAGGACGCGGTGCATTCGCTGCGTTCGAAACCGCATGTCCTGGATATCCGCAATATCGGCCTGATGGGGGCGGTGGAACTGAAACCCCGCGAGGACGGCGTCGGCGCGCGGGCCTACGACCTTCTCGTCGACTGCTTCAATTCCGGACTTCTGATCCGCGTCGCCGGCGATGTCATCGCCATCTCGCCGCCGCTGATCGTGACGACGGATCAGATCGACGACATCATCGCCCAGCTGGGCGCCGCAATGGATCGTCTCAAATGACCAGGACATACGGGCATTTCATCGGCGGCAAGCATGTCGCCGGAACGTCGGGCAATTTCGGCGATGTGTTCTGGCCGATGACCGGCGAAGTCGCGGCGCGCGTTGCGCTGGCGAACACCGCGGACGTCAGTATGGCGGTGGAGAACGCAAAGGCGGCGCAGCCGGCTTGGGCGGCGACCAATCCGCAGCGCCGCGCGCGCGTCCTGATGAGGTTTCTCGATCTCGCCAACCGGGAAATCGACAGCCTGACCGAACTTCTCGCGCGCGAGCACGGCAAGGTTCTGTCCGACGCCAGGGGCGATATCCAGCGCGGGCTCGAAGTGATCGAATTCTCGCTCGCGGCGCCACAGATGCTGAAGGGCGAGTTCACCGAAGGCGCGGGCCCGGGCATCGACGTCTATTCGATGCGCCAGCCGCTCGGCGTCGTGGCCGGCATCACGCCGTTCAATTTTCCGGCGATGATCCCGATGTGGAAATTCGGCCCGGCCATCGCCTGCGGCAACGCCTTCATTCTCAAGCCTTCCGAGCGCGATCCCGGCGTGCCGCTGCGTCTCGCCGAACTCATGATCGAAGCGGGTCTGCCGCCGGGAATCCTCAATGTCGTCAATGGCGGCAAGGAGGCGGTCGACGCGCTGCTCGATCATCCCGACGTCGCGGGCATCGGCTTTGTCGGCTCGTCCGACATCGCGCAGTATGTGTACGGACGCGGCGCGGATCACGGCAAGCGCGTTCATGCCTTCGGTGGCGCCAAGAACCACATGATCATCATGCCGGATGCCGACATGAACCAGGCGGTCGATGCCATCATGGGCGCGGCCTACGGCTCGGCCGGCGAGCGCTGCATGGCCATCTCGGTCGCTGTGCCGGTCGGCAAGGTCGCGGCGGACAAATTCATGTCCGTACTCGCGCCGCGTGTCGAGGCGATCCGTGTCGGTCCGAGTGTCGATCCGCAGGCGGAGATGGGTCCGCTGGTCACGAAAGCACATCTTGAAAAAGTGCGCGGCTATGTCGATCGCGGCGTCAGGGACGGCGCGAGGCTGGTCGTCGACGGCCGCAAGTTCAAGATGCAGGGCTATGAGAACGGCTTCTATCTCGGTGCCTGCCTGTTCGACGAGGTGACGCCGGACATGGAGATCTACAAGGCCGAGATATTCGGACCGGTACTGTCGGTCGTGCGCGCGCACGACTACGACGAGGCGCTGCGTCTGCCGTCCGAGAACGAATACGGCAACGGTGTCGCGATCTTCACGCGTGACGGCGACACCGCGCGCGATTTCGCGTCGAAGGTCAATGTCGGCATGGTCGGCGTGAACGTGCCGCTGCCGGTGCCGCTCGCCTATTACACATTCGGCGGCTGGAAGCGCTCGGGCTTCGGCGATCTCAACCAGCATGGTCCGGATGCCTTCCGCTTCTACACCAAGACCAAGACCGTGACCTCGCGCTGGCCGTCCGGAATCAAGGAAGGCGCCGAGTTCAAGATGCCGACAATGGAGTGATCAGACCTTTTCGATCACGAAGGTCAGTTTACCGGCGCTCTGCGCCGTATCCACGAGAACATCGCCCGTCTCGCGCACAAGATTCGGAATGTCGATCCCTGCCAGCGGATCGGTCGCGGTGACGGCGATGCGCTCGCCGGGCTTCAGCGTTCGCAGTGCCTTCCCCGTCCTCAGGGCGGGCAGGGGGCATTTCAGCCCGCTGAGATCGAGTTCCCTCTTTGTCATGGGCGGAGACTTGCCATCGCGCCGCTCGGCCCGCAAGCCTCGCTTGACCCGCACCGAAGCACTCCGCATTTTGCCGCCGTGACACAGACGCAAAATCCCCGCCTCCCGCAGCTGACCCCGCTCGACACCGCCCTCGAACGACTGTCGGGCCTCGTTCGCGCGGTCCAGCCGCGCGATGTGCCGGTTATGGAAAGCCGTGGCCGGGTGGCCGCCGCCGATGTGACGGCCTTCGGGGATTTCCCATCCTCGCCGCGTGCACATACGGATGGCTGGGCGGTCAGTTCAGGCGATCTTGTCGGCGCGAGTTCCTACAGCCCGGCGATTCTGACGCCGCCGCCGTCCTGGGTCGATGCCGGAGACCCGATGCCGGCGGGGGCCGACGCCGTGCTGCCGTTCCACGATCTGTCGGAGAGCGTTCCCGGCACGGCGGAAGCCGGCGCGTCCGTGGCGCCCGGCGAGGGCGTGCGGCTGGCCGGTCAGGATATCGGCGCGAGCCGGGTGGTTGTGTCCGCAGGCGCACGCATCTCGTTTCAGCAGTCCGCCGTCCTGGGTCAGATCGGATTGAGCCGCGTATCAGTACGTACTCCGCGTGTGCGTGTCGTCGAGGCGGGCGCGGCGCGCGGCCATGGCCATATTGCCCGGGCCTGGCTTCAGGCACGGGGTGCCGATGTCACGGAGATTGTCTCGGGAGACGCCGACAGGCCAGCCCTTGCGGATATCTACCAGCGCGGCGACGCCGATCTCGTGATCTCGATCGGCGGCACGGGCGAAGGCCGTAACGACGTTGCCGCCGCCGCGCTTGCCGCTGCCGGAGAGATCGCTGTGCGCGGTGTGGCGCTGCGCCCCGGCACAAGCCTCACATTCGGGCAGGCGGTCGGCGTTCCGGTGCTGCTGCTGCCCGGCAGGCTCGACGCGCTGTTCGCCGGATTGCTGTCGGTGGGCGCGGTCGCGCTCGGCCGGCTCACCGGGCTGATGGGAGAACAAGATGCCATTGCGGCGGCGCTAACCGCGAAGGCCAGCTCCGCCATCGGCTTTTCCGAAATCTTTATCGTGACCTTGGAGGGAGACGGCGTACGGCCCCATCCGCTGAGCGAAGCGGGCTGGGATGTGCTGGCATCGGCTTCCGGCTGGTTTACCGTGCCGCCGGGTTCCGAAGGACTTGCCGCGGGAGACAGGGTGCAAGTCCGGCCGTTTCAGCCTAGATAAGCGCCCATGACGCGCACCCCCTTGCTCGATGCAGTCCGCGCCGCCGCGCGGCAGGAGCAGTTCCTCGACGTCGTTTCGCGCGATGAGGCCGAGAAGCGCTTCCGCGCCGCCGTGCCGCACGCCGCGCTGGGGGCGGAGAACGTGCGGCTTACGGAAGCGCTTGGCCGGGTGCTCGCCAAGACGCTCACATCCGCG
The DNA here is from genome assembly GCA_022842205.1 of Hyphomicrobiales bacterium. GTDB lineage: Bacteria > Pseudomonadota > Alphaproteobacteria > Rhizobiales > Methylopilaceae > Flaviflagellibacter. The sequence continues at coordinate 186,923 of JALHQA010000007.1, forward strand.
ATCGATCTGCCGCCGTTCGACCGCTCATCGGTCGATGGATTCGCGCTCCGCGCCGGCGATACCGCGGGAGCCTCCGAAGGCGCCCCGGTGCGCCTGAGACTCAACGGCGAGGTTCTCGCCTGCGGCACGGCCCCGAGACTGACGGTCGAGCAGGGCACGGCGACGGCGATCGCAACGGGCGGCGTGGTGCCGCGCGGGGCGGATGCGGTCGTCATGATCGAGCACACATCCTTCGACGAGGACGAGACGGGTCCCTATGTCGATGTAAGGCGGCCGGCGGCCCCTGGCGGCTTTGTGGCCTTCGCCGGATCGGATATCGCGCGCGGCGAGACAATGCTGCGTGAAGGCGCCGTATTGACGTCGCGGGAAATCGGCGTCCTCGCCGCCTGCGGCCTGCCTGAAGTGCCGGTCGTGCGCCGTCCGCGCGTCGGGATCATTTCAACGGGCGATGAGCTTGTCGCGCCCGGCGCGAAGCTGCCGTCCGGCGCGATCTACGATTCCAATTCGGCCATCACGGCGGCCGCCGTGCGCGAGAACGGCGGCGAGCCGGTTCTGTTCGGCATCATCCGCGACGACGAAACGGCGCTGACGGAGACCGTGCGCCGCGCTGTTCTCGAAACCGATCTCGTCGTTCTGTCCGGCGGCACGTCGAAAGGCGCGGGCGATGTTTCGCACCGCATCCTGACCGACCTCGAAGGGCCCGGCATCGTCGTGCATGGTGTTGCACTGAAACCGGGCAAGCCGCTCTGCCTCGCCGTGACCGGGACGACGCCGGTCGTGGTGCTGCCCGGTTTTCCGACCTCGGCGATCTTCACCTTTCACAGCTTCGTGGTGCCGCTGGTGCGCGCGATGGCCGGGCTTCCGCCGGAAGGCGAACAGAATGTCGAGGCCGGGCTTCCGGTGCGTGTGCCGTCCGAGCTTGGCCGCACCGAATATGTCATGGTCTCGCTCGCCGAGCGCGACGGAGACCTCGTCGCGTTTCCGCTCGGACGCGGATCGGGGTCGGTCACGGCGTTCTCGCAGGCCGACGGCTTCTTTGCGATCGACGCGCTGGCCGACGCCGCCGATGCCGGCACGCGCCAGACCGTGCGCTTGATCGGCGGCCGGCTGCGCGTGCCCGATCTCGTCCTTGCCGGCAGCCACGACATCGGACTCGACGCGCTGGTCGGGCTTCTTGCGCAAAGGGGAGTTTTCGTCCGTACGCTGGCCATCGGCAGCATGGGCGGGCTGTCGGCGCTGAAGCGCGGCGAATGCGATCTCGCGCCAGCGCATCTCTTGCATCCTGAATCTCGTATTTACAACAAGCCCTATCTGGCGCCAGGCCTGTCGCTTGTGCCGGGCTGGCGGCGGCGGCAGGGCATCGTGTTCCGCGCCGGCGACACGCGCTTTGAAGGGCGGACGGCGGCTGATGCGGCGGCCGCGGCGGCGGCGAATGCGGCGCTCATTCTCGTCAACCGGAATGCCGGTTCCGGTACGCGCATCCTTCTCGACGGCCTGCTCGACGGCGCGCGGCCCGCCGGATATGCCAATCAGCCGAAATCGCACAACGCGGTCGCGGCGGCCGTGGAGCAGGGCCGCGCCGACTGGGGCGTGGCGATCGAGAATGTCGCGAAACTGTATGGACTCGGCTTCCTGCCGGTTGCCGACGAGCATTATGATTTCTTCCTCGCCGATGCGCGCCGCGGCAAGCCTGCCGTGAAGGCATTCCTCGATCTTTTGGCAGGCGAGGAGGCGCGCTCCGCGCTCCGCGCTCTGGGCTTCGTTCCGGCGGCTTCCCTGGCCGAGGCGGGCGAATAATGGCGCAGCTGACCGACGACTGCTTCGCCTTTGGCGGCGAGCTGATGCGCATCGAGGACGGCCTCAAGCTGATCGGCGCGCGCGTGACGCCGGTCGATGAGATCGAGACTGTTGCGCTGGCGGATGCCGATGGCCGGGTGCTGGCCGAAGACGTGGCCGCGCCGCTCGATCTGCCCGGTTTCGACAATTCCGCCGTCGACGGCTGGGCGGTGCGGCACGCCGATCTGCGTTCCGACGGAGAAACCGCGCTCCCGGTAACTTTGCGCATCACGGCGGGAGATCGCGGTGCGTACATGCTGAAGCCCGGCGAGAGCGCGCGCATCTTCACCGGCGCGCGGATGCCGGAGGGAGCCGATACCGTCTTCATGCAGGAGGATGTGCGGGAGGAGGGGGGCCGCGTCTTTCTTCCGCCGGGCCTGAAGCGAGGCGCCAACCGCCGTCTTGCCGGCGAAGATATCGCGACCGGCACGCCGGCCCTGAAGGCCGGGCTGCGCCTTGAGCCGCAGCATGTTTCGCTGGCTTCGGCGCTCGGCCTGAGGCAGATCACGGTTCGCCGCCGGCTGAAGGTCGCGGTCCTCTCGACCGGCAACGAGCTTGTCGAACCGGGCGAGGCGCTCCCGCCCGGAGCGCTGCACGATTCCAACCGGGTCATGATGGCGGCGCTGCTGCGCCGCGCGGGGTGCGAGGTCACCGATGCCGGCATTTTCCGCGACGAGCCGGAGGCCCTGGGCCGGGCGATCGCGGCGCTTGCGCCGGGGCACGATCTCATCGTCGCCTCGGGAGGCGTGTCGACCGGCGAGGAGGACTACACGCGCAAGGTCGTGGAAAGTGTCGGTACGCTGGTGCATTGGCGTCTGGCGATCAAGCCGGGACGGCCGGTGGCCATGGCGGTCGTCAAGGGAACGCCATTTGTCGGCCTGCCGGGCAATCCGGTCGCGGTCTTCGTCACCTTCGTCAATATCGTGCGCGCGCTCGTCGCGCGGCTTTCCGGCGAGACCTGGGCGCCCGCTCCGCCGGTGCAGGTGCGCAGCACCTTCGATTACAGGAAAAAATCCGGGCGCCGCGAATTTGTCCGGGTGACGGCAAAAATCACGGCGAGCGGCGTGACCGAGGCGCACAAGCATCCGCGCGATGGCGCTGGCGTCATTACGTCCCTGACCCAAAGCACCGGGCTCGTCGAGCTGCCGGAAGAGATCACGCAGATCGCGGCGGGCGATCTTGTCGGCTACCGGCCGTTCAGCGAAATGTTCTGATGCCGCGTCAGCGGTTGAAAAGAATCTCGCCGCATTTTTCGACGTCGTAGCCGCCCAGCTGCTGCGCGTGCGCGCGGAAGGCCTCGGTGCGGGTGAAGGCGAACAGTTTCTGCATCGGCGGTTCCAGCAGCTCGCGCCGGCGGCAGGCAAGATCGAAACGCTCGCGGTGCAGCGGCACGAAGGTGAGCCTGAAACGCTGCGCCACCGAATTGACCGCCATGCCGCAATCGGCGGTGCCGTCGAGAATTGCGAGCGCCACATCGGTCTGCGTCAGGGCGCGGTTCGGCAGAATGCTGACGCTGCTGGCGGGCAGGCCCGCCTCGGCCATCAGGCGGTCGAACAGGATCTGCGTGCCCGAACCGTCCTGGCGCTGGATGAAGCGCACCTTGCCGTCGGCGATATCGCGCAGCGAACGAATCCTTGTCTCGCCCGCCGCAAGCACGAGGCCCTGCTGGCGCCAGGCGAAATGGACGAGCACGCCGTCCGGCAAGGGCGCGTTGCGGATCGCGGCGAGATTGCCGGAATCCTCATTCTTGTCCTCGTAGCCGAAATGAACTCCGGCCGCGACGGCGGCGCCGGCGCACAGACGTTCCATGCCGATGGAACTGCCCTCGGCCTGATTGGTCAGCGCCGAATCCGATTCCCGCAAAGCCCATTCGAGCAGCGGGTCGCTCGAGCCGCAGATCAGCGGCGGCGGCGGCGCGATCAACGGATTGGCGTAGTCGATATGCGTCTCGACCCAGCGGTCAACGAGCACTTTGGGAAACAGAAGCTTACCCGTGGCCTTGGAGCACGGAATCTCGTTGCGCGCGGCGAGCCCATAGATCGTCCGCTCGTTCATCCGGAGATAATCCGCAACTTCCGCAGTCGTCATATAGTACGCCGGAATTTTCATGCAATATCCTGAATCTATTACTATGTTGCCGGAAGTCCGTAAAAGGCGCTAGGAACAGCAAAACGCTAGGAGCACGCCGGGATGTTCGATCCCTTTGCGGCCGCGCTGCATGTTATGACATCGGGCGATCCGGAATTCATCCGAATCGTTCTGCTTTCTTTGCAAGTCACGCTCAGCGCGCTGCTGATTGCCGCCGTAATCGGCCTGCCGCTCGGCGCCTTGATCGGCATCGCGCGCTTTCCCGGCCGCTCCGCGGTCATCATCGTTCTCAACACCTTCATGGGCCTGCCGCCGGTGGTCGCGGGGCTTCTCATCTATCTGATGCTTTCGCGCTCAGGCCCGCTCGGTCCCCTCGGTCTGCTGTTCACGCCAACGGCCATGATCATCGTGCAGACGCTGCTGATCCTGCCGATCGTTGCTTCGCTGACGCGCCAGGTCGTCGAGGATCTGTGGGCGGATTACGAGGAGCAGCTGCGTTCGCTCGGATCGAGCCGCCTCAGGGCCGTGCCGACTTTGCTCTGGGACGGGCGCTACAGCCTTGTGACCGCGCTGCTCGCCGGTTTCGGCCGCGCCAGCGCCGAGGTCGGCGCGGTGATGATCGTCGGCGGCAATATCGCCGGCTACACCCGGGTGATGACGACGGCGATCGCGCTCGAGACCGGCAAGGGCGATCTGGCGCTCGCGCTGGCGCTCGGCATCATCCTGATGGGAATGACCCTGATGCTGAATGCCGGCGCGTTCGGCATCGCGCGGCTCGCCCAGCGCGTCGGCGGGTGACGGCGATGCGCGGGCCCGCGTCCATACTTCCGCTTCAACTCCGCAATGTGGGTCTGGCCATTCGCGACCGCGATCTCCTGCGGCAGATCGATGTCGAGCTGTCGGCGGGGGCGCCGACCATGATCATGGGGCCGAACGGCGCGGGCAAAAGCCTGTTTCTTCGCGTCTGCCACGGCCTGATCGCGCCGACCTCGGGGTCGGTCGAATGGAGCGTGCCGTCGACGCGCGCCCAGGCCATGGTGATGCAGCGGCCCGTTCTTTTGCGGCGCTCAGCCAGGGCGAATCTGGTTCACGCGCTCGCGCTTGCGGGCACGCCGCGTGCCGCGCGCGGCGCGCGCGCCGACGAGGTTCTGGAACGCTTCGGCCTCACGGACATCGCGCAGCGTCCGGCGCGGCTCTTGTCGGGCGGCGAGCAGCAGCGGCTTGCGATCGCCCGGGCCTGGGCGCTGGCCCCGCAGGTCCTGTTTCTCGACGAGCCGACCTCGGCGCTCGATCCGGGCGCGACCCGTGCTGTCGAAGACATAATCCGCGCCATTGCGGCGGAAGGCGTGAAGATCGCCATGGCGACGCACGATATCGGCCAGGCGCGCCGGCTCGGCGGCGAAGTGCTGTTTTTCCATTCCGGCCGGCTGCTCGAAAAGACGCCCGCGCCCAGGTTTTTCGAGCATCCGCAGACGCAGGAGGCGGCCGCCTACCTCCGTGGAGACCTTCTCTGGTGACGTATACATACACGGGAGACGACGCATGAAAATGTTCAATCCGAAAGCCATCCTCGCCGGCGCATTCGCGCTCGGCATTCTGGCCGCGCCGGCGCTGGCGCAGGACCGTTTCATCACGGTCGCCTCGACCACCTCGACCGAACAGTCCGGCCTGTTCGGCCATCTTCTGCCGATCTTCAGGGACAAGACCGGCATCGATGTCCGCGTCATTGCGCAGGGCACCGGTCAGGCGCTCAAGACCGGTGAGAACGGCGACGCCGATGTCGTCTTCGTGCATGACAAGGCGTCGGAGGAAAAGTTCGTCGCCTCGGGCGCGGGCGTGAGGCGTTTTCCGGTGATGTACAACGACTTCGTGATCGTCGGCCCGAAATCCGACCCGGCGGGCGTGAAGGGTTCGAAGGATGTTGCCGCCTCGCTGAAGAAGATCGCCGGCGCCAAGGCGCCGTTCGCCTCGCGCGGCGATGATTCCGGTACGCACAAGGCGGAACTGCGGCTGTGGAAGCTCGCGGGCCTCGACCCGGCTTCGGGCGGCGACTGGTACAAATCGACCGGCTCCGGCATGGGCCCGACGCTCAACACGGCGTCGTCGATGAACGCCTACGCGCTGACCGACCGCGCCACCTGGCTCTCGTTCAAGAATCGCGGTGACCTCGAAATCTCCGTCGAGGGCGACGACAGACTGTTCAACCAGTACGGCGTCATTCTGGTGAATCCCGACAAGCACGCGCATGTGAAGAAAGCGGATGGCCAGGCCTTCATCGACTGGCTGGTCTCGCCGGAAGGCCAGAAGGCGATCGCCGAGTTCAAGATCGGCGGCGAGCAGCTCTTCTTTCCGAGCGCCAACGCGTCCTGACGCGCATCGCACGGGCGCGCTTTTCGCGAGCGCGCCCGATTGCGGCGGCGATCAACCGCCGCGGAAACCCTTGATGCGTTCGTCGCCCTTGCCGATCGCCGGCTTGAAGTCGGCGGTCCGCGCCGCCTCAATGATTGAGTCGATGAACCGTGCATATTCGCGTGCGGTGTCGTGATCGGCGGTTGGTGCAGCCGAGCCGCCATAGGTCGATCCGTCCGACGCGGCCGCCGCGTCGGCCTCGAAGGCCGGGAGAAAGATCACGTCGCTTTCCGGATCGCCCTCGCCGACATGCTGGGCCATGGGCTTGAGTTCGAAGCTGCCGTCATCGCCCGGCTCGGACAGGATCTTAACGCCGCGGATGACGGCGGCGCTGCCCTGGGTGTTGCGGGCGGCGTCCTTTTCCCACTGCGCTTCGGGGTAGATTTTCTCGATGCTGGCGCGATCGTTGAGATTGGCCTTCGCCATGGGTTGCCTCCCTTGATGAAATGATGTCCGCTCGGTAACGCGCGACCGGGCCACTCGGGCTCAACTTCATTGATAGCATCTATCGATCAATGGGAGCTGCCGATCACGTGAAATTTCTGCGAAAAATCCTGCATCCATTTCATGTCGCGGTGCGTTGGAAAAAGAACGCAGATTTTGCGCATCCAAAATCCGCTAAAGCCTTCGATTTGCAGCCACTCTAAGCTGGAATTTGGACAGTTCCACTGTTATTTCGAGAGGCTCTAAATAGATAAGTTAAATCGAACGGGACCCGTACCGACGTGAGCGCTACGACCACAACGATCAGTCATTCGACGGCCGGCAAGATTCCGCCGCGCGCCATTCATCCAGGCTCGGGCCGCCGCAAGACGCGCGACCAGCAAAAGGGCCGCCAGGTCGACCCGCAGTCGCTGGAGGAAGTCCGCGAACTGCTCGGCACGCGCTCGCGCCAGCCCGACCTTCTGATCGAGCACCTCCACCTTCTGCAGGACAAGTACAAGTGCCTGCACGCCCGCCATCTCGCCGCGCTGGCCAAGGAAATGCGCCTGGCTCTCGTCGAGGTCTATGAGGTCGCGAGCTTCTACGCCCATTTCGACATCGTGCTCGATGGCGAGGCCGCGCCGCCGGATCTCACCATCCGGGTCTGCGACTCGCTGTCCTGCGAACTGGCGGGTTCGGCGCAGCTGCAGAAAGCCCTGGAAGACGGCATGGACCCGGCCAAGGTCCGCGTCGTGCGCGCGCCCTGCATGGGCGGCTGCCACAACGCCCCGGTCGTCGCCATCGGTCATGGACTGCACGAGCATGCGACGCTCGAGAGCGTGAAGAAGGTCGTCGCCTCGGGCGACACCCATCCGCATCTTCCCGACTACAAGGCATTCGACGCCTATGTCGCCGACGGCGGCTACAAGATCCTGAAGGAATGCATCAGCGGCGCGCGCGATGTTGAAAGCGTCATCACGACGCTCGAAGATTCCGGCATTCGCGGTCTCGGCGGTGCCGGCTTCCCGACCGGCCGCAAATGGCGCTTTGTCCGCGCCGAGCCGGGCCCGCGCCTGATGGCCATCAACGGTGACGAAGGCGAGCCCGGCACGTTCAAGGACCGTCATTATCTCGAAACCGACCCGCATCGTTTCCTCGAAGGCATGCTGATCGGCGCCTGGGCGGTCGAGGCGACCGACGTCTACATCTATCTGCGCGACGAATATCCGCAGTGCCACGAAATCCTGCACGCCGAGATCGCCAAGCTCGAGGCCGCCGGCCTCTCGCCGCACACCAAGATTCACATGCGCCGCGGCGCCGGCGCTTACATCTGCGGCGAAGAATCCGCGATGCTGGAATCGATCGAGGGCAAGCGCGGCCTGCCGCGCCACAAGCCGCCATTCCCGTCGGTGGTCGGCCTGTTCGGCCGTCCGACGCTCATCAACAATGTCGAGACCGTGTTCTGGGTGCGCGAACTGCTCGAAAAGGGCGGCGCGTGGTTCGCCTCGCATGGCCGCAACGGCCGCAAGGGTCTGCGCACATTCTCCGTGTCGGGCCGCGTCAAGGAGCCCGGCGTCAAGCTCTGCCCCGCCGGCATCACGCTCAAGGAGCTTGTCGACGAATATTGCGGCGGCATGCTCGACGGCCACACGCTGAAGGCCTATCTGCCGGGCGGCCCGTCGGGCGGCATCCTGCCGGCGTCGATGGCCGATGTCCCGCTCGATTTCGGAACGCTTGAGCAGCACGGCTCGTTTATCGGGTCCGCCGCGGTCGTCGTCCTGTCCGACAAGGACAGCATGCGCGATGTGACCGTGAACCTGCTCAAGTTCTTCGAGGATGAGAGCTGCGGCCAGTGCACGCCGTGCCGTGTCGGTACGGAAAAAGCGGTGCATCTCATCAGCCAGCCGACATGGGACGAGGAGCTTCTCGTCGAACTCGGCAAGGTGATGGGCGACGCCTCGATCTGCGGTCTCGGCCAGGCGGCCATGAACCCGATCAAACTTGTGATGAAACATTTCCGCGACGACTTCAGGTCGCTCGCGCCGGCTGAATAAGGATTACCGCGATGCTCGACGGCATTTCCTTCACGCTCGACGGCGAAGACGTCATCGCCGCTCCGGGCGAAACGATCTGGCAGGTCGCCCAGCGCAAGGGCACCGAGATCCCGCATCTGTGCTATTTGCCGAAACCCGGCTACCGCCCGGACGGCAATTGTCGCGCCTGCATGGTCGAGATCGAGGGCGAGCGCGTTCTCGCCGCCTCGTGCGTGCGCAAGCCCTCGCCGGGGATGAAGGTCCAGACGGCGTCGGAGCGCGCCAAGACTTCGCGCAAGCTGGTGTTCGAACTCCTCGTCGCCGACCAGCCCGACCGCGAGGTTGCGCACGACCCGAACTCCCATTTCTGGCAGCAGGCGGAAACCCTCGACACGCTCGAGAGCCGTTTCCCGGAAATCGAGCGTTCGAACAAGATCGACGACATGAGCCATGTCGCGATGGCGGTTCAGCTCGATGCCTGCATCCACTGCAATCTGTGCGTACGCGCCTGCCGTGAAGTGCAGGTCAACGACGTCATCGGCATGGCAGGCCGCGGCGCGACCGAGCAGATCGTGTTCGACTTCAACGATCCGATGGGCTCCTCGACCTGTGTGGCCTGCGGCGAGTGCGTCCAGGCCTGCCCGACCGGCGCGCTGATGGAAGCGACGCTGATCGCCGAGGACGGCACCTACACCAACGATCCGGAGCGCGAGGTCAACTCGGTCTGCCCGTATTGCGGCGTCGGCTGTCAGCTCACCTACCGCATCAAGGACGACAAGATCGTCGCGGTCGACGGCCGCGACGGCCCGTCGAACCAGAACCGCCTCTGCGTCAAGGGCCGCTTCGGCTTCGACTACGCGCATCATCCGGACCGCCTGACGGTGCCGCTGATCCGCAAGGAAGGCGTGTCCAAGCACGACACCAATATCGACCCGCTGAACCCGCTGACCCATTTCCGTGAAGCCACCTGGGAAGAGGCGATCGCCTTCGCCGCCGGCGGTCTTGCGAAAATCCGCGACGAACTCGGCGGCAATGCGCTGGCCGGCTTCGGTTCGGCCAAGGGGTCGAACGAAGAGGCCTATCTGTTCCAGAAGCTCGTCCGTACGGGCTTCGGCACCAACAATATCGACCACTGCACGCGTCTGTGCCACGCCTCGTCCGTGGCGGCGCTGATCGAAGGCGTCGGTTCGGGCGCGGTGTCGGCGCCGTTCATGGCGGCGGAAGACGCCGAGGTGATCCTCGTCATCGGCGCCAACCCGATCGAGAACCACCCGGTCGCCGCGACCTTCTTCAAGAACGCCGCCGAACGCGGCGCCAAGATGATCGTCATGGATCCGCGCGGTGTGTCGCTGTCGCGTTTCGCGACGCACATGCTGCAGTTCAAGCCGGGCCGCGACGTCTCGATGCTGAACGCGATCCTGCACACGATCGTGGAGGAAGGCCTCTACGACAAGCAGTACGTCCAGGCCAACACCGAGGACTTCGAGAAACTCGCCGAGAACGTCAAGAACTACCCGCCGGAAGAGATGGAGAAGATCTGCGGCATTCCCGCCGAGAAGCTCCGCGAAGTCGCGCGCCTGTTCGCCAAATCCAGCGCCTCGATCATCTTCTGGGGCATGGGCGTCTCGCAGCACATCCATGGTACCGACAACAGCCGCTGCCTGATCGCGCTGTCGCTGATCACCGGCCAGATCGGCCGTCCGGGCACCGGCCTGCATCCGCTGCGCGGCCAGAACAACGTGCAGGGAGCCTCCGACGCCGGCCTGATCCCGATGTTCTATCCGGATTACAAGTCGGTCGAGGACCCCGAGGTTCACGCCTGGTACGAGAAGTACTGGAACACCAAGCTCGACAACAAGCGCGGCCTGACCGTGGTCGAGATCATGGACGCGGTCCATGCCGGCAAGATCCGGGGCATGTATGTCGAGGGTGAAAACCCGGCGATGTCCGATCCCGATGTCGGCCATGCCCGCGAGGCGCTGGCCATGCTCGACCATCTCGTCGTGCAGGACATCTTCCTGACCGAGACGGCGAAATATGCCGACGTCGTGCTGCCAGCCTCGGCATGGCCGGAAAAGGACGGCACGGTGACGAACACCAACCGTCAGGTCCAGATGGGCCGCGCGGCGGTGCCGCTGCCGGGCCAGGCGCGCCAGGATCTGTGGATCATCCAGGACATGGCGAACGCGCTCGGCTGCGGCTGGAACTACCAGCACGTTTCCGAGGTCTACACCGAGATGGCGGGCGCGATGCCCTCGCTCGACAACATCTCCTGGGAGCGCATCGAGCGCGAGGAGTCGGTCACCTATCCGGCCGACGCGCCCGACAAGCCGGGCCATGACATCGTGTTCGGCAACGGCTTCCCGACCAAGTCGGGCCGCGGCAAGTTCGTGCCGGCCAAGCTGATCAATCCGGCGGAAGAGCCCGATCTGGACTATCCGCTCGTATTGACGACCGGCCGCCAGCTCGAACACTGGCATACCGGTTCGATGACGCGGCGTTCCAACGTTCTCGACGCGGTGGAGCCCGAGGCGGTGGCGTATCTCTCGCCGCACGATCTGACGCGCGCGGGCATCGAGACCGGTGATTACATGCTGGTCTCCTCGCGCCGCGGCACGATCCGTCTCAAGGCGCGCATCGACGACCGCATGCCGGTCGGCCTCGTCTTCATCCCGTTTGCCTATGCGGAAGCGGCGGCGAACATGCTGACCAATCCGCAGCTCGATCCGTTCGGCAAGATTCCGGAGTTCAAGTACTGCGCGATCAAGATCAGCAAGGATGAGGTCCCGGCGCAGGCCGCCGAGTAGACGTCACGCCATTACAAAAAGGCGCCCTCCGGGGCGCCTTTTTTATGCCATGGCCTAGTGAACCGTCGCGGCCGGCGGCGCGCTTGAGAAGATTTCCGGCGTCTCCTCCTGAAGCGGCGCGTGCTGGAGGAACAGCCGGTAGGCCGGATTGTCCGTCTCTTCCCAGTAATCGAAGCCGAGCGAGGTCAGAAACGCGTCGAAGCGTGCGCGGTCTGCCGGCGGAACCTGTATGCCGGCCAGCACGCGGCCGTGATCGGCGCCGTGATTGCGGTAGTGGAACAGCGAAATGTTCCAGCCGCCCGCCATGCGCGTCAAAAATTCGAACAGCGCGCCGGGCCGTTCGGGGAACTGGAAGCGGAAGATGCGCTCGTTCTCGACACCGGCGCTGCGTCCGCCGACCATATGGCGTATGTGCAGCTTGGCCATCTCGTTGTCGGTGAGGTCCGTCACCTGATAGCCGCGCGCCATGAGGGACGATACGAGAAGCCCGCGCTCCTCCGTGCCGTCGATCTGCACGCCGGCAAAGACCTGCGCCGCCGCATTGTCGGCGTAGCGGTAATTGAACTCGGTGATGGGACGGCGGCCAAGCGCCTCGACGAAGGCGCGGTAGCTGCCCGGCTTCTCCGGAATGGTGACGGCAAGCAGCGCCTCGCGGTGCTCGCCGATCTCGGCGCGCTCGGCGATGTGGCGCAGCCGGTCGAAATTCATGTTGGCGCCGCTGTGGATCGCGACGAGCTGCCCATGTCCGGCGCCGTTCTGCTCGACATATTTCTTGATGCCGGCGACGGCGAGCGCGCCGGCGGGTTCGGCGATGGCGCGCGTGTCGTCGAAAATGTCCTTGATCGCCGCGCAGATCTCGTCGCCCGACACCGTAATGACGGCGTCGAGGACCTCGCGGCAGATGCGGAACGTCTCCTCGCCCGCCTTGCGCACCGAAACGCCGTCGGCGAACAGGCCCGTGCGCTCCAGCTGCACCGGCTTGCCGGCCTTCAGCGCCGCGGCCATCGAGGCGGCATCGTCCGGTTCGACGCCGATGACCTTGATGTCCGGACGCAGCGCCTTGACATAGGCGCCGATGCCGGCGGCCAGCCCGCCGCCGCCGACGGGCACGAAGATGGCGCCGATGTCGCCCGAAGACTGGCGGAGGATTTCCATGCCGATCGTGCCCTGGCCGGCGATCACGTCCGGATCGTCATAGGCATGAACGAAGGTGAGGCCGTGCTCCTGCGCGAGGCCGCGGGCGTGGGCAAAGGCGTCGTCATAGCCGTCGCCCGCGAGCACGACCTTGCCGCCGAGTGCGCGCACCGCTTCGATCTTGATCGGCGGGGTCGTCACCGGCATCACGATGGTCGCAGCCGTGCCGAGCTTGCCCGCCGAAAAGGCGACGCCCTGGGCGTGGTTTCCGGCCGAGGCGCAGATCACGCCGGCCTTCAGCTCGTCCGCCGACAGGCGCGCCATCTTGTTATAGGCGCCGCGCAGCTTGAACGAATGAATCGGTTGCAGGTCCTCGCGCTTCAGGAGAACGCGGGCATCCAGCCGCTCCGACAGGCGCGCCATCGGTTCGAGCGGGGTTTCCCGGGCCGCCGCATAGACATCGGAGGACAGGATTTTCTTGAGATATTCGACCACGATACACCGGATTTAACAGCCGCCAGCCGGTTATCACGAGACGCTTGCGGGCGGCAATGCCCGCTTCATCATGGCTGGGCTGTTGGAAAAAATGGTTAGATATTTCAGGTGGTTAAAATATGGCGGCGGCAGCCGGCCAGAGCGCTCCTCTCTTTCCCCTAGCGCTGATCTGGCGCGGACCTTGCAAGAGAGCAGGCGTCGCTAGGGTTCCGGCCGCGCATGCCGCGCGGTGCCTGGTCCGAGAGCAACAACCTGCACCTATTGCGGGCACACGGCGGGACAAAAGCCCGGGAGATCGACCAGCGGACGCGCCGCTCGGAAGGTTTTCTCCCGGCGGCGCTTCCTGAAAAGGAGGACGTCTCTTGCACCAAGTGCCCGAACTTCCCGGCACCATCGCCTATTCGACCGAGCTTGCCGGCGGCAAGCACTGGTCGCTCCTGCTGCGCGCCAACACCGCCTTGCGCCTTACCGACGTCGCGGGCGGCGCGAGCGTCGGCATGCTGTTCTACAACCCTCACAATCCGCTGGAGCGCTACAACGCGCCCGACACGCTGAAATGTCAGCACATCTTCAAGCTGACGGAGGGCAACTGCCTCTATTCCGACATGGGGCGTATCTTCTGCTCGATAACCCATGACAGCGTCGGCTGGAATGACAGCGTGTCCGGCACATCGACCAAAGCGATCGTCGAAAGACGATGGGGGCCGCGCGACTACCAGCACGACCGCAACGACTGGAAGCAGAACGGCCGCGACGCCTTTCTCACCGAACTCGCGAAATATGGCCTCGGCAAGCGCGACCTGGCGATGAACGTGAACTGGTTCACCAAGGTCGCGGTGGCCGATGACGGCGCGCTGTCCTTCGTTCCCGGTCATCCGAAGGCAGGAGACTCCGTCGAGCTTCGCTTCGAAATGGAAACGCTGGTCGTGCTCCATACCTGTCCTCATCCGCTCGATCCGGCGAAGGACTATCCGTGGAAGCCGGTCCGTATTGACATCAAGGAGGTCGAACCCGCCGCGCCGGACGACAAATGCCGCCTGTCGCGGCCGGAGAATGCCCGCGGATTCGACAACAACCGTCTATATCATCTGGGCTGCGGGTGCTGACATGAAGACACAGGAAAGCACGCTCGCGCCGGAAAAGGCCGCCTATCGCAGAACTGTTCCGGCCGGCGATTACTGGATGGAGATCGTGAAGGCCGGACAGACGATCCGCATTCTCGATCTCGAGGGAAACCAGGCCGCCGACACGCTGTTCTATTCGGCGGCCAACCCGGCCGAGCGCTACAGCGCCGCGGACACGATCCGCGAACAGGGCAATGTCTTCCTCGGGCTTGGCACGAAGCTGCTGTCGGACGAAGGCAATGTGATGCTCGAGATCGTCGCCGACACCGTCAGTCGTCACGACACGCTCGGCGGCGCCTGTGCGACGGAATCCAACACCGTGCGCTACGATCTCGAAAAGCGGCACATGCATGCTTGCCGCGACAGCTGGATGCTCGCCGTGGCCGAGAGACCCGAATTCGGTCTCACCAAGCGCGACATCACCCACAACATCAACTTCTTCATGAATGTGCCGGTGACGGCGGAGGGCGGGCTGACTTTTGCTGACGGTCTGTCGGCGCCGGGAAAATATGTCGAACTTCGCGCGGAGATGGATGTCATCGTGCTCATCTCCAACTGCCCGCAGCTCAACAACCCGTGCAATGCGTACAACCCGACTCCGGTCGAGATTCTGATCTGGGACGCGGTGTGAGGCGAGCATGTTCCGCAAAGTCCTGATCGCCAATCGCGGCGCCATCGCCTGCCGCATCATCCGCACGCTGGACCGGCTCGGTGTCCAGTCCGTCGCCGTCTATTCCGAGGCGGACCGGAACTCCCGGCATGTGTCGATGGCCGGCGAGGCGGTGTGCATCGGTCCCCCGCCGGCCGCGCAGTCCTATCTCGATGCCGAGAAAATTCTGCGTGTTGCGATCGAAACCGGCGCCGACGCCATTCACCCCGGCTACGGCTTCCTGTCGGAGAATCCCGACTTCGCGGAATCCTGCGCCGGGGCGGGGATCGCGTTTGTCGGTCCGCGTCCGGAGCATATGCGTGCGTTCGGGCTGAAGCATCGCGCGCGCGAGATCGCGGAAAGCGCGGGCGTTCCCCTGGCGCCGGGGGGCGGTCTTGTCGCCGACAGTGCTGCCGCGCAGGCGGAAGCCGGACGCATCGGCTTTCCGGTGATGATCAAATCGACGGCGGGAGGCGGCGGGATCGGCCTGCAGCTGTGCCGTTCGGCGGACGAGTTCGCGCCGATGTTCGAGCGCGTGCAGCGTCTCGCTGCGAATAATTTCAAGGATGCGGGAATCTTCCTCGAAAAGTTCATCGCGCGCGGAAGGCACATTGAAGTCCAGATCTTCGGCGACGGGCAGGGGAAAGTCGTCGCTCTCGGCGAACGCGACTGTTCCGCCCAGCGCCGCAACCAGAAAGTCATCGAGGAAACGCCGGCACCCAATCTTCCGGATGCGATGCGCGCCGACCTGCTGGCGACGGCCGAGCGTCTCGGCGCGGCGGTGTCCTACGAGAACGCCGGCACGGTCGAGTTCCTCTTTGATGTCGATGCAGAACAGTTCTATTTCCTTGAAGTCAATACGCGGTTGCAGGTCGAGCATGGCGTGACCGAGGAGGTGACGGGCGTCGATCTGGTCGAGTGGATGCTTTGCCAGGCCGCGGGCGAGATGCCGGATCTGAGGCGCCCCGCGTCCAGCGGCCATTCGATTCAGGTCCGGCTGTATGCCGAAGATCCCGGCCGCAATTTCCGCCCAAGCGCCGGACGGCTGACCCATGTCGCATTTCCCGAGGACGCGCGTGTCGAAACCTGGGTCGAGGCGGGCGCCGAGGTTCCACCGTTCTACGATCCCATGATCGCCAAGCTGATCGTCACGGGCCGCGATCGGGCCGATGCGTTGCAGCGGCTGCGCGGTGCTCTCGATGCCACGGAGCTTGCCGGCATCGAGACAAATCGCGATTACCTCCGATTTCTCGCCCGTCGCCCGGAACTCGAGGCTGGCGAAGTCACGACGCGGCTGCTCGAAGCACTGTCCTACAGTCCGGCAACCGTCGAAGTCGTCGCGCCGGGGACGCAGACGACAATACAGGACTGGCCGGGGCGGCTCGGCCATTGGGATGTCGGCGTTCCACCGTCCGGCCCGATGGATCATCTGTCGTTCCGGCTGGCAAACCGCGCGCTCGGCAATCCGCCCGGCGCGGCGGCATTGGAGATCACGCTCGCCGGCCCGACGCTCAGATTCGATGTCGCGACGACGATCTGCTTGTGCGGCGCGGAGATGGCGGCGGCTCTCGACGGCGCGCCGGTCGCGTTCTGGACGCCGGTCTCGATCAAAGCCGGGCAGGTGCTTGTTGTGGGCGGCGTCGCGGGGGCCGGTGCGCGCGCCTATTTGGCGGTCGCCGGCGGATTTCAGGTGCCGGACTATCTCGGCTCGAAATCGACCTTCACGCTCGGCAGATTCGGCGGCCACGGTGGTCGCGCCCTGCTTGCCGGCGATGTGCTGCATATCGAGCCCGAGGCGCTTGCGACGCCGCAGGCGGTTCCCGCCGACCTGCGGCCCCTCATCGCAAAAAGCTGGACCATTGGTGTCCTGTATGGACCCCATGGCGCGCCGGACTTCTTCACGCCCGAGGACATCGCGACGTTCTTCGCCGCGGACTGGGAGGTGCATTACAATTCGAACCGCACCGGCGTGCGTCTGATCGGCCCGAAACCGGCTTGGGCACGCACCGATGGCGGCGAGGCGGGCCTTCATCCTTCGAACATCCACGACAACGCCTACGCCATTGGCGCGGTGGACTTCACCGGCGACATGCCGGTGATCCTCGGTCCGGACGGGCCAAGCCTCGGCGGTTTCGTCTGCCCCGTGACGATCGCGCAATCCGAACTGTGGAAGATCGGTCAGTTGCGTCCCGGCGACAGAATTCGTTTCGAGCGCATGACGCCGCGCGCCGCGGACCAGAGCGAGGCGGACCAGACACTAAGCCTCGCGCAGCTCGCGCGCGGCGCGGCGCCGCCGGTCGGCGATCCCGGGCCGGATGACGCTGTGCTCGCCGAACTCGCGGAAATGAACGGCAGTCCGCGCGTCGTCTACCGCCGTCAGGGCGATCGCAATCTTCTGGTCGAGTACGGTCCGCTTGTGCTTGATCTCGAACTGCGTTTCCGCGTGCATGCGCTGATGAACGCCGTGCTGGATTGCGCTCATCCCGGCATCGTCGATCTGACGCCCGGAATCCGCTCGCTGCAGATTCACCATGATCCGGAGCACTTGCCGCTCGGCGAGCTTCTCACCCTGCTGAAGAACATCGAGGCGCTGCTGCCACGCGTCGACCAGATGGAGGTTCCCTCGCGCACGGTCTGGCTGCCGCTGTCGTGGGACGATCCCGCCACGCGGGAAGCGATTGCCAAGTACATCCAGTCCGTCCGCCCGGACGCGCCCTGGTGCCCGTCCAACATCGAGTTTATCCGCCGCATCAACGGCCTCGACACGATCGACGACGTCAGGCGTATCGTCTACGACGCGAGCTATCTCGTGCTCGGCCTCGGCGACGTCTATCTCGGCGCGCCGGTTGCAACGCCGCTCGATCCGCGCCACCGCCTCGTGACGACCAAGTACAATCCCGCGCGCACCTGGACGCCCGAGAACGCGGTCGGCATCGGCGGCGCCTACATGTGTATTTACGGCATGGAAGGCCCCGGGGGCTATCAGTTCGTCGGCCGCACGTGCCAGGTGTGGAATACGTATCGGACAACAAATGACTTCGAGGCCGGAAAGCCCTGGCTGTTGCGTTTCTTCGACCAGATCCGCTTCTACGAGGTGTCGCATGACGAACTGGCACGTTTCCGCGAGGATTTCCTGCATGGCAAGGTCGGCATCAGAACGGAAGACGGCACGCTCCGTCTCGCCGATTACCGCCGCTTTCTGACGGAGAACGAGGACAGCATCGCCGCATTCACCGCCCGGCGCCAGCAGGCGTTCGAGGAGGAGCGCTCGCGCTGGGTGGCTGCGGGGCAGGATGTCGTGGGGGCCGAGCATGCCGAGCCCGTGAGCGACGATCAGGACTCGCTGCCAGAGGGAAGTGTTGCCGTGACAAGCCCCATTCCGGGCAGCGTATGGAAAATCAATATTGTGGAGGGTACGCGGGTGAAAGCAGGAGAGTCGCTGGTCGTGGTTGAGTCGATGAAGATGGAGTTCGATGTCGCCGCGCCGGCGGATGGCATCGTTGCCGAACTGCGCTGTTCGGAAGGGCGCGCCGTGGGTCTTGGCCAGACACTGGCGGTTATCGTTCCGGAGGCCGCCTGACATGCGCGCGCTCGATCTCACCTCGCTCGCCACCGACTACGCAAGCGGCCTCGACCCGGAAACGCTTGTTCGCGAAATTCATGAAGCGATCCGCAAGAAGGGCGAGCGCCCGGTCTGGATTTCCCTCCTTCCCGAAAAGGAAGTTCTCGCGCGCGCGGCGGATCTGAAGCGCCGCAAGGACGACAATCTTCCGTTGTACGGCGTGCCCTTTGCCGTGAAGGACAATATCGATGTCGCCGGGATTGCCACCACGGCCGCCTGTCCGGACTATGCCTATGTTCCCGAACGATCGGCGACGGTGATCGAGCGTCTGGAGGCCGCCGGCGCCATCGTCCTCGGCAAGACCAATCTCGATCAGTTCGCGACGGGACTTAATGGAACGCGCTCGCCCTATGGCGCGCCATCGTCGGTGTTCGACGCGGATTATGTTTCCGGCGGATCGAGTTCCGGTTCGGCCGTTGCCGTGGCATCCGGTCTCGTATCGTTCGCGCTCGGTACCGACACCGCGGGGTCGGGTCGCGTGCCGGCGGCCTTCAACAACATTGTCGGACTGAAGCCGACGCGCGGTCTCGTTTCGACGCGCGGGGTCGTGCCGGCGTGCCGCTCTCTCGACGTCGTCTCGGTGCTTGCGGGAACGGTTGGGGATGCGCTGGCCGCGACGAAAGTCATGGCCGGGTTCGACGCGGAGGATGAATATTCCCGGCATGCACCGCGCCATGCCCTGATCCCGCGTGATTGGCCGGAAGGTTTCCGGTTCGGTGTTCCGGAAGAACCGCAGTTCTTCGGCGATGAGGAAGCGGAGGCGTTGTTTCGCGACGCGATTGCGCGCATGGAGCGGCTCGGCGGCGTGAAGGTCGCGTTCGACTACACGCCGTTCGGCAGGTGCGCCTCGTTGCTTTATGCCGGCGCGTTCGTCGCGGAACGGACGGCGGCGGTCGGCGAGTTCGCCGAGGCGAAGCCCGGCAGCATGTATCCGGTTGTGCGCGACATCGTCCTCGGCGGCCGGAAATATTCAGCGGTCGATGCCTTCAAGGCTCAATATGAATTGCAGAAGCTGCTCCGCGAGACGGAGCCGGTCTGGAACAGTATCGATGTCATGCTGCTGCCCTCGGCGCCGACGATCTACAAGATCGCAGACATGGTCGAGGATCCGGTCCGGCTGAACTCCAACCTGGGTACCTACACGAATTTCGTGAACCTGATGGATCTGTCGGCGCTCGCGGTTCCGGGGGGCTTCCGGAGCGACGGCCTGCCGTTCGGCGTTACCCTTGTCGGACGCACCTTTGAAGACGGCAGACTGGCTGGCCTCGGCGACCGGCTGCACCGGGCGCTCGGCGCGGCGACCTATGGCGGCAGTTCGCGGCCTCTGCCGGGAGCAGCGATCCAAGGCGGTGACGCCGACTATATAAATGTCGCCGTGGTCGGAGCCCATCTCAAGGGTTTCCCGCTTCATCACCAGCTTGCCGATCGCGGCGCGGTATTTGTACGCACGACTAGAACGGCGCCCGGTTATGCGCTGTATGCGCTCGATACGGTGCCGCCGAAACCCGGTCTCGTATTCGATGGTGCCAGCGCCGGAAATATCGAGGTCGAGGTCTGGGCGGTTCCGGAAAACGAGTTTGGATCGTTTGTCGGACTTGTTGCCGCCCCGCTGGGGATCGGAACTCTGAGCCTGGCCGACGGCACGCAAACGAAGGGCTTTGTCTGCGAGGCCCACGCGGCCCGCAGCGGGAAGGACATCACCGGATTCGGCGGCTGGCGGGCCTATTCGGCGGCACGCTGAAATCCGGAGCCATCACGTCAGGTCGAGATGCAGGAACTGGTTGTGCGGGCTTGGCGTGTAGTCGCCAAACACGGGGCCGGACACGAAGCCTCGATTGCGGTACAATGCTTCCGCTGCCAGAAATTCGGAGCCTGTTCCGGTTTCAAGGCTGAGGCGCGTATATCCGCGACCTCGGGCGGTGGCGATGATGTGGTTCAGAAGTGCCGCCGCAACACCCTTGCGCAAATGTCCGGCGGCTGTACGCATCGACTTGATCTCGCCCCGGCCGGGCCCGATTTCCTTCAGCGCGCCGCAGCCGACGATGTCATCGCCCTGCCACGCACTCCAGACGGTGATGTCCGGCGTGCGCAGCTCCGACAGATCGAGGGCATAGCTTGTGCCGGGAGGAGAAACGTCATGCATGTTCGCGACGTGATAGGCGAGGAGATCGCATATCGGCGCGTCCGAGAGATCATCGATCCGGATGTCGAACACAGGCAACTCCACGATCAGATTCCGGCACGTACGAACTGGCTCTGCCGTTCCGCGAGCTGATGGCGCCAGCGTTCGATGATCGGCTTACGCTGTTCCTTGTCGTCGAGCGGAAGGTCATAGACGATCGTCGCGCCATAGGCATTCGGGGCCTGCGGATCGCGCCTCACCTTGTCGAACGACAATACGCGCGTTGCGAGGTGAAAGCCCTCCGACAGGTCATGTGTGATCATGAACACCGTCATGCCCTCTTCCTGCCAGAGCTTCAGCAAAAGATCGTGCATCTGTGCCTTGGTGCCGGGGTCGAGCGCGCCGAAAGGCTCGTCCAGCAGAAGAATTTTCGGACGGCGGACGAGCGTCTGAGCGATCGCGAGCCGCTGCTGCATGCCGCCGGACAATTCGGCGGGATATTTCTCGATCGCGTGTTCGAGGCCGACCGATGCGATACATGATCTTGCTTCACCCATCGCGCGCCGGCGTTCGGCGCCGAAAAAGCGTGTGACAAGGGGAGAGCGTTCGAATTCCAGACCGAGCATTACGTTTTCCAGCACCGTCAGGTGCGGAAACACGGAATAACGCTGGAACACGATGCCGCGGTCGGGTCCCGGCTCTTCCGGCAGCGGCTTGCCGTCGAGCAGGATCTTGCCGCGCGTCGGCTGTTCCATCGCGAGCAGCATGCGCAGGAACGTGGTCTTGCCGCATCCGGAAGGACCGACAAGCGCGCAGAACTCGCCTGTCGGTACTTCGAAGTTGAGCCGTTCGAGAACGGTCTGGTCGCCATATTCCTTCCAGACATTTTCAACGACGAGGCTCATCCCGCTCTCCGCGTCAGCCACGGGAAGGCCGTGGTGTTGAGCTTGCGCAGGCCGAAATCCATCAGGAAGGCAAGAAGCGTGATCCAGGCGACATAGGGCAGGATGACGTCCATCGCCAGATAGCGGCGCACCAGAAAGATGCGGTAGCCGAGCCCTTCGGTTGCCGCGATGGCTTCGGCGGAAATGAGGAACAGCCAGGCGGTGCCGAGCTGCAGGCGCAGCGAGTCGAACAGACGCGGCAGGATCTGCGGAACGATCACACGCGTCACGATCTGCCATGTGGAGGCGCCGAGCGTCTGCGCTTTGATCAGAAGTTCGGACGGCATCTCGGCCACCCGCGCCGCCATGTCGCGGATCATGAAGGGCGTGATGCCGATGATGATCAGCATTACCTTCGACAGCTCGTCGAGGCCGAATGTGATGAACAGGATCGGGAGTATCGCCATCGGCGGAACAAGCGAGATGACACCGACAACCGGCGCGACCCATGCGCGTACATATGGAACAAGGCCGATGGCCACGCCCGCTACCAGTGCAACAAGCGTCGAGACCGAAAGGCCGAGGAACAGGCGCTTCAGGCTGGCATAGGTGTCGGCCCAGAGGAGCACATTGCCGCTGCGCTGGTCGGGCTGGGTGGCCATCCGCACGGCCGTGTCGACCATCTGCGAAACGGCAGGCAGAAGCTTGTCGTCGGGATTGTCAGCCAGGCGTGTCGCCGAGAAGAAGACATAGGCGAGCGCCAGCAGTATGAAAGGCAGCGCGCCCAGGATAAGCGCGCTGCCTGCACTCGGGTGCCGGTTGATGAGCCGGCGCGTCATTCAGAGCTTGCCGTCGGCGGCGAGCTGGATGTACGCGGTGTCGAAACGCAGCTTGATATTGTCCGCGTTGCCGAAGGTCTTGCCGCCCGGAAACTCCATGCCGACCGCCTCCGCCGATTTGGCGCCTTCGCCAAGAAGGCCCTTGTCGAACGAGAACTTGGCCACCTTTTCCATGGTCGCCACCAACTCGGGGCCGGAAACGAACGCGACGCCGTCCTTCGGCGTGTAGAACATCTTGGTCGTTTCGAGCTGCGCCTTGTATCCGGCAAGGTCGGTGCCGGCGGCTTCCGCCATCGCGGTCAGTGCCTTGTCGCCCTCCGGCGTGCCGGAGGTCATCAGCGCCATGATCTCGTACCATGCGCCGACGAGCGCCTTGCCGAAATCGGGATTGTTCTTCAGCGTCGTGGTATTGACGAACAGGATGTCGAGAATCTCGCCGGGAATGTCGGCGGAAGTGAACACTTCCTGCGCGCCCTTGAACGCCTTGACCTCCGCCAGAAGCGGGTTCCATGTCACGACGGATGTCACATCCGCGCCGGAGTTGAAGACACCGACGATGTCGGCATCGGAGGTGTTGACGACGGTCAGGTCCTTTTCGCTCAGGCCGACAGTGTCGAGCGCGCGCGCCAGCAGATAGTGCGAGACCGACAGTTCGACGAGATTGACCTTCTGGCCCTTGAGGTCCGCGACCGAAGAGCCGGTTTTCAGGACAATGCCGTCATTGCCGTTGGAATAGTCGCCGGTGATCAGCGCGGTCGAATCGACGCCGCCGGCGGCGGGTATGGTCAGCGCGTCCATGTTCGTCATGACGACGCCGTCGAAGGCGCCCGCCGTGTACTGGTTGATGGATTCGACATAGTCGTTGATCTGCGTGATCTCGACCGAGATGCCGTATTTGTCGGCCCATTTCTTCATGATGCCGCTGTCGGCGGCATAGCCCCACGGCATCCATCCGGCATAGATCGACCAGGCGATCTTGAAGTCTTTCTTCGGCTCCGCGTGCGCGGGCGAAAATGCCAGCGCGGTCATGGCAAAGGCGGTTACGGCAAATCCGCACCAGGTCTTGATCGTAGTTCGCATGTCGAACTCCTCTCCAGTCATCGGGTGCCGGGATCAAGGGATATCCAGGAGGCGGTTGACTCGGTCGAGACCCCGCCCGTGAGACAACCCCGTCTCTCGCGGCTTCGGATCTCCCGGGCTTTTGTCCCGCCGTGGCTCCGCTCCCGAAGGGAGAGGGAGTGCAATCTCTCGGACCAGCGCCTGTTCAGGCAGGCCGGAACCCTAGATGCATTATGCCGGAGCAATGCAGAGACCGTGCCAGCGGAAGGCAATGCGGAAGCGCCGGGTGTTACCGGGGGGAATGCCTAATTGTTGAGCGAGACTGCCCGTTTCTTCTTCTCATGGCGAAGCATCAGGCCTTTCACCGGCTTGCCGCGCAGTCGGAGCGGATGGACGGAAACTTGCACATGCCGGGCATCGCCCGGCCAGGAAAGAACGCTGTGAAACCACCTCCGTCCAATCGCATCGGCATTATCGGCGGCGGGTTCAGCGGCACGGCGACGGCGATTCATCTGGCCCGCATGTCGTCCGTTCCACTCGACATCGATGTGTTCGAGCCTCGCGAAGAACCGGGTGCCGGGCTGGCGTATGGCGCCTGCGCGCCCGAACACAGGCTCAATGTTCCGGCGGACCGGATGGTGGTTTTCCGTGAAACGCCGCGTCATTTCGCCGACTGGCTGCGGGCGTCCGGCGAGGACGCCGCGGATCCGGCCGGCTTTGTGGCAGACGGCACGCATTATTCGCGGCGCGCGGTGTTCGCCCGCTACATGGCGGGGCTGTTCCGCGACACGGCGGCCCGCAATCCGTCGGGTTCGAGGTTGCGCCATATCCGCGGTGAGGCCGGGCCCATCGAAAGGATTGCGGACGGATGGACGACAGGAGACGAGACGTATGCACAGCTGATCCTCGCGGTCACGCATTCGCGGCCGGCGCTGCCCTGGCCGAGAATCGTCTCTCCGGCCGTCATCGAGGATCCCTGGAGAGACAACGCCCTCGCGGCAATCGCGCCGGACGCCGAGATCGTTATCGCCGGTTCGGGACTGACAATGTGCGATGCCGTGATGTCGCTGCGCGAGGGCGGCCATCGCGGTCCGATACAGGTGATTTCGCGGCGCGGGCTCGAACCCCGGCCGCATGACGGGTTCGCGTCTTCCGATGCGCTGTCATGGCGGGCCGAATGTCCCCAAACCGCGTCGCTGCTGCTGCACGATCTGCGGCGCGCGATCCGCATGGAAAAGTCACGCGGCGGCAACTGGCAGGGCGTGCTGAACGCCGTCCGCGACCAGTTGCCGGTCTTCTGGGCGCGGCTGCCGCTGGCCGAGCGACGACGTATCGTGCGCCATCTGCGTCCGTTCTGGGATGCGCACCGGTTCCGCGCCGCGCCGCAGGTGACCGATCTTCTCGAAACCGGCCGGCGCGAAGGCTGGCTCCGCATCAACGCCGGACGTATTCACGCGCTCGAGGCCAGGGACCGGGGACGGACCGACGTCGTCTGGACGCCGCGGTGCGGCGCGCGGGGTGCGTCCACGGCGGATGCCGTCATCAACTGCACCGGGCCTCATCCGGACATTGCGCGGTCGAGCCATGCCATTCTGCGGACCGCGCTCGCGTCCGGCATCATCCGGCGGGACGCGCTCGGCCTCGGCATCGACGTCGATGCCGATGGCCGCGCCATTGCGCGGGACGGTGAAACAGCTTCGGGACTCTGGATCGCGGGACCGATGGCGCGCGCGCATATGGGCGATGCCACCGGTCTTCCCGAAGTGTCCGAGCAAACCCGCCGCGTCGCCGAAGCGCTAGCATCACATCTCGTTACCGATGGAAAGCCCGCATGCGTTACCTGAAAGTGCCCGGCGCGCCGCCGCCGCCGCCGTCCGCGAAATACTCCCACGCCGTCGAGGCGGGCGGCCTGCTGTTCGTCACCGGGCAATTGCCCATCGATCCGGCACATCCCGACGACCCGCCGCCCGAAGGCATCGCCGCCCAGACGCGGCTCGTCTTCGAGAATCTCCGCATCATCTGTTCGGCCTCGGGGTATCGTCTGGAGGATGCGGCCTTCGTTCGCATCTACCTGACGGCGTTTGAACGCGACTATGCGGCGATGAACGCGATCTATGCAGGAATCTTCGCGGACGGCGCCCGGCTGCCCGGCCGGACCACGGTCGGCGTCACCATTTTGGGGCGCGGTTCGCTTGTCGAGATCGATATGGTCGTCGGGAAAGGCTGAAAAACTCAGTCTCTTCAAGTCCCGACTTAAGGTGCATGCCAAACTGCATGCAGCGGCACGTTACTTGCAAAACTCCCGGCACGACGGGGAAAAAATCTCCGCGGACAGTTGCAGGAGACCAAACAATGACCGGGATTTGGCGATTTGCGGGACGTTCGCTCATGGCCGCGGTGGCGGGGGTGCTTACACTCGGCGCGCTGACGCATGGCGTGGATGCGGCGACACTCGAGGAAATCAAGGCGCGCGGTTACATGATCGTCGCGACGGAAGACGACTACAAGCCGTTCGAATTCATGGAAGACGGCAAGCCGGTCGGCTTCGACAATGATCTGCTTGCGGAGTTCCGCAAGGTGTTTCCGGTGGAAATCCGCCAGGAAGTGATCCCGTGGACCGGCCTCCTCGCCGGCGTTTCGACGGGCAAGTACGATGTCGCGGTGACCGCGGCGATGATCACGAAGGAGCGCGTCAAATCGCTCGACTTCTCGATGCCGATCGCCGACTCCACGCATCACTATGTGAAGCGTAAGGACGACGACAGCATCAAGGAAATCAAGGATCTTGACGGCAAGACGGTCGGCGTCCAGGCCGGCAGCGCCCAGCTGGAGAAGCTGCCGGAGCTCGAAGCCATGCTCGCCAAGACCGGCGGCAAGCTCGGCAAGGTCGTGCAGTACACATCCTATCCCGAGGCCTATCAGGATCTGGCCCTGAAGCGCCTCGATTTCGTGGTCAACACGATCATCAACCTGCAGTCCCTGGTGAAAGACAAGCCGGACACGTTCGCGATCGGCCAGCCGGTCTCGGGCCAGACCGTTCCGGCATGGGCGGTGGCCAAGGGCAACACCGAACTTCTCAACGTGATCAACGAGTTCCTGCTTGAGCAGAAGAAGAGCGGAAATCTCGGCAAACTGCAGGAGAAGTGGCTCGGTCAGGCGTTCCCGGACCTCCCTGATTCCTACACGCCGTAACGGAAAACGCCGGCCGCGCCCCGTGCGCGGCCGGCGGTATTCACACCATGACCGCGAACGCATTCCTCTCGCTGCTGCAGGGCGCCGGCGTAACCCTGATCATCTCGTTGTCCGGGATCGCGATCGGTGTCCCGCTTGGGCTTGTGCTTGCGCTTGTCCGCTGGCGCCGGATTCCCGGCCTGTCACAGGTCGCCGCGGTCTATGTCAGCCTGCTGCGCTCGACGCCTGCGGTAACGCTGTGCCTTCTGATCTTCTTCGCTGTACCGACGCTTGGAATCGAGATCGGCGCATGGTCGGCTGGCATCATGACGCTCGCGTTCGTGACGGCGGCCTTCAATTGCGAAGTCTGGCGGGCAGGGCTTTTGAACTTCCCGCATGAGCAGGTCGAGGCTGCGCGGGCCTTCGGCATGACGCCGCTGCTGCGGCTGCGCCGCATCATCTTTCCGCAGCTCTGGCGCGCCGCGCTGCCGGGCCTCGTCAACGAGGCGACGCTGCTTATCAAGGCGAGCCCCGCCATCGCGGTGATCGGCGTCGCGGAGATCACGCGCGCCGCGACGCGCATCGGCGCGCAGACCTACGAGCCGTTGCCTCCCATGCTCACGGCGACGGGAATCTATGTTGCGATCATTCTCGTTTTTGTGGGCCTGCAGCGCCTGACCGAGCGGCGTTATGGCCGGGGAGCCGGCGCATGATGCATGGCTTCGACGTTGTTTGGGAGCATTCCGACCGCCTGCTGTGGGGCGTTCTGAATACGATCGCGCTCAGTATCGTCGGCGCCGTTCTTGCGGTGGTGTTCGGCGCGCTGGTCGCGATCCTGTTGATGTCGCCGAATCGCCTGCTGCGGCTCAGCGTGCAGGGGCTTGTCGACCTGATGCGCTGCGTGCCGTTCCTGATGCTCGTTTATCTCGTCTATTACGGGCTGCCCCATCTCGGCATCGATTTTGACAACTGGACCGCCGGCCTTGCCGCGCTGGCGCTCTACAACACCGCCTATATGGCCGAGATCCTGCGCGGCATCTGGAGCGGTCTTCCGCGCGAGACGTTCGAGGCCGCGACCGCGTTCGGATATCATGGCCCGCGTCTGTACACACGCATTGTCTTTCCACAGGTGTTCCTCGCCGCCGGGCCGATGCTGGGCAATCAGCTGATCCAGATCATCAAGGACACGGCGTTCCTGACGATCATCGCCGTGCCGGAACTGACCCAGGCCGCGAGTGGCATCCAGGCACAGTATTTCGTGCCGTTTGCGGCTTTCATCGCCGCGATCCTGATCTATTGGGCCTTGTGCGCGATCGTCGAGGGCGGCGTGGCGCTGATCGAAAAAGTGGCGGAGGCACGGCGTTGATGGCGAAAAAGCCGGCGGAAACATCCGAAACCGTTCTCGACATTCGCGGCCTGACGAAGAGCTTCGGCAGCAATCTCGTGCTTGACGGCGTCTCGCTTACCGTTGCGAAAGGGCGAACGGTGTGTGTTCTGGGCCCGAGCGGCTCGGGCAAATCCACGCTGCTGCGCTGCGTCAACTGGCTCGAAAAGCCGGATCAGGGCGCGGTCTATCTGTCCGGACGCCGGATCGGGATGCGCGAGGGCGGTTCGATCCCGATGTCATCGTCGGAACTCGCCCGCGAGCGGGCGCGCATCGGCATGGTGTTCCAGCATTTCAATCTCTGGCCGCATCTGACCGTGATCCAGAATCTGGCCGAAGCGCCGATCCATGTGCAGAAGCGCAACCGCGACGAAGTCATGGCCGAAGCCGCGGCGCTGCTCGACCGCGTCGGCCTTGCCGCGAAAAAGGATGATTTCCCGAGCCGCCTGTCCGGCGGACAGAAACAGCGTGTCGGCATCGCCCGCGCGCTCGCGATGAAGCCGGAACTTCTGCTGTTCGACGAGCCGACATCGGCACTCGACCCCGAACTCGTCGGCGAGGTCGTCGCGGTGATGAAGACACTCGCCGAAAGCGGCAGCACCATGCTCGTCGTCACGCATGAAATGGGGTTCGCGCGCGAAACCGCCGACGAGGTCGTGCTGATGGACGGCGGACGCATCGTCGAAAGCGGCGAGCCCTCCGCCTTCTTCAAGAAACCGAAAACAGAGCGCGCCCGCCAGTTTCTGCAGCGCTACGTCAGCTGACTATAGACAGGAGAGAATATCATGAGCGCGGATCCCGCCGCCCTCGACGGCATCGTCTATGACTTCACCGTTCCCGCGCGCGAGCCATGGAGCCGCGTGATCGAGGCGGGCAACATCCTTCGCATCATCGACCTCGAAGGCCAGCAGGCGGTCGACTTCCTCTGCTACAACGCCAACGATCCCGGCGACCGCTACAACGCGATGAACACGATCAAGGTGCAGGGCAACACCTATGTCACCAAGGGCACGATCCTCTACAGCGATTCCGGCCTGCCGCTTCTCACCGTGATCGAGGACACGCTCGGCCAGCACGACACCGTCTATGGCTGCTGCAGCAACCCCAACAACAGACTGCGCTACGGCGTCGAAACGACCGAGAGCTGCTACTCGAACTTCCTGAGGGAACTTCCGAAGCACGGGCTCGACCGCGGCGCGATCGTCGGCAACGTCAATTTCTTCATGCAGGTGCCGATCATGCCGGACGGCAGCGCCGGCGTGGCCGACGGGGTCTCGCCGCCCGGCGGCTATGTCGACCTGCGCGCGGAAACGGACGTGCTCGCGGTGCTCTCGAACTGCCCGCAGATGCACAACCCCTGCAACGGCTATAATCCGACACCGATCCGCGTCATTGTGCGAAAGCCATGACCGACCACACCGCCGCCATTCGCGACACGCTGGCGCGCATCCGCGCCGAAGACCACGGCGTGCGCGCATTCACCTTCATCGCGCCGGATCCCGCCGCGCCGGTCGAGGGTCCGACACCGGAACGGCCGCTCGGCGGCCTCGCCGTTGCGATGAAGGATATCGTCGACACCGCGGACATGCCGACCGGCTACGGATCTCGTATTTACGACAAATTCCAGCCGCCGATGGATGCCGCCATCGTGACCGCGCTGAAGGCGAAAGGCGCCTTCATCGTCGGCAAGACCACGACGACGGAGTTCGCGACCTCACCACCGACGCCGACGCTCAATCCGCGCGACAACCGGTTCACGCCCGGCGGCTCGTCAGCCGGTTCGGCCGCGGCCGTCGCCGCGGGCATGGTGCCTATCGCGCTCGGCACGCAGACGCTCGGCTCCGTCATCCGCCCGGCGTCATTCTGCGGTGTCGTCGGTTTCAAGCCGACCTATGGCTGGTTTCCGACGGCCGGGATGAAACAGCTCGCGTCGGCGCTCGACACGATCGGCTTTCTGGCCTCCGATGTCGCGGTCTGCGAGCGGGTCTATCGTGCGCTGGTGCCCGGCGATACGGTGCCGCCCATACAAAAACCGAAACTGGTGTTCAGCCGCCAGCCGAACTGGGATCTCGCCGCGCCTGACGCGAAAACGGCCATCGCGTCCTGTGTCGCGCG
>JALHQA010000008.1 GCA_022842205.1 Hyphomicrobiales bacterium
GACGGCTCAAGACGCTCGGCGGCCTCACGCCCTACGAATACATCTGCAAGATCTGGACCTCAGAGCCAGATCGATTCATCCTCAATCCGATCCACCAGATGCCGGGACTGAACACCTAGCTCAACCGACCGAGGTGGAGCCGCAAAACCCCCGCCGCCCGGACAGCGTCCTTCGCCCGGATCGCCTCCATGATCGCGCCATGGTCGCGGTCGATATGAGGACGCCACCGGCTGGCATGATTGGTCAGGACGTGACGCGCATAAAGCAGTTGCAGCCGGGCGACCTCGGCAATGAGACGCGGCATGCCACAACCGACAATCACCGCGTTGTGGAAGCTGCGATTGGCCTCCTCCCATTCGAACACGGTTCCGGCGGCATCGCATTCCTGACGGGCCGCTTCGGCGACCGCAATCTGTGTAGCCGTCAGATGTGACACGGAATGCAGGAGCGCAACGGGTTCAAGCGCCTCGCGCATGACCTTCAGCTCGTGAACAGCCGACCGATCCAGTGGGGCCACGCAAATCCCGCGTCGCGGCAGGCTGACCGCCAGCCCCTGGCCCACAAGCTGCATGAGGGCTTCGCGCACCGCAACCTGACTGGTCCCAGATGACTCTGCAATACGGCTTTGCCGAAGCTTTTCTCCCGGCCCGTACGTCCCTCGAAGAATATCAACTTCAAGCGCGCGTGCGATCAGATCGGATTTCTTAAGTTTCTCGTGAGACATGAACGGTACCTCTTGACTTTATCTTCAACG
Organism: Hyphomicrobiales bacterium; assembly: GCA_022842205.1. GTDB lineage: Bacteria > Pseudomonadota > Alphaproteobacteria > Rhizobiales > Methylopilaceae > Flaviflagellibacter. The sequence goes on from JALHQA010000008.1 coordinate 755, forward strand.
GAATATCGAAGGGGAGACATCTTCAAAAGTACAATCCCCGATGGCTCTGTTGCACAAATCGCGTGAGGGATTCCTCTCGCGAATCCAGGGTGGTAGCTGGGATGCATGAGCAGACCCATACCCCCGACCTACAAGACCAGGAACTGGCCAGCCTACAATGAAGCACTCAAGCGCCGGGGCTCGCTGACGATCTGGTTTGACCCCGAGATGAGCTGGGATGCCGCGCCGACAGGCAGGCGTGGCCGCCAGCAGACCTACAGCGATGCCGCTATCCAGACGTGCCTCTCGATGAAAGTGCTGTTCGGCATGGCGCTCCGGCAGACGACCGGATGCTGTCCCGCGGAGTGGTGTAGCTGGCGCTGATCGTCACCGTGATGCTCGGCGCGGGCCTGCTTGATCAGGATGCCACGGCGGGCAAGCTGATGACGGGATCATCGCCCATTGACGCGATGGTTTCCAGCGTCATGTAGCGGGTGCGCTGAACGGTCCATTCATCGTTCTGTTCGAGGAGCAGAGCCCCGACGAGGCGGACGATGGCGTCGTCATTCGGGAATATTCCGACGACGTCGGTGCGGCGCTTGATCTCGCCGTTCAGCCTTTCGATCGGGTTGGTTGAGTGCAGCTTGGCCCGGTGTTCCTTGGGGAAGGACATGTAGGCCAGGACGTCATGCTCCGCGTCATCCATGAGGGTGGCCAGCTTCGGCACCTTGGGCCTGATCTGGGCGGCCACGGCGCGCCACTGGGTGCTGGCGGCCTCGGCGGTGTCTTGGGCGAAGGCGGTGGCGATGAAGGCCGAGACGACGCGCCGCCCGCTCTTTCCGGCATGCGCCAGGGCATTGCGCTGGAAGTGGACGCGACAGCGCTGCCAGGTGGCGCTGAGCACCTTCGAGACCGCGGCCTTGATGCCTTCGTGGGCATCGCTGATGACGAGCTTCACCCCGCGCAGTCCGCGGCGGGTCAGCTTGCGAAGGAACTCCGTCCAGATCGGCTCGGCCTCGGATGTGCCGATCTCGAGACCAAGAACCTCGCGCCGCCCATCGGTGTTGACGCCGATGGCGATGATGACGGCGACCGAGACGATCCGCCCGCCTCGAGGGACCTTGAGGTAGGTGGCGTCGATCCAGAGATAGGGCCAGTCACCTTCGAGGGGGCGGTTCAGAAACGCCTTCACCTTGCCGTCGATCTCTTCGCAGAGCCGCGAGACTTGGCTCTTGCTGATCCCCGACATGCCCATGGCCTTGACCAGATCGTCCACGGACCGCGTGGAGATGCCCTGAACGTAGGCCTCCTGGATGACCGCCGTTAGCGCCTTCTCGGCCATCCGCCGGGGCTCGAGAAAGCCCGGAAAGTAGCTGCCCTTCCGAAGCTTCGGAATACGCAGTTCGACCGTCCCGGCGCGCGTCTCCCAGTCCCTGTCGTGTCAACGGCGGTGCAAAACCCGGCCACGCGGCGGCGTAAAATCAGGCCAAGTGACGGTGGCCGGCGCCATGGCGCGCGCGCTTACCATAGAGCTGGCGCGTGCCATGGCGCATTGGCCCCTTGGGGCCAAATCGAGGCGATCTGATCTCAGGACTTTTGTTGCCGCTGTCGGGCGTTGCTGTTGGCGAGGCGATAACTCTCGCCGTTCATTTCGAGTATGCTGACGTGGTGGGTCAGCCTGTCGAGCAGTGCGCCGGTGAGGCGCTCGGAGCCGAAGGTGCGGTCCATTCATCGAAGGGCAGATTGCTGGTGATCAGGGTCGAGCCGCGCTCGTAGCGTTGCGAGATCAGTTCGAACAGCAGCTCGGCGCCGGTTTTCGACAAGGGCACGAAGCCCAGTTCGTCGACGATCAGCAACTTGACGGCAGCCCTCTGCTTCTGAAAGCGAAGCAGGCGACGTTCGTCGCGGGCCTCCATCAGTTCGTTTACCAAGGCTGCCGCAGTGGTGAAGCTGACCGACATGCCCTTCTGACAAGCCGCCAGCCCGAGGCCAAGGGCAATGTGCGTCTTGCCGGTGCCGCTTGGGCCAAGGGCAATGACGTTCTCGCGCCGGTCGATCCATTCGCAGCGGGCCAGTTCCAGCACCTGCATCTTGTTGAGTTTAGGAATGACGCTGAAGTCGAAGCTGTCGAGGCTTTTGACGGTAGGGAATTTGGCGGCCTTGATGCGGCGCTCGACCATCCGCCGCTCCCGGTCAATCAGCTCCAGCTCAACGAGCCGGGCGAGATATCGGACATGGTCCATGCCTTCGGCCGCGCATTGCCGGGCCAGCTTTTGGTGTTCCCGTAAGAATGTCGGCAGCTTCAGCGCCTTGAGGTGATGGGCGAGCAGGATCTCCGGGGCATCGCTCATGCGGCGTCCTCCGCATCACCCGACAACAGCCGCATATAGGAGCCCGGCCTGGTTGTCTCGACTGTTGCCTTGGGTAGATAGGGATAACAGTCCAGGTCCAGCCGGGGCGGACGGTGTTCAACACGGCAAAGCAGCAGGTGCTTCACGGCGTCGAAGCCGATCGCGCCCATCTGAAGCGCCTGCTTCACCGCGGCATGCAGATCAGCCAGATCGAAGGTCTCGAGCAACCGCAGGACCTGGACGTATTCGCGTCGGCCATGCCGGTTCATGCGGGCTTCCATTAGCCGGCGCAACGTTGCGAACTCCTCCGGGAGTTCCCAGCCTTGCAACGGCGCAGCCTGATCGAGTGCGTTGATCTTCCGCTCCAGCAGCGGCAGGTAGTGGATCGGGCTGAAGACGATCTCCTCGCGATCCCAGCAGCGGGGATGGCGGGCAATAACCTCGCCCCGGCAGCCGATTACCACCTCGTGGACATAGGCCCGGATCCAGACATCCTGATGCCCGAAGGCAACCGGCACCGAGTAGTCGTTGGTCTTGTAGCGCACCAGACACTGGGACGAGACGCGGCCACTGTCCTGGTCGCAGGCATCAAACGGCGCGATCGGGAGGGGGCGCATGGCAGCCAGACCTTACGGCGCTGGTGACCGAACTCGCCCAGCAGACCAAGGATGCGCCCAGAACATTTAAGAGATTTGCCGCAACCGTGATGGAGAAGAATTACGTCTCGCCGACGGAGATCAAGGAGAAGGTCGGGGAACTGGCGAAACAGGGCCTGATCGAGCCAACCTGGAAGACGCGCAACGATAAAGCCCGAGTGCCGGACCTCGGCGACCTAATCATCTGGATTGCCGACGAGATCAACTAGCTTCCCTACAATCATGGGTTCGACGTCGGGTCCATCATGCCGAACGCCACCGGCGTCGAAGTGTTCAGGGAGACCTCGGGAAAACATCGCAATACCAGTGCCTTGAAAGCTGTTCACCAAATCGGCGCAGTCATGAGGTCCGGAGAATGTCGGCCCGGAGAGACCGCTTCCATGCCTCCCGGCGCAGGGGCCAGTGCTTAGCCCGTCCCGCATAACCCTCGAAAACAACGGAAAAATCCGGCCGCAGCCGGATCGGGAGAACACTTTCGCGACGGCAAGTGGCGGAGAGGGTGGGATTCGAACCCACGGTACAGTTGCCCGCACAACGGTTTTCGAGACCGTCCCAATCGACCACTCTGGCACCTCTCCGCGGTCCCGATTTCGATGGGGAAGGGGTGATTTATACGGGCCGGTTGGACGGGGCAAGCCGTTCCGGCGCGAATGCGCAGGCTTTGACGCCTTTAGATGATCTGGCTCAGAAATTCCCGGGTTCGCGGATGGCGGGGATTGGCGAAGAACTCCTTCGGCTCGTTCTGCTCGACGATCTGGCCGGCATCCATGAAGATGACGCGGTTCGCGACCTTGCTCGCAAAGCCCATTTCGTGCGTGACGACGATCATCGTCATGCCCTCTTCGGCAAGCGAGACCATGGTGTCGAGCACTTCCTTGATCATTTCAGGATCGAGCGCCGAGGTCGGCTCGTCGAACAGCATGACCCTCGGATTCATGCAGAGCGAGCGGGCGATGGCGACGCGCTGCTGCTGGCCGCCGGAAAGCTGGCCCGGATATTTGTTGGCCTGTTCGGGAATGCGCACGCGCTCGAGGAAGTGCATCGCCGTTTTCTCGGCCTCGGCCTTTGGAATGCCGCGCACCCACATCGGCGCGAGCGTGCAGTTCTGCAGGATGGTGAGGTGCGGAAACAGGTTGAAATGCTGGAACACCATGCCGACCTCGCGCCGCACCTCGTCGATGCGCTTGAGGTCGTTGGTCAGTTCGACATCGTTGACGATGATCTGGCCCTGCTGGTGCTCCTCGAGCCGGTTGATGCAGCGGATGAGTGTCGACTTGCCCGAACCCGACGGGCCGGCGATGACGATGCGCTCGCCGCGCATCACTTTAAGATTGATGTCGCGCAGCACATGGAACGCCCCGTACCATTTGTGCATACCGATGATCTCGACGGCGGTGTCGGTCTTCGACACCTCGACCCTGGACATGTCCGCCGTGCGCAGCTCGTCTGCTTCAAGGACATCGATCGCCATCACCTACCTCGTATGGCCGGTATCAAGCCGGCGTTCCATGAACATCGAATACCGCGACATGCCGAAACAGAAGACCCAGAACACGGCCGCGGCAAATAGATAACCCGTTACCGCCTGGTGCGGGCTGCCCCAGCGCAGGTCCGACTGCGACGACTGCACGGTGTTGAGCAGGTCGAAAATGCCGACGATCGAGACCAGCGAAGTGTCCTTGAACAGCGAGATGAAGCTGTTGACGATGCCGGGAATCGTGAGCTTCAGCGCCTGCGGCAGGATCACGAGGCCCATCGACTTCGGATAATTGAGGCCGAGCGAATCCGCCGCCTCGTATTGACCGCGCGGCAGCGCCTGCAGGCCCCCGCGCACGGCTTCCGCGAGGTAGGCCGCCTCGAACAAGGTGACGCCGATCACGGCCCGCAGCAACTTGTCCACCGTCACGCCCTGCGGTGCGAACAGCGGCAGCATCACCGAGGCCATGAAGAGGACGGTGATCAGAGGCACCGCGCGCCAGAGTTCGATGAAGGCGATACACAGCATCTTGATGACCGGAAGTTCGGAACGCCGCCCGAGCGCGAGCAATATGCCGAGCGGAAGCGAGCAGACGATGCCGGCAAGGCCGATGATCAGCGTCACCGTCAGGCCGCCCCAGCTTTCCGTCGGCACGTAGCTCAGCCCGAACGATCCGCCGCGCAGCAGGATCAGCACGATGACGGGATAGACGAGAAAGAACAGAACGGCGTTGGCGATCTTGTAGGGCGCGGCGGGCCACAGCAGCGGCACGATCAGAGCGAGACCCAGCGCGAAGCATATATTGACGCGCCACTGCTCGTCCTGCGGGTAAAAGCCATAGATGAAGAAGTTCATCCTGTCCCAGATGAAGGCCCAGCAGGCTCCCGCGCCCTCGATGCGGCAGGCCGCGCCGTCGTCCGCGACAAAGACCGCATTTCCGATCAGGAAGTTGTAGAGCGGCGGCACGATCCAGAGCAGGAACATCACGCCGACGATCGTCAGCAGCGTGTTGCCGGGCGTCGAGAACAGGTTGGTGTGCAGCCAGCCCTTCACGCCCACGGTCGATGGCGGGGGAGCCATCGGGGCGATCATGTCGGTGCGTACAAACGAGGTCTTGTACATTGCCTATCGCTCCACAAGCGTCACGCGCCGGTTGTACCAGTTCATCAGAAGCGAGGTTGACAGCGAGAGAGTGAGGTAGACGAGCATCGTGACGAAGACGACTTCGATCGCCCGTCCGGTCTGGTTGAGCGTGGTGCCCATGAACACGGAGACGAGCTCCGGATAGCCGATGGCGGCGGCCAGCGACGAGTTCTTGATGAGATTGAGATACTGGTTCGTCATCGGCGGTATGATGACGCGCATCGCCTGCGGGATGATCACGAGCCTGAGGCGGTCGCTCTCCTTCATGCCGAGCGATTGAGCGGCTTCGGTCTGTCCCTTGTTCACCGCGAGAATGCCGGCGCGCACCGTCTCCGCGATGAACGACGCCGTGTAGAGCGATATGCCGACGACGATGGCGACGAATTCGGGCGGCAGGTTGATGCCGCCGCGAAAGTTGAAGCCGGCGAGTTCAGGCACGTCGAAGGTCAGTTCGGCGCCGGAGAGCATCCAGACGACGCCGGGCACGAAAACGAGAATTGCCAGCGCCGTGGAAAAGAGCGGGAAGCGCTCGCCGGTCGCCTCCATGCGTTTCTTCGTCCACCGCCGCAGCGCGACCACGATGCCGATCGCCACGAGGAGCGCTATCCAGACAAGGTTGAAGTCGCTGTCGAAGAGGGGTCTGGGAATATTGATGCCGCGATTGTTGATCGCGACGGAACCGAACAGCACATAGCTTTCGCGCACCGACGGCATCGACTTCAGCACCGCGAAATACCAGAAAAACAGGAACAGAAGCAGCGGGATGTTGCGGATGGTCTCGACGTAGAAGGTCGCAAGGCGCGAGATCACGAAGTTGCTCGACAGGCGTGCGATGCCGACGATGAAACCGATGATCGTCGCGAAGAAGATGCCGAGTACCGACACGAGCATCGTGTTCAGCAGGCCGACGAGAAACGCCTCCCAGTAATAGGAGGCGCGGCTGTAGGGGATAAGCGTGAAGAAGATGTCGAAGCCCGATGTCGACCAGAAGAAGTCGAAACCCGTCGTCTTGTTCTGCCGCTGCAGGTTTTCGGCGGTGTTGTGCGCGATGGTGGCGAAGACGAACGCGACCAGCAGCAGGACGCCGAGCTGATACAGGCGTCCCCGGATGACGGGGTCGTTGAAGAAGGACGTCTTGGGCGCCGGTTTGCGCGGCTTGTCGGACACGTCACCTCCGAGCGGGTGCTTTTGGAAGCAAGAACCCGGCGCCAGGGGCGCCGGGTTGCGTTATGCGATGCTCAGCGGATCGGCGGCGCGTACTGGATGCCGCCGTCTTTCCAGAGTGCGTTCAGGCCGCGCTCAAGACCGATCGGCGTTTTCGGGCCGACATGGGCTTCGTACATATCGCCGTAATTGCCGACATGCTTGAGGATCTTGTAGGCCCATTCCTTGTCGAGCCCGAGCGGGGTTCCGAAATCGCCTTCGACGCCGAGCAGGCGCTTGATCTCCGGATTCTCCGACTTCTTCATCTCCTCGACATTGGCCTTGGTGACGCCAAGCTCTTCGGCGTTGACGATGGCGTAGTAGACCCAGCGCGAGAACTTCATCCAGGTGTCGTCGCCGGCGCGCACCGCGGGGCCGAGCGGTTCCTTGGAGATGATCTCCGGAAGGATCGCGTAGTCCTCGGGCTTGGCGAATTTGGAACGTTCGGCGGCGAGCGCCGACGAGTCTGTTGTATAGACGTCGCAGCGGCCGTCCTCGAACGCTTTCACGGTTTCGTCCTGGCTGACGAAGACGATCGGCTTGTATTCGAGCTTATTGGCCGCGAAAAAGTCCGCCGCGTTGAGTTCGGTGGTCGTGCCGGACTCGATGCAGATCGCCGCCCCGGACAGGTCCTTGGCCGAGGCGATCTTGTCGGCCTTGCGGACCATGAAGCCCTGGCCGTCATAGAACATGGTGCCGGTAAAGACGACGCCGAGCGTCGTGTCGCGGCTCATGGTCCATGTCGTCGTGCGCGACAGCACGTCGACCTGGCCCGACGACAGCGCGGCGAAGCGCTCGGTCGAGGTCAGCGGCGTGTAGCGGACCTTGCTCGGATCGTCGAAGATCGCGGCGGCCATGGCCTTGCAGTAATCGACCTCGAGGCCCGACCAGTTGTTGCTGGCGTCCGGGGCGGAGAAGCCGGGCACGCCGCCGGTCACGCCGCAGACCACATAACCTTTGCTTTTGACATCATCCATGGTCGCGGCCTGAGCCGCGCTCGCGCCGAGTGCCACGGCGACCGCTGTTAGCATGACCTTGTTCATGTTCACCTCCTGCGATCCCCAGGCGTTATGGCCGCGGTGGATCAGGGGCATGCATGCTAGCCAGCAGTATTTGTGATGAATACGCATATCTGCCCATGTTCTAGGCAAAGTTGAGCAGAAACTTTCAGCAATGCGTCCAGATTGTGGCCTTCCTAGCCTAAAGACCTATGCCGTTGCGCCCCGTAGCGCCCGGGCGCAGGCCAGTTGATGCAGAAGAGGGCCCGGACGCGGCCGTTTTTGTTGACGGACGGGGCCTAAAGTGGATATGGAAACACCGAAGGCGCGGGGGTTTTCCCCGCGCTATTCGTTTCATCCATCCCAGGCTGCCAAGAAGCCGGTCCTCGAGACCGGACGAACACGGAGATTCAGATGTTCGCAGTCATCAAGACCGGCGGGAAACAGTATAATGTTTCCGCCAATGACCGGGTCACCATCGGCCGCATTGCGGGCGATGTCGGATCCACCGTCGAGCTCGGCGAAGTGCTGGCGCTCGGCGGCGACAAGCCGGTGTTCGGCGCCCCCCTCGTGGACGGCGCCCGCGTCGTGGCCGAAATCGTCGAGCACAACCGTGGCGACAAGGTCATCGCGTTCAAGAAGCGCCGCCGCCAGAATTCGAAGCGCAAGCGCGGCCACCGCCAGGAGCACACCGTGATCAAGATCACGGAAATCCTGGCCAAGGGCCAGGACGCCAGCGCCAAGCCGAAGGCCGAGAAGAAGGCCCCGGCGAAGAAGGCCCAGGCTGAAGAGCCGGCCAAGACTGAGGAGTAAGTACGATGGCACACAAGAAAGCAGGCGGTTCCTCGCGCAACGGGCGCGATTCTGCCGGCCGTCGCCTCGGCCTGAAGAAGTCGGGTGGCCAGTCGGTCATCGCCGGCAACATCATCGTGCGTCAGCGCGGCACCAAGTGGCACCCCGGCACGAATGTCGGCATGGGTACCGACCACACGCTCTTTGCCCTTACGGACGGCAAAGTCACGTTTACGTCGAAAGCCAATGGCCGCACCTATGTGTCGGTAGCACCGGCAATGGACGCGGCGGAATAGTACGGCGGATCGAGCGACGGTTCCGCCGGTGTCCCAGACACCCGGACGGAGCCGAAAGGCTTCAGATTTCGAAGGGGAGACGGGACACCGCCTCCCCTTCGTCGCATCTGGAGACGGGAAAATGGTCTGCGAAAAGCTGGAATTCGACGAGAGAGAAGACTGTATCCTCCGGACGGGCCGCCTTGTGCTGCGCCGTCCGCGGGCAGGCGACGCCGCGCGCATCGCCGAGCTCGCCAACGACCGGACGATCGCGGAGAACACGGTGGTCATTCCGCATCCGTACACGCTGGGCGATGCCGAGAAGTTCGTCGCCCATGTAACGGAAGCGAAAGCCGAGACGTTTCTCGCGTTCGCCGATATCGAGGGTGTCTGTACGATGGTCGGCTGCGGCGGTTTCACGGCGCAGGAGGGCGATGTGCCGACCATCGGCTACTGGGTCGGTGCGCCCTATCGCGGCCGTGGCTTTGCCACGGAAATTGCGCGGGCTCTCGTCGACCACGCATTCGAGGATATGGGCGCCGAGCGCCTCGGTGTGTCGTGCCGGGTCACCAACACGGCCTCGCGCCGCGTCATCGAGAAGTGCGGATTCCAGTGGGCCGGCTGCGGGCTGTCGAGCTCGCTCGGCTTCAAGGGCTCGTTCCCGGTCGACAAGTTCCGCCTGGAGCGGGGTATCTGGCAGAGTCTGATCGCCTGGGGCCATGGCCGGAGGGCGCGATGGCCTGTGAACGCAGTTTCCGCTAATGCGGAGGCAGAGGGAACGCGATGAAATTTCTCGACCAGGCGAAAGTGTACATCCAGTCCGGCGCCGGCGGCGCCGGATCGGTGTCGTTCCGCCGTGAGAAGTTCATCGAGTTCGGCGGCCCCGACGGCGGCGACGGCGGGCGCGGCGGCGATGTCTGGGTGGAATGCGTCGACGGTCTCAACACGCTGATCGACTACCGCTACCAGCAGCATTTCAAGGCCAAGAAGGGCGATCACGGCCGTGGCGCCAACCGTACCGGCGCGGGAGGCGCCGACATCACGCTCAAGGTGCCGGCCGGCACGCAGATCTTCGACGAGGACGGGGAAACGCTGATCGCCGATCTCACCAAGGTCGGCGAGCGCATCCGTCTGGCCAAGGGCGGCAATGGCGGTTTCGGCAACGCCCAGTTCAAGACCTCGACCAACCGCGCGCCGCACCATGCCAATCCCGGCCTGCCGGGCGAGGAACGCTGGATCATTCTGCGGCTGAAGCTGATCGCCGATGCCGGCCTTGTCGGCCTGCCGAACGCCGGCAAGTCGACCTTCCTCGCGGCGGTCACGGCTGCCAAGCCGAAAATCGCGGATTATCCCTTCACGACGCTCCATCCCGGTCTCGGCGTCGTCAGGGTCGATGGCCGCGAATTCGTGCTGGCCGATATTCCGGGTCTCATCGAGGGCGCGCATGAGGGCATCGGCCTCGGCGACCGCTTCCTCGGCCATGTCGAGCGTTGCCGCGTGCTGCTGCATCTGGTCGACGGCACCGGTGAGGACGCCGGCAAGGCCTACAAGACGGTGCGGACCGAGCTCGAAGCCTATGGCGGCGGGCTCGGGGACAAGCCCGAGATCGTGGCGCTGACCAAGGCCGACGCGCTCGACGACGAGACAAGGAAGAAACAGATCGCCAGCCTCAAGAAGGCGGCGAAGCGCCCGCCTTTGCTGATCTCCGCTCATTCGCAGGAAGGCGTGACCGAGGCGCTGCGCGCCCTTCTGAAGGTCATTGACGAGAATCGCGCGGTCGAGGCCGCCGCCAATGCGCCCGCGCCGGAGCCGTGGCGACCGTGACGCTCACCTGACTTTGTGCTAGCGCCTCGTCCACCCGAACGTCCGGACAAAACCCGTGTCCACACCCAAGCTCATCCAGTTCCGCCGCGTCGTCGTCAAGATCGGCTCGGCGCTGCTCGTCGACCACAAGGAAGGCGCACTGAAGCGCGCCTGGCTTGAGAGCCTCGCCGAGGATCTTGCCGCGCTCACCGAACGCGGCGCCGATGTCCTGGTCGTATCCTCCGGCTCGATCGCGCTTGGGCGCACTATGCTCCATCTGCCGGGCCGCGCGCTGCGGCTCGAGGAAAGCCAGGCCGCCGCCGCCGTCGGCCAGATCGCGCTGGCGCGCGCCTGGTCGGAGGTTCTGGGGGCGCATGGTCTGACGGCCGGCCAGATCCTGCTGACGCTCGGCGACACCGAGGAGCGCGAACGCTATCTCAACGCGCGCGCGACCATACAGCGGCTCATCGATTTCAAGGCGGTGCCGGTCATCAACGAGAACGATACGGTGGCGACCAGCGAAATCCGCTACGGCGACAATGACCGGCTCGCCGCACGCGTCGCGACGATGACGGGCGCGGATCTTCTCGTGCTTCTGTCCGACATCGACGGTCTGTACACCGCGCCGCCTGGGCGCAATCCGGATGCGCAACATATTCCCGTCGTCGAGCGCGTGACGCCCCATGTCGAAGCCATGGCCGGCGCGGCGGGGTCGGAATTCTCACGCGGCGGCATGAAGACCAAGATCGACGCGGCGAAGATCGCGACGTCCGGCGGCGCGCATATGGTGATCGCGTCCGGGCAGGTTCTGCATCCGCTCCGGCAGATCGAACAGGGCGGCCGCTGCACCTGGTTCCTTGCCTCGGGCAATCCCGCGGCGGCGCGCAAGCGCTGGATCGCCGGAACGCTTGTGCCGCGCGGCTCGCTCTGGCTCGACGATGGCGCGGTGAAGGCGCTCCGCGGCGGCAAGAGCCTCTTGCCGGCGGGCGTGACCCGCGTCGACGGCGATTTCGATTCGGGCGAAGCGGTTGCCATCCGCGATGCGGACGGGCTCGAGATCGGGCGGGGGCTCGTCGCCTGCGATGCCGCGGAAGCGCGCCGCATCATGGGCAAGAACTCCGCGGCCATCGAGGCGGAACTCGGCGTTCCGTTCCGCAGCGCCATGATCCACCGCGACGATCTCGTGGTTGGTTGACCGGACACGCGCCGGGGTGCGCAAGCCCCGCCGCTTCGCTATATGAAGGCACGATGAACCGACCGCTCGACATACAAGCCGATATCGCCGCCGTCATGGCCCCTCTGGGCCGCGCGGCGCGCGAGGCCGCGCATGTGCTCGGCACGGCCTCGCGCGAACAGAAGGATACGGCTCTGTTCGCCATGGCGCGTGCGATCCGCCGCCATGCCAAGGCCATTCTTGCCGCCAATGCCGAGGATGTCGCCGACGCCAGGGCCGCGGGCGCGACGGCGGCGAACATCGATCGCCTCGTTCTCGACGACAAACGCATCGAGGGCATGGCGGCCGGCATCGAGGCCGTCGCCGCGCTGCCGGATCCCGTCGGCCGCGTGCTGGCGAAATGGACCCAGCCCAACGGTCTCGAGTTCGAGCGCGTCGCGGTGCCGCTCGGCGTCATCGGGGTCATTTATGAGAGCCGTCCGAACGTCACTGCGGATGCGGCGGCGCTGACGCTGAAATCCGGCAATGCCGTCATCCTGCGCGGCGGGTCCGACAGTTTCCGTTCGTCAGGCGCGATCCATGCCGCGCTCCTTGCCGGCATCGCCGAGGCAAAGCTGCCCGCGGGCGCGGTGCAGATCGTGCCGACAAAGGACCGCGACGCGGTCGGCGAGATGTTGAAGGGCCTTGATGGCAATCTCGACGTCATCGTGCCGCGCGGCGGCAAGGGCCTCGTCGCGCGTGTACAGACCGAGGCGCGGGTGCCGGTCTTTGCCCATCTCGACGGCAACAACCACATCTATGTCCATGCGCCGTGCGATCTTGAGCTCGCAAAAACGGTTCTGATGAACGCCAAGCTCCGCCGCACCGGCGTCTGCGGCGCGGCGGAAACGCTGCTCGTCGATCGGGCGCTGGAAAAGACGCATCTCCAGCCGCTGGTGGCGATGCTGCTCGATGCCGGCTGTGCGGTGCGCGGCGATGCGGACGTGCAAGGTTCCGATCAGCGCGTCACGCCCGTCACTGAGGACGACTACCGCACCGAATTTCTCGACGCGCTCATCGCGGCGCGGGTCGTCGATGGTCTCGACCAAGCGGTCGAGCACGTCAATACCTATGGCTCGCACCACACCGACGCGATCCTGACCGACGACAAGGCGGCCGCCGCGCGCTTTCTCAGTGAGGTGGACAGCGCCATCGTCCTGCACAACGCCTCGACACAGTTTGCGGACGGCGGCGAATTCGGCTTCGGCGCCGAGATCGGCATCGCCACCGGGCGTATGCACGCGCGGGGCCCCGTCGGCCTCGAACAGCTTACGACGTTCAAATACCGCGTCCACGGAACGGGGCAGACCCGCCCGTGAGAGACTTGCCGTCACATGCGGAGGGAATGCGGATCGGTCTTTACGGCGGATCGTTCAATCCTCCGCATGCGGCGCATCTGGCGATATCCGGAGCCGCGCTGCGCGCGCTCAACCTCGACCGCGTGTGGTGGCTGGTCTCGCCCGGAAACCCGCTCAAGGAAAAGCAGGATCTCGCGCCGCTCGACGAACGTCTTCGCCTCGCGACGGGTCTGATCGACGACCGGCGCATTGTGCCGACCGCCGTCGAGACGGTGCTCGGCACCCATTACACGATCGACACGCTCACGGCGCTGCGCCGCCATTGCCCCGGCGTGCGCTTTGTATGGATCATGGGCGCGGACAATCTGGCGCAGTTCGACAAATGGCGCGATTGGCGGGCCATCGCGGCCAATGTGCCGCTCGCGGTGTTCGACCGGCCCGGCTGGTCGAACCCTGCCCTGCGCGGCAAGGCGGCCCGGACCCTCGAGGAGTACCGCATCGACGCCAGCGACGCGCCGGTTCTCGCCAGCCTCGCGCCGCCAGCCTGGACCTTCATCTACGGCCCCAAATCCGGCCTCTCCTCCACCGAGCTGCGCGCAAAAACGTCACGCAAGTGAGGTATTCCAGCGCTTGAAGGAACCTTTACCGAATCCTTATATTGATTCGGCGGCCGGACGCGGGTTTCCGGCCCGAACAGCGAGGGCGATACCACTGCAGATGTCGATGTCTTCGGGAGCGGCTGTAAGTGCGCTTCCAACCGGTGCCTCGGCCGCCGTCCCGGCCGCCCAGGACCTCAACGCGTTGATCCGCGGTCTTCTCGATGATGCGAAAGCCGAGAACACCGTCGTGATCGACCTCACGGGAAAATCCACCATAGCCGATGCGATGATCGTGACCGAGGGGCGGTCGAACCGCCATGTGGCCGCGATCGCCGAACGCCTTGTCCAGGGGCTTAAGGAAGCCGGGCTGAAGGGCATTCGCATGGAAGGGCAGAACACCGCCGACTGGGTCCTGATCGATGCCGGCGATGTCATCCTTCACATCTTCCGGCCGGAAGTCCGCGTCTTCTACAATCTTGAAAAGATGTGGTCGGCGGACCGTCCGGTAGAGCGGGTGATGGGCTGACGCAGTTATAGTGCGGCGATGAGGATCGTCGTCGCCGCGGTGGGCCGCATGAAGGACGGGCCCGAGCGTGAGCTCGCTGCCCGCTATGCGGAGCGCGCCGCCAGAACGGGCCGCGCCATCGCGCTCGGCCCGCTCGATATCCGCGAGACCGCGGAAAGCCGCGCACGCCGTCCCGAGGACCGCAGGCGCGAGGAGGCGGATGCGCTGGAAGCCCTGCTCGTTCCCGGCGCTCCCCTGATCGCGCTCGATGAAACCGGCAAATCGATTCCGAGTTCGGATTTCGCCGCACAGCTTGCACGCTGGCGCGACGATGGGGCGCCCGCCGCGCAGTTTGTCATCGGCGGGGCCGACGGCCTCGATGCGGATCTGGTGAAGCGCGCCGCGCTCGTCCTCGGTTTTGGCCGCCAGACCTGGCCGCATCAGCTGGTCCGTGCCCTGCTCTGCGAACAGATTTATCGCGCCGCGACCATATTGTCGGGCCATCCCTATCACCGCGAGGGATGATAGAAGACCGATCATGAGACTGCGCGCCGCCACCCCCGTCATTGCCGCCGTCATTGCCGCCCTCGGGCCGTTCGCGTCCGCGGCACAGCCGCAGGTCCCCGCTCTCGATCCCCGGCTCGACGATCTCGACGCCCGGCGCGATGCGCTCGGCCGCACCAAGGAAGAGACGCAGCGCATACGCGAGGAGATAAAGGTGCTGGCGCAGGAGCGCTCGCGCCTGTCGCAGGAACTCGTCGCCACGGCCGCCCGCATTCGCGACACCGAAACAAGGATGACGGCAAGCGAGACGCGCCTTGCCGAGCTGGGCGATGCCGAAAACGACCTGAAGGGAAAACTGCAGGCGCAGCGCGCCGTCGTCGCCGAGCTTCTCGCGGCTCTGCAGCGCATGGGCCGCAATCCGCCGCCGGCGCTGCTCGTCCAGCCGGACGATGCGCTGGCCTCGATTCGCTCCGCGATCCTGCTGGGTGCGGTGCTGCCTGAAATTCGCGAAAAGGCGGAGGATCTGGCGAGCGACCTCGAAAATCTCGGCCGCGTGCGCCGCGAGGCGGCGGAGGCCCGCAACCGGCTGGCGACGGAAAGAATCGATCTCGAATCGGCCCGCCAGCGCGTCAGTCTTCTGATCGAGGCGCGGCAGCGCCGCCAGGAGGAGCGTGAGCAGACGCTGAAAGGCCAGACCGCCCGCGCCGCGGAACTTGGCCGCGAGGTGAAGTCTCTCGAAGATTTGATAGCCCGCATGGAGCAGGAGGTCGAAGCCGCCAAGAAGGCCGCGGAGGCGGCCGCCCGGGCTCCCGAACCGGAAGATGAGGCCGCCCAGCGGCCAAAAAGCGATCTTGCCGCCCTCTCGGACCCCGGGCGCCTGGCTCCCGCCGTGGCCTTTGCCTCGGCGCAGGGAATGCTACCGCTTCCGGTGGTTGGCACGCCGATCCGGCGCTTCGGCGAGACCGACGAAACAGGATCTCCCCACAAGGGGCTCACAATCTCGACACGATCTCAGGCTCAGGTCTCGGCTCCCTGTGATGGGTGGGTGGTGTATTCGGGGCCTTTCCGCTCCTACGGCCAACTCTTGATCCTGAACGCGGGCGGCGGATACCATGTCTTGCTCGCCGGGATGGAAAAGGTCAGCGTGTCGCTCGGTCAGTTCGTGCTGACGGGGGAGCCGGTAGGAGATATGGGCTCGGCGTCGAGCCAGATCGCCTCGGTGGTCGGCGGTGGCGCCCAGCAGCCCGTTCTGTATGTTGAGTTCCGTAAGGACAGGAAGTCGATCGATCCCGGCCCGTGGTGGGTCTCCAATGCCGAAAAGGTGCGTGGATAATGCGTAAGGTTTCTCTCGTTCTCGCTGGCGCCCTGCTCGGCGCGACCGCCATGAGCGTGGCGCGCGACCCGGATTTCGTGACCCGCGCCTTCGCGGCAAACGCCGAGACGTACAAAAATCTCAATCTGTTCGGCGATGTGTTCGAGCGCGTGCGCGCCGACTATGTCGAGGCGCCCGAAGACAAGAGCCTGATCGAGAACGCGATCCAGGGCATGCTGTCGGGTCTTGATCCGCACTCGTCCTACATGGACGAGAGCCGCTATCGCGACCGCAAGGTCGATATCCGCGGTGAATTCGGTGGCCTCGGCATCGAGGTCACGATGGAGAACAACCTCGTCAAGGTCATGTCGCCGATCGACGACACGCCGGCCTCGCGCGCCGGCATTCTCGCCAACGACATCATCACCCATATCGATGGCGATGCGGTCGAGGGCCTGACGCTGCCGCAGGCGGTGGAGAAGATGCGCGGCGCCGTCAATACGCCGATCGTGCTCAAGATCCTGCGCAAGGATTCGGAACCGATGGACGTCAAGCTGGTGCGCGATGTCATCCGCATCCGCGTCGTGCGCCATCGCGCCGAGGACGATATCGGCTATGTCCGCATCGCCCAGTTCACCGAGCAGACCGAGGAAGAGCTGCTGAAGGCGATCGACGAGATCAACAAGCAGATTCCGAAGGACAAGCTGAAGGGATATGTGCTCGATCTCCGCAACAATCCCGGCGGTCTTCTCGACCAGTCGATCCGCGTCGTCGATGCGTTCCTCAATCGCGGCGAGGTCGTGTCGACCCGCGGCCGCAAGCCGGAGAACATCGACCGCTATTCCGCCCGTGCGGGCGATGTGACGGACGGCAAGCCGATCATCGCGCTCGTCAATGGCGGCTCGGCCTCGGCGTCTGAAATCGTCGCTGGCGCGCTGCAGGATCACAAGCGTGCGACGATTGTCGGTACGCGTTCGTTCGGCAAGGGCTCGGTGCAGACCATTCTCGAGCTCGGCCCGAACGGCGCCAACGGCGCGCTGTCGCTGACGACCGCGCGTTATTACACGCCGTGCGGCCGGTCGATCCAGGCGACGGGTATCGAGCCCGACATCATGATCGAGCCGAAGATTCCGGACGAGCTCAAGGGCAAGGACAAGATGCAGGGCGAAGCAGGTCTTCGCGGCCATCTGCTTGGCACCAACGAGAAGCCGCGCCAGGCCGATCCGACCTCGCAGGACCAGATCGAGTCGGAAGCGAAGACCGACGAGGACGGCAAGAAGGAAGAGGGCGGCTCCTCGGCCTATGTTCCGCCGGATCCGAAGGACGATGTGCAGATCCAGCTCGCCTACGAGCTGATTCGCGGCACCAAGACCGACGCCAAGTTCCCGCCCAAGCCCGGCGAGCTGTCGTCGGAATGCGCCCAGGTGGCCAAGGCCCCGGCCGCGAAGAAGAGCACGGCCAATTAACCATACGGCCTTATGAGAATCAGGCGCGGCGCGTTTAGAATCGCCGCGCCTGTTTCTTTTTTGGGGCCGGGCGGTGGCGGAAGACGATCTCAGCGCACCTCTAGGAACGGCGAAGCCCCGCACGGGGCGGCGGCTGCCGGACCCTGCGCCCATTGTCGCGGCCATCGCCGGCGGGGTGCTCATGGCCGGTGTGGTCTGGGCCGCCCTGATCGAGGACCCCCTGGGGGGTGAGCCGATCGCGGTTGCCACGATCGAGCGGCCGCGCCTTCAGTCCGCCAAGACCCGGCAGGAAAACCGGGGAGACGGCGCGCAGTCGGCAAATATGTCTGCCGCGCCGGATGCTTCCCCGGACGCAGCCGCCGGCACGCAAGCGGAGTCCACGGTCCCGGGCGGGCCGATGATCATCAAGGTCCCGCAGAGTGGCGGTACCGCCGCCCGCGGCGCCGATCCCGCTCTTGTCGAGGAATCGAAATACGGCCCGCTCCCGAAAATCGCGGCTGACGGCCGCCGCCCGGCGGATGTGTTCGCGGCGACCTCGATTGCCCAGGCCGAGGACAGGCGGCCGAAGATCGCCATCCTCCTCGGCGGCCTCGGCGTCAGCCGCGAGCAGACCGCGGACGTGCTGGAAAAGCTGCCGCGTACGATCACGCTCGCCTTCACGCCTTACGGCGAGGGACTGGAAGGCTGGGCCGCCAAGGCCCGCGAGAATGGCCACGAGATCATGCTCCAGGTGCCGATGGAGCCGTTCGACTATCCGAACAACGACCCGGGCCCGCAGACGCTTCTGACATCGCTGCCGTCTACCGCGAATATCGAGCGCCTGAACTGGGCGATGAGCCGGATGTCCGGCTATTTCGGCCTCACGAGTTTCATGGGCGCGAAGTTCACGACGTCCGAAGCCGCGCTGGCGCCGGTTCTGACCGAAACCGGCCGCCGCGGCCTTGTCTTCCTCGACAATCTGACATCGCCGCGCGGCGTCATCGACAAGCTCGGCCCGGAAACCGGGGCCGCGACCGCGCGCGCCGAACTTGTCATCGACGCCAATCCGGAAGCCGGGGCCATCGACGCCGCGCTCGCCAAGCTCGAGGAGCAGGCGCGCCGCGAGGGCGCGGTGATCGGCGTGGCGAGCGCGCTGCCGGTCACGATAAGCCGCCTCGAACATTGGGCAAGCCAGCTCACCGCAAAGGGCATAGCGCTCGTGCCCGTCAGCGCGGTAGTAAAGCGGTCGAACCCCTCCTAAGTAGTCGCCGATGCCAGAGAAAAGCCTGCCTTACCGTCCGTGCGTCGGAGTGATGCTCGTGAACCCGGACGGCCTTGTCTTTGTCGGCAGGCGCGCGCCGGGTGGTCAGGAAATCGGCGAGGCCGAAGCCTGGCAGATGCCGCAGGGCGGCATCGACGAGGGCGAAGACCCCTATGACTGCGCGCTGCGCGAACTCTACGAGGAAACAAACGTCCGCTCCGTCGAGCTGATCGGCAAGACGGAGGGCTGGATCATCTACGACCTGCCGCCGCATCTCGTCGGTGTGGCGTGGAAGGGCAGATATCGCGGCCAGAAGCAGAAATGGTACGCGCTGCGTTTCACGGGAGACGACAGCGAGATCGATGTCGAACATCCCGGCGGCGGTCATCACAAGGCCGAGTTCAGCGCCTGGCGCTGGGAAAAGATCGAGACCCTCACCGGCATCATCGTGCCGTTCAAGCGCGCCGCCTATGAAGAGGTCATCGCGCAGCTCAAGCCTCTCGTGACCTGAGTGAGCGAAAAACCCTACCGCCCCAATGTCGGCATCGCCCTGTTCAACCGCGAAGGCCTCGTCTTCGCCGGCCATCGCTTCGCGTCGAGCGGTCCCGAACTGATCGACCCCGCTGTCGCCTGGCAGATGCCGCAGGGCGGCATCGACGAGGGCGAGGATCTCATCGAAGCCGCCCGCCGCGAGCTGTGGGAAGAGACCGGCGTCAGGACGGTGTCGCTGCTCGGCGCGACCGACGACTGGTGGACGTATGATTTTCCGCCGAACGACGCGCCGCCGACGCACAAGCTCGCGCCGTTCCGTGGCCAGCGGCAGAAATGGGTCGCGTTCCGTATGGACGGCCCGCTCAGCGAGATCCAGATGGATGTCGACGGCTGCGCGGAAGATCCGGAATTCGACGCCTGGGGTTTTTTCCCGCTGAACGTCCTCCCCACGCTTGTCGTGCCGTTCCGCCGTCCGGTCTATGAGAAAGTGGCGGCGGCGTTCGCGGCTTTCGCCGCGAACGCCTGACGCATTGCCGGATCAGCCGGCGAGGCCGAGTTCCTTCAGGAGGCCCGCGACACGGGTCTTCTCGCTGCCAAGGAAGGTCTTGAAGTCGGCGGCGTTCAGGTGAAGGCTCTGCCAGCCGCGGTCGGCGCAGGTCTTCTTCCACTGTTCGCTGGCGGCGACCTTGGTCAGAACCTCGTCCGCCTTCGCCAGATGATCGCCGGTCATCGCGGGCGAACCGCACAGCCCGCGCCAGTTGACGAGTTCGGCGTCGACGCCCTGTTCCTTGAATGTCGGTACGTCGATGCCGGAAATGCGCTCCGGCGAGGAAATGCCGATCGCGCGGAGGGCGCCGGACTTGATGTGGTCGGCGAACTCGGCATAGCCGCCGGTCGCCACCGTGATCTTGTTCGAGATGACGAGCGGCAGCATTTCGGCGCCGGCGCCGACGACGATGTAGTTCATCTTCGAGATGTCGCCGCCGACGGCCTTGACCACGAGCGCGCTGACGAGATGGTCCGGGCTGCCGAGGCCGAAGCCGCCCCAGGTGACCGAGCCCGGATCGTCCTTGAACTTTTTCACGAGGTCATCGAGCGTCTTGATGTCCGACTGTGCGGACACGACCAGCGGCTGATACTCGCCCTGCAGCCGCGCGGCGGGCTCGACCTGGTCGAGCGTCACCGGCGCCTTGTTCAGGATCACCGCGCCGACCATGCCGAGGCCGACGGTCAGAAGGCCGTTGGGCTTCTTCTGGTTGACGAGCTGGGCGAGGCCGACCGTGCCGCCCGCGCCGGGCACATTGATGACCTGCACGTCGGAGACAAGCTTCAGCTCCTGGGCGATGCTCTGCACGGTGCGGGCCAGCGTATCGTAGCCGCCGCCGGGGCCGGCCGCGGCGATGATCTCGAACGAGGGCGCCTGCGCCTGCGCGCCGAAAACGCCAAGCGCGGCCGCGCCGGCGCCTGAAGCCAGTCCGATATTGAAATTGCGCCGCGTGATGGTCATGGAACGCTCCTCCCGATTTTTGATCGGGGGAGCCTAGCAAAGGGCCGCGACGCGGCAACCAAACGTTCGGCTATGCTGGCGGGCTAGACCTGCCAGTCGCCGAGGTTCCAGGCCGAGTCCCAGAACATCCATTCGAGCTGCGTGGCGCGCGTGAAGGCCTGATGCATGGCCTTCAGCGTTTCCGGCGACTGCTTGGCAGCGACGCGGTCGGTGGTCGCGATCACGGCGGCGACGGCGTCATGGAATTCCTGGCCGGCATAGGTGTCGATCCAGGCCTGGTAATTGTTGGGCGATGCGGCCTGTTCGTGGATCGCGCGGCCGACTTCGGCATAGATCCAGAAACAGGGCAGCAGCGCCGCCAGGGCGACCGGGTAGGGCTCGGCCCAGGCGGTCGCGATCAGGTAGTTCGAATAGTGGTGGCAGGCGGGCGACAGCGGCGTCGCCGCGAAATCCTTGGCCGTGACGTTGAAGCGCTGGAAATAGTCACCGTGCAGCGCCCGCTCGACGATGATCGCAACCTTCGCGGCTTCGGCGAACTGCACGATGCCGTCCGGATCGTCGGCCTTGGCGGCGGCGACCGCGAGCGCGCGGCCGAACGCGATCAGGTAGTGCGCGTCCTGGATGATGTAGTGCTTGAACCGGTCCTCGGTCAGCGAGCCTTCGGCAAGCGCCGCGTTGAACGGCATTGCGCGGATCGTCTCGTAGAGCGGCTTGTTGGCGTTCCAGGCATCGGCGCTGAAGGTCATCGGCGTCTCCTGTCCATGATATGAAAAAGCCCGGCGGAGCCGGGCTTGGATCAGTGGGCCGCGGCGCTCTGGCTGGCCTTGAGATCGTTCAGCCAGGCGAGGCGTTCCTGCGCCCGGCGCTTGGCCTCATCGGAATGCGCATGGCCGAGCGCGGCTTCGAACGCCGCCGTCTCGCGCGCGAATGCCTCGCCGTTGAGTTCGGCGGCGGGCAGGGCGAAGTCGGCGAGGATCGTCAGGCCGTCCGGGTTCACTTCGGCAAAGCCGCCGCGCACATAGATGGCCTGCTCGGTGCCCGACGCCAGCTTGATGCGGACAATGCCCGGCTTCAGCACAGTGATGAACGGCGCGTGCTGCGCCATCACGGTGAACTCGCCCTCGACGCCCGGCACCGTCACCTCGGTGGCCGGCTCGGACAGAAGGAGACGTTCGGGCGAGACGAGTTCGAATGCGAAAGACGCCATGACTCAAAATCCCTTAGCGGCGGCCGACGACGACACCGGCGCCAAGGCCAATGATCGCGCCGATCGCGGCGAAAATGCCGATATGCTGCCACTGGTCGGAGGTGATCTCGCCGCCGGCTTCGGCGCGGCCCTCGCCGGTGATCTGGATGTTCAGACCCGGCAGGTTGATCTCCGCCGATTGCGGACGGGTGACATAGCCGACGAGACCGCCTGCGATCAGGCCCAGCACCAGAAGCCCTGCCTTGGTGTTCATCGGCTATTCCTCCGGGCGAAGATCAGGCCGCCTCGGCGGCGAGCTTCTGCGCCTTCTCGACGGCTTCGTCGATCGAGCCAACCATATAGAAGGCCGCTTCGGGAAGGTGGTCGTACTTGCCTTCCACCAGGCCCTTGAAGCTCTTGATCGTGTCTTCCAGCGAGACGAGCTTGCCCGGCGAACCGGTAAAGACCTCGGCGACGTGGAACGGCTGGCTCAGGAAGCGTTCGATCTTGCGGGCGCGGGCGACCGCGATCTTGTCGTCTTCCGAAAGCTCGTCCATGCCGAGAATGGCGATGATGTCCTGCAGCGCCTTGTAGCGCTGCAGCGTCTGCTGGACCTGACGGGCGACATTGTAGTGCTCCTCGCCGACGATGTCGGGCGAGAGCATGCGCGAGGTCGAGTCGAGCGGATCGACGGCCGGGTAGATGCCCTTCTCCGCGATCGAGCGCGACAGAACGGTCGTCGCATCGAGATGGGCGAAGGAGGTGGCCGGCGCCGGGTCGGTGAGGTCGTCGGCCGGAACGTAAATCGCCTGCACCGAGGTGATCGAGCCCTTGTTGGTCGTCGTGATGCGTTCCTGCAGCATGCCCATGTCGGTCGCGAGAGTCGGCTGATAGCCGACCGCCGACGGGATGCGGCCGAGCAGCGCCGACACTTCCGAACCCGCCTGCGTGAAGCGGAAGATGTTGTCGACGAAGAACAGCACGTCCTGGCCCTGGTCGCGGAAGTTCTCGGCGACGGTGAGGCCGGTCAGCGCGACGCGGGCGCGGGCGCCCGGAGGCTCGTTCATCTGGCCGTACACGAGGGCGCACTTCGAACCCGCCGTCGAACCCTTGTTCTCCTTCGGGTCCTTGTTGACGTTCGACTCGATCATCTCGTGATAGAGGTCGTTGCCCTCGCGGGTGCGCTCGCCGACACCGGCGAACACCGAGTAGCCGCCATGCGCCTTCGCGACGTTGTTGATCAGTTCCATGATGAGAACGGTCTTGCCGACGCCGGCGCCGCCGAACAGGCCGATCTTGCCGCCCTTGGCGTAAGGCGCGAGCAGGTCCACGACCTTGATGCCCGTCACGAGAATTTCGGCTTCCGTCGCCTGATCCGCATAGGACGGCGCCGGCTGATGGATGGCGCGCATGCCGCCTTCAGCCTTGATGGGGCCGGCTTCGTCGACCGGCTCGCCGATGACGTTCATGATGCGGCCGAGCGTGGCTTCGCCGACCGGGACCGAAATCGGCGCGCCGGTGTCGATGACTTCCTGGCCGCGGGTCAGGCCTTCCGAGGTGTCCATCGCGATCGTGCGGACGGTATTCTCGCCGAGATGCTGGGCAACTTCGAGAACGAGGCGCGAGCCGTTGTTGTCCGTCTCCAGCGCGTTGAGAATTTCCGGCAGATGCTCGTCGAACTGCACGTCGACGACGGCGCCGATAACCTGGGAGATGCGGCCCTTCGCGCCGCCGGTGGCGCTGGCCTTCTTCGCGGCCGTGGTTGCTTTCGCCATGATAGCTGTCCTTCGTCGGTCAGAGCGCTTCCGCGCCCGAGATGATTTCGATCAGTTCCTTGGTGATCTGAGCCTGACGCGTGCGGTTGTAGTTCATCGTCAGCTTCTTGATCATGTCGCCCGCGTTGCGGGTCGCATTGTCCATCGCGCTCATGCGCGCGCCCTGTTCGGACGCGGCGTTCTCGAGCAGGGCGCGGAAAATCTGGATCGCGACGTTCTTCGGCAGAAGATCGGCGAGAATTTCCGCTTCGTCCGGTTCGAATTCGTACGGCACCGCCGGCGCGCTGGTGCCTTCCGGCAGCTGCGCGGGGATGATCTGCTGCGCGGTCGGAATCTGCAGGATCACCGATCTGAAGCGCGAGAAGAACAGCGTGCAGACGTCGAACTCGCCCGCCTCGAACTTGTCGAGCACGGTGGTGGCGATCGCTTCGGCATTGGCGAAGCCGACCTGCTTCACCTCGCGCAGGTCGATGGTCGGCTGCAGCCGCTTTGCGAAATAGCGGCGCAGGACATCGGCGCCCTTGCGGCCGACGGGAAGAATCGTGACGTCCTTGCCTTCGGCGATCAGGCGCTCGGCGTGCTGGCGCGCGAGGCGGGCAATCGAGGAGTTGAAGGCACCGGCGAGGCCGCGCTCGGCGGTCGCGACGAGAAGCAGATGCTTCTGGTCGGAACCCGTGCCGCGCAGAAGACGCGGCGCTTCGGGCGAGTCTTTCATCCCCGAGGCGAGATTGGCCAGCACGCGGTCCATGCGCTCGGCGTAGGGACGCGCCGCTTCCGCCGCGGTCTGCGCGCGGCGCAGCTTCGCCGCGGCGACCATCTGCATCGCCTTGGTGATCTTCTGCGTCGCCTTGACCGAGGCGATACGGTTGCGGAGGTCCTTAAGCGAGGCCATTCCGGGTCAATTCCTCAGGCGAAGGTTTTCGCGAACGCGTCGACGACGGATTTCAGCTTCTCGGCCGACTCGCTCGACAATTCCTTCGACGTGCGGATCGTGTCGAGCAGGTCCGAGTGCTTGGAGCGCAGGACGCCGAGCAGGCCATGCTCGAACTCGCGCACCTTGTTGACCGGCAGCGGGTCGAGATAGCCGTTGGTGCCGGCCCAGATCACCGCGACCTGTTCCTCGACCTTCAGCGGCGAGAACTGCGCCTGCTTCAGGAGTTCGGTGAGGCGGGCGCCGCGGTTCAGCAGCTTCTGCGTGGTGGCGTCGAGATCCGAGCCGAACTGCGCGAAGGCCGCCATTTCGCGGTACTGCGCGAGTTCGCCTTTGATCTTGCCGGCGACCTGCTTCATCGCCTTGATCTGCGCGGCCGAGCCGACGCGCGACACCGACAGGCCGACGTTCACCGCCGGGCGAATGCCTTGGTAGAACAGGTCGGTCTCAAGGAAGATCTGGCCGTCGGTGATGGAGATGACGTTGGTCGGGATGTAGGCCGACACGTCGTTCGCCTGCGTCTCGATGACGGGGAGCGCGGTCAGGGAGCCGGCGCCGTTGTCGTCGTTGAGCTTCGCGGCGCGCTCCAGAAGGCGCGAGTGGAGATAGAACACGTCGCCCGGATAGGCTTCGCGGCCCGGCGGACGGCGCAGCAGGAGCGACATCTGGCGGTAGGCGACGGCCTGCTTGGAGAGGTCGTCATACGCGATCAGGGCGTGCAGGCCGTTGTCGCGGAAATATTCGCCCATGGCGCAGCCGGCGAACGGCGCGAGGAACTGCATCGGCGCCGGGTCGGACGCCGTGGCGGCGACGACGATCGAATATTCGAGCGCGCCCTGCTCTTCGAGCACCTTCACGAACTGCGCGACCGTCGAGCGCTTCTGGCCGATGGCGACATAGACGCAGAACAGCTTGGCCTTCTCGTCCTTGCCCTGGTTGATGGGCTTCTGGTTGAGAATGGTGTCGAGGATGACGGCGGTCTTGCCGGTCTGGCGGTCGCCGATGATCAGCTCGCGCTGGCCGCGGCCGACCGGGATCAGGGCGTCGATCGCCTTGAGGCCCGTCTGCATCGGCTCGTGGACCGATTTGCGGGGAATGATGCCGGGCGCCTTGACGTCGACGCGGGCGCGCTTCTTGGCGTTGATCGGGCCCTTGCCGTCGATCGGATTGCCGAGCGCGTCGACGACGCGGCCGAGAAGTTCGGGGCCGACCGGAACGTCGACGATGGCGCCGGTGCGCTTGACCGTGTCGCCTTCCTTGATCTCGCGGTCCGAGCCGAAGATGACGACGCCGACATTGTCGGTTTCGAGGTTCAGCGCCATGCCGCGGACGCCGCCGGGGAATTCGACCATCTCACCGGCCTGGACCTGGTCGAGGCCGTAGATGCGGGCGATGCCGTCGCCAACGGACAGAACCTGTCCGACTTCGGAGACTTCGGCTTCCTCGCCGAAATTCTTGATCTGGGATTTGAGGATCGAGGAGATCTCTGCGGCGCGGATGTCCATCAGCGCACCTCTTTCATGGCGTTTTGGATGGCGGAAAGGCGGGTTTTCAGGGAGGCATCGACCATGCGGCTGCCAAGCTGCACGATGATGCCGCCGATGATCGACGGGTCGACCTTGAGGTCGAGAGTGACGTCTTTCGACGTGACCTCCTTGAGAGCGGCCTTCACGTCTTTCAGACGGGCATCGCTCAGAGGTTCGGAAACGGTGACCTTGGCGGTCAGTTCGCCGCGGGATTTCGCGACCAGCGCCCGGAAGGCGCGGATCATCTGTTCGATCGCGAACAGGCGGCGGTTCTGCGCCGCGAGCTTGATGAAATTGGCGGCGATGCCGGAAATCTTCGCCTTGTCGAGGATGGCGGCGATGGCGCCGAGCTGTTCCTCGGAGGAGAAGACGGGGCTTTTGACGAGACGTTTCAGGTCGCTGGATCCGTCGATCAGCGCGGAGAAGCGCTCGAGATCGCCCAGAACCTTGTCGGTCGATTTCGCCTCTTCGGCGAGATCGAAAAGGGCCGTCGCGTAGCGGCCGGCCATTCCTGTGGGTGTGGCGTCGTCTGCGGGCACGGAAAACGGTCTTTCGTCGTCCAGTCCGAGGGCGCGGGCCGATCGCGGCGCGATGGCATCAAACCCTTGGGATTTCTAGAATTTTTTGCAGCGAGCTGCGGAGCTTCGAGGCTCGTCCCCGGAAGCCGCCGGTTGACTATCACACAGGTGTGAGGGGCGCAACACGGCGAACATGCGACGCAATGGCCTGTAAATTGAGGGATGTTCTAAACAAAGCTCATCGGATCGACATCGACCTGTATCTGTACGTTACCCGAATGTCGGGGCGCTGAGGCGAGCCAGGTCCGCAGAAAGCCGGACAGGTCCAGCGTGCGCGGCGCCTTCACGATCAGCCGCATGCGGTGACGGCCCCTCAGAATCGCGAAAGGCGGCTCGGCCGGTCCGAGCAGCCGCGCCCGGCCATCGTCCGGGAAGCTCTGCGCCAGGAGGCGGGCATAGGCTTCGGCCTCGGGTTTGGACGGCGCCGATATGACGAGGCTCGCCAGCCGGCCGAAGGGCGGCAGGCCGGCATCGGCCCGTGCTTCGATCTCGGCGCGATAGAAGGCCTGGGCGTCATGGTGCAGCAGCGCCTGCATCACCGGATGGGCGGGGTCGTGGGTCTGGACCATGCCGCGGCCGGGATTGTCGCCGCGCCCCGCACGGCCCGTCACCTGTTCCAGAAGCTGAAACGTCCGTTCCGCCGCGCGCGGGTCGGACGTGGACAGACCGAGATCGCCGTCGATGACGCCGACCAGGGTCAAGTGCGGGAAATTATGGCCCTTGGTGACGAGCTGGGTGCCGATGACGAGATCGACCGCGCGGTCGGCGACGGCTTTCAGTTCGGCGCGCATATGCTCGGGGCCGGCCATGACGTCGCTGGAGAGTACCGAGAGCCGCGCCTCGGGGAAGATCGCCGCCGCTTCGTCCCTTATGCGCTCGACGCCGGGGCCGACCGGCGTCAGCGTGTCGGTCTTGGCGCATTGCGGGCAGGCGGGCGGCACCGGTTCGGCATGGCCGCAATGGTGGCAGGCAAGCTGTCTCTTGAACCGGTGCTCCACCAGCCAGGCGGTACAGTTCGGACACTGGAAGCGGTGGCCGCAGGAGCGGCACAGCGTCAGCGGCGCAAATCCGCGCCGGTTGAGAAACAGCAGGGCCTGTTCGCCGCGCTCAAGCGTCGAGCGTACGGAGGCTTCCAGCGACGGCGCGATCCAGCGTCCGCGCGGCGGAATGTCTTTCCTGAGATCGACGAGTTCGATCTCCGGCAGCGTGCGGCCGCCATAACGTTCGGGCAGGACATGATGTATGTACCGCCCGGCTTCGGCGTTGACGCGGCTTTCGATCGAGGGCGTCGCCGATACGAGAATGACCGGTATCTCGCTGATCTGGCCGCGCACCACCGCCATGTCGCGTGCGTGATAGACCGGCGTGTCCTCCTGCTTGAAGCCGCCGTCATGCTCTTCGTCGATCACGATGACGCCGAGGTCCCGGAACGGCAAGAACAGCGCCGAACGCGCGCCGACCACGATCTGCGTTTCGCCCGACGCGGCGCCCTCCCAGACGCGCGCGCGGCGCTTTGTACCGACCGTCGAATGCCATTCGCCCGGCGGCGCGCCGAACCGCGCCGTCACGCGGTCGATCACGCTTTTGGTCAGCGCGATTTCCGGCAGAAGAATGAGCGCCTGTTTCCCCATGCGCAGGGCTTCGGCGGCGGCTTCGAGATAGACCTCGGTCTTGCCGGCTCCGGTGACGCCTTCGAGAAGATGGGCCGAAAATTTTCGCGTAAGTACGGCTTCCGCCAGCGCCTTCGCCGTGCCGGCCTGATCGGCGTTCAGCCGTGGCGGCGCGAAATTCGCGTCCATGCCCGAACCGACGGGTTCCGGCGCGATCTCGATGACGCGCAGCGCGCCATCCTTCACGAGCCCGTCGATCACGCCCGCCGAGACATTGGCCGCGCGCGCAAGTTCGGATTTCGGGCGCGGCTGGCGGTCCCCGGCGGCGGCCAGCGCCCGCATGCGCGCCTCCGTCGCCCGCGCGGGCTGCTCGCCGGTCGCGACGATCATCCGGCGCGGGGGCTCGTCGCCCGTGCTCCGCGCGCCCCGGAGCGCGATGCGCAGCACCATGCCGGCGGGGGCCAGCGTGTAGCGCGCCACCCAGTCGACGAATTTCAGAAGATCGGGCGTCAGGCGCGGCAGGTCGTAGACCGCCGCGACCGGCTTCAGCTTCTTCGCCGGAACGTCCGGATCGCCCGGACCCCAGACGACGCCGGCCTGCTCGCGCCCGCCGAGCGGCACCTCGACGATGTCGCCCGGTGCGGCGTCGATGTCGTCCGGCACCGCATATGTGAAGCTGCGGTCGAGCGCGACCGGCAGCAGAACCTCGACGCGTTTCATGAAGCGGTGGCGGCCCGGGCCCGGCTATCTATATGGTGAGGGGCCATTCCGGATATCTCTTGCAAAACAAGGCCCGGCGCGCGAGGAACGGCGCGACTCGGGCGAGGACAATAGGCCATGAAATTTTTCGTCGATACCGCCGATGTGGGTGAAATCCGTGATCTGGCCGAGACCGGCCTGGTCGACGGCGTGACAACCAATCCCTCCCTGGTCCTGAAAGCCAACCGGCCCTATCGCGACATCCTGAAGGAGATCTGCGAGATCGTGCCCGGCCCGGTCTCCGCGGAAGTCGCCGCCACCGATCTCGACGGCATGCTGAGCGAAGGCCGCACGCTGGCGAAGATAGCGAAGAACATCGTCATCAAGGTGCCGCTGACCTGGGACGGCCTGAAGGCCTGCCGCGTGTTTCGTTCCGAAGGCACGATGGTCAATGTCACGCTGTGCTTCTCGGCCAATCAGGCGCTGCTGGCGGCCAAGGCCGGCGCGTCCTTCATCTCGCCCTTCATCGGCCGTCTCGACGACATCAATCTCGACGGCATGGATCTGATCCAGGACATCCGCACGATCTACGACAACTATCCGGATTTCGAGACCGAGATTCTCGCCGCCTCGATCCGCTCGCCGAACCATGTGAAGGCCGCGGCGATGATCGGCGCCGATGTCGCGACCTGCCCGGCCTCCGTCATCAAGAGCCTCGTCAACCATCCGCTGACCGACAAGGGCCTCGCCCAGTTCGTCGCCGACTGGAAGAAGACGGGGCAGTCGATCGCGTAAATACACGATCGGACGCGGCCCGAAGCCCTCGTCCTGAGGAGGCGCCAAGCGCCGTCCCGAAGGATGAGGTTTTCTTAAACCTCCCGGCGCATTCTTCCTGCCATGTCCGGTGCCGCTTCCATCGACCTTCCCGCCGCGCGCGATGTGCAGGCCGAATTTGCGGCCTGGACCTCGCACCTTGCCGATGAGCGCCGCCTGTCGCCGCTGTCGGTCGAGGCCTATGCGCGCGACGTGCGCTTTTTCCTCGTTTTCCTGCAGGACCATCTCGGCGGCCCGCCCTCGCTCGCGGCGCTGAAGGACCTGCATCCGCGCGATATCCGCGCCTTCCTCGCGCGCCGCCGCAGCGAGGGCCTGACCAGCCGTTCGGTGATGCGGATGCTGGCTGCGGCGCGGTCCTTCGCCCGCTTCCTGGAACGGCGCGGCAAGGGCTCGGCCTCGGCGCTCAACGCCATCCGTGCGCCGAAGATCGCCCGAAGCCTGCCGAAACCGGTGTCCGCCACGGCGGCGCGGCAGATGGCCGATGTCGAGACGCGCGCGGGCGACGAGCGCGAGCCCTGGGTCATCGCCCGCGATGCCGCGGTGATCGCGCTGCTTTACGGGTGCGGCCTGCGCATCGCCGAGGCGCTGTCGCTGACGCGCGCCGAGGCGCCGGCGGTTGCCGGCGCGCTCACCGTCACCGGCAAGGGCGGCAAGACGCGGCAGGTGCCGGTCATTGCGCCCGTGGCGCGGGCCGTGGCGGATTACATCGCGCTGTGCCCGTGGCGGCTGACGCCGGACGGGCCGCTCTTCGTCGGCGCCAAGGGCGGGCCGCTCAATCCGCGCATCGTCCAGCGCGCCATGCAGGACATGCGGTCCGCGCTCGGCCTGCCCGACACCGCGACGCCGCATGCGCTGCGCCACTCCTTCGCGACCCATCTTCTGGCCCGCGGCGGGGATCTCCGCGCCATCCAGGAGCTTCTCGGCCATGCCAGCCTGTCGACGACGCAGATCTATACCGAAATCGAGACCGAGAAGCTGATCGCGGTCCATGCCGCCGCCCATCCGAGAGCCTGAACCGGAATCATTTCACGGGCGACATATTCGAGGACATTCGGCGGAAACAGGAAGCCGCTAGGAACCTTTCTTACGAGTTGCGGGTTGGGAGCCCATCATGTCGCTGAAGCGCAATCTTCTGATGTTCGCCGCCTATATCACGGCGCTGATCTTCATTTCGCTGCCGTTCGCCCAGATCGAGGCGAAGGGGCCGCCGTCGGGCTTCGCCGAAGTTGCGCGCGCGGCAGACATGAGCCGCTGAGCTTTTCCAAGGATTCGAGACCCTCGGAGATGCGAGAGAGCCCGGCCGGGAGGCCGGGTTTTTTCGTTGCGTTCACGAAGCCGTCAGGTGGTGCTGGTTCGGGTTGCCTCTCCCGGCACATGCGCCAGACTGTTCAGGTCTCAGGAAAGGTGTACCGATGAAACGCATTCTTGCCGCCGCCTTGGCGCTGCTTGCCGTCGCGGCTTTCGCTGGCACTGCATCGGCCGACTGCACCCCCGGTCACTCGGCGCAGAAAGAAGATCCGGCCAAGCCTACGGGAACCTGAAAAGGTTCGAGACCCGAAGGCTGAAAAGGTCCGGTTCAATGAGCCGGGCCTTTTCTTTTGGGCTTGCCCCGGCGCGCCATCATGTTGAGTCCCTCGATCAGCGCCGAGAACGCCATCGCCGCGTAGATGTACCCCTTCGGGATCTTGGCGCCGAAGCCGTCGGCGATCAGCGTCACGCCGATCAGCAGCAGGAAGCCGAGCGCCAGCATGACGACCGTCGGATGCCGGCCGATGAAATTCGCCAGCGGGTCGGCGGCGAGCAGCATCACCGTTACCGTCACCAGAACGGCCACGATCATGATCGGGATGTGGTCGGTCATGCCGACCGCGGTGATGATGCTGTCGATCGAAAAGACAAGGTCGAGAACGAGGATCTGGCCGATGGCCGCGGCCACGGTCAGTTCGGCCGCGCGCGATTCGAAGATGTCACCCTCATCGGGTGGATCGACATGGTGATGGATTTCCTTCGTCGCCTTCCAGACGAGGAACAGGCCGCCGGCAATCAGGATCAGGTCGCGCCAGGAGAAGTCCTGGCCGAATACCGCGAAGACCGGCGTCGTCAGGCCGATGATCCAGGCAATGGTCAAGAGCAGGCCGAGCCGCATGACGACCGCCATGCCGATGCCGAGCCTGCGGGCGAAGGACTGGCGGTCCTTCGGCAGCTTGTTGGTCAGGATGGAAATGAAGATCAGATTGTCGATGCCGAGCACCACTTCCATGGCGATCAGCGCGGCAAGCGCCGCCCACGCAGCAGGATCGGCAAGCAGCGCGAGCAGATAATCCATGGCCTGTAGTTACCCTCTCCTTAAAAGTATTGTGGGGTCGGCTTCCCGGCGCGCAAGCCGTATCGACCGCAAAAAGCGGCGACGGGCGCCTACATATGAATTGCGCGCTTGTCGACGGCGAGCGCGGCTTCCTTCACCGCCTCGCTCAGCGTCGGGTGCGGGTGGCAGGTGCGGGCGATATCTTCCGCCGATCCGCCGAATTCCATGGTGATCGAGGCTTCGGTGATCAGGGTGCCGGCCTCGGGCCCGACAATGTGCACGCCCAGCACCTTGTCGGTCGCGGCATCGGCCAGGATCTTCACGAAGCCTTCGGTGGTGTCATTGGCCTTGGCGCGGCCGTTCGCGGTGAACGGGAACTTTCCGACGGTATAGGCGATGCCTGCGGCCTTCAGCTCTTCCTCGGTCTGACCGACGCTTGCGACCTCGGGATAGGTGTAGATGACATTCGGGATGACGCCATAGTTCACATGTCCGGCCTTGCCGGCGATGATCTCGGCGGCGGCGATGCCCTCGTCCTCCGCCTTGTGCGCCAGCATCGGCCCGGCAATGACATCGCCGATGGCGTAAATGCCGTCGATATTGGTGTTGTAATGCGCGCCGGTCTTGATCCGTCCGCGCTCGTCAAGCTGAACGCCGACTGTGTCGAGGCCGAGACCTTCCGTGTAGGGCACGCGGCCGATGGCGACGAGCACGACATCGGCCTCGATCGTCTCGGCCTTGCCGCCCGACGCGGGCTCGATGGTTGCCTTCAATGTCTTGCCGGATGTGTCGATGCCCGTCACCTTCGAGCCGAGCTTGAACGCCATGCCCTGCTTTTCAAGCAGGCGCTGGAACTGGCGCGCGATCTCGCCGTCCATGCCGGGCAGGATGCGGTCGAGGAATTCGACGACCGTCACGTCGGCGCCGAGGCGGCGCCACACCGAACCAAGCTCAAGGCCGATCACGCCCGCGCCGATGACGAGCAGCTTGCCCGGAACCTTCGACAGTTCGAGCGCGCCGGTCGAGGACACGATGCGCTTTTCGTCGATCTCGACGCCTTTCAGCCGCGCCACGTCGGATCCGGTGGCGATCACGATGTTCCTCGCCGTGATCTCGGTCGCATTGCCCTTCTCGCGCTGTACCGAAATCTTGCCGGGCGCGGTGATCGTGCCGGCGCCGTAATGGACGTCGATCTTGTTCTTCTTCATCAGGAAGTCGACGCCTTTCACATTGCCGTCGACGCCCTTCTGCTTGAAGGCCTGCATGGTCTTGAGGTCGAGCTTCGGCGAGACGCCGATGCCGATATCCTTGAATTTGTGGCTGGCGTCCTCGAAGGCATGGCTGGCATAGAGCAGGCTTTTCGACGGGATGCAGCCGATGTTCAGGCAGGTGCCGCCGAGCGTGGAGCGCTTTTCGATGACCGCTGTTTTCAGGCCGAGCTGCGCCGCGCGGACGGCGCAGACATAGCCGCCGGGGCCGGTGCCGATGACGACGAGATCGTAGGTGTCGGGCATATCTTTCAGCTCACAGGAAAAGCGCAACGAACATCAGGGTCAGCCCCAGGGCGGAGACGGTCCAGACGAGCGAGCGTATATACGGGATGCCGCCGAGATAGAGCGGGATGTAGACAAGGCGGGCAAGGAACCAGATCCAGGCCCCGGTCTCGCCGAGGCCGCCTGTCTTGCCGAGGACGACGAGCGCGAGCGCAAGGCCGACCAGCGCCGGAAAGGTTTCGAGGTAGTTTCTCAGCGCGCGCTCGGCGCGCCCGGCGACGGGTCCCTTGACCTGAAGGCGCTCGTCGCGCGGGCTGGCGTTCCATCTGGAGCCGAGTTCGACCGTCGCAAAAATGCCCTGCAGCGCGATATGCAGCATCAGCAGCGCGCAGCCGAGCGCGAGGACCAGGATTTCAGCTGGCATCGCCATTACAGATCGAGCACGAGCCGCGCCGGGTCCTCGAGCGCTTCCTTGACGCGGACGAGGAATGTCACCGCGCCCTGACCGTCGACCACGCGGTGGTCGTAGGTCAGCGCGAGATACATCATCGGCCGCGCGACGATCTGGCCGTCGCGCACCACGGGGCGCTGCTCGATGCGGTGCATGCCGAGAATGCCCGATTGCGGCGCGTTGAGGATCGGCATCGACATCAGCGAGCCGTAGACGCCGCCGTTCGAGATCGTGAACGTGCCGCCCTGCATGTCCTCGATCGAAAGCTGGCCGTCGCGCGCCTTTTTGCCGAGGGCGCCGATTTCCTTCTCGATCTCGGCGACGCTTTTCTTGTCGGCGTCGCGCACCACCGGCACGACGAGGCCGCGGTCGGTGCCGACGGCGATGCCGATATGGTAGTAGTTCTTGTAGACGAGGTCCTCGCCGTCGATCTCCGCATTGACCGCCGGAATCTCCTTCAGCGCATGGACGCAGGCTTTCGCGAACAGGCCCATGAAGCCGAGCTTCACGCCATGCCGCTTCTCGAACGCATCCTTGTAATGACTGCGCAGCTCCATCACCGCCGTCATGTCGACGTCGTTGTAGGTCGTCAGCATCGCCGCGCTGTTCTGCGCTTCCTTCAGGCGACGCGCGATGGTCTGGCGCAGGCGAGTCATGCGCACGCGCTCTTCCTGCGCGGCGTCGCCGGGTGCCGACGGCGCGCGCGGCGCCGGTGCGGGCGCCGGCTTTGACGCGCCGCCCTCGATGACCGCCAGCACATCGCCCTTTGTCACGCGGCCGCCCTTGCCGCTGCCCGGGACGGTCGATGGGTCGATGCCGGCTTCCGTGGTGAGGCGGCGTACCGACGGCGCCTGATCGTCGGACGAGACCTTCGCTGCGGGCGCGGCCGCTTTCGGCTGCGCGCGCGGCTTCGGCTCTTCCTCGGCGGCGTTGATCGGCGCCGTCGTCGCGGTCTTTTCGGTCGGCTTGCCGGTGGCGCCGTTGGGCGCGGCCGCCGCGCCCGATGCGTCGATCGCGCCGAGCTTGGCGCCGACATTCACGGTCTCGCCTTCCTTGACGGCGATCTCCGAGAGAACCCCGGCGGAGGGCGCGGGAACCTCGACCGTCACCTTGTCGGTTTCGAGCTCGACCAGCGGTTCGTCGGCCTTCACGGCATCGCCGGGCTTCTTGAACCACTTGCCGATGGTCGCTTCAGTCACGCTCTCGCCAAGGGCCGGAACGCGGATTTCGGTAGCCATATCTCACCTGTTTTCGTGGGCGCCGCCCGTGGAGGGCGGCGTGTCATTACGCCAGTGCGTCGTCGAGGAATGCCTTGAGCTGCGCCAGATGCTTCGACATCTGGCCGACCGCGGTCGATGCCGCGGGCGGGCGCCCGACATAGCGCGCGCGCCGTCCGCCGCCTTCCTTGTCGGAGGCCCAGTTGATGTACTGGTCGACGAAGAACCAGGCGCCCATGTTGCGCGGCTCTTCCTGGCACCAGACGATCTCGGCGTTGCGGAAGCGCGTCAGCTCCTGCAGCAGCGACTTCGCCGGGAACGGATAAAGCTGCTCGATGCGCATGATGTAGACATCGTCGATGCCGCGCTTCTCGCGTTCCTCGTAAAGGTCGTAATAGACCTTGCCGGAGCACAGCACGATACGCCGGATCTTGTCCTCGGATACGAGGCCCTTGCCGCCGACGCGCTCGTCATTGTCGTCGTGCAGCCAGCGGTGGAAGTAGCGTCCCTCGCCGAACTGTTCGAGCGTCGAGACCGCGCGCTTGTGGCGCAGCAGGCTTTTGGGCGTCATCAGGATCAAGGGCTTCCTGAAATCGCGGTGCAGCTGGCGGCGCAGGATGTGGAAGTAGTTCGCCGGGGTCGTGCAGTTCGCGACCTGCATGTTGTCCTCGGCGCACATCTGCAGATAGCGCTCGAGGCGGGCCGACGAATGTTCCGGTCCCTGACCTTCATAGCCGTGCGGCAGAAGCATCACGAGGCCCGACATGCGCAGCCATTTGCGCTCGGCCGACGAGATGAACTGGTCGATGACGACCTGCGCGCCGTTGGCGAAATCGCCGAACTGCGCTTCCCACAGGGTCAGCGCGTTCGGCTCGGCCAGCGAGTATCCATATTCGAAGCCGAGCACGGCTTCTTCCGAGAGCATCGAATTGATGACCTCGTAGCGGACCTGGCCATCCTTCAGATGATTGAAGGGCTTGTAGCGCGCGTCGTTCTCCTGGTCCGTCAATACGGAGTGGCGCTGCGAGAATGTTCCGCGCTCGACATCCTGTCCCGACAGGCGCACCGGATGGCCTTCGAGCAGAAGCGTGCAGAAGGCCAGCGCCTCGCCGGTCGCCCAGTCGATGCCCTCGCCGGTCTCGATCGCCTTTCTGCGGTTTTCGAGGAAGCGGCCGATCGTCTTGTGCAGATGGAAGCCGTCCGGAACGCGGGTGATCTTCTCGCCGATCTCGCGCAGCAGCGCGACGTCGACGCCGGTCAGGCCGCGGCGCGCGTCGTCGGTGTCCTTGCCGGCGGGCTTGAGGCCCGCCCATTTGCCGTCGAGCCAGTCGGCCTTGTTCGGCAGATAGGCCTGGCCGACCTCGAATTCCTGTTCGAGATGGGCGCGCCAGTCGGCTCGCATCTTCTCGACATCGGCTTCGGTCACGACGTCTTCGGCGATCAGCTTCTTGGAATAGATCTCCAGCGTCGTCGGATGCTGGCGGATCGCCTTGTACATGCTCGGCTGGGTGAAGGACGGCTCGTCGCCTTCGTTATGGCCGAAGCGGCGGTAGCAGAAGATGTCGATGACGACGGGCTTCTTGAACTTCTGCCGGAACTCGGTCGCGACCTTGGCGGCGAAGGTCACGGCTTCCGGGTCGTCGCCGTTGACGTGGAACACCGGCGCCTCGACCATCTTCGCCACATCCGACGGATAGGGCGAGGAGCGCGCGACGCGCGGCGACGTCGTGAAGCCGATCTGGTTGTTGATGATGACGTGGATCGAGCCGCCGGTGCGGTGGCCCTTCAGCCCGGACAGGCCGAAGCATTCGGCGATCACGCCCTGGCCGGCGAACGCGGCGTCGCCGTGCAGCAGCAGCGGCAGCACCTGGGTGCGCTCGCTGTCGTTGTGCTGGTCCTGCTTGGCGCGGACCTTTCCGAGCACGACCGGATCGACGATCTCGAGATGCGACGGGTTCGCCGTCAGCGACAGATGCACCCTGTTGTTGTCGAACTCGCGGTCGCTCGATGCGCCGAGATGGTATTTGACGTCGCCGGATCCCTCGACCTCGTCGGGGGTGGCCGAGCCGCCCTTGAATTCGTGGAACAGGGCGCGGTGCGGCTTGCCCATGACCTGCGT
This sequence comes from Hyphomicrobiales bacterium, assembly GCA_022842205.1. GTDB lineage: Bacteria > Pseudomonadota > Alphaproteobacteria > Rhizobiales > Methylopilaceae > Flaviflagellibacter. The sequence goes on from JALHQA010000008.1 coordinate 38,292, forward strand.
AAGGACATTGAGGCGGCCGCGATGGGCCATGCCGAGCACGATCTCCTGGACGCCGAGATTGCCGCCGCGCTTGATGATCTGCTCCAGCGCCGGAATCAGGCTTTCGCCGCCGTCGAGGCCGAACCGCTTGGTGCCGGTGAACTTGACGTCGAGGAACTTCTCGAAGCCCTCGGCCTCCACCAGCTTGTTGAGAATCGCGCGCTTGCCCTCGCGGGTGAATTCGATGGCCTTTTCCGGCCCCTCGATGCGCTGCTGCACCCAGGCTTTCTCGGCCGGGCTGGAGATGTGCATGAACTCGACGCCGAGCGTCGAACAATAGGTGCGCTTCAGGATGGCGAGGATTTCGCGCATCGTCGCGAATTCCATGCCGAGCACATGGTCGAGGAAGATCTTGCGGTCGAGATCGGCCTCGGTGAAGCCGTAGCTTTCCGGATCGAGCTCGGGATGATCGGCGGCTTTTTCCAGCTTCAGCGGATCGAGATCGGCGGCGAGGTGTCCGCGCATGCGGTAGGCGCGGATCAGCATCAGCGCGCGGACGGAATCACGCGTCGCCCGCAGCACCTCTTCCGGCAGAAGATTGGCGGCGGTCTCGATCTTGCGCGAGACGACTTCCTCGGTGATGCGCTGAGCGGGGTCGGCTGGCGCCGCCACCTCGACGGCGCGCAAATCCGGCCGCGTCCAGGACGCGCCGCGCGCGAGCTTCAGGGCGTCGGAAGGCTGGTCGCTGAAATTGGAAAAGAACTCCCGCCACCCGGCGTCAACGCTCGCGGGATTTTCCTGATAGCGCGCGTAGAGGTCTTCGATGTAGGGCGCATTGGCGCCGTAAAGGAAAGCCGTGTCGAGAAAAGCCTGGTTCGCCTGCTGGCGTGACATATCGCATTCCGCATCGGCGCACCGAACCCACTCCCGTCCGGCACGCGGGAAGAACTCCCCCTCTATGGGCAAAGTCTGCGATTACGCGTCGCTTTTCAACCCTGAAAGGGATGCCGTTGTTGGTATATCAGCAATACGGCATCCCGATGTCGGGCTTCGGCGTCAGGCTTTGGTCTTACGAGCCGAGATGCGGGGCGATCTGCTGGCAGGCCTCGACAAGCCCGCGCACGCTTTCGATCGACTTGTCGAACATCGTGCGCTCCGCGCCGTTGAGTTCGATCTCGACAATTTTCTCCACTCCGTCCGCGCCGATGACCGTCGGCACGCCGACATAAAGCCCGTCGACGCCGTACTGGCCTTCGAGGAAGGCGGCGCAGGGCAGAACGCGCTTCTTGTCCTTGAGATAGGATTCCGCCATCGCGATCGCCGAGGAGGCGGGGGCGTAGAACGCCGAGCCGGTCTTCAGGAGACCGACGATCTCGCCGCCGCCCTTGCGGGTGCGCTCGACGATGGCGTCGATCTTGGCCTGGCTCGACCAGCCCATGCGGACGAGGTCCGGCAGCGGAATGCCGCCGACCGCCGAATAACGCACCAGCGGCACCATGTCGTCGCCGTGGCCGCCGAGCACGAAGGCCGAGACGTCCTGCACCGACACGGCGAATTCCTCGGCGAGGAAATAGCGGAAGCGCGCGGTGTCGAGCACGCCGGCCATGCCCACCACCTTGTTCGGCTTCAGGCCGGAGGCCTTCTGCAGCGCCCAGACCATGGCGTCGAGCGGGTTGGTGATGCAGATGACGAAGGCGTTCGGGGCGTATTTGCGGATGCCGGCGCCGACCTGTTCCATGACGCGCAGATTGGTGCCGACGAGATCGTCGCGGCTCATGCCCGGCTTTCTCGGCACGCCGGCGGTCACGATGACGACATCGGCGCCCTCGATGTCGGCATAGGCATTGGTGCCCAGATAGGCGGCGTCGAAGCCCTCGATCGGAGCGCTTTCGGCGATGTCGAGCGCCTTGCCCTGCGGCGTGCCCTCGGAAATGTCGAACAGGACGATGTCGCCCAGTTCCTTGAGGCCGATGAGATGGGCGAGCGTGCCGCCGATCTGACCGGAACCGATGAGCGCTATCTTCTTGCGGGCCATGTGTGTGTCTCCCCCGAAATTTTGCGAGTGACTATCCCGGTTCGCGCGCCGCGTTCAAGTCAACTTCCTGTCCATGCGGCCGCGAAAGCCAGTCCTGCGAGCCCATTTCCGCAAGGCGCGAGGCCGTGCGGCGGAAATCCCAGGCCTGCTTGCCCTGCGTCAGCAGCATGTCGGGGCTGCGTTCGGCGGAGGCGACCAGTTTGACCCGGTGTTCGTAAAGCTCGTCGACCAGGAGCACGAAGCGCCTCACCGCGTCCTGGGGCGCCTCGTCCAGCGCCGGGATGCCGTCGATCAGGAGCGTATGGTATGTACGCGCAATGGCGGCGAAGTCGCCCGCGCCCAGCGCCTGCCGGCACAAATCGTCGAAATCGAAACGCGCGGTGCCGTTGAGCGCCTCGGGCACGCGAACGCTGCGTCCCTTCACGCGGATAACGGCTTCCCCGCCGTTGGGCGCTCCGGCAATACGGGCGAAGGCCGCGTCCATCGCCGCCCGGTCCGGCGGCGTCAGCCACAGCGGGCCGGCGGCCAGCCTCTCGCGCCGGTAGTCGCGCCGCGACACCAGTTCCACGACGTCGAGCCTGTCCTCGATCAGGGCGATGAAGGGCAAAAAGAGGTCGCGGTTGAGGCCCTTGTAGTAGAGCCGGGACGGCGGGGCGTTCGATGTCGTGACGATGACCGCGCCGTTGTCGATCAGCTCGCCGAACAGCCGGCCGAGCACGGTGGCGTCGGCGATGTCCTTGACCTGCATTTCGTCCAGACACAGAAGCCGCGCCTCGGCGGCGAGCGCTTTCGCCAGTGCCGCGATCGGCTGCCCGCCGTCCGTCGAGCGGAAAGCCGGAAGCCGCTCGTGGACTTCCGCCATGAAGGCATGGAAATGCACCCGGCGTTTCTTCGTCTCGGGCGCGTTGCGGAAGAAGATGTCCATCAGGAAGGTCTTGCCGCGCCCGGCCTCTCCCCAGATGTAAAGGCCGCGCACCGGCTTTGCCCGGCGGAACAGGCCGCTTTTGCCGCGGAGCGCCGCGCTCAGCCGGTCAAGTCGCTCCGCAAGGGCCGCTTGCGCCGGATCGGATTCCGCCTTGCCCTGCGCGGCAAGCTCCTGCAACGCCTGTGTAACGGGGTGCGGCATCTGCGCTCAGCTTCCTTTGCGATGGAGCCCGAAAACAATCAAAACTGCCGAAAAAAGCGACGCTTCCGGGCCGGCGCGGGGCCATTGTGAATCTTTTTTGCGACACGCGGAACGAAAAGCGGGCGGCCGCGTTTCGTGCACTTGACGTAAATTCTCATTCCCTCATCCTGCTGGATGTGCGGGGGATCTGAGAACGTGCGTTACAGGCCTATAGTCGCTGCCGCAATCATCTGCGGGCTGGGAATTGTGGCGGGAGAGACCGAGGTCGAAGCGGTCACGCTTGAGACCGACGCGCGCCTGACACTCACCGATTTCGCCAAGAAGACCGGGCAGGATCCTGCCCTCTTCGAGAGCCGCTATGCCGCCACCGGCATGGTCGTGTGCTCGGGCGTCTATTCCACGGCGCAGTTGACCGTGAAGAGCGATCTCGTCACGACGGCGGCGCACGCCTTCTACGACACCGACGGCAATCCGCGCGGCGATCTCGCGACCTGCAATTTCATGATCATGGTCGATGGCCGCCAGCTCGAAATTCCGCTCGACGTGAAATCTCTCCAGGTCGGCTCGCGCAATCCCTACGCGGTGTCGCCGGTTCATGACTGGGCGGTCGTGCGTCTGGTCCAGCCCGTCGAGAAGGCGCAGCCCTACGGCATCACCACGCTCGGCCCGGTCGGCACCTCGGTCGATATGCTTGCGCACCGCCATCGCGGCTGGGTCTATGACGGCCGCAAGGCCATCGAAGGCTGCGCGATCCGCACCGAAAGCCGTGTCGAACGCAACAATCCGCGGGAAATCGCCATCGACTGTTCGGCGGGCGAGGGCGCGTCGGGCAGCGCCATCATGCTGAAGGGTCAGCCGGCGATGGTCGGCATCTATGTCGGCTGGCGTTCGACACACCCGGACCGTCCGGGTCCGTTCTCGATGACGCACATGAATTTCGGCGTCTCGATCGAAGGGCTGTTCCGCAACGCCATTCTGGCGGCGGCGATGGAGCCGATGGTCGATCAGGGCAAGCCGTCGGAGCACGCCGCGGCCAAGACCGATATCCAGCGTCACTGAACCGTCGGCTGAACGATTCAAGGCCCGGCACTGCCGGGCCTTTTTCATTTCAGGTCCCGCCATCCACAGCCCTTCTGTGGATTGCTGTGGATAGCCTGTGGACGACTGTGCGTGGAGGCTCAGACCTCGCGCTCCTGCATCAGCTTCTTGATCTCGATGATCGCCGCCGCCGGGTTCAGACCCTTGGGGCAGACATTGGCGCAGTTCATGATCGTGTGGCAGCGGTAAAGCCGGAACGGGTCTTCCAGCGTGTCGAGCCGCTCCGCCAGTCCCTCGTCGCGGCTGTCGATCATCCAGCGATAGGACTGCAACAGCGCGGCGGGGCCGAGATATTTCTCCGGATTCCACCAATAGCTCGGGCAGGCGGTCGAGCAGCAGGCGCAGAGAATGCACTCGTAGAGCCCGTCGAGCTTGTCGCGGTCCTCCGGGCTCTGCTTCCATTCCTTCTGCGGCGGCGCGGTCTCGGTCTTGAGGTAGGGCTCGATCAGCGCGTGCTGCTGATAGAAGGTCGACATGTCCGGCACGAGGTCCTTCACCACCGCCATATGCGGCAGCGGGTAGACGCGGATCACGCTGTCGCCGACATCGTCCATGCCCTTGGTGCAGGCCAGCGTATTGGCGCCGTTGATGTTCATCGAGCACGACCCGCAAATGCCCTCGCGGCAGGAACGGCGGAAGGTCAGGGTCGGGTCGATCTCGTTCTTGATGTAGATCAGCCCGTCGAGAATCATCGGCCCGCAATGCTCGCGGTCGACGAAATAGGTGTCGATGCGCGGGTTCTCGCCGTCGTCCGGGTTCCAGCGATAGACGCGGAACTCCGTCAGCCTGTCGCCTTTCGGCATCGGCCAGAACTTGCCCTGCTGGACCCTGGAGTTCTTCGGCAGCGTGAATTCGGCCATGGCTGAAATCTGGTCCGTTGCGGCAAGGGGTTCAAGCGCAGGACGGCAATGCCGGCCATGCGCTGCGGGATCAGTAGACGCGTTTCCTCGGCGGTATGAATTCGACCTCGTCGGTCAGCGTGTAGGAGTGCACCGGGCGGTAATCGATCGCGACCGTGCGCGCGCCGTAATCGGCCCAGGCCAGAGTGTGCTTCATCCAGTTGGCGTCGTCGCGCTCGGGATAGTCCTCGCGGGCATGCGCGCCGCGGCTTTCCTTGCGGTTCAGCGCGCTGTCGACCGTCACGACGGCCTGCGCGATGAGATTGTCGAATTCCAGCGTCTCGATCAGGTCGGAATTCCACACCAGCGAACGGTCGGACACTTTGATGTCCGCCGCGGCGTCCCACACCTTGTGGATCAGCTCCTTGCCTTCGGCCAGCACCTCGCCGGTGCGGAACACCGCGCAGTTCGACTGCATCACGCGCTGCATGTCGAGCCGGAGCTGCGCCGTCGGCGTGTCGCCGTCGGCATGGCGGAAGCGGTCGAGGCGCGACAGCGCGAGGTCGGCGGAGGTTTTCGGCAGTTCGGGCTGCGGAGCACCCGGCTTGAGGATTTCGGCGCAGCGCTGGCCCGCCGCGCGCCCGAACACGATGAGGTCGGTCAGCGAATTCGAGCCGAGGCGGTTGGCGCCATGTACCGACACGCAGGCGCCTTCGCCGAGCGCCATCAGACCGGGCACGACGAAATCGGGGTCGCCATTGTGCTTGGTCAGCACCTCGCCGTGATAATTCGTCGGCACGCCGCCCATATTGTAATGCACGGTCGGCAGAACCGGGATCGGCTCGCGGGTGATGTCGACGCCGGCGAAGATCTTCGCGCTTTCGGAAATGCCGGGCAGGCGCTCGTGCAGCACCTCGGGATCGATGTGCTCGAGATGCAGTTGAATGTGGTCCTTGTGGCGGCCTGTGCCGCGGCCCTCGCGGATCTCGATCGTCATCGCGCGCGAGACGACGTCGCGCGAAGCGAGGTCCTTGGCGTGCGGCGCATAGCGCTCCATGAAGCGCTCGTTCTCGGAATTCGTCAGATAGCCGCCTTCGCCGCGCGCGCCCTCGGTGATGAGGCAGCCCGAGCCGTAGATGCCGGACGGGTGGAACTGCACGAACTCCATGTCCTGCAGCGGAAGTCCGGCGCGCAGCACCATGCCGCCGCCGTCGCCGGTGCAGGTGTGGGCCGAGGTCGCCGAGAAATAGGCGCGGCCATAGCCGCCGGTCGCCAGCACTGTCATCTGGGCGCGGAAGCGGTGGATCGTGCCGTCGTCCATCTTGAGCGCGACGACGCCGCGGCAGCGGCCTTCCTCGTCCATGATGAGGTCGAGCGCGAAATACTCGATGAAGAATTCCGAGCGGTGCTTGACGCACTGTCCGTACAGCGTGTGCAGGATGGCGTGGCCGGTGCGGTCGGCGGCGGCGCAGGTGCGCTGCGCCGGCGGGCCTTCGCCATATTCGGTCGTCATGCCGCCGAACGGCCGCTGGTAGATCTTGCCTTCCTCGGTGCGCGAGAACGGCACGCCCCAGTGCTCCAGCTCGTAGACGGCGGTCGGCGCGTGGCGGCAGAGATATTCGATGGCGTCCTGGTCGCCGAGCCAGTCCGAGCCCTTCACGGTGTCGAACATGTGCCAGCGCCATTCGTCCTCGGCCATGTTGCCGAGCGCCGCCGACATGCCGCCCTGCGCCGCCACCGTGTGCGAGCGCGTCGGGAAAACCTTGGTCAGGCAGGCGGTGCGCAGCCCCGCCGACGCCGAGCCGAGCACGGCTCTGAGGCCCGCGCCTCCGGCTCCGACGACGACGACATCGTAGGTATGTTCCTCGATCGGATAGGCGGTCATGCACGAAGTCCGATCATCACGATGAAATAGAGGGCGGCGGCGGCGCAGCCATAGGTGAAGAAGATGTTGGCGCCGACGGCCAGCTTTTTCGTGCCCTTGGTATGCACATAGTCGTCGATGATGTTCTGCATGCCGAGCTGCATGTGGACCGCGTTGCACATGACGAACACAAACAGGGGAATGGCAATGTAAGGCGCGCCGAGCGCGGCCGATACCGTGGCATGGGCGGAATTCTTCAGCGCGATGACGGCGCCGGCCAGATAAAGCGTCAGCGGCAGCAGCGCGACCGAGGTCAGCTTGATCAGCCAGTATTCGCGCGTGCCGGTGCCGGAGGCGCCGAGGCCCCGGACACGGGCGAAGGGCGTGCGGGCGACCATTACAGGCCTCCCGCAAGAATGAAGAGCCAGAATACCGCGGTCAGTACAACCGATCCGGCGAGCGTTGCCTTGGCCCAGAGAAAGCGGCTGGCGCGGTCGACGCCGGTTCCGGTGTCCCAGACGATGTGGCGCACGCCGCCGATGGCGTGGTGGATCAGCGCCCAGCTCAATCCGATCAGGACGAGGATGCCGAACCATGATGCGGCAAGACCGGCGAAGGCGTCATAGGTATCGGCGCCGGCGGCCACGGCCCACAGCCAGACGGCCAGCAGCGGCGTGGCGGCATAGAGCGCCATGCCGGTGGCGCGATGGACGATCGACATCGCCATCGTCCAGGTGAAACGATAGATGGACAGATGCGGCGACAGCGGCCGGGCGGTCGGTCGGTTCGGACGAGCGTCGGCCATTGGAATGATTCCGCCTTTCCTGCGGCGTTTGGTAGCGCACGGGATGCAGGCATGCAACGCAACCCTGCTATGCGCCGCCTAATCCTTAGGCGAATGCATCGCGGCGAGATCAGGATACCGCGATCTGCTCCGCGAGCGCGAGCGTGCGCCGGGCCATTCTCTCGTGCATGCGTTCGACCATGCGGCCATTGATGGAGATCACGCCGCGTTCGGCGTTTTCCGGCCGCGCGAAGGCTTCGATGATTTCTTCCGCTTCCGCGATCTCGTCGGCGCTCGGCGCGAAGGTGCGGTTTGCGATCTCGATCTGCTTGGGGTGGATGATGGTCTTGCCGTCCATGCCGAGCGCGCGGCCCTGGATGCATTCGGCCTCGAAGCCTTTGATGTCCTCGAAGTCGTTGTAGACCCCGTCGAGCACGAAAAGCCCTTCGGCGCGCGCCGCCAGCACGGCCATCGACAGCCAGGGCAGGACCGGCGTGCGGTCGCCGCCGGCCTTCACCCCCGTCTCGCGAATGATGTCGTTGGTGCCGAGCACGAGACCGCGCAGTCGGTGGCCCTCCGGTTTTCTGACCGAGGCGGCGATGCCGGCGATGTCGATCAGGCCGCGCGCGGTCTCGACCATGGCCCACAGCGTGATGCCCTGTGTTTCCGGCCGGCCGCGCAAATGGCGTTCGGCGGCGAAAATCTCGGCGGTGGATTCCACCTTGGACAGAAGTACGGCGTTGGGCTGGGCGTTGACCGCGGCGGTCATATCGTCCTCGAAGAACTCGGTTCGGGCCGGATTGACCCGCATCACGATCTCCCGGCTGCCGAAGCCGCCACCCTTGATCGTCGCGACGACCTCGTCGCGCGCCCTGCGCTTCACCTCGTCGGCGACCGAATCCTCAAGGTCGAAGATCACGGCGTCCACGGGCAGGCCCTTCGCCTTCTCCCGGGCGCGGCTGTTTGATCCTGGGACGTAAAGCGCGCTGCGGCGGGGGCGTGTATCGGACATAGGGTCCCCCTAAAGCATCTCGCGGCGCCAATGCCAATACGTTCCCGTGGTATATCAGCATCGAAGGGGCTGGACCGGGGGCGGATGCATGTTCTACCAAGCCCGCCGGACGAGGTTGCAATGATTCCGAAGATTCTTGCCGACGGCTACCGGCTCTGGCGCGATGACCGCCTTCCCCATGAAAGAGGACGTCTTGCGCAGCTTGCGGCGCTCGGCCAGGCGCCGCAGGCGCTGGTGATCGGCTGCTGCGACAGCCGCGTCTCGCCCGAAACGATTTTCTCGTCCGGGCCGGGCGAACTGTTCGTTCTGCGCAACGTCGCCAACGTCGTCCCGCCGTTCCGGCCGGACGGCAAGCATCACGGCACCTCGGCGGCGATCGAGTTCGCGATCGGCGGTCTTGCGATCCCGCATATCGTGGTGATGGGCCATTCGCAGTGCGGCGGAATCCGCGCCTATCTGAACTCCGGCGACGATTCCACGCGCGGCGATTTCATCGGCCCGTGGATGGATCTGGTCGGCGGCGCCAAGGAGGACGCGCTGGAGCGTAATCCGAAGCTGACCGGCCGGGCGCTCGAAACCGCGGTCGAGGAGGCCGCGATCCGGCTGTCGATCCGCAATCTGCGCACTTTCCCCGAGATCAAGCGCCGCGAACACGAGGCGCTTGTCTCGATCTCCGGCCTGCACCTCAACATTTCCAACGGCAATCTGCGCGTCCTCGACGAAGCGACGGGCGATTTCTCCGATCTGGTCGAGGCCGACTAGGCGTTCTCAAGCAGGTGCAGCGCGAACAGATTGCGGTCGGCGGTCCAGAGCCGGCGCGCGGTCCAGCCCGAGCTTGCGGCGAGGGTCGCGAATTGCGGCGCGGAATATTTATACGAATTCTCGGTATGGATCGTCTCGCCCTCCGCGAAGCGGACGCTGCGGCCCGCGACATGGACCGTCTGCGCGCCGGTGCTTTCCAGGTGCATTTCGATGCGCCCGAGGTCGTGATTGTAGAAGGCACGATGCCGGAAGCGTGACAGATCGAAATCGCCGCCGAGTTCGCGGTTGATGCGGGCGAGAAGATTGAGGTTGAAGGCCGCGGTGACACCTTCGCTGTCATTGTAGGCACGCTCCAGAATGGCGCGGTCCTTCTTCGTGTCGGCTCCGACGAGAAACAGCGCTCCCTTCGGCAGCGTCGCGGACGCGCGGCGCAGGAACCTCCGGGCTTCCGGCGGGTCGAAGTTGCCGATCGTCGAGCCGGGGAAGAAGCCGAACACATTGGCATTGCCGGCGAACGGAATTGTGAGCGGCTCGGTAAAGTCGGCAATGATCGGCGTGACATGCAGCTCCGGATAATGGCCGCGCAGCTCGGCCGCCGCCGCCATCAGATGCGCGCCCGAGACATCGATCGGCATATAGGCGCGCGGTGTCCGCAGCGCGTCGAGCAGGATGCGTATTTTCGCCAGCGATCCCGCGCCAAACTCGACGACCACGGCATCCGGTCCCGCGAGATGCGCGATCTCGCCGGCGATATCGGTCAGCAGCGCCGTTTCCGTGCGCGTCGGATAATATTCGTCGAGTTCGGTGATCCGGTCGAACAGAAGCGATCCGGCGCTGTCGTAGAAGTATTTCGCGGGCAGTGTCTTCCGCCGCGCCGACAGGCCGCTCAGGACATCGGCGCGAAAGATCTCGGTGTCGGAACGAGGCGTGGGACCGCGATAGTCGAAGGCAAGTGACATCATGCATCCTCCGCCAGACGCAGGCCCGCGAACGGCCAGCGCTGGTGCGGGTAGAAGAAATTGCGATAGGTCGCCCGGATATGGCTTTGCGGCGTGCCGAAGCTGCCGCCACGCAGCACGAACTGGCTCGCCATGAACTTGCCGTTGTATTCGCCGAGCGCGCCGGGCGCCGGCCTGTATCCGGGGTATGGGCTGTACGGACTTTGCGTCCATTCCCAGACATCGCCGAACATCTGCTGTGGCGCGGCGCTGGCGTCGTCGGCGGCGAGCGTACGGAAATGGCCGCCGTCCATGAAGTTCCCGGACCTGTCGACTGGCTGCGCCGCAACCTCCCACTCAGCTTCCGTCGGCAGGCGCTTGCCCGCCCAGCGGGCAAAGGCGTCGGCCTCGTAATACGAGACATGGCAGACCGGGGCGGCGGGGTCGATCCTGTGCCGCCCGTTCAGCGTCATCGCCTCATAGCCGCCCTCGGATTTGTCCCAGTAAAGCGGCGCCGAGAACTCGCCGGCCTTCACGCGTGCCCAGCCATCGGCGAGCCAGAGGTCGGCGCGGGCGTAGCCGCCGTCCTCGATGAACTCGACCCATTCGCCGTTGGTCACGAGCCGCGAGGCGAGCCGGTAGGGCCTCAGCAGCACGTCATGACGCGGACTTTCGTTGTCGTAGGAGAAGCCTTTGCCGTCATGGCCGATCTGGAAAATGCCGCCCGGGTGGTCGTGCCAGCCAAGCGGTGCCGTTTCGCGCGCCACGCTCGGCTTGTAGGGACGGAACGCGGGGTGCAGCGGGTTGCGGGAGAAAAGGTTCAGGATGTCCATCAGCATCAGTTCCTGATGCTGCTGCTCGTGGTGGTTTCCGATGGCGACGATGGGTGCGATCTCGTCCCACAGCTCCTCGCCGGCGCGCGCGAACAGGCGCTGCATGTTGTCGTCGACGTGATTGCGGTACGCGCGGACTTCCTCGACGCCGGGACGCGTGATCAGGCCGCGTTCGAAGCGCGGATGCCGCTCGCCCGCCGCCTCGTAATAGGAATTGAAGAGATAGGGGAACTGCGGATGCGCGATCTCGTAGTCCGCGAGATGCGGCACGAGCAGGAACGTCTCGTAGAACCACGACACATGGGCGAGATGCCATTTCGTCGGGCTGCAGTCGGGCATCGACTGCACGGTCTGGTCTTCCGGCGTCAGATCCCTGGCGATCTCGGTGCTCATGGCGCGGATGGCGTGGAAGTCCTCGATCAGCTGTTCCGGCCGCAGTCCGGCTGGTGTCTCGTGGATCGGCTGCATGTCGGTCTCCTTCTCGCCAGATACGGGCGCGGCGCTATTTTTGACGCGGTTCTTCGAGATCGTTTCCGGCGGTCACCTGCAAGCCGTCGCGCGTCTTGCGCATGCCTTCGAGCAGGGTCAGGGCGGCGTTGCGCACCTCGGCCTGGATGGCGTGGTCGCGGTCGAGTTCGTCATGGCTTGTGGCGTAGGGCTGCCAGTAGCCGATGTAGCGGCTGAGTTCGGCGAGCGGTCCCGCGGGACAGAGGCCCATGAAGCACAGCCAGTCCGATATCGCGCGCCGCACCTCGAGCGTGCCTTCGACATCGCCATGCACCACGGCGGCGAACAGCCGTCCGGAGAGATGCGCCGGATAATCCCAGCCCTGGAGTTCGATGTCCTTGGCGAGCCCGGCCTTCTTGCCCTGCGTGCGTGTCGGATCGGGATTGCCGCCGTCGGCGCACACCATGCGGTCCATCATCAGCTTCAGCGGCGAAGTCACCTGATACCAGTTGACCGGCGTGATGAGCATGATGCCGTGCGCCTCGACCCACATCGGATAGATCTCGTTCATCCAGTCCTGCGTCTGCCCGAGAGAATAATTCGGATAGCAGGAACAGGGCCAATGACAGAGCGGCGCCGCCGTCGAGAAGCACGCCTTGCACGGATGGATATGGCGTCCATACTCCGAGGTCAGCCGGCTGAGGTCGAGCACGCTGGTTTCGACATCGTCCGTGCGGAACACCTCCCCGGCGATCTCGAGCAGACGCCAGCTTTTCGACATCTCGCCTGGACAGGTATGCTCGCTGCGTGACGAGCAGTTGACGATGAGGACGCGCAGCGGGCCGTTCTTGTCCTCATGCCGGGCCTTGGCGCGCGCGATCGCGGCGCGCGCGTCCAGCCAGTCGGCGGCGAGGCCGTAATCGGGGTCGGCGAATTCCGGCCCGGCCTTGCGCGTTCTCGGTGCCTTGCGATGATGTGAATACGCGTCCCATGCCGCGTCCGCGATCTTTCGCATTTCGGCGTCAAGCGGGCCGAAGGCAGGGTCGGCGAACTGACTCAAGAAGCGCCGCTCGAACTCGTCGCGCGGCAGCTCCGGGTCGGGCATGCCTTTGCGGGGCGCAACACTCGTCATCGGGCTTTAACGCTTGCGGGAAGGCTTCGTTCCGCCCCTAGCGCCGTGAGGCCAAACGAAAAACGGGCGCTTGCGCGCCCGTTCTCGAATTCGTTGGCTGGAGCGGCTCAGGCCGCCTTTTTCTTCAGATAGCCGCGATTGACGAGGCTTTCGGCGATCTGCACCGCGTTCAGCGCCGCGCCCTTGCGCAGATTGTCGGAGACCACCCACATCGACAGGCCGTTCTCGACCGTGAAGTCCTCGCGGATGCGCGAGATGTAGGTGGCGTCCTCGCCGGTCGCCTCGTAGGGCGTGATGTATCCGCCGGCCTCGCGCTTGTCGACGACGAGGCAGCCCGGCGCCTCGCGGAGAATGTCGCGCGCCTCATCGGCCGATATCGGCTTTTCGAACTCGATGTTGACCGCTTCCGAATGGCCGACGAACACCGGCACGCGCACGGCGGTGCAGGTCAGCTTGATCTTCGGATCGAGGATCTTCTTGGTCTCGGCCATCACCTTCCATTCTTCCTTGGTGTAGCCGTCGTCCATGAACACATCGATGTGCGGGATGACGTTGAAGGCAATGCGCTTGGTGAACTTGGCCGGGGTCGGCTCGTCGTTCACGAACAGGCCCTTGGTCTGGTTCCACAGCTCGTCCATGCCGTCCTTGCCGGCGCCGGAGACGGACTGATAGGTCGCGACCACGACGCGCTTGATCGTCGCCGCGTCGTGCAGCGGCTTCAGCGCCACGACGAGCTGGGCGGTCGAGCAGTTCGGATTGGCGATGATGCCCTTCTTGGTGTAGCCGCCGATGGCGTCGGCGTTCACTTCGGGCACGATCAGCGGAACGTCCTGATCGTAGCGCCAGGCCGAGGAATTATCGATCACGACCGCGCCCTGGGCGGCGATCCGCGGCGACCACTCCTTCGAGATGTCACCGCCCGCCGACATCAGGCAGATATCGGTCTTGGAGAAATCGAAATTCTCAAGCGTCTGGCATTTCAGGGTTTTGTCGCCGAACGAAACCTCGGTGCCCTGCGAGCGGCGCGAGGCGAGGGGAACCAGCTCGTCGACCGGGAAGTCCCGTTCGGCGAGGATGTTCAGCATTTCGCGGCCCACATTGCCCGTGGCGCCGACGACGGCGAGTCTGTAACCCATGAGATATTCCTATTTCCGCGACGCCACATGCGGCACGGCACGCGCGGTTTCTAGGCGATGATCCGGGCAAGTTCAATGCAACCGCCGCGCACGGCGCTTTTTCCCGGCCCGAAGGGTTAAATCGGCAGTGGCCGGCCCGGCGTCAAGCTTTCGTCAGCAACTGTGGCGCATTATCCCTTGCGGAACCTTCCCTCGGATAGGACATTGGTTCCAAGAGATTCTTTCCTGCCGGAGGCATGATTATGCGTAGCGTGACCGCTCTGGCCCTTGTGGCCATCGCCCTTCCGGCCCTCACGGCCCCCGCCGCCGCGCAATATTACGAGAGCCCGGATCTTCCGGGCGTGCGCGTCACCATTCAGCCGCGCTCGTTCCTCGATCCGGGCACCAAGGTCCGTCCGCAGACGGGCCGCGACTATGCCAAGTCGAACCTGACGGGCAACACCTTCATGTCGGCCAATTATTACGGCGTGCCCGGCTTCGAGCGCTATCCGCTCGCCGACCCGCTGGACCTGCCCTACAACCCCGCTCCCTATGTCCTGCGCGCGCCCGACCGCGTAAGGTAGACCGTTGCGACGGTCAGGGTTCGCGTTTCTCGCCGTTCTGCTCGCCTCGCCTGTCTGGTCCGGGGAATTCACCGCCCGCCGCGTGCTGGACGATGTGCGCGCCTATGCCGGCGATGCCGCGGGCCTGCCGGAATGCACCGGCACATTCGACCAGACCTGCAGCATCGCTCTCGGCCGTTCGTTCATCGTACGGACGGAGGCGACCAGCACCGGCGAGCTGATCGTGCTGCGGATCGTGCACAACGAGATGTTCGTCGATACGGCGGAACAGGCCAGCGATTTCGTGCTGGCGGTCATCCGCGCGGTCGGCGGCGACGACCATGCCGAGGCAATCGCCGGGCTGATGGACCGTGCAACGAGAAGCGACGAACCGCTGGAAGAAACCATCGACGGTGCGCTCTATCGCGTCAGCGCCGATGGCGACGTCTTCCTGGAGGTGCGTCCGGTCCGCTAGGCCCTCAGGCCGTGGCGAGTTCCTTGTCCAGCGCGCCGATGACGGCCTTGCCCATTTCGGCGGTGCCGACGGCGTTCTCGCCCTTGGCGGCGATGTCGGCGGTGCGCACGCCCTCGGCGAGAACGCGGGCGATCGCCCGCTCCAGCGCGTCGGCGAGACTGCCGAGGCCCAGCGAATAGCGCAGCGCCATCGCGAACGAGCCGAATTCGGCGATCGGGTTCGCCAGCCCCTTGCCGGCGATGTCCGGCGCCGAGCCGTGGACCGGCTCATAGAGCGCGTGGCGCTTGCCGTTGATCTCGGCGCCGAGCGAGGCCGAGGGCAGCATGCCGAGCGAGCCGGTCACCATCGAGGCGGCGTCGGACAGAATGTCGCCGAACAGATTGTCGGTGACGATGACGTCGAACTGCTTGGGATTGCGCACCAGCTGCATCGCGCAATTGTCGGCGAGGATGTGCTCCAGCTTCACATCGGAGAACTTCGCCTTGTGCAGCTCGGTCACGACCTCTTTCCAGAGCAGGCCCGACTTCATCACATTGTGCTTTTCGGACGAGTGCACGAGGTTGCGGCGCACGCGCGCCAGCTCGAACGCCACCTCGGCGATGCGCTTGATCTCGCGGGTCGTGTAGACCTGCGTATCGACGGCGCGCTTCTCGCCGCTTTCCAGCGTCACGATTTCCTTCGGCTCGCCGAAATAGGTGCCGCCGGTCAGTTCGCGCACGATGAGGATGTCGAGGCCCTCGACAACCTCGCGCTTCAGCGTCGAGGCGTCGGCCAGCGCCGGATAGACGATGGCGGGGCGCAGATTGGCGAACAGGTCGAGATCCTTGCGCAGCCGCAGCAGGCCCGCTTCCGGCCGCTTGTCGAACGGCACACCGGCCCATTTCGGGCCGCCGACCGAGCCGAAGATGATGGCGTCGGCCTCGGCGGCCTTCTTCATCGCGGCTTCGGAGATCGACTCGCCGTGATCGTCATAGGCCGCGCCGCCGACAAGGTCCTCCTCGATGGCGAAGCTCGCGAGGCCTTTGCCTTCGAGCCATGCGAGCAGCTTCTTGACCTCGCCCACGACCTCGACGCCGATGCCGTCACCGGGGAGAAGCAGAAGCTTGTGCGTAGCCATGTCGGAAATTCCTGGAATGTGCGGGAAACAGAGAGGGGTTCCCGTAAAGAACCCCCCTCCCTTTTTCAAGCTGGCAGGCCGGTGGCCCTCAGCTCTGCTTCTTCGCCGTCAGCTCGATCTCGATCTTCATCTCGGGGCGGTAGAGGCCTGAAACGATGTAGATGCCGGCGGCGGGGCGGATATCGCCGAGGAATTCGCCGCAGATCGGAAACACCTTTTCGGCGTCCTCGCGGCTCGTCACGAAATACTGCACGCGCACCGCGTCCTTGAGGCTGACCCCGGCATCGAGCAGCGCCTTGTTGATGGTGGCGAAGCAGTTGCGGGTCTGCTCCTCGACGCTGTCCGGCATCGCCTTGGTGATCGGGTCGTACCCGGTGGTGCCGGCCACGAACACCCAGTCGCCCTGGACGACGGCGCGGGAATAGCCCGCGATCTTTTCGAAATCGGAACCGGACGAGATCAGGCGGCGCGTCATGGGGAAACTCGCGAAAGAGGGGAAGGGCCGCGCAGATTGCGCCATTCCGCGCGGCGCGCAAGGGTTTCCTCTCCCCTTGTGGGAGAGGACGACTCATGGCCCCCGGCCATGAGCGAGGTGAGGGGTCTTCCATCGGTCCGGCGGCGTCTCGAAGGATGGGCGCAGGCCCGGTGCCCTCCCTCTCCCGTGGGGAGAGGGCCGACTCGTGCGCAGCACGAGCGGGGTGAGGGTGTATGGACCCGAACGAGCATACCCCCTCACCCGGCGACCGCTTCGCGGTCGGCCGACCTTTCCCATGGGAGAGGTGTCCATGCTACCCAATCCCCATGTCCCGCGCCGAAATCCCCGCCGCCGTCCCGCTGGCAGGCCGCATCGTCCGGCTCGAACCGCTGGCCGATGCGCACATCCCCGAACTGCTCGCCGCCATCGCCGACGAGCGCATCTGGCACTATTCGATCCGGGGCGATGCCGCGCACTATCTCGCGGCCGCGCGCCATCACATGGAGCAGGGCGAGCAGCTTCCCTTCGCCGTGCGCGAGCTTGCAGCGAACCGTCTCGTCGGCATGTCGCGCCTGTTCGACATCGTGCCCGCCCACAAGCGGCTCGAACTCGGCTACACCTGGTACATACCGGAGGTCTGGGGCACGAAGGTCAATCCGGAAGCGAAGCTGCTGCTGCTCACCCATGCCTTCGAGGCGTGGGGCGCGCGCCGCGTGGAGTTCAAGGTCCACCACGCAAATCTCCGCAGCCGCGCCGCGGTCGAAAAGCTCGGCGCGGTGCCCGAAGGCGTTCTGCGCAAGCACATGATCCAGCCCGACGGCACGCGGCGTGACTCGGCGGTCTATTCGATTCTCGACGACGAATGGCCGAAGGTGAAAGGGGGGCTGGAGACGAGGTTGACTAACGCATAACTGTGCGGTTATGAAATATCCATAACCTTATGGCTATGGATAGAATGCCAGCCTCCCACGATCTGCTCTTTCGAACCCTTGCCGACCCGACCCGCCGGGCCATTTTCGAGCGTCTGTGCCGCGATGGCGAACAGACGGTCGGAGCGCTGACGGCGGGAGCCGGTATCTCGCAGCCCGCCGTCTCGAAGCATCTCGGCCTTCTGAAACAGGCAGGGCTGGTGCGCGACCGCCACGAAGGCCGCCAGACGCATTACAGCGCACAATTCGGCGCGCTGGCGCCGCTGATCGACTGGACAAACAATCTCGTCGGGTTCTGGGAGAGTCGGTTCGATGGCCTCGAAGATCTTCTCAAAAGGATGGACCAATGAGTGAAACACGGACCGAGGCACTGACCGTCGTCGTCGAACGCGAGTTCGCGCATCCGCCGGAAAAGATGTGGCGGGCGCTGACGCAACCGCATCTCATTGAAGAGTGGCTGATGAAGAATGATTTCAGGCCGGAGGTCGGACACCGGTTCAATCTGACCGGCGAGTGGGGCGGCGTGCTCGATTGCGAGGTGCTTGAGGTCGAGCCGAACCGAAGCCTGTCCTACACGTGGAATTTCGAGCATGAGGACGCGGCCTACAATCTGCGTAGCGTGGTTGTATTTACGATGACGCCGACCGGAACGGGCACGCATTTGCGCATGGAGCAATCAGGCTTCTTGCCGACGCAGAAGCAGGCATTCGGCGGCGCGAAAGTCGGCTGGCGGGAGTTCTTCGGCAAGCTCGAACAGGTTCTGGCGCGGGCTGATATGTAGGAGCGAGTGGTGAACACGAGCGGAAAGACGCAAAGCGCCTGCGAAACCCAGACCCGGCAAGGTGCCCCTCCTCTCCGGCGGCAATCCGCGGATTCCGAAGGGCGAAGGCGACGCGCCGGTGCAGGCCTATATCGCCGCCATGCCGGGCTGGAAGAGCGGGATCGGAAAACGTATGGACGACATCATCGTCCGTACCGTTCCCGGCGTGAAGAAGGCGGTGAAATGGAATTCGCCGTTCTACGGCGTCGAGCCCGGGCTGTGGTTCCTCAGCTTCCACGTCTTCACGAAATACGTGAAAGTCACGTTCTTTCGCGGAACGTCCCTGAACCCCATCCCCGCCGGAACGTCGAAGCACGAGGAGGTGCGCTATCTCGACATCCATGAAAACGACTTCGACGAAACGCAGTTCGCCGCCTGGGTGAAGCAGGCCAGCAAGCTGCCCGGCGAGAAGTTGTAGGAATGAGCTGGTACCTTCCTCTCCCCTTGTGGGAGAGGACGACTCATGGCCGCAAGGCCATGAGCGAGGTGAGGGGTATGGACAGCGCGATCGACCCCTCATCCCGCTCGCGGCAGTGCCGCGAGTCGGCCTTCTCCCACAAGGGCAGAAGGTTCTTGACAATATTCCTATTTCATGCTACCCCCAAAACACCTTTCTTCGAGGAGGGGCGGTCCGGGCCGTTCTGATCGTGAAGAAGGGTGCGGTGGCCGGAGAGGCGAGGGGGTAACGGCCCTCGGTTTTCCGGAGGCCCAAGGCCGGTGTTCCCGGGCCGCCGAGGTGCGGCTCCAAGGTCCTGGTCGCCTTGTGTCCAATGGTCCGTACCAGCGGATCGGGCAGAAGGCGGGACCGAGAGTGGAGGGTAGCAAACCCAGCCCTCCAGGGGTCTCCGGCAGCAAGCCCTCACACACCGCGCGCGGAGCCCGGCGGCGTGCCGCCGTGTGTCCGTGGACCTTTTCGCGCTTTTCCGTTCCGCACCGCGGAATGCGGAGGCGCCGCCGGCTCCGCGCATCCCTCCGGGGATGTATGGACGGGTCTTCGTTTCACCCTGCCGGGAGGCGGGGTGGGGGTGCGCCGCCCTTATCCTGAGGAGCCGCCGCAGGCGGCGTCTCGAAGGGTGGGCCGCAAATGCTGGACTCTCCTCATCCTTCGAGACGCGCTTCGCGCTCCTCAGGATGAGGTCTAAAGCCCGCTGAACCAGTTGTAGCCCATGTCTTCCCAATAGCCGCCGGGATAGGTGTCCGTGACCTCGATCGCGGTGATGTGCTTCGGGTTCTTGAAGCCGAGCTTGGTCGGCATCCGGAGCTTCATCGGAAAGCCGTAAATACGCGGCAGGACCTCGCCGTCGATCATCAGGGTCAGCTGCGTCTGCGGGTGCAGCGCGGTCGGCATGTCGATCGAGGTCGAATAGCCGTCGGCGCAGCGGAAGGCGATATAGGGCGCGTTGAGGTCGGCGCCGATCTTGGTCAGAAAGTCCGAAAAGCGGATGCCGGTCCAGGTGCCGATCGCGCTCCAGCCCTCGACGCAGATATGGCGCGTGATCTGCGTCACCTGCGGCTCGGCGTACAGACGATCCAGAGCCCATGGCGTGCGGTCTGTGATCTTTCCGGCAAGTTCGAGCCTGTACCCCGCCGCGTCGACGGCCGGCGCCTTGTCCGCGGAATAGAAGGCGTTGAACGGAAACGGCTTCACGATCATCGCGCGCGGATATTCCGGCGCGAGCTTGTGGGGATTGAACAGGAAGGCCTGCACCCGGTCGTTGAAGCGCGACATGGTCATCAGCGCGTTCTCCGCCGATGCGCTGTCCACGACATCGCAGCCGGTCAGCAGCGTCAGCGTGCCGAGGCCCGCCGCCTGTTTGAGAAAGGCGCGCCGCGTCGCGGGTTCCATCGGCTTCGCGGCGTCGCGGATAACGTCGCGGGCGGAGACGAGAGGCTTTCGCGGACGGCGGATCATCAGCGTCCCCTCAGCATGGCCAGCAGCGATCGCGGCACAAGCAGCGCCATCACGATGTGCACCGCGACGAAGCCGACGGTGAACGCCATGGCGAAGAAATGCACGAGCCGCGCGCCTTCATAGCCGCCCATCAGGTTCGCGAGTTCCTGGAACTGGATCGGCTTCCAGATCGACAGGCCGGAGAGGATGAGAACCAGCAGCGCGAGGATGACGCCGGCGTAGAGCAGCCGCTGGATCGTGTTGTAGACGGCGATGTCGTCGTGGCTCAGCCGGCCGCGGAAAAATGCGCCGAGATCGGCGAAGATCGCGCGTGCCGAAATCGGAAACAGCTTCGCGCGGAAACGGCCCGAGAAAATCCCGTAGGCGAGATAGACGAGAAGATTTCCGGCGAACAGCCACATCGCCGCGAAATGCCATTGCAGTGCTCCGGCCAGCCAGCCGCCGAGCGTGAGGCTTTCCGGGATGCGGAAGGGAAACAGCGGCGAGGCGTTGTAGATGCGCCATCCGCTCATCACCATGATGAGGATCGCGAACGCGTTGATCCAGTGCGTCACGCGCACGATCAGCGGATGGATGGTTTGCCGGCGGCTCATGTGTTGAGAATACGCGGCTTTCGGCGTTGCGGATGCCGCCGCCGATCCCGTTTGCGTGACCGGGTCCGAACCTGTTCCCGCTTTGGTCGATCGCGGCATTTCGGCAACATTAGACGATTTGATGCGCGCCGAAGGGAATTTTGAATTCATTCCGGATTGCATTTTTTTATCAAAAAGGCCAACAATAACCCGGCCTTCATCCAAGGCCCTTCAAACGCTGAACTTCGCCGCCCGGTTGATCCGGGCGGCATTTTCGGCGGGCTTGCTGAGTACGGCCCCGTTGTGCGGCCGCTTCTTTCTCTCTGAGAAACTGGCCGCGCGACAGCGCGGCCTTTTTCGTGTCAAAGGTCGGTCGGACACACAACGGATTCCCGGCGCCCATGGCCAACAGCCTTCCCGAGCGCATTGCACTGGAAATCACCAAGAGGATTCAGGGCGGGGAACTGCCGCCGGAATCGCATCTCAGCACGCAGAAACTGGCGGACGATTTCGACGTGTCGCGCTCGCCGATACGCGAGGCGATGCAATTGCTCGCCGATCGCGGCGTGCTGGAGCAGCGTCCCAATCGCGGCTATTTCGTCAAACGCGGAATCCGCATGCCGAAGGGTGCCGCCGATATGGCGCTGCACTCCGATGCCCCGGAAATCTATTACCGCTTCGCCGAGGAATGGCTCGAGGGGGCGCTGCCGCAGGAAATCTCCGAACAGTTCCTGCGCGCCCGCTACACCCTGACCAGGGCGCAGGCCTCGGAGTTTCTGGCGCGCGCGGCGAATGAAGGCTGGGTCGAGCGCAAGGAGGGCTATGGCTGGCGGCTGGTCGAGATCGCGGACATTCCCGAAGTCCTCGCCCAGATCTACCGCTTCCGCTCCGTGATCGAGCCGGCCGCGCTGCTTCAGCCGGGCTTCGCGCTCAACCGGCAGGCCATCGATCTCCACCGGCGCGTCATGGAAGGCCTGCTCGAGGGTGCGATCGAGCGCTGGCCGGCCGCGCGCCTGCTCGATTCAGGCATCGATTTTCACGAAGACCTCGCGAAAATGTCCGGCAACCCGTTCTTCCATCAGTCGGTCGTGCGGGTGAACCGCGTGCGCCGCCTGATCGACTATCGCATGGTGATCGACCGGGAGCGGTTTTACATCCAGGCGCGCGATCATCTCGAAATGCTCGATCTGCTCGAGCGCGGCCGCAACCGGGAATGCTCCCAATTGATGCAAAAGCATCTCGGCGACGGCGTCGCGCGCAAATCGTTCATACACAGCCAGCTCGAGCAGAAACTCGGCTGACCTCACGCCCAGGGGCGGGCGTCGGCAAGCTTTGTTTCGTAGTCCGCGATCTTCGGCGCCTTTTCCAGCGTAAGCCCGATATCGTCGAGACCGTTGAGCAGGCGATGCTTGCGGTTGGGATCGATGTCGAAACGGATCGTGCCGCCGTCCGGACCGCTGATCGTCTGGCTCTCAAGGTCGATCGTCAGGCGGGCATTGGCGCCGCGCCCGGCGTCGTCCATCAGCTTTTCCAGATCGTCCGGCTTCACGACGATCGGCAGAATGCCGTTCTGAAAGCAGTTGTTGTAGAAGATGTCCGCGAAACTCGTCGCGATCACGCAGCGGATGCCGAAATCGAGCAGCGCCCACGGCGCGTGTTCGCGCGAGGAGCCGCAGCCGAAATTCTCGCCGGTCACCAGAATCTGCGCGTCCTTGTAGGCTGGCTTGTTCAGCACGAAATCCGGGTTCGGGTTTCCCTTTTCGTCGAGGCGGAGTTCGGCGAACAGGCCTTTGCCCAAGCCGGTGCGCTTGATCGTCTTCAGATACTGCTTCGGGATGATCATATCGGTGTCGATATTGACCAAAGGCAGCGGCGCCGCGACGCCTTCGAGCTTGGTGAACGGCTGCATTTTCTTTCTCCTCAGGCGATAGCCGCCTCGATTGCGTACATATCATCGTCCGACAGGCCGAAATGATGGCCGATCTCGTGGATCAGGACATGGGTCACGATATGGTCCAGCGTTTCCTCGTGCTCCGCCCAATAGTCAAGAATGGGACGCCTGTACAAAAACACCATGTTCGGCATCTGGCCCGTTCGCGGCACGGCGTCGGCCTGGGCGAGGCCGGTGCCCTGGAACAGGCCGAGAAGGTCGAATTCATTTTCGAGTCCGAGTTCGCGGAGAACATCCTTTTCGGGAAAATCCTCGACGCGGATGACAAGCCCGTCCGTCATTGCGCGGAACTGTCCTGGCAGCGAACCATAGGCATCGCGTGCGATTGCCTCGAAATCCTCGATCGAGGGTGCCTGCCGGCCTGCCCATCCCGTCATGACACGCCCCGTGCCGCACCACGCCAAAAGGTTCCATTGGGGTCCGTTGAATATTCGCGATTGTCCATGCAACCAGCGCAGCGCTCCGCCGTTGGTTCGACAAGGCAACATACGTTAGAGGACAACATGACCAAATATCTCGCTTCCGCCGCGCTGGCTGCCCTTATGGGCGCTGCTGCCTTTGCGACCCCGTCCGCCGCCCAGGTGGGCATCGGCATCAATGTCGGTCCGGACCGCCCCTATTACGGGTACGGCTATGACGGGCCGCGCTATTATCATGCCCGTCCGGGCGTCCGGGTCTACAGCGGCCGCAGCGCCTATCGCGACGACTGCGTGACCAAGCGCACCGTAAAATGGCGCAATGGCAAGAAGATCGTCCGCACCGTCCGCGACTGCGACTGACCTACTTAAGAATTGCGTGACAAGCGGCCGTCCGGATGGGCGGCCGCTTCTGCACGTACTCACAGACCCCATTCGCGGATGTCGACGAAACGGCCGGCAACCGCCGCCGCCGCCGCCATCTGCGGCGAGACGAGGTGGGTGCGGCCCTTGAAACCCTGGCGGCCTTCGAAATTGCGGTTCGAGGTCGCGGCGCAGCGTTCTTCCGGGCTCAGCCTGTCGGGGTTCATGCCGAGGCACATCGAGCATCCCGGCTCGCGCCAGTCGAAGCCCGCGGCCTTGAAGATCTTGTCGAGGCCCTCGGCTTCTGCCTGCGCCTTAACAAGGCCCGAGCCCGGCACGATCATCGCGCTGACATCGGCATGCACTTTTCGGTCGCCGATGACTTGCGCAACGGCGCGCAGATCCTCGATCCGGCCATTGGTGCAGGAGCCGATGAAGATGCGGTCGAGCTTGATGTCGGTGATCTTCGTTCCGGCGGTGAGGCCCATATATTGCAACGCCCGCCGTTTCGCGGCGCGCACATTCTCGTCCTCGATGTCGTCCGGGTTCGGCACGACGCCCTGTACCGACACGACGTCCTCCGGGCTGGTGCCCCAGGTCACGATGGGCGGCAGTTTCGCGGCGTCGAGCTTCACCTCGCGATCGAAGTGCGCGCCCTCTTCGGAGAACAGCGTCTCCCAGTAACGGCGCGCCGCGTCCCACGCTGCGTCCTTCGGCGCGCGCGGGCGGTCCTTGATATAGGCGAAAGTGGTTTCGTCGGGCGCGATGATGCCGGCGCGCGCACCGCCTTCGATCGACATGTTGCAGATCGTCATGCGGCCTTCCATCGAAAGGCCGCGCACCGCCTCGCCGGCATATTCGAGCACCGATCCCGTGCCGCCCGCGGTGCCGATCTCGCCGATGATGGCGAGGATGATGTCTTTCGCGGTCACGCCGTCCGGCAGCTTGCCGTCGACGGTGACCCGCATGTTCTTGGCCTTCTTCTGGATCAGCGTCTGGGTGGCCAGAACATGCTCCACCTCGGATGTGCCGATGCCGTGCGCCAGCGCGCCGAACGCGCCATGCGTCGAGGTATGGCTGTCGCCGCACACGATCGTCGTGCCCGGCAGGGTGAAGCCCTGTTCGGGACCGACGATGTGGACGATGCCCTGCCGCCGGTCGAATTCGTTGAAGTATTCGATGCCGAAGTCGCGCGTGTTCTCCGCCAGCGTGGCGATCTGCGTAGCGCTTTCCGGGTCGGGGTTCGGCAGCGAGCGGTCGGAGGTGGGGATGTTGTGATCGACGACCGCGAGCGTCTTGTGCGGCGCCCGCACCTTGCGGCCGGTCAGGCGCAGACCTTCGAAGGCCTGCGGACTCGTGACTTCGTGGACCAGGTGCCGGTCGATATAGAGCAGGCAGGTGCCGTCGTCCTGGCGATCGACGACATGGTCGTCGAAAATCTTGTCGTAGAGCGTTTTCGGCGGTGCGTTGCGGGTGTTCATTGGTGGTTCTCGTTTCAATTCGCTGACGCGGATGTCCGCTGTGCGGACGGGATTACAGGGCCGTGCGGCCTCAAATCAGAGCGTGCGAAGGTCCGCGAGGGCGGCCGCCACCATCCGCCCGAAAAACCGGGCGGGCAGCCGCGCATGATCGGTGATCGCGGCGAAGAGAAGGGTCGAGCGGGCGATAGCCATGACTACAATATAGCCGTTCCAATGTGCGGCGACAAACCCTGCTTCCGTACAAGTCTCTGTCAAACGTGCGCGGTTCGCGCTACTCAACCCATGCATGCGCCTTAAGGACCGCCTCTTCCCCAATCGCAAGGTTCCCAAGCGGGTCGACCGCATCCGGGCGCCGTCCTTCCCCTTTCTGCCCGCGCCGCGCCCGTTCGGTTCCTCCGGTGCCGGCCGCCGCCTGCAGGACCTGTTCGCGGAAAGCCGTGCGGACATCCTGGCCCTGTGCCGCGAAGTGGTCGCCGCCCGGCCGTATCTTGCCGAAATCGAGCTGCGTGGCGAGAGCGAGAAGCTTCCGCACTGGAAGAACGGTTATATGCCGCCGCTCGACGGGATGATCCTGTACACGCTGCTGCGGCTGCGCCGTCCGAAGACCTATCTTGAGATCGGTTCGGGCAATTCGACCAAATTCGCACGCAAGGCGATTCAGGATCACGGCCTTCCGACCCGTATCATTTCCATCGATCCGGTGCCGCGGGCAGAGATCGATACGCTGTGCGACGAGGTGATCCGCAAACCTTTCCAGGATATCGGCGAGGAAGCCCTGGGGTGGCTCCAGGAGGGCGACGTCCTGTTCCAGGATGGCAGCCATCACTCGTTCACAAATAACGACACGACCGTGTTTTTCACGGAGTTTCTGCCGCTGCTGCCGCGGGGCGTAGCATGGGGCATCCACGACATCTTTCTGCCGGAGGACTATCCCGCCAAGTGGTACAAGCGCTTCTACAACGAGCAGTACATGCTCGTGACCTACATCCTCGCTGGCGCCGCGGGCGACCGGATGCTTTTTCCCGCCGGCTATGTCCAGCGGGATGACGAAATGAACCGCGTGCTCGACGGCGTCTTCGATCTGCCGGCTCTCGCCGGCCAACGGGATCGCCGAAGTTCCAGCTTCTGGATGGCGCGCTCCAAAATTGCGCAATAAAAAGGCGCGGCTGAAGCCGCGCCTTTGAATGTCTCGCTATGCGCGAATGTTCAGCTTGCGGATGCTTCTTCCGCATTGGCGCCTGCGGAAGCGGCCTGGCCGGTCGTCTTCTCGACGATACGGGCCTTCTTGCCGCGCAGCGCGCGCAGGTAATAGAGCTTGGCGCGGCGGACCTTGCCGCGGCGCACGACCTTCACCGAGTCGATGATCGGCGAGTAGAGCGGGAAGACGCGCTCGACGCCCTCGCCGTAGGAAATCTTGCGCACCGTGAAGCTCTCGTTCACGCCGCCGCCCGACTTGGCGATCACGACGCCTTCATAGGCCTGGACGCGGGTGCGTTCGCCTTCGGTCACCTTGACGTTGACCTGAACGGTGTCGCCGGGCGCGAAGTCCGGGATTTTGCGCTTGGCGGCCACGGCCGCCATCTGCTCGCGGTCGAGCTCCTGGATAATGTCGATGGCCATGATACTTCTCCGGGGCGGCGCCGCGCCCGGACTGTTCCGGGGGCGCATCTGCAGTGCAAATAACGATTGAGCGGCGGCTTCTACTCGGTTTTCGGCGGCTTGTCGACCACCGAACCGAGGGCCGCGACATATTTGGCGAACAGGTCCGGCCGGCGGGTGCGTGTCGCTTTCAGGGCCTCGGTCCGGCGCCAGGCGGCGACCGCCTTGTGATCGCCCGAGGTCAGAACCTCGGGCACAGTCTGGCCACGCCATTCCTGCGGCTTCGTAAACTGCGGATATTCAAGGAGATTCTGCTCGAAACTCTCACTGTCGCCGGAGGCGTCGTGGCCCATCGTGCCGGGCAGCAGGCGGACGCAGGCATCGAGCACCAGCAGGGCCGCCGGCTCGCCGCCGGACAGGACCGCGTCGGAGACCGAAATTTCCTCGAGAGCGCAGCCTGCGATCACGCGTTCGTCGACCCCCTCGAACCGGCCGCAGACGATCACGGCGCCCGGTCCGGCGGCAAGGCTCCGCACCCGCTTCTGCGTCAGCGGGGCGCCGCGCGGCGTCATCAGCAGTCGCGGACGGGCGTCTCTCGCCGGTGCGGCGGCCTCGATGGCTGCGGTGAGAATGTCGGCCCGCAGCACCATGCCTGGTCCGCCGCCGAACGGCGTGTCGTCGATGCTCCGGTGTTTGTCGGTGGCGAAGTCGCGCGGATTGACGGTATCGAGCGACCAGGCGCCGTCGGCCCGCGCGCGGCCTGCCAGCGAGACGCCGAGCGGGCCGGGGAACATCTCGGGAAAGAGCGTAATGACGGTCGCGTGCCAGGCCATCAGCCACGCTCCTCGTCGAGATTCTTCGCCCCGTCGTCGAGAAGTCCCTCGGGCGGTGCGATCCTCGCCCGTCCACCGTCGATGTCGATCTCGGGCACGAATTCGGCGGTGAACGGAACAAGAGCCGTGTCGCGGCCCTCACGCGCGATTTCCAGAAGATCGCCGGCGCCGAAATTCTGCACGGCGACGATTTCGCCGATGGTTTCGCCGCCGGTCGTTTCGGCGCGAAGGCCGATCAGGTCGGTGTGATAATATTCGCCCTGCGCCGCTTTCGGCAGGCGGGATCGTGGTACATACAGTTTCGTATTCGTCAGGGCGGCTGCGCGGTCGCGGTCGGTGATGCCGTCGAATTTCGCGACGACCATATGGCCCTGGACGCGGGCGGCGGTGACCGCAAGGCTCTGCTTGCCGTCCTCGGTTTCGAGCGGCGAATACGTCTTCAGCGCCAGCGGGTCTTCGGTGAAGGGCTTGACGCGCAGTTCCCCCCGCACGCCGTGCGGCGCGCCGATGGTCGCCACATGGATGCGGGCGGGGGGCATTTTGCGATCAGGCTTCGGCCGGGGCCTCGGCGGGCGCTTCCGCCGGAGCGGGGGTTTCGGCCGGTGCGGCAGCGGCCGGGGCGGCCTCGCCGCGCATGGCTGCCACTTCTTCCGGAGTCTTGCCGCGTTCCTTGCGTGGGATCGCCTTCTCCGGATTGTTGCGGGCCTTGCGCTTCAGCAGGCCGCGCTCGTCGAGGAAGCGGGCGACGCGGTCGGACGGCGTCGCGCCCTTGGCCAGCCATTCCTTCGCCTTCTCGACGTCGAGCACGACGCGCTCGGCGTCCTTCGGCAGCAGCGGGTTGAACGTGCCGATCTTCTCGATGAAGCGGCCGTCGCGCGGATAGCGCGAGTCGGCGATGACGATGCGGTAGAACGGGCGCTTCTTCGAACCGCCGCGGGACATACGGATTTTCAGCGACATATTACTTCTCCATTTCCATGTATTGACGGCACTTGGCCGAGTTCACTTTTTCTTGTCGAAGGGGTTTGGGCCGAGGCCCGGAAATCCTCCGGGCGGTGCGCCCGGAAAGTTCGGCGGCAGTCCGGGCATTCCGCCGGAAAGGCCGCCCGGCGGCAGCTGCGGCATGCCGCCCTTGGTCAGCTGCTTGAGGGCGTTGGCGTCCATACCCGGCGGCATTCCGCCCGGCATGCCCATGCCGAGCTTGCCGGCAAGGCCCGCGAGCCCGCCGCGTCCGCCTTTGCCCACCATCTTCATCATGTCGGCCATCTGGCGGTGCATTTTCAGCAGCCGGTTGACGTCCTCGACCTTTGTGCCGGAACCCGACGCGATGCGCTTCTTACGCGAGGCCTTCAGCAGGTCCGGATTCTTGCGCTCGGCCCTCGTCATTGAGTCGATGATCGCCGCCTGACGTTTCAGGATGCGGTCGTCGAGATTTGCGGCGTCGAGCTGCTTTTTCATCTGGCCCATGCCGGGCAGAAGGCCCATCACGCCCGACATGCCGCCGAGCTTCTGCATCTGTTCGAGCTGGCCCTTGAGATCGTTGAGATCGAACTGGCCCTTGCGCATGCGCTCGGCGGCGCGCGCAGCCTGTTCGGCGTCGATCTGCTCGCGCGCCTTCTCGACGAGCGCGACGATATCGCCCATGCCGAGAATGCGGCCGGCGATACGCTCCGGATCGAAATCCTCGAGCGCGTCCATCTTTTCGCCGACGCCGATCAGCTTGATAGGCTTGCCGGTGACGGCGCGCATCGAAAGCGCGGCGCCGCCGCGGCCATCGCCGTCGACACGCGTCAGTACAAGTCCGGTGATGCCGAGCGCGCCGTCGAAAGCGCGGGCGGTATTGACGGCGTCCTGGCCGGTCAGCGCGTCGGCGACAAGCAGCACCTCGTGCGGCTTTGCGATCCGCTTCACCTCGGCAGCTTCCGCCATCAAGGCCTCGTCCACCGTGGTGCGGCCGGCGGTGTCGAGCATCACGACGTCATAGCCGCCGAGTTTCGCCGCGCTGACCGCGCGTTCGGCGATCTGGACCGCGTTCTGCCCGGCGACGATCGGCAGTGTCGCGACGCCGGTCTGCTGGCCGAGCACCGCGAGCTGGTCCATCGCGGCCGGGCGATGGGTGTCGAGCGAGGCCATCAGCACGCGCTTCTTCTCGCGGTCCTGCAGGCGCTTGGCGATCTTGGCCGTTGTCGTCGTCTTGCCCGAGCCCTGCAGGCCGACCATCAGGATCGGCACCGGCGCGGCGGCGGCGAGCGAGATCGGCTGGCTGTCGGCACCGAGCGTCTGAACCAGTTCGTCATGGACGATCTTCACGACCATCTGGCCGGGCGTCACCGACTTCACGACGACCGCGCCGACCGCCTTCTCGGTCACCCGGGCGATGAAATCGCGCACGACATCGAGCGCCACGTCCGCTTCGAGCAGCGCGCGGCGAACCTCGCGCATGGCCTCCTTGACGTCGCTCTCGGAGAGCGCGCCGCGGCCGCGAAGTCTGTCGAGTACGCCGGAAAGGCGGTCCTGAAGGGTCTCGAACATTGTTCCTCTTACCTCGCCCATTGGCCTCATTCGCCAATGAGGTAAGTGCCCAAACGTCCAACGCAAAACGCGCCCGAGGGCGCATCGCGCTGTCGGGCGTTGACCTCCGGCCTCTCAGGCCGGGCGGTGGCTCAGGCGTCGGAAGCGCTTGAGAACAGGGATCGGGTACGCGCGGAAGATGGCGGAGTCAAGGAACTCGCCCTGGGGAAGCTTTTCCGGCGAGGGCCTGGTCGGCCGCGACGACGAGCGCACAGAGCAGCGCCAGGGCAAGCGTTATCGCCAGCACGCCGGTGCCGACCTCAGCCGCGCTCCGGTTGTTTAAATCAATGACCGCATAGGGATAGACCCCGGTGAAGACACCCAGCAGCATGACATAGGGCAGATAGGCCAGCGGTGGCACGATCATGGCGGGCACGCTTTTGAGGCGCAGGCCGCCATGGGGCTGGGTAACGGTCCACCATAGCAGATACAGCAGCGGCAGTGTGTAATGCAGCAGGATGTCGGCGACGAACCACAGCCCGTCCCACCGCTTCTGGGCCAGAAGGAACACATGGTAATAGGCCATCACCAGCGTGATGGTGCCCGCCATCAGCGCGCGCGCCAGCGGACCGCGGAAGGCCGCAAGCACCCGCGCCGGTAAAAGCTCCGAAAGGTAGATCAGCACCAGCACCGCATTGGTGAGGATGGTGAAATAGGAAAAGAACAGGACGATCGACCGGCCGAGGCCTGAACCGTTCGCCATGGTCGCTGGAATCGACAGGCTGAACTGCAGAACGAGTGCGGCCGCCCCGAGAACGAGACCCGTCGCGGTCAGAAGTCTTGCAAAATGCATGAACCGCTTCCCTTTTGCCCCGGCCGCTGAGCTTAGCCGTGTCCGCCCGTCACAAACGATGCCCGAAGCCGGGCAGCGCCTCTAACTTTCGACGATGGCCAGGGCGATCACCAGCATTGCGAGGGAGCCGAAATTCAGGAACGCACGCGCGGCATGGGCATATTCCCAGCGATCGCGGAGTTCGGTCCAATCCGCGGCGGAGGCAGCACCGCCGGCGCGGAAGAACCCGCCGCTCGCACCCTTGAGATCGAGGCTATTCACCCAGACCTTGTTCACGGGATGGATCGCGCCCCAGTAAATCGCGTGGGCGATGATGAGCAGGCCGAGCGATCCCGACACCAGGATCAGAGGCACGCCGTCCGGGGTCAGAAAAATCAGAACCAGATTGGCGAGCATGCCGAGCACTTCCGCGCCGCCGCCGATCCAGGTGAAGCCGGGCCAGTAGATCGTCTGCACTTTCAGATAGTCTTGCTGCGCCAGCCGCATTTTCCCGGGCAGTTCCAGGGCGTGGCCCAAGGTCGTCGCGAGAAAAACCGCGACCAGCAGCACCGTCAGGATATGGAGAAATTCACCCATCGTCCTTTCAACGCCCGCGGGGCGGAGCAGTTCGGCTTTGCCTAGCTTCCCAGGCGCGGTTCGCCATATAAGGGCGCGAGATGAGCGCGCTGGCCAACCGCCCCTTTATCAAGATGAACGGGCTCGGAAACGAGATCCTGGTGGTCGATCTACGCGACGGCGCACCCGCGCCGACCAATGCCGAAGCCCGCGCCATCCACGACTCCGGCCTCGTCTTCGACCAGCTGATGACCATCGAGCCTGGACGGGGCACCGATATCTCGACCCGCATCTTCAACAATGACGGCTCGGAATCCTCCGCCTGCGGCAACGGCACCCGCTGCATCGCGTGGCTCGTGATGCAGGAGAGCGGCAAGGATCTGTTAACCATAAATTCAAAGGCCGGGCCGCTGGTCGCGACCGCGGGCACGGCGCCGCGGACCATCACCGTCGACATGGGTGTCCCGCGCTTTGGCTGGCAGGACATTCCGCTCAGCGAGGAATTCCGCGACACGCGCGCCATCGAACTTCAGATCGGGCCGATCGACGCGCCGGTCCTGCATTCGCCGTCGGTCGTCAATGTCGGCAATCCGCATGCGATCTTCTGGGTCGATGATGTCGAGGCGCACGATCTCGGCCGCTTCGGTCCGTTGCTCGAAAATCACCCGATCTTTCCCGAGCGCGCCAATATTTCGCTCGCCCATGTCACGTCGAAGGACGCGCTGACGCTGAAAGTGTGGGAGCGCGGCGCGGGGCTGACGCGCGCCTGCGGCACCGCCGCCTGCGCTGCCGCGGTCTCCGCCGCGCGCACGGGCCGCACCGGACGTTCCGTCACCGTCACCCTGCCGGGCGGGCCGCTGCATGTTCTCTGGCGCGAGCCCGACGACCACATCCTGATGACGGGCCCGGTCGAGAGAGAATTCGAAGGCCGGTTCGATCCCGCGATCTTTGCCGGAAACGCTGCGTGAGCATCGAGGTCATCACTTTCGGCTGCCGTCTCAACGCCAACGAGTCGGAAGCCATCCGCAAGGCGGCCGGAGAAGCCGGACGCGAAAATCTTGTTGTCGTCAATACATGCGCGGTTACGAACGAAGCGGTGGCGCAGGCGCGCCAGACCATCCGCAGGCTGCGCCGTCTCAATCCGGCATCCGACATCGTCGTCACCGGCTGCGCCGCGCAGACCGATCCCGCGATGTTCGCCGCGATGCCGGAAGTGACGCAGGTCCTCGGCAATGCCGAGAAGATGAAGCCCGCGAGCTGGGCGTTCGATCTCGGCGAGCGCGTCCGCGTCAACGACATCATGGGGGTCCGCGAAACTGCGCTGCATCTCATCGACGGCATGCAAGGCCTCGCCCGCGCGTTCGTGCAGGTGCAGAACGGCTGCGACCATCGCTGCACCTTTTGCATCATTCCCTATGGCCGCGGTCCGTCGCGCTCGGTGCCGATGGGCGCGGTGGTCGAACAGGTCAGGAAGCTCGTCAGCAACGGCTGCCGCGAGATCGTGCTGACCGGCGTCGATCTCACAAGTTATGGCGGCGATCTGCCCGGCATGCCGATGCTGGGAAAGCTCGTCCGTACGATCCTGAAGCTCGTGCCCGACCTGCCGCGCCTGCGCATCTCCTCGATTGATGCGGTCGAGGCCGACGCCGACCTGATTGCCGCGCTGGCGGAGGAAGAGCGGCTGATGCCGCATCTTCACATCTCGCTGCAGGCCGGTGACGATCTCGTTCTCAAGCGGATGAAGCGCCGCCATCTGCGCGCCGATGCGATTTCATTCTGCGCCGATCTCCGGCGTCTGCGCTCCGACATCGTGTTCGGCGCCGATTTCATCGCCGGTTTTCCGACCGAGACCGAGGAGCAGTTCCGGCGCACGCTCGCCCTCGTCGATGAATGCGGCCTGACGCATCTGCATGTCTTTCCGTTCTCGCCGCGTCCCGGCACCCCGGCCGCGAAGATGCCTCAGGTGCCACGCGAGATCGCGAAAGAGCGCGCGGCGCGGCTGCGGGCGCGGGGCGAAGCGGCCTTGCGCGCGCATCTTGCCGGAGAGATCGGCCGCACGCGCATGGCGCTCGCCGAAAACGCCGGCACCGGCCGCACCGAAGGCTTCGCGCTTGTGAAATTCGCGCGGCCTGCCGAAACCGGCAGCGTCGTTCCCGTCACCATCGCCGGACATGACGGCGTTCAGCTACTGGCGGCGTAATGGCTGACGAAAAGAAGCCCGGTCTGTTTGGACGATTGTTCGGCGGCAAGACCGCCGACGAAGCGCCGCCGCCCGCCGAGGAAATGGTGCCGGCCGTTGAAGAGACGCCGTCGGGGCTGCCCGAAAGCCCGCCGGACGAGCGCATCATTCTGCGTCCCGAGGCCGAGGATGAAGACGAGGTCGCCGCGCTCGCGCCGGAAGTCGAACTGCCGCGCGAGAAGACCGGCTGGCTGGCGCGCCTGACACGCGGGCTGTCGCGCACTTCGGAAAAGCTCGGCTCCGGCATCGCCGATCTTTTCACCAAGTCGAAGTTCGACGCCGCGACCTTGGATGAACTCGAAGACCTGCTGATCCAGGCCGATCTCGGGCTTGAGGCAGCAACGCGGATCACCGAGGAGGTCGGGCGCCAGCGTCACGAGCGCGGGCTCGACGGCGAAGGCGTTCGCCGCGTCGTGGCCGCCGAGGTCGAGAAGATCCTTTCGCCGGTCGCAACTCCCCTCGACGTCAATACGGGAGCGAAGCCGTTCGTCATTCTGGTGGCCGGTGTCAACGGCTCCGGCAAGACGACAACGATCGGCAAGCTGGCGCAGAAATTCATTGCCGATGGCAAGTCGGTCATGCTGGCGGCGGGCGACACGTTCCGCGCGGCGGCGGTCGAGCAGCTCGCGGTCTGGGGCGAGCGCACCGGCGCTCCGGTCATCCGCAAGGATATCGGCGCCGACGCATCGGGCCTTGCCTACGAGGCGGTGGAAAAGGCGCGTGCCGCGGGTGTCGACATTCTCCTCATCGACACGGCCGGCCGTCTGCAGAACCGCGCCGAGCTGATGCAGGAACTCGAAAAGATCGCGCGCGTCATCCGCAAGGTCGATGCGGATGCGCCGCATGCCGCGCTCCTCGTGCTTGACGCCACGGTCGGCCAGAACGCGCTTTCGCAGGTCGATCTGTTCCAGAAGACGGCAGGCATCACCGGCCTTGTGATGACGAAGCTCGACGGCACAGCCCGTGGCGGCATTCTTGTCGCTGTCGCCGAAAAATTCGGCCTGCCGATCCATTTCATCGGCGTCGGCGAAGGCGTCAACGACCTCGAACCTTTCGATGCCGGCGAGTTTTCGCGCGCGCTTGTGGGGCTGAACAACGCATGACCATCAAGACCACGGCGGAAGCGCCGAAGAAGCAGCTCAATCCCTGGCTCAAATTCGCGCTCGAACTTGGGCCGCTTGTCGTCTTCTTCGTCACCAATACGCGCGCGGGCCTGTTCTACGGCACCGGAGCGTTCATGGTTGCGACGGCGGTGTCGCTCATCGTGTCGTGGTTTCTGATCCGCCGCATTCCGATCATGCCGCTGGTCACCGGCGTCGTCGTGCTGATCTTCGGCGGGCTGACCCTTTATCTGCAGGACGAGCTGTTCATCAAGCTGAAGCCGACCATCGTCAATACGCTGTTCGGTGCCGTGCTGCTCGGCGGCCTTGCCTTCGGCAAGTCTCTGCTCGCCGTGGTGTTCGAGGCGGCGTTCAACCTGACGGACGAAGGCTGGAAGAAACTCACCTTTCGCTGGGCGCTGTTCTTCTTCGTGCTCGCGATCGTCAACGAGATCGTGTGGCGGAA
The DNA here is from genome assembly GCA_022842205.1 of Hyphomicrobiales bacterium. Lineage (GTDB taxonomy): Bacteria > Pseudomonadota > Alphaproteobacteria > Rhizobiales > Methylopilaceae > Flaviflagellibacter. The sequence goes on from JALHQA010000008.1 coordinate 73,486, forward strand.
TTTTTCGACCGATTTCTGGGTCGCCTTCAAGGTCTGGGGCATCATGCCCCTGACTTTCCTGTTCGCGCTTACTCAGGTGCCGCTGCTGACGCGCTACGAGAAGGACGCTGCTTCCGGCTGAGTATCGCAATGCGCCGTTCGGCATCGACCAGCGCCTCGTTGGCGCTGGCGATCTTGTCGTGGAATTCCTTACGGAAGCTGAGATCGATCGCGTGCTCGACGTCGCGTTCCTTCGCGATCAGTTCGCGTAGCTTCGCGCGTTCCAGCGCCAGATAGCGCACGGGTGTCAGCGCGACGGCCGTCGCGGTGGCCGGAGTTCCGGACAGGATGCTGATTTCACCGACGAGGCTGCCGCGATAGCACAGCCCCACCTCTACCTCTTCCACGGTCACGCGTACTTCGCCCTCGGCGATGAAGTAGAGATGCGAGACCATCTGCCCGCGCTGAGTGAAGACGAACCCGGGTTCGGCCGTGCCCCAATGGCCGGTCGCAAGGAGGCGGCGCGTCAGCTGCGGATCGAGCTTGGGCGCAATGTGCTGACGGAACATCCAGTCGTCGGCGGAGAAGCTGAAGCCGCGGTTCTTCCAGCTCGCGAAGGCGATCTGGGCTGCGTTTACGGCAACGAACACGGCAAACCATGTCGCACTGACATAATCGCCGACTGCTCCGGAATAGAGGATCCCGGCAAGTCCGGCTGCGATGCCGACGATGCGAAGATGGAGCATCTTCGTCATCAGCACGGACAGGATCAGCAACGCAAAGGTCGCGTGTCCGAGAAGAGCTTCCGCTGACAAGATGTCGATATCCCCGGGCTGGGCCGATTATCGGGCATTTTCGCCGAGCGAGGCGGCGGAGGCAATCTCTAGCGCGTGGCGGCGGATGCCGTTCCGGCCTCGGCCTTGCCGATTTCCGGCAGCAGCATGTCGGTGAAGCTGGCCTCGGTCAGCGGGCCGATATGCTTGTAGGCGATGCGGCCGTCCTTGCCGATGACGAACGTCTCCGGCACGCCATAGACGCCCCAGTCGATGGCGGCGCGCCCCTTCTCGTCCACCCCGACGGCGGAGAAGGGATTGCCCATTTCGTTGAGGAAACCCAGCGTGTTCCCGGGCTCGTCCTTGTAGGCGATGCCGACCAGCCGGACACGGTTCATCGCGGCGAGCTTTTCCAGCAGCGGGTGTTCCTCACGGCAGGGTGCGCACCAGGAGGCGAAGACGTTGACCACCGTCACATGGCCGTTTCCGAGATCGTCGCGCGACAGGCCGGGGACCGCCGCGCCGTTCGGGCCGGCAAGGCCTGTCAGCGGCGGCAGCGAGAATTCGGGCGCTTCGCGGCCGATCAGCGCCGAGGGCAGTTTCGACGGGTCGCCGGCATAGAGCCGGACGTAGAACAGCCCGACCAGCGCCAGGAACAGCGCGAGCGGGATGAGAACGCCAAGCCGGCGCATCAGCCCCGTCCGAGCCGAGTTTCGAGGGCTTCGAGGGCGCGTACCTGTCCGCGATACTGCAGGACGCTCCACACGATCAGCGCCCCGGTGACAAGGGCGGTAAAACCGTAGGCGGCGACGATATATCCGGTGTGGGTCATCGTTCCTCCGCCGCCCGCAATTGCAGGCCGCGCACCCGCCGCCGCGTCAGTTCGGTGCGCATGCCGACCAGATGCAAAGTGACGAACAGACACGTAAACGCCAGCGCGTTCACGAGAAGAGGCACGAGGATGTCCGGATGGATCGTCGGCCCGTCCACGCGAAACACCGACGCCGGCTGATGCAGCGTGTTCCACCAGTCCACCGAAAACTTGATGATGGGGATATTGACGAAGCCGGCCAGAGTCAAAATCGCCACCAGCCTTGCGGCGCGCGATGGTTCGTCGAGCGCGGCGCGCAGCGCGATGACGCCCAGATACATCAATAACAATATCAGTACGGACGTCAGCCGTGCGTCCCATTCCCACCACGTGCCCCACATCGGGCGTCCCCACAGCGAGCCGGTGACGAGGGCGATCAGTGTAAAGGCCGCGCCGATGGGTGCCGCAGCCTGCGCCGCCACATCGGCGAGCGGATGGCGCCAGACGAGCACGCCGAGGCTTGCGATCGACATCAGGGACCAGCCGAACATCGCAAGCCACGCCGCCGGCACATGGACGAACATGATCCGCACCGTCTCGCCCTGCTGGTAGTCCGCAGGCGAAACGAAGAACGCCTGATACAGCCCGACGGCAAACAGGATCGCTGTCAGCCCCGCGAGCCAGGGCAGCAGCGAGCCCGAGAGCGCATTGAAACGTGCAGGGTTGGCGAGCGCGATCATCGGGCGCGATGTAGCCTTGGGGCCTCCGGCTGGCAACGCGCGTTTGGTCACGACTGCGCGCCTTTCAGGGCCGCCGCCGCCGCCACGGGCGCCAGAACCAGACTGCCGAGGGAGGCCGCCAGCAGCAGCATCAACGGTGCGGAGCCGCCCTCGCCGGCGACGAGTGCATTGGTCGCCGACACGCCGAAGATCAGGACAGGCACCGCCATCGGCAGCACCAGCACCGGCAGCAGCAGGCCACCCCGTCTCAGCCCTACTGTCAGGGCCGCACCGATCATGCCGAGCAGCGTCAAGGCCGGCGTGCCCAGCAGGAGGGTCAGGGCCACGGCGCCGAGCGCTTCGGGCGGCAGGTTCAGCATCAGGCCGAGAAGAGGCGCGGCGGCGGCGAGCGGCAGTCCCGTCACGGTCCAGTGGGCGGCCGCCTTGGCCAGAACGACGAGCGGCAGCGGGGCCGGAGCCGCGAACAGAAGATCGAGCGAGCCGTCCTCGGCATCGGCCCCGAACAGCCGGTCGAGACCGATCAGGGTCGAGAGCAAAGCGCCGATCCAGAGAATGGCCGTGCCCACGCGCGCCAGAAGCTTCATGTCGGGCCCGATGGCAAAGGGCGTCACGGCGACGACAGACAGGAAGAAGACGAGCGGCAGGCCGACGCCGCCGCCGGCCCGGACGGCAAGGCGGAAGTCGCGCCGGATCAGGGCCAGCAGCGCGCGCGTCATACCGCCCGCCCCAGAACCATGCGTTTTGTCATGGCCCAACCGAGGTCGGCATGCGTGGCGGCGACAACGAGGCCGCCCGCGGCACGATGGATTTCGACAAGGGAGGCGAGCCGGTCGAGACCGTCGGTGTCGAGCGCCGTCGCCGGTTCATCGAGCAGCCAGATGTCCCGCCTGGCGACGGCGAGACGGGCGAGCGACAGCCGCCTTTTTTGACCGGCGGACAGCGTTCCGGCGGGCAGATCGGCGGCATGGCCAAGGCCGACCGCCTCGAGCGCCGTTTCGGTTGCGGTACTGTCGCCGCCGAGAAAGTCCGCCCAGAACGCAATGTTTTCCCGGGCGGTCAGCGCGCCCTTCACCCCGTCGAGATGACCGAGGAAATGCATGTGTTCGGCGGCCGTGCGTTCGCCATCGCCGCCCTCGACCGAAATCCGGCCTTGCGCCAGCGGCAAAAGACCCGCCAGCGCCCGCAAAAGCGTCGATTTCCCAGCACCATTGGGCCCGGTTACGACCATGGCCTCGCCTGGCCCGAGCTTTACGCCGACGCCCTCCAGCACGCGGCGGCCGCCGCGTTCAACAGTGAGATCATCCGCGGTCAGTTGCACGAGGCCCCGCCGAAATAATGAGAGACGGAGCCTGCTTGCGTAGGGCCTACGATCTGGAAGGATTCGAAACTTGCTTCTATATTCGCCCCCTGCTCGACGTATTCCCAATGCGGAGAGCGGACTGCCACGCGTTTCCCACGGGGTTGTTCGCTTCGGAGTGCACACGCTCCCGCCGAGTGTCTGGTATGGAGATCAGCACTCGTGTCCAAAACATCCCTCGACAGTTTCAAAGCCAAGAAAACCCTCACCGCCGGCGGCCGGACCTACACTTACTACAGTCTCGCGGAGGCCGAGAAAAACGGCCTTAAGGGCATAGCGCGTCTGCCGGTGTCGCTCAAAGTCCTGCTTGAGAACCTGCTGCGGTTCGAGGACGGCAGGACCGTCACCAAGGACAGCATCCTGGCCATGGCCGCATGGCTGAAGGACCGGACCTCTTCTCAGGAGATCAATTTCCGGCCAGCCCGCGTCCTGATGCAGGATTTCACTGGCGTTCCTGCCGTCGTCGATCTCGCCGCGATGCGCGACGCGATGAACGCGCTTGGCGGCGATCCGCGCCGCATCAATCCGCTTATCCCGGTCGATCTCGTGATCGACCATTCGGTCATCGTCGACGAGTTCGGCACACCGCAGGCCTTCGCCAAGAACGTCGAACTCGAATACCAGCGCAATGGCGAGCGCTACCGGTTTCTGAAATGGGCCCAGGGCTCGTTCGACAATTTCCGTGTCGTGCCGCCCGGAACCGGCATCTGCCACCAGGTCAATCTCGAATATCTTTCCCAGGTCGTCTGGACGAATGAAGAAGGCGGCGAGACCACGGCCTATTGCGACACGCTTGTCGGCACCGACAGCCACACCACGATGGTCAATGGCCTGTCCGTACTCGGCTGGGGCGTCGGCGGCATCGAGGCGGAGGCCGCGATGCTCGGCCAGCCGCTGTCGATGCTTGTCCCCGAAGTCGTCGGCTTCCGCATTTCCGGAAGACTGCGAGAAGGCGTCACCGCGACCGACCTTGTGCTGACGGTCACCGAGATGCTGCGCAAGAAGGGCGTCGTCGGAAAATTCGTCGAGTTTTTCGGTCCCGGCATCGGTGCGATGGCGCTGGAGGATCGTGCGACGATCGGCAACATGGCGCCGGAATATGGCGCGACCTGCGGCTTCTTTCCGGTCGATACCGAAACGCTGCGCTATCTCGACGAAACCGGCCGCGATCCGGCGCGCCTTGCGCTTGTCGAGGAGTATCAGAAGGCGCAGGGCATGTTCTGGACGCCGGACGCCGCCGAGCCCGTATTTACGGATGTGCTCGAACTGGACCTCGCCTCCGTCGAACCGTCCCTCGCGGGTCCGAAACGGCCGCAGGACCGTGTGCTGCTGTCCGGCACCAAGGCCGGTTTCCTCAACGCGCTTGAGGGTGAGTTCGGCAAGAAGGGCAAGGTTGCCGAGCGCTTTCCGGTCGAAGGCGAGGACTATACGATCGGCCATGGCGATGTCGTGCTCGCCGCCATCACATCCTGCACCAACACCTCAAACCCGAATGTCATGATCGCAGCCGGGCTTCTCGCGCGCAACGCGGTGGCGAAGGGCCTGAAGGTCAAGCCCTGGGTCAAGACATCGGTCGCGCCGGGAAGCCAGGTCGTCGCCGACTATTATGCGAGTTCGGGTCTGCAGACCGATCTCGACACGCTCGGCTTCAACATCGTCGGCTTCGGCTGCACCTCGTGCATCGGCAATTCCGGCCCGCTGGCGGAACCGCTGTCGGAGGCAGTCAACGGCAATGACGTCGTGGCCGGTGCCGTGATCTCCGGCAACCGCAATTTCGAGGGCCGCGTCAATCCTGACGTGCGCGCGAACTACCTTGCGTCACCGCCGCTCGTCGTCGCCTATGCGCTGGCGGGCTCCCTGCAGGTTGACCTCGCAACCGAGCCGCTTGGCTTGGGATCGGACGGCAAGCCGGTCTATCTCCGTGACATCTGGCCGTCCTCGAAGGAGGTCGCTCAATATGTACGCGACAACGTCACCAAGGCGATCTTCCAGAAGCGCTATGCCGACGTCTTCAAGGGCGACGAGCACTGGCAGAAGATTTCGGTGTCGAAGGGCCTGACCTACGAGTGGGACGACCGCTCGACCTATGTGCAGAACCCGCCGTATTTCGAGGGCATCACCAAGACGCCGGCGCCGCTCAAAGACATCGACAATGCGCGTGTACTGGCGTTGCTGCTCGATTCAATCACGACAGACCACATCTCGCCGGCGGGCTCGATCAAGGTCGAAAGCCCCGCCGGTCATTACCTGCGCGATCATCAGGTGCGCCCGGCGGACTTCAACCAGTACGGCACGCGCCGCGGCAACCATCAGGTCATGATGCGCGGCACCTTCGCCAATATCCGCATCAAGAACCAGATGCTGGCTGGCGTCGAAGGCGGGCTGACCAGGCATTATCCGGACGGCGAACAGATGCCGATCTACGACGCGGCCATGAAATACAAGGCCGACGGCGTGCCGCTCGTCGTCTTTGCCGGAAAGGAATACGGCACCGGTTCCTCCCGCGACTGGGCCGCGAAGGGCACTGTCCTGCTTGGAATCCGCGCGGTGGTCGCTGAAAGTTTCGAGCGCATCCACCGCTCCAACCTTGTCGGCATGGGCGTCGTGCCGCTGGTGTTCGAGGCCGGCACGAGCTGGAAGACACTCGGCCTCAAGGGCGACGAAACGGTCACCATCCACGGCATAGCCGACGGGCTGCAGCCGCGGGCGGTTCTCACGGCCGAGATCACATTCGCGTCAGGCGAGGTCAAGCGCGTGCCGCTGGTCTGCCGGATCGACACTGCCGAGGAAATGGAATATTTCCGCAATGGCGGCATCCTGCACTATGTGCTGCGCCAGCTCGCGGCATGAGGCTCTCGGCCTCGTGACTGGCGGGCCGGGGTAAACAGGGCCATGCCAGACCTATGAGATTGACGCCTCAAGTACTCGGCATCGGGCTTGCGCTGGTATCAGTGCAGGCCCTTGCCGAACAGCCCCGGGCCGTTCTGGAGCTCTTTACCAGCCAAGGCTGCTCGTCCTGCCCCAAGGCCGACCGTCTTGCCGGTGAACTGGCCAAGGAGAAGGACCTCGTCGTCCTGACGTTTCCTGTCGATTACTGGGACTATCTCGGCTGGAAGGATACCTTCGGCGCGGCCGCCCATTCGGCCCGCCAGCGCGCCTATGCCAATGTTCGCGGCGACCGCAAGGTGTTCACACCGCAGATGATTGTTAACGGCATCGAGTCCGCGACCGGCAGCGACCGCACGGGGATTCTGGCGGCCATCGAAAAGACGAAGGATAAGGACGGGCTGCTGGCGATCCCGGTCAATGTCGTGGAGCAGGGCGGTCAGATCGAGGTCGCCCTTGAAGCCGGACCTGCGCGCGAGGGCGAGGTATGGCTCGTCGCCGTTGCGTCGCACCGTACGGTCGAGATCGAGAACGGCGAGAACAAGAGCCGGACTATCGACTACACCAATGTTGTGCGGCGCATGACGCGCCTCGGCGCCTGGGCCGGCAAGCCGTGCCAGTTCAAGGTTGCGCGCGCGGAAGCCGTGCCGGCGGATGCCGACCGCTATCTTGTGCTCGTGCAGCAAGGTTCAGGCTCGATGCCGGGCACGATTCTCGGCGTGCGCTCGACCGATTGAATTTTCTGAAAATTCGTGCGGTGCAGACAAAAAGAAGGGCCGGACAAGCCGGCCCTTCTCAAGTCACTTCAGGTTGCCCTGAAGCGTTTACGGTCAACCCGGTCAATCGCACCCCGTGGGGCTGGGGGGCTGGAATCGGAGCGTGACAACCGGGCCCCGAGGCAACGGATGAAGGTTCATCCTGACCGGTGGCGGCGCGTTGTCCAGAAAGAGGCAATATTGTGAATTCGCCGTCATGCACAGGAATCCGTTAGCCGTGCTTGCATGGCATTGCCCCTTGCGCATGTTTTGTGACGGCGCGATGATTGAGGCGTCGAACCGAGGTGCGAATGGGCGAAGTCATCGAGCCGATACACGAATTCGGGGGCGTCCAACGCTCCCACGAAAGTTTCAGTTCACAGCCGTCGGTGCCGGTTATCGCGTTCGACAAGCAAGAGCTCCGCGAAATTCTCAATGTGTATGGCCGTCTGGTCGCGGCCGGTGAGATGCGCGACTACGCCATCGACATGCTGCGCGACAAGGCGGTGTTCTCGCTGTTCCGGCGCATGGGCGACGTACCGACCTACCGGATCGAGAAGGACCCGAAATTGAGAAGCCGCCAGGGCGCTTATTCGGTGATCTCCGCGACGGGCCTTATCCTGAAGCGCGGCCACGATCTTGGCCGCGTGCTGGCCGTACTCGACAAGCAGCGGCTGAAGCTCGTAACGAACCGATAACTTTATCCGAGCGCCCTGCGGGCTGCATACGACCCATGCGTGCGCATGGGGGCTGAAGAACATCGCCAAGCCTATATACACGCCGTGCCCGGAAAAGGATGGTCCGACCGGGTCGATGGCCCCGGAGGGCCGGCGAAAAGTGAACTGGAACGACTTCAAGAAGGTGCTGCGCGCGATCGACGAGCATGTCACCGAAAATGCATATGAACATGGACGGCGCTGGGTTCTCGATCGGGAAACCGAACCGGTGACGACGCGCCGGACGGCGGCGCCCAGGAAATCCCCGAACGCGATGCTGGCCCGCTAAACCGCTCAGGGCTCTTCGTCGGGCTCGAACCGGTCGCCGAGTCCGAGTGCTTTTTGCATCATCACGGTGTCGAGCCAGCGGCCGTGCTTACGGCCGACGGATGGGTGCGTGCCGATCATGTCGAAACCCGCGGTGCGGTGCAGCGCCACCGATGCCGCGTTCTCACTGTCGCCGATCACCGCGATCATCTGGCGGAAGCCCCGCTCCTCGCATTGCGCGACCAATGCGTTGAGCAGCGCGCGGCCGACCCCTTTGCCCTGCCAGCCCGGCGCGACGTAAACCGAGTTCTCGACGGTGTAGCGATAGGCAGGACGCGGCCGGTATGGTCCGGCATAGGCATAGCCGGCAACGGTGCCGCCAGCGTCTGCGACGAGATAGGGAAAGTTCTCGCGCGTCAGCGCCTCGAAGCGCCGCGTCATTTCCTCAAGACCGGGCGGGACGAGTTCGAAGCTGGCGGTGCCTGTACGGACGGCCTCGTCGTAGATGGCGGCGATGGCGGGGAGGTCGGCGGGGGAGGCGGAACGGATCATTCTTTTCGCACAATAACAAAAAAGCCCCGGCTTTCGCCGGGGCTTATATGTTCAATCGACGCTTTTTATTCGCGGTTGCCGAACAGGTTCAGCAGCATCATGAACAGGTTGATGAAGTCGAGGTAGAGCGACAGGGCACCCATGATCGCCTTGCGGCCCATCATGTCGCTGTCGTCGACCGCGTTGTACATCTCCTTGATGCGCTGCGTGTCGTAGGCGGTGAGACCCGAGAACACCAGCACGCCGACGCACGAGATGATGAACTGCATCATCGTCGACTGCAGGAAGATGTTGACCACCATCGCGATGATGAGGCCGATCAGACCCATCACGAGGAAGGTGCCGAACGCCGAAAGGTCGCGCTTCGTCGTGTAGCCGTAGAGGCTGAGCGCGCCGAAAGCCGCCGCGGTGATGAAGAACACGCGCGCGATCGAGGAGCCGGTATAGACCATGAAGATGGTCGACAGCGACATGCCCATGAGCGCGGCGAACGTCCAGAACGCGATCTGCGCGCCGGAGGTGCTCATGCGGCCGATACGGGCGGACAGGTAGAAGACCATGCCGAGCGGCGCCAGTGCGATCACCCATTTCAGCGGCGTCGCGAACAGGGTCTGCCCGAACGAGGTCAGCGCCGTGGCGCCGGAGGCGTCCTGCGTCACGGCCAGCTTGAAGACGCCGATGGCCACGAGGCCGGTGATGGCCAGGCCGATCGTCATGTAGTTGTAGACGGAGACCATGTAGGACCGGAGGCCCTGGTCGATGACAGCGGCCTCAGTGCGGGCCGTGCCCACGCGGGCCGTCCCAGTGCGGTCGAAGTCAGCCATTGAATTTCTTCCCTTTTGTTATCCCGCATTCCGAGGGCGCGAGATCTCGGGAACAATATGGGAAATCCCGCGCTCGGAGACAAGCAGGGGAACTACGGTACCGCTACGGTGTCTCCTGACATTTCCGCGAACGAAGCCTTTGCCGGGCCGTCACAAATTTCGCAGCACCGGCGCCGGCTTCAGCCCCGTCAGCCGCCAGGTGCCGGCCAGGCCGAGCACGACGGTCAGGACGAGAGCCGCCGCGGCGGCACCGAGCGCGCTCTGCCAGTCGAGATAGAATTCGAGATTCATCACCTCGCGGACGATGACGAAGGCGGCCGCCGCGCCGGCCAGAAGGCCGAACAGGGCGGTGCCGAACCCGATCATCAGATATTCGAGCGCAAAGGCGGCGATGATGCGCGTGCGGGTCGCGCCCAGCGTCTTCAGGATCATGGCGTCATAGACCCTGTAGCGGTGGCCGGCGGCAAGCGCCCCGCCGAGCACGAGCACGCTCGCAAACAGCGTCACCCCGCTCGCGCCGCGGATGGCGAGCGCAAGGTCGGTGACGATTTCGGCGATGCTGGAAAGCGCATCCTTCACCCGCACGATCAGGATGGCGGGAAAGCGCGCGGCGGTCTCGCGCAGGAGCGCAAGCTCGGCGGCGTCCCCCGCGTCGGCCGGGAAAGAGAGGGTCGCGAGATACTGGTAGGGCGCGCCGGCGAAGGTGTTCGGTGAAAACACCAGCACGAAATTGATGCCAAGGCTCTCCCACTCGACCTCGCGCAGATTTGCAATCCGCGCGCTGATCTCGCGGCCGAGCACGTTCACGGTGATCTCGTCGCCGATCGAGAGACCGAGATCGCGCGCGCTCTCCGCCTCGAAGGAGACGAGGTTGTCGCCCGTGTGGCCGGGTTGCCACCATTCCCCCTCGACGACCTTGGACCCCTCCGGCGGGCTATCGGCATGTGTGATGCCGCGGTCGCCGCGCAGCACCCACGCGGATTCGCCGGCCCGATAGCCTTCCGCGCTTTCGCCTTTCAGGGCGACGATGCGGCCGCGCAGCATCGGCACCTGCTCGATCGTGCCGCCCGGCACCTTCTCCTTCAGGAAGGCGGCGAAGTCCGGCGCTTCGGCATTCGGAATGTCCGCGAAGAAGAAGCTCGGCGCGCGCTCCGGAAGCGACGCGGTCAGCTGGTTTCGTATGGACGAATCGATCAGCGTCAGCGTCACCAGCAGCGCAAGGCCGAGGCCGAGCGACAACACGACCGACGGCGTCAGCGCGCCGGGCCGATGGACGTTTGCGAGCGCCATGCGCAGTTCGGCGTTGCGCGGCCGCGGCAGGCGGCGGGCGATGGCCATGATCACGAACGCAACGAGGCGCAGCAACGCGAAGATCGCGATCGCGGCACCGATGAAGGTCAGTGCCACGAGTTTCTGCGCGGCGGTCGCGACCATCAGCGCGACCAGCACGACAACCGCAACAGCCATCAGCACGAGATAGCGCCGCGCCGGCCAGCGCAGCGTCGTCTGCGCGAGATGATCGCGAAACAGCGCGGAGACCGGCAGTTCATGCGCGCGCGCCAGCGGCCACAATGTGAAGACGAAGGCAATCAGCGCGCCGAACACGGCCGCGATGGCGAGCCGTCCGGGCTGCAGCGAAGGAACGAAGGGCAGCGGGATCATCGCGCCGAACGCCCAGTCGACCAGAAAGGGCAGGGCCGCGCCGAGCGCGAGGCCGAGCGCGATGCCGATCCCGGCAATGGCGAGAATCTGCAACAGATAGATCTGAAAAATGCGCGCGCCGGTCGCGCCCAGCGATTTCAGCACGGCGATGGTCTCGCGCCGCTTCTCGACGTAGGCATTGACGGCATTGGCGACGCCGACGCCGCCGACGAGGAGCGCAGTAAGCCCGACGAGAGTCAGGAACTGGCTGAAGCGGTTGATGTTCTGTTCAAGCCGGTCGGAGGCGCTGTCGCGCGTGCGTACCCGCCATCCCGCCTCGGGGAAGGCCTTCTGCGCCGCTTCGGTAAACGTACGGACATCGGTATCGGACGCGGCGGCTGGCGGCAGCGCGACCCGGTAGCTCCAGCGCACGAGGCTGCCGGGCACGACGAGGCCCGTGGCGTCGAGCGCCGCCCGCGTCACATACATATGCGGCGCAAAACCGAAGCCGCCCGACAGATTGTCCGGTTCCTTGACAAGCGCGGCGCGAATCTCGAGCGGGATATCCCCGACCGTTATGCGGTCGCCGACCTTGGCTTCGAGGCGCGCGAGCAGCGCCTGATCGACCACGGTGCCGAATACGCCGCCCCTTTGGGCCAGAAGCCCGGACAAAGGCACCTGCGGATCGGTCTCCATCACACCGAACAGCGGGTGCAGTTCGGTCACGGCCTTCAGTTCGCCGAGCGCCGCATTGCCGTCGCCGGTGCGCGCCATCGCACGCAGGCTTGCGACCGGAGAGACGGTGCCCCGCGCGCTGAGGAACGCCATCTCTTCGGGCGTTGCCTCGCGGTGAAGAAGCTGGAACGCGGCGTCGCCGCCGAGAATGTTGCGGCCCTCGCGCGCGAGGCCATCGTACAGGCCGCCCGCGATCGAGCCGACACCGGCAATCGAGGCCACGCCGAGCGCAAGGCAGGCGATGAAGGTGCCGAAGCCCGACATGCCGCCGCGCATCTCGCGCAGTGCAAGCCGCAGCGACAGCGCCCATCCCGGCGCCCTGGGAGACGGTGCGAAGGCGGTCATCAGGCCGTCAGGACCTCCGGCGCGCTGTGCTGGATCTTGCCGGAGCGCAGCCGCACCACACGGTCGCAGCGCTGGGCCAAAGCGAGATCATGCGTCACCAGCACGAGCGTCGTGCCGCGCTCCTTCGCCTTGCTGAAGATGAGGTCGGCGATGCTCCGCCCGGTCGTCTCGTCGAGATTTCCGGTCGGCTCGTCGCAGACGAGGATCTGCGCGCCTGGCGCGAGCGCCCTTGCCAGCGCCACGCGCTGCTGTTCGCCGCCCGACAGTTCGGCCGGATAGTGGGTGGCGCGATGGGCGAGCCCGACTTCCGCCAGTTCGGCCTCGGCGCGCGCGGAAGCATCCGGTGCGCCGGCCAGCTCGAGGGGCACGGCGACATTTTCCAGCGCCGTCATGGTCGGGATGAGATGAAAGCTCTGGAACACGACGCCGATGTTCCTGCCGCGAAAGCGCGCCAGGGCATCCTCGTCCAGTCGCGTCAGTTCCTCGCCGAGCAGTTTCACGCTGCCGCTGTCGGCGCGTTCGAGGCCCGCCAGAACCATCAGCAGCGAGGATTTTCCGGAGCCGGAAGGCCCCGTCAGGCCGACGGTCTCGCCCTTGGCGATGGTGAGGGAAATGTCCTTGAGGATATGGACCCGGGCCGCGCCGCGGCCCAAACTGAGATTGATGCCTGTGAGGTCGATGGCCATATCCGGTGAAACCCGCCTTGTGGAGAGACCCCATATGGAGAGCACCGCCGTCACCCGCCAGTCACAAACGCTTGGGCTTGCCCGTCTATTTGTCGCGGCGGCCATCGCCTGGCTGGGCTTCCTGCTCCCGGCTTCGGCGGACACCGTCCGCCTTGTCGCGCTCGGCGACAGCCTGACGGCAGGCTACGGCCTCAATACGTCGCAGGCCTTTCCGGCGGTGCTGGAGAAAGCCCTCAAGGCCAAGGGGTTCGATGTCGAGATCACGAATGCCGGCGTCTCCGGCGATACGGCCGCCGCCGGGGCGCAGCGGGTCGACTGGTCGGTGCCGGACGGCACCGACGGCGTGATCCTTGAGCTTGGCGCCAACGACGCGCTGCGCGGCCTGCCCCCCGAGCAGACGGACAAGGCACTGCGCCAGATTCTCGACCGGCTGAAGGCGCGCAACATCCCGGTGCTGATCGCGGGCATGTACGCGCCGCGCAGTCTCGGCGCCGCCTACTATGAAAAGTTCGACGCCATCTATCCCGCGCTCGCAAAAGACTACGGGCACGATCTCTACCCGTTCTTCCTCGAGGGCGTGCTCGGCGACGCCAGCCTCAATCTCGACGACGGCATGCACCCGAGTCACACGGGTGTCGAGAGAATCGTTGAGGGAATCCTTCCCGCCGTCGAAAGTTTCCTTGGCCGCATCAAGACCGCGTCCTGATTCGGGAGGCCCGCATGCCCCGCCTGTTCACCGCCCTCGAAATTCCAAACGATGTCGCCGAGCGGCTGTCCGTCCTGCGTGGCGGGCTGCCCGGTGCGCGCTGGGTCGAACCCGAGAACTATCATGTGACGCTGCGCTTTCTCGGTGATGTTGATGACCGCACCGCGCAGGAAGCCTCGGATTTTCTTGACGGTATCCTGCGCGAACCGCTGACGGTATCGATCGGCGAGCTCGACGCGTTCGGCGGCGACCGGCCGCGCTCGATCATCGCCAAGGTGCAGCCGACCGCGGAACTCTCCGATCTGCAGGCGGAGAACGAGCGCGCGGTGCGCCGCGCCGGCCTGCCGCCGGAGGGCCGTAAATTCACGCCCCATGTCACCCTGGCGAGACTGCGCGATGTGAAGCCGCGCGAGGTGGCCGACTGGCTCGCGGTGCGCGGCGGCGCGCCGCGGCTGGATTTCGAGGCCCGGCGCTTCGTGATGATGTCTTCGCGCGCCTCGACCGGCGGCGGACCCTATGTCGTCGAGGAGGTCTATCCGCTCGGCGACGACATGGAGGAGGACGAATATGCCGAAGCTCGCTGGTGAGGAGCGCGCAGCCGCGCTGAAATCGCTTCCCGGCTGGCGCGAGGCCGAGGGCCGCGACGCCATCCGCAAGGAATTCCGGTTCGGGAATTTCGCGGAAGCCTTCGGTTTCATGGCCCGCGTCGCGCTCGCCGCCGAAAAGATGGACCATCATCCCGACTGGTCGAATGTCTACGACCGGGTGGACATCGAACTTTCCAGCCACGATATCGGCGGCGTCAGCGAACGCGACATCACGCTGGCGGCCACGATCGACGCCATCGCGGGAGCCAAACCGGCCGGCCCGCGTTGACGCTGCGGAAGAGGTGGACATGAGCGAGCGGCACGAAAAGGAGCAGACGGTCCGGGAGGGTTTCTGGCCGAAGATCGCGAGTTTTGCCGCCGCCGTCCCGTTCGCCGAGCAGGCACTGGCGGCCTGGTATTGCGCCTTCGACCGCGAAACCTCGCCGCGTGTCCGCTACATCCTCATTGGTGCGCTCGCCTATTTCGTCATGCCGTTCGATGCCGTGCCGGACGTCCTGCCGCTGTTCGGCTTTGCCGACGACGCCTCGCTGCTCTCGGCGGCGCTGCTCGCGGTCGGCTCCGCGATGACCGACGCGCACCGGGAAGCGGCACGCCAGGCGATGGTCCGGTTGCGGACCCCCGCCTGACCCGTCAACAATCCTTTCGGATTGGTTTCCAAATTTCGTCAATTTTTACCTGTTGTTCGTAATTGCGGGCCCAAACTCGGGGTTCGCGAGGGGGTTCTTCCATTGCCCGCCCGCATGTCCATTCCACGCGTCCGGCAAGAAGCCGGCGATGAGGGTGTTTCGATTCGTATGATTGTGCGCCGGCTTGTTCTTGCCGCTCTTCTCACTGCCTTCGCTCCCGATGTCTCGAAAGCGCAGGGGCAGCAGCTTCTTGGCCAGTTCACCGACTGGGCGGCCTATACCGCCAACGGCTCTTCCGGAAAGGTGTGTTTCGTCATTTCCCAGCCGAAGACCCGGCTGCCGGAAGGCCTGAACCGCGATCCGGCCTATTTCTTCGTTTCGCACCGGCCGGGCGAGAATGTCCGCAATGAGGTGTCGGTCCAGGTGGGATTTCCGCTGCGGCCCGGTTCGACGATCGAGATGACGACCAATAATGGCGGCAATTTCGTTCTGGCGACCCAGGATCAGCGCGGCTGGTCGAACGGCCAGGACGATGCCCGCATCGTCGAGACGATGCGCGGCGGCGGCGAGATGGTCATCAAGTCGACCTCCGGCCGCGGCAATGTTACCACCGACACGTTCTCCCTGAGCGGCATTTCGGCCGCCCTCGACGCCGCCAACGGGGCGTGTCCCTGAGGGCGTCTCCGGCCGGGCATGCAAATCCCGGCCTTTTCCACTATATGAGCGCCCATGTCCGCGCTTCCTGACCTTGCGCCCGCAACCGCGGCCGCCGCGCCTTCCCCCCGCCCGTCGCTGGCGGGGCTGACGCGCGCCGGCCTGTCGGATGCGCTCGGCGAGGCCGGGGTGCCCGAGCGCGAGCGGCGCATGCGCACGAACCAGCTCTGGCACTGGATCTATCACCGCGGCGCGGTCTCGTTCGACGAGATGACCAATGTGTCGAAGACGCTGCGCGCGGCGCTCGCGGAGCGCTTCACGCTGGAGCGGCCGGAGATCGTCACCGAGCAGATATCGACCGATGGCACGCGCAAATGGCTGATCCGCCTGCCGCCGAGCGGCAAGGATACGCGCCCGCACGAGATCGAGGCTGTGTACATACCCGAATCCGATCGCGGGACGCTGTGCGTCTCCTCGCAGGTCGGCTGCACGCTCGCCTGCACCTTCTGCCACACCGGCACGCAGACGCTGGTGCGCAATCTCACCGCAGCGGAGATCGTCGCGCAGCTTCTGATCGCGCGGGACCGGATCGGCGACTGGCCGGGCATGGAGCGCGCGAAGGACGGCCTCGTTCCCGACGCCGAGCGTGCGGTCACCAACATCGTCTTCATGGGCATGGGCGAGCCGCTCTACAATCTCGACGAGGTCAAGGACGCGATCGAGGTGATTTCCGACGGCGACGGCCTCTCGCTGTCACGCCGCCGCATCACGGTTTCCACCTCGGGCGTCGTGCCGGAGATCGAACGGCTTGGCGCGGAATCCGGGCCGATGCTGGCGATCTCGCTGCACGCGACCCATGACAAGCTCCGCAACGAGCTCGTACCGCTCAACAAGAAATACGACATCAGGGCACTGCTCGATGCCTGCCGCGCCTATCCCGGCGCCTCGAACGCGCGCCGCATCACCTTCGAATATGTGATGCTGAAGGGCGTCAACGACTCGGACGCCGAGGCCCGCGAACTGGTGCGGCTGCTGAAGGGCATTCCGGCCAAGATCAATCTCATTCCGTTCAATCCCTGGCCCGGCACGAAATACGAGTGCTCGGACTGGGAGCGCATCGAGCAGTTCTCCGAGATCGTGTTCCGCGCCGGCTATGCCTCGCCGGTACGTACGCCGCGCGGCCGCGACATTCTCGCCGCCTGCGGCCAGCTCAAATCCGCGACCGAGCGCCTCCGTGCCCGGGCGCGTCTTGCCACGGAGGCGCCGGAGGCGGAGTGAGCACGCTTCTGCGCATCCTGTTTCTGGTTCCGCTCGGCTATGTGCTGGCGATTGTCGCCGCGGCGACCACCGCGGCGCTCGCCGAATGGCTGCGTGCCTACGGCCCCGTCGCCGACGATCCGGCGGCGCTCGGCATGACCGGCATGGTGGTCATGCTGGACTGGTTCATTTTGATGATATTTGTCGGCACCGCGGCGGCGATACCGAGCCTCATCGCCATCGGCGCCGCCGAGGCGTTCGGGATCAAGAGCGCGCTCTATTTCTGCGGCGCGGGGCTTGCCGTCGCCTTCGTCACAAGTCTTGCCATCGATCCTTCGGGCATCCCGCCTTTCATGACGGAACCCGCGATCGCCGGCGCGGCGGGCCTTGCCGGCGGACTCGTGTACTGGCTCGTTGCCGGACAATGGTCCGGACTTCTGGTTTCGGAACCCAAGCGCTCCTGATCCCGTTTCCTTCGGCCCGCCTTCCGGTGTAGAGGAAGGACGGGGACTGACTGGAGGAATTTGCATGCTGATCCGTCTGCGCGCCTTCGTGGCGGCCATCGTCCTCGGCGCCGTTGTCGCCGGTTGCGGCGTCAACACCATCCCGACTCTCGACGAGCAGGTGAAGAGCCGGTGGAGCGAGGTGCAGAACCAGTATCAGCGCCGCGCCGAACTCATTCCGAATCTCGTCGAGACCGTGAAAGGTTTCGCCGCGCAGGAGCGCGAGACGCTGACCGCCGTCGTCGAGGCGCGCGCCAAGGCGACCTCGGTCAATGTCAGCGTCGACCAGCTCGATGATCCGGAGCTGATGAAGCGTTTCCAGGAGGCGCAGAGCCAGCTCTCCGGTGCGCTCGGGCGGCTGATCGCGGTGTCGGAAAATTACCCCGACCTGAAATCCAACCAGAACTTCCTTGCACTGCAGTCGCAGCTCGAAGGCACGGAGAACCGCATCGCGGTGTCGCGGCGCGACTACATCCAGTCGGTGCAGGCCTATAACACAGAAGTCCGTACATTCCCCGGAATGCTGTGGGCCTTTGTCTGGGGCGCCAAGCCGAAAGCAACGTTCGAGACCGCGGAAGCCAACCAGACCGCACCCGAGGTGAAGTTCTAGTCTTGCGGCAAAACCCAAACCTCATCCTGAGGAGGGCGCGGATCGCTCGTCTCGAAGGATGGGCGGCAGGCACCCTGTTTGCGGCCCATGCTTCGAGACGCCTGCTGCGCAGGCTCCTCAGCATGAGGATGGTGATTGCGGCTGCGTTCTGCGCACTCGCCCTTACGCTCCCCGCGCTCGCCCAGACCTTTCCGCAGCTGACGAGCCGCGTCGTCGATAACGCCAACATCCTCGACATCCAGACCGAAGCCGAGATCGAGCAGAAGCTGATCGAGCTTGAGAACAAGACAACAAGCCAGCTCGTCGTCGTGACATTGCCCTCACTCGAAGGCTACGAGATCGAGGACTACGGCTACCGGCTTGGCCGCCATTGGGGCATCGGGCAGAAGGACAGGAACAATGGCGCGCTGCTGATCGTCGCGCCGAACGAGCGCCGCGTTCGCATCGAGGTCGGCTACGGGCTCGAAGGCACGCTGACCGACGCGCTGACCTCCGTCCTCATCCACAACGCGATCCTGCCGCGCTTCCGCGCCGGCGATTTTCCGGGCGGCATCACGCGCGGGGTCGACGATCTGGTGCAGGTGCTGGAAGGCGACACCGAGTATGTCGCGCGCGCCGAACAGGCCAGCCGCGCTGAAACCGACGACAGCGATCTGATGTTCCAGATCATCATCTGGCTGTTCATCGCGTTCTGGATCTGGCGGCTGTTCCGCCTCAACAGCCGGGGCAATGCCGCGCGCGGCCGGCGCCGCTCGTCCATGCCGTGGATCATCCCGACGGGAATGGGAAGCGGCGGTGGCTTCTCGCGCGGCGGGTTCGGCGGAGGCTTCGGCGGCGGTGGTGGTGGATTTTCCGGCGGCGGAGGGTCGTTCGGCGGTGGCGGATCGTCGGGGAGCTGGTGATGCCGAGCAGGAAGCTGACGCCCGCGCAGAACAAACGTATCGCCGCCGCCATTACGGCGGCGGAGAAAAAGACCTCCGGCGAAATTTTCGTCGTCGTGGCGCATCGTGCCGACGATTACCGGCTGGTGCCGGTGCTGTGGGCCGCCGTTGCGGCGCTCGTGCTTGTCTGGCCGCTGCTGTTGTTCACGGCGCTCGACATGCCGACGCTGCTGTTCGTGCAGGCCGCCATCTTTCTCGGCTGGTGCATCGCGCTGACGCCGGACGCGATCCGGTTGCGCGTGATTCCGCCGCCACTGGCGGCCTCGAATGCCGAGCGCGCCGCGCGCGAGCAGTTTCTCTCCCATGGCATTCATCAGACGAAGGGCCGCACGGGCGTCCTGATCTACGCGGCGCTCGCGGAACGGCGTGTCGAGATCGTCGCCGACGACGGGATCGCGCAAAAGGTCGACCAGGCGGAATGGGATGCCATCGCGGAAGAGGTGTGCGCCGGGGCGCGCGGCGAAAGGCTCGCTGCCGGGCTTGCGGACGCGGTGCGTCATTCCGGCGAGCTGCTGGCCAGACATTTTCCGCCGAAAAAGCGCAATCGCGACGAATTGCCGAACCGGGTGGTGGAGCTCTGACCTGCCGCCTCGTCTCGCTCGCGCGGACGGTATAGGCTGACGGTCAAGGTTCCGTCACGCGGACCGGATAGGGAAGAGAAGTGACCCCAGCAGAACCGTCACGGCAGCCCGCGCCCGACGCAAAGGGCGAGTCCGGTTTCACGGACGTGCTCTTCGGCCATACACCGGTCGAGGACATCGGCGACCTCACGCCCGCCGACCTCGCGCATCTTGCCGATCTGGCCTGGCGGCATCTGCAGCGGCGCGCCGATGGCCGCCACGATCTGAAGATCTTCAATCCCGTTCTGCCGTCCGGCGCCGAGATCACGGTGATCGAGGCGGTCAACGACGACATGCCGTTCCTGCTCGACTCCACAATTGCCGAACTCGCGTCGCAGGGGATCGAGGCGCAGCTTGTCGCGCATCCGATTATCGACGTCATCCGCGACGACGACGGCAAGCTGCAGGCTCTCGGTGCAAAAGGCGTCGCCGAAAGCCTGATCCATCTTCATGTCGAGCGGATCGACGACGATGTCGAGCTGTCGGCGATCGAAGCCGAGCTCGATCGTACATATGCCGATATCCGCGCCGCGACGAAGGATTTCAGCGCGATGTGCTCGCGCGTTGCCGACGAGATCGCCGAGCTCGCGCGCAATCCCGCCCCGGTCCCGGCGGAAGACCAGCGCGAGGCGCTCGACTTCCTGAACTGGCTTATCGACGGCAATTTCATCTTCGTGGGGCTGCGCGATTACCGCGATGTCGAGAACGCGCTCGCCAATACGCCGGATACCGCCGCCGACACCGGCCTCGGCATTCTGCGCGATCCGGAAGTGCGTGTCCTGCGGCGCGGCCGCAGCCTTGTCGCGATGACGCCGGAAATCCGCCAGTTTCTGAAGGAGCCGGTGCCGCTGATCGTCACCAAGGCATCGCTCCGCTCGCGCGTCCATCGCCGGACTCATCTCGATTATATCGGCATCAAGAGTTTTGGCCGCGGCGGACAGGTCGCCGGTGAATTGCGTGTCGTCGGCCTCTTTGCCGCGACGGCCTACAGCCGCCCGGCCGAGACGATCCCGCTGATCCGCCGCAAGCTTGATCTTGTCACGCGCCATGCCGGTTTCGAGCGCGGTTCGCACTCGGCGCGGTCGCTGGCGAATATTCTCGAGACATATCCGCGCGACGAACTGTTCCAGATCGATGTCGACACGCTGTTCGATTTTTCGATGCAGATGCTGGCGATCTACGAGCGGCCGCGCGTGCGCGCTCTGGCGCGCCTGGACCGTTTCGACCGCTTCGTGTCGGTGCTGGTCTACATCCCGCGCGACAAATACGATTCCGATGTCCGCGCGCGCGTCGGCGAAAAGCTGGCCGAGGTCTACCAAGGCCGCGTTTCTGCGTTTCACCCGAGCTTCATCGAAGGCGTGCCGCTGACGCGCGTGCATTACATCATCGGCCGCTATGAGGGTCCGACGCCGAAGGTCGATATCGCGGCGCTGGAAAAGCTGATCGCCGCCGAGGTGCAGACCTGGGACGACCGGCTCAAGGACGCGCTGGTCCGTCATGACGGCACTGTGGGCCGCCGCCTTGCGAGCCGCTATGCGAAAAGCTTCACTGCCGGTTACCGCGAGGCGTTCAATGCGGATGCGGCGGTCGCGCATATTGCCCGCATCGAAAAACTGTCGGACGAGAGCCCGTTCGCCATTTCCTATGAGCCGCTTCCCGGCGAGACGGAGCGGATTTCGCTGAAGATTTTCCGGCTGAACCGGCCGATGCCGTTGACCGAGCGTGTGCCGATTCTCGGCGACATGGGTTTTGCGGCGGTCAACGAGCGCACATATCGCATAATCGCCGGGCCGCAGCGGCGCGTCTGGCTGCACGACATGGTCCTGACGCGCGCCGCTGGCGGGCCAATCGATCTCACCCTGTTGCGTGGACCGCTGACCGATCTTGCGGCGGCGCTCGGCCGCGGCGAGACTGAGAGCGACCGCTACAACGCACTGGTGCTCGAGGCCGCGCTTGACTGGCGGGAGGCGGCGCTGCTGCGCGCCATCTCGCGCTATCTTCGGCAGATCAACATCGCTTTCAGCCACGACTATATGGCCGGCACGCTCGTCAGGCATGCGCCGGTCGCGCGGCAGATCGTCGACCTGTTCCGGGCCCGCCTCGATCCGGAGCGCAAGGATCGTGAAGCTGCCGAGGCCGACATACTTTCCGCCATCGAGACGGCGCTGAACGCCGTCGAGAGCCTCGACGAAGACCGCATCCTGCGCCGTTTCGTCAACATCGTGCGCAGCATGGTACGTACAAACGTCTTCCAGCGCGATGAGGCCGGCCGGCCGAAGACTGTCATTTCGTTCAAGCTTGCGACGCCTGATGTCGAGCAGCTGCCGGCGCCGCGTCCGCTCTTTGAGATTTTCCTTACCTCGCCGCGTGTCGAGGGCCTGCATCTCAGGTTCGGCCGCGTCGCGCGCGGCGGCCTCCGATGGTCCGATCGTCCGGAGGATTTCCGCACCGAGATTCTCGGTCTCGTGAAGGCGCAGCAGGTCAAGAACGCGGTCATCGTGCCGACGGGAGCGAAGGGCGGTTTCGTGCCGAAGAAGCTGCCGCCGGCTTCCGACCGTCAGGCGTGGCTGGCGGAAGGCACCGAGGCCTATCGCATCTTCATCGGCGCATTGCTCGATCTGACCGACAACATCGCGGGCGGAAAGATCGTGCCGCCGGCGGACACGGTGAGGCACGACGGCGACGATCCCTATTTTGTCGTCGCCGCCGACAAGGGCACGGCGACCTTCTCCGATACCGCCAACGCGATTGCGCTCGCGCGCGGTTTCTGGCTTGGCGATGCCTTCGCGTCCGGCGGCTCGGCCGGTTACGACCACAAGAAGATGGGCATCACCGCGCGCGGCGCGTGGGAGGCGGTGAAACGCCATTTCCGCGAGATCGACATCGACATCCAGACAACGCCGTTCACCGTCGCGGGCGTCGGCGACATGTCGGGCGATGTGTTCGGCAACGGCATGCTGCTGTCGAAAAAGATCCGCCTGATCGCCGCGTTCGATCATCGCGACATCTTCATCGACCCCGATCCCGATCCGGCGACAGGCCGGGACGAGCGCAAAAGGCTGTTCGACCTGCCGCGCTCAAGCTGGCAGGACTACGCCAAGAACCTGATCTCGAAGGGCGGCGGGGTTTTCCCGCGCTCGTCGAAGTCCATACCGCTCTCGCCGGAGATCAAGGCGTTGACCGGCCTGACCGCGGACGCCGTCACGCCGCAGGTGCTGATGCGCGCGGTGCTGAAGCTCGATGTCGATCTGTTGTTCTTCGGCGGCATCGGCACCTATATCCGCGCCTCGCAGGAGAGCGATGCCGATGCCGGCGACCGCGCCAATGATCCGATCCGCATCACTGGCAAGGAAGTGCGCGCGGCTGTGATCGGCGAGGGCGCCAATCTCGGCATGACGCAGCTCGGCCGTATCGAGGCCGGATTGAACGGCGTGCGCCTCAACACCGACGCCATCGATAATTCCGCAGGCGTCAATACGTCGGACTACGAGGTCAATATCAAGATCGCGCTGGCGCCTGCGCTGGCCTCAGGCCGCCTCGATGCCGGGGCGCGCGAGGCGCTGCTCGCCGGGATGACCGATGATGTGGCGAGCCTCGTTCTCGCCAACAACCACCGCCAGACGCTTGCCCTGTCGCTCGCCCGCCGACGCGGCGCCGAGGATACCGGCTTCGAGCAGATGCTGATGCAGGCTCTGGAAGGTGAGGGCCTGCTCGATCGCGCGGTCGAATTCCTGCCGGACGATACCGAACTCGCGCGCCGTCTGCGCGACGGCGACCTGCTGACGCGGCCGGAGCTCGCCGTTCTGCTTGCCTACGCCAAGATAGCGCTGTTTTCCGCGCTGCTGGAAACCGGCGTGCCGGACGATCCTTATCTCGGCCGCGAACTCGCGCGCTATTTCCCGGCGGCGATGCGCGAGACATTCCGCGAGGACATCGACGGCCATCGCCTGCGCCGCGAGATCATCGCCACGCGCCTCGTCAATGCGATGATCGATCTCGGCGGTCCGTCGCTGCTGGTGCGTCTGCACGGTGCTGATGCGCACCAGGCCGCCGCCGCTTTCGCCGCCGTGGTCAACGCGTTCCGCCTGAACGAACTGCTCGCCGAGCTCGACGCGCTGGACGCCAAAATTTCCGGCGCGCTGCAGCTCGACCTCTACGGCGCGGTACAG
The DNA here is from genome assembly GCA_022842205.1 of Hyphomicrobiales bacterium. Lineage (GTDB taxonomy): Bacteria > Pseudomonadota > Alphaproteobacteria > Rhizobiales > Methylopilaceae > Flaviflagellibacter. The sequence continues at coordinate 97,247 of JALHQA010000008.1, forward strand.
GATCTCCTGCTGTCGCGCATGCCGTGGTTTCTGCGGCATGGCGATCTGTCGGAGGGGCTTGAATCCGTCGTGCGCCGTTTCCGCGACGGCCTCGATCTCGTGCGCGATACGCTGGCGGCGGCGCTGGCGCCCGAGGCCGAGGCGCACCGACAGGCGCGTGCTGCCGAGTTGCGCATGGCGGGCGTTCCGGACGAACTCGCGCTGTGGCTGGCAAGTCTCCCGGCGCTCGAGAGCGCGCCCGATGTCGTTGTGGTCGCCGAACTCTCGGGCCGTTCCATCGCCGATGCGGCGGCGACGCTGTTTGCCGTCAACGACCGTTTCGATCTCGACGCCCTGCGCGCGGCGGCAGCCCGGCTCGGCGCCGCGGACCATTATGAGCGCGTCGCCGCCGACCGTGCGCTGGCGCAGATCGCGGGGGCGGCGCGCGCCATCGCGGCCGGCGCCGCGCGCCACGGATCGGGCAGGAACGCGGTCCGCGTCTGGGAGGAGGGGTGCCCGGGCGCCGCAAAGGCGGCGAAAGCGCTGGACGACATCGTCCGTTCCGGTCTTTCGCTTGCCAAGCTCTCCGTCGCCGCCGATCTTCTCAGCGAACTCGCCGCAAGCTGATCCCCGGAAACCGATCTACCCCATGACAAGTATTTCCACGCCGATGCCGAAGGCCGGGGCCGGCCCTGCCGCCATCACCGGCTGGCTGCTGTTCGATGTCGCGACGCAGCCGGTCTTCACGCTGCTCACGACGTTCATCTTCGCGCCGTTCTTTGCCGGACGCATCGCCGAGAACGCGGTTCAGGGCCAGTCGCTCTGGGGCTTCGCCGCGGGCGCGGCGGGTCTGTGCATCGCGCTCGGCTCGCCGGTTCTGGGCGCGGTGGCCGATGTGAGCGGCGGGCGCAAGCCATGGATCGCCGCGTTCTCGGTCCTGATCGTGCTCGGCTCGGCGGCGCTGTGGTTCGCCGTGCCGGGCGCTGCGTACGCCGTGCCGCTGGCGATGGTCGCCTTTGCCTGCGCGACGATCGGCACCGAGTTCGCGACCGTCTTTACGAATTCGATGATGCCCGCGCTGGTGCCGCCGGAAAAGCTCGGCCGCCTGTCGGGCACCGGCTGGGCGCTGGGCTATGTCGGCGGGCTCGTCAGTCTCGCGCTGATGCTTGCGTTCTTTGTCGCCAGCCCGGAAACCGGCAGGACGCTTGCGGGTCTGTCGCCGCTGTTCGGCCTCGATCCTGCCGATGGCGGCGGCGACCGCGCGGCGGGTCCGTACTCGGCCCTGTGGTACCTCGTCTTCGTAATGCCGCTGTTTCTGTTCACGCCCGATGTGCCGGGCGGGCAGCGGTTCCTGCCCGCCATCAAGGCCGGCCTGGCGCGGCTGAAGGCGACGTTCGTCAAGGCGCGCGCCCACCGCAACGTCTTCAAATATCTGATCGCCCACATGATCTATGCCGACGGCCTGGTCGGCCTGTTTGCTTTCGGAGGCATTTACGCGACGGGCATTTTCGGCTGGTCGACGACCGAGATCGGCGTGTTCGGCATCCTGCTCACGATCACGGGCGCCATCGGCGCCTTTGTCGGCGGCCGGCTCGACGACCGTTACGGGCCGAAAGCGGTGGTGCTGGGGGCAGTCGCCATTCTGATCGCGGCGACGATCGGCTGCCTGTCGACGACGTCCGGCGTGATCCTGTTCGGCATCCCCGTCGATCCGCCCATTCCGGGCGGCGGTCTCTTCGCGGCTCCGGCGGAACGGTTCTACCTGCTTTGCGGCGGCTTGATCGGCATGGTGGCCGGCCCGCTGCAGGCCGCCTCGCGCACGCTGCTCGTGCGCGTGTCCCCGGAAGACTCCATGACGCAGTTCTTCGGCCTCTACGCGCTGTCGGGCAAGGTGACGAGCTTCATGTGCCCGACGCTGGTCGGCATCGTGACGGCGGTGTCGGCAAGCCAGCAGATCGGCATGACCGTGCTGGTGGCGTTCTTTGCCGTGGGTGGCGCGCTGCTGATGACCGTCGAGGTTCCGCGCCTGAGGCGCGGATAGCGATTAGCGAACGAGAGCGTGCGCGGCGTCGATGCGTTCGCCAGCGGACTGCTGGTGAGCGGACACCGAACTGGTATCGGGTGCGAAGGGTACAAGAAACGCGCTCAGGGCGAGCGCAAGAAGAAGCCGGCGCGCGGCGCTTCCGATCATGAACTGCATTGGCTCCCCGTCCCCCGAGACTGCCTGTGCGATGGGAGCCCCCCATCCCTTGGGCAGGGAGGTTAGACACGAGATTCGCGCGTGTCACCGGCTTGACAGAGTTAATCCCACCTTAGTGTCGAAAATGTCGCACCCCGGTGACGACCATCGCCATCCCACGGGCATCCGCGGCATCGATAACCTCCTGATCGCGCACGGAACCGCCCGGCTGGATGGCGGCGGTGGCGCCGGCTTCCGCCGCGTTGATAAGGCCGTCCGCGAACGGGAAGAAGGCGTCCGAAGCGACCACGCTGCCGCGCGTCGGCAGGTCCGCCTGGCCGGATTCGCGGCCGATCTCCGCGGCCTTGAGCACGGCAATGCGCGCGGCGTCGACCCGGCTCATCTGGCCGGCGCCGATGCCGACCGTCGCGCCACCTTTGGCGAAGACGATGGCGTTGGATTTCACATGCTTGACGATGCGCATCGCAAAACGAAGGTCCGCCAGCTCCGCATCGGTCGGCTGGCGCTTTGTAACGACCTTCAGATCGGCGTCGTCGACCACGGCGGCGTCGCGGCTCTGCATCAGCAGTCCACCCGCGACCGTCTTGACGGTCAGCCCGCCGGCGCGCGGGTCGGGCAGGCCGCCGGTCAGCAGGAGGCGGAGATTCTTCTTCGCCGCGACGATCTTCAGTGCGTCCTCGCTCGCATCCGGAGCGATGATGACCTCGGTGAAGATCTTCACGATCTCTTCCGCCGTCGCGGCATCGAGCGGACGGTTCAGCGCGATGATGCCGCCGAAGGCCGACACCGGATCGGCGGCGAGCGCGCGGCGGTAGGCCTCGGCGAGCGACGCGGCTTCCGCGACGCCGCAGGGGTTGGCGTGCTTGATGATGGCGCAGGCCGCCGTGCTCTTCGCGTCGAACTCGGCGACGAGTTCGAATGCGGCATCGGTGTCGTTGATGTTGTTGTAGGAGAGCTCCTTGCCCTGCACCTGCCGCGCCGTCGCGACGCCTGGGCGCGGGTCGGGCGAAATCCAGAGGCTGGCGGTCTGGTGCGGGTTCTCGCCGTAGCGCAGAACCTCCTTCAGCGTGCCGGACATTGCGCCGAAGGACAGCGCGCTCTCGCCCGCCTGCCGGGCGAGATAGGCGGCGATCGCCGCATCATAAGACGATGTACGTGCGAACGCCTTTGCCGCCAGCGCCTCGCGCAGCTTCAGCGGCGTCGCGCCGCCATTGTCGTCCATCGCGCGCAGGATGACCGCGTAATCATCCGGCGCCGTGGCGATCGTGACGAAGGCATGGTTCTTGGCCGCGCCGCGGATCATTGCCGGTCCGCCGACATCGATGTTCTCGATCATCTCGTCGTGCGGCGCGGATGCCGCGAGGGTTTTCTCGAATGGGTAGAGATTGACGGCCAGAAGATCGATCGGCGCGATGCCGTGTTCCTTCGCGGCGGCCTCGTGGGCAGCGTCGCCGCGCAACATCAGGAGTCCGCCATGCACTGCCGGGTGCAATGTCTTGACGCGACCGTCCATCATCTCGGGATAGCCGGTGATGGCCGCAACGTCCGTCACCGCGACGCCGGCTTCCGTCAGGGCCTTTGCAGTGCCGCCCGTCGAGATGATCTCAACGCCGCGTTCGGCGAGCGCCCTGGCGAATTCGAGGAGCCCGGTCTTGTCGGAAACGGAAATAAGCGCGCGGGAAATCTTGCGTTCGGCCATGGTCAATCCGTGAGAAGCCCTGCGCTTAACATGCGTTGCCGATTCACGACAGGGGCGGCGGCAGCGCCACCGTCTCGTAGCCGGCGCGGGAGAACGACCATGCAAGCCGGGCTCCGGCCTTGCGGCCGAGCCGGACGACGATCTGTTCGGCGCGCCGCGCGCCGTCCGGGCCGGCAAAGAAAATGCTTTCTTCGATCCTGGCCGGATGGTCCTCGGCGGCGAACAGCCAGCGCTCGCCGTCCGGCAGTGTCAGCAGGATCGCCTGCCCCTCGTCTCCGACCGGTGTCGCGCGCACGTCCGGATGGAGATGGAAAGCAACAACGACATCGGCGCCGGTCTTGTTGCGCACCGGACGCAGCGTGTCGGTGCCGGACAGGCGCGTGCCGAGCGCGTCGAGCACCAGAGTGCGTTCATGGACGAGTCCGAAGCGCCCGGCATAGCCGTCATGGCTTGCGCCGACGGTTGTCGCGGATGTGCGGTTCTCGCGCACGACGTTCACCCGGCGCGGCCCGTCCTTCATCAGCGGCCCGAGCATGCTGCTCATTACCTTGCCGGTCAGAAAGCGCGCGGACGAGCTTTCGCCGATACTCACCGTCGAATGGGCCGCCGTCTTGCGCGCCGCCATGCGCCGGGCGGCATGGCCGTCCTGCGGCGCGCCGCAATTGACGACGATCCGGCAGGAACCCGCCGAAAGTTCGAAGGCAAGCGTGCCGGCATGGGCCTCGCCGCTCAACGCCAGCGGCGGCGGGCGGCCCGCATCCGTGATGACGATGGCGGTGCCCCCTTCCAGGCGCTGATAGCCGGCAAAGCGTGCGTCGAGCACCGGCAGGCCTTGCGCATCGTCGCGCGCCAAAACCGCTTCCAGCAGCGCCGCGGGGGTCGGGCCCATGCCGTTGAACAGCGCGAGCGAGCCGTCGCCATGGCGGAAGAAGCGCAGCGCCGGCATCATGCGGTCAAGCGCGGTGTGCAATTCGCGCGGCGCTTCGAGGCCGCGCTCGATGAAACACAGACGCAGCGGCAGAATATCGGCGGCGAGCGCGAGAATGTCGGCGGGATTGCGGGTGGCGATGCCGCCGTCCGGCAATATCATCGCGCGCAGATCGGCAGCGAGTTTGCTCGACCCGGCCGCGAGCAGACGCGCTGAGTCCGGAAGACACAGCCCTGCTTCCGTCAGCGCGATGGCGGCTCGCACACGTCCCATGCCGAACGGCATCCGGCGGATGTCGTGTTTCAACCTGACCGCCTGCCGCATCAGTCCGCGCAGGAATTTGCGCCGGAACTGCGGTTCGGCGTCATCGAGCAACGTCCCGGCATAAGCGAGCCAGTTCATCAGGCGACCGGCGGTGACGTCTGGCTGCTGGGCAACGGGGTGATGGCGTCCGGTTTCCACCCATTGCTCGATCAGCGTGCGGCTGTGCGCGCGTGACAGGGCGGTATTCGCCGCCGAAAGATCGGCCAGCCAGGAAAATCCGTGCAGGGCGCGTGCCCAGTCTTCGTTCGGGGCGGCGACGTCGAAAATCGAACCGCTATCGGCCTCGACGCGTGTCCCGGCGAGCGTGAACGCGCCGCCATAGAGCGCGGCGGCGGCGGTGGCGCTTCCCGGCAGGAGCGGGCGCGGAGCGGCGAGCAGTTTTTCCGGTGCGCCGAACGGCATGCCGAGTCCGGCCAGCCGGGCCGGCGACCAGCGCGCAAACGCCTCGGCAGCGAACATCGCCGCAAGTCGGGCCCTGGAAAAAGTGCGTTCCGTCATCGCGCCGGCCAATAAGGGACCTCCCCTCGGGCTCAATCTAGCATTTTACCCGCGGCGGCGGAGCCGGGCGGCGTAGAAGCCGTCAAGGCCCGCCATGCGCGGTTCGGAATGCGGCAGATGCGAGGGCAGGGTGCGCAGTTCCCCGGATTTCGTCACGAAGGCCGGATCGCCCGCTTCCTCGGCGGAAACCGGATCGCGCTCAAGAGAGGAATTGCGGGCGAGCAGCGCGGCGATCTGCGCCTCGCCCTCCTCCGGTTCGAGCGAGCAGGTCGAATAGACGAGCGTGCCGCCCGGTTTCACGAGGCGGGCGGCGGCATCGAGCAGGCGTGCCTGTACTTCGGCGAGCCTCGTGACATCGGTTTCCGATTTCAGCCAGGCGACATCGGGATGGCGGCGGATCGTGCCGGTTGCGGAACAGGGGGCGTCGAGCAGCACCGCATCGAACGGCCCGCCCTGATAAGTGGCCGCGTCGGCCGTGACGGTCTCCGCCGACAGGCCGAGCCGCTTGAGATTCTCCGCAAGCCGCCTGAGACGCGGCGCCGAGCGGTCGATGGCGGTGACCTCCGCGCCGGAGGCCGCGAGTTGCGCCGTCTTGCCCCCGGGCGCGGCGCAGAGATCGGCGACCTTGTCGCCGGGCTTTGCCTTCAGCAGCTTTGCAGGAAGCGACGCGGCGGTGTCCTGCACCCACCACGCGCCGTCGTTGAAGCCCGCAAGTTCCGTCACCGCGCCATGCGGGACAAGGCGCACGCTGCCGGTGCGCAGGAGTTCGCCGCCGAGCTTCTGCGCCCAGCCGGCGGCATCGTCTTTTACCGTGATGTCGAGCGCAGGCTCCATTCTCTCCGCGGCCGCGATGGCGCGCGCGGTTTCCTCGCCCCATGTCCGTACGCGCCGCCGCGCGAGCCAGTCCGGAACATCGTTCGTTGCATCCTCGAACAACGGCAGCAGGGTTTCGCGTTCGCGCGCGATGTTGCGCAGCACAGCATTGACCAGAGGCGCGAACGGCCTTGCCGCACGGTCGCCGTTGGCCTGTTCGACGGCGAGATCGACGGCGGTGTGGTCGGGTACCTCCATCAACAGGATCTGCGCCGCGCCGGTCAGCAGGATGCTCTCCAGCGCGCCGCGCGGATCGAGCGGTTTGCGCAGATATTTCGCGATCGCGAAGCGCAGCGAGCCGAGACGGCGGAGGGTCGAACCCGCGATGGCGCGGGCCAGTCCCCGGTCGCGGGCATCGAGCGCCGTGAGCGGGCCTTTCGGATCATCGAGCGCTTCATCAAGGGGGCGGCCGCGCTGCAGCACACCATGGACGAGGGTGGTCGCGGCGCGTCGTGCCGCGAGACCCTGCTGGGAGGGGGCGTTCATGGCGCCCTTATGCGCCGAAAGTCAGGGAAAATCAGCCCCAGGGTCCGCGCTGGCGCGGCTGGCTCCACGGGCCGCTCGCCGATGCGGCCTGCCGGGCATGGCCAGCCTGGCCGCTCATGGTCTGGGCGAGCTTCTGCAGGGCGGCGATGCGGTTGCCGGTGTCGGGATGGGTCGAGAACAAATTGTCCATACGCTCGCCCGACAGCGGGTTGACGATGAACATATGCGCCGTCGCGGGATTGCGCTCCGCCGCCATGTTCGGCACACGCTTGGCAGCGCCCGCGATCTTCTGCAGCGCGGACGCCAGGGCCAGCGGCATGCCGGAGATTTCCGCGCCGCCCTTGTCGGCCTCGTATTCGCGCGAGCGCGACACCGCCATCTGCACGACCATGGCGGCAAGCGGCGCGAGGAAAACCATCGCGATCGTGCCGAGGATTCCGATGCCGCCATTGTTGTCGCGGTTGCCGCCGAAGAACATGGCGAAATTCGCCAGCATCGAGATCGCGCCGGCCAGCGTCGCGGTGATGGTCATGGTCAGGGTGTCGTAATTCTTCACATGCGCCAGTTCGTGCGCCATGACGCCGGCAATCTCCTCCCGTGTCAGCGAGTTGAGGAGGCCCGTGGTCGCTGCGACGGCGGCGTTGCTCGGGTTGCGGCCGGTCGCGAAGGCATTCGGCTGCGGATTGTCCATGATGTAGACCTTCGGCATCGGCAATCCGGCGTTCTGCGCGAGTTGCTGCACCATGCCGTAGAATTCGGGCGCCGAGCGCGCATCGACCTCGCGCGCGCCATGCATCCGCAGGACCATGGCCGCGGAATTCCAGTAGCTGAAGGCGTTCATCGCCACCGCAACGAGGAGCGCGATCATCATGCCGCCGGAGCCGCCGATCAGATAACCGACGCCCATGAACAGGGCGGTCATGCCCGCAAGCAGGATGGCCGTCTTGAAGTAGTTCATTCTCTCTCCTTGCCGCGCCGCTTTTCGCCGGCCCGCGCCGCATTATATGTTGGATGCGAAAAACGCCGCCGCAAGAATGCGGGGCGGGAGAATTGGATGCCGGAGACCACCCCGCCGCCCGAGCGGCCCAAGCTTTCGCCCGAGGCCGAGCGCGCCTTGGCCGAGGCGGAGAAACGCCGTGCCGCCCGTGCCGCCGAGGAGAGGCCGCGCGAGCTCAGGGGCCGCAAGGGGCCGGAGCCGGTGCGCTATGGCGACTGGGAAGTGAAAGGAATCGCGAGCGATTTCTGATCCTCCGCAGGAAAGCCCGCCGCCCGGACAGGGGCCGCGGGCAAAAGCCGGTACCCTTGTGGGGCGCCTTTTCCTGGCGCTGTCGATCGTCGCGGCAGCCGCATTCTTTTATGTCGATGCGAGGGCGCCGCTCGATCCCGCAAAGCCGCCGCATGTCTTCACGCCCATCCAGCTTGGCCTGATGCGGATCTTTCCGGACCGCTGCCCGGCGGCGCTGGCGCGCGCGGAGGGGGTGAGCTTCACGCCCGCGCCGCGGCCGGTCGAGAACGGCTGCGGCCACCCCGACGGCGTCTCCATCACGCGTTCCGGCGTGTCCTATGGCGGCAGCGTTCTCCTGCGCTGTCCGGCGGCGGTCGCGCTGATCATGTGGGAGCGGCACGAACTCCAGCCCGCTGCCCAGAAGCATTTCGGGAGTACGGTCAGCTCGGTCCAGACCTTCGGCACCTATTCATGCCGCAACGTGTATGGACGGGAGGAAGCCCGGCGATCGCAGCACGCCACCGCCAATGCCATCGACATCGCGGGCATCACACTTGCCGGAGGGCAAAACATCAGCGTACTGCGCGACTGGCGGGATGAGGGCGCGGGCGGCGCGTTCCTGCGCGATATACGCGATGGCGCCTGCCGCATGTTCGGCGCAGTGCTCTCGCCGGACTACAACGCCGCGCACGCCAACCACTTCCATTTCGATATGGGCCGCTGGATGACGTGCCGATGATCAGCCGTGCGGATTATCGGCCGGATTGCCGTTGATGTCAGTCCAGATGTCGTCCGGCAGCGAGCGGTCGCGGGTGCAGATCCGGGCGTGATCGGGACAGGTGATCACATCAATGGGTGCACGCGTGCCCATCACTAGGCATCGCGTGTCCGCATCGCTGCGGTTCTCAAGATAATGACCGACCGGAACGCCCGCTTTGAACGTCGCGGCATCGCCGGGCTTGAGCAGCGTTTCGGCGTCGCCTTCGATCAGTGTGATCTCCCCATTCAGCACATAGACCATTTCGTCCTCCGCGCTGTGCCAGTGCTTCAGCGAAGTGCGTGAGCCAGGCGGAAGGATCTCGATCAACGCGCCGAACTGTGTCAGGCCGCCCGCCTCGCTGATCCACAAGGAACGTGCTGCGCCGCAGATATCGTCATCGGGTCGGAGCTCTTCGACAAAACGGTCCGGTGTGAAGGCGGGCATGAATGACTCCGGGTTTTGAGGAGTCGTTCTAGAACTTCGCGTGCGCCCTGTCGCCCCACACCGCCTTCAGTTTCGCCTCGCGGCGGCAGCCGACGAGATAGGCGTTGTAGTGCGCCGCGTTGGTCTTCGCGAAATCCTGATGTTCGGGGCCTGCGGCGGTAAAGTCGGAAGCATTGCGGATTTCGGTCATCACGTCCTTGCCGAGTTCGGCGGCGACGTCCTTTTTCGACGCTTCGGCCAGCGCACGCTGCTGCGGCGTATGGGCGAAGACCGCCGTCTGATATTGCGAGCCGTAATCGCAGAACTGGCCGGCCGGATCGGTCGGGTCGATGTCATGCCAGAAAATGTCGAGCAGTTTCTCGTAGGAGATCTTTGCAGGATCGTAGGTCACCTGCACCGCTTCGAGATGGCCCGTGCCGCCGGCGACGACCTGCTTGTAGGTCGGGTTCTTTGCCTTGCCGCCCATGAAGCCCGAGACGGCCGAGATGACGCCCGGCTTGCCGTCGAAGGCCTTCTCGATCGACCAGAAGCAGCCGCCGGCAAAGGTCGCGGTCGCGGATTTCGAATCTTCCTGGGCCTCGGCGGTGCGGATTTCGAACAGGCCGCCGGTTCCGGCAACGGTCAGGGCGAACAGCGCGGCGCGGACAAAGGGCGGAATGTGCAGCATGGGAACTCCGGCATTGGGACGCCATAAGCTACGCAGAATAGTGGCGGGCGGACGCCGTGCTGTCTCACTTCGCCGTGATCATCTCGCGCCGCCCGGCCAGAACAGCCACAGCAGCCAGCCCGCGGTGGCGATCCAGATCAGGACGATCAGAAGCCCGCCGCTCCTGCTGGCGGGCTTTTCCGCGATTTTCAGGGCGGCGGCACGATGCTCGGCCATGATCGCCGGGTCGATCAGTTTGACGAGGCCGAGGATCGCCAGCGGCAGCAGGATGATCTCGTCGAGATAGCCGAGGACCGGGATGAAATCTGGAATGAGGTCGATGGGCGACAGCGCATAGGCGGCAACCAGAGCCGCCAGCATTTTGATCCAGAACGGCACGCGCGGGTCGCGCGCCGCGAGCCACAGCGCCACGACATCGCGGCGGATAAGCCTCGCCCAGTCTTTCAGCCGGGCGAGCACGGTCTATTCCGCGGGCTGACGGTTGGCGCGGTTCTGCACGAGGTCGTCGACGACGGCCGGATCGGCGAGGGTCGTCGTGTCGCCGAGATTGCCGAAATCGTCCTCGGCGATCTTGCGCAGGATGCGCCGCATGATCTTGCCGGAGCGCGTCTTCGGCAGGCCGGGCGCGAACTGGATGAGATCGGGTGATGCGATCGGCCCGATTTCCTTGCGCACCCACTGCACGAGCTCCTTCTTCAGCTCGTCCGTACCGTTCTCTCCGGCCATCAGCGTCACGTAGGCGTAGATGCCCTGGCCCTTGATGCTGTGCGGATAACCGACGACCGCGGCCTCCGAGACTTTCGGGTGGGAAACGAGCGCGCTCTCGACCTCGGCGGTGCCGAGCCGGTGTCCGGACACGTTGAGAACGTCATCGACGCGGCCGGTGATCCAGTAATAGCCGTCCTCGTCGCGGCGGCAGCCGTCGCCGGTGAAATATGTGTTCGGATAGGCGGAGAAATAGGTCTCCATGAAACGCTGATGATCGCCATAGACCGTGCGCATCTGGCCCGGCCAGCTGTCTGTAATGACGAGATTGCCGGCACCCGCGCCCTCGATCACTTTGCCCTCCGCATCGACGATTTCGGGCTTCACGCCGAAAAACGGGGTCGTTGCGGAACCGGGCTTCAGCGGCGTTGCGCCCGGCAGCGGCGTGATCAGGTGGCCGCCGGTCTCGGTCTGCCACCATGTGTCGATCACGGGACAACGGCTGTCGCCGACGACGCGGTAATACCATTCCCAGGCTTCCGGATTGATCGGCTCGCCGACGGTTGCGAGAAGCCTGAGCGATTTGCGGCTCGTCTTCTTCACCGGCTCGTCACCCGCGCCCATCAGCGCACGGATGGCGGTCGGCGCGGTGTAGAAGATGTTGACCTTGTGCTTGTCGACGACCTCCCAGAAACGGGATGTCGTCGGATAGTTCGGCACGCCCTCGAACATCAGCGTCGTCGCGCCGTTGGCGAGCGGTCCATAAAGCACATACGAGTGGCCCGTCACCCAGCCGACATCGGCGGTGCACCAGTAGATGTCGCCGTCGTGGTAATCGAACGACATCTGGTGGGTGAAGCTGGCGAAGACGAGATAGCCGCCCGTCGTGTGCAGCACGCCCTTGGGCTTTCCGGTCGAGCCCGACGTATAGAGGATGAACAGCGGGTCTTCCGCGTTCATTTCTTCGGCCGGGCAGTCGCCGGGGGCGTCCTTCGACAGCGCGTGATACCAGTGGTCGCGGCCGGATGTCATCGCGACATCCGCGCCGGTGTGGCGCACGACCACGACGGATTTCACGCCGGCGCATTTGTCCAGCGCCGCGTCGATATTGGCTTTCAGCGGAATCTTGCGGCCGCCGCGCACGCCCTCGTCGGCGGTTATGACGAATTCGGATTTGCAATCGTCGATACGGCCGGCAATCGAATCCGGCGAGAATCCGCCGAACACCACCGAATGCACGGCGCCGATACGCGTGCAGGCCAGCATCGCATAGGCGGCTTCGGGGATCATCGGCATGTAGATCGTGACGCGGTCGCCCTTCTTCACGCCTTGCGCCTTCAGCACATTGGCGAAGCGGCAGGTCTCCTCGAACAGTTCGCGATAGGTGATCTTGCGCACCGCACCGTTCGGATCGTCCGGCTCGAAGATGATGGCGATCTGGTCGCCGCGCTTCTCGAGATGGCGGTCGACGCAATTGGCCGAGACGTTGAGGGCGCCATCCTCGTACCATTTGATCAAGACCTTGCCGGGAGCAAAACTCGTATTTTTCACTTTGGTGAAGGGCTTGATCCAGTCGAGCCGCTTGCCTACCTCGCCCCAGAATCCGTCCGGATCGGAAATGGAGCGCTGATAGAGCTTTTTGTATTCGCCGGCATCGACAAAGGCGCGCTGGGCCCAATCGGATGTGACGGGATGAATCTCGGCCATTTTTCCTCCGCGCGCCCGGTCTTGGATTCGGGTCTCTTTCTGTCCCCGATTATGGCAAGGGGAGCCAGTGAGGCAAGCAGACGAAGGTCAGACGCCGAACAGACCGATGACAAGGCCCTGAACCACGAGAACCGCCAGCCAATGGCCGGAGTCGATCGCGGTGAGCCTCCAGGGGCGCCCGGGAAAGGCATTGTTGGTTGCGATTGTGGTGACGACGAAGCCGAGCCAGGCCAATGCTCCCGCGCAAATGCCGTTCGCAATGTTCACCTCGCCGAAGCGGCCGATGAACACCGCCAGCACCCACGCCATCATCGCATTGGCGATGATCGAGACGATGAACGGCACTGCCGAAGCGCCCTTGCCGCTCATCTCCGTGGGATCGATGCCGACGGCTTTCAGCCACGGCTTCCCGAACAGCACGGTGTACCAGACGGCGCCCGTGGCAAATCCGGCGATGGTCGCGACCAGCACGGCGAGATAGTTGACGGTAAAGTTCATTGCGTTCTCCCGCGGGAGAGGCTAGCGGGGCCGCCGGAAAAGGAAAGCCCAGGCTCCGGCGCTGCGGGCGCGCGTTACCCCTGCTACAGGGTGCGCACACCGGCGAACTACGGGCCTGGGCGATTCTGCCCGAACCAGAAGGCTGTTTCTAGAAAACAGCCGGAGTAGACCGGAGGAGTACATCCGTCCGTCCGGTCGCTTCGCCAGCTGCTCAGTCGATGAGACCGAGGCGGCGATGCCTCGCTGTCTGGTTGGGTTTCGCTGATATGGGGGCTATCAGCGCGGTTACAAGGGGCAACATGCAGCCCCGGCCCGAATGGCCCGGACGAACCGAACCAGTCATCCTGTGATGATGCAGGTTTTTAGTGACCGATTTATGAAGGACGGCTCACTCCGTCACGCCGGCCATCTTGCAGACGATCTTCCATTCGTCCGCCGTGACTGGCTGTACTGACAGCCGCGCCGACGTCACGAGCGCCATCTTGGCGAGTTTCGGCGTGTCCTTGACCTGCGCAAGGGTGACGGGTTTTGGCACGTCCCTCACGGCACGGATATCGACGCATTCCCACTGGCCGGTCGTGTCGGTCGAATCCGGATGGGCGAGCTTGCAGACCTCGACGATGCCGACAACGTCCTTCGTCGCATTGGAATGATAGAAAAAGCCGCGGTCGCCGATCTTCATCTGGCGCATATTGTTGCGCGCAAGGTAATTGCGCACGCCGTCCCATTCCTGTCCGGCCTTGCCCTTCTTCTTCAAATCGTCGAACGAAAAGACGTCGGGTTCGGACTTGAACAGCCAGTACTGCATTCATTCCTCCGCCGTCAGCGGCCGGGCGAGCAGCGTCTCCACGGCCTCGCCCACCGAAATCGTGCGTTCCAGGACATCCCGCACCGCGCTCGCGATGGGCATGTCGACACCATTCTTTTCGCCGAGCTCGGCCAGCGCTTCGGCCGTGAAAGCGCCTTCCGCCAGCTTGTCATTCGGCGCCTCGCCGCGGCCGATGGCCATGCCATAGGAGAAATTGCGCGATTGCGGCGATGTCGCCGTCAATACGAGATCGCCGAGGCCCGACAGGCCCATCAGCGTTTCGGGCCGCGCGCCGAGCGCCGCGCCGAAGCGGCGGAGTTCCGCAAAGCCGCGGGCGATGAACGCCGCGCCGGCGCTCTGGCCGAGATTGCGCCCGGCGGCGATGCCGGCGCCGATTGCGAGCACGTTCTTGGCCGCGCCGCCGATCTCGACACCGAGCACATCGTCGGAATGATAGAGGCGCAGTCCCGGCGAGGCGAGGGCGCGGCCGATATCGGCGGCGAGCCATTCGTCCTGTGCCGCGATGGTGACGGCCGCCGGAAGCCCGCGCGCCACTTCCGCGGCGAAGCTCGGACCGGACAGTGCGGCCGCCGGATTGCGCGGCAGCATCTCCTTGAGGATTTGCGACATGAAAGCGAGCGTTCCGCGCTCGATGCCCTTGGCGCAGGAGATGGCGGGCGCGCCGGGTTTCAGATACGCGCCGGCGACGGCCAGCGTCTCGCGCATATATTGCGCGGGCACGGCAATCAGCACGGCGTCCGCCGACGCAATGTCGGCAATATCCGAAGTCGGCGTCACGCGGTCGTGCAATGGCACGTCCGGCAGGTAGCGCGTATTGACGCGATCGCGCTTGAGCGAATCGGCCTGCGCCGTGTCGATCTCCCACATGACGACGTCGCGTCCGGCGCGGGAGGCGGCATTGGCGAGCGCGGTACCCCACGCGCCGCCGCCGAGTACGGCGATCGAGGCGAACGAGGTCATGCGCGCGCTCCCGGTGCTGCGGCGTTCTCATCAAGCGGCCAGCGCGCGCGCGGCGCGAAGCTCAAGGGATCGCGCAGGCCCATCGACAGGCGCTCCAGCCCGGCCCAGGCGATCATCGCGCCGTTGTCGCCGCACAATTGAAGGGGCGGCGCCAGCATCGGAATCCTGAAGTGATCGCTGAGCCGCTGAAGCCCCTCGCGCAGCGCCATATTGGCCGCAACGCCGCCAGCGACAACGAGCGCGGTCGGCTGCCCATACCGCGTCTTGAACTGCGACAGCGCGACGCGAACCCTGTCCAGCACCATGTCGAGTACCGCGGCCTGGAATCCGGCGCAGAGATCGGCAACATCCTTGTCGTTCAGCGGAGCGGTCCTTTCGGCTTCGATGCGCACGGCGGTCTTCAGGCCCGACAGCGAGAAATTCGGTTCCGGCCGGCCGACCATCGGGCGCGGGAAGGCAAAGCGCTCCGGATTGCCGTTCGTTGCCAGCCGTTCCACCGCCGGCCCGCCCGGATAGCCGAGCCCGAGAAGTTTTGCGACCTTGTCAAACGCCTCGCCGATGGCGTCGTCGATTGTCGTCCCGAGCCGGGTGTATTTCCCGACGCCCTCGACCGCGACCAGCTGCGAATGCCCGCCCGATGCGAGCAGAAGGAGATAGGGGAACTGCACATTGTCCGTCAGGCGCGCCGTCAGCGCGTGGCCCTCGAGATGGTTGATGGCGAGGAAGGGGCGTCCCGCGGCGAAGGCGATGGCTTTCGCCGTTGTCAGGCCGACGATGACGCCGCCGATCAGGCCCGGCCCGCCGGCTGCCGCCACGCCGTCGATCTGGTTGATAGTGAGATCGGCGCTCTGCATGGCCTGGGCGACGATGCGGTCGACAGCATCGACATGGGCGCGCGAGGCGATTTCCGGCACGACGCCGCCATAGGCCGCGTGGCGCTTGGCCTGGGACAGGATGGCATTGGACAGGATGCGTCCGGAGCCGTCGGGAAGGCGCTCCACAACGGCGGCGGCCGTTTCGTCGCAGGTTGTCTCGATGCCGAGCACGCGCATAACAGGTTCCAGATAAGGTAAGCCGCATTCCCGAGGTTTCGGGAAGCGCTGTCACCCTATAATCTCGGGTGCCGCCCCGCCACAACCAAGACCAGGCCCCGAACACCCTATGACAGCTCCTTTTCTCCGCATCGGCACGCGCGGATCGCCGCTCGCGCTGTGGCAGGCCCGCGCGGTGCGGAGCGCTCTCTCCGCGGCGCATGCGGTCTCCGAGGAGGAGATCGAGATCCTCGTGATACGCACCTCTGGCGATCAGGTGCATGACCGCCCGCTGGCCGATGTCGGCGGCAAGGGCCTGTTCACCAAGGAAATCGAGGAGGCGCTGCTCGACGGCCGGGTCGATCTTGCCGTTCATTCGGCCAAGGATGTTCCGACCTTTTTGCCGGAGGGCCTTGGTCTCGCCGCCTGCCTTCCGCGCGCCGATGTGCGCGATGCGCTGATCGCGCCGGAATACAAGACTTTGGGCGCGCTGCCGGTCGGCGCGGTGGTCGGCACGGCGTCGGTGCGCCGCTCCGCGCTGGTGAAACGGCTGCGGCCGGATCTCAAAACCGTGCTTCTGCGCGGCAATGTCGAAACGCGGTTGAGGCGCGTCGAAGCCGGCGAGATGCAGGCGACATTGCTGGCGCTGGCCGGATTGACGCGGCTCGGGCTCGAAACCCATGCCACGGAAATCTTCGACGTCGAAACCTTTCTGCCGGCCTGCGGGCAGGGCGCGGTCGCCATCGAAATCCGCAGCGCTGACATGGGGGCATCGACTCGCGTTTCCGCCATCGACCATCGCGATACCTCGCTTGCGCTCGCCGCCGAGCGCGCGATGCTCGGCGTGCTCGACGGCTCGTGCAGGACGCCCATTGCCGGCCATGCGAAGCTGTCGGGTGATGTTCTGGCGCTTGAGGGTCTCGTCGTCGCGCCGGACGGTTCCGATGTATGGACGGTGACGCGGCAGGGGCCGGCCTCCGAAGCCGAAGCCGTCGGGCGCGAGGCGGGCGAGGAGCTTCTCGCCCGTGTGCCGCGCGGCATCATCGCGGAGGGCGTCTGATGGCCGTTCTCGTCACCCGCCCGGAAGAGGCCGCGCGCCGCACCGCCGAGCGTCTCGAAGCGCTTGGCTTCGAGGTCGTGCGCGCGCCGCTGCTTGAGCTTGAATTCACGGTTCCCGAAACGCTTGCCGGTGACGGGCTTCTCGACGGCGTCATCGTCACATCGGCGAACGGCGCCCATGCCGTTGCCGGACACCCGCATCTTTCGCGCCTGACAAAACTTCCCGTATGGACGGTCGGGTCTCGGACTACAGACGCCGCCATAAAGATCGGCTTCGGCCCGCCCGCGTTCGAGGCGCTGGACGCCGTTGCCCTCGGCTTACGCCTGTCCGAAGAGCCGCCGCTGCGCCTGCTCTATCTCGCCGCCGAGCAGCGCTCGGGCGATTTTTCCCGCCTGGCGCCGAAACACGAGGTCGATATACGCGTCGTCTATCGCGCGCTGGCGAAAACGGAGTTCCCTGTGGATGCCGCGGCGGCGCTGAGCGCCGGGCGCATCAGCGAGGTGCTGCATTATTCCCGGCGTCTTGCAGAGACTTATGTGGCGCTGGCGGGCGCCGCCGGTCTCGCCGGGGCGGCCTTGCGTCCGCGCCAGCTCTGCCTGTCGGACCAGGTCGCTGAACCGCTGCGCCGGGCCGGAGCCGCCGGTATCGAAGTGGCGTCGTCTCCGCGCGAAGACGATTTGCTAACGCTTCTCGGGGCCTGATTGCTCGCCAACCGTCGGGCGGGGCGTTAGATAAGACTGGCTGATTCAGGAGCGAGTGTGATGGCGGACGCGGAGGATCGCGGCCAGGGCGAAAAGCCTTCCCGGAAAAGATCGATGAAGCCGCAGCCCGGCGTCATCGACGCCGAAGCCGAGGAGATCGGCCGCGAGCCGCCTCCCGCGCAGGCGGGCGAGCAGGCTGCGTCTCCCGGCGACGACGGCGATATCGGCGAAGCCGAGCCTCGTTCGCCGCTCGGCGCGCTGGTTGCCGCAGGCCTTGCCGGCGCGGTCATTGCCATCGTGCTGCTGATGATCCTTCTGGCATCCGAACTGATCCCGCTGCGCACTGACGATCCGGCGCTTGGCAGCCGCGTTGCCGAGCTCGAGGCCGTTATCGCCCAAGGCGGTCTCGACCGCCCTCCGCCGACACCGATTGCGGACGACAGCGCGCTGCGGTCGGAGATCGCGGCGCTGAAACAGCAGGTCGAACAGCTTGCATCCGCGCCCTCCGCCGGGGGGGCGCCGGACACCGCGCTGCAGGCGCGCGTCGACGAACTCTCCACGCGGCTCGATTCCGTTGCGAAACTTGCCGAAGAACGCACCGACACCGCCGCGCTCGACCGGCTTTCGGCGCGTGTCGATGAGCTCGCCGCGAAGGCGGCGGAGCCTCCGCCGCCGGACCCGTCGGTCCAGGCCGCGTTGGCCGGGTCGCGCAGCACCGCCGCGCTGGCGTCGATCGCAGCACTGGAAAGCGCCGTTGCGCGGGGGGCGCCCTATGCAGCGGCGTTGGCCGCGGTGCGGAGCCACCTGCCGGATGCGCCCGTGGGCGCCCTCGAAAACGGGGCGGGCAACGGCCTGTCGTCCGCCGCTCTTCTCGCAGACCGCCTGTCTGCGAAGCTGGAGAACGCGCCGTCGCCGCCGAGCCGGGCCGAGGGATTCGTCGATAGACTTGCCGAGGGTGCGCGCGAACTCGTCCGCGTGCGTCCGGTCGATGGCAGCGTGCCGGTGATTTCGGACAGCGATCCCTGGTCAGCGCGCAATGCAGTGCTTGTCCGGCTGGACCAGCGCGATTTCGCCGCCGCGCTCGCGGATTGGGAAAAGCTCGATCCGGTGGCCAGGGAAGCGACAAGGGCCGAGGCCGAGGCGCTGAAGGGGCGCCTCGATGCCGACACCGCGCTCGACGAATTGCGCGCCGCCGCGCTCGGCATCCGGGCGGAGACGTCGCCTTGATCCGTATTCTCGGTTTCCTCGCCGCCATCGCGCTGACCGGGTTTGGCATCGGCTGGCTGATCGAACGGCCCGGCTCGTTCGTTATGGTCTGGCAAGGCTGGCGCGTCGAGACGTCCGTACCGGTCGCGCTGCTGTTCATCGTTCTGCTGACGACGGCGCTCATTATCGCCTGGTGGTTTCTCCGCACCCTTATCCATGTGCCGGACGCCATCACGGACTTCCTGCGCGGCCGCCGCCGCCGCCGTGGCATGACGGCCGTGGCGCACGGCCTGATGGCGGTCGGCATCGGCGACGGTCGCGGCGCGCGCCGCTCGGCGAACGATGCACGGCGACTATTGGGCGACGAGCCGCTGACGCTTCTCCTGCGCGCGCAGGCGGCGCAATTGGCCGGCGACCGCGACGAGGCGGAAAGCGCTTTCCGCGCGATGCTCGATCAGCCCGAGACGCGGCCGCTCGGCTATCGCGGTCTGTACGTGGAGGCGCGGCGGCGCGGCGACACGGGGGGTGCTCTGAGCCTCGCCGAGCGCGCGGTGCGCGCCAATCCGAATGTACCATGGGCGGGGCCTGCGCTGCTCGAACTGCAAAGCGCTGGGCATGACTGGGACGGCGCGCTCGCCAGCGTCGAACGCAATGCCGCGAACAAGCTCATCGACAAGGCGGCCGCCCGCCGCCAGCGCGCGGTGATCCTGACCGCCAAGGCCTACGATCTCACGGATTCCGGCGTGCCCGACGAGGCGCTCGATCTGGCGCGCGAGGCGGTGAAGCTGGCGCCCGGCCTGATCCCGGCCGCGGCGCTCGCGGGCCGGCTTCTTGCCGAGAGCGGCGATACCCGCCGCGCGGAGAAGACCGTCGAGGCGGCGTGGAGCCTCATGCCGCATCCGGACCTCGCGGAAGTGTATGTGCACGCCAAATCCGGCGAGTCCGCGGCCGAGCGGCTGAAGCGCGCGGCCGCTCTGGCCAAGCGCAAGCCTGACGATCCGGAGTCGGGACTGATGCTGGCCAAGGCGGCGCTGGATGCCCGCGAATTCGCCCGCGCGCGCGATGCGCTCAAATCTCTCGTCGAGAACGGGCCGACGCGGCGCGTGTGCATGCTGATGGCGGAAATCGAGAACGCGGAAACCGGCGATCTCGGCCGCGCGCGGGCTTGGCTGGCGCGCGCGCTATCGGCGCGGCGCGATCCGGCCTGGGTCGCCGACGGTTTCGTCTCGGACATCTGGGAAGCGGTGTCGCCGGTGACGGGCGAACTCGATGCCTTTGTCTGGAAGGTGCCGCAGGAGACGCTCGCGCCGCCTGGCGTGCCGGTATTCGAACAGGCTGCGGCGCCTCCAGCGCCCGTGCCCAGCTCGCCGCCCGTTGCGGCAACGCCCGCACCGCAGGCTACACCGGCTGCCGTTGTCGCGCCGCCGCCTCCAGCTCCGGTTCAGCCCGCGCCGCCGCCTGCCGCGAAGCCGGCGCCGTCCCGGCGTCCGGCGGAGGTTTTGTTGCCGATTGCCCGGGCGCCCGACGATCCCGGTCCCGACGCCCCGGACGCCGAGGGCGACACACTCGGGCGCATCGAGTCTCGGCTGGGACCGATGTGATCGTGTCCCGGCTTGCCTTTCCGGGGCCGGTTCGTTACCAACCCGTCCCTGTGCCGCAATAGCTCAGCTGGTAGAGCACCTCATTCGTAATGAGGGGGTCGGGGGTTCGAATCCCTCTTGCGGCACCAGTCTTTCCTCCCTTTTGCGCGTCTGATCCGCATTTGATGCCAGCCACGGCGGCCGTCCGGCCTGCGCTCAGACTTCGAACATCGGGATGGCCCCCCGTTAACCGGCTGTCACAATCGGCGTCATTCCCACGTCACCCCCCGCCGCTTGATTAGCGGTGGCGCTAATGCGGCGCATGCATGAACGCGCGCCTCACTGCCGCGGACCGGGCGCAACCCGGCCAGGGAGACTCAGACAATGATCCGTACTGCTCTTGCGGCCGCCTTTGGCGCCGCCGTCACGCTCACCTCGCTTCCGGCGCTTGCCGACAATTTCAAGATCGCCATCACCGACGTCGAAGGCCTTGAGCGCCTGCAGACCGAATGGGGCCCGTTCAAGGCCGCTCTCGAAAAGGCGTCGGGCCACACATTCGAATTCTTTCCCGTGAACAGCCGCACGGCCGCCGCCGAGGCCCTTCGCGCCAAGCGCGTGGACTTTGTTGTTACAGGGCCGGCCGAGTATGTCGTCATCAACAAGATCACCGACGCCAAGGCCCTCATTGGTCTCAGCCGTCCGGACTATTTCTGCGCCATCATCGTCATGGCCGACTCGGACGTGGTCAGCCCGAAAGACCTGAATGGCAAGAAGGTCGCGCTCGACGACATCGGCTCGACGTCCGGGCATCTCTGCCCGTCGCAGCTTCTGGTCGATTACGGCGTTGATCCGATGAAGGATCTCGGCGGAATCACCCACACGACGCGCGCCGTGGCCCACGAGGCCCTCAAGCGTGGCGATGTCGCCGCCGCGGGCGTGAACTACATGAGCTGGGTCAACGGCGTCCGCTCCAAGGACAAAAGCGTTCCTCCCGGCTCCTTCCGCGTCATCGCGCGCTCGGGCGACCTGCCGAACGACCTGATGATGGTCGGCTCGCACGTCGATCAGACGATCGCGGATGCGATCCGCACCTCCGTGGTGAACAACAAGAAGGAGGTCGCCGACGCCATCCTGTCGGCTGGCGGTGAGAACGAGAAGTACCGCGGCATGGACATCGTCGCCATCGAAGACTCGGCCTACAATCCGGTGCGCGCCATGTTCAAGGCGATCGGCCATCCGCAATATTCCGAGTTCGTGGGCGAATGAGCCTCGCTCTCGCCTATAGCGACAGCCCCGCACCGGCGCCTTACGCGCCGGCGCGGGATGTCGAGATCGCCGCCCGCGGCCTGACGGTGTCCTACCGTCACCGCGGCGCGGTGTTCTCCGGTATCGATTTCGATATTCGCCGCGGCGAACGTGTCGCGCTCGTCGGCTCCAACGGCGCCGGCAAATCGACGCTGATGAAAACCCTGCTCGGCTTTATTGTGCCGACATCCGGCTCGATCGAAATGTTCGGGCAGGACATGTGCGCGATGCCGCAGAAGAAGCAGCGGGACGTGCGTGCCTCGATCGGCTTCGTCGCGCAGAAGCACAATCTCGTGCCGCGTCTGTCGGTACTGTCCAATGTCATCCACGGCACGCTCGGCGCGCGCTCCGGCCCGCGCGGCTGGCTGCACTCCGTCGCGTCCCGCGAGATACGCGCCCGCGCGCTCCATGCGCTCGACCAGGTCGGGCTGGCCGATCTTGCATTGCGCCGCGCCGACAGCCTGTCCGGCGGCCAGTCGCAGCGTGTCGCCATCGCCCGTGCACTGGTCTGTGAACCTCGTCTCATCTTCGCCGACGAGCCGGTGGCGAGTCTCGATCCCGCCGCGGGCGAGGATGTGATGCAGGTGTTCGAGGAAGTGACGCGCGGCGCCGGTGCAACGCTGGTCTTCACGACGCACAATCTCGATCATGCCACGCGCTATGCTGGCCGCGTGCTCGGTCTTCAGGGCGGCACGCTCGCGATCGACGCGGCGGTGGATGCGCTGCCGCAGGGAGGCCTCATTGGCCTCTACAGCTGACGTCCATACCCGCCTGCCGCAACGGTTCGAACGGCCGTCGGCGCTCGCCTTCCTCGCCTATGCGGCGGGCATCGCGCTCGTCGTGTGGTCGCTCGACGGCGCCGGCTGGTCGTTCGGCGAACTCATCCGCGGCATACCCACGCTCGGCGACTTCTTCTCGCGTTCCTGGCCCCCGAGCACCGAGCGGATCGAATCCCTGTCGAAGGCCCTCATCGAAACCTTTCAGATGGCGGTGTCCGGGACGCTGACCGGAATCGCCGTCGCTCTGCCTCTGTCCATACTCGCCGCGCGCGGCCTCACCGGCAGCCGGATTCTCGGAACCGCATCGCGCGGCCTGTTCGCGCTGTTTCGCACCGTGCCGGATCTCGTCTGGGCGCTGATCTTCGTCATCGCCGTCGGCCTCGGCCCGTTCGCCGGAACGCTCGCCATCGCCGTCGATACCATTGGTTTCGCCGGACGCTTTTTCGCCGAGTCGATGGAGGACGCCGACAAGGGCCCCGCCGAAGCGCTGCGCGCGCAGGGCGTTCGCCGTTCGGACGCGATCTTCTGCTCGATCATTCCGGCCGCCATGCCGAGCTTCATCACCACCTCGCTGTTCGCGCTGGAGAAGTCCGTACGTTCGTCGGTCATTCTCGGCCTCGTCGGCGCCGGCGGCATCGGCCTCGAACTCAAGGTCGCGATGGACATGTTCGATTACCAGACCGCCGCCACCATCATCATGATGATCTTCGTGCTTGTGCTCGTCGTCGAGCAGGCCGGCTCGTTCGCCCGCAAGCGCGTCATTGAAGGCTAGGAGACAAGCCATGAAAACCGATACCGCCCACCTCGTCTGGAATTCCCGCTGGGCGACGCCCGACGGCCGCGCCGACTGGCTGAAGCCCGACCAGGATGTGGTCGATCTGTCCGCGGAGCTGCTCTCCGCCGGCAATACGCGCCGCGCGCTCGATCTTGGTTGCGGCGTCGGCCGTCATGCGCTGCATTTTGCCCGTCTCGGTTTCGAGACATCGGCCATCGACATGGCGGAAGCGGGCCTGTCCGAAGTCAGTGCCTCGGCCGCCGATGCCGGGATGAAGATCGAGACGGCGGCCGCGCCGATGACCTCGTTGCCGTTCCCGGACGGCCATTTCGATTACGTCCTCGCCTTCAATGTCATCTATCACGGCGACGGGCCGATCGTTCGCCAGGCCATCTCCGAAATCCGCCGCGTGCTGAAGCCCGGCGGCATGTATCAAGGCACGATGCTCTCCAAGCGCAATGTCAACTACGGCAAGGGTACGGAGATCGCGCCGAACACCTTCGTGGTGGACGGGCACGACGACAAGGATCACCCGCACTTTTACTGCAGCGCCGCCGAACTCGTCGAACTGTTCGACGGCTTCGAGCTGACGTCGCTGAAGGACAGGCAGCATTCCAAGCCCGGCACCTGGCACTGGCACATGAGCGCCGAGAGGCTGTAATGGCACTGATCGAGGTCAACCAGGGCGAGCCGGAAGCACCGTGGTATGACGCCGGCGGACTGTCGGAGAAGCCCGTCATCCATCCTTCGGCGACCGTGCTGCGCACGCGTGTTGGTCCCTGGACCTCGATTGCGCGAGATTGCGAGATCCAGGATTCGGATTTTCTCGACTGGTCCTACGCCACCCCGCATGTACAGATCTTCAATGCCGAGATAGGCAAATTCTGCAACATCGCAACCAGTGTCCGTATCAACCCTACCAACCATCCGATGTGGCGGGCGACGCTGCATCATTTTACCTACCGGTCGCGCTGCCATCACATGGGCGAGGACGATCCGGAAATCTTCGCCTGGCGCATGAAGAACCGCGTCACCATCGGTCCTGATGTCTGGATCGGCCATGCCGCCATCATCATGCCGGGTGTCACTGTCGGAACCGGCGCGGTCATCGGCTCCGGCGCCATCGTGACGAAGGACGTGCAAAATTATTCCATCGTCGTCGGCTCGCCGGCGCGCGTCATCAAACGCCGCGTCGATGAGGCAACCGAAGCGGCCCTGCTGCGCATCAAATGGTGGGACTGGCCGCACGCCGACCTGATGGCGGCGCTCGGCGATTTCCGAAATCTCGACGCGGCGGAGTTCGCCCGGAAATACGACAGATTTCACGCGGAATTGCGTTCCGCCTAGCGCTCGACCACGAGTTCGACGCGGTCGGCGACGAAGCGCGATTGCGTCGCCTGGATGCGCCTGCCGTCCATGTCGACATTGACGAAATTGACGACAAGAAGCGTGCGGCCCGGTGCGATGTCGAGAGCTTGCGCCTCGCCGGCATCGGCCGGGCGCGCCGTGATGCGGGTCGACAGGCGCTTGTAGTCGTCGAGCCCGAACTTTTTATAAGCCTTGGTCAGAGAGCCCTTGCTGGCGAACACCTGCTCGAACCCGTTGAAGCGCGGCAGCGGCAGATGCGTGCGCGCGAACGACAGCGGCACGCCGTCGGCGCGATTGATGGTTTCCATTGCAAGCACGGGCGCGCCGGGCTTGATGCCGAGCGCCTCGGCGATGGTGGCGTCGGCCTTGGCGTTTTCCGCCGAAACGAGCTCGCCGCGCGCTTCCTTGCCGGCCTTTGCCATTACTTCCGAAAAGCGCGTCTTGAGGCCGATCGGATAGGCCAGCGGCCGCGCCTCGACGAAGGTGCCCGACCCTTGTGTCGCGCGTACAAGGCCGCGCTCCGCCAGGGCGGCAAGCCCGCGCCGCACCGTGTGGCGATTTACGGCGAAACGGTCGGCCAGCTGCGCCTCCGGGGCCACGCGGTCGCCGGGCGACAACCGGCCGGCGGCGATATCGGCCTCGATCGCGTCCGCCACCCGCCGCCACGCGGCAAGGCCCTGGGCGCGGTCGATAATCCTGTCGTTTGAAGCACTCATGCCGTCATCAAAACTTCATTGGCGTCGTGGCAAGTTGTCTACTAAATTAGACAAACTTGGACGACGAGACGATGACAACTTTGACCGAGCTTCAACAGCAGCGCCAGAGCGCAATGACGATTTATGCGCGTGCCACGGCAGTTGAATTGTCGGACGCGCTGGAGCGCCTCGGCACGCCCGAGAGCGTGGAAGACATGCGGCCGCCCGAGCTTGGCCTCGTGATGGCGCGCGCCCGCATGGGCGGCACCGGCGCGCCGTTCAACGCCGGCGAAGTTTCCGTCACGCGCGCCGCCGTTCGCCTGCCGGGCGGCGAGATCGGCGTGGCCTATCAGCTTGGGCGCGACAAGATGAAGGCGCGCTCGGCGGCGCTGCTCGATGCGCTGTGGCAGACGGCACGGCGCCGCGAGGTCGAGGCTGCGCTCGATCCGATCCGCGCCCGTATCGCCGATGAGCGAATTCTGAAAGAGCGCCGCGCCGCGGCGACCCGGGTCGATTTCTTCACAATGGTGCGGGGAGAGGATCAATGACCGTCCATGCCTTCACCGATCCCGTGTTTGACGCGCAAAAGGTTTTCCGCGCGGCGATGAATGTGCTGTCGCGGCCGGGTACGCTGGTGCCTCTAGAAGCCGATGTGCGGCCACCCGCGCCGCTGTCGCTTGAGATAGCGGCATTGGCGCTGGCTTTCGCCGATCACGAAACGCCGATCTGGCTTGATGCTGCGCTGACCTCCGTCAGCTATGTCGGCGAGTACCTGAAGTTCCACACCGGCGCGCCGATCACGCCGCATCCGGTCGAAGCGGCCTTCGCGCTCGTGTCGGAGCCCGCGCTTTGCCCGTCATTGACGAGTTTCACCGCCGGCACCGCGGACTATCCCGACCGCTCGACCACAATCTTTGTGCAGACTGACACATTGCGGTCGTCTCGGAGCTTCACATTGCGTGGTCCGGGAATATCCGGAACGGCGGCGCTGCGCGCCGATCCTCTGCCGCCGGCCTTTCCGCGCGAATGGGCGGCAAACCGCGCGCTGTTTCCGCGCGGCGTCGACATGTTGTTCGCGGCTGATGGCTGGATTGCCGGCCTGCCGCGTTCGACCGAGCTGAGCGAGGCTTGAATCCATGTATGTAGCGGTCAAGGGCGGCGAGGCGGCGATCGCGAACGCGCACCGGCTCCTCGATCACGAGCGGCGCGGCGATCCTTCTGTGCCGGAACTGTCGATCGCGCAGATCCGCGAGCAGATGACGCTGCTCGTCGATCGCGTCATGACGGAAGGCTCGCTCTACGATCCGGATCTCGCGGCGCTCGCGCTGAAGCAGGCGCGCGGCGACATCATCGAAGCCGTGTTTCTGGTCCGCGCCTTCCGCACCACGCTGCCGCGTTTCGGTTATTCGCAGCCGATGGATACGGACGCCATGTTCGCCATGCGCCGCATCTCGGCGATCTACAAGGATCTGCCGGGCGGCCAGGTGCTCGGGCCGACCTTCGACTACACGCACCGCCTTATCGATTTTAACCTTGCCGCGAACGGTGAGCCGCCCACGCCGAAGGAAAGCGACAGCGCGCTTGCCGGCATGCCGCACGTTACCGGCCTGCTCGATCAGGAAGGTCTCATCGAACGCGAGCCCGGAGCGGAAGAGGGCAGCCCGGTCGGCGATCTGACGCGCGATCCGCTGGATTTTCCGGCGGGCCGCGATCTCAGGCTCCAGGCGCTCGCGCGCGGCGATGAAGGTTTCATTCTTGCGCTCGGCTATTCCACCCAGCGCGGTTTCGGCCGAACGCATCCCTTCACCGGCGAAATCCGCGTCGGCGAGGTCGAGATCGAATATGTGCCGGAAGAACTTGGCTTCGCGGTGCTGCTCGGCGATGTCGTTCTGACCGAGTGCGAGATGATCAATCAGTTCAAGGGCTCGGCATCCGCGCCGCCGCAGTTCACGCGCGGTTATGGCCTTGCCTTCGGGCGCGGCGAACGCAAGGCGATGGCGATGGCGCTGGTCGACCGTGCGCTCCGTGCGCGCGAACTCGGCGAGGATATCAAGGCGCCGGCGCAGGACGAGGAATTCGTCCTCGCCCATTGCGACAACCTGCAATCGACCGGCTTCGTCGAGCATCTGAAGCTGCCGCACTATGTCGACTTCCAGGCGGAGCTCGAACTGGTGCGCCGCATGCGCGCCGCGCACGCCGAAAACCGCATGGATGACGAAGCTCTGGAGGCCGCCGAGTGAACGAGACCGCCACCGCCTCCGGTTACAATTTCGCCTATCTCGACGAGCAGACGAAGCGCATGATCCGCCGCGCGATCCTGAAAGCGATCGCGATCCCCGGATATCAGGTACCGTTCGCCAGCCGCGAAATGCCGATGCCCTATGGTTGGGGTACCGGCGGTGTGCAGGTCACGGCCGCCGTGCTCGGCCCGGACGACACGCTGAAAGTCATCGATCAGGGGTCGGACGACACCACCAACGCGGTGTCGATCCGCAAATTCTTCGAACGTACCGCGGGCGTGAAGACAACGACGAAGACGACCGACGCCAGCGTCATCCAGACACGACACCGCGTGCCGGAAGAAAAACTCCGCGCCGATCAGATTCTTGTCTACCAGGTTCCGATCCCGGAACCCTTGCGCTTTCTCGAGCCGCGCGAAACCGAAACGCGTCAGCTTCACGCGCTTGCCGAGTATGGGCTGATGCATGTGAAGCTCTATGAGGACATCGCTCGCCACGGCCGCATCGCGACGACCTATGCCTATCCGGTCGAGGTCGCGGGCCGCTATGTCATGGACCCGTCGCCGGTGCCGAAATTCGACAATCCCAAGATCGGCGATTGCGCGGCGCTGCAGCTTTACGGCGCGGGGCGCGAAAAGCGCATCTACGCCGTGCCGCCGCACACCAAGGTGAAAAGCCTCGATTTCGAGGACCATCCGTTCCGTGTCCAGACATTCAGGGAACCGTGCGCGCTCTGCGCCGCAGAGGATGTCTATCTGGACGAAGTCGTGCTCGACGACCGGGGAGGGCGCATGTTCGTCTGCTCCGATACCGATTACTGCGAGCAGCGGCGCACGGACGGCCATCGCGGCAAGATGCTCGGCAAGGTGCCGCTGGGCGGAGAAGCCGCATGAGCCCGCTTCTTTGCGCTCGCGGCCTGTCGAAGAGTTACGGCCCGCGCGTTGCCTGTTCCGGTGTGTCCCTCGATCTGCACGAGGGCGAGGTGCTGGCCGTTGTCGGCGAGTCCGGTTCCGGCAAATCGACGCTGCTCGGCCTTCTCGCGACCGAGATCGCGCCGGATGCCGGGCAGGTGAATTACCGCTTCCGCGACGGCACGGCGCGCGATCTGCACACGCTGTCCGAAGCCGAGCGCCGTCTGCTGATGCGCACCGACTGGGGTTTCATCCGCCAGGACGCGATGCAGGGCCTGCGCATGCCGGTTTCCGCCGGCGGCAATGTCGGCGAGCGCCTGATGGCGGTCGGCCATCGCCATTACGGCAATATTCGCGAGACCGCCGAGGACTGGCTGTCGCGCGTCGAGATCGACCCCGGCCGTATCGACGACACGCCGAAGACCTTTTCCGGCGGCATGCGCCAGCGGCTCCAGATCGCGCGCAATCTCGTCACTCATCCCCGCCTCGTCTTCATGGACGAGCCGACATCGGGCCTCGACGTATCGGTGCAGGCGCGTCTGCTCGACCTGATCCGCGGCCTCGTGTCCGAGCTTGGCCTCGCCGTCATCATCGTCACCCATGACCTCGCCGTGGCGCGCCTCCTGTCGCACCGCATCATGGTGATGAAGGGCGGTCGCGCCATCGAAGCGGGATTGACCGACCAGGTGCTCGACGATCCGCGCGAGCCCTACACCCAGCTTCTCGTTTCCTCGGTGCTTGCCGCATGACCGCGCGCGTGAAACTCGAACAGGTCTCGAAGGCGTTCACGCTGCATTTGCGCGGCGGAATGCAGCTCGATGTCGTTCAGGACGTTACATTCGACGTCGATGCACATGAATGTGTCGTTCTCGGCGGCCCGTCCGGCGCCGGAAAATCCTCTCTGCTCAAGATCATCTATGGCAACTACCGGTGCGATGCGGGACATGTCCTGGTCCGCGACGGGGATGCATTTACCGATATTGCGGAGGCGGAGCCGCGTGTTGTGCTGTCATTGCGCAATCGCGTGATGGGCTATGTCAGCCAGTTCCTCCGCGTCATCCCGCGCGTCGGCGCGCTCGATGTCGTCGCCAATGCCGGGCGCGAATCCGGCCTCGATGCGGATATCGCGAAAGAGCGCGCGCGCGAGCTTCTGGCGGCGCTCAACGTGCCGGAACGGATGTGGAATCTGCCGCCTGCCACCTTCTCCGGCGGCGAGCAGCAGCGGGTCAACATTGCGCGCGGCTTCATCGCCGATCTGCCGGTGCTCCTGCTCGACGAGCCGACCGCCTCGCTCGACGCGAAGAACCGCGCCGTCGTGATCGACCTCATCGAACAAAAGAAAGCGCAGGGCACCGCCATCATCGGCATTTTCCACGATGACGACGTGCGCGAACGCGTCGCGTCCCGTGTCATCGACATCACACGTTTCAAGGCTACAGCCGCCGCGTAGAACGGACGAATCGACATGACAGACAACCTGACACTCATCGAGAATGCCGAGATCGTTCTGGCGGACTGCACCTTCCGCGGCTGGCTTGCGGTCGATGGCGGCAACATCGTCGAAATCGGCGAAGGCAAGGCCCCCGAGCGCGGCCACGATGCCCAAGGCGATTACATCGTCCCGGGTCTCGTCGAACTGCACACCGATCATCTGGAAAGCCATTACGTGCCGCGTCCGAAGGTACGCTGGAACACGATGGGCGCTGTGATGGCCTATGACGCCCAGATTGCGGCATCCGGCATCACGACCGTGTTCGACTCGCTGCGCGCCGGAGCCGATCTCGATGGCGGCGGTTTTGGCGCCGATCTTCTGGCGCTTGGCGAAGCGCTGGAAGAAGGTCGCCGCAACAATCTGTTTCGCGCCGAACACCGCACGCATCTGCGCTGCGAAATTCCCGCGCCGGATGTCGTCGAGGACGTCATGGCGTATGCGGAAAAATTCGACATCAGCCTCATGTCGCTGATGGACCATACGCCCGGCCGCCGCCAGTTCCGCGATCTTGAGAAATACGCGATCTATTATTGCCGCAAGAGCGGCAAGTCGGCGGATGAGATCATGAGCGATGTCGATCGCCGCGTCGCCGACAACAGCGCACGCAGCGCGGTCAACCGTCCGGCGCTCGTTGCCTTTGCGCGTCGGCGAAACATTCCGCTCGCAAGTCATGACGACACGACGGTCGATGAAGTCGCGACCTCGCTTGAGGAGGGCGTTGCATTGGCCGAGTTTCCAACCACGATCGAGTCCGCCATCGCCTGCCGCGACAACAAGGTCGCCGTCATGATGGGCGCGCCGAACCTCATTCGTGGTGGATCGCATTCCGGAAATCTGTCGGCGCTCGAAAGCGCCGAAAGCGGGTGTCTTGACATCCTGTCGTCGGACTATGTGCCGGGAAGCCTCCTGATGGCGGCGTTCGATATGCCCAATCGTATCGAAGGCGTGGATCTCGCGGCCGCAATCCGCACCGTGACCAAAACGCCTGCGGAAGTGACGGGCCTCGCCGACCGCGGCGAGATCGCCACCGGCAAGCGCGCCGATCTCGTGCGCGTTGCGATGGCCGGTTCGGTGCCGGTCGTGCGCCGGGTCTGGCGCGGCGGGCAGCGGGTCGTCTGATGGCAGGCGGTTTCGTCTTTGTCGTTGGACCGAGCGGAGCGGGCAAGGACAGCCTGATCGGCTATGCGCGCGGCGCGCTTTCCGGCCATGATGCGGTCTGTTTTCCTCGGCGTATCGTGACGCGCACCGCATCCGAGCATGAGGATCACGAGAGCCTGTCGGACGAAGCGTTTGCCGCGGCGGAAACCGATGGCGCATTCGCGCTCACCTGGCGGGCGCATGGGCTTTCCTACGCCATTCCGCGCTCGGCGCGGGAGGATGTGGACGCCGGCAGGATTGCCGTCTGCAATATCTCGCGCCGTGTCGTGCCGTGGGCCCGCATCCATCTGCCGAATGTCGCGGTGGTGGAAGTCACTGCGTCCGCCGAAGTTCTGGCGGCGCGTCTTGCCGGTCGCGCACGGCTTGAGGATGGCGATCTCGCGGCGCGGCTTGCGCGTTCTCTCGAAGTGTGGACGCCGGTCGATGCCAGCATCGTCAATGACCGCACGATCGACGAGGCGGGCCGCGAACTTGTCGGCTTCATTGCCCGTCACGCGGCCAGTATAAATTCGTTCGCACGGACAGAGGATGGCCGCCGTGTGCCGCGCTATGTCTAGGGAAGGATCACAGTGAGCATCGTCAGCTCGATCGAGGAACTAGAGCGTATCTATGGCGCGACCGGTGAGACGTCGACCGCCAAGGTGGCGGATCGTATAACGCCTTACTACCGGGCCTATATCGACGCCGCGCCCTTCGCGGCGCTTGCGACGAGCGGCCCGGAAGGGCTCGACTGTTCCCCGCGCGGCGAGCTTGGCGGGCTTGTGCGTATTCACGACGAACGCACGCTGATGATGCCGGACCGGCGCGGCAACAACCGCATCGATTCGCTGCGCAACATCGTGCGCGACCCGCGCGTTTCGCTGATGTTTCTTATCCCGGGCCACGGCAATGCCATCCGCGTCAACGGCCGGGGCGCCATCAATGTCGATGCCGATCTCTGCAATTCTTTCGCCATCAACGGCAAGGCGCCGCGCTCGGTCATCGTGCTGGATGTCCAGGAAATCTATTTCCAGTGCGCCCGCGCGCTGATCCGTTCGGAGCTGTGGAATCCCGCGCGTCACGTCGATCCGAAATCGCTGCCGACGCCCGGCGATATCCTGCTTGAGATGAGCGAAGGCCGGGTCGGCGGGACTCAGTACGACGAGGAATGGCCGGTGCGCGCCGCAGCCACGATGTGGTGAGCGAAGATGGCGTATGGACGCGCGAAATCCGCCTTCGTTTTTGAAGGCTCGGCTGTCACCACTTCTGGCCTCTCTCCTTTTCGCGAACCCGCAAACATGCGGGTTCGCGTGGAGGGGCGCGCGGGACGCCGGGAGATTGGCCGCTCCCTCGGCGGCGCTGGCAGTGTTTGAGGACACCAGCACCAGTTTTTCATTCACCTCGGGGAAGCCGCTCTCTCAAGTTTCGCAATCCGCGAACACTTGATTGCGCCGGCGTCCCGCGCACGGTGTCTTTTCGGCTTGCTGCGTGCTCGCCCCTGGAGGCTTAGCTTTGTAGCCTCCACTAACGGGACCCCGTGCCGGCCTCTAGCCTCCCGGTTTGGAGGTTAACGGACCGGCCGACCGAAGGGTCTCCTGTGGCGGGTGTACCGAGCCCGCCGGGACCGCACGCCTTGGGCCGTTCGGTTCAGGGAGCGACCCCCTCGCCGAACACCGCACTTCCGATCCGCAACCAGAACGCCTCATGACCGCGCCCTCCGTGACCGAAAGCACGCGCAGTAGAACATGCAATAGGAATAAAGTCAAGGATTATTTTCAGGTGTGGGGCAGCCGGCACGCGAACCTATCCCCGTCATGGCCGGGCTTGTCCCGGCCATCCACGCGTTTGTCGCAACATCCTGAACTCGTGGATGCCAGGGCCAAGCCCTGGCATGACGGAGGGTGTTGCGATGATGGAGCAGCCATCCCAAGCCTCATCCTGAGGAGCGATGAGCAGCATCGCGTCTCGAAGGATGGGCGGCGGGCACCGAACTCTCTGCCCATCCTTCGAGACGGGCCTTCGGCCCTCCTCAGGATGAGGATTGTGGGCGTTGCCGCTTCCCCTCTCCCGCAAGCGGGAGAGAGGGAGCCTCCGTCAGATAAACTTCGCGCGGATTCGCTGGCTGATGATGTCGAGCAGAGAGACCGCGACCACGACGATCACGAGAATTGCGGCCGCCTGCGGATACTGGAACGAGCGCATCGTCTCGTTGAATGTCATGCCGATGCCGCCGCCGCCGACGATGCCGATGACAGTCGCCGAACGCACGTTCGACTCAAACCGGTAAAGGGCAAACGAGATCCAGAGCGGCAGCACCTGCGGGATGACGCCGTAGACGATCTCCTGCAGCTTCGTCGCGCCCGTGCCGCGAATGCCCTCGACAGGGCCGGGATCGATGGCCTCGACCGCCTCGGAGAACAGCTTCGCGATGACACCGGTCGTATGGATAAAGAGCGCCAGCACGCCGGCAAATGGGCCGAGGCCCACCGCGGCGATGAAGATCAGCGCGAAGACGAGTTCGTTGATCGCGCGCAGCATGTCCATGAAGCGCCGTACGGGAAAGGTCACCCAGGCCGGGGCTATATTTGCGGAGGCCAGCAGCGCCAGCGGAATGCCGAAGATGACGGCGAGCAGGGTGCCCCAGATGGCGATGGCAAAGGTTTCGAGTATGCCTGCGGCGTAAAACTCCCACTCGGTGAAATCGGGACGCAGGAAGTCCTTTCCGAGCGTCGCCATATTTCCGGCATCCTGGACGAGCTGGCCGGGGTTCATCTCGGCGGAGTGCCAGGCCCAGACGAGAACGGCAACTGCAACAGCAAGGCCGGCCGTCCGGACGAGAATGCCGATGATCGACCGCTCGGGCATGCCGTGGCTGTTCATGCCGGCAGTCGAGCCGTTTGTGGTTACCGTGGTCATTGCCGCCTCCGGACAAAAAAAGGGAGGGGCCCGAACGGGCCCCTCCATCGCGCTCTGGGCGCATTACATGTTCGGAACGCTCTCCATGAGCTTCGACAGCTCGGCGAGCTTGCCTTCGATTTCGTCGACCTTCGTCTTCTTGTCGTCGGCCGAGAGTTTCTCGTCGTTCTCGATCTTCAGCTTCGACTTGAACAGTTCGAGCTGGCGGATCGGATAGAGCTGCGCGTTCGACGAGGGGTTGAACGTGCTCCAGCCGTCGGAGGTCTTCGAGAGAATATCACGCGCCTTCGCGACTTCCTCCGGCGTGCCGAGGCGGCCGAAGCCGAGGAAGAAGGAGTGGATCTTGGCCTTCATGTCGGCCGGCAGATCGGAGCGCCATACCAGCGGATCGGACGGGATGAGCGGCGAACGCCACACTTCCTTGATCTTCGCGAAATCGTCCGGACGGATTGCCTTCAGGCGGTCCATGCTTTCGGTGTTGTTGGTCGCGAAATCGACCTGCTTGTTGGCGACCGCGAGCGCATTGCCTTCGTGGTTCGAAACCACGACGCGCTTGTAGCACTCGTTCGGGTTCGTCTTGTTCAGCGCGAACACATAATAGCTCGGAACAAGGTTGCCCGACGTGGAGTTGACGTCGCCATTGCCGAAGTTGAAGCCCTTCGAGCAATCGAGCACGTCCTTGAGCTCGTTGATGTCGGCGCGGTCGCTCTGCGTGATGATCAGCGAGTAATAGCCCTTGGTGCCGTCCGGCTTGGTCGTCTGGACGAACACTTCGCCGTCGGCCCGATCGACGGCCTCCATGGCCGACTTGTTGCCGAACCAGGCGATGTCGACCTTCTTGAAGCGCATGCCCTCGATGACGCCGGCATAGTCCTGCGCGAAGAAGGCCTTCACGGGAATGCCGATCGATTTCTCGAGTTCCTTCAGCATGGGTTCGAAGCTCTTCGCGAGGCCCGCGGAGGATTCGGTGGAAATGATGCCGAAGTTGAGCTGCTTCATGTCTTCGGCAGCGGCCGTACCTACGAGTGCAAGGGCGGCAAGGCCGCCGAGAAGAAACCGTTTCATGTCCGTCTCCGTGTCAGATGTTCAGTTCAGCGCCCGGGCCAACTCGGCCGGGTTTTCCATACGCATGGGCGTGTGGGGGGCCTGCGCGGCTTCGAACTGGCCGGGCAGGATCAGCTCTTCGGCGGATGCGCCATAGAGTTCGGTGAGAAAATCGGGCGTCAGCTTCGCGGCGGGGCCGTCGAAGACGATTTCGCCGCCGCGCATCGCGACGATGCGATCGAAATAGGCGCGCGCATAGTCGACCTGATGCAGCGAGACGAGCAAAGTGATGCCCTGCGTGCGGTTCAGTTCCGAAAGAAGGTCCATCACGCGCCTGGCGGATTTCGGATCGAGCGAGGCGATGGGTTCGTCCGCGATCACGATCCTGGCGCGCTGAACGAGCGTGCGGGCAATCGCGGCACGCTGCTGCTGGCCGCCGGACAGCGCCTCGGCGCGCTTGTGGGCGTGCTTCTCGATGCCAACCTGCTCAAGTGCGGAGTAGGCGGCGTCCCGGTCGGCGCGGCAGTAGAAACCGAACGTTCCGCGGAGAGGCGACACACGGCCGAGCGCGCCAACCAGGACATTCGTCGTGACGGACAGCCGATTGACGAGATTGAACTTCTGAAAGATGAGCCCGATGCGGCGGCGGATACGGCGGGCATCCCTGGTCAGCTTTCCGCCGCTCTGGATGGCGTCGCCGAAAACCTTCACCTCGCCGCTATCGGCGGTCAGCAGGCCCGACGACAGGCGGATGAGGGTCGACTTGCCGGAGCCGGACGCGCCGATCAGCGCCACCCGTTCGCCGGGTGCGATGCGAAGATTGATCTCCGACACGGCGCGAACCGTGCCGTAGGCTTTGGTGATGCCGTCGATGGAGAGTGCGTAGGACATGGTCGAGCTCCCTACGCCCGACTCCTATGGTTTGCCGATGACGGTCGGATGACGTCTGCCGTGATGGTTTTGTGACAGGGGATGAGGTGCCGATGCCGCCCGGCCGCCACGCCATCCCGGGGGCATGCCGCGACACCTTCCGGAGGACCGTGCGGAACCAGATTTGCAGATGCGATCCGCAGACCGGCCGCGTTATCCGCCGTATTTACGGTCGAGCTCCGAGTAGTCGGCCATGTCGACGACATCGTCCCTTTCCGTGAAACCCGCCATCCGGTCCTGGATGGCGCCGGCATTGCCGTCGCGCTTCAAGACTTCCAGCGTGTCCTGCATGGCGCGGATGACGGTGCGCTGCAGGTCGCTCGGAATGATGCAGATGGCGTAGCCGAGTTCCTCGAGACGCTTGAGCGGGACAAGGGGCGTCTTGCCGCCGTAGAACATGTTGATGAGCTTCGGGAGGGGCAATTCGCACGCGATGCGTTCGATCTGCTCTTCCGATTCCGGAGCTTCCACGAACAGCACGTCCGCGCCGGCTTCCGCGTAGGCATGCGCCCGTTCCAGCGCCGCGTCGAAGCCCTCGACGCCGATGGCGTCGGTACGGGCGACGACCACGAAATCGTCGTCGTGGAGCGCGTCGCGGACGGCCTTGATCTTGCCGACGAACTCTCGCGTCGAGACGAGCTTCTTGCCTTCGAAGTGGCCGCACTTCTTGGGCAGGGCCTGGTCCTCCATGTGGAATCCGGCGACCCCGGCGCGCTCCAGCATCCGCGCCGTCCTGTGGGCATTGAGCGCGTTGCCGTAGCCGGTATCGGCGTCCGCGATGACGGGCACGGTGACGGCCTCGGTGATCTGGGCGATGCGGGCGATGTTTTCGCTGAGATCCATGAGACCGAGATCCGGCACGCCCGCCGAGCGCGCGATGGCGCCGCCGCTGGAATAGACGGCGGCGAAGCCGGCCTGTTCGATCAGCTTGGCCGACAGCCCGTCAAACGCGCCGGGCGCGACGAGGAGCCCTTTGGAATAGATCTGGCGGAGGCGTGTGGTCGTCTTCATGGCGTTCCCCGGAAATGCTTTTGCCGCGAGGATCGCACAGGCCGGGGCAAATCGCGCCGCCCGTCCGGACTGTCCTTTAGTCGGTTCGGTTTGTTGGCGGCCGCGTCGCATTTTGCGACACCGATTGCAGAAAGCGAGACGGATCCTGCGGCTGAGTCCGGTTTCAGGACGCCGAATTCCGCATTGAACTCAACATTTTGTGGTTAGCGCGCGTTAAGGCAGTTGGCCGGCCGCTTGCAGCATTCCGGGTGACCGGCTGTTGGTATTGCGTCGCCGGGCGAATTTATCGGGAGAGCCGCGGGTGCGGCTCTCCCGTTTCATGTCAGGCGGCGCCGTTCGTGGCCGCCTTCACGCGCACCTTGGCCGCCGTCGGGCCGGTATCGCCCATCTCCTCCACATAATGCACCTCGGTGCCGCGCTTCAGCGCGTCGAAATCGCCATTCAGCACGCTGTTGCGGTGGAAATAGAGGAGACCTCCCTCCTTGGTCAGCAGGAAGCCGTGGTCCTGGCCGGGAGGAAGCTCCGCGATCTGGCCGAGGAACTGGTTCTGGATGTCGCGCTGCAGCCCTTTGGTGCGGTCGCGCAATTGCTCCTTGAAGTCGAGCAGCTGGCGTTCGGCGATGCGGAAGGCCTCGTTGATCGCGTTCTGCATGTCGGGATCGGCGAACTTGTTCTGCAGATGCTCCGGCTCATGGGCGACGATGAGATCCTTGCGGCCCGGCACGCCGATCTCGATGCGGACCACGGGGGGCACCGAATTTGCCGAGCCGGTGGCCCGCCGCTCGACGCGTACCCGGCATGTCACCAGCCGGTCGAACAATTTCTCAAGTCTGGCAATCTTTTCGCGGATGGTCTCTTCGACCCAATCGGAATGCTGGATGTTGTGGAAGGAGATCTCGGCGGGAATCTGCATTCAGCTCTCTCCTGTGTTCTTACCCCTGAACATAGGGCCGATCTTCCCGAACTGACAGAGGCATTAAAAAACCCGCCGGATCGCTCCGGCGGGTTTCGCGTCTTGATGTGCGCCGCGTTTATTGCGGCGCGCTGGCCTGCTGCGCCTGCAAGAGGCCGGTGATGTTGCGGATGGTGACGCGCCGGTTCTCCGGATTGGCCGCCTCCGTGTTCACCTTCAGATAGTCCTCGCCATAGCCCTGGGTGACCAGGTTCTCCGCGGGGATCTCATAGTGCTCGGTCAGGATCGCGGCCACTTCCTCGGCGCGGCGGTCCGACAGCGACAGGTTGTCGAGCGCCGAGCCGACCGCATCGGTATGGCCCTCGATCAGATAGACCTGGGTCGGGTCTTCCTCGATCGTCGCCTTGATCGCGCGGGCGAGGTCTTCGAGCTTGTCGACCTGATCGTCCGCAACCTTCCATTCCGCTGTCGCGAAATTGACCGTGTTGAGGTCGATCGACCGCACCCGCTCGCGCAGGCGCACGTTCTGCGTCACCTCCTGCAGGGAGTAGGGACGCTCCGTCGCGACAAGCGGCGGCGCATCGAGCGCTTCGTAGTAGTCATCGTAGCCGGCATCTTCGGAGTCGATGATGTACTCATCGCGCGGGATGTCGACACGCACCGGCGGCAGATCGAGGTAGAAGTCGATGAACACACCGTCGCGATCACGCCGGTCGCGCCAGCCGCGATCGCGGTCCCAGCGTCCGCCGCGCTCCCACGCGCGCGAATTGTCGATCAGGACAACTTCGCGGCCATTCACGCGCCGCACGCGGCGGATGAGATTGCCGTCGCTGTCCGTTACGGTGACGATTTCGACGCCGCCGGGACGGCGGATCACCGTCACGTTCTCGCGGCCGCGACGTTCCGTACGGACATCGTCGGCGTTGCGCCGCAACCTTTCGGTTTCGTCGTTGCGGATGATCGTCCGGTCGCCGTCGCGGATGATGACGCGGTCATCGCCCTCGCGAATGATGGTGCGGTCTCCGCGCTCCTCGACGCGGCGTTCGAAGCGCTCGTCCATGCGACGGTCGCGATTCTTGAATTCGCGTTCGACGCGCTCTTCCGCGCGCTGACGCTGTTCGGGTGTACGCCGGCCGCCCTTGAGCTCCTCGGGCGGAATTGCAGCCTTCTCGCCGGCCGGCGGCGGTTCGGGAGCAACGGACGGGGCTTCCTGGCGCGGCTGCGCATCGGCGCCACCGGCCGGCGGCGGCGGTGTGTCACCACGCTGCGGAACCGGCGGGATCGGCGGGCCGCTGTCCTGCTTGCGGTCTTCGCGACGCTCCTCACGGCGTTCTTCGCGACGGTCCTCGCGCCGCTCCTGGGCGCGCGGCGGCACCGGCGGCGTGGCTTCGGACGGCGGGGCAGCCTTGCGCTCGGCGGGCGGAGGCGGAGTATCCGCAGGCGGCGGTGCTGCCTCACGCGGCGGAGGCGGGGCCTCGCGCGGCGGAGCTTCCGGGCGGCGCTGCTGGCGTTCTTCCTGCCGCTGCTGTTTCTGCTCCTGACGCTGCTCCTGCCGCTGCTCCTGCTTTTGCTGACGTTCCTCGCCGCGCTGCTGCTTCTGCTCCTGACGCTGCTGCTTCGGTTCCTGCTTCTGCTTGCGCTCTTCGGCGTCCTTCTTCTTCTGCTCTTCCGGCGGAACCTCGCCTTCCGGTGGCGGCGGCGGAACCTGGGCAAGCTGCATTGGCCCGCTGGCGGCAAGCCCCGTCGCGGGATGGAACGACAGCGCGGCGGCGGACATCACCGTGCCTGCGAGAAGAAGAAGTCTGATTTGTTTCATCCCTGGAATCCTGTCTTGTTGAACGGTCACGACATAAACGGCGTTGTTTGTGTCGAATTATTGACGTGTGACGCATGTACAATCTGAACGGATGTTCACAATTCTCCAGATGATGAGAGTATGTACATCCGGCCCATGACGAGCGAACAATAAAAAAGCGGGGCACAAGGCCCCGCTTTAAACAACGCAGATAACGCGTTTTGGTTCAGTTCAGTCCGGCGATTTTCGCACGCTGCTGAATGAGGGCGAGCACGACGTCGAGCGTCGGCGTCGGGACATCCATCATGCGGCCCATCTCCTGGACCACCGTGACGAGCGGTTCGATTTCCATCGGCCGGCCGCGCTCAAGATCCTGCAGCATCGAGGTCTTGTGCGCGCCGACGGCGCCGGCGCCGTTGATGCGGCGCTCGACATCGACGCGGAAATGCACGCCCTGCTTGGTCGCGATGTCCTGGGCTTCGAGCATCATCGCCTTGGCGACGGCGCGCGTGCCGGGGTCGGACGCGATGATGTCGAGGGTGGCGTGCGTCAGCGCCGAGATCGGGTTGAAGCAGAGATTGCCCCACAGCTTCAGCCAGAGTTCATCGCGGATATTGTTCATGACCGGCGCGCGCAGGCCGCCCGCGTTCATGACTTCCGCCAGCTTCTCGATGCGCGGCGTCGTTTCGCCCGACGGTTCGCCGATCGGGAACTTGTCGCCGTAGACATGCTGGATGACGCCCGGCTCGACGACTTCCGTCGCCGGGTAGACGATGCAGCCGATGGCGCGCTCGGGGCGCAGCGCAGTCCACTGCTTGGAACCCGGATCGATGGTCTCGAGCGTGCGGCCCTCATAGGCGCCGCCGAATTTGTAGAAATACCAGTAAGGCACGCCATTGACAGCGGTGACGACCGAGGTGTCGTTGCCGAGCAGCGGCTGCATCGCATCGACCACATTCGGCACCGAATGCGCCTTGAGGGCGATGATGACGTAGTCCTGCGGCCCAAGTTCCTTCGGATCGTCGGTGCAGTTGAGATGCTCGACACGCTCCTCGCCGTCGATCAGGAGCTTGAGGCCGTTCTTCTTCATGGCCTCGAGATGGGGACCGCGTGCGACCAGACTTACTTCGGCGCCGGCACGGGCCAGCTGCACACCCATATATCCGCCGATCGCGCCTGCTCCGTAGATGCAGATCTTCATAGTCCCTCTCCTATCGCTGCTCCTCGGCCGCATCTTGCGTGCGGCCTTTAGGAAGGCTGATGGCGGTGGCCGCGCGCTTTCCGCGCGGCCTCCCGATTTCGTGAGCGGGCAGTAATGCTCAATTTGAGCCCGCTATGCAAACACCTGACCTGCGGCTCTTCAGCCCTTGGCGATTTCGTGCCCCGACAGCAGTTCGATCGCCTTGATCAGCGCCGAATGGTCGAGCGCGGCGCCGCCATTGGCCGCAAGGCCGTTCATGAGCTGCGCGGCCGTCGCCGTGTTCGGCAGGGCAACGCCCAGCGAACGGGCGCCGTTGAGCGCCAGCGAAAGATCCTTCTGGTGCAGCTCGATGCGGAAGCCCGGGTTGAAGGTGCGCTTGACCATGCGCTCGCCGTGAACCTCGAGGATGCGCGAATTGGCGAAGCCGCCCATCAGGGCCTCACGGACCTTGGCGGGATCGGCGCCGGCCTTCGAGGCGAAGACGAGAGCTTCCGCCACGGCCTGGATGTTCAGCGCGACGATGATCTGGTTCGCGACCTTGGTGGTCTGGCCGTCGCCGTTGCCGCCGACCAGCGTGATGTTCTTGCCCATCTTCTCGAGCAGCGGCTTCACTTCGTCGAAGATCGCCTGGTCGCCGCCGCACATGATGGTGAGCGAGGCGGCCTTGGCGCCGACTTCGCCGCCCGACACCGGAGCGTCGATATACTTGCCGCCGAGATCCTCGATCTTCTTGGCAAACTTCTTGGTCTCGATCGGCGAGATCGAGGACATGTCGACGACGATCTTGCCCTTCGCGAAGCCTTCCGCGACGCCCTTTTCGCCGAACAGCACGGATTCGACATGCGGCGTGTCGGGAACCATCGTGAAGATGATGTCGGCGTTCTTCGCGACCTCGGCCGCGCTGCCGCACTTCTTGCCGCCGGCCGCGATGATGTCCTCGGGCACGCCCTCGATCGTGTAGACGTGAACCGTGTTGCCGGCCGCGATGAGGTGACCGGCCATGGGCTTGCCCATGATTCCGAGGCCGATGAAGCCGAGTGTTTTAGCCATTGGGGAAACTCCCTCGAGTGTGAAACGGTGAGCGGATTACTTCGGCAGCCAGCCGAGACCCGCGACGGTGTCACCCTTAGGCTTGTACTCGGCGCCGATCCAGCCCGAATAGCCGAGCTTGTCGATGAAATCGTAGAGGAAAGGATAGTTGATCTCGCCGGTGCCGGGCTCGTTGCGGCCCGGATTATCCGCGAGCTGGATATGGGCGATCTTCGGCAGATTGGCCTCGATCGTCCGCGCCAGGTCACCTTCCATGATCTGCATGTGATAGATGTCGTACTGGACAAAAAGATTGTCCGAGCCGACCTCGTCGATGACGGCCAGCGCTTGGCTTGTCGAGGTCAGGAAGAAGCCCGGGATGTCGCGGGTGTTGATCGCCTCGATCAGCAGCTTGATGCCGGCGGCCTTCAGCTTCGGTGCGGCGAATTTCAGGTTGGCAACGAAGGTCTCGTGGGCCTTCTTGGGGTCGACGCCCTTCGGAATGCCGGCGAGGCAGTTGACCTGCTTGCAGCCGAGCGCGGTGGCGTACTCGATCGCCTTGTCGACGCCGGCCTTGAACTCGTCGACGCGGTCCGGAAGCGTGGCGATGCCGCGCTCGCCCGCGCCCCAGTCGCCGGCCGGCAGATTGTGCAGGACCTGCGTGAGGTTGTTCGCCTTCAGCTTGGCGACGATCTCCTCGGCCTTGAAGTCGTAGGGGAAGAGATATTCGACGCCCTTGAAACCGGCTTTGGCGGCTGCGTCGAAGCGCTCCAGAAAGCCGACTTCGTTGAACAGCATGGAAAGGTTAGCCGCGAATTTCGGCACAGGCGTCCTCCGTCAAATGTTGATACAGGCGAGCGCGAGCCCGGCCGATCACTCGGCCGGAACACTCTCGGGGGCGAGATCGAGAATTTCCTCGAACTCGTTGATGTTGTCGATTTCGGTGCCCATGGCAATGTTGGTCACGCGCTCGAGAATGAACTCGATCACGACCGGCACCTGATGCTCCTTCATCAGCGCCTGGGCGCGGGCGAAGGCGTCCTGGAATTCGTTGGGCGACTTCACGCGGATCGCCTTGCAACCAAGACCTTCGGCAACGGCGACGTGGTCGACGCCGTAAGCGCCTTCCTCTTCCTCGACATTGATGTTGTCGAAGGCGAGCGAGACTTCAAAGTCCATGTTGAAGCCGCGCTGCGACTGACGGATCAGGCCGAGATAGGAGTTGTTCACGACGACATGCAGGTAGGGCAGCTTGTGCTGCGCGCCGACCGCAAGTTCCTCGACCATGAACTGGAAATCGTAGTCGCCCGAGAGCGCGACGATCTCGGCGTCCGGACGCGCGGCGCGAACGCCGAGCGCGGCGGGCAGCGTCCAGCCGAGCGGGCCGGCCTGGCCGCAATTGATCCAGTGGCGCGGCTTGTAGACACGCAGCAGCTGCGCGCCGGCGATCTGCGACAGGCCGATCGTCGTCACATAGACCGTGTCCCTGCCGAATGCGGTGTTCATCTCTTCATAGACGCGCTGCGGCTTCAGCGGCACGTTGTCGAAATGCGTCTTGCGCTGCATGCGGCGCTTGCGGTCGAGGCATTCGGCCGCCCATTTCGAGCGGTCCTTGAGCTTGCCCGCCTTCTTGAGATCCTTGGCTGTCTGGACGAGGAGCTCGAGGGCCGCCTTGGCGTCGGAGACGATGCCGTAATCGGGGCCGAAGACGCGGCCGATCTGGGTCGGCTCGATATCGATGTGAACGAATTTGCGGCCCTTGGTGTAGACCTCGACCGAACCGGTGTGGCGGTTGGCCCAGCGGTTGCCGATGCCGATGACGAAATCCGATGCCAGCATATTGGCGTTGCCGTAGCGATGGCTCGTCTGCAGGCCGCACATGCCGGCCATCAGGTCGTGATCGTCCGGAATCGTGCCCCAGCCCATCAGCGTCGGGATGACCGGGATGCCGGTGATTTCGGCGAACTCCGTGAGCAGATCGGAAGCGCCGGCATTGATGACGCCGCCGCCGGAAACGATCAGCGGGCGCTCGGCCTCGTTGAGCATCGCGATGGCCTTCTCGGCCTGCTTCTTCGTCGCCTTCGGCTTGTAGACGGCCAGCGGCTCGTAGGTATCCTCGTCGAATTCGATCTCGGCGACCTGGACGTCGACCGGCAGGTCGATCAGCACCGGGCCCGGACGGCCCGAGCGCATCAGGTGGAAAGCCTGCTGGAAGACCATCGGAACCAGCGCCGGTTCGCGGACGGTGACCGCCCACTTCGTGACGGGCTTGGCGATCGACTCGATATCGACGGCCTGGAAGTCTTCTTTATAGAGGCGCGCGCGGGGCGCCTGGCCGGTGATGCAGAGGATCGGGATCGAGTCGGCCTGGGCCGAATACAGACCGGTGATCATGTCGGTGCCGGCCGGGCCCGAGGTGCCGATGCACACGCCGATATTGCCCTGAACGGCGCGGGTATAGCCCTCGGCCATATGCGAGGCGCCTTCGACATGGCGGCCGAGGACGTGGCCGATCGAGCCGCGCGCCTTCATCGCCGAATAGAGCGGGTTGATGGCCGCGCCCGGAACGCCGAAGGCGATCGTGACGCCTTCTTTCTCCATGACACGGACGGCCGCGTCCACAGCGCGCATCTTGGCCATGTGTTATTCCTCTCGTAGGGCGTCCTATAAAGGCCGCTGGATCAAATTATCGGGGTTTTTGGGAAATGATCCCAAATTCGTCGAAACCCGTGCCATAACCGGCTAGGGATCGCAATATGAAACATGTCGCAGTGCCTGAAAGAGAACTCGCCGCGCGCCGCCGCGGACGTCCGCCGTCGGCCCCGTCGGAGCCGGCCGAGGTCCAGGCGCTCGACCGGGCGCTGGCCATT
Organism: Hyphomicrobiales bacterium; assembly: GCA_022842205.1. Taxonomy (GTDB): domain Bacteria; phylum Pseudomonadota; class Alphaproteobacteria; order Rhizobiales; family Methylopilaceae; genus Flaviflagellibacter. Next base: position 142,018 of record JALHQA010000008.1, read on the forward strand.
CTTGAGGAGCTGTCCGGCACCGACGGTCTCAGCCTCAGCGAAATCTCGCGGCGGCTGTCCCTGCCGACATCGACCGCGCATCGCCTGCTGGCGACGCTCGGCCGCCGCGATTTCGCCCGCTACATCCCCGCAACCGGGGTATGGACGGTCGGCAGCGGCCTGTTCCGCGCCGGCTCGGCCTATCTGCGCGTGCGCAAGCTTCCCGAGATCGGGTGGCCGGTGGTGCATGCCCTGAACACCGAGATCGACGAAACGGTCAATCTGTCCGTACTGGACGGCCGTGACGTGATCTGCGTCATGCAGTCGGAGAGCCATCATCCGGTGCGCGCCTTCTTCCGCGTCGGCGGGCTGTTGCCCACACATGCGTCGGGTGCCGGAAAGGCGATGCTGTCGCTGTGCACGGAGGCCGAGCGCGAGGCGTGGCTTTCGCAGCTTTCGCTGAAGCGCTTCACCGAGCATACGCATTGCGATCTTGCCGATCTGCGCACCGATCTCGCCGCGGTTTCAGAGCGCGGATACGCGATCGACAACGAAGAACATGCGATCGGGATGCGATGTGTCGCCGCAGCCATTACAGATGAATACCGCCGCCCGATCGGGGCGATATCGCTGTCCGCGCCGACCATCCGTTTACCTGTAGAGCGTCTGGAAGAACTCGGAAAAGCGGTCGCGCGAGCGGCCGACGAACTGACCCGCCTTTATTCCGGAGACACGGGCCGCACCTGACCAAAACAGGGCCTCCACGCGTTCTTATCGTGAAATTTTTGTTGCCAAGGCCGTGGTAGACAATATTCTGCCCGAAATTTTTCCGGCCCCTCGAAGGGTCGGCAAGAAACAAATGTCCGGTTCACGGATATCAGCCGCCAGGTTTCCCCGGGCGGTTCATGGGAGAGAGAACGCGATGAAGAGAGAGATTAGCCGAATTGCGTCTTGCGGGGCTGTTGCTGCGGCGGCGGTTCTGGCGATGACGGTTGGCGCAACCGCGCAGTGGAAGCCGAC
>JALHQA010000009.1 GCA_022842205.1 Hyphomicrobiales bacterium
TACCCCCGGTCCTGCATGTTCGAAACCGGATCCGGCGCGACGCGCTTTTTCGACTTGTGGCGCGAGACTTCCGCACCGGCATCCGGCGGCAGGCGGATAAAAGCCAGCAGGGACAACGCGGACACCGCGGCGACGGTCAGGAAGGCCCAGGTGAAATCCTCCACGGCCAGGCCGCTGGCGCCGCGCAGGCGCATCGAGGATTCGAGCGTCAATGCGCCGATGGCGACGCCGACCGACAGCGACACCTGCTGCGCGACAGAGATGAAGCTCGTGGCGCGGCTCATGCGGCGCTGATCGACATCCGAATAGCCGAGCGCATTGACGCTGGTGAACTGCAACGAGCGGAAAAATCCGCCGAGCAGAAGGATCAGCAAGATGATGCCCTGCGGCGTGTCGGTGGTGAACCAGGCCGGCATGAAGACGAAGGCGCCGCTGATGATGGCATTGACGAGAAGGACCGTGCGGAATCCGAACAGACGCAGGATCGGAGCCGCCGTCGCTTTCATCGTGATGGCGCCGGCGGCCGCGACGAAAGTCAGCATGCCGGACTGGAACGCCGTGAGGCCGAAGCCGACCTGGAACAGCAGCGGCAGAAGGAAGGGCTGCGCGCCGACGCCGACGCGGAACAGCGAGCCACCGATGACGCTGGCGCGGAACGTCGCGATCCGGAGCAGTTTAAGATCGAGGATCGGCGCCTTGGTGCGCCGCGCATGCACGACATAGGCGATGAGGCTGGCGGCACCGGTTCCGAGGATGATGAGCGTCGCGCTGAGCGGCAGAATGTCGACGCCGATCAGGGTCCCGCCCGTGACCAGGGCGGCAAGGCCGATCGCCGACAGCACGAAGCCGACCGCATCGAACTTCACATTCTTCTCGCCCCGGATGTCAGGTATGTACAATGTCGCGAGGATCAGGCCGATCATTCCGATCGGGATGTTGATCCAGAAGATCCAGCGCCAGTGATAATAGGTCGTCAGGAAGCCGCCGAGCGGCGGGCCGAGCACCGGGCCGATCAGCGCCGGCATGGTGAGCCAGGCGAGCGAGCCGACCATTTCGGATTTCGGCACCGTGCGCAGGATGACGAGCCGGCCGACCGGCACCATCATGGCGCCCCCCATGCCCTGCACCACGCGGGCCATGACGATCTGCTCGATGTTCTGCGAAAGGCCGGACAGCACCGACCCCAGCATGAAGACGGCGATCGCGGCCCGGAAGATCAGCCGCGCCCCGAACCTGTCGGCCATCCAGCCGGAGGCCGGGATAAACACGGCCAGGCTGAGGAGATAGGACGTCAGCGCCAGCTTCAGCCTGATGGGGTCCGTGCCGATATCGGCGGCGATGGCCGGCAGCGAGGTCGAGAGAACCGTCGAATCGAGGTTCTCCATGAACAGCGCGGCGGCGACAATGAGGGGGACGAGGGCGCGCTGTGGGAGCATGGGCGAAGGGTTATAGGGCGGATTCGCCCCCGCTCCCATAGGACGAACGGGCCGTATGCGCCCGGCCCTTCCCCCCGGCCCGACCCCATGATAGGAACCCTCGCCAACTCCCCGGAGCGGCCCAGACTCGCGCACGAGCGCCGGGCTTCCGCTTACCCGAGAAAAGGATTGGCATGGCCCGCCTCATCACCACGGCCTTTGGCCTCGAAGCCCTCACTTTCGACGACGTCCTGCTGCGCCCCGGCCCGTCCGAGGTCATGCCCAGCGAAATCGACATCCGCTCCCGGGTGACGAAGACCATTTCGGTCAACCTCCCCATCCTCTCCTCCGCCATGGACACGGTGACGGAAAGCCGCCTCGCCATCGCCATGGCGCAGGCCGGCGGCATGGGCGTGATCCATCGCAACCTGACGCCGGAAGAACAGGCCGCGCAGGTGCGCGCCGTTAAGAAGTTCGAGAGCGGCATGGTCGTGAACCCGGTGACCATACATCCGGACCAGACGCTGGCCGACGCCTTCGACCTGATGCAGCGCTATTCGATCTCCGGCATTCCGGTGGTGGAGCGCGGACCGAACGGCAAGTCCGGCAAACTGCTCGGCATCCTGACCAACCGCGACGTGCGCTTCGCCACCAATCCGCGCCAGCCAGTCGCCGAGCTGATGACCAAGGACCGGCTCATCACCGTCCGCGAGAACGTCGAGCAGGCGGAAGCCAAGAAGCTGCTCCATCAATACCGCATCGAGAAACTGCTCGTCGTCGACGAGGAATTCCGCTGCACCGGCCTCATCACGGTAAAGGACATCGAGAAGGCCGTCACCAATCCCCTCGCCAACAAGGACGAACAGGGCCGCCTGCGCGTCGCGGCGGCATCGACCGTCGGTGACGCCGGCTTCGGCCGGACGGAGCAGCTGATCGACGCGGGCGTCGACCTTGTCGTGATCGACACGGCGCACGGGCATTCCGCGCATGTGCTGAAATCCGTCGAACGCGTGAAGAAGCTGTCGAACTCCGTGCAGGTGATGGCCGGAAACGTGGCGACGGCGGACGCGACCAAGGCGCTGATCGACGCCGGCGCGGACGCGGTGAAGGTCGGCATCGGCCCCGGCTCGATCTGCACCACGCGCATCGTCGCCGGTGTCGGCGTTCCGCAGCTGACGGCGGTCATGGAATCCGCCGAGGAAGCCGCGAAGCACGGCGTTCCGGTGATCGCCGACGGCGGCATCAAATATTCCGGCGACCTCGCCAAGGCGATCGCCGCCGGCGCGTCCGTCGCGATGGTCGGCTCCCTGCTCGCGGGCACCGAGGAAAGCCCCGGCGAAACGTTCCTGTATCAGGGCCGGAGCTACAAATCCTATCGCGGGATGGGCTCGGTCGGCGCCATGTCCCAGGGCTCCGCGGACCGCTATTTCCAGCAGGACATCAAGGACAGCCACAAGCTGGTGCCGGAAGGCATCGAGGGCCAGGTGCCGTATAAGGGACCGCTCGGAAGCGTGCTGCACCAGCTCGCCGGCGGCCTGCGCGCCTCGATGGGCTATGTCGGCGGAAAAACGATCCCGGACTTCCAGAAGAAGGCCGAGTTTGTCCGCATCTCCGGCGCGGGCCTCAAGGAAAGCCATGTTCACGACGTGGCCATCACGCGCGAAAGCCCGAACTACCCGACGAGGATGTAAGCGATGAGCGCACAGGCTATCCTGCTTCCCGTTTTCGCGCAGGTGGCGCTGACGTTTTTCCTGATGTTGTGGATGGCGCGGGCGCGGTTTGGCGCGGTGCGGGCGGGCCATGTGACAGCGGCCGAACTGAAACGCGACTGGACGAGCTGGCCGGAACGGCCGACGCAGATCGCGGCCGCCTACCACAACCAGTTCCAGCTCCCGGTTCTGTTTTATGTACTGGTGCTGATCGCGCTCATCACGACGCAGGCGGATTTCCTGTTCGTCGTATTGTCGTGGCTGTTTGTGGTCCTGCGCGTCGTCCACGCCTATGTGCATACCGGCAAGAATGAGATACGGGCACGTTTTCGGGTGTTCGCGCTCAGCGCGACCATCCTTGTCGTGATGTGGCTATATGTATTTCTGAAACTTATGTTCGCGTTCTGACGCATGCAGGCCGATCTTCAATCCATGCTCATTCTCGCCGCGACCGTAATCGCCGGCAGCGCGTTTCTTGTCACCGGCATGCGCATGCACGCCAATATCGACACGGTAACCGGCATACTTGCGGCAAAAGGCATTCCCTATCCGCGTTTCGTGGCGATGTCCGGCGCAGCCATTGAAGTGTTTCTCGGCGGCCTCATGATCATCGGCGTCTGGCTTCCGATCATCTCCATCGCGCTCGCTGTGTTCGTGCTCGCGGCGACCGCGATGGTGCACGACTTCTGGCGGCAGACCGGAGTGCAGAGAGAGACCGACATGGGTATCGCGATCGCCAACCTCATCATGGTCGGCGGCCTTCTCGGACTCGCCGCGGCAACACTATGAAACACGCCGCACACGCCGCCGCCGCCATCGAAATCCTTACAGACATCGAAGGGCGCAAAAGGCCCATATCCGACGCGTTGAAGGACTGGGGCCTGGCGCACCGTTTTGCCGGTTCCAAGGACCGCGCGCAGATCGCCAGCCTCGTCTACGACGTGCTGCGTTCGCGCGCCTCGCTCGCATGGCGCATGAGCGCCGAGACCCCCCGCGCGCTGGTGATCGGCGCGCTGGCCTTTGTCCGGGGGATGAGTGCGCAGGAGATCGCGGCGAGTTTCGCGGACAGCCCGCACGCGCCAGCCGTGCTGAACGATGCCGAACAAACTGCGCTGACCGCCGGCAAGCTCGACGGCGCGCCGGACTGGGTACGCGGCGACTACCCGGAATGGCTCGATGCGCATTTCGCGCGCGCCTTCGGCGATGCGCGCGCGAACGAAGGCGCGGCACTGGCGCAGCGCGCGCCACTGGATATGCGCGTCAATACGCTGAAGGCATCGCGCGACGAGGCGCTGAAAGAGCTTTCGCATCTTTCAGCGACGGCCACGCCTTTGTCGCCCTACGGAATCCGCATTCCCCTGCTCCCGGACGGCCGCGGGCCGCCCGTGCAGTCCGAACCCGCTTTCATCAAGGGGCTTGTTGAAGTGCAGGACGAAGGATCGCAACTCGCGGCGCTGATCGCCCATGCCGCGCCGGGCGGACAAACCATCGATTTCTGCGCGGGCGCGGGCGGCAAGACGCTCGCGCTGGCGGCGAGCATGGAGAACAAGGGCCAGATCTTCGCGCATGACAGCGACATCCGCCGCCTGAAGCCGCTGCACGAGCGGGCGGAACGCGCCGGCGTGCGAAACCTGCAGATACGCTCACCGCGCGGGAAAGAGTATGTGCTGGCCGACCTTGCCGGACGCGCAGACCTCGTTGTCGTTGACGCGCCGTGTACGGGCACCGGGACCTGGCGGCGCAACCCGGACGCCAAATGGCGCATGCGCCCCGGAGCGCTTGAGGTTCGACAGAAGGAACAGGACGAGGCGCTGAACGGCGCCGCACCGCTTGTGAAGCCGGGCGGACGGCTCGTCTACATTACCTGTTCGCTGCTGCCCGAAGAGAACGAGGACCGGCTTGCCGCTTTCGGCGCGAAGCATCCGGATTTCAAGCCTGTCGCCGCCCGGGACGCAGCTACGGCAGCCGGGCTCGGTGCGCTCGGCGAATATGCGAATGCGGATGGATCGGCTTTGCTGCTGACGCCGCGCCGGACCGGCACGGACGGTTTCTTCGTCGCCGTCATGCGGCGTGAGTGATTTCCGCTGCGCCGGCAGGCTGCCAATCGGCCGTCTGTACGGTTGAGAATTCGACCATCCACGGACCGGGTATCGCGCCTGCAGGAGGCGCCGGCAGTTCGAGCAGTGCCCTGTAATCTTCATGCGGCATCAGCCGCGCGCCAAGCTGTTCGACCCATCCGCCGAGCGTCTGATGGTCCACGGCTGTGACGCCCCAGCTTTCGAGATGCTGGTAGAGGCTGAGGATCGCGAGCTTCGAGGAATCGTTCGCGGTGTGGAACATGCTCAGCGCCGAAAACACAGGGCCGAGCGAAACACCGAACAGACCGCCGACGAGATTGCCCTCGCCGTCCCATACCTCGACCGAATGCGCGTGGCCGGCCTCGTGCAAATCCTGCATTTTCTTCCGCATGACGGGATGCAGCCAGGTGACATGAAGCGTGCGGCGCGGCGCGGCGCAGGCGAGCGTGACCTCGGCAAAAGCCTGATCCATCGTGACGCTGAACGGCGACTGCTTCATCGTGCGGCGGAAGCGGCGCGGAACATGCACGTCCTTCAGCAACATCACGGCGCGCTGCGGCGGAGCCCACCATTTGAAGGGGCCGAAATGCGACATCTGGTAGAAGCCGGCCTTCATGCCGGCGAGAATGCCGTCGACCGAAGCATCGTGAACCGGGCCGCCATAGCCGGCGGGGCGCTTCCAGATAGAGGTTGGCCCGGGGATTTTCGGGCCCGGAACGGCCAGCCGCCAAAGGGTTTCGCCCAGCAGAAACGGCATTTCGGGCAGGCGCTTCGGCCGCAACCAGAAGATAATGCCCGTCGCATAGCGGCGAAGGCGGTCCGTCAGAGGCTCGGAAAAGCTCTCGGCGGCCGAAAGATCGAGGTTACCCAAAGGCTTCATGAAACACGCAACGCACACACAACGATCAGGCGTAGAATACCCCGATTGCGGCCCGCTTCTCTATGCCATTGGAAAGTTAATCCTTATTGGCTTAACGGCGCTAACGAAGGCGTAATTTCCGGGGAATCCGGCCCTTGCGGCACCGAAGCCGTTGCGGCGCGACGGGCTTTGACTTAACCCCTTGCCATGACAGCCGCTCCTTCGCACGACCGCATCCTCATCATCGATTTCGGGTCCCAGGTGACCCAGCTGATCGCCCGCCGGGTGCGCGAGATCGGCGTCTATTGCGAAATCGCGCCGTTCCAATCCGCCTCCGAGGCCTTCCAGAAACTCGCCCCAAAGGGCGTGATCTTTTCCGGCGGCCCGGCCTCCGTCCCCGAGGCTGGCTCGCCGCGCGCCCCGCAAGAGGTGTTTTCGGCAGGCGTGCCGATCCTCGGCATCTGCTACGGCCAGCAGACGATGGCGCACCAGCTCGGCGGGCATGTCGAGGGCGGCCATGCAGCGGAGTTCGGCCGCGCCGATGTCGAGATCGTCCAGCCCTCGGCCCTGTTCGCCGGCGTTTGGGAGCAAGGCAGCCGTCATCCGGTCTGGATGAGCCACGGCGATCGCGTGACGCAGCTGCCCACCGGGTTCTCGGTCAAGGCGACGTCCGAGAACGCGCCTTATGCAGTGGCCACCGACGAGGGCCGCCGCTTCTACTCCACGATGTTCCATCCCGAAGTCGTGCATACACCGGACGGCGCGAAGCTTCTTCGAAACTTCGTCGTCGATATCTGCGGCTGCACGCCGGACTGGTCGATGGCGGCCTATCGGGAGGAAGCGATCGCGAAGATCCGCGCGCAGGTCGGCAAGGGCCGCGTGATCTGCGGGCTTTCTGGCGGCGTCGACTCCTCGGTCGCGGCGATCCTGATCCACGAAGCCATTGGCGACCAGCTCACCTGCGTCTTCGTGGACCACGGGCTTCTGCGCAAGGACGAGGCCGAACAGGTCGTGACGCTGTTCCGCAATCACTACAACATCCCGCTGGTGCATGCGGACGCTTCGGATGTGTTCCTGAAGGAACTGGAAGGCGTCACGGACCCGGAACTGAAGCGCAAGACGATCGGCCGCCTGTTCATCGACGTGTTCGACGAAGAGGCGCGCAAGGCGGGCGGCGCAGACTTCCTGGCGCAGGGCACGCTCTATCCGGACGTCATCGAAAGCGTGTCGTTCCACGGCGGGCCGAGCGTAACGATCAAATCGCACCACAATGTCGGCGGCCTGCCCGAGCGCATGAACATGAAGCTCGTGGAGCCGCTGCGCGAGCTGTTCAAGGACGAGGTGCGCGCGCTCGGCCGCGAACTCGGCCTGCCCGATGCATTTGTCGGCAGGCACCCCTTCCCCGGCCCCGGCCTCGCCATCCGCATTCCCGGCGAGATCACCCGCGAGAAGATCGGCATCCTCCAGCAGGCGGACGCGATCTATCTCGATGAGATCCGCAAGGCGGGACTCTACGACACGATCTGGCAGGCATTCGCCGTGCTGCTGCCGGTCAAGACCGTCGGCGTGATGGGCGACGGGCGTACCTACGACCATGTCCTTGCGCTGCGCGCCGTGACCTCGACCGACGGCATGACGGCGGATTTCTATCCGTTCGACATGAATTTCCTCGGCCGGACGGCGACGCGCATCATCAACGAAGTGCGCGGCATCAACCGCGTGGTCTACGACGTGACGTCGAAGCCGCCCGGCACGATCGAATGGGAGTAACCGGGCGCGCGACCGGGAGACTTCATACCCGAGGACGGAATGGCCGGCTGAAGAGCGTCAGCCACGGCGACGCGTGAAAGACACTCATCAGCGCATACATCGTCGCCATGCCGCCAAGAACATGGCCGCTGGAAGAGCAGATCACATCCGGCTCTTCCAGCATCGCCGAAAACAGCGCCATTGCCGCGAAGCATGGCGAGGCCGCAAGACACAGAAGGCCGCCCGGGATTCGCCCCCGTTCAGGCCGCGCTGTATTCGTCATGACGCCGCCACCAGACGCCGGTCTCGTTACGCCCCTTCGGCGCACGGTCGAGCCATTGGTACATGCCCCACAGGCCGTCGACTCCACGCGAGTAGCTGGAATAGGTGTGATAGACCACGCCGTCCTCCATTGCGAACGCGCTGACGCCGGGCCGCTCGCGGATATAGGTCGCGCGGTCCGTGCCCGACATGCGCGCGAACTGGGTGGCGCCATCCGGCGTGGCGCGCGACGCGATGTCGGCCTCTTCGGGCGACGCCGCGGGTTCGCGGCGGTAGTTGTACTCCGCGCCGCCATTTCGTTGCTGTTCTTCGGGGATGAAGACGGCGAAATCGAAGTTGAAATCGCTGCCGAACGAGGACGCCCACGGAAAGTTCCAGCCCATCCGCTGCTTGTAGGCCTGCAGTTTCGGCAACGGCGCGCGGGAGATCGCCGTAAAGGCGACATCGTGGTTCTCGAGATGCACGAAAATACCGTTGAAACCGTCGGCAATGGACGAACAGGAAGGACAGCCCGCCGTGTAGTCCGGCCCGAACATGAAGTGATAGACGAGCAGTTGCGAGCGCCCGCGGAAAAGGTCCGCAAGCGAGGCCGCCCCCTCGCCGGTTTCAAACCTGTAGTCCCTGTCGATCCGCACCCAAGGAAGCTCCTGCCTTTTCCGGGCGAGCTCGTCGCTGCGGCGCGTGAGTTCCTTTTCTTCACTGAGCAGCGCAATCCGCGCTTTCAGCCATTCATCCCGCGAAGCCACATGATGTTGCATGATCCGGTCTCCTCTCATCGACTGACCCCTATATTCAACTACAAGGTTTAATATAGGGGCAGCCGCCAATTAGTCAACCATTCGGTTTAATATGGAAGACCGTGGGAAACGCGTCAGAGACGCGCCTCCAGGATCAGGTTGAACGGCGTCGCCAGCGCGCGGCGGAAGCGGGTGAACCCCGCCTTGCGGAACACCCGCGCCAGTCGCGCCTCGCCGGCCTGGGCGCCGAGCACCATGCGGCCGCCTTCGGAGATCGCGTGCGCGCAGCAGATCGTCGTCGATGCGGCGTAGTACAGACGCGCGACCGGCGAGATGTTGTCCTCGACCTTGTCGTTCGCGAACGGCTCGACCAACATCACCGTGCCGTCCGGCGCAATGGTCTTCGCGGCGTGCTCGGCAGCCGCGAGCGGATCGCCCATATCGTGCAGACAATCGAAGAAGCAGATGAGATCGTAGCCGGCACCGGGGAAATTTTCGGCGCGGGCGGTTTCGAAACTCACGCGGCCGGAAACCCCCGCCTTCTCGGCGAGTTCCCGAGCCGTCGTTACGGAGTTCGGATGTGTGTCGAAGCCGTGGAACGCCGATGCGGGGAACGCCTCAGCCATCAGCACAGTCGAATGGCCGTGACCACAGCCGATATCGGCAACACGCGCGCCAGCCTTGAGCTTGGCGACAACACCGTCGAGCGCCGGTAGCCATTCCGGGACGAGGCTGCTGCGATAGGCGTTGCGGTAGAACGCGGCGACGCCGCAGGCGAGCCGCCCGTCGTGATCGCCCCACGGAATGCCGTTGCCGGTGCGGAACGCTTCCACGGCCTTGTCCTCGTCCGCCCACATGGAGGCCGGAACGGCCCAGGCATTGGGGATGAAGGCCGGACTGTCCTCGTCGGCGAGCACCAGCGCCTGTTCCGACGTCAGTTCGTATGTTTCGCTCGATGCATGATAGGTGGCATATCCCCCCGCGACCTGCGAATTCAGCCATTCGCGCACATAGCGCTCGGCGCAGCCCGCTCGACGGGCGACTTCGCGCGAGCTTAGCGGCCCCGCGCCTGCCATCGCCTTGTACAGGCCGAGCCGGTTGCCGAGGCTGATCATGATGCCGCCATAGCCGGACGAAAGATCGCCGATGGCGCGCGTGACCAGGGCATCGAGCTTCGCCTGGTCGACCTGTTTGGGATTTACATGTTCCATGACCGCACTCCCTGAGCTGGATTGAGTGCGGCAAAACTCGCAGGCCGGGGCGACGGGCGGCAGAGGCGGACGGTCCACAAACGGGCCATTTGTGCCACTGCCCCGCCCGGCGCTAGTCTTCGGCGACACACCGGAAACATCACCCATGTCTGCCCAAACCAGCGCGGCCGGTTCCGGACCGCTGCATGTGAGCCTTCTGGCGATCCCCGAGGCGGTGGTCTCCACCCTCACAGGCATTTTCGACGTGATGAACGCGTTTTCGATGATGCCGGGAATGGGCGACGCGCCGTTCCATGTCGAGATCGCCGGCACGCGGACCGGCCCGCTCGAACTCGCCAGCCGGGTGCCGATCACCGTGCAGCGCGCCATCGGCACCATCGAGCGCACAGACATCGTGATCGTTCCCTCGGTCCTCCTCGCCGCCGAAGGCTGGAAGACCGGGCGCTATCCCGAGCTCGTCGACTGGCTCAGCGCGATGCACCGCAAGGGCGCCCTGCTCTGCTCGGCCTGTTCCGGCATTTTCCTGCTGGCGGAGACCGGGCTGTTCGACCGCGTGCCTGCGACCGTGCATTTCGGTTATGCGAGAACTTTCGCGGCAACCTACCCGCAAATCCCGCTCCATCCGGAGCGGGTGCTCGTCATTGGCGGCGAGCGCGAGGAACTGATTACCTCCGGCGCGTCGATGACGTGGCACGACCTCGTTCTCTACCTGATCGCCCGCCACGCTGGCGCCACCGCGGCCCAGAGCGTGGCGCACATGTTCGCGCTGCAATGGCACCAGGACGGCCTTGCCCCCTACATCATCTTTGAAGGCCGCACCGACCACGGCGACCTGCCTGTCCAGACGGCGCAGGACTGGATCGCGACCCACTTCTCCGTCGCCAATCCCGTCGAGGAGATGATCCGCCGCAGTGGGCTTGCCGAGCGCACCTTCAAGCGGCGGTTCACCGGTGCGACGGGATTGAGTCCTGTCTCATATGTACAGAGGATCAGGATCGAGGAAGCCAAGCGCCGGCTGGAGCGCACCGAGGCCTCCACCGACGAGATTAGTTGGCAGGTCGGCTATGAAGACGCCGCCTTCTTCCGGCGGTTGTTCAAACGCACGACCGGGCTGACTCCGGGGGCTTATCGGAAGCGTTTCCAGGTGCCGAGATATGAGGCAGTGCGTTAACGCGAATATTGTTTCGAGTTGCACACACCTGCTATCGAGACGCTCCCGCAAGGAAAAAGCATGACCACCACCCTCTACGGCATTCCGAACTGCGACACCGTCAAGAAGGCGCGGACCTGGCTCGACAAGGCCGGCGTGAAATACGTCTTTCACGACTTCAAGAAGGACGGCGTCGACAAGAAGCAGCTGAAGGACTGGGCCGACGCGGCAGGCTGGGAAATCCTGCTCAACAAGGCCGGCACGACGTTTCGCAAGCTGCCGGACGACGACAAGGAAAACCTGACGGAGGCGAAGGCACGCCGTCTGATGCTGGAAAATCCGTCCGTCATCAAGCGCCCGGTTCTGGACAAGGACGGCAGGCTGTTCGTCGGCTTCAAGCCGGACGAATACGCCGTGATCTTCGGCAAATGATCAGCGGCGCGGGATGAGGCCGTTCAGGCGGCCGTCGACCGCCGCAAGACCCAGCCCGATCATCGCCATGCCCGCGAAGTGCCGCGGCAGCAGAACCTCATTGAGGAAGGCCCAGCCGAGGAAAATCGCGGTGACCGGAATGAGAAAGGTGACGAGCGCGAGCCGCGTCGCGCCCGCCGTTTCGAGCAGGCGATAGAAAACGACATAGGCCAGCGCCGTGGAGAATGCGGCGAGCGCCAGTATGCTCGCGATCGACGGCGCTGACGGCCACGGCAAATCCCACGGCCGGTCATGGACCAGCGCCACAGGCAACAGCAGCAGCGACGATCCGATCACCTGCCCCGTCGCGGACACGATGGGCTTTATTCCGAGCCGCTTGAAGCGGCGGCCGAACACGGCCGCGAAGCCATAGGAAATCGACGCGCCAAGACAGGCGAGCTGCGCCAGCACGTTGACGCCAAGATCGTGCAGAACGTCGGGGCCCATCATCACCGCAACGCCGACGATGCCGAGAATGACGGCCGCAAGCCGGCCTCCCGTGAGCCGCTCGTCCGTCGTGAAGACATGCGCAACGACAATGGTCGCAAGCGGCGTCGTCGCATTCAGGATGGAAGCCAGCCCGCTGGCGATATGGGTTTGTCCCCACACGAGAAGGCTGAACGGAATCGCGTTGCCGATGAGACCCATGATGACGAAGGCCAGCCAGGCTTCGCGGGAGGCCGGCATGCGCTGGCCCATTGCATGTACAATCACAAGCAGAAGAAGTGCCGCGAGCCCGACCCGCAGGCAGACGAGCGTGAAGGGCGGCACTTCCGCAACGGCAACGCCGACGAAGAAGAACGATCCGCCCCACAGCACCGAGAGGAACAGAAGGAGCGCCCATTCCATGAGGGTCATGGAGCGGGCGGAAGCCGGTTGCGTCACGGGGAGTTATCCGAATGAAGCGCCGCTATAGCCCGTAGAGCGGGCGCCGCCCATCCCGTTTCTTGCGGTCAAACGATCAGGACGCTTCCGCGATCTCCTGCGACAGACCGAAGCCCGACGCATTGCGCGCCGGACGCGGCATCGGCCCGAAGTAATTGCCGAGCTGCATGAAGGGACGCGGGTGGTTCACCACGAGATCGAGCCGCTGCAGGAGCGACTTCGCCGAAAACGGCTTCACCAGCATTTCGTTGACGCCCATCTGCATCGCCTGCTCGATGCGATGGCGTTCGGTGTGCGCGGTCATCAGAATGATCGGCACGGTGGCCTGCGGCGAGGTTTCGGGGTTGCGGACGAGGCGGATCATCTCCGCGCCGTTGAGCATCGGCATTTCCCAATCGACCAGCAGCACGTCCGGCTTGAACTGCTGCATGACCTCGAGGCCCTGCGCGCCGTCGCCGGCCTCATAGACCCGCTGCACGCCGAAGCCGATGAGAAGGCTGCGGACGATCTTGCGCAGATAGGCGTCATCGTCGACGACGAGGACCGCAATCTGGCTGAACGGCGATGGTGTGGACACAGAGATTCCCCCAACGGTCTTTTATCGCCGCAGGCCCCTTAGCGATGGGTGAATCCGGGCACTCAAAAGCCGCCGAGAGCGTTCCTATCTGGGGGCGACGGAGGAACCATGAAGAAGCCGGTTGTCGTCACCCTGCCCCACCAGCACACGAAAGCCGAGGCAACGAAGCGAATTCGTGAGGGATTAGAGAAGGTTAAGCCGCAGATTGCGGGTTACGTCTCGACGATGGAAGAACGTTGGGACGGCGACGACCTGAACTTTCGCATCGTCACCATGGCCCAGGAGGTGACGGGCCGAATCGCGATCATGGACCAGTCGGTCCGGATCGAGGTCGATCTGCCGTGGATTCTCGCGGCCATCGCCGAGAAGGTTCGGGGCCAGATCGAGAAAAAGGGCGGCCAGATACTGCTGGAGAAGAAATAGTTCAGTCGCCGATGATCTCGTGGCGGATTTTCGTGCCGCGCTTCATGCCAATGCGCGCGGCGGTGCCGGCCGGGACCTCAAGCACATAACGGACATTGACTCCCGCATCGATGGCGCGAGTGGACAGCGGCGTCGTGCGCTCCTCGACCCGGTGGACCGTGCCGTCGGCGCGGATGAAGGCCATGTCGAGCGAAACGTAGGTATTCTGCATCCACATCGAGACCGGCTGTTCGCCCCCGAAATCGAACAGCATGCCGTGGTCGGCCGCGAGTTCGCGCCGGAACATGAGCCCCCTCGCCCGTTCGGGATCGGTATCGGCGACTTCAACCTGGAATGTATGGCTGCCGCCCGCCGTCTCGACGACAAGCGGCGTGAGATCGGCCGCGCCCGCCGACGCCGCAGACAAAAATGCCGCGGCGAGCGCCGCGGCAAGAATGCGTATCAGCGATGTCAGTGCGAAACCGGCAACTGATTCGGACCGTCGGGCAGAACTTCCGCCGCCATCAGACCCTTCGACCCGTCGCCGTAGCGCACAAGCACGGTCTGGCCGGGCTTCAGTTCGGTGAGTCCGTACCGGCGCAGCGTTTCCATGTGCACGAAGATGTCCGGCGTGCCGGGACCGCGAGTCAGGAAGCCGAAGCCGCGTAGACGATTGAACCACTTCACCTCCGCCCGCTCGAGCCCGCTGGTCGGAGTGACCGTGACATGAGTGCGGGGCGGAAGCTGGGCAGGATGCACCGCCGTCGACGAGTCCATGGAGATGATGCGGAAGGCCTGAAGACCTTTCGAACGCTCCTGGGCCTCGCAGACGATGCGCGCGCCTTCGCTCGCCGTCTGGAAACCTCCCGCACGCAAGCAGGTGACGTGCAACAGCACATCGGGCCCGCCGTTGTCGGGGATTATAAAGCCGTAGCCTTTGGCGACGTCGAACCATTTGATAACGCCAGAAACCTCGACGAGGCCAAGCGGCTGTTCGCCACCTGTATCGTCAGTCTCCAACGGTCCCAGCCCCGCCTGGCCGTGTAACCCGTCTCTCATATTTTTGCCGCTACTCGCTAATTGCCTCAAACACGCGAGTCTTGAATTCACGTTAATGCACCCGGGCGATCTGTCCAAAGCCAAATGCACCTCTCGCGTTGCATTCCAATCACTGTTGTCGAAATGCATCAAATACCACGCCGAGCGATGCGGGAATCACGAGGTCGGCAATCGAGTCGATCTCCGTCGGTTCGCGATTCACGACGATGAGAATCGCGCCATTACGCTTTGCAATCAAAGGCAAAGAAGCCGCCGGATAAACGACGAGCGAAGATCCGAGCGCAAGAAATACATCGGCCTCCGAGGCGAGCTCTTCCGCACGCTGCATCTCGTCGTGCGGCATCGCCTGGCCGAACGAAACCGTTGCCGATTTCACATAACCGCCGCAACTTTCGCAGAGAGGGGATTGTCCAGACTCCTCAAAGCGTTCGCGTACCCAGTTCAATTCGAATCGGCGGCTGCATGACAGGCATTTCGCGTATGTGCCATTGCCATGCAGTTCGATGAGCTTTTCCACAGGTGTGCCCGCCGCGAGATGCAAACCGTCGATGTTCTGCGTCACCACAGCCGAGAAACGGCCATCGCGCACGAGATCGGCGAGGACGTAATGGCCGATATTGGGCTTCACGCCGTGCGTTGCGTCGTCGAGAACGAATTTTCGCCGCCACGCTTCGGCACGCATCTCCCCGGACGAAATGAAGTCGCCGAAGTGAATCGGCATGTTCTTCGACCACAAGCCGCCGGGCGAGCGGAAATCCGGGATGCCCGATTCGGTGGATATGCCGGCTCCTGTAAGTGCCACCCCTCGCCCCGCGCCGGCCACGAGACGGCAAAACTCGTCTATCAGGGGCTTGAGATCGGCCTGCGAACTCATAGCTTCCAAACCGGGTCAACCATCGGATTTCTCATGCGCTATCTACACACAATGGTCCGCGTCTCGGACATCGACGCCTCGCTCGACTTCTACTGCAACAAGCTCGGCATGGTGGAGACCCGCCGCACCGAGGTGCCGGCCGGGCGCTTCACGCTGATCTTCCTGGCGGCTCCCGAGGACAAGGACGGCGCGGTTTCCAGGCGCGCGCCGGAACTCGAGCTGACCTACAACTGGGACCCGGAAGAATACGGAGAGGGTCGCAATTTCGGCCATCTCGCCTTCGAGGTCGACGATATCTACGCAACCTGCGCCAGGCTGCAGGAAGAAGGCGTGACCATCAACCGCCCGCCACGCGACGGCCGCATGGCATTCGTGCGCTCGCCGGACAACATCTCCATCGAGTTCCTGCAGAAGGGCAAGGCACTGGAGCCGCAAGAGCCGTGGTTGTCGATGCCGAACACGGGGAAATGGTGATGAGCAAGACGCTGGTTTCCACCGAATGGCTGGCGGAGCGGCTGGGCGATCCGAATGTCGCGATCGTCGATGCGAGCTGGTACATGCCGAAAAGCGGCCGCGACGCGGACGCCGATTATCTCGAAGGGCATATTCCCGGCGCGGTACGGTTCAACATGGACGAGGTCGCCGACCATACGGCCGACCTGCCTCATACAATCGCCTCTCCCGGCTTCTTTGCCTCCGCCGCCGGCGCGCTCGGGATCACGGACGAGATGACCGTCGTCGTCTACGACGGCGCGGGCCTGTTCGCCGCACCGCGTGTCTGGTGGAACTTCCACGTCATGGGCGCGAAAGATGTGCGCGTGCTCGACGGCGGCTTTCCGAAATGGAAGGCGGAAGGACGCCCGGTCGAAAGCGGCAAGCAGAAGCCGAGGCTGAAAAAGACCTTCGACGTGAATTTCAATTCCGACGCCGTCGCGCGTTTCGACGATGTGAAGGAAGCGCTGGCGCAGGGGACACAGGTGGTCGACGCGCGTTCGCCCGGCCGTTTCCGCGGCGAGGAAGAAGAGCCCCGCCCCGGTGTCGAGCCCGGCCACATGCCGGGCGCGCGCAACGTACATTACGCGAGCATCATCGAGGACGGACGGCTGAAGGCCCCGGACGAACTCAGGGCGGCGTTTGAAAAGGCGGGCGTCGATCCGGCAAAACCGATGGTGACGACCTGCGGTTCGGGCGTTTCCGCCGCCATTCTGGCGCTCGCCGTCGAGACGATGGGCAACGGCGTGCCGCGTCTGTACGACGGCTCGTGGACGGAATGGGGCAGCAACCCGGACGCGCCCAAAGAGCGGGGATAGGTTCGCCGGCCATCCCGGACGCGCACGGCTCGGTGCGCGATTTCCGGGGTGACGCGCTCAGACGGCCGCCGCCTTCTCCGCCTCCTCCGTCGGATAAATTTCGCGGGCCGCGAGGAAGCGGCCGACCGGTTCGAGCCCTTCGACCCGGTCCGCAACGACCTTCAGCATCACCAGCATCGGCACGGCAATCAACGCGCCGATGACTCCCCAGAGCCAGCCCCAGAACGCGACAGCAATGAGGATCGCAACCGGATTCATCTCAAGCCGGCGGCCGACAATCATCGGCGTGAAGAACTGGCCCTCGAGCACGGCGACACCGAAATAGATGGCCGGCGCCAGCATCGCATAGGCAAGACTCTCGAAGCTGACGAGTGCCACGGCGCCGACAAGGCATATGCCGATCAATGCGCCGAGATAGGGTATGTATGTCAGCAGCGCCGCGAGCACGCCCCACAGCAGCGGATTCGGCATGCCGATAAGCCAGAGGCCGACGCCCACGGCGGCGCCCGTCAATATATTGATGCCGGTGATGGTGAGCAGATAACGCGATACGTCACGCTCGATGTCGCGCGATATCTGTACGGCGCGCTTCTTGTCGCTGAGCGTCGGCAGGACTCGCACGAGTTTTTCGCGAAACAGATCTCCTGACGCGAGAAGGAACAGCAGAAGCACAAGCGCAAGACCTGTCTTGGCGACGACCTGCGGCACACCGGTTGCCGCGCTTTTCAAGAGGCCTGGCTCTTTCAGGATGACCTGCGTGACCCGCGGATCGTCGCTGCTCGCCATTTCATCGACCTGTTGGGACATCTGTTCGACGAAACCGAACCAGCCGCGGAAGAGAGCAATCTTCTCGCGGACCTCCGCCGCTATCCTCGGAGCATCGTCGATCAGTTCGCCGAACGGACCCGACAGCGACCAGCCGCCCACGGCCATCAGGCCGATCAGGCTGAGAACGATGACGACCGCGCTGGCGCCTTCCGGGATGCCAAGGCGCAGCAGGCCGCGAACGATCGGGCTGAGCAGGACGGACAGCATGAAGGCGAGCGCAAGGGGAATAATGAGGTCCTGCGCGAAATAGAGGGCGCCCACCAGCATGATGAGAAAAATACCGATGATGGCGATGCGAAGGACGCCCTTCGCCGATATGGCGATGGGCTCGGGAGGCGACGGTTTCCGGGCCGGAGCGCGTGGCTCTTTCTTCTTGGGTTTCGCGGGCATGAACGGCCTTCCAGCGCGGGGAAATGCCACCAGAAACGCCTGCCGACCGGCCAGCGTTCCACATGACCGGGTGTCGGGCTTGCGCCCGTGGGGCAAAACCCGCGAAATGGGTCGATCAGACCCCGGGTATCACATGACAAAATCAGAAAAAAACAAGCCGCGCGGCCCCGGCACCAAGCTGGTGTCGGCAGGGCGAGGCCCCGCGGATCAGCACGGCTTCGTCAACACGCCAGTCTATCACGGTTCGACCGTTCTCTATGCGAATGCCGACGACCTGTTCGCCAACCGCATCAAATACTCCTACGGGCGGCGGAGCTCTCCGACAATCGACGCGCTGACCGGCGCAATGAACGAACTTGAAGGTGCGCACGGCACGGTCATCACGCCGTCCGGTCTCTCCGCGACAACGACCGCCCTGCTCTCGGTGGCGCGCACCGGGTGCCACATCCTCGTGACCGACAGCGTCTATCATCCGACACGGCATTTCTGCGACACCGTGCTGAAGCGCATGGGCGTGGAGACAAGCTATTACGACCCGCTGATCGGCGCGGACATCCGTGGCCTCATCCAGGACAACACGGTGGCGGTGTTCACCGAGAGCCCCGGTTCGCTGACATTCGAAATGCAGGATATCCCAGCCATCGCAAAAGCCGCGCATGCCGGCGGAGCGCTGGTGCTGGTGGACAATACGTGGGCGACGCCGCATTTCTTCAAGCCGCTCGAACACGGCGCCGATATGTCCATACAGGCCGGAACAAAATATGTTTCCGGCCATGCCGATGTGCTGATCGGCACGATTTCGGCCAACGAGGCGGCCTGGCCGCGCCTGCGCGAAACGCACGGCGCAATGGGCCTGGTTGCCGGCCCTGACGATATTTTTCTCGCGCTGCGCGGACTGCGCACGATGGGCGTGCGGCTGAAGCAGCATGAGGAATCCGGGCTTGCCGTGGCACGCTGGCTGCAAAGCCGCCCCGAAGTCGAACGCGTGGCGCACCCTGCGCTGGAAAGCGATGCGGGGCATGCGATCTGGAAACGCGATTTCTCCGGCGCGAGCGGACTTTTCGGCGTCGAGCTGAAGCCGGTGCCGGATGCGAAATTGCGCGCATTCCTCGACGCGCTGGAGCTGTTCGGGATGGGCTACTCCTGGGGCGGGTTCGAAAGCCTCGTCGTTCCGGCCGATATGCGCTATCGGCTCCTGCCCTCTTCCTTCAAAGGCCCGCTGCTGCGTCTGCACATCGGGCTTGAAGACATCGACGACCTGATTTCGGATCTCGAAGGGGGCTTCGCCGCGATGGCCTGACCATGATCGACTACTTCGTTTCGGCTGCCGTCACTCTTTTCGTCGTCATCGACCCGCTGGGGCTGGCGCCGATATTCCTGGCGGTGACATCGGGTTTCACGCCTTCCGAACGTCGCTGGGTCGCGTGGCGGTCGTCGCTCATCGCGCTCTGCATTCTCGCCGTGTTCGGCGCCATCGGACATCTCTTGTTGCAGGCGCTTGGCATCAGCCTGCCCGCGTTCCGCATCGGCGGCGGCCTGCTACTTTTCTATATCTCGTTCGAAATGGTTTTCGGAAACCGCGCCGAGCGCAGTGCCGGCAACAGCGAAACGCGCGAACAGCAACTGCACTATCTTTCGGTGTTTCCACTCGCCATTCCGCTGATGGCGGGACCTGGTGCGATCACCGCGATCATCCTTCTTTCCGGCGAAGCGCACGGAAATCCGCTCTGGCTCGCGGGGTTATCCGCCATCGTTCTGGTGGTCGTCGGAAGCAGCCTTGCGGTTTATCTCGCCGCCGAACGCATGAACGATCTTCTCGGCATCACCGGCAACGCTGTGCTGTCGCGCTTGCTTGGCGTCCTGCTCGCCGCCCTCGCCGTGCAGTTCGTGATCGACGGCGTCCGTACAGCCTTCATGCCCCCTTCCTGAACGCGATTTCAGACGTAGAAAAACCGGCCGCGGGGGAGGCGGCCGGTCCTTCCACAACAACAGACCGCGTTACTTCGGCAGCCTGTTCTCATCCGCACCCTCGGAACCGGTGTCCTTCGCCTTGTTTGGCTGCTCGGTCACACCGCCGGACGAAGGCGCAACGCTCGAGGCGCGGCCCTGATCCATCGCGGCGCCCTCGCGCAGATTGTTCTGGTCACCCTGGGCGCTGCTCGGCGCCGTCACGCTGGGCTTCGTCGTTTCGCCGGAAGCGGAACCCGGAGCGGCCATGCCCGGCTCGCTCGATTCCTTGGCCCCCTCAATGACGTTTTCGTGGCGCGAGGCTTCATTCCCGGTCGGTTCCTTCGCAGGGCTCATTTCGGTCTGGGCCAGTGCCGGTGTAACGGCAAAGGCGGCGACGGCAGACATAAGTAGATATTTCTTCATGAGTAATCTCCCTTGCGCGGTGGTGTGGAGCCTCGGCACCGCGTTCATAGTGTCAACACACCGGAGAGACTCTTGTTCCTCGGAACAGCATAGACAAATTACTGAGCGAAACCTTCCAGCTTGAGGTATAATGCCGGTACAATGTCAAATGTTAAGGCCGGCGCTTTCGCGCCGGCCTTTGCAACATCAATAGACGTCGACGCCCGCGCCGATGCCTTCGTCACCAATGCCGACGCCAACACCGATCGCGGGACCGCGGCTATAGGGGTCCGCATAGGGATCTGCATAAAGCGGAGCGGCAGGCGGCGGTCCCACCACCGCGGCGCGGCCGGTGTACAACTCGCCCGCAGGCAAAGCCGGACGCGACGAATTGATGGCGCCCTGCCACACATTGTCATCACGCTGCTCGGTCTGCGTGCCCGGCATGTTGCGGCTCGGGAACGGCGTTTCGGGACTCATCTGGGCCAAAGCGGGACCAGCAGCAAATGTCGCGGCCAGAAATGGCAATACAAAGATCTTCCTGTTCATAGGTACACCTCTCTTTTTCGCTGTTGTGCGGCGTCAGCGCGCCGCGGGTTCGGCCGCTGAGCGGCCGGTGCCGGACGGTTCGGCGCCCTGAGCCGTGGCCTGCTGCATCACGCGATCGAGATGCTGCTTATGCTCGCGCAAGGTCGGGAGAGTTTCCGAGGCCCAGGACTTCAACTGCTCGTTTCCGCCAGACTTGCTGTAGCCGGAGAAGAGAGTGATTGCCTGCTGATGGGCTTCGCTCTGGGCCTTAAGGTAGGCCTGATCGAACCGAGCCTCCGGCACCGCCTTCAGATCCTGCAGCTTCTTGATGTGCTGCGCGTCGAGCGCGTTGGGGGCAGCCGTTCCGAGCTTGTCCGCGAGATCGACGAGTTGCTTGGACGCCTTGCCATGATCCTCGATCATCTGCTCGGCGAATTCCTTCAACTCATCATTCTGTGCCTTGTCTTGCGCAACTTCGCTCGACTGAATCTCGAAAAGATTCCCGACCTGTGCCTTCTTGACGAAACTTTGATCCTTCGGCGCCAGCTCGACATGTCGAGACGGCGGTCCGGGATCCCTGCTGCCCGGCGGATCCTGCTGTGCGTACGCCAACGGAACCGTGGCGAGGGATGCCGCCGCAGCCAAAAGCATGTACTTCTTCATTAAGCGCTCCTCAATCTGGATTTCAGGATTGAGCGGCGCGTTGTAAAGAAACGCCGCCGTTCTATTTGCCAACGGCGGCGCTCCCCGGATGTTCCGGGAGATCCAGTTTGAGGATATGAAACTTTTGAACGTTCGGGAGAACGTCTGCCTTAGGCCCTCAGAACGGAATTTCGTCGTCCATCACATCGCGCATGGAGCCGCCACCGCCCGCCATCGCCGGCTGCCGGCGCGAAGACGACGCGAAGCTGTCGCCACCGCCGCCGTAATCGTCGCCGGAGGCTCCGCCGCCCTTGCCGTCGAGCATGGTCAGAACCGAATTGAAGCCCTGGAGCACGACCTCGGTCGAGTACTTCTCGGCGCCATCCTTGTCGGTCCATTTGCGGGTCTGAAGCGCGCCCTCGATGTAAACCTTCGAGCCCTTCTTCAGGTACTGCTCCACGACCTTGCAGAGCGGTTCGCTGAAAATCACGACGCGATGCCACTCGGTCTTTTCCTTGCGCTCGCCCGTGCTCTTGTCGCGCCATGTCTCCGACGTGGCGAGGCTCAGATTGGCTATCGGCCTACCGTCCTGTGTGCGGCGGATTTCGGGGTCGCGTCCCAGATTTCCAACCAGAATGACCTTGTTGACGCTGCCGGCCATGACCATCTCCTGTCGCGGGCAATAAATAGTGTGCTGAGCACTCGGGGCCACCCTACGTCCCGGCCCATCCGCCTCACAACACGCGGCGGGAACGGCGCTGTAGACAACTCTTATGTTCTCTATATGTTCCTAGCATCCGCGACTCGCTGGCGCAAGGCGATCCGTGCTGTATCTGAGTTATCCTCAACATGATCGCGGCGTGCGGCCGCACTACCTGGTCTTCTATGAGCGGCAAATCCATAAGCATTCGCGGCGCGCGCGAACATAATCTCAAAAATGTCGACGTGGACCTGCCGCGCGACAAACTGATCGTGCTGACCGGTGTGTCCGGCTCCGGCAAATCCTCGCTGGCGTTCGACACGATCTACGCCGAAGGCCAGCGGCGTTATGTCGAAAGCCTCTCGGCCTATGCACGCCAGTTCCTGGAAATGATGCAGAAGCCGGACGTCGACCAGATCGACGGCCTGTCGCCCGCCATTTCCATCGAGCAAAAGACGACGTCCAAGAACCCGCGCTCGACCGTCGGCACCGTCACCGAAATCTACGACTATATGCGCCTGCTATGGGCGCGCGTCGGCATTCCCTATTCGCCGGCGACCGGGCTTCCCATCGAAAGCCAGACCGTCTCGCAGATGGTCGACCGTGTCATGGCGCAGCCGGAAGGCACGCGCATGTTCATCCTCGCCCCGGTCGTGCGAGGGCGGAAGGGCGAATACCGCAAGGAGATCGCCGAATTCCAGAAGAAGGGATTCCAGCGCCTGAAGGTGGACGGAAAGTTCTACGAGATCGCCGAGACACCGGTGTTGGACAAGAAATTCAAGCACGACATCGACGTGGTCGTGGACCGCATCGTCGTGCGTGGCGACATCACCTCGCGCCTATCGGACTCGCTGGAACAGGCGCTGCGGCTGGCGGACGGTATCGCCTATGCCGAGTTTGCCGACGAGAAGGAAGGAAAGAACGCCAAACGGCTGACTTTCTCGGAGAAGTTCGCCTGCCCGGTCTCGGGTTTCACGATTGCCGAGATCGAGCCGCGGCTGTTCTCGTTCAACAACCCGTTCGGTGCCTGCCCGACCTGCGGCGGCATCGGCCATGAAATGCGCATCGACCCCGAACGCGTGGTGCCGGACGAGACGCGGACGCTGAAAGCCGGCGCGATCGCGCCGTGGGCGAAATCGTCCTCACCCTTCTATGTCCAGACGCTGAACGCGCTGGCGAAGAGCTACAAATTCTCGCTGACCAAACCCTGGAACGAACTCTCCGAAGACGTGCGGGACGCGATCCTTTACGGCTCGGGCGACCGCAAGATCAACTTCGTTTATGACGACGGCAGCCGTGCCTATGAGACGAAGAAGACATTCGAGGGCGTGGTCAACAATCTCGAACGCCGCTGGCAGGAAACCGAAAGCGAGTGGGCACGCGAGGAAATCGGTAAATACATGAGCGAGGCGCCGTGCGAGGCGTGCAAAGGCGCGCGGCTGAAGCCCGAGGCGCTTGCGGTCAAGATCGACGGAAAGAACATTTCGGAGGTCACCGAGCTTTCGGTGACGGCGGCGAGCGAGTGGTTCGGCGCCCTGCCCGGCACGCTGAACGCCAAGCAGAACGAGATCGCCGGCCGCATTCTCAAAGAGATCCGCGACCGCTTGAAGTTCCTCAACGATGTCGGCCTGACCTATCTGACGCTCGGACGCGCGTCGGGTTCGCTGTCCGGCGGCGAAAGCCAGCGCATCCGGCTTGCGTCGCAGATCGGTTCTGGCCTGACGGGCGTCTTGTATGTGCTGGACGAACCATCGATCGGCCTCCACCAGCGGGACAATGAGCGGCTGCTGGAAACGCTGAAGCGTCTGCGCGACCTCGGCAACACCGTCATCGTTGTCGAGCATGACGAGGACGCCATCCGGCTGGCCGATTACGTGGTCGACATGGGCCCGGCTGCCGGCGTGCATGGCGGCGAGATCATCGCGGAAGGCACGCCCAAGGAGATCATGGAGGACCCGAACAGCATCACCGGCAAATACCTGACCGGCGAGCTCTCCATACCCATTCCAGCGCGGCGACGTGCGTTCGACAAGAAGCGGACGCTGAAGATCACCGGGGCGCGGGCAAACAATCTGAAGAACGTAACGGCGGAAATCCCGCTCGGTACGTTCACCTGCATTACCGGCGTCTCCGGCGGCGGAAAGTCGTCGCTTCTGATCGACACGATCTTCCCGGCGGCGGCCAAGCGGCTGAACGGCTCGAATGACCATGCCGGGCCGCACGACAAGATCACGGGCCTCGAACACCTCGACAAGGTGATCGACATCGACCAGTCGCCCATCGGCCGTACGCCGCGTTCGAACCCCGCCACCTATACCGGCGCGTTCACGCCCATACGCGACTGGTTTGCCGGGCTGCCGGAAGCCAAGGCGCGCGGCTATGCGCCGGGCCGCTTCTCGTTCAACGTCAAGGGCGGGCGCTGCGAGGCCTGCCAGGGCGACGGCGTCATCAAGATCGAGATGCACTTCCTGCCGGACGTTTACGTGACCTGCGACGTCTGCAAGGGCAAGCGCTACGACCGCGCGACGCTCGATGTCGATTATCGCGGCAAATCCATCGCCGACGTTCTCGACATGACAGTCGAGGAAGCGGCGGAGCTGTTCAAGGCGGTGCCGTCCATACGCGACAAGATGAACACGCTGGCGCGCGTCGGCCTCGGCTACATGCATGTCGGCCAGCAGGCGACAACGCTTTCCGGCGGCGAGGCGCAGCGCGTGAAGCTGTCGAAGGAACTGTCGAAGCGCGCAACCGGGCGAACGCTCTACATTCTCGACGAGCCGACGACCGGCCTGCATTTCCACGACGTGGCGAAATTGCTGGAGGTGCTGCAGGAACTGGTCGATCAGGGAAATACGGTCATCGTGATCGAGCACAATCTCGAGGTCATCAAGACCGCCGACTGGATCCTCGATCTCGGACCCGAAGGCGGCGACGGCGGCGGCGAGATCGTCGCGACCGGCACGCCGGAGGATGTGGCCAAAAACCCGCGCAGCCATACCGGCCGCTTCCTGAAGGAGGTGCTGGCCAGGAAGCCGAAAAAGGCGCGGCCGAAGGCGCTGGCGGCGGAATAAAGGCCGAATCCGTATCCGCAAAGTCACAGCCGGCCGGGGAGTTAACCCAATCCCCGGCTGTGACACACGGATGAATGGCAACCGCCGCAAAACGGGTCTAGCACCGGTTCATGACGTCCCTGGCGATCCAGCTGCTCAACCGCTCGGACTGGCGCGGCTTCCTGGCGGGCATGACCTTTCCGCTGCTCGGAGCCATGCTGATCTACGCCACCATGCTGGCGACCGGCGCCGGCCTACATAGCCCCGCCTTCTATCCGCTGCCGTTCGAGCCGACCGGCCGCCTCTCGGCGGCGATCTGGATCGTGCTGTTCAGCTTCTACGGCATCACGCGCTGGGCAGCGCTGAGGCATGGCGAACGGGCACGGACGCCGGTGCGGCTGGTCGAGGCGCTGATGCTGTGGGCCGTGATCTATACCTTCATCGCCGGCTCGATGAACGAGTTCTGGTTCGACGTCCTGAACGTGGGGTCGCTGTGCTTCGGCCTCTATGTCGCGTTCCGGCTCGCGCGGCTGTCGCGCTTGGTGGCGGTGTGGCTGGCGCCGACCTTCTTCTGGAAGGTGTTTGCCGTCGCGATCAGCCTCGGCCCGGTCATTGGCATCAGCTTCTTCTGACACCACAACTGCATTCATGACGGATGTCGCGATCATCGGCGGCGGGCCGGCCGGTCTGTTCGCGGCCGAACGGCTGGCGAAAGCGGGCCTGAAGGTCGACGTCTTCGACCGCATGCCGACGCTTGGCCGCAAATTCCTGATGGCCGGACGCGGCGGGCTGAACCTCACCCATTCCGAAAACCTCGAAACCTTCCTGACTCGCTACGGCGCGGGGCAGCCGCATCTCGAAGCCGCGCTGCGCGCGTTTCCGCCGGATGCCCTGCGGGACTGGGCGGCGGGACTTGGCGAAGAGACCTTCGCCGGCTCCTCCGGACGCGTCTTTCCGAAAAGCTTCAAGGCTTCGCCGCTGCTGCGCGCCTGGCTGAGACGACTCGGAGAGCTGGGCGTTGCGATACATACGCGGCATGACTGGAGTGGCTGGAACGCCGAAGGCGCGCTCCAGTTCGAAACACCGGAGGGCCAAGTTGCCATTACGCCCGCGAAAGCCACCCTGCTCGCGCTCGGTGGCGCGAGCTGGCCGCGGCTCGGCGCGGACGGCGGATGGACGGATATTCTGGCCGCCCGCCATGTCGAGATTGCGCCACTGCAGCCGTCGAACAGCGGCGTTCTGGTCGCATGGTCCGATATTTTCCGCGACCGCTTCGCGGGACAGCCGCTGAAGCGTGTGAAAGTGTCGGCTGGAGGCGCCGAGAGTTTCGGCGAAGCTATGGTGACACGGCACGGACTCGAGGGCGGCGCGGTTTACGCGCTTTCGGCTTCCCTACGCCAAGCGGCTGAGCTGACCGTTGATCTGAAGCCCGGTCTCACAGTGGACGATATCGCGGAACGGCTCGCGCGCGCCTCTCGCAAGGGCGAAACGCTGACAAACATACTGCGCAAGACGCTGGCATTGTCTCCTGTACAGACGGGTCTTCTCCGC
Organism: Hyphomicrobiales bacterium; assembly: GCA_022842205.1. GTDB lineage: Bacteria > Pseudomonadota > Alphaproteobacteria > Rhizobiales > Methylopilaceae > Flaviflagellibacter. The sequence continues at coordinate 26,810 of JALHQA010000009.1, forward strand.
GAAGCAGTGGGCAAGGATCTGCCGCGCGATCCCGCGGCGCTGGCCAAGCTCGTGAAAACCGCGACCCTGAAGCTCGGGGGCATGGCCGGCCTCGAACGCGCGATCTCGACGGCGGGCGGCGTCGCCTTCCGCGCGTTGACGCGGGATTTCGAGATGAAGGCCCTGCCCGGCGTGTTCGCGGCCGGCGAAATGCTGGATTGGGAAGCGCCGACCGGCGGCTATCTGCTGCAGGCGTGCTTTGCCACGGGCGCCGCGGCCGCCGAAGGCATTCTCGCGCGTCGATAACTATTCGGCAGCCGTGGCCGGCCGGACATTGCGTAACGGCAGCGGAAGCTCGAAGTATTGCGGCTCTGCGGAACACATCGAACAGACGGCCTCATCTTCCAGCGCCACAAAAGCGCGAAGCTCTTCGTTCGAACACTCCGGCGCCAGCGGCTGATAGGCGAGATACGGCTTCCAGCGCTCGCTGAGGCCGTACTTCGCATCCTGCATTCCGAGATAGGCCAGCGGCCCGCATTTCCATATCTTGCCTTCGAACAACTGCTTGCAGTCGCGGGCCCGACAGACGCTCCAGCTTTGACGAGGGTTGGCGTCCGAAAACGGCTTCATTTCCTTGCCGGAGCCCAGGTAACGCCGCGTCCAGACCTTCTCCGACGGAAAGACCCTCAGGTTAAACGGGTGCCGCGAATGCCAGTCCTTGAGCAAAGCCTGTATCGGCTTCAGCTTCTCGATGTACTGCGGCGCGGCGTGATGTATGGACAATGAAAGTTCGGTGGGGCCGTGTTTCGCCAACTCCGCAGGCAATGTCGGATGGCGATGAAGAAAGAAGCCATTTGTCGTTATGCGAATGAGCGCCTTTGGCCAGTGCGACCGAACCAGCCCGACAAAAGCCGGAAGCTTCGGGTGAATCGTGGGTTCGCCGCCAAGAAGATTGAAGACCTTCACGTCAAGCCGCTGGCTCCAGGCCGACATCCATTGATCGGCAACTTCCAACGGCAAATTTCCGTTGTGGTTGTGATCAGAGTAATGCGAGCAACTTTCGCACGCGAGGTTGCACGCATGCGTCACATGCAGCTCAAGGCGGAGAAGTTCCGGCTTCCGCTGAAACTGTACGGGATCGTTGTAGATCGCGGAACCAGGTACAGGCACGCAAAGTCTCTAGTCGTGAGGAACCCGGTTGTGCCTGAGTTCCAAGCCGAGTGCAACCAACCCGAAATCGAATGGGCGACGAAACTTTGTTTCATCAAAGAACGTTGGGGAGGACATCGCCAGGAAATACGGCGGGCCTAAAACCGAGCCAACAACAAGATGTGACAGAGGCGTACCCCGATGACCAACACTTCCGACGAGATCGCTCTTTTCGCCTTTCTGGCCGTTATCCTGATCGGCGGCGGCGCCGCCTTCATCAGCTACGTTGCCTGATCCCACGGGACTCGAGACCCCGTTCAGAAAGCCCGCCGTCAGGCGGGCTTTTTCTGTATCGACGCCATGGCTTTCGGCCATGCGGGACGCTGCTGCGGACCGCCGGTAATCGACGAATTCCTGCCGCTTCGGATTGGTGCCCCAGCCGAACTGGGAGCCGATGACCACATCAGCCGCCGTGAACGGTTGCCGAGGATATACGGGCCGTCGCGAACGGCATCCGCAAACGACATCATCACGGTGGCGAAATCGCCATAGCCGGCAGCGCCGCGTGGGGCCGCCTCCTTGCGCGGGAATGCGACATCCAGCACCGCGGGCTCCGAACAAAGCCATTTCAGGAATTCGCCGCGCAATGGATCGCGGTGGGCGACATGGAGTGCAGGGCAATGTTGCCAAGATGAAGTGAACGCTGCGACGGACGAGGTATTTTCACGGTTCGACGACGACCAACAAGCACGGGATCGAGCGTGGCGAGATCATGCAATACTGGCGTCTGGGGGAACATCGTCATCGGGAACCGCAAGCGACGGCGTGGTACTGACCGGCGGCACGGGCAGCGTCTTCGCTAGAAACATCACGGCTTGACGGTCAGCGCTTCAAGCCACATATCCAGACAATCTTCGTACCAATAAAGGGGTCCCTACCGTAGAATGTCCGCGGCAGAAAATGCCGCGAAACATCTTCGATCAAATCGCTGTCGCCGAACGAACGAAAGGAGCCGACGCGGTAGGTATCGAGGGCTTCCTGTCCGTACCATTTTCCCATCTGTTCCCGATCGGAATTCTCGCGGGTGGGCTTGCCGAACTGGATTGGGTCGTGGCTGAATAGCCGACCGCCCGGTCGGAGGACACGGGCGAATTCCCGAAGCGCGGCATTGTGGTCGTAATTCAAGCAAAGGACATAGCTTGCGACGACGCAATCAAAGCTCTCGCCGGGCACTTCCGGCATGTCACAGATGTTCGCCACAATGTCGGGTTTGATGTCGGGCCTGATGTCGATGCTGACCGTCTCGGCGCCCCATTTCTTGAAGAGACGCTTTTCGCCCACGCTCGGCGCCACGACGAGGACGCGTTTACCGGAAAGGTCGAACTCCTCGGAAATGTAATCCTGATAGAGCATCGCCAACACTCGTTGCCGTTCGAACGAGTGACATCCGGAACATTTACGCTCTTCCGAGGACCTTGCGCCGCAGATTGGACAGCAGACTTGGCTTGCCGTCGTTACTTCGCTCTGGCTCGTCGGCAAAGAGGAGGACTTCGTCGATAGCAAGTTTGCCGCTGTCGAAGAGATCCACTGCCCTCGCCGCCGTAATGATCTCGAAATCTTTTGCAAGCGCATTGATAAGTTCTCCGAATGCTTCGACTGCCGCCGGGTCCGGTTGGGAGAAATACTGCTTGTTCTCATCAAGTTTCAGAAACGACCATGAATGCAATACGAGCACAGCGATGGCTTGGGTTCCGTGTGCTTCATAGAAGGATTTGAGAAATTGGCGATGAAGCTGAATGCGCTCGGCCAGCTTCGGTTTAAAGAGCGCATAGGCGTTGAAGTTATAGTCTGATGTGCGGCCTAGCCCTCTGAAGTCAGATACGCACGATACCGGAATCTCCAGCACGACGCGGTCTTCCAATGACCATAGGAACTGACCACGTGGCCGCGTTCGAATCGGCTGCGTGGCTCGCGAAGCATTGCAGCTCAGGTCAGCAATACCGTGCCTACCGAGTGCTGATAGGAATGGCGCGCTGAAACGATAGCCGCCCCCTCGAAACGCCTTTGGCGAGGCCGAAATTCTGCTGTGCTGATCGAGCAGATAATCGAGCATCGCATCGCTTTCGGCGGTACCCGAAACGTTCAAATCATTGACCGGAGTGAGGTCTTCCCAGAACGATTTCGACAGGAATGTCTGATGCAAGTGAAGTTGGAGATCGTGGCCTCGTCGCTCAATTTCCCGGCCAACGTCGAGAAGTCCATCGCCGTAAAGCTCAACCTCCGCGTAGTCCAACATCATGGTCATCGTGACGCCGGCTTTTTCGGCAATGGACATCATTTTTTGAATGCCAAACTCGCCCTCCGGAAACCGGCCCCAGATCAGCCTATCGAGAGGGGATGCCGCGGAGCGGCGTGGCATCGCTTCAACATCTACGGTGATCATGATCCGAGGCTTCATGCAGCGATAGCAGCGGTCAAATTGGTCGCCCGTCAATAGCTCACTAAACCAAAGCCCGCTGTGCGGGAATCGCGCCGCCCTCCGGGGGGCTTTTTCTTTGGAGACTTGAGATCGATAGAAGCGCGTTGGCAGATCGCCGACGCCTCGGTTACCACGACATCGCCATGGCGCAGGGCCGGCACCTTGCCCATCGGATTGATTTTCAGGTAGTCGGGCTGGCGGTGCTCGCCGGTTTCGCGATCGAGCGCGAGCACATCGTAGGCCCGCCCACCTCCTCCAGCATCCAATGCGCGATCGAGCCGCGGGAGGGCCCGGTCAGCGTGAAGACGTAAGATTGGCCATGACGGTCTCCGCATATGGGTTGGCGGGGATCAACGCACGCCGTGAAGTCAGACCGCAAGCCGGTCGATCACGGCCGCACCCCATATGAGCGCGACCAGGACGAGCGCAAAGAAGACGGCGGCCGAGCCGAGGTCTTTCACCACTTTGATCTGCTCGTGATATTCGGGCATGACGTGGTCCGCGAGCTTTTCGACCGCCGTGTTGAGCAATTCGACCGCCGGCAGCACCAGCAGCACAGCCACCATCGCGGCGAACCAGCCGAGGCCGGGCGCCAGCCAGGCGGCCAGCGGAATGCCCGCGACGAGCAGATACAGCTCCTGGCGGACCGCGGCCTCGTTCCGGACGGCATAGTCCAAGCCGCGGAACGAATTCAGGGTCGCGAGATAAAGCCGTTTCAGGCCTTTCTCATTCATGCCGGCGATCATCGGGGAAATCCTTTCGCGGGGCGTCATAAATCCTATGCCGCGTTGTCACACGCAAGGGCGATTGAACACCCCGGCCGCCTCCCCTAGGTTCCGGCCATGAAACCGGTTCATGTTATCGGCGGCGGCCTCGCCGGCTCGGAAGCCGCCTGGCAGATCGCCCAGGCGGGCGTGCCCGTCATCCTCCACGAGATGCGCCCCGTACGCGGCACCGACGCCCACAAGACGGACGGGCTTGCCGAACTCGTGTGCTCCAATTCCTTCCGCAGCGACGACAGCGACGCAAATGCCGTCGGTCTGCTGCACTGGGAGATGCGCCAGCTCAATTCGCTGATCATGCGCAGCGGCGACGCCCATCAGGTTCCGGCCGGCGGCGCGCTGGCCGTGGACCGCGACGGCTTTTCGGCCGCGGTGACGAAGGCCCTGGAAGATCACCCGTTGATTGCCATCGAGCGCGGAGAGATCGATGGCCTGCCCCCGAAGGACTGGGACAATGTCATCATCGCCACCGGACCGCTGACTTCCACCGCACTGGCGGAGGCCATCCGTGAGCTCACCGGCCGCGACGCGCTGGCCTTCTTCGACGCCATCGCACCCATCGTGCATTTCGACTCCATCGACATGGGTGTCTGCTGGTTCCAGTCGCGCTACGACAAGGCGGGCCCCGGCGGCACCGGCGCGGACTACATCAACTGTCCGATGAACAAGGAACAGTACGACGATTTCGTACGCACGCTCGTGGAGAGCGAGAAGATCGACTTCAAGGACTGGGAGGCGAACACCCCGTATTTCGACGGCTGCCTGCCGATCGAAGTGATGGCGGAGCGCGGGCCGGAAACGCTGCGTCACGGGCCGATGAAGCCGGTCGGACTGACCAATCCGCACAAGCCGGACGAGAAGCCCCATGCGGTGGTGCAGCTTCGTCAGGACAATGCGCTGGCCACGCTTTTCAACATGGTTGGTTTCCAGACCAAGATGCGGCACGGCGCGCAGGCGGAAGCCTTCCGTAAAATTCCCGGCCTGGAGAATGCCGAGTTCGCGCGGCTCGGCGGCCTGCACCGCAACACGTTCCTCGACTCGCCACGTCTTCTGGATCCGACGCTACGGCTCAAGGCCGATCCTCGTTTGCGCTTCGCCGGCCAGATCACCGGCTGCGAAGGCTATGTCGAAAGCGCGGCGATGGGACTGATAGCCGGCCGGTTCGCGGCGGCGGAGAGGCTTGGCCGCGAGATGTCCATACCGCCCGCGACGACGGCGTTCGGCGCCCTGCTCGGCCACATCACCGGCGGACACATCGCCGTCGAAGGGGACGAGAACACCAAGCGCAGCTTCCAGCCGATGAACGTCAATTTCGGGCTGTTTCCGCCCGTGGAGAAGCCGAAGCGCGAGCCCGGCTCACCGCGCCTGCGAGGGCCGCAGAAAGCAGCCCTGAAGAAAAACGCGATCACCGCGCGGGCGAAGACCGATCTCCAGGAGTGGGCTGAAATCGTGAAGCTCGGCACGTTCGAGACGGCCTGACGACGCGGACTTAGCCGATCCAGATCCAGATCGGGTGATCGGACTCCATCAGCAGTTTCACCGCCATGGCGCAGCAAGCGATAACAAGCACCGGGCGGATGACCTTCGCGCCGTTTGCGATCGCAAGCCGCGACCCTATCCGCGCGCCGAGAATGCTGCCGACCGCCATTGTCAGGCCGACCAGCCAGACCGGCGCACCGGCGATGATGAACAGGCCCAGCGAGCCGATATTGCTGGCGAAGTTGAGCAGCTTGGTGTTGCCCGTCGCGCGCAGGATCGACTGCCCTCGCAGGGTGACGAAGGACAGCGCGAAGAACGATCCCGTCCCCGGACCGACAAGCCCGTCGTAAAAGCCGATGGCCGGCACGGCCGTTGCCGTGAAGACCGGTTGCGACAGGCGCGGCTCGGCATCGACGTCACCGAGCCTCGGAGACAACAGGAAGTACAAGGCGAGTGCGATCAGCACGACCGGCAGTGCCGCCTTGAGATGGGCCACCGGAAGCAGCGAGACGCAAAGCGAGCCAAGCACGGCGGCTGAGCCGGAAACGATCATCATGCCCCGCGCGGCGCGCCAGTCCGTCGAGCCGTGCCGCACATATTGCAGCGACGCCGTACCCGAGCCGAACGTGCCCTGGAGCTTGTTGGTGGCGAGGGCCGAGAGCGGGTCCATCCCCGCCAGAAGCATGGCCGGAAGCGTGAGCAGCCCGCCCCCGCCGGCGATGGAATCAACGAAACCCGCAAGCGCCGCGACGGCGGCGAGGACCAGCAAAATGTCGGGAGTGATCTCCATCGGCGCGGAATTAACACCGATTTCAGGGTGCCGCGACCAATCCCTTCGTCTTTCAACCTGATCTTAACCGTTGCGGAACAATCAAGGAACAGTTAGGGTCTGTTCCTGATTTGTTTCGGCCGATTCCGGCCAGTTTTGAGGCGAGCATGCTGACGCGCAAGCAACATGAGCTTCTCCGCTACATCCATGAGCGGTTGAAGGAATCCGGCGTCCCGCCGAGCTTCGACGAGATGAAGGAAGCGCTGAACCTGCGCTCCAAATCCGGCATTCACCGCCTCATCACGGCGCTTGAGGAACGCGGCTTCATCCGCCGCCTGCCGAACCGCGCCCGCGCGCTCGAAGTCGTGCGCCTGCCGGAGTCGGTTGCGCCAAATATGCGCCCCGCTCCCGGCAAGTTCTCCCCCGGCGTGATCGAGGGCGGACTGGGGCGCGCGCGGCCGAAGCCCGTCGAGACGGAGGATCTGGATGCCTATTCCTCCATCGCGGTGCCGGTCATGGGCCGCATCGCGGCGGGCGTGCCGATCGAGGCCATCCAGACCCGCAGCCACACCATCGCGGTGCCGCCGGAAATGCTCGGCGGCGGCGATCACTTCGCGCTCGAGGTCCGCGGCGACTCGATGATCGAGGCGGGTATTCTGGAAGGCGATGTCGTCGTCATCCGGAAATCGGACTCGGCGGAGACGGGCGACATCGTGGTGGCGCTGGTCGACGACGAGGAAGCGACGCTGAAGCGGCTGCGCAAACGTGGCGCCTCCATCGCGCTCGAGGCGGCCAACCCGGCCTATGAGACGCGCATCTTCGGACCCGACCGGGTCCGCGTGCAGGGCAAGCTTGTCGGCCTCATCCGCCGCTACTGAACGTCCATATCGGGCGTATCGTCGTCCTCAATTTCGGTTTGATCGAACCCGCCGCCGGCGGGTTCTTTCGCTTCGGATACTCGCCTTGCGAAGAGCGGGCCTTCCGGCGGCGCCGTTGCGCCATGCCAGATGCGATCGTCGTCCCCGCGCGCGACGCGCGGCGCGAACGAGCCGTCGGCATTCCGAAATAGCGCGACGGCGCCCCCTCCGGCCAGATCGGCGGCGTCGATCACATAGGCCGTATCCCGGCATGAAGGCGGCGCAACGAGGCGTGTCACGACAATCGCCGCGCGGCTGCAATCCTCGGCGAGCCCGGCATAGGTCCAGGTCAGCGCGAGGCTACGCCCGTCCGGCAGAGGCGCGGTGCAGCCCGAGCTGTCGCACAGCACACCTTCCGTGACACTCTTGTCGCGAACGCCGCGCGTGTCGCCGTCGGCGGCAAGCCAGGTGCCGGCGGCGAAGCTTGCGAAGCGCACGCCAATGACATGAAGCCTTCCATCCGGCCCGCGCACTGCCGCGGCGCGGCCTCCGGGCTCGACATAGACATCCGCGCGCTCCGGCATGGATGCGAGCATCACGCCCGCAGCCAGCGGAAGCGCAGCAAGCCAGCGCAGCCGCGTCGTCCACACCGCCACCCAGATCAGTCCGAGACTGAGCAGCAGCACGCCGGAGACGGGAAAGGCCGGGATGGATATCGTCGCAAACGGCCATGTTGCGATCCATGACGCAACCGCAAGCATCAATTCGATGCCGAAACCCATGATACGCCATGCGAAGCCGTCGAGCCCGAGCGGCATCAGCAGCAGCCCCACAAGCGCCCACGGCATTACGAGAAGGCCGACGACGGGTAGAGCGACGAGATTGCTCGGAAGCGAGTGAACGGCAAAGCGCTGGAAATGAAAGGTCGAGAACGGCGCGGTCGCGAAAGTCGCGGCGATGGTGGTGGCGATAATGCCGCCGAAGTACAGACGCAAAAACCGAATGAGACCACCGTCCGCCGCGCCGCGGATTTCGTCGGGCGCGCGCCTGCCGGCGGCCTCATACCACGCGACGATCGCCATGACGGCGCAGAACGACATCTGGAAGCTCGGACCGAGCACAGCTTCCGGAAAGAGGAGAACCGCCACGAGCGCGGCGACGCCGAGATTGCGCATGGTGATGCCCTGGCGGTCGCACAGTACCGCGAGGAAAACGATCGCGATCATGACAAAGCTGCGCTGCGTCGCGATCTCGGCGCCCGACAGCGCCAGATAGCCCGCGGCGCCGAGGAGCGCGGCCATGGCCGACCATTTCTTGATCGGATAGCGCAAGCCTATGCCGGGAATGAGCGCAAGCCCGAACCGGAGAATGCCGAACAGGGCGCCGCCGAACAGCGCCATATGCAGACCGGAAATCGAAATGACGTGAAACAGGCCCGCGACGCGCAGCGCTTCGTTCGCGCCGTTCGATATTTCGCCGCGCTGGCCGGTGACGAGCGCGGCCGCGATGGCGCCCGGATCGCCGTCGACCACGGAAACGATGCGGGATGTAACGACATTACGCAGCCGGTCGATATGAGCCGCCGCGCGTTGCCCGAAGGTCAGCGGCCCGGGCGGAAGGACAACGGGCTTTTCCGCACGGCTGCCGACGGCGCCGATGCCCATGAAGAAAGCCTCGCGCGCAAAGTCGTAGCCGCCCGGACGGGCAGGACCTGGCGGCGGACGCCAGAGCGCTTCGACCGAGACGCGATCACCCGCCGAAATTCCTGAAACCTTCGCAACGGTGACACGCACACGCTCCGGCAGTTGCGCAGGCGAGAGATCGCCGAGCTTTTCGGGCGCAATAACAAGCCGCATGCCGCGCGGGCGCGGCTCGATCCGCTCGACAGATCCCACCACCGGGGCTCGCAACGGCTTTTCGAGGATCGGCGCCGCGACCAGCTCGACACGCGCGGCCGCCGACAGGAAACCGGCCGCGACAGCCGCCAGCAGAACAGCGGCTGGGAAGCCTGCCGGGCGGGCGCGGCTGGCCCACGCAGCCAGCGCGAGGGCCACGAAGACCGCAGCCGCGGCCCAGAGCGAAGGATCGCGACCGGCTGAAAAGAACAGGAGAACCCCGACAATGGCCGCGACGGGCAACCAGAGAAAGAATCGCCCTGCCTCACGCTCTTCGTTCAGAGCGGCCGCCAGTCTTTCCCGGACCGCCTCGGCCCTGTCCGACAGGCCGAAGCCTATCCACGCGCGGGCACCCGGCCGCGCGGCGACAACGGCCCGTGTTCTGGCGTCAGGTTTTCCCCCCGGCTCGGACACCCCGTGTTCCCCTCACCGTCCACCCCATGCTACACGGGCGCGCGCCGTTGCCTATCCGGTGTTTCTCCCGAGAACCGACTTTGCCCATGACCGAACCCGTCATTGCCCGTTTTGCACCCTCGCCCACCGGCTTCCTCCATATCGGCGGAGCCCGCACCGCGCTGTTCAACTGGCTGTACGCCCGGAACAAGGGCGGAAAGATGCTGCTCCGGATCGAGGACACGGACCGCGCACGCTCCACACAGGAGGCGATCGACGCGATCCTTGACGGGATGCGATGGCTGGGCCTCGACTGGGACGGCGAGCCCGTCTTCCAGTTCTCGCGCGCCGACCGTCACCGCGCGGTGGTCGAGGAACTGCTGGCCAAGGGCAAGGCCTATCGCGCCTATGACACGGTCGAGGAACTGGAGGCGATGCGCGCCAACGCGCTCGCAGCCGGCAAGCCGCCCCGTTATGACGGCGGCTGGCGCCACCGCGATCCATCCGAAGCGCCGGCGGGCGTGAAGCCCGTCATCCGCCTCCTGACGGAAGATGCGGGCGAGACCGTTGTCGAGGACGCCGTGCAGGGCACGGTGACATTCCCGAACGCCGATCTCGACGACCTTGTATTGCTGCGTTCGGACGGCACGCCGACCTATATGCTGGCCGTCGTCGTCGACGACCACGACATGGGCATCACCGACATCATCCGCGGCGTCGACCATCTGACCAACGCGGCGCGACAAATCCAGATCTACCGGGCGCTGGGCTGGGACGTGCCGCGCATGGCGCACATTCCGCTGATCCACGGACCGGACGGCGCGAAACTCTCGAAACGCCACGGCGCGCTCGGCGTCGAAGCCTATCGCGAGATGGGCTACATGCCCGCGGCACTTCGCAACTACCTCGTCCGGCTCGGCTGGAGCCACAAGGACCAGGAAATCTTCTCGACCGACGAGATGATCGCGGCGTTCGGGTTGGACTCGGTCGGCCGTTCCGCCGCCCGTTTCGACTACGACAAGCTCGAGAACCTCAACGGTCATTACATGCGGGCGACGCCTGACGACGATCTCATAGCCGTGTTCAAGCAGTCGCTGCCCTATCTGAAGGGCGGGCCCGAGGCACAGAAGAAGCTCGACGCGGGACTGTGGGACGCGTTCCGCATCATGCTGCCGGCGATGAAGGAGCGGTCGAAGAACTTCCTTGAGCTGCTGGACAATGCCAGCTTCCTGCTCGATGAACGGCCGCTGAAACCGGACCCCAAGGCCGCGCAAACCCTCGATATGGCCGGTACGCGCGATCTTCTCGGCCGGCTCACGCCGCGGCTCGCGGCGCTTGCGGACTGGACGGGCGAAGCAATCGAAGCCGAAGTGCGGGCATTTGCGGAGACCGAAGGAGCCAAGCTCGGACAGGTTGCGCAGCCGCTGCGCGCCGCGCTGACCGGAAAAATGGTCTCGCCGCCCATCTTTGAGGTTCTTGCGGTGCTGGGACGCAACGAAAGTCTCGCGCGCCTCGGCGATCAGGCCGGCTGACGCAACCCCCGCCACGACCTAGGGTTCTCTTGCGGGAAGCGCCCGTTTTCCTTATGGAAAAAGAGGCGATACGGTGGCGGGTGGCGGCCGATTGCTCCCTTCGGCTGCGGACAAAAAGGATGGTTGCATGAGCGGGAAATCGGCCACGTTGATCGTGGACAACAAGTCTTTTGAGTTTCCCGTCCTCGACGGATCGACCGGTCCAGAAGTCATCGACATCTCGAAGCTTTATGCTCAGACCGGGATGTTCACCTACGATCCCGGCTTCACCTCGACGGCGAGCTGTCAGTCGACCATCACCTATATCGACGGCGACGAAGGCATCCTGCGCTATCGCGGCTATCCGATCGACCAGGTCGCCGAAGGCGGCGACTTCATCGAGTGCTGCTATCTGCTGCTTTACGGCGAACTGCCGACGCGCGCGCAGTATGAGGAATTCGAGAACCGCGTGACGCGCCACACGATGGTGCACGAGCAGATGTCGCGTTTCTTCACCGGCTTCCGCCGCGACGCGCATCCGATGTCCATCATGGTGGCCAGCGTCGGCGCGATGGCGGCCTTCTATCACGACTCGACCGACATCAATGATCCAGTGGCTCGCGAGATCGCTTCCGTCCGCATGATCGCGAAAGTGCCGACCCTGGCGGCGATGGCCTATAAATATCACATCGGCCAGCCGTTCATTTATCCGAAGAACGACCTCGATTACGCGTCGAACTTCCTGCACATGTGCTTCGCGGTGCCGTGCGAGGAATACAAGGTGAACCCGGTGTTCGCCCGCGCCCTCGACCGTATCTTCACCCTGCATGCGGACCATGAGCAGAACGCCTCGACCTCGACGGTACGTCTCGCCGGCTCATCCGGCGCCAATCCGTTCGCGTGCATCGCGGCCGGCATCGCCTGCCTGTGGGGTCCGGCGCATGGTGGCGCCAACGAAGCCGCGCTCAAGATGCTGGAAGAGATCGGCACGCCCGACCGCATCCCGGAGTTCGTCGAGCGCGCAAAGGACAAGAACGACCCGTTCCGCCTGATGGGCTTCGGGCATCGCGTCTACAAGAACTACGATCCGCGCGCCAAGATCATGCAGCAGACATCGCGCGAGGTGCTGGGGGAACTCGGTATCAAGGATCCGCTGCTCGAGGTTGCCGTCGAGCTGGAGAAGGTCGCGCTCCACGACGAGTATTTCGTCGAGCGCAAGCTCTACCCGAACATCGACTTCTATTCAGGCATCACGCTGCGCGCGATGGGCTTCCCGACATCCATGTTCACTGTGCTGTTCTCCGTCGCCCGCACGGTCGGCTGGATCGCGCAGTGGAAGGAAATGATCGAGGATCCGGAGCAGCGGATCGGCCGTCCGCGCCAGCTTTACAGAGGCGAAGTCGAGCGTTCGTACACCTCGCTCGACAAGCGCTAGGCGCGCCGTACGAGCTCCTGCAGCAGCGCGCGGCCCTTCGGCCAGCTTCCGAGCGCGCTGTCGGCATTGATATGGCCGAGCGGCCCCAGATTGACCAGGCGCGCGCCCCAGGCGCGCGCAAATGCTTCCGAACGGTCGATGTCCGCATAAGGATCGTTGGTGCTGGCGACGACTGTCGCCGCGAACGGGAGGCGCTCCATCGGCATGGGCGCGAAGCGCCGCGCCGGCGGCGGAACATGGGCCTCGGAATCGACATCGGCCGGAGCCACAAGAAGCGCGGCACGCACCGGCCGCGCCCCGCCATTCGCCCAACGTACCACAGTCGCGCAACCAAGGCTGTGCGCGACCAGCACGACATCCGGTCCGGCAACGGCGATCGCGGCATCGAGATTGGCAATCCAGTCTTGCGGATAGGGATCATCCCAATCGCCAAGATCGGCGCGCGGCGCGGGCAGCGCCCTTTCCCAATGACTCAGCCAATGATCCGGCCCCGAATTACCGAGACCCGGCACCAGAAGCACGTTCATGACGATTTTCTTTTTGCTTGCGACAACACGATGCGCGCCGCGCGGCGGCTCGGCGGCTCCTTCACCTTCATTTTGACGTCGAGCTGCTTCAACGCGCTTTCCTGGGTGCGGCGCTGAGGCGTCACCCGCAGCAGAGGTTTCAGCGCCGCGGCGATGGCGTCCGCCGTTGCATCGTCCGCGACGAATTCGGGTATGGCCCGTTTGCCGAGAACAAGATTGGGCAGGAGTATGTGCGCCGCCGTAATCCGCACGAAGCGGCGTATCATCCGGGCCGCCGGCTCGACGAGATAGACACCCACCATCGGAATGCCGGACACGGCGAGCTCCAGCGTGGCGGTGCCGGACGCGGCGAGCGCGGCATTGGCACCGCGCATGGCGGCCAGCTTCTTCGCTTCTCCTTCCACGATGCGAGGCTTGACGGGCCAACTGCTCGCCAAGGACCCGATCTCGTCTTTCAGGCCGGGGGCCGCCGGGATCGTTACCTTGAGCTTCGGAACATCGGCCACGATCTCGCGCAGCACATCGCCAAACAGCGGCATGTGACGGCGCACAACCGAGGCGCGGCTGCCAGGGAGAACCATCAGATCCACGCTTCTGGTTATCGGCGGCCGTTCGCCGCGCTCTGGACGGAATTCATCGAGCCGTTCAACCAGTGGATGACCGACATATGTACAGGCGGGGCCGCCAAGCCGCTTATGCGCAGCAGGCTCGAACGGCAGCAGCGCCAGGACATGATCGACATAGGCGCGCATTTTCCGCGCGCGTTCGGGACGCCAGGCCCAGACCGACGGCGACACATAATCGACCACCGGAAGGTCCGGCAGCTCGCGGCGCACGGCGCGCGCGACGCGATGGGTGAAATCGGGACTGTCGATGATGACCAGAACATCCGGCGGCTGCGCAAGAATGGCGTCGATCGTCTCGCGAATCCGGCGGCGCAGCAGAGGCAGACGCTTGAGGACGGCCGTCAGGCCCATGACGGCGATGTCTTCCATAGGAAAGAGGCTCCGAAGCCCCTCTTTCTCCATGCTCGGACCGCCGACGCCGCGTATCGATATTCCCGGCGACTGCTCGCGCAGTTCGCGCATGAGCTTGAAACCGAGCTGATCGCCGGAATGCTCGCCGGCCACGACGAAGACATCACGACCGTCCTTCATCGGGCCGTGTCCATGCCGAGGATGAAAAGGCCCTCGCGGTCTGCGGCAGCGATGAGCGCAGCCAGATCCGGCGTCATGACCTGACCGGCGGCGACCGCAATTCCGGACAAACCGGCCGCCTTGGTTCTGGCGACGGTTTCCACACCAATAGCCGGCGTATCGAGCCGAAGATCCTGCCCGCGTCGCGCCGCCTTGACGAACACGCAGCGTGACGACGGCACCTTGATCAGGCCCGCGGCGCGCATTTCGCCGGCGCGCGCGAGCATGCGGTCCGTGCCTTCCGCGGCCTCGATGGCGACGACACGCTTGTCGGCAACAACGGCGCCCTGCCCGATGTCGAAGGGCCCGAGCGCGTCGAGCACGTCGAATCCGAGCTTCGCCGCACGGACGGCTTCGGCCGACGGCTGATGCCGCCCGAGCGGCCCAGCGGGCAATATGAGACCGGGCGCAACTTCATGCACGCCGCGCAGGACCAGCCCTTCACGCTCCAGCTCTCGCGTAAGGACGCGCAGCATCCCGTCGTCACCGGCGCCGAGCACACTGATCATGGTGCGGATGAAGCGCAGATCGGGAACGAAATCGAGGCTGAAGGACGGACGCGGCACAGCGCCGACAAACACGACCTCGCGCGCGCCCGACTCGCGGAACAGACGGAACATGCGCGACACCCGGCCCATTCCGGCCCAGGCGTGCGGATACTTCGCGATGGCCGGATCGGCCGCGCCACGAATACCGATGAGAAAGAGAGAACGGCCATCCGCCGCGGCAGCATCGGCGACCGCCAGAGGAAAAGCCCCGGCCCCGCAGACGAGCGCAAGCGGAGCCGCCATTACACGCCGCCGGTTCCGCGCGGCAGGCACAGGGCGCGGTCGCCCGCCCCGCGCAAGAACTCGATAACGTCCTGGACCGCCGGGTTCGACGCGAACTCCCCGGCCACCTCGTCGACCCGCTCCTTGAGCGTGCCCTCTTCCGCGAACAGAAGCCTGTACGCACGGCGCAGCGCGTTGATGTCGTCGCGCTCGAAATTGCGGCGGCGAAGCCCGACGAGATTGAGACCCGCGAGATGGGCGCGGTTTCCGGTCGCCGTTCCGAACGGAATAAGGTCGCCTTCGAGACCGGTCAGGCCGCCAACGAAGGCATGCGCCCCGACGCGCGCGAACTGGATGACGGCCGAACCGCCGCCCATGATGACGAAATCGCCTACAGCAACATGGCCCGCCAGCATGACATTGTTGGACAGGATGACATTGCTGCCAACCTTGCAGTCATGGCCGACATGCGAATTCGCAAGAAACGCGCACCGGCTCCCGATGACGGTCTGCATGCCGCCGCCTTCAGTGCCGGGGTTCATGGTGACGCCTTCGCGGATCAGGCAGTCATCGCCGATCGTAAGCGTCGAAGGCTCGCCCTTGTATTTGAGGTCCTGCGGCTCATGGCCGAGGGAGGCGAACGGAAAGATGCGGGCACGCGCCCCGATCTTCGTGCGTCCGGCGACGACGACATGGCTTTTCAGGGCCGAGCCATCACCGATCTCGACATCGGGACCGATATGACAGTAAGGGCCGACCATGACATCGGCGCCAAGACGGGCGCCGTCTTCCACAATCGCGGTCGGGTGAATGCGCGTCATGTTCAGCGTTCGACCAGCATGGCGGAAACTTCGGCTTCGGCGACGATCTGACCGTCAACCTTCGCTTCGCCCCAATACCACCAGATGCCGCGGCGGGCTTTCAGCTTCTTCAGATGATAATGAATCTGGTCGCCCGGAATGACCGGCTTGCGGAACTTGCACTTCTCGATGGTCGTGAAATAGACGATCTGCGGCTTGTCGGCCTGAAGGTTCTGTATGCACAGAGCGCCCGCCGTCTGCGTCATGCCCTCGATGATGAGCACGCCCGGCATGACCGGACGGCCGGGGAAATGCCCCTGGAACTGCGGCTCGTTGAACGTGACGTTCTTGATGCCGATGCAGCTGTCGTCGCCGTCCATCTCGATGATGCGATCGACCATGAGGAACGGATAGCGATGCGGGAGGAGCTGCAGAATGCGCTCGATGTCCACACTTCCGAGTTCGCTTTTCGCTGTCGTTGCGTCCATCACCTCAGCTCTCCCTGCCCTTGTCTGCGCCGCCCTTCTTCGCCAGCCGGCGTATGAACGCGGTTTCACGCAACCAGTCGCGTACCGGCTGCGCCGGACTGCCGCCATAGCGCGCACCGGCTGGCACATTGTTCATCACGCCCGCCTGCGCCCCGACCTGCGCGCCGTCTCCGATCTCGATATGGCCGACCACCCCGGCCTGGCCGGCGATCACGACAAAATCGCCGAGCTTCGTGCTGCCGGAAATGCCGACATGAGAGACAATCACGCAGTGACGGCCAATGACGACGTTGTGGGCGATCTGTACGAGATTGTCGATCTTGGTGCCCTCGCCGATGATCGTATCGCGCGTCGATCCGCGATCGATGCAGGTCGATGCGCCGATCTCGACATCGTCCTGGACAATGACGCGCCCGGTCTGCGGCACCTTGAGATGGCCGCGCGGGCTCATCGCGAAACCGAAGCCGTCCTGGCCGATGCGCGCGCCAGTGTGAACGATGACGCGGTTTCCGATCAGCGCATGAACGACCGTGGCATTGGGCCCGATGGCGCATTCGCGACCGATGCGGACATCCGGCCCGATGACGGCATTGGCGGAAACGACCGTGCCGGAACCGATCTCGGCGCGGGCGCCGATGACCGCGCCGGGATCGACATGGACACCGGCCTCAAGGCGCGCGTCCGGATGGATATAGGCGCCGGGAACGATGCCCTCGTCCTCGAAGATGACGCCGGGCCGCATGGCGGCGGGATAGAGCTTGCCGGCGGCTGTCGCGAACGCGCGATACGGATCCTTCGACACCAGCAGGGCAAGGCCCTCCGGCGCGCCGGCTGTGAACTCCGGCGTCACGAAACAGGCGGCCGCCCGCGTTTGCCGGAAAGCGTCGGCATAGGTTTTGTTGTCGAGGAACGTCAGATCGCCCGGCCCGGCCCGCTCAAGCGGCGCCGTTCCGGACACCGTGCGCGCGCCGTCGCCGCGCAGTTCCGCACCGGTCAGAGCCGCGATGTCGGCAATGGCCAGCGGCGCGGGAGGCGCGAAAAAACGAGGATCGCTCATGGGGTGGCTTAAAGCAGAGAACCGGCTGCATGAACAGCCGGTCCCCGAAACGTGGCTAAACCCTTAGAACCGGCCGCCGCCCGAGAAGCGGAAGGCCTGCTCCTCGTCCGCGTCGTCCTTGGTGATGGCCCAGGCATAATCAAAGCGCAGCGGGCCCATCGGCGAGTTCCAGAGCAGCGAGACGCCGACCGAGGAGCGAATGTCGCCGCCGTCGCCGACTACCGTCAAGTCGCCCTCGTCACATGCCGTGCAACCCTCGTAGTTCATCAGTGTACCCGCGTCGGCGAAGACCGCGCCCTTCAGGCCGAGGTCCTTCGGGATTCCGGGCAACGGGAACTGCACCTCCGCGGTGCCACCGAAATAGAGGGTGCCACCCAGCGCATCGCCTGTCAGTTCATCGCGCGGGCCGATGCCCGACGATTCGAAACCACGGACGAGGTCCGGGCCCTTTCGGAAGTGATCGAGAATATTCAGCTCGTTGTCGTTCCAGCCCCAGACATGACCGGCCTGACCGCGCAGCATGCCGACCATGTCGGCGGGCAGCTCATGATAGTAGCGGACATCGGCCGTGGTGCGGAGGAACTCGGAGTCGCCGCCAAGACCGGCGAAGTCCTGACGGAACTCGGCGCGGATGCCGTCCTTCGGGTTCAGGATATTGTCGAGCGAGTTGTAGACGAAGGAGTAACCGGCCTGCGAGGTGATGGTTTCGCCCTCCGCCTGCTTCAGCGCCACTGAGGCTTCCTGTCCATTGAGATCACCCAGGTCATCGCAGACAGGATCGACTGAAGCATCACAACCGTCTTTGAGCCCGTCATCCAGCTCGATATCACGGCGATAGATCTGATAATTGACGCCGAAGGTCAGCGGATCGGTGATCGGGAAGCCGAGACGGAGCGCGCCGCCGACCGTTTCCATGTCGTAGCTGGTGGTGGAGTCGGAATCCCGCTCCTTCTGATACAGATCGAAGCCAGCCGCGATGCGACGGCCCATGAAATAGGGATCGGTGAAGGAGAAGTCGTAGCCGCGGGTTTTCTGACCCAGCGTGGCGCCGACCTTCACATAGTAGCCGCGACCCAAAAGGTTCTTTTCGGACAGCGAAACTTCGCCGATCAGGCCATCGCCCGAGGCGTAGCCGGCGGCGATGGAGAATTCGCCGGTCGGCTGATCTTCAACATCGACGTTGACGATGATGCGATCCGGCGCCGAACCCGGTTCCGACGTGATGCGTACGGACTTGAAGAAGCCGAGGCGGTTCAGGCGCCGCTCGGCACGATTGATGAGCGCGTGATTGTAGGCATCGCCTTCCGCAATGTCGAATTCGCGGCGGACGACATAGTCGCGCGTACGGGTGTTGCCGCGCACATTGATGCGCTCGACATAGACGCGGGAGCCTTCCTCGACCGAATAGACGACATCGACCGTGTGATTTTCGTAGTCGCGCGAGCCGCGCGGACGAACCTGCGCGAAGGCGTAACCGCGCGTCGCAAGCTCGAGCGACATGTTCTCGACGGTCTTCTCGACCTCGGTGGCGCTGTACACATCGCCGTCGTCGCCCTCGATCTTGCCGCGCAGCGATTCCGCCGGAACGTCAACCATCGAGGACTCCACATCGACCTTGCCGTAGCGGTAGACCGGGCCTTCCTCGACGGTAACGGTGATGATGAAGTTGTTGCCCGCGGCGTTGTAGTTCACCTCGGAGGACACCACGCGGAAGTCCGCATAGCCCTTGGAGAGATAAAAGCGCCGGACGAGTTCGAGATCCGCGGTCATGCGATCCGGATCGTAGACGTCGGATGTCTTCAGCCAGCTCAGGAAGTTCGACTCGGTCGTCGTCATCTCGTCGCGCAGGCGCGAGTCGGAGAATGCCTCGTTGCCGACGAACTCGATCTCGGAGATTTCGCTCTTCGAATCTTCGTTGATGACGAAGACGAGATCGACGCGTCCGTTGGGGCGGGAAATGATCTGCGGTTCGACGGTCGCGTTGTAGCGGCCGGAGCGGCGATAAAGCTCAAGGATGCGCTGGACGTCGTTCTGCACGAGCGCGCGGCTGAACGGCCCGCGCGACTTCGACTGCACTTCCTGCGCAAGAACCTGGTCCTTGATCTTGCGATTGCCTTCGAAATTGACGCGATTGATGACCGAGTTTTCGACCACGGTGACGATCAGGCCGCCGCCCGTGCGGGTGACGGTGACGTCCTCGAACAGGCCGGTCGCGTAAAGCGCCTTCACAGCCTCGTCGATCTTCTCGCTGTTCAGGGATTCACCCGGCCCGACAAGGAAATGCGCGCGAACGGCATCGGCCTCGACGCGGCTATTGCCCCGAACCTGAATGTTTTGAGCGTGAGCAGGCGTGGCGGACAACACGACAACGCCGCTGAGCAGGGCAAGCCCAGCTGCAACGAACAGTGCCGCGGTCAGTTTTGCAAACGCGCGGTACGCAAAAGCCATGGGGTCCCCACCCTGGAAGGCCTGCCAAAAGTCCCCGCCCTGGCAGACGCAGAATCTCACTCTTTAACCAGCATCCGGTTTACCCGGATTCCCGTGAGCCGCAACGCCTTTTTGCTCTTGACGGGCAGCTTTCACCAAAGCCGTTGCCCGCCTGCCACGGCTTACGAATCGATCAGGACATTCCCCTACCGAAGAGGTCGTTCCAGGTTGCGAAAATCATCAAAGTCAAGATCAAAGCAATGCCGATCCTGAACCCGAATTCCTGAGCTTTTTCGCTAAGCGGACGGCCTCTGACCGCCTCGACGGCGTAGTACATGAGGTGACCGCCGTCGAGCAGCGGAATCGGGAACAGGTTCAGCAGACCGATCGAGACCGACAGGACCGCGATCAGGTGGACGACATACTGCACGCCCATCTGGGCGGCCTGCCCCGACACCTTGGCGATGCCGATGGGGCCGGTGAGCTGATCCGGCGACTCGGTGCCGGCAATGAGGCCTCCGATGAAGGCGAAGGTGCGGTCGACGACAAACCAGGTTTCCTTGACGCCGCCGACAAATGCCTCGATGGGCCCGTAGGCCTTGTGGCGGATATCGCCCGGGCTCGTTTCCGAGCGGCTGACGCCGAGCATGCCAATCCGGTGCGTCTGGCCGAAATTGTCCTTGACCTCCTGACGCTGCGGAGTCGCGACCAGCCCGACCTCCTGCCCGTCACGGCGAACGGTGATGTTCAGCGGCGTGTCCGGGCTGATGCGCACGGTCCGCTGCATGTCGGAAAAACTTTCGACCTCGGACCCGTCGATGGACAGAACCACGTCACCGACGCGGAACCCCGCCGCCTCGGCGGCGCTGCCGGCCACGATCGTATCCACGCGCGCCTCGGTGACAGGGCGGCCGAGGAAATAGAAACTCGCCGTGAAGATCGCGATGGTGAGCAAGAAATTGGCGATGGGGCCGGCGGCAACGATCGCCGCCCGCTTATGGACCGGTTGGCCGAAGAAGCTGACCTTGCGTTCGCCCGCACGCATCTTGTCGAGCTTGTCGCGATCCGGCGCGCTGGCGGCATTCTCGTCGCCAAAGAATTTCACATAGCCGCCGAGCGGCACCGCGGCGATGCGCCAGCGCGTGCCATGCTTGTCGATCCGGTGCCAAAGCTCCGGTCCGAAGCCCATCGAAAAGGTCAGGATGCGAACCCCACACCAGCGCGCCACGAGAAAGTGGCCGAGCTCGTGAATGAAGATCACGACCGACAGAACGATAATGAAGGTCGGCAGAATGATGAGCGCCGACGATCCGAGATCTTGAAGAGTGCTGAGCATAAGATATTCCAGACTTCGGCTTACGCAGCAAAAACGGAATGCCTGGGCAATTCCTCCGCCGCGATGCTGCGCGCCTCACGATCCAAGTTGAGCGCATCCTCTACGCTTTGCGGTGTTCTGGCGAGTCCTCGGGACTTCGACTTTTCAATCACGGTTTCCACGAGCGCCGGAATTCCGGGGAAGCCGAGCTTACGATCCAAAAATGCCGCCACGGCAATCTCGTTTGCCGCATTGAGGACAGTTGGAATGCCGCCGCCCTCGTCCAGCGCCGCCAGAGCCAGCCTCAGCGCCGGAAAGCGGGCATGATCGACCGGCTCGAACGTCAGGGAGCCGACCTTGGCCAGGTCCAGCGCCTGGATATTCGTCACCAGCCGATCCGGCCAGCCCAGACAGTGGGCGATCGGCACACGCATATCCGCCGGCGCGAGCCCCGCGACCACCGATCCGTCGGTGTAGTTGACCAGGCCATGAACCACGGACTGCGGGTGGACGAGAACATCCAGCTGGTCGCTGCCGACATTGAAAAGATGATGCGCCTCAATCAGTTCGAGGCCCTTGTTCATAAGGCTCGCGGAATCGATCGTAACCTTGCGGCCCATGCTCCATGTGGGGTGCTTCAGGGCGTTTTCAGGAGTGGCTGCGGCAATCTGCTCCCGGCTCCAGGTGCGGAAAGGCCCTCCCGAAGCGGTCAGGATGATCTTCGAGACCTCCTTCGGCTTCCCGGCCATGAGGGCCTGGGCAATCGCGTTGTGCTCGCTATCGACCGGCAATATCTCGGCGCCGGCCTCCGCCGCATCACGCATGAAAGCCTCGCCGGCGCAGACAAGGCATTCCTTGTTGGCGAGACCAATCATCCCGCCGCGACGCACGGCGGCAATGGTCGGCCGCAGCCCGGCGGCGCCGGCGATGGCGCCGAGCGTCCAATCCACGGGACGGCTTGCTGCCTCGCACATGGCCTCCTCGCCCGCCGCGGCCTCAATGCCAGAGCCCGCCAGAGCTTCCTGCAAGTCCTTGTAGGATTTGGGATTCGCGACAATCGCGATCTTCGCGCCAAGAGTGCGGGCGACATCGGCCAGCGCCCCGGCATCATTGCCGGAGGCCACGGCCTCGACCCGGTAGCGATCCGGCTGCTGGAGCAGAAGATCGATCGTCGAACGGCCGATGGAGCCGGTCGCACCCAGTAGCGTGACCGTCCGCGGCCCTGAATTGTTCACCACAGCAAAACTCCGCGCCCCGCCGCATCCAAACCGCCACGCGATACACCGAGTACCAGCGCGAACAGCCCCGCCAGCACAAAGCCGTCGAGTCTGTCCATCAGCCCGCCATGGCCGGGGATCAGCGAGCCGCTATCCTTTACCCCAAAACGGCGCTTGAGAGAGGACTCAAAAAGATCCCCGCCCTGGCTGAGGACGGCCGCCAGGGCGCTGACCAGCGCCACGGGCACAAGGGCCGAAGCACCGAACCAGGCCGCGATTCCGGTCGCGGCTGCGACCGCAAACAGCGTGCCCCCGATAAAGCCGGCCCATGTCTTCTTCGGCGAAATCCTTGGCCAAAGCTTCGGGCCGCCGATCAGGCGTCCGCAGAAATAGGCCGCGGTGTCGCTGCCCCAGACCACCGCGAACAGCCACAGAACGGCCGCGAGGCCCATCTCGTTGTCCATACGCAAAACAATCGGAGCCGCGAGCGCCACACCGGCGTAAAGAAGGCCCGGGAATTTCCAGCCGACGCTGGCGCCGGTGAGCTTCCACCACTCGTAGAAAATCCCTGTTGCGGCCAGAAGCCAGAACAGAAAAAACGCAACGCCCCCGGCCCATGCCGCGCCGAGGGCAACCGTCGCCATGACGATTCCCGATGCTACGCGGGTCTTGAGTTCGGAGGATTTGCGCGGCGCCAAGTGGCGTTACCGCCGCGCCGCTTCGAGGCCGCCGAAACGGCGCTCGCGCCCGCGGAACTCCGCCAGCGCAGTCTCAAGCGCCTCGCGGGTGAAGTCGGGCCAATGCATGGGGAGGAACACGAATTCCGAATAGGCAGCCTGCCACAGCAGGAAATTCGACAGACGCTGTTCGCCAGACGTACGTATGACGAGGTCCGGATCTGGAATCCCGGAGGTATCGAGCCCCTGCCCGATCATATCCGGCGTGATGTCCTCTGCCGCGACCCGGCCTTCGGCCACATCGCGGGCGATGCGGCGGACGGCGGCCGCGATCTCCTGCCGGGCGCCATAGTTGAAGGCGACGACGAGCGTGAGCGCGGTGTTGCCGCGCGTGAGGTTTTCGCATTCGTCGATCAGCGCGCGAATATCCGGTTCGAGACCTTCACGCTCGCCGATGATGCGTACGCACACATTCGACTTGTGAAGTTCGGCAAGATCCTCGCGCACGAACCTGCGCAGCAAATTCATGAGATCGAGAATCTCGCTCTTCGGCCGCGACCAGTTTTCAGACGAGAAGCTGTAGAGCGTGAGATATTTCACACCGAGTTCGCCGGCCGCCCTGACCGCGCGCCGAACCGCTTCAACGCCGCGCCGATGACCTTCGACGCGCGGCAGGCCGCGCGCCGCGGCCCAGCGTCCATTGCCGTCCATGATGATGGCGATGTGTTCGGGCACGGGGGCTTCCCCGCCCTGCGCGGCCTCTATGGCCTTGCGTTCGATCGCGCTCATCAGTTCGGCAAGACCTCTCTCAAACCTGTGTGATCTCTTTTTCCTTGGTAGCGAGCAGCTGATCGATCTCGGCGATCGCCGCATCCGTCGCCTTCTGAACGGCGTCGGAATCCCGCCGCTCGTCGTCCTCGGTGATGTCGCCGTCCTTCTGCAGCTTCTTGAGAAGGTCGAGACCGTCACGCCGGACGTGGCGGACAGCAATACGCGCCTGCTCGGCATATTTGTGGCCGACCTTGACCAGTTCCTGTCGGCGCTCCGCGTTCAGTTCCGGAATCGGAATGCGCAGAAGCGTGCCTTCGGTGATCGGGTTGAGACCGAGATTGGCCTCGCGAATGCCGCGCTCGACCGCCCCGACCATCGACTTGTCCCAGACCTGAACCGACAGCATGCGCGGTTCCGGCACCGACACCGACGCCACCTGGTTGAGCGGCATATGGGAGCCATAGGCCTCCACGTTGACCGGCTCCAGCATCGTGGCGGAGGCGCGGCCGGTTCTGAGGCCGCCCAGTTCGGTCTTCAGCACGGAGACCGCACCCGCCATGCGGCGCTTGATCTCGGCGATGTCGAAAGAAGCGGCTGCCATATCTGTCGTCCCCCTTGTCCCGTGATGTCCGGGCGAAGTTTCCTGGGCGGGGGTCAGGCGCCGACGAGCGTACCGCGCCCTGTGCCCATGACCGCAGCCTGGATCGACCCCGGTTCGTGAATTGAGAACACGATTACAGGAATGCGGTTCTCGCGGGCAAGGGCGAACGCCGCCGCGTCCATGACCTTGAGATCGCGGGCCAGAGCCTCGTCGAAACTGAGCTTGTCATAGCGCTTGGCCGTCTTGTCGAGCTTCGGATCGGCCGTGTAGACGCCATCGACATTGGTGGCCTTCAGCAGCACTTCGCAGCTCATCTCGGCCGCACGCAGGGCCGCGGCCGTATCCGTGGTGAAGAACGGGTTGCCGGTGCCGGCGGCGAAGATCATCACATGGCCGCGCTCGAAATGGCGCAGCGCCGACTGCCGTGTGAAGGTTTCGCAGATGGCCGGCATGTCCAGCGCCGACATGACCCGGGCGGTGGCGCCCTGACGCTCGATAGAGGCGCCGAGCGCCAGCGCATTCATGACTGTCGCCAGCATGCCCATGTAATCGCCGGTCGCGCGGTCGATACCGCTGGCCGCGACCTGGACACCGCGGAAGATATTGCCGCCGCCGACGACCAGCGCGACTTCGACGTTCTGCGAGCGAAGGGAAACGATGTCGGCCGCGATGCGATCGACCGTGGCGGGGTCGAGGCCGAAACCGGCCTCGCCCATCAGTGCCTCACCGGAAATCTTCACGAGCACGCGCTTGTAAAGCGGTCTTGCCATGCTCGCTTCTCCCGGCCGGAGTTCGGTTCAGCGGGTTCCGGCGGCCGCCGCGACTTCGGCTGCGAAGTCGCTTTCCTCTTTCTCGACACCCTCGCCGAGCGCGTAGCGTACAATGGCCGCGATCTTGATCGGCGCACCGATGCCGCCCTCGGCCTCCTTCACCGCCTGCGCGACGGTCTTGGAACCATCGTGCACGTAGGCCTGATCCAGAAGGGTGACTTCCTTGTAGTAGCTCTTGAGGCCCGATTCGACGATCTTCTCTTGCACGTTGGCAGGCTTGCCCTGGTGCTTTTCCAGAAGGATCGCCTTCTCGCGCTCGACGGTCGCCGGATCGATGCCGGACGCGTCGACGGCCAGCGGGTTCATGGCGGCGACATGCATCGCGATGCCGCGGCCAAGCGCCGACAGCTTCTCGACATCGCCCTTGGATTCCAGCGCGACCAGCACGCCGATGCGGCCGAGGCCTTCGGTGACCGCGCCGTGCACGTAGGAAGCGATGACGCCATCATTGACCGTGAGCTTGGCGGCGCGGCGGAACGTCATGTTTTCGCCGATGGTGGCGATGAGCTCGTTGAGCTTGTCCTTGAGCGCAACCGTGCCGCCGGGGAAATGCGCCGCCTCGATGGCCGCGACCGTGCCGTCGGTGTTCAGCGCGACTTTCGCGACTTCGCGCACGAAAGCCTGGAAATCCGGGTTACGGGAGACGAAGTCGGTCTCGGAATTGATCTCGATCGCCGTGGCGGTCTTGCCCGAGGATTCGACGGCGACGAGGCCTTCGGCCGCGACCCGGCCGGCCTTCTTGGCCGCCTTGGCGAGGCCCTTCTTGCGCAGCCAATCGACCGCCGCCTCAATGTCGCCGTTCGTTTCCTGCAGCGCGGCTTTGCAATCCATCATGCCGGCGCCGGTTTTCTCGCGCAGCTCTTTCACCAGCGCGGCAGTGATCTCGGCCATCTCGTCCTCGTATGTCGGTAGTGTAATGACGCGCGGGCATTGTCGCCCGCGCGTATGTCAATACAATGTCAGGCGGGCAGAAGCTCGCGCGCCTGCGCGGCCCAGCCGGCGATCTTGCCGCCGGTCTTGAGATCGGCTTCGACCGCAGCCGTATCGGCCTCGTTGAGCGCCGAGAGCTGCCAGTAGTGGAAGATGCCGTAGTCGTTCAGCTTCTTCTCGAGCTGCGGGCCGACGCCCGGGAGCTTGGTGAGATCGTCCGGAGCGCCACGCGGAGCGGCGAGCTTTTCGAACGCCTCGCCTGCGGCGGGGCTTTCCGCCGGGAGTTCCTCGACGATAACCGGCTCTTCGGCAGCGCCGAGATCCTGGCCCGCGCGGCCCTGCGCACGGCCGATACCGTCGACCGCGGCGCGCGCGACGAGATCGCAGATCAGCGCGATGGCGCGGCCGGCGTCGTCGTTGCCCGGGATCGGATAGGTGATGCCATCCGGATCGCAATTCGAGTCCACCACGGCGGCAACCGGGATGCCGAGGCGACGAGCCTCCTGAATCGCGATCTGCTCCTTGTTGGTGTCGATGACGAACAGGAGATCCGGCAGACCGCCCATATCGCGGATGCCACCAAGGGCGCGGTCCAGCTTTTCCTTCTCGCGCGAGAGCGTCAGACGCTCTTTCTTGGTGAAGCCCTTGCCCTCGCCTTCGCCGGACAGAACTTCTTCAAGCTTGCGCAGGCGCGCGATCGAATTGGAGATCGTCTTCCAGTTGGTCAGCATGCCGCCGAGCCAGCGGGAATTGACGTAGTATTGCGCGGAGCGCTTCGCGGCCTCCGCGACCTGTTCCTGCGCCTGGCGCTTCGTACCGACAAAGAGCACGCGGCCGCCCTTGGCCACGGTGTCGGACACTTGGACCAGCGCGGCGTTGAGCAGCGGCACGGTCTGCGACAGATCGAGGATGTGGATGTTGTTGCGGGTTCCGAAAATGAACGGAGCCATTTTCGGGTTCCAGCGGTGGGCCTGGTGGCCGAAATGCACGCCAGCTTCCAGCAGCGCGCGCAGGTTTACATCAGGAAGAGCCATCTTGTATTCTCCGGTTAGCCGCCGCGGACGTGACCTCGTTCCCGGATGGGCCGAGGCACCGGATCGCAAAAGCGAAAGTCCGCGTGTGGAATGTGGCGGCTTATAGGGGAAGCGGCCGAAGGACGCAAGGCGAACTCACGGCCCGTAAAGCGACGATTCCGCGACTTCCGCTCGAATAATACGTTTTTGCTATGTTTTTTCTGTGGCGTGCTCGAGTCCGCCCGAGGCGCCGTATCTTCACGGTTGAGACGCTCGTCCATGGGCGCATAATACAGCCATGACACCACCCCACGGCCGCAGGCGATGGACGACCTCCTGAGCCCCGGATTTCTTCTGGCCCTTGGTCAGATCATCTGGATCAATGCGCTCCTGTCCGGCGACAACGCGGTCGTCATTGCTCTCGCCTGCCGGGGCCTGCCCGACAACCAGAAGAAAATCGGCATTCTTGCCGGCGCGGCGGCGGCGGTGCTGCTGCGCATAATTTTCACCGCGCTCATCGTGGTCCTGCTGGGCGTTCCCTACCTGAAGGTGATCGGCGCCGCCGCGCTGCTGTGGATCGCGGTCGACCTTCTGAAGCCCAAGAGTGAAGACAATGCCGAGATCGCCGAAAGCAGCTCGCTTCTGAAGGCTGTCGGCACCATCGCGCTCGCCGACATCATCATGAGCCTCGACAATGTCATCGCCATCGCGGGCGCGGCCCATGGCGACTGGAGGCTCATCATCCTCGGCCTTCTGATCTCCGTTCCGCTGATCGTCGCCGGCAGCGCGCTGATCCTGAAGATCATCGAACGCTTTCCGGCGGTCGTCTGGCTGGGCGCGGCGCTGCTCGGTTTCGTGGCCGGCGAGATGCTGATGTCAGATGCCGCCGTCCTTGAGCGGCTCGGCGAGCCGTTCGTCCATCACTGGGAACGGCCGGTCGCGATCCTTGCCGCCATCGCGGTCGTCGGGATCGGTTTTTTCCTCGTCCGCCGCCACCGCAGGAAAGACAGCGCCGGCACCTGACGGCTCACCAGCTCTTTGCCGGCCTTGGCAACACCCGCATCAGCGACCAGGCCAACCCCAGGACGGCCAGGCCAAGAATGACGGACACCGGCAGCCCCTGGTACCACACCATCACCAGCGCCGCCGCGCACAGCGCGATAACGCCCGGACCCGTGACATAGCGGCTGACTGGTGATGGAGGAGCAGGATTTTCCGTCACGACATAGCTCGCCAGTGCGTTCAGCAGCGTCGCAATCAGAACCAGCGTGGCAGCGATGGGCAGGATGAAACGCTCCAGCGGCAGCCAGACCTCGGCCGTGACGGTCGAAACGATGCCGTAGGCAATGATGATGACGCCGAGCCATGCAATCGTATGCGCAACGATCTCGAAAATCGCCAGCGTTTCGCGCGGCAGCTGACGTATGGACGGGCGAACCTTGACCGCGGCCGCTGGCGTGGTTTCGGATTTCGGTGTTTCGCTCCGGGCCGGCCGTTCGAGCTTTTCCGGCTTTTCGGCCTTCTCCGGCTTCTTGAGGGCTTCCTCGGCCTTGAGGAGTACGTCGGTGCCTTGCATCTCGTTTGTCATTCGCTCACCACCTCCACGACACCCGGCACAGCCTTGAGCGCCGCCGCGATCTGCGGCGACACCCGGTAGCGGCCCGGCAGCCTGATATCGACTTCGGTCGCGCCATCGACCATCAGCACGAGATTGACCTCGCCCTCCCCGCGCTGAAGCTGGGCGGCGAGATGCTCGACCGGCGCCGCATCGCGCAGAAATATCTGCAGCGACTGAGCCAGTTTCGCGGCGGCATCCTCCAGCCGCTCGACCGCAACGATGCGCGCGCGCACCTCATCACCGTCGACCGAGGCCTGCAGCGACACGACGACGGATGTGTTGGGCTCCAGAAGATCGCGATATTCGCTGAGCCCCTCGGAAAACATGATCGCTTCGTAATGACCGGACGGATCCGACAATTTAACGATGCCCATACGGTTTCCGGACTTCGTGCGCTTCTCCTGCCGCGAGAGAACGGTCGCCGCCAGACGGCCAGCCGTCGCGCCCTGGCGCACGGCCGCGGCAAAATCAGTCCAGCGCGAGATCTTCATACGCGCGAGCAGAGGCGCATAGGCATCGAGAGGATGGCCGGTGAGAAAGAAGCCGATGGCTTCATATTCCTTGGTCAGCCGATCGCCCGGCAGCCACGCCTGCACATTGCGCGCGCGCAGCGGCGCGGGCCCCGTATTGGCAAACAGACCGCCCTGCCCGCTGGCGGCATCTTCCTGCGCGTTTGACGCGATGGCGAGAATTTCTTCAAGCGACGCCACGACGGCGGCGCGGTTCGGCTCCAGCTCGTCGAAAGCACCGGCCTGCGCCAGGCTTTCGAGCGTGCGCTTGTTGACCTGTTTCGGATCGAGACGGCGCGCGAAGTCGGACAGATCCTTGAACGGCCTGTCGCCGCGCATGGCGACAATCGCAGCGGCGGCTTGCGCGCCGACGCCTTTTACAGCGGCGAGCGCATACCGGATCGCGCCTTCGTGCACGGCGAATTCGACACCCGAGCGATTGATCGACGGCGGCTCGACGCGAATGCCAAGCCGCTCGCACTCGGTGCG
The DNA here is from genome assembly GCA_022842205.1 of Hyphomicrobiales bacterium. Lineage (GTDB taxonomy): Bacteria > Pseudomonadota > Alphaproteobacteria > Rhizobiales > Methylopilaceae > Flaviflagellibacter. Next base: position 56,773 of record JALHQA010000009.1, read on the forward strand.
GAACTCCGCGAGCTTGTCGGTCGAACCCATGTCGAGCGTCATGGACGCAGCCATGAACTCGACCGGATAATTCGCTTTCAGATAGGCCGTGTGATAGGCGACAAGTGCGTACGCGGCGGCATGGCTCTTGTTGAAGCCGTAATCGGCGAATTTCTGCAGAAGATCGAAGATCGAATCCGCTTCGCCCTTCTTCACCTCCCGCTCGGTAGCGCCCTGGACGAAAATCGTGCGCTGCGCATCCATTTCCTTGCGGATTTTCTTGCCCATGGCGCGGCGCAGAAGATCGGCCTGGCCGAGCGAATACCCGGCCAGCACCTGCGCGATCTGCATCACCTGTTCCTGGTAGATGATGACGCCGTAGGTTTCCTCGAGGATCGATTTGATCTTCGGATGAGGATAGTCCGGCTCCTCGCGTCCCTGCTTTCGGGCGCAATAGGTCGGGATATTGGCCATCGGACCAGGGCGGTACAACGCGACGAGCGCCACGATGTCCTCGAACCGGTCGGGCTTCATTTCCAGCAGGGCGCGCCGCATGCCCGCACTTTCCACCTGGAACACACCGACCGTCTCGCCCTTGGCCATCAGCATATATGCCTTGGCATCGTCGAGCGGGATCGTGGAAATATCGAGAGCGATGTTCCGCGCTTTCAGATGCGCGACGGTTTTCTCGATGGTCGTGAGCGTTTTCAGGCCGAGGAAGTCGAACTTCACAAGGCCCGCCTGCTCCACCCATTTCATGTTGAACTGGGTGACCGGCATGTCGGAGCGCGGATCGCGATAGAGCGGCGTGAACTCCGCGAGCGGCCGGTCTCCGATGACGATGCCGGCCGCATGGGTCGATGCGTGACGGTACAGACCTTCGAGTTTCAGGGCGATGTCGATCATGCGGCCGACGCGCGGATCGGCCTCACGCTCCGCCGCGAATTTCGGCTCGTCCTTGATGGCCTGCGCCAGCGTGACGGGATTGGCCGGATTCTGCGGCACGAGCTTGCAGAGCTTGTCGACCTGTCCATACGGCATTTCCAGCACGCGGCCGACATCGCGCATGACGCCGCGCGCCTGAAGCGTGCCGAAGGTGATGATCTGCGCCACACGGTTGAACCCGTACTTCTCCTGCACGTAGCGGATGACTTCCTCGCGACGGTCCTGACAGAAATCGATGTCGAAGTCCGGCATCGAGACGCGGTCAGGATTGAGGAAACGCTCGAACAGAAGGCCGAAGCGCATGGGATCGAGATCGGTGATCGTCAGCGACCACGCAACCAGAGAGCCCGCGCCGGAGCCGCGGCCCGGGCCAACAGGAATCCCCTGCACTTTCGCCCATTTGATGAAGTCGGCGACGATCAGGAAGTAGCCGGGAAACTTCATGCTCTCGATGACATTGAGCTCGAAGTCCAGACGCGCGGCGTAATCCTGCTCGGTGAAGCCTTCGGCGCGTCCATGCACCGATAGCCGCGCTTTCAGCCCCGCCTCCGCCTGCCGGCGCAGTTCCGCAGCCTCGTCGCCATCCTGCGTGAAGCGGGGGAGCATCGGCTTGGTCGACTGCGGGCGGAACGCGCAGCGGCGCGCGATCTCGACCGTGTTCTCGATGGCTTCCGGCAAGTCCCTGAACAGCGCAATCATGTCCGCGCGCGACTTGAAGTAATGCTCCGGCGTGACCTGACGCCGGTCGCCGTCCGACACGAACCTGCCCTCGGCGATGGCGAGCAGCGCATCATGCGCCTCATAGTCCGCGGGCGTCGCGAAATAGCATTCGTTGGTGGCGACGAGCGGCAGTGCGTGCTCATAGGCCAGCGCAACCAGCCGTTTCTCGGCATAGCGCTCCGAATCGAGGCCGTGACGCTGCAGCTCGACGTAAAGCCGGTCGCCGAACACATCCTTGAGCCGTTGCAGACGCCCGGCGGCGAGATCGTCCCGCGCGTCGGCGATGGCCTCGTTCAGCGGCCCGCCGGGGCCGCCGGTAAGACAGATGAGGCCCTCGGCGTGAGCCGCGATCGCCGCGAAGCTGACAAACGGGTCGGACGGATCGTTTTCAAGGAAGCCGGCCGAGGTGAGCGCCAGAAGATTGGTGTAGCCCTGCTCCGAACGCGCCAGCAGAACCACCCTCGGCCGCTTGACCGAGCCCGGGCGGGCGCCCGGCGCCGACTCGCGATCGGCAAAATCGACGGCGATGGTGGCGCCGACGATGGGCTGCAGACCGCTCTCCGCGAACTTCTCCGAAAACTCCAGCGCACCGAACAGATTGCTGGTGTCGGTCAGAGCCAACGCGGGCTGCTTGTCGGCCTTCGCAAGGTCCGCGAGCTTCTTGATCGGCAGTGCGCCCTCAAGCAGCGAGAAAGCCGAATGGACATGCAGATGAACGAAACCGACATCCTGCATGACCTCGTATACCTCCGGCCGGTCAAACCACCGGCAGTACGTCGGCCCACATCAGGACCATGGCGATAAAGATTGCGACCGCGCCGAACTCAGCGACGTCTTCAAGAAACCGGCTGAACTTCCGAATGGCCATACGCGCCTCCCGTTTTCCACTAGCCCTAATGTGTTCTTGTTTTGTTCTTTTTCAGTCAGTATGTCAAGCACGTTTTCAGCGGACGCCGCAAGCCATTGGCTTTACTTTATTTTTGGCGATTCAGGCCGCATCCGGGTCACTTTGTAGGCGTTCCCGGACGCGTCATAGGTCGTCCACTCGCCCACCTGTTCGCCGTTGTCGAAATGGCCGGAGCGCAGGCGCGTCCCATCCTTGCGGAAGAACTCCCAGTAGCCGGTCTGGACCTCGCCGGTCATCTCCCCGCGCGCCCATAGAGACCCATCCGTGTGGCGTTTCTCGAACGGCACCGGACGTGCACTCATGGACTAGACCTCGACGGCCAATCCGTCGCGGAGCGTGATGCGGCGATCCATACGCGCGGCAAGTTCGAGATTGTGGGTCGCCACAAGCGCGGCAAGGCCGGTTGCCTTGATGAGTTTGAAGAGGCTGTCGAACACCTCTTCCGCCGTGACGATGTCGAGATTGCCGGTCGGCTCGTCCGCGAACAGAACACGCGGCGCATTGGCCACGGCGCGGGCGATGGCGACACGCTGCTGCTCACCGCCCGACAGTTCGGACGGGCGATGCTCCGCGCGCTGCGGCAGGCCGAGCCAGGCCAGCAGTTCCTGCGCCCGCTTCTTCGCCTCGCGCTTGTCGAGCCCGCCGACGAGTTGCGGCAGCATCACGTTCTCAAGCGCCGAGAATTCCGGCAGCAGATGATGGAACTGATAGACGAAGCCGAGTTCCGCGCGGCGGATGCGCGTGCGTTCCGCGTCCGACAGGCCAGATGTGGCGCGGCCACCGATGATGACCTCGCCGCCGTCGGGATGTTCGAGCAGACCGGCGATGTGCAGCAGCGTGGATTTGCCGGCGCCCGACGGCGCCACAAGCGCGACCGCCTCGCCCGGATTAAGCGTGAAGTCGACGCCGCGCAGGATTTCGAGCGTTGTGTCGCCCTGCTTGTAGCGACGGTGGATGGCTTCCAGTCTCAGGCTTTCCATCTCGCGCGCCTCACTCGTATCGCAGCGCTTCGACGGGATCGAGCCGCGAGGCGCGCCACGCCGGATAGATGGTCGCGAGCAGCGACAGCAGCAACGCCATCGTCACGACGGCGGCCGTCTCGCCCCAGTTCACGATCGCCGGAAGCCGCGAGAGGAAATAGAGCTCCGGCGAGAACAACTCGGTCGAGGTCAGCCAGGAAATGAACTGGCGAATTTCCTCAATGTAATGACAGACGAGAAGTCCGAGCAAAACGCCAAACAGCGTTCCGATAAAGCCGATCGATGCACCCACGATGACGAAGATGCGCATGACGGCGCCGCTTGTCGCGCCCATGGTACGGAGGATGGCGATCGCCTGCCCCTTCTCCTTAACCAGCATTATGAGGCTCGAAATGATGTTCAGATCCGCGATCAGAACGATGAGGATGAGGATCAGGAACATCACGTTGCGCTCGACCTCCAGCGCGGAGAAGAACGTCGTGTTGCGCTGCCGCCAATCGACCAGCATGACCTGGCGCTCCGCCGCATCCGCGATCGGCTGGCGCATGGCGTCGGCATTGTCGGGATCGTCGATGAACACCTCGATGGCCGACACGTTACCGTCGCGGTTGAAATAGGCCTGCGCTTCCTCGAGCGGCAGGAACACAAAGACGGCGTCGTATTCCGACATGCCGACTTCGAATATGCCGCGCACGGGATAGCCCTTGATGCGCGGCGTCGTGCCCATCGGCGTGATCGCGCCGCGGGGCGATACCAGCGTAAGTATGTCGCCGACGCGAAGGCCGAGCTGTTCGGCCAGACGGCGGCCGATAACGACACCCTGATTGGAGTCGAAGCCTTCGAGCGTGCCGTCCTTGACGTTCTTTCCGATCAGGCCGGACGTCTTGATGTCGCTCTCGCGCATGCCGCGCACGAGAACGCCGCCCGCATTTACAGGACTTGACGCGAGCGCCTGTCCTTCGACGAGCGGCGCCGCAAGGCGCACGCCCGGCACCTTGTTGATGCGCGCCGTAATCGCATCATAGTCCGTGAGTTCGGAGCCGATCGGCTGAACGACGATGTGGCCGTTGACGCCGAGGATCTTGGTCAGAAGTTCCTGCCGGAAGCCGTTCATCACCGCCATGACGATGATGAGAACGGCAACACCGAGCATGACGCCCAGGAAGGAAAAACCGGCGCTGACCGAAATGAAACCCTCGCGGCGGCGAGCGCGCAGATAGCGGCCCGCGATGAGCCATTCGAACGGCGCAAACGGCGCGGTGCCGCGCGCGGCCGGCGAAGCCTCCTGTTCCGTTTTCGCGTCGGCCGTGGTGTCGCTCATCCGGTCAGCCGTGCCAGCGCCGACTCGGGCGACAGCGAATGACGCTCGCCGGTCTTGCGGTTCTTGAGTTCCACCTCGCCGGCGGCGATGCCCTTCGGCCCGGCAACGACCTGCCAAGGCAGGCCGATCAGATCGAGCGTCGCGAATTTCGCGCCCGGCCGCTCCGCCGTGTCGTCATAGAGAACGTCGATGCCGGCATTGCGGAGACCGCTGTACAGACCGTCGCACGCGGCGTCCACCGCCGCATCGCCCGGCTTGAGATTGGCAAGACCGACATGGAACGGCGCGACCGCTTCCGGCCAGACAATGCCATTCTCGTCGTGGCTCGCCTCGATGATCGCGGCGACGAGACGGGACGGCCCGATGCCGTAGGAACCCATGTGCACGGGCACCTCCTTGCCGTCGGAGCCGGCAACGACGGCTTTCAACGGTTCGGAATATTTGGTTCCGAAATAGAAGATGTGCCCGACCTCGATACCGCGCGCCGAAAGCTGCTTGTCCTTCGGCGCCTGTGTGAAGGCCGCCTCGTCGTGCTTTTCGGAGGTTGCGGCGTACAGGCTCGTCCAGTCGTCGACGACGGACTGCAGCCCGGCGCGGTTGTCGAACGGCGCGTCCTCTCCTGGGATCGCCTTGTTCAGATAGTCCGCGTGACAGAACACCTCGCTCTCGCCGGTATCGGCCAGAATGATGAATTCATGGCTGAGATTGCCGCCGATCGGGCCGGTGTCCGCGACCATCGGAATCGCGCGCAGGCCCAGCCGCGCGAACGTGCGCAGATAGGCGACGAACATCTTGTTGTAGGAATGGACCGCGCCCGCCTGATCGACGTCGAACGAATAGGCGTCCTTCATCAGAAATTCGCGCGAACGCATCACGCCAAAGCGCGGACGCACCTCGTCGCGGAACTTCCACTGGATGTGATAGAGATTGAGCGGCAGATCGCGGTACGACCGTACATAACCGCGGAAAATCTCCGTGATCATTTCCTCATTGGTCGGGCCGTACAGCATGTCGCGCTCGTGCCGGTCCTTAATCCGCAGCATCTCCTTGCCATAGTCGTCGTAACGGCCCGATTCGCGCCACAGGTCCGCTGACTGAATTGTCGGCATCAGCAATTCGATGGCGCCGGAACGGTTCTGCTCCTCGCGGACAATGTTGCAGACTTTGTCCAGCACGCGCTTGCCGAGCGGCAGCCAGGCATAGATGCCGGCCGACTCCTGCCGCAGCATGCCGGCTCGCAGCATCAGCCGGTGCGAGACGATTTCCGCCTCCTTGGGATTTTCCTTGAGGATCGGCAAAAAATAGCGGGATAGACGCATGACGGCCCGGCTGCGCGCGTGGAGGGAAAAATGCCGGACGACGAAAGCCGATGGCCCCCTAAAACACAAGACCGCACCTTAGCGGTCCACGGCGAGCTTCCCCTTGAACGGCTTGCACGCCCCACACGCATCCGATATCGCCGTCACGCGACATGAGAACGCTGATCTTCCAATCCCATGCACCTAGGCCGCCCTATTGGATCGAGCGGTGCACCGCGACTGTCCGGGACTGGACCGCCGCGAAGGGCTACGACTATCGGCTGATCGGAGACGAATTGTTCGACGGCACGCCGCCGGACATCGCGCGCAAAGCCCCTTCCGTGCTGCCACTGACGGATCTCGGCCGCCTGCTCTGGACGCGGCGCTACCTTGAGGAAGGGTATGAGCGGGTCGCCTGGATCGATTCCGACGTCGTCGTCTTCGACCCCGAAAATTTTTCTATCGACAGCGACAGCAAGCACCTCGTCTGCCGCGAGGTGATGGCAAAGCTCGACGCCGGCAAACTCGTCACGAGGACGGCCGTCAATCCGACGATCACGGTGTTTCAGAACGGCTCGCCGCTGCTCGAAAAGTGGATCGACAAGGCGCTTAAGCTGGGCCAGCAGGCCAAGACCCTGACGCCGACCGCGTTCGGCCGTGATTTGCTCGACTCATTTACCGGCCGCGAGTTTCCCGCGATCAAGAATGTCGGGCATTTCAGCATCACGATTCTATACGAGATCGCCGGCGAGCCCCTGCCGATCGGGCTGCCGGGCGAACGGGTCGCCCCGATGATGCGGGCGGCGGGTATTCCCTTCGCCGCAGCGAACCTGTGCGGCCATCACAAGACTTCGCCCGCGCTTTATCTGAAAGTGGTCGAGCGGCTCATCGAAACCGGCGGCGGAATCGTCAATGACCGGCTCCGGGAGGAGCCTGCTCAGTCCAGGTCGAACTGAATCGATTCGAAGCTCTGCAGTTTCGGGAATTTCACGCCCGCGTGCAGGCCGTCCTGCCACGCCAGTTCGCAGACCCGGCGGACCACGATGTTTCCCGAAAGATCGAGCACAAACCGTTTGGGAAGCGGGACTTCCTTCTGCAGGCCAATCATCGCCCCGTCCTTCGATATGTTCAGGATCATGCAAGGCAGTTCGTCCTTCGGCGTGATGAAGAGCGATGCCTGGCGCATCATGGCGCGGCGCGGGTATCGGCGGCGGTCGTCGTGCTCCATTGGAAATGTCAGCATCTTGAATGGGTTATTGAAGTGAAATGCGTGAAAACCACGACGGTTGCAATATCGGAGAACTCTCTACCAGACGTTAAGTTGTTGATAGACTTTTAGAATTGCGCACAGAATGTGCGCTTGCCCAGCTATTAAGCAGAATTGTCAAAAAAGTTTTCGGGCGCCCCTATTCCGAGTAGTGACAATGGCTTGGAACGTGGCTAGCATCCCTGTCACAAGGAAGAGGCCTGACGCGCTTTTAAGCGCTGAACGGGTTCAAGTCTTGGGAGGAAAGAGGCTCTTCGGGTGCCGCCCCGCACGCGGCAGTCGCGACATAAGACCGGTCCCGCATCTCGGTCGAAATCGAGCCCGCACCGAACTTTGAAAAAGCAAGGCGAAAGCCTTGCTTTTTTGTTTTCCATATAGATTTCAGTACTTTATCCGCATATCCGGCAAGAACGGAATGCCGTCGAGAGTCACGATCCCGCTCTGCCAGACGGCGTAGTAGATGCCCAATATGACAAGCGAAAGAATCGTGTTGGCGATGACGACGCGCAGCAGCCGCGGACGCGCCGGAGCGCCAGGATCGGAGCCCCTGACCACATCGCCCTCCTCGCGCTGCGACCGCACTCCCCAGGGAAGAACGACGAAAAGGCTGATCCACCAGATAACGAAATAGATCGCGAGCCAGCTCGAAAGCGTCATTTAGACCGTCACCACCAAAACCTGCACGAGGGGCTTCTTACCCCATCCCACATTGATTTCGGCCCGGACAGCACGACGCAGCGCCTCGGCCACGAATTCCGGATCCCGCCTTCTGTTGCGCGGGAGATTCTCGAAAGTATCGAGCGCGGCATCGTGAACGATGTCGTCGAATTTCTCGCCTTCCGAATCCTCCGCCGGCAGACCGGACAGCGCGATTTCCGGATCGCCCGCGAGATCGCCCCGGTTATCGATCGCAATCGCGATCGTCACCACGCCGGCAAAACCCAGCCGCTTGCGCTCGCGCACTGGCTCTTCGCTGAGCGTGAGCAGATTGCCGTCCTTGAACAGCCTGCCCGAAGGCACCTCATCGACGATTTCCGGTGCGCCGGGATAAAGCCGCAGCATCTGCCCATTGCGGACCTTGCCGCATGTAACGCCGAGACTGTTGGCGAGTTTTTCGTGTTCGAAAAGATGCAGCGGCTCACCATGCACGGGCACGATGGCCTGCGGCCGCAGCCAGGAATACATCTCCTCCATCTCGCCGCGGCGAGGGTGTCCGGACACGTGCACCATCGCGTCCCGGTCCGTCACCACTTCAATCCCGCGATCGATGAGATTGTTGATGATGCGATTCACCTCGCGCTCGTTTCCGGGAATCGTACGCGAGGAAAAGATCACGCGGTCGCGCGGGCCGAGGCTGATTTCGGGGTGATCGTCCTGCGCGATGCGCGCGAGGGCGGCACGGCCTTCGCCCTGGCTGCCGGTGAGGAGCAGAAGCGCATTCTCGGGCGGCAGATAGCCGAACACATCCGTCGAACGGAATTCGGGAACGCCGTCCAGCCAGCCTGTTTCGCGTGCCACCTGCACGGTGCGCTCCATGGCGCGGCCGACCACGACGATCTCGCGGCCCGCGGCAAGCGCGGCTTCCGCAACTGTGCGAATGCGCGGAATGTGGGAGGCGAATGTCGTGACGGCCACGCGCGCCGGTGCCGACTTGATGAGTTCGAAGATTGCCTGCGATACGTCGAGCTCGGAGGCGGAATGGCCCGGGCGGGTCGCATTCGTGGAATCGCCGATGACTGCGATGACGCCTTCATCCCCCAGCGAGCGGAACTTCGCTTCGTCGGTGACGCCGGACGTTGTGGACTTCTTGTCCATTTTCCAGTCGCCCGTATGCACGACAAGACCGGCCGGCGTGCGGATGGCGAGCGCATTCGCCTCAGGAATGGAATGCGCGACCGGCACGAACTCGATCGAGAACGGACCGAACGCCACCTTGCCATCCGGCGCGACGACCTGGACCGGGATGTTTGGCGCGTTTTTTTCGCCTTCCCGCTTGGCCGCGAGCAGGTTCGCGGTGAACGGTGTCGCGACGACGGGAATCTTCAGCCGCGGCCACAGATCGAGCACGGCACCGTAATGGTCCTCGTGCGCGTGCGTGAGCAGCAGCGCCAGAATATTGTGCTTTTCGGCCTCGGCGAACCGGATATCCGGAAAGATCAGATCGATGCCGGGCGTTTCCGCCTGATTGCCGAACGTCACTCCGCAATCGACCATGATCCATTTGCGGTTCTTCGGCGGACCATAGCCGTAGAGGCCGAGATTCATGCCGATCTCGCCAACGCCGCCCAGCGGCAGGAATACGAGTTCGTCGGGTCGTTCGAGGCTCATGACGCAACGCTCGCAGCGGCGCCGAAATGTACCTCGCCCGCCGCCACGGTCTGGCGTTCGCCTTGTTCGGTCAGCACGATGAGACGGCCCTCTTCATCCAATGTCTCGAAAGTACCGCGCAAAATGCTTTCGCCAAGCCTTACCGCCACCGGAGCGCCGATACCGGCGGCCTGCGCCAGCCAGAGCCTGCGGATTTCGGTGAGGTCCCTGCCCCGATCCCAAAGATCGTGGAATCCGACCCAAGCGTCCGCGAACGCCTGGAACAGGGCTTCGGCAGATATGTCCGCCCCCAGATCCTTCAGGGAGGTCACAGGGTAAGGCAGGCCCTCGGGCGATGCGGCAACGTTCACGCCGATGCCGGTCACGACCGCAAGGCGGCCGTCCGGGAGTTCTTCCACTTCAAGCAAGATACCGGCGAGCTTGGCGCCATCGGCCAGCACGTCATTCGGCCATTTCAGCGTCAGACGCGTGCGGGGTTCATCGAGCCCGTCGATGCCGACGCGAACCGCGATGCGGGGCGCGACATCCGAAACGGCGCGGCTCAGCGCAAGACCGGCCACAAAGCCGAGCGTCGCAGCGCGGGGTCGCGGCAGATCAACGGTCAGAAGCAGGCTCGCGGCAAGATTGCCTTGCGGTGTTTCCCAGGCCCGGCCTCGACGACCCTTCCCGGATGTCTGATGACGGGTCGCGACCCAGAGAGGGCCTGTCTCCCCCGCACGGGCACGCTCCAGCGCGTCCTCGTTGCTGGAGCCCAGACTCTCGAATGCGAGGAGCTTATATCCCGCGGCCTCGGCAAGAGGACCGAGCGAAAATCCCATCAGAACAGGCTGCGTGCCGCAGCACCGGCGGCGTTTGCCACCGGAGCGGGCAAAAGTCCGTAGAAGACGATCAAAAGGCCGGAGACGGCTATGACCGCCGTCAGCTCAAACGGCAGACGCTCGAATGTCGTCTTGGGCTCGTCGAAATAGATGATCTTCACGATGCGCAGATAATAGAACGCGCCGACCACGCTGGCGAGCACGCCGAGAACGGCCAGCAGATAGAGCTCGGCCTCAATGGCGGCGAGGAACACATAGAATTTGGCGAAAAAGCCCGCGAGCGGCGGAATGCCGGCCAGCGAAAACATCATCATCGACATCACGAACGCCATGAACGGGCTCGTGCGCGACAGACCGGCAAGATCGTCCACATTCTCCACGAGGCCGTTCTTGTGGCGCATGCCGAGGATGATCGCGAAGGTGCCGAGCGTCATGACGACGTAGATGGCGAGATAGATCAGCACGCTCTGCACGCCTTCGGGCGTGCCGGCCGCAAGACCGACCAGCATGTAGCCGACATTGCCGATCGACGAATACGCCATCAGGCGCTTGATGTTCTTCTGCCCGATGGCGGCGAAGGCACCGAGGAACATCGAGGCGATCGAGATGAACACCACGATCTGCCGCCACTGGTGCGATATCTCGGGGAACGCCTCGATGGCGATGCGGACGAAGATCGCCATCGCGGCAACTTTCGGTGCGGACGCGAAGAATGCCGTGACAGGAGTCGGCGCGCCTTCGTAGACGTCCGGCGTCCACATATGGAACGGCACGGCGGACACCTTGAACGAGAGGCCGGCGAACACGAAGACGAGGCCGAAAATGAGTCCGATGGCCGGATCGCCGGTCACGGACTGCGCGATGCCCTGAAACGCCACCGTGCCGGAATATCCGTATACCAGCGACGCACCGTAGAGCAGCATGCCCGACGACAGCGCGCCAAGAACGAAATATTTGAGGCCCGCTTCCGTCGACCGCAGATTGTCGCGATGGATGGCCGCGATGACATAAAGCGCGAGCGACTGCAGTTCGAGGCCGAGATAGAGCGCAATCAGATCGTTCGCCGAGATCATCAGCATCATGCCGGTCGTCGCCAGCACGACGAGGATCGAATACTCGAAGCGGCGGACCTTCTCGTGCTTCCAGTAATCGAAGCTCATGACGAGCGCGATCAGCGCTCCGCCAAGCGTCAGCAGCTTGAGGAACTGGGCGAAGCCGTCCCAGATGAAGCTGCCGTTGAACGCCGTGACGGTTTGCGAAGGCCCGGCGACAACCGCGACGCCCGCGCCGAGAAGCAGCGCCGAGGCAAGCCCGTTGATCATGGGCTCGGACTTGTCGCCGCGGATCGCGCCGATAAGCACGAGCAGAAGCGCGCCGCCCGCCAGAATGATTTCCGGCAGAGCGGGCGAGAGGGCGGCGAAGTCGAAACCGGTCATGGTCTATCCGTCAGCGCGCGGCGATCGCGGCAGGGTCGATGGCCGGCGAGGCCGTCGAGATGGAGGTGGAAATCAGATTGTCGACGCTGGCCGACATGATATTGAAGATCGGGTCCGGCCAGACGCCGAACAGGATCGTCAGGATCACGAGCGGCGCCAGAATGGCGATCTCGCGCGGCGTCAGGTCGGTCAGGTATTTCAGGCTCGGCTTCACGAGTTCACCCATGACGACCTTGCGGTACAGCCACAGCGCATAACACGCCGAGAGAATGACGCCGCTGGTGGCGATGAACGCAACCCAGGTGTTGGCCTGGAAAGCGCCCGCCAGCGTGAGGAACTCGCCGACGAAACCGGACGTGCCCGGCAGGCCGACATTAGCCATCGTGAAGACCATGAACACTGCGGCATAGGCCGGCATGCGGTTGACGATGCCGCCATAGGCCGCGATCTCGCGCGTGTGCATACGGTCGTAAACAACGCCGACGCAGAGGAAGAGCGCGCCGGACACGAACCCATGGCTGATCATCTGGAACATCGCGCCGTCGATGCCCTGACGGTTCAGCGAGAAGATGCCCATCGTCACGAAGCCCATGTGGGCCACCGACGAGTAAGCGATCAGCTTCTTGATGTCTTCCTGCATCAGCGCGACGAGCGATGTGTAGACGATCGCAATGACGGAGAGCGTGAAAACCAGCGGCGCGAAGAACTCGGACGCATCCGGGAACATCGGTAGCGAGAAACGGATGAACCCGTAGCCGCCCATCTTCAGCAGGACCGCCGCGAGGATGACCGACGCCGCGGTCGGCGCCTCGACATGGGCATCGGGCAGCCAGGTGTGGACCGGCCACATCGGCATCTTCACCGCGAGCGACGCGAAGAACGCCAGCCAGAGCCACTTCTGCATCTCCAGCGGGAAGTCATACGCCATCAGCGTCGGGATGTCGGTCGTGCCGGCCTGCCAGTACATCGCCATGATGGCGAGCAGCATCAGGACCGAGCCGAGCAGCGTGTAGAGGAAGAACTTGAAGCTGGCGTAGATGCGGCGCGCCCCACCCCAGATACCGATGATGAGGAACATCGGAATGAGGCCGGCTTCGAAGAACAGGTAGAACAGCACGAGGTCCAGCGAGCAGAACACCCCGACCATGAGCGTTTCCAGCGCGAGGAACGCGATCATGTACTCCTTCACGCGCTTTTCGACCGAGACCCAGCTCGCCAGGATGCAGATCGGCATCAAGAACGTGGTCAGGATAACGAACGGCATGGAGATGCCGTCGACGCCGAGGTGATAGGCAATCGTGCCGCCGAGCCAGGGATGCTTCTCGACGAACTGGAAGTTGGACGTCGCGTAGTCGAAGTCGACGACGAGGATCAGCGACACCAGGAAGGTGAGCACCGTCGTCCAAAGCGCGATGTGGCGCGCATTGCGCAGCGATGCCTCATCCTCGCCGCGGATAAGCAGGATGAAGAACGCGCCCGCGAGCGGAAGAAACGTGACGAGCGAAAGGATCGGCCAATCCGACATCTCAGTGGCCCCCGCCGCTCGAGAACATGAACCAGGTGAACAGCGCGGCCACGCCGATCAGCATGGCGAAGGCGTAGTGGTAGACGTAACCGGTCTGAAGCCGGACGACACCGCGGGTGATGTCGATCACGCGCGCCGACACGCCATCCGGGCCGAGCCCGTCGATGATCTTGCCGTCGCCCGTCTTCCAGAGGAAACGGCCGAGCCATTTCGCGGGCCGCACGAAGATAAGGTCGTAAAGCTCGTCGAAATACCACTTGTTGAGCAGGAAGCGGTACAGAACGTCGTGGCGGCGGGCCAGCTCGACCGGCGCGCGCGGATTGACGATGTACATATAATACGACACCGACAGCCCCAGTATCATCATCACAAACGGCGAGGACTTCACCCACCACGGCGCGTGGTGCATCTCCTCGATGATTTCCGGATGGTCGCCGCCCGCAAGCGTGCCCTTCCAGAACTCGGCATAGTGATGACCGAGGAAGAACTCATAGAAGGCGACGCCAGCAAACAGCGCACCGATGGCGAGAATGACAAGCGGAACCGTCATGACCGCCGGGGATTCGTGCACATGCTTCATCGTTTCGAAGCTGGCGCGCGGCTGCTGATGGAAGGTCATGAAGATAAGGCGCCACGAGTAGAAGCTCGTGAATCCCGCCGCGATGACGAGAAGCAGGAACGCATAGAATGCCATGCCCGCGTGGCTGACGAATGCGCCCTCGATGATCGCGTCCTTTGAGAAGAACCCGGCCGTGCCGATCATGGTCATCGGAATGCCGAGACCCGTCAGCGCCACGGTGCCGACAATCATCATCCAGTAGGTCAGCGGGATCAGACGGCGAATACCGCCCATCTTCCGCATGTCCTGCTCGTGGTGCATCGCGTGGATCACAGAGCCGGCGCCCAAGAAGAGCAGCGCCTTGAAGAAGGCGTGCGTGAACAGATGGAAGATGCCCGCCGAATACGCGCCGACACCGAGCGCGACGAACATGTAGCCCAGCTGCGAACAGGTCGAATAAGCGATGACGCGCTTGATGTCGTTCTGCACCAGACCGACCGTGGCGGCGAAGAACGCCGTCGTCGCGCCGAAGAAGATGACGACTTCAAGAGCGGTCGGCGACAGCTCGAACAGCGGCGACAGACGCGCCACCATGAACACGCCGGCGGTCACCATGGTCGCCGCGTGGATGAGCGCGGAAACAGGAGTCGGGCCTTCCATCGCGTCCGGAAGCCATGTGTGCAGCAGGAACTGCGCGGACTTGCCCATCGCACCCATGAAGAGCAGCAGACAGATCACCGTCATGGCCGGCGCATCGGGCCAGCTCAGGAACTGCATCGTGGCCTGCGCCTTGCCGGGGGCATCGGCAAAGATCGTGTCGAGCGACACCGTGCCGAACAGGACAAACACGCCGAAAATGCCGAGCGCGAAGCCGAAGTCGCCGACGCGGTTGACAACGAAGGCCTTGATGGCGGCCGCGTTGGCTTCGGGCTTGTGATACCAGAACCCAATCAGGAGATAGGACGCGAGGCCGACGCCTTCCCAGCCGAAAAACATCTGGACCAAGTTGTCCGACGTCACCAGCATGAGCATGGCGAAAGTGAACAGCGACAGGTAGGTGAAGAAGCGCGGACGCTGCGCGTCTTCGTGCATGTAGCCGATCGAATAGAGGTGCACGAGCGACGATACGGTATTGACGACGACGAGCATGACGACCGTCAGCGTGTCGATGCGGAGCGCCCAATCGACCTCCATGGCGCCGGATGTGATCCAGCGCAACACCTGCACACGCGTCGCCTCGCCGTCACCGAGACCGTGGTTGATGAACGCGACCCACGACAGGAGCGCCGCAACGATCAGAAGACCGGTCGTGACGACCTCGACAAAGCGCGCGCCGGGCGCGACCGGATAGTCCGGACCGTGATGATCGTCGTGATCGTGGTCGCCATGCCCGTGATCGTCGTGCGCATGGGCATGCGCGTGGTCGTCATGATGATGGCCGTGGCCGTCGCCACCGCCCATGGCAAGAAGTTCGGTCCGCCGCGTGCGGTAGGCCCCGACGAGCGTGACCGCGCCGCCGATGATGGCGCCGAGAAGCGGCAGGAAGACAATCGCTTGATACATGGCGGGTGCTTCAGCCCTTCATCATGTTGATGTCTTCGACCGCGATGGAGCCCCTGTTGCGGTAGAAGACGACGAGGATGGCGAGGCCGATCGCGGCTTCCGCCGCGGCGACCGTCAGCACAAGCAGTGCGAAGACCTGGCCGACGAGATCGCCGGCGAAGGTCGAGAACGCGACGAAATTGATGTTCACCGCGAGCAGGATCAGCTCGATGGACATCAGGATGACGATGACGTTCTTGCGGTTCAGGAAGATGCCGAACACGCCGAGCGTGAACAGGATTGCCGCAACCGTGAGGTAATGACCGAGGCCGACGTCCATATCAGATCCCCTGCCCCGATTTGACCTTGCGGATTTCCATGCCGGTGGCCTTCGTGCGCGCGATCTGGTCGGCGATGTTCTGGCGCTTGACGCCTTCCTTGTGACGCAGCGTCAGCACGATGGCGCCAATCATCGCGACCAGCAGGACAAGGCCCGCAGCCTGGAAGAACAGCAGATAATCCGTATACAGCACGCGGCCGAGCGCTTCCGTGTTGGTGATGCCCTCCGGCATTTTCTGCACGGCAAGGCGCGGCGCCTCGCTGGAAATGGCCCAGCTGCCGACGACCATCACGAGCTCGATCAGGACGACGATGCCGACCAGTGCGCCGACGGGCAGATATTGCAGGAAGCCCTCGCGCAGTTCCGCGAAGTCCACGTCGAGCATCATGACGACGAAGAGAAACAGAACCGCGACCGCGCCGACATAGACGACGACGAGGATCATCGCGAGGAATTCAGCACCCATCAGCAGGAAGAGTCCCGCGGCGTTGAAGAACGCCAGGATGAGGTACAGCACCGAATGCACAGGATTGCGCGCGGAGATGACCATAAAGGCCGACGCCACGACAACCGAGGCAAACAGATAGAAGAAGGCCGAAGCCAGGCTCATCCAATCCCCCCGTCCCGAACCGGAACGCTTCTCGTCGTTCTCATGCCGTGCGCCTCAACGGTAAGGCGCGTCTAGCGCCAGACGGCGCGCAATATCGCGCTCCCAACGGTCGCCGTTGGCGAGCAGTTTGTCCTTGTCGTAAAGCAGTTCTTCGCGCGTCTCGGTGGCGAATTCGAAATTCGGCCCCTCGACGATGGCATCCACCGGGCAGGCTTCCTGGCAGAAGCCGCAATAGATGCACTTCACCATGTCGATGTCATAGCGCGTCGTACGGCGCGTGCCGTCGTTGCGGCGCGGGCCGGCTTCGATGGTAATGGCAAGCGCGGGGCAGATCGCCTCGCAGAGCTTGCAGGCAATGCAGCGCTCCTCACCGTTCGGATAGCGGCGCAGCGCATGTTCGCCGCGAAAACGAGGCGACAGTAGCCCCTTTTCGAACGGATAGTTGACGGTCGACTTCGGCTTGAAGAAGTAACGCATCGCCAGGAAGAAGGCGGACACGAACTCCGTCAGGAATATCGAACGGGCGGCCTGGTCGAGTCTCATATCAAGCTCCCCAACCGGTGAACTGGAGCACCGCCGCCACGATGACAACGCCGACCAGCGAGATAGGCAGGAACACCTTCCAGCCGAGACGCATCAGCTGGTCGTAGCGGTAGCGCGGCACGAAGGCCTTCACCATGGCAAACATGAAGAAGACCGCCGAAACCTTCAGGATGAACCAGACCACGCCCGGCACCCATGTGAACGGCGCGAACGGCAGCGGCGGCAACCAGCCTCCGAGGAACAGGATCGTCGTCAGCGAGCACATGGTCATGATGGCCACGTACTCGCCGAGGAAAAACATCAGGAACGGCGTCGAGGAATATTCGACGGCGAAACCAGCGACGAGTTCGGATTCCGCTTCCGGAAGGTCGAAGGGCGGACGGTTCGTCTCGGCCAACGCCGAAATGAAGAAGATCACGAACATCGGAAAGAGCGGCAGCCAGTACCAGCCAAGCAGGCCGTAGGGCGTGTCCTGCGCCTTGACGATGTCGCTGAGGTTCAGCGAGCCGACGACCAGCAGCACGCAAATGATCACGAAGCCGAGCGAGACTTCATAGGAGACCATCTGCGCGGCCGAGCGCAGCGCGCCGAGGAACGGATACTTCGAGTTCGACGACCAGCCGGCCATGATGATGCCGTACACGCCGAGCGACGAGATCGCGAAGATGTAGAGGATGCCGACATTGATGTCGGCAACCACCCAGCCCTCCTGGAACGGAATGACCGCCCAGGCGGCGAGTGCCAGGACCGCCGTGACGAACGGGGCGAGCAGGAACACGCCCTTGTTGGCGCCCGACGGAATGATCGGCTCCTTGAAGACGAACTTCAGAAGGTCCGCGAAGCTCTGGAACAGGCCGAACGGCCCGACCACGTTCGGACCGCGGCGCAGCTGCACAGCAGCCCAGATCTTGCGATCGGCCAGCAGGTAGAACGCGATAAAGACGAGCAGCAGCACCATCACGACCGCGCTCTGAATGACCATCAGAAGCAGCGGCCAGAGCCATGCGTCCCAGGCTGATGCGAACCAGGCGCTCATTCCGCGGCCTCCAGCTTGCCGCTCGCGATGGCGGCGCATTCGGCCATCAGCGCAGACGCGCGCGCAATCGGGTTTGAGAAATAGAAGCTGTCGATGCTCGACTTGAAGCCGATGCCGCCCGAAGCCTTGCCTGCGGATTTGGCCAGAGCCTGGATCGACGATACCTCGCCCTTGCTGATCTTATCGACGGCCGCGAAATGCGGATACGCGGCATAGAGCGCGCGGCGCAATTCGGGCAGCGAGTCATAGGGCAGCCGCTGGCCGAGCACGTCGGACAGCGCGCGCAGGATCGCCCAGTCGTCGCGGGCATCGCCCGGCGGGAACACGGCGCGCGATCCGACCTGGACGCGGCCTTCCGTATTGACGTAGGTGCCGCTCTTTTCGGTGTAGGCCGAGCCCGGCAGAATGACATCGGCGCGATGCGCACCCTTGTCGCCATGCGTGCCCTGATAGACGACGAACGGGCCGGCCGGCACATCGGTTTCGTCGGCACCGAGGAGGAACAGCACGTCCAGCGCCTTCGCCTTCACCATGCCGGCAACATCGAGACCGCCCTCGCCCGGCACGAAGCCAAGATCAAGGCCGCCAACGCGCGCCGCCGCCGTATGCAGCACGGCAAAGCCGTTCCACTCCGGCGTGGCCGCGCCAATGTCGACAGCCAGCTTTGCCGCAAGACCGAGTACTTCCGCGCCGTCGGCGCCGCTGAGCGCGCCCTGCCCGACAATGATCACGGGACGTTTGGCGTTCTTCAGAACCTCGGCAAAACCGCCTTTGCCGGACGGCAGCTTCGACAGCGTATCGGCCCCGGCGCCGAGATACTCGTATTTGTAGGTCAGGTCCGCCTGCTCGCCGATAACGGCGATCTTCGCACCGTTGAGACGCCACGCTTTGCGGATGCGCGCGTTCAGCACGGGCGCTTCCCAGCGCGGATTGGAGCCGATGAGAAGAATGGCGTCCGCATCGTCGATCGCGGCGATGCCGGGATTGAAGATGTAGCTTGCGCGGCCTCCGGCCGGATCAAGCGACGCGCCCTCCTGACGGCAATCGATGTTCGGGGAACCGAGACGCGTCAGCAGATCCTTGAGCGCGAACATTTCCTCGACGGTCGCCAGATCGCCGGCGATGGCGCCGATGCGGTTCGCGGCGGCCTTGTCGACCGCATTGGCAATGGCGTCGAACGCCTCGCCCCATGTCGCCGCCCGCAGCTTGCCGTTCTCGCGGATGTACGGACGATCAAGACGCTGGGTCTTGAGACCGTCCCACACGAAGCGGGTCTTGTCCGAAATCCACTCCTCGTTCACGTCGTCATTGTTGCGCGGCAGGATACGAAGAACTTCGCGGCCGCGCGCATCGACGCGAATATTGGCGCCGAGCGCGTCCATCACATCAATGGATTCAGTCTTGGACAGCTCCCATGGACGCGCCGTGAAGGCATAAGGCTTTGACGTCAGCGCGCCGACCGGGCACAGATCAATGACATTGCCCTGCAGTTCGGAGGTCATCGCCTTTTCGAGATAGGTCGTGATCTCCATGTCCTCGCCGCGGCCGATGGCACCGAGTTCCGGCACACCGGCAACTTCCGTCGCGAAGCGGACGCAGCGCGTGCACTGGATGCAGCGCGTCATTGTCGTCTTGACGAGCGGGCCGATATATTTGTCCTCGACCGCTCGTTTGTTTTCAGCAAAGCGAGAGGCATCGGACCCGTAGGCCATGGCCTGGTCCTGCAGATCGCACTCGCCGCCCTGATCGCAGATCGGGCAATCCAGCGGGTGGTTGATGAGCAGGAACTCCATCACACCTTCGCGCGCCTTTTTCACGAGCGGCGTTTTGGTGTTCATGACCGGCGGTTCGCCGTTCGGACCCGGGCGCAGGTCGCGCACATTCATGGCGCACGAGGCGACCGGCTTGGGCGAGCCCTTAACTTCGACAAGGCACATGCGGCAATTGCCGGCGATCGACAGGCGCTCGTGGAAACAGAAGCGCGGGATTTCCGCGCCCGCGACCTCTGCCGCCTGAAGCAGCGTCAGTTCCGGCGGGACATCGAGTTCGGTGCCGTCGATGATGATCTTCGCCATCGCCCGTTACTCCGCCGCCGTGGGAAGGAAGACGTCTTCCTTCGACCGCGCTGTGAATTCGTCGATCCGCTTTTCGATTTCCGGACGGAAATGACGGATCAGGCCCTGCACCGGCCATGCCGCCGCATCGCCCAGCGCGCAGATGGTGTGACCTTCGATCTGGTAGGTGACATCGAGCAAGAGATCGATCTCACGCTTCTGCGCCTCGCCGCGCACCATGCGCGTCAATACGCGCCACATCCAGCCCGTACCTTCGCGGCACGGCGTGCACTGGCCGCAGCTCTCATGCTTGTAGAAGTGCGCGAGGCGCGCGATCGCCTGGATGACGTCGGTCGACTTGTCCATGACGATGACGGCGGCGGTGCCGAGACCGGATTTCAGATTGCGCAGCGTGTCGAAATCCATCGACAGCTCCTGACACTGCGAAGCCGGCAGCAGCGGAACCGACGAGCCGCCGGGGATAACGGCCAGAAGATTGTCCCAGCCGCCGCGAATGCCACCGCAATGCCGCTCGACCAGTTCGCGGAAGTCGATGCCCATTTCTTCTTCAACGTTGCACGGACGCTCGACATGGCCCGAGATCGTGAACAGCTTGGTGCCCGTGTTGTTCGGCTTGCCGATGCCGGCAAACCAGGCCGCGCCGCGGCGCAGGATGGTCGGCGCAACAGCGATCGACTCGACATTGTTGACCGTGGTCGGCGCGCCGTAGAGACCCATCGCCGCCGGGAACGGCGGCTTCAGGCGCGGCATGCCCTTCTTGCCTTCAAGGCTTTCGAGCAGCGCCGTTTCCTCGCCGCAGATGTAAGCGCCGGCGCCGTGATGCACATACAGATCGAACGGATAACCGTGAACGTTCTTCGGACCGATGAGATTGGCCGCATAGGCCTCGTCGACGGCGGCCTGCAGCGCCTCGCGCTCCCGCACGAATTCGCCACGGATATAGATGTAGCAGGCGTTCGCGCCCATCGCGAAGGACGCAATGAGGCAGCCCTCGATGAGATGCTGCGGATCGTTCCGCATGATCTCGCGGTCCTTCGCCGTGCCCGGCTCGGACTCATCGGCGTTGACGACGAGATAGTGCGGACGGCCGTCCGACACTTTCGGCATGAACGACCACTTCAGGCCGGTCGGGAAGCCGGCGCCGCCGCGGCCGCGCAGGCCCGACGCCTTCATCTCGTCGATGATCCAGTCGCGGCCCATTTCAAGCAGCTGCTTGGTCCCATCCCATGAGCCGCGCTTCATCGCGGCCTTCAGGCCGGGATCCTGAAACCCGTAGATGTTGGTGAAGATGCGGTCGCGATCGTGCAGCATCAGACTTCGTCCTTGTCGCCCTTGCCGGGTACAGACTTGAGGCCTTTGCCCTTACCAGCGGGGCCCGTCGCATCCTTGCGGACCGAGGGACCACCCGCCTTCTCGCCGGCTGCGGCGAGATCGCCATTCTTGATCGGCTTCTTGCCGGCCTCGGCGCGTTTGCCGGGATTGTCGGCCGCGTCCTTCTCGCCGGGGCTTGTTTCTTTTGGCTTTGCTGCTTCGGTCGCCGCCTGTTCCTTGGCCTTGGCCTTAACCCGCGCGTCGAAATCCTTCTTCCACGAACCGACGACCGAGCCGTCGTACAGACTGCCGTCCGTGAGCGACGTCTTGGCGCCGACCGGAGCCGACCCCTGACGGTCGACCTGCGGACCCGGCTTCACCTTCTTGCCTGCCGCCAGATCGTCGATGAGCTTATCCATCGTCTCCGGCGTCAGGTCTTCGAAATAGTCGTAGTTGAGCTGGATCATCGGCGCGTTCGAGCACGAGCCGAGACACTCGACCTCAAGCCACGACATATCGAGATCCGTGTTGAGTTCTTTCTGGTGCCCGATCTTCTTCTCGCAAACATGCATCAGCTTGTCGGCGCCTCGCAGCAGGCACGGCGTCGTGCCGCAGACCTGGATGAAGTGCTTTCCGACCGGCTCAAGCGCGAACATCGTGTAGAATGTCGCGACTTCGAGAACGCGGATAAACGGCATGTCCAGCATTTCCGCGACAGCACGGATCGCGGGTTCCGGCAGCCAACCTCCGTGCTGTTCCTGCGCCTTCCAGAGAAGCGGGATGACGGCCGAGGCCTGACGGCCTTCGGGATATTTCGCGATCTGCTCCTGCGCCCACTCAAGGTTCTTCTTGGTGAAGGCGAAGCTTTTGGGCTGTTCTTCAGCGAGACGGCGTACGGACATTAGCGATCGATCTCCCCGAACACGATGTCGAGCGAGCCGAGAATGGCGCTGACGTCGGCGAGCATGTGGCCTCGGTTCAGGAAATCCATCGCCGCGAGGTGCGGGAATCCCGGAGCGCGAATCTTGGCGCGGTACGGACGATTGGTGCCGTCGGACACAAGGTAGACGCCGAATTCGCCCTTCGGGGCCTCGACGGCGGCATAGACCTCGCCTTCCGGAACCTTGAAGCCCTCGGTGTAGAGCTTGAAGTGATGGATGAGCGCCTCCATCGAGCGCTTCATCTCTCCGCGCTTCGGCGGAACGACCTTGTTGTTGACCGACGACACCGGGCCCGCGCCTTCCGGCGATCGCAGCTTATCACAGCACTGTTTTATGAGCGAGGTAGCCTGGATCATCTCTTCCATACGGACGAGATAGCGGTCGTAACAGTCGCCGTTCTTGCCGATCGGAATGTCGAAATCGAGCTCGTCGTAGCACTCGTAGGGCTGCGCCTTGCGCAGATCCCAAGGCGCGCCGGAGCCGCGCACCATGACGCCGGAGAAACCGAGCTTCCACGCGTCCTCGAGCTTCACGACACCGATTTCGACGTTACGCTGCTTGAAGATGCGGTTCTCCGTCAGAAGCGCATCGAGGTCGTCGACCACTTTCAGGAACGGATCGCACCAGGCGTAGATATCGTCGATGAGCTTGTTCGGAAGGTCCTGATGGACACCGCCCGGCCGGAAATAGGCTGCGTGCAGACGCGCGCCGCAGGCGCGCTCATAGAAGTCCATCAGCTTTTCGCGCTCGTCGAAGCCCCAGAGCGGCGGCGTCAACGCACCGACGTCCATCGCGAACGTCGTTACGTTCAGAAGGTGGTTCAGAACGCGGCCGATCTCGGAATACAGCACACGGATGAGCTGGCCGCGTTTCGGAATCTCGATCTCGACCAGCTTTTCGATGGCGAGGCACCAGGCATGCTCCTGGTTCATCGGCGCGACGTAATCCAGCCGGTCGAAATACGGCAGCGCCTGGAGATACGTCTTGTACTCCATCAGCTTTTCGGTGCCGCGATGCAACAGGCCGACATGCGGATCGACGCGCGTCACGACTTCGCCGTCGAGTTCCAGCACCATGCGGAGCACACCGTGTGCCGCCGGATGCTGCGGCCCGAAATTGATGGTGAAATTTCTGAGTTCGGCTTCGGCCATGATTACGGCGCCTTCGCCTTTTCATCGCCCGGCAGAACGTATTCGACGCCTTCCCAGGGGCTGAGGAAGTCGAAATTGCGAAACTCCTGCGGCAGACGCACGGGCTCGTAGATGACGCGCTTCTGCTCGTCGTCGTAGCGAACCTCGACAAAGCCCGTCAGCGGAAAATCCTTGCGCAGCGGGTGCCCCTCGAAACCGTAATCGGTGAGGATGCGGCGCAGATCCGGATGGCCGGTGAACAGAATGCCGTACAAATCGTAGGCTTCGCGCTCGAACCAGTTGGCGCCAGGAAAAAGCTCGACACAGCTCGGCACCATGGTCTGCTCGTCGGCCTGCACCTTCACGCGAATGCGCTGATTCTGTTTCGGCGACAGCAGGTGATAGACGACATCGAACCGCTTCTTGCGCTGCGGATAGTCGACTCCGCAGATGTCGATGAACGACCAGAACTGGCACGACGGATCGTCGTGCAGGAAACGCAGAACCTTCAGGATGTCCGCGGCCTCGACCTCGATCGTGAGTTGACCGGCGGGAATCGACCACGCCTTGACCGAGCCTTTAAGCGCGGCGGCGATGTGTTCACCGAGTTCCTTTAGACTCTCGTCCATACGTCGCTCTCAGCGTTCGATCGTGCCGGTGCGCCGGATCTTCTTCTGGAGCAGCATGAAGCCATACAGAAGCGCCTCGGCGGTGGGCGGACATCCGGGCACGTAGACATCGACCGGAACCACCCGGTCGCAGCCGCGCACCACGGAATAGGAATAGTGATAATAGCCCCCGCCATTGGCGCAGGAGCCCATCGAGATCACGTAGCGCGGCTCCGGCATCTGGTCGTAGACCTTGCGGAAGGCCGGAGCCATCTTGTTGCACAGGGTGCCGGCGACGATGATGACGTCGGACTGGCGCGGACTGGCACGCGGGGCGATGCCGAAGCGCTCGCCGTCATAGCGCGGCATCGACATGTGCATCATCTCGACCGCGCAGCAGGCAAGGCCGAAGGTCATCCACATCAGCGAGCCGGTCCGAGCCCAGGTGATGAGGTCCTCGACCGAGGTGACGACGAAGCCCTTGTCAGCGAGTTCGGCGTTGATTTCGGTGAAAAACGGATCGTTCACCGGACGCGCCACCGGCAGATTCGCATCGCGCGCAGCCGAGGCCACGCGCTTCACGCCGCCCTTCTTCGCGGAAGTCTGGCTCAATCCCATTCGAGAGCACCTTTCTTCCACTCATATACGAAGCCGATGGTCAGCACGCCCAGAAACAGCATCATCGACCAGAAACCGAGGATTCCGACATCGCGGAACGCAACCGCCCACGGGAACAGAAAGGCCACTTCGAGGTCGAAAATGATGAAGAGGATGGCAACCAGATAGAAGCGCACATCGAATTTCATGCGCGCATCGTCGAACGCGACGAAGCCGCATTCATAGGCCGACAGCTTCTCGGCATCGGGGCTTTTATAAGCAACGAGAAATGGAGCCACGAGTAGCGCAATGCCGATTACGCAGGCCACTCCGATGAAAATGGCCAGTGGCAAATAGTCCGCAAGCAAAGCGTTCATGTCTGACGCCTTCGACTTGGAGCCCTCGCGGGCTCCGGCCCCTCAAACCGATTCTCCCTGCCTCTGAGTCGAAGACCCGGGCAATTATGCGGTAAGCCGCCTGCAAACTCGCGTTCCGGCGGTAAAATCGGCAGGCCTTCACCTAGCCCAAGGCCGTGCGGTCCTCAAGCCAAACCGGACTTATAATCGGTCCAATTCCAGATTAATTCGCCATTCTGTGGCGAGACGTCGCGGAAAGACGCTAAGGGCTGACGTCGTCTTCGACTTCCGTATCGGGCCGGTCGCTGCCGGACACATTTTCGGTCCGCCAACGGCCCGACTGATCCTGATACTCGATCGTCGACGACTCGCCCGGGACCTCCTGCTCGCGCGCCGCGCGCTTGGCAGCAAAAACCGCGTCCGCGTGAGTCTTGAAGGTTTCCGAGAAGACGTCGCCGAGCTTGTAGGCCCAGCCGCCGTCGTGCTCGACGATCTCATATTTGACGTGCGCCATATCCAACGACCTCCCGGTTCGGGAGAAACTGAGGCCGCGCTGGTGGGGTTCCGCTGCTCACATGACGAGGGCCGGCGCGCCGCAGCGGACCCCGTAGACACGCAGATCGGCCTCGCCGAGGCCGACGCCGAGGGAATCGAGCACCGCCTGCAGAATCGGCTCCACGAGGGCCCCGACGGGCTGGACCAGCGCGCGCACAGCATCCTCCGCCGGCGCCAGAAGCGGACCCACCAGGATCTCAAGCCCCAGAGCGGTCGCCTGCACATTCAGACTGCTGAAGACCGATGCGATCAGCGAGGAAAGCGGATTTGCCGTCTCGACGATCCTGATCGTGCGATTCTGGATATCCTGCATGTCGAACCACACGGAAATATTCTGGTTGTTCGAGACGAGCGCCGCGGCGCTGAGGCTGACTTTCAACAGGCCGAGCAGATTGACGACCTCGGCCCCCTGAATGTCCGCCGGCTTGAAGCTGGTCCAGTCCGCGAAATTCCTGGGTTCTCCGACATATAAGCCGCCGATCGCCGGCCGCGCCGCGAGTTCGACCCTGGCATCGGAACTGGGATTCGTTCCACACGAGATGGTTTCGAGCGTGGCCCGCCCCGCCGCGATATCGAGCGCAAGAGGCACCTGTATCGTCACCAGCTTTCCCGCCACCGTGGCGGGCAGCAGAGTCACGACCGCGCGCACGCGGGTCTGCGCCGTGTAGACCTCCACCCCCTCGGGACCGAGCGTGATCCAGGACGCGCCCTGCGGCGGCTCCCCGATCACGGCCGAAACCGTGACGGAGGCGATGCCGGGAAGCCCGGCGCTCAGCGAAATCTGTGCCTGACGGTTCGGCCCTGCCGCGTTGACGGCGGCGCGCGCCAGATCAAGCGCAGATATTGTGCCGGCGAAACCGGCGGGACGCTCCCCGATGGCGAGGTCTCCAAGGCTGCCCAAATCGAGCAACCCGGGTCCTCCCAGAGACAGGCTCGACGCGCCGGCTTTCAATTTGTTCAACGCGACCTGCGCCGCCCCTGCCCCTCCGGCTCCGGCCACGGTGGCGGCGGCATCGATCACATCGCCGAACGTAAGTGCGGATTGCAGCACCGACTCGTATGTACCCGCGGTGATGCCGGCCTCTCCCGCCAGTGCTTCTATGAAGCGCAGAAGATCGAGATCGGCGCCTGCAAGCCCGTTGTAGTCCATGACGGTCAGGCTGACCGTGGTGTCGAGGAAATCGCCGAACAGTTCGTTCAGGATTCCGCCGTTCAGCGAGGCCAGACGGGAGCCGATGGAAAAGGAGGCGACATTCTGCTCGGCGGCGGTAGCGCGTACCCGGATCGTCGGCAATGCGCCTCCGTAGACGACACGAGAAAAATACAGGTTGCCTGTCGCGGTCAGCGTGACGCGCGCCGCGTTGCGGCTGGCGCCGCCGGCGGCATATCTCTCGCTCGGCTGAAGCAGCGGGTCCGGCGCAAACGTTCCGGTTTCGACCTCGGCGACCGCACCCACGCCGTTGGCGGCAAGAAGTGTAGTTACCGCGTCCTGCGGGTTCGCCGGGCTTGAGAGCGCCGCGATGGCCGAAAGATCGGCCATGCTCTGCAGATGGCGACGTTCGAGATAGAGACTGCCGACGTCCACCGCGAGTGCGAGACAGCCGATCACGCAGACCAGACTCAGCGACGACATGACGGCGATTGAGCCGTCTTCGGACTTGCCGAACAAGGCCGGCCGGCGGGGCATCAATAGCCCCCGCGACGCACGACGGCCGCGCGCTGAATAACTTTCGGCGGAAGCGGAAGCAAACCCTCGAACATCCAGATCGGCATGCCGGACGCGTCATATGTGACAGCGACATCGAAGAGGTCGGGATTGCCTGCATGTACGCCGACGGTGACCGCCACCTTGGCGCCATCGATCATCGCGTAGTTCGGCAACGCCTGATTTACGGAGCCCTGAGCAAGCAGCGCGCGCTCGACCGGCGTCAGTCCAGGCACTGTTGCCCGCGCAGCTTCCGCCGCAAGCTGCTGGACGCTATGCGCGGCACCGAAATAAAGGCCGTAGCAGAGCGTGCCGACGAGGATCAGAAGAAAGACCGGCATGACAAGCGCGAACTCGACCGCGGATGCGCCGCGCTCATCACGCCACGCCGAGATACCAATCCTCTCGCCCGCTTCCGGAGCGCCAGTCATTTCCGAGCCTCGCAGTCAGCATATGCGTGCCCAGCCCGCCGTCACTTAAACCTAGACGAGTAACTGCAAAGTTAACAACCAATGCTAGCCACACCCATTCCAAAGCTCGCTCCGGCCTTTTGTCACTCATCAAACGAGATCGCTAACAAACTCATTTTGCTTGTTTTTTTGGCCTTGCCACAATGTGCGATTCGGCCTCACCATCGCGACGTATGTTTTGGAGGTGCTGAATGAATGTTTCGGCGGATTTCCTGAAACAGCTCGAAGGCTACGGCCTCACGACGGCCGAGATTCTCTACCGCATGCCCGACCACCCGTCCCTGCTGCAAACCTATGTCTGGCAGCACTACGACGTGGCGCCGAGTTTTCCCGTACTCGTCAGATTCCTGGATTTCTGGCGCGCAAAGCTCGACGGCGCGCTGCATTCCGTGAAGGTCGCGCATTCGGGGCTCATAAAGCCGGCCGAATTCCGCGCCGTGGAAGGCATTTTCAGGCTGCACTGAGAGGGAATAAGTGGCGGGAGTGACGGGGCTCGAACCCGCGACCTTCGGCGTGACAGGCCGACGCTCTAACCAACTGAGCTACACCCCCGGATCGGAGCTTTTTCGTTGCCGCTCCGGAGAGGCGCGTGAACTACGACACGCACTTCCCCAAGTCAACGAAAAGCAGGCTCAACGCGACCACGGGACACAAGCGAATGGTGGGCGGTGACGGGATCGAACCGCCGACCCTCTCGGTGTAAACGAGATGCTCTGCCAGCTGAGCTAACCGCCCTGACCTTCCGTGCGGTGTTTATGGGCGATTTTCGTGGCCTTGCAAGCCCGCGCGATCAGTTGTTGATCGCGTCCTTCAGAACCTGCCCCGCGCGGAATTTGGGCGCCTTCGATTCCGGAATGCGGATCGCCTGTCCGGTACGGAGATTGCGGCCGACGCCACCGGCGCGGCGAACAACCTGGAACGTGCCGAACCCCACAAGACGCACGTCCGCTCCCTTCTTCAGGGTATCAACAATCGAGTCGATGGTGGCCTCAACCGCAGCCGACGCCTGCGAGCGGCTGAGTCCTGCGCGATCCGCGACCGCCGCGATCAGATCCGACTTGTTCATAATGCCTCCGCATTTTTAGTCCCCCGGCGGCCCCCTGCCGGAACAGTTAACTTCCGCGAAAAAGCAGTCCTTGCAAGGAAATACGGACGGCGGAGTCGCGCGACATGCGTCAACTGTGGCCCGCGAGGCACAGAAGCGCGCAACAAAAAGGCCCGCTTGCGCGGGCCTTTTCACTTGGCGTTGTAAGTCGTTGATCAGTGCGCGGTGAGGCCGGGAACCTCGCCGTCCTCAACCGCCTTCGGAAGCGGCTCGGCCTCTTCCTCCCACTCGATCGGTTCGGGCTGGCGCGTCAGCGCATGCTTCAGCACCTCATCGACATGCGAAACGGGAATGATGTTCATTCCGCTTTTCACATTGTCCGGGATGTCCGCGAGATCCTTCGCGTTCTCCTCCGGAATCAGCACCGTCTTGATGCCGCCGCGCAGCGCAGCGAGCAGCTTCTCCTTAAGTCCGCCAATCGGCAGCACGCGCCCGCGCAGCGTCACCTCGCCCGTCATCGCGACTTCACGATGAACCGGGATGCCGGTGAGCACCGAAACGATGGCGGTCGCCATCGCAACGCCGGCCGACGGTCCGTCCTTCGGCGTAGCGCCTTCCGGCACGTGGACGTGGATGTCGCGCTTCTCGAACAGCGGCGGCTTGACGCCGATGTCGATGGCGCGCGAGCGAACGTAAGATGCCGCCGCGGAGATCGACTCCTTCATGACGTCGCGCAGATTGCCGGTGACCGTCATCCGGCCCTTGCCGGGCATCATGAGGCCTTCGATCGTCAGAAGCTCGCCGCCGACTTCCGTCCAGGCCAAGCCCGTCACGACACCGACCTGGTCTTCCAGTTCGGCCTCACCGTAGCGGTGACGCGGAACGCCGAGGAATTCCTCGAGGTTCTTCTGCGTGACCTTGACGCTCGTCTTCTTGCTCGAGACCAGCTCCTTCACCGCCTTGCGGATGAGGGTCGCGATCTCGCGCTCGAGGTTGCGGACGCCCGCTTCCCGCGTGTAACGGCGGATAACGGTGCGCAGCGCCTCGTCGTCGACCGACCATTCCTTCGTCGCCATGCCGTGCTTCTGGAGAAGCTCGGGGATCAGATGGCGCCGTGCGATCTCGACCTTCTCATCTTCCGTGTAACCGGCGATGCGGATGATCTCCATGCGGTCCATGAGGGCCGGCGGAATGTTGAGCGTGTTGGCCGTGGTGATGAACATCACGTTCGACAGATCGTAATCGACCTCGAGATAGTGGTCGTTGAACGTCGAGTTCTGTTCAGGATCCAGCACTTCGAGAAGAGCCGACGCCGGATCGCCACGGAAATCCATGCCCATCTTGTCGATCTCGTCGAGCAGGAAGAGCGGATTGGCTTTCTTCGCCTTGCGCATCGACTGGATGACCTTGCCGGGCATCGAGCCGATATAGGTGCGGCGATGACCGCGGATCTCCGCCTCGTCGCGCACGCCGCCGAGCGACATGCGGACATATTCACGCCCGGTCGCCTTGGCGATCGATTTCGCGAGCGAGGTCTTGCCGACACCCGGAGGGCCGACAAGGCACAGGATCGGACCCGCGAGCTTGTTGGTACGGCTCTGCACCGCGAGATATTCGACGATGCGCTCCTTGACCTTTTCAAGGCCGAAGTGATCGCTGTCGAGCACCTTCTCCGCGAAGGAAAGATCCTTGCGGACCTTCGACTTCACGCCCCACGGAATGCCGAGCAGCCAGTCGAGGTAATTACGCACGACCGTGGCTTCCGCGGACATCGGCGACATCTGCTTGAGCTTTTTGATCTCGGCAGTCGCCTTCTCGCGGGCTTCCTTGGAAAGTTTCGTGGTCCTGATCTTCTCCTCGAGCTCAGAAGTGTCGTCCCGTCCGTCCTCGTCGCCGAGTTCCTTCTGGATCGCCTTCATCTGCTCGTTGAGATAATACTCGCGCTGCGTCTTCTCCATCTGGCGCTTGACGCGCGTACGGATGCGCTTCTCGACCTGGAGCACGGAGATTTCGCTCTCCATGAGGCCAAGCACGCGCTCAAGGCGCTCAACGACGTTGAGCAATTCGAGGATTGCCTGCTTCTCCGGAATTTTGACGGAGAGATGCGACGCGATGGAATCCGCCAGCTTCGCCGGCTCATCGATCTGCGTGACGGCCGTCACGACCTCGGACGCGATCTTCTTGTTGAGCTTCACATAGGATTCGAACTCGTTGACCACGGAACGCGCCAGCGCAGCGGTTTCCACGCCGTCGGCCTGCTCGTCGTCGAGCATTTCCGCTTCGGCTTCATAGAAATCTTCGCGGCCCTTGTAAGATTTGACGCGCGCGCGGCCAAGGCCTTCGACCAGCACCTTCACGGTGCCGTCGGGAAGCTTCAGAAGCTGGAGTACGGTCGCCAGCGTGCCGATCTTGTAGATCGCTTCGGGCGCCGGATCGTCGTCGGCCGGATTGAGCTGGGTCGCAAGCAGGATCGGCTTGTCCTGCTTCATTACCGCCTCGAGGGCGCGTATGGACTTCTCGCGCCCCACGAAGAGCGGCACGATCATGTGCGGGAAAACAACAATGTCACGCAGCGGCAGGACGGGATAGACCTCGCTCTCGCCAACCGGAGGCGTGCGGACCTTGGAACTCGTCATCTCATAATCCTTTCGCGGCGCCCGCGTGAATGCGCGGCGCCGATAGCCATCGGCACGATCCGTTTACGGAGAGAGCCCGCACGCAATCGCATCTGGCTGAAAGCCGGGCCGGCAAATGCCGGGACGGCTCTGGTGTTGCTGATTAAGTGGTCCGCGGACGCAACGCTTTCAAGGCATACCGGCCCCTCATGCGGGGCGCGTCCGAACCGGCGGAAAAAAGCCGGCCCGGCGCTCATCACGCACTCGCCTCGGACTTATCCGAGCCCGTGTCGGAGTAGACGTAAAGCGGTTTGGCCTTGCCTTCGACGACCTCGTCGGAAATGACGATCTCATCGACGCCTTCGAGGCCCGGCAGATCGTACATCGTGTCGAGCAGGATGGCTTCCAGGATCGACCGCAGGCCGCGGGCGCCTGTCTTGCGCTGAATCGCCTTGCGGGCGACGGCACCAAGCGCGTCGTCCTGCATCGACAGTTCCACGCCTTCCATCTCGAACAGGCGCTGATACTGCTTCACCAGCGCGTTCTTCGGCTCCTTGAGAATCTTGACGAGCGCTTCCTCGTCCAGGTCCTCAAGTGTCGCGATGACCGGCAGACGGCCGACGAATTCCGGGATCAGGCCGAACTTCAGCAGATCCTCGGGCTCGACTTCGCGGAACACTTCGCCCGTACGGCGATCTTCCGGCGCCGACACTTTCGCGCCGAAGCCAATCGACGTGCCCTTGCCGCGCGCCGAGATGATACGCTCAAGGCCGGCGAACGCGCCGCCGCAGATGAAGAGAATGTTGGTGGTATCGACCTGCAGGAATTCCTGCTGCGGATGCTTTCGGCCGCCCTGCGGAGGTACGGACGCAACCGTGCCTTCCATGATCTTGAGCAGAGCCTGCTGCACGCCTTCGCCCGACACATCGCGCGTGATCGACGGATTATCGGACTTGCGCGAAATCTTGTCGATCTCGTCAATATAGACGATGCCGCGCTGTGCGCGCTCGACGTTGTAGTCGGACGCCTGCAGCAGCTTCAGAATGATGTTCTCGACGTCCTCGCCGACATAGCCGGCTTCGGTGAGCGTCGTGGCATCCGCCATCGTGAACGGGACGTCGAGAATGCGCGCCAGCGTCTGCGCCAGCAGCGTCTTGCCCGAACCCGTCGGACCGACGAGCAGGATGTTCGATTTCGCGAGCTCGACGTCGTTGTGCTTCGTCGCGTGGTTCAGGCGCTTGTAGTGATTGTGCACCGCGACCGAGAGAACCTTCTTCGCCTGGTCCTGACCGATGACGTAATCATCGAGAACCTTGCGGATCTCCTTCGGGGTCGGCACGCCATCGCGCGACTTCACGAGCGAAGACTTGTTCTCCTCGCGGATGATGTCCATGCACAGCTCGACGCATTCGTCGCAGATGAACACCGTCGGGCCCGCAATAAGCTTGCGAACCTCGTGCTGGCTCTTGCCGCAGAACGAGCAGTAAAGCGTGTTCTTCGAGTCGCTGCCGGCCTTGCTCATTGTCCCACTTTCCTGACCTCAACCCTGGACTAAGGGCTCAAGACCCCGAATCCTAGACCTGCCGGCCCTAACAATGTGTTGTAGTGAGGCCCAACCCCATGGGCATCGCCCACAACCAATCCCTCTAGACTCACCCCGAATGTGACCATGTGACGACCGCGCAGATCAACCCGTGGTCCGTCCACAAGGTTACCGGCAGCCGCCAAGTAGCGCAACTGCCACAGTTTTCCTCTAGAAAGACCCCGGAACCTGCGCGCAGACGTCGCAGGCGATGCCAAATCCGGGTCAGGCCGCCTGAATCTTGGCGGCGCCCTCGCCATCGATGGGCCGGGTCTCGAACACCTGATCGATGATGCCGAATTCCTTGGCCTGGTCCGCCGACATGAAATGGTCGCGGTCGAGGGTGTTTTCAATCTTCTCGTAAGGCTGGCCGGTGTGCCTCACATATATTTCATTCAGCCGGCGCTTCAGCTTCACGATGTCCTCGGCATGGCGCTCGATGTCCGAGGCCTGGCCGCGGAAGCCGCCCGAAGGCTGGTGAACCATGACGCGGGCGTTCGGGGTCGCGAAGCGCATCCCCGTCTCGCCGGCGGCCAGCAGCAGCGAACCCATGGAGGCGGCCTGGCCGACGCACAGGGTCGAGACCTTCGGCCGGATGTACTGCATGGTGTCGTAGATCGCGAGACCCGACGTCACCACCCCGCCCGGTGAGTTGATGTACATCGAGATTTCCTTGTTTGGATTGTCCGCTTCGAGGAACAGGAGCTGCGCGACGACCAGGGAGGACATGCCATCCTCGACCGGACCGGTCACGAAGATGATGCGCTCCTTCAGAAGGCGCGAGAAAATGTCGAAGGCGCGCTCGCCGCGGCTCGTCTGTTCGACAACCATCGGCACGAGGTTCATGTAGGTTTCGAGCGGGCTACGGTCCATCATTCTCTCAGCTCCCGCGGCCTTCAGGCCGCCTTTTCGTCATCCGGATCGGCGAACAGCTCGTCCTTCGAGACCTTTTTCTCAGTCACCTTCGCCAGCTCGACGATGTAGTCGATCACCTTTTCCTCGAAGATCGGGGCACGGAGTTCGGCAAGCGCTTCCGGGGTCTTCTGGTAGTACTCCCAGACCATCTGTTCCTGGCCGGGGAATTGGCGGGCCCGATCGACGACGGCCTTGGTGACCTCGTCGTTCGTGACCTGTATGTTGTTCTTCTCGCCGATCTCCGCAAGGAGCAGGCCGAGTCGTACACGGCGTTCTGAGATCGTGCGGTATTCCGCCTTCAACTGGTCGTCCGTCTTGCCCTCGCGCGCGGCTTCGCCACCCGACTCCAGCTCCTTCTCGACACGCGACCAGATGCCCGCGAATTCCTGCTCGACCAGCGTCGGCGGCAGATCGAACTTGTGCGTCGCATCGAGCGCATCCAGCAGGGCGCGCTTCATGCGCTGGCGGGAAGCCTGCTTGAAGCCGTTGCCGATCTGCTCGCTCACCGCTTCCTTGAGCTTTTCGAGCGACTCCATGCCGAGCTTCTTGGCGAGGTCGTCATTGATCTCGGCGTTCGTGGCGCCCTCGACCTTCTTCACCGTAATGGCGAAGACGGCTTCTTTTCCGGCGAGATCCGGCGCGTGATAGGCCTCTGGGAACGTCACCTTGACGTCCTTCTTGTCGCCGGTCTTCACGCCGACAAGCTGTTCCTCGAAGCCGGGGATGAACTGGCCGGAGCCGAGGATGAGCGGGTGATCCTCGCCCTTGCCGCCCTCGAACTCCACACCGCCGACCGAACCGACGAAGTCAATCGTGACCTTGTCCTTCAGTTCGGCAGCGCCGTCCTTGTCGGTATAGGTCGCGTTCTGCGTCGCAAGACGGGTCAGCGTCTCCTCGATGTCCGACTCCGGAATGTCCGCTACCGGCTGCTCGATGGTGATGCTCTTCAGATCGCCGACCGTGATCTCGGGCAGAACCTCGACCTCGACCTTGTAGGTGAGATCGGCCTTGCCCTCGGCCACCTGCTCGACCTCGGCTTCCGTTTCCGGCAGCGAGATCTTCGGTTGCATGGCCAGCTTGACCTTGTTGTCGTCGACGATCTTGCGGTTGCCCTCGGTCAGGAGCTCCTGCAGCACCTCGCCGAACACCGAGCGACCATAGAGGCGCTTCAGATGCTCCGCCGGTACCTTGCCGGGGCGGAAACCGTTGATCCGGACGCGGCTCTTCAGCTCTTCGAGGCGGGCCGCGATGCGGCCATCGAGATCCTGGGCCGGGACGGTGATGCGGTATTCGCGCTTCAGTCCCTCGGAGAGGGTTTCTTGAACCTGCATGGCTTTATCTTCCGGATCGTGCGGCCCGCCGGAGGCGGTTCGCGTCTTATTGAAATCGAATGGGCCGGGTGGTGCGGGCGGAGGGACTCGAACCCCCACGACTTTCGCCGCTGGAACCTAAATCCAGTGCGTCTACCAATTCCGCCACGCCCGCGCCGGGCGCTTCTCCCAGAGGGAGCGGGGCGTCTATAGCATGCGAAAAGCGGTTCGCACGCGAAAAATGAGGCCTTCCGGCCCCCTCTCCTCAAAGCTCTCCGATAAAGTCCATTTTCTTGATCTGGACGCCCTGCGCCCGAAGGATGTCATAGGCCGTCGTCACGTGGAAATAGAAGTTCGGCAGGGCGAAGTTGAACAGATAGTCCCGCCCGCTGAAGGTCGCCGTGCGCGATCTGGTCTTCAACTCCACCTCTTTATCCTCGGTGCCGTCGATGCCGGCGCGCGGCACGCTTTCCAGATAGGCGATCGTCTTCTCGATCCGGGCGCGCATGTCGTCGAAAGTCTGCTCGGTGTCATCGAAGCTTGGTGCGGAATTGCCCGAAAGACGGCCGGCGACGCCTTTGGCCGTATCGGAGGCGCGCTGGATCTGGCTCGTCAGGGGGTCCATGTCGTGGATCAGCCGCGCCTCGGCCAGCTTGATGGAGTCGATGCCCTTTTCCTTCGCGAACGCCTCGCCCTTGTCGAGAATGGCGAGAAGGTTGCGGAAACTGCGGATAAAAACCGGAATCGAAGCGTCGTACATCGAGGGCATGAGGGGGGTTCCTGCTGAAGGGTTCCGCAGAGATAGAAACCTCCGGTTTGAAAGCAAGAACCGGAGTGCGCAAAGCGCTACGCGCGACTAGGCTTGTCCCATGAGCATCGTCCCGGCATCTCTTGAGAACGATCCCCGCTGGCAGGCGGTCTGCGCACGCGACCGCGCATTCGACGGGCGCTTCTTCTTCGCCGTCCGTTCGACGGGCATCTATTGCCGTCCTTCCTGCCCTGCCCGCCGGCCTAGG
>JALHQA010000010.1 GCA_022842205.1 Hyphomicrobiales bacterium
GGTTCGACGCCGATCAGCCTTGCAAGCTGCCGCACGCGGTTGGCGACACGTTCTCCGGCGAGGTCGCGGAGATCTTTCGGCAGGTGCAGCACGAGCCGGTTCTTTTCGACCAGAAGGCTCGTGCGCGGCAGGATGCCGGGCATCGACGCCGAGACGAGATAGGCGATGCGCATCACGCCACCGAGGAAGCGCGCCCGCTCGATGAAGAACGGCGTCGCAAGCTTGCGCACGGCGAGCGACATGCCCTCCTCCCGCAGTCCTTCGTGGCGGAAATAGTTGGTTAGCGCGAGATAGGCGCGGCCCGGATGGTCCACGCCGGTGAACGCCGCGTTGGCGATGATGTTCAGCCCTTGCTCGCCGCGATAATCGGGATGCGCGCGCCAGCCGATATCGCCGAGATGGCAGGCGGCATGGCGCAGACGGCGGTCCTCGTCGTCCTCCTCCAGCTTCATGCTCTCGACCAGCCGGTCGCTCCATTCGATTAGCTCGGTGCCGTGGCGCGGCGATCGCGAGCGCAGAAGGCTGAGTTCCGCCGCCGCGACGAGCAGCGGGTCCTCGTCCTGCTCTTCCTTGCTCAGCAGCTCGTAAAGCAGTCCCTCGCGCACGCCGAGCGCGGAGATCATCACATTCTCCGGTTTCATCGTCCGTACGATATGCTGCAGCACGAGCGCGCCATAGCCGAGCAACGGCCGGCGTTCGTCGGGAACCGCCGAGATACCCGGCAGCGTATTGACGGGTTTGGTCAGGATCTGACGGCACAGTGTCAGCGTGTCCTTCGCCGAAATCGTGTATTCGTGCATCACACGGAGCGGATATTTTGTCCGTTCCATGTGCAGCCGCGCAATGGCGCGCCAGGTGCCGCCGACCGCATAGAAATTGCGGCCGTAAAACATTTCCGCATCCGGCACGCCGGCGAGCGCGGTCTTTACGATCTTTTCGGCTTTCTTGATCGAGCCCGCCGAAACGTCCTGCAGCGCAAGGCCGCCGAGCGGCAGCGTAATGCCTGCTCCGATCTTGCGGCCGCTCACCTCCACGAGTTCAAGACTGCCGCCGCCGAGATCGCCCACAAGCCCGTCCGGCCGCCAGAAGCCCGACACCACGCCGAGCGCGGAAAGATGCGCTTCGCGCTTGCCGGACAAAAGCTCGATATCCGCGCGTGTAATGGCGCGCGCGGCCGCCAGGAATTCCTTGCCGTTCGCGGCGTCCCGCGCCGCGGCTGTTGCGAGCACGCGAATTTCTCCGACGCGCATGACATCGCAGAGCGCGCGGAAGCGCTTCAGCGCACCAAGCGCCTTGGTCACCGCGCCGTCGGTCAGCCGCCCGGTGGTCGCCACCGCCCGGCCGAGTCCGCACAACACCTTTTCGTTGAAGATCGGCGTCGGGCTACGGTTCAGCCCGTCATAGGCGACAAGGCGCACCGAGTTCGAGCCGATATCGATCACCGCCATGCCGGGGCCGTTCTTCAGCCGGCCTCTGACTTCTTCCTCGGTTCCGCCGCGCACGAGATGTTTCAGCATTCACTATCCTCGATTGGCGAGGCGCCTCGGCGAACTCTTCTTCACAGACTTGCCGCGGCCCGAAAGACTCGGATTCGTCATGAAATAGCGGTGGGCGTTGAACGGCTCCTCGCCTTCCGCGGGGGTTATGCGCCGCGACGTTCCATCGGGCAATACCTGCCAGCTTTGCTGATTATCTTTCAAATTCGCGACCATTATCTGGTCGAGCACCTGCTCATGCACCGTGGCGTTCAGGATCGGCAGCATCGCCTCGACGCGCCGGTCGAGATTGCGCGGCATCCAGTCGGCCGAGGCGATATAGACCGCGGCGTTGGGGTTCGGCAGGCCGTGGCCATTCCCAAAGCAATAGATGCGGGAATGCTCGAGGAAACGGCCCACGATGGATTTCACCCGGATCGTTTCGGAAAGCCCCGGAACACCCGGCCTGAGGCAGCAGATACCGCGCACGACGAGGTCGATTTCGACGCCCGCGCGGCTCGCATCGTAGAGCGCGTCGATGATCACGCTATCGACAAGCGAGTTCATCTTCCCCCAGATCGCGGCGGGCCGGCCGGCCTTCGCGTGCTCGACCTCGGTGGCGATGTGGCTGAGGATGCGCCGCCGCAGGCTGAACGGCGACACCGCCATCGCCTCCAGTTCCGCCGGCTCCGCATAGCCGGTGATGAAGTTGAAAATGCGCGCCACGTCGCGTCCGATCACCGGGTCGGCGGTGAAGAAGCTGAGGTCCGTGTAGATACGCGCCGTCACCGGATGATAGTTGCCCGTCCCGACATGGCAGTAGGACACGAGCTGGCCCGCCTCGCGGCGCACGACCAGCGAAAGCTTGGAATGCGTTTTCAGTTCCAGGAATCCGTACACGACCTGCACGCCGGCCTTTTCAAGGTCGCGCGCCCAGCGGATGTTTGCCTCCTCGTCGAAACGCGCTTTCAGTTCGACAAGCGCGGTCACGGTCTTGCCTGCCTCGGCGGCTTCCGTCAGCGCCTCGACGATCGGACTGTCCGACGAGGTGCGGTACAGCGTCTGCTTGATCGCAACCACATTTGGGTCACGGGCCGCCTGGTTCAGGAACTGAACGACGGCATCGAAGCTCTCGAACGGGTGATGGACGACGATGTCCTTCTGCTTGATCGCCGCGAAGCAGTCGCCGCCATGCTCGCGGATGCGTTCGGGGAACCGCGCGTTGTAGGGGATGAACTTCAGCTCGGGCCGGTCGAGCGACACCACCTGCGACAGCTCGTTCAGCGCGATCAGTCCGTCCACGAGGAATATCTCGTCGTCGTGCACATCCAGCGCTTCGGCGACGAAGGCCCGGAGCTCTGCCGGCGTTCCTGTCTGCATTTCAAGGCGGATCACCGAGCCGCGCCGCCGCTGCTTCAGCGCGGATTCGAACAGCCGGACGAGATCCTCGGCTTCTTCCTCGACTTCGATATCGCTGTCACGGATGACGCGGAACGCACCCTGCCCCGTTACCTTGTAGCCGGGGAAGAGCCGACCGATGAACAGGCCGATCGCATCCTCCAGCAGCACGAACCGCGTCACATGCGGTTCGGTTTCCGGGAACCGGATGAAACGCGTGATCGTGGCCGGCACGCGTACGAGCGCATTCAGCTGGCGCCCGTCGCTGATCCGCATGAGCTGCAGCGCGAGCGAAAATCCGAGATTGGGGATGAACGGAAACGGATGCGCGGGATCGATGGCGAGCGGCGTCAATACAGGAAAGATGTGCTGCATGAAGTGCGCTTCGAGCCATTCGCGATCCTGTGCCGAA
Source organism: Hyphomicrobiales bacterium (assembly GCA_022842205.1). GTDB lineage: Bacteria > Pseudomonadota > Alphaproteobacteria > Rhizobiales > Methylopilaceae > Flaviflagellibacter. The sequence goes on from JALHQA010000010.1 coordinate 3,286, forward strand.
AGCTCGGCCGGCGTCACGACGTCGATGCCCGCTTTCACAAGATCGACCTGCAGTTCGAGCCAGCGTTTCTGCTGGTCGCGCGCCAGGTCGCCGACCACCTTGTTGATGGCGTCGAGCTGTTCCAGCGGCGTGCGGCCATCGGGGCTGACCACCGTCACCCCCGTGCGCACCTGACCCTTCAGGCCCGCCACCCGCACCATGAAGAATTCGTCGAGATTGTTCGCCGAGATCGACAGGAAGCGCACTTGTTCCAGTAGCGGATGATGCGGGTTCGCCGCCTCCTCCATCACGCGGCGGTTGAACTGAAGCCAGGAAAGCTCGCGGTTGATGAAGCGCTCCGGCGAATGCCGGAGATCCGCCGGCGAGGTCTGCGTCTTCTTCGCCCTGACTGCGGGCTTTTCGACTTCGGCGTCGGCTTTCATCTTTTGTCCGTCCTGCGCGTTGGTTTTGCGCGGTTTACGACGGCTTCGTGACATAGGCGCGACGTTCATCAGTCCACATCCGATGTCAGTCGCGCCAGCACGGCTGAAGCCACCGGTCTGGTCACGCGCCGCCCCAGCGCCAGCGCTTCCTCATCGAGCGCGGCTACGATTTCCCGCGCCGCGCCGAGCGAACGCTCCATGCGCTTTGCAATATAGTCGATGACCTCGGCTTCGACGGCAAGCTGCCGGTCGTCGAACAGCTTTACCAGTACAGCCCTTACCAGCTCGTCGCCGGGGGGCTCCAGTTCCGCTTGCGGCAGCTGCCGGAGGCGCGAGGCAAGGTCGGGCAGTTTCGGCCAGATCAAGCTGGGCACCTGCGAGGCGGTCAGCAGAATCCAGAACCCACGCTCACGACCGACATTCAAAAAATGAAACAGAAGATTTTCCGAACTATCTGAAAAGTCGATGTTTTCGAGAGCAACGGCCGCGCCTTCCGGAAGTTCCGAAATCCACCCCGGAGAAAGCTGCCCGGCCTCGTAGACCGCCCCTCCCGTGCGTTCCGCCCAGATCGCGGCCAGATGGCTCTTGCCGCTCCCCGGCGGCCCGGACAGCAACAGGCCGCGCGCGGGCCACTGCGGCCAGCCAAAAACGGCGGCGTAGGCGGTCCGGTTCGCCGGAGCCACCAGAAAGTCCTCTGCCGTGAACCTGCCCTTCAGGTCGAGCGGAAGCGTCAGCTGGCGCGGTGTCATGCCTTCGGCTTGGATCCTGTCTCGCCCGTGTAAAGCGGACTCTCCTGATAGCGGTGCAGCGCAAAGCGCGTCAGTACACCGATGGCGGCCGCGGCCGGCACCGCAAGCAGCACGCCGACAAATCCGAACAGCGAGCCGAACGCCAGAAGCGCGAACATCAGCCATACGGGGTGCAGGCCGACCGAACGGCCCACAAGATTCGGCTGCAGGATATTGCCCTCGAAGAATTGTCCGGTGACGAAGATCGCCATGACGCCGCCGATCATCCAGTAGTCGGGCCAGAACTGCGCGATCGCGATGCCTGTCGCGAGAATGAACCCGGTCAGCGAACCGATATAGGGCACGAAGCTGATAATGCCGGAGATGATGCCGATGAGCAGGCCGAAATTCAGCCCGACCATTGTCAGGCCGATGGCGTAGAACAGTCCGAGGATGAGGCACACGAGCGCCTGCCCGCGCACGAAACCGGATACGGCGCCGTTCATCTCGCGCGCCAGGCGGCGGATCGTGTCACGCTCCTTCAGCGGCAGCCAGCCGTCGACGGTGCGGATCATGCGGTCCCAGTCGACCAGCATGTAGAACGCCACGACCGGGGTCACGACGAACAGGCTGACGATGGACAGCAGCGCGGCGCCGCCGGACAGAACGCCGCTCAGAATCCCCCCAACCCATTCCGTGACCTTCGAGAAGATGCTGCCGACCGACCCCTGCACGCCGGAAAGCTCTCCGCCGAGCATCCCGCGCAGCCAGCCGAGCTGCTCGATGGCGAGCTGCTGGACCCGGTCCACATAGCCGGGCAGATCGCGTGCGAACGCCTCGAGCTGGTTCGCGAGCAGCGGCGCCATCACCGCGATGAAGAGCACCACGAGCAGCAGAAAGCCGATGAGGATGACAAGCGCGGCCAGTGTCCGCCCGATACCGAGCCGCGACAGGCGGTCGGCCAGCGGATCGAGCAGATAGGCCAGCGCGAAGCCCGCGACGAAGGGCAGAAGAACGCCCTTCAGCAGCCACAGGAACAGAACGACGAAAAGAATGCCGCCGGCCCAGAAGAGGGCGCTGCGCGGAATGGTCAGGGCTGGCTGCGCGGGATCCTTCACTCAGTTTCTCCCGCTCCGGCCATATGGCGCATCCACGCTGCGAGATAGGCAACCGCCGACAGCACCGTCAAGATACCGGTGATATAGCCGAGCAACTTAAGAATATCGGTCATGGCCCATCCGAAGCCCGCTGTCGCCAGCGCGAGGGCGGCAAAGGCGATCTGCGCCACCGTGTTCACCTTGGAAATCATCAGCGGCCGGATCGTCACAGGATGGTCGAGCAGCCAGGACAGGATGACCGCGCCGACGATCATCAGGTCGCGCGAGACGACCGCGATGGTCAGCCAGATGGGTATAAGCCCGGCGATGGCCAGCGTCACATAGATCGAAACCAGCAGCGCCTTGTCCGCCACGGCATCGAGATAGGCCCCAAGCTCGGTCCTCTGGTCCCAGGCTCGGGCCAGATAGCCGTCCACGCCATCCGAGGCTCCTGCCGCCAGAAATATCCAGAACGCCCAGTCGTAATACCCGCCCAGGATGAGCCACACCGTCACCGGCACGGCGAAAATGCGGAGCACGGTAATGATGTTCGGCAGATTCATCAGCATGGCCGGCGGCAGTGAAGCCCGGTTGTGGGGATTTGGGAAGCCTGCCCTCATGCCGCGTTGAATCCCGGCCCCCGGCACGCTAAGCCCGGTCCCGAAGGGAGCACCGGGATGTCTGAGAAGAAACAGGGCCTGACCTATCGCGACGCGGGCGTGGACATCGACGCCGGAAATGCCCTGGTCGAAGCCATCAAGCCGCTGGTGCGCGCCACCCGCCGCTCCGGCGCTGACGCCGAGATCGGCGGCTTTGGAGGCGTCTTCGATCTCAAGGCAACGGGCTACAAGGACCCCGTCCTCGTCGCCGCCACGGATGGCGTCGGCACCAAGCTCAAGATCGCCATCGAGACCGGCATCCACGACTCGATCGGCATCGATCTCGTCGCAATGAGCGTCAACGATCTTGTCGTCCAGGGCGCCGAACCTCTCTTCTTTCTCGATTATTTCGCGACCGGCAAGCTGGCGCCGCAGACGGGCGTCGATGTCGTGAAGGGCATCGCGGCGGGCTGCGTCGAGGCCGGCTGCGCCCTCATCGGCGGCGAAACGGCGGAAATGCCGGGTATGTACGCGGACGGCGACTACGATCTCGGCGGCTTTGCCGTCGGCGCGGCGGAGCGCGGCACGCTTCTGCCGAAGGGCATCGCCGAGGGCGACGTTCTTCTCGGCCTCGCCTCGTCCGGCGTGCATTCCAACGGCTATTCGCTCGTCCGCCGCATCAAGGAAAAGTCCGGCCTGTCGTGGGATACGCCGGCGCCGTTTGCCCCCGCGGTCAGCCTCGGCCGCGCGCTGCTCGCGCCGACGCGTATTTACGTCAAGTCGGCGCTCGCGGTGCTGAAGGCGTCGTCGGGGCTCAAGGGCCTCGCCCACATCACCGGCGGCGGCTTCCCGGACAATATACCGCGCGTCTTGCCCGACGGTCTCGGCGTCCGTCTCGATCTCGGAACCATCGACACGCCCGGCGTCTTCCGCTGGCTCGCGGCGACCGGCGATGTCGCGGAGTCCGAAATGCTCCGAACCTTCAACTGCGGCATAGGCATGGTCGCGGTCGCCGCGCCATCGGACGCCGACAAGATCGCAAAACTCTTCTCCGACGCAGGTGAATCGGTCATCCGCCTCGGCGAGATCACCTCGACTCCCGGCGTCGCGACCTCCGGCGCGCTCGCGCTCGATTTCTGATGAAGAAGGTCCGCACCGCGATCCTGATTTCCGGCGGCGGCTCGAACATGGCCGCGCTGATCGCGGCGGCAAAAGCGCCGGACTATCCGGCCGAGGTCGTTCTCGTCGTTTCGAGCAGCCCGGAGGCCGGCGGCATAGCCAAGGCCGAAGCCGCTGAGGTTCCTGCTTTTGCCTTCGACCACCGGCAATACGACCGCGAGGGGCTTGAACGCGCGGTCGATGCGGAACTGGAAAAGGCGGGCGTCGAACTCGTCTGCCTGGCAGGGTGGATGCGGCTGCTCTCGCCCTATTTGATCGGCAGGTGGCGCAACCGGATGATCAACATTCATCCGTCCATACTACCGGCCTACAAGGGCCTGCACACCCACCGCCGCGCCATCGAGGCCGGCGAGCAGGAGCACGGCTGCACCGTCCATTTCGTCCGTCAGGAAATGGACGAAGGCCCGATCATCGCGCAGGCCCGTGTTCCGGTTCTGCCGGGCGACACGCCCGAAATCCTCGCCGCGCGCGTTCTTGTCGAGGAGCACAAGCTCTACCCGCATGCGCTCGCGCTGGTCGCCTCCGGTCAGGTGCGCGTCGAAGGCGAGAAGATTGTGAAGGGCTGATCCTCTCCCGTGAATGGGAGAGGTAGTTACTTGCAGCCCGCAAAAATCTTGTTCGACTCTTCGGTCAGCCGCTTCGGCACGCCCCTCTTCCACTTTACGATTTCCTCATCGGTCATCGCCTTGGTGATCTTGGTCGCGTAGCAGCCGCATTTCGGTCCGGCGCCTTCGGCTTCGCTCTTGCCTGATTGCGTCATCACGCATGTGTCGAGAATTTTGAGCCGCACCTGGTTCCGGCTCTGCCCCGTCTGGGCCATTGCCTGCCCCGCCACCAGCACACAGGCCACTACAGCGGCCGCACCTAGCTTTACGCCCGTCATCGTCATCTCCGCCGCAAAACGAACAAAGCGGGTAGCTTGAGGCTACCCGCTTTGCAAGTACTGCCGGCGGCAGCCGACAGGATTTGATCGTCGGGGCGCTTAGTGCGCGCCCTCGACCGCCTTGCTCTTCTTCGCCTTGATCAGCAGCCAGGCGACCGCGCAGACCGCAATCGCGAAGCCGATGCCCAGCGGATACTTCCAGGCTTCCGCCGTCTCCTGGCCGAGCCAGTTGATGACCGCGACGTCCTTCACGAGCATTTCACCCGCGACGAAGCCGAGGATCGCGGCGCCGCCCCACACGATGATGGGGAAGCGATCGATCAGCGCCAGCAGGATCGCCGAACCGGCAATAATCATCGGAACCGAGATCAGGAGGCCGATGATGATCAGCGTCCAGTTGCCGTCGGCGGCGGCCGCGATGGCAATGACGTTGTCGAGCGACATGACGACGTCGGCAACGGCGATCGTCGCCACGGCCTTCATCAGCGTGTCGCTGGCTTTGACCTTGCTCTCATCGCCGTGGTCCTTCGGCATCACGAGTTCGATCGCGATGTACAGCAGAAGGACCGCGCCGATCAGCGTGAGGTATGGCACACCGAGCAGATAGACGATGGCAATCGTGAAGATGATACGCAGCAGGATCGCCGCGCCTGCGCCAAGCAGCATGCCGATCTTGCGCTGATGTTCAGGCAAGCCGCGGCAGGCCAGAGCGATGACGACGGCGTTGTCGCCGGAAAGCAGCGCGTTGATCCAGATGATTTTGCCGAGCGCGATCCAGAACGCGGCCGAACTCACATCTACAGCCCAGTGGAACTCCATAAACCCCTCCCGCTAAAATCGGTGCCCACGCATGGGCATGTTTCGGTAAAACTAGCTGCCGTCGGTTGCGGGTGCTTGCGCGCCCGGCCGGCGATCTCGTTGTGTCCTCGGTTTTGAACGCGGCAGCATTCACCCGACGACGTATTGCTTTTGGTCATTGTCCTCGGCGTCAACGCGGCAGCATTTCAGCCGAGGATTTTCGTCACCCGACGATCTCGTTGTCCTTGAAGAAGAACTTGATCTCGTCCCCAGCCGTGTCCGGCCCGTCAGAACCGTGCACCGAATTTGCCTCGATCGATTCCGCGAAATCCTTGCGGATGGTGCCCGGTGCGGCATTCGCCGGATTGGTTGCGCCCATCACATCGCGGTATTTCGCAATGGCGTTTTCGCCTTCCAGAACCTGCACGATCACGGGACCTGAGATCATGAAGTCGACGAGCTCGCCAAAGAACGGGCGCTCGCGGTGGACCGCGTAAAAGCCTTCCGCCTGCTCCCGGGTGAGATGCAAGCGCTTGGAGGCGATAACCCGGAGTCCCGAGCTCTCGATCCGGTCAATGATCTTGCCCGTGATGTTGCGCCGGGTGGCGTCGGGCTTGATGATCGAGAACGTTCTTTCGACTGCCATTTTGTGTCCTGAAATTGCTACTTATGCGAACGCGCGGCTTATACACGGCAGGTTGATCGCCGCAATAAAAACCGGACAAGTGCGAGTCATTCGCAGCGGATTAGGACCAAATCCCATGCATAAGACGTTCAAAATGCTTGCGGGATACAACTCGTGGGCGAACGCGCGGCTCTACGACGCAGCATTCCGCATGAACGATTCCGCGTATCGCGAAGACCGCGGAGCCTTCTTCGGGTCAATCCACCGGACGCTGAATCATCTGCTCGTGACGGACCGGATCTGGCTCAAGCGGTTCGGCGTCCGCGACGAGGCGCCCGACCGGCTGGACGCGGTGCTGTTCGACGACCTGCCCAAGCTCCGCGAGGCGCGCGAAACCGAAGATGCGAACATCGAACAATGGGTGGCTGATTTGTCCGACGGGGCGCTCGCAGCTCCCTTGAGCTACCAGACCCTGTCCAGGCCCGCCCCAATCACGCAGCCGCTCGGCGCTGCCCTCACCCACCTTTTCAATCACCAGACCCATCACCGCGGCCAGGTCCATGCGCTGATGACGGGTCTCGAAGGCCGCGACTTCGCGCCGAGCCTCGATCTGATTGTGTATCAACGGCAAACCGGCGTCGGCATGGACTGAGCATTCAGCCGGCGGCGAGCTTGCCTCTCGCACGCCGAGCGTCCAAAACACCGCCCATCATGCTTCAGGTCACCAATCTCACGCTGCGCGTCGCGGGGCGCGCCCTCATTGAAGACGCCTCGGCGATGATTCCAGAAGGCGCGCGGGTCGGCATTGTCGGCCGCAACGGCTGCGGTAAGACCACCTTCTTCAAGGCCGTCGCCGGCGACATCGGCACGGATGGCGGCGACCTCTATCTGCCGAAAGGCGCGCGGTTCGGCCGTGTCGCGCAGGAAGCGCCGTCCGGACCCGACTCGCTGCTTGATCGCGTCCTCGCGGCCGACACCGAGCGCACGGCGTTGCTGGAAGAGGCGGAAACCGCGCTCGACCCGCAGCGGATCGCCGACATCCACACGCGCCTGGCCGAAATCGACGCGTACGCCGCCCCGGCGCGCGCCGCCCGCATTCTTTCCGGTCTTGGCTTCGATGCCGAAGCCCAGGACCGCCCCTGCTCATCCTTTTCCGGCGGCTGGCGCATGCGCGTCGCGCTCGCGGCCGTGCTGTTCTCCGAGCCGGATCTTCTGCTGCTCGACGAACCGACGAACCATCTCGATCTCGAAGGCACGCTCTGGCTGCAGGATTATCTCGCGCGCTATCCGCGCACGGCGCTCATCATCAGCCACGACCGCGATCTGCTCGACGCGTCGGTCGATCACATCCTGCATTTCGATCAGGGCAAGTTCGTTCTCTATCGCGGCAACTTCACCAGCTTCGATCGCCAGCGCCGCGAAAAGCTCGCGCTCGACGTCAAGGCAAAGAAGAAGCAGGACGCCGAGAAGGAACGTCTCCAGTCCTTCATCAATCGCTTCAAGGCCAAGGCCTCGAAAGCCAAGCAGGCGCAGTCGCGCGTCAAGCGTCTCGAGAAAATGGAGACGATCTCCGTTTCCATCGAGAGCGATGTCGTGCCGTTCTACATTCCGCCGTTCGACAAGCCGCTCGCGCCGCCGATCATCGCGCTGGATCGCGTCAGTGTCGGCTATGACAACAAGCCCGTATTGACGAAGCTCGACTTGTCGCTCGCACCCGACGCACGCATCGGCCTGCTCGGCTCCAACGGCAACGGTAAATCCACGCTGTCGAAACTGCTTGCCGGTCAGCTCGCGCCGATAACCGGCGACATGCACAAATCATCGAAGCTCACCGTGGGCTATTTTGCGCAGCACACGGTCGAAGGCCTCGATCTCGACGGCACGCCCTATTCGCATGTCCGCGCCCGCCTGCCGCAGATGACGGAGCCGCAGGTTCGTGCCCGCGTTGCACGCATCGGTTTTTCCGGCCAGCGTGCGGACACCGTGGTCAATCGCCTGTCCGGCGGCGAGAAGGCGCGCCTCGCGATGGGTCTTGCGGTGTTCGACGCGCCGCATCTGCTTATCCTCGACGAGCCGACCAACCATCTCGACATCGACAGCCGCGCCGCGCTGGTCGATGCGCTCGCGGAATATGAAGGCGCTGTCATTCTCGTCTCGCACGACCGCCATCTGCTCGACGCCTGCGCCGACGATCTCTGGCTCGTCGCCAATGGCGGGGTGAAGCGCTACGACGGCTCGCTCGACGATTACCAGAAGTTCGTTCTGAAGACCGCGCGCGGAGAGGCCGATCCGAAACCCGCCCCTGCATCCGACGAAACGCCGCGCGCCAAGCGCGCATCACCGAGCTCCTTACGGCACAAGCTCAAGGAGATCGAGGGGGTGATCGCGAAGCTGGAGCCGGAGATCACCCGGCTCGATCAGGAACTGGCCGCGCCGGATCTGTACGCACGAAATCCGGTCAAGGGTGCCGACCTCTCGAAACAGCGCATGGCGCTTGCCGCCGCGTTGGCCGAAGCCGAGGAACTCTGGATCGACACCAGCGAGAGACTGAGCGCGGCGGAAGCCGCGCAGTAACTACGCCTTCTTCTCCCACCTGCCGCCATCGCCCTGCTGCCAGTAGGTCACCTCGTGACCCGCGGCTTTCAGCACCTTCCAGCGCTCGCGTTCGAAGGCCAGCGCCTCGTCATTGTTGCCGTCGAACAAAACGAGCGCGCGGGCATAGGCCGCTAGATCGCTTGACGGCGCATTGTCGACCAGCACACGCACCTCGGCGCCATTCGGATTGATGTCGTCGGACGTAAGTAGAATGGGCTGCGTTTCCGGCGCACCGTCAGCCACCGTTCCATGCGGCAGAAAGCTCTCGTCGGCAAAGCTCCACAGTGCCTCGTCCAGCGCGCGCACGCGCTCCTCGGAATCCGCCTGCACGACAACCTTCCATCCGCGTTCCAGGCATTTGCCGAGCAGCACGGGCAGCACGCGCTCAAGCGGCTGGTTCTGGAGGTGGTAGAAAAGAACTTCCGCCATTACTTTTCGTAATATTCGCGCACCATTTCATCGAGCAGCCGCACGCCCCATCCCGAGCCCCAGCTCTTGTTGATGTCGTTCTGCAGCGAGCCCATGCCGGTGCCGGCGATGTCGAGATGCGCCCACGGCGTGCCGTTGACGAAGCGCTGCAGGAACTGCGCCGCGGTGATCGAACCGCCGAAACGCCCGCCCGTGTTCTTCATGTCCGCGAACTTGGAGTCGATCATCTTGTCGTAGGCGGGATCGAGCGGCAGGCGCCACACACGCTCGCCGGTCGCGACGCCCGCCTTCGTCAGGCGATCCGAAAGCTCGTCGTTGTTCGAAAACAGGCCGGCATACTCCTGCCCCAGCGCAACGAGAACCGCGCCGGTCAGCGTCGCGAGATTGACCATGAATTGCGGCTTGAAGCGATCCTGTGTGTACCAGAGCACGTCGCCGAGAACGAGCCGTCCTTCTGCGTCCGTATTGATGATCTCGATCGTCTGTCCGGACATCGAGGTCACGATGTCGCCCGGCCGCTGCGCATTGCCGTCCGGCATGTTCTCGGCAAGGCCGATAACGCCGATGGCGTTCACCTTGGCCTTCCGCGCCGCCAGCGTATGCATCAGGCCGACCACGCAGGCCGCGCCCGCCATGTCGCCCTTCATGTCTTCCATGCTGGCCGAAGGCTTGATCGAGATGCCGCCGGTGTCGAAGGTCACGCCCTTGCCGATAAAAGCCACCGGCTTGTCGTTCTTCTTGCCGCCGTTCCAGCGCATGACGACGACGCGGCTCTCCTTCTCGGAGCCCTGCCCGACGCCGAGCAGCGCGCCCATTTTGAGCTGCTTCAGCTTCCGCTCATCGAAAATCTCAACGACGACATCGTCGTCGACCAGCTTGCCGGCGCGCTTGGCAAATTCTTCCGGATAAAGAACGTTCGATGGCTCGTTGACCAGGTCGCGCGCAATATCGACGCCTTCGGCAAGCGCTTCATGCGCCTTCCACGCCTTCTTCGCGGCGGCGTCCTCCGCGAGCAGGTATGTCAGGCTCCCGGCACAGTCGCCGTTGTCGTCGTCGTTTTTCTTGCGCGTCTTGTAGCGGTCGAAGCTGTACGCACGCAGCCGCGCCCCGAGCGCCATGTCCGTCGCCGCCTTCACCGGGTCGTCGTCGAGACCGGGCGGAATATCGACCAGCACGCTCGCCTTGTCGGCCTTGCCGATCTTGCCAAGCACCTGCCCGCCGGTTTTCACCCATTCCGTCGCCGGGTCGCCCTCGCCCCGGCCGAGGCCGAAAACGATCAGCCGGTCGAGACCCGTTCCCGCCGGAGCGATCAGGTCGAGCGCGCTGCCAGCCTTGCCGGTGAATTTGGCCGCCTTCGCAATCCGGTCGAAATCCTTGATCTTGCCGATCAGCGTCTTCGCCGAGCCCGAAAAGCCGAGCTTGCCGTCGGTCAAAATGGCGGCGACGCCGCCTGCCGGTACTGCGGATTTCTGGAAAGCGATTTTGGGCGTGGCCATATCGGGTATAAACTCCTGTCTCGAAGCCGCCCGGGGCGGATTCGCCGTTTTCTTTAGGCTCCGGCCACAATTTACGCAAAGCCGACGCGGTAGATAACCGGCATGGGTGCCCTGCAACGCTATATTTTCCGATCGGCCGCGGGGGCCTTTCTCGTCAGCCTGCTCGGCGTCACGGCCGTGGTCTGGATGACGCAGTCGCTCCGTCAGTTCGATCTCATCGCCACCAAGGGCCAGTCTTTCTGGACCTTCTTCACCATCACGCTTCTGGCGGTGCCTTATTTCGCTCTGCTGGTTGCGCCGCTGGCGCTCTTTGCCTCGGTCGTTTTCGTCCTGAACAAGCTGAATACGGATTCCGAGTTGGCGGCCATCAACGCGGCCGGCGTGCCGCCCGCCACCGTGCTTCGCCCGCTTGTCGTGCTGACCCTGCTCGTCAGTCTGGCCGTCGGCGCGCTCAGCGTATCAGCCATTCCGGCGATGCTCCGCACGGCACGCGACATGATCACCCAGATCCGCGCCGACATCGTCGTGAAGGTGCTGCGGGAAGGCGAGTTCACCAGTCTCGACCAGGGCCTGACGCTTCACATCCGCGAGCGCGATGCCGGCGCCGCGCTCCTCGGCATTCTTATCGAGGACGGCCGCGAGCCGGATGAGGACATCGTCTACACCGCCGAGCGCGGCCAGGTGATCAAAACCGAGGAAGGCACCTACCTCGTGCTGGAAAAGGGCGCGATGCAGCGCAAGGGTTCCGCCAGCGACGATGTCGGCATCGTCCTGTTCGACCGCTATGCATTCGACCTGTCGCCGCTGGCCTCGCGGGACGTCGAGGTGTCCTACAAGCCCAAGGAACGTTTCATCGCGGAACTCTGGAATCCGGACACCAAAAATCCGCGCGCCCTCGGCAATATACGGTCCGAGCTCCACGACCGCCTGGTGGCTCCGTTCTATCCGATTGCCTTCCTGTGCATTGCCTTCGCCGCTCTCGGCCGGCCCCATACCGTCCGCCAGAGCAGGTTCAAGAGCATCGTTGCCGCCGTCCTCCTGATCTTCGCCTTGCGTCTGGCCGGCCTCGGCATCGTCAACATGATGAAAAGCCAGCCATTGGCCGTGCCGCTTCTCTACACGCTGCTGATCGGCTCGAGCATTGTTGCGCTCGCCATCGGCCTCGGCATCAAGCCCTGGTTCCGGCGGCGCCTGCTGCACCGCCGTCCCGTGGCGGCCTGAACATGGCGCCGGTTCTCTCGCTCTACATCGCACGCCGGCTGATGCTGTCCATCGGCGCGGCTTTCCTGATCCTGTTCGCCCTCATTCTGCTCGTCGATTCGGTCGATCTGATCCGCAACATGCGCGAAGGCGGCTCGGCCACGTTGTTCGACGTTGCACTCATCTCGCTGCAGCGCACGCCCATCATCGCGGAAGAGGTCCTGCCATTCACCGTCCTGTTCGGGTCGATCGCGGGCTTTGTCAGTCTTTCGCGGCGGCTGGAACTCGTCGTGGCCCGCGCGACCGGCGTGTCCATCTGGCAGATGCTGGCGCCGGCGCTTCTGGCCGCCGCGCTTCTCGGTATAGCGGCCACCACCGTCTACAATCCGGTATCGACATGGCTGAAGGAGAACGCCGAGGAGCATGAAGCCGCGGCGTTCGATAAATCTCGGTCGAATGCCGGCCAGCGCTGGATCCGGCAGCAGGACGATGACGACCAGACCGTCATCCGCGCACGCAGTTCGGCAAGGCGCGGTGAAGAACTGAAAGGCGTCACGGCTTTTGTCTTCTCGCGCGAAGGCGGCTTCCAGGCGCGTATCGAAGCGGAGACGGCGAAACTCCAGTCCGATTACTGGGAAATGCGCAATGTGCGGATCATGCGGCACGGCATTCCGCCCGAATCGCATCTCGTTTATCAGCTGCCCACAAACCTCACCGCGGACCAGGTCGCGGAGACCGTCACGAAGCCGGAAAGCGTGTCGTTTTGGCAACTCCCCGCGGTCATCTCCCACTGGCAGTTGACGGGTCTCAAAACAGAGAAATTTGACCTGCGATATCAATCACTTGTCGCGCGGCCGATATTCTACGCAACGATGGTTTTGATCGCCGCAACAGTGTCCCTTGGCTTCAGCCGTTTGGGCGGTGTCTGGAAGGCGATTCTCGGTGGCGTGACAGCAGGCTTCATGCTTTATGTTGCTGGCGAAATGGCCGGGGATTTGGGGGCGGCGGGTTTCATTACTCCGTTTGTGGCGGCTTGGTCTCCCTCGATTATCGGCTTGTTGTTGGGTGTAACGGTGCTCTTGCACCAGGAGGATGGGTGAAGGCGGTAACCCTTCTGGCCCAAGTGAAGCAAGCTGCGCGGGCGGGAGCTCTCGCGGCAACGGTGTCGTTTGCTGCCTTTTTGGCGCTGGACACCGTGGCTTACGCCCAGTTCGAAAACGTTGCGGGCTCGCGAGATCCCAATCAGAAGATGTTCGTGGACGCCGACGAGGTGGTCTACGACGACGTGCGTTCGACCGCGTCCGCCGTCGGCAATGTGAAGCTCTATTACGGCGATGCCGTCCTTGAGGCCGACCGGGTGGTCTACGACCAGACCACCGGCAAGGTTTCGGCATTCGGCAATGTGCGCCTCTACGATCAGGGCAATGTCTACCAGTCGGACCACATGGTCCTGACAGAGGACTTCAGCGACGGCTTCGTCCAGTCGCTGCTCGTCGAGGGCGCGGACCGCACCCGCTTCGCCGCCGCGCGCGCCACGCGCACCGAGGGCCGGATCGTGGTCTTCGAGAAAGGCGTCTACACCGCGTGCGAACCCTGCCGCGAAAATCCGGCCAAGCCGCCGTTCTGGCAGATCAAGGCGGCCCGCATCATCCACGATCAGGGCACCAACACGGTCTATTACGAGGACGCGCGGTTCGAATTCTTCGGCAAGCCGATCATGTGGCTGCCCTACTTCCAGCACGCCGACGGCACGGTGAAGCGCAAGAGCGGCTTCCTGACGCCGCGTTACATGAACTCGACCGAGTACGGCTTCGGTGCCCGCATCCCATATTTCTGGAACGTCCGGCCGAACATCGACGTCACCTTCGCGCCCGCTCTGCTGACGAAGCAGGGTGTCATGCCGGACGTCGAGTTCCGTCACCGGACGACGAACGGCGCCTATTCGATCCGCGCGGCCGGCATCTACCAGCAGGATCCGGGCGTCTTCAACAAGCAGGGCGATTTCCCGGGTCAGGACGACGACTTCCGCGGCGCCATCACGACGCGCGGCGACTTCCGCATCAATGACTTCTGGACCTGGGGCTGGAACGCCAACGTCGTTTCGGACAAATGGGTGCTGGAAGACTACGACATGTGGGGCGCCAGCTGGACGGAAGCGATTTCGACCGCGCACCTCACGGGCATGGGCGACCGCAACTACTTCGAGCTGCGCGGCTATTATTTCTACGGCCTGTCGTCCGACGACGTTCAGGATCAGCTCCCTGTGGCCGGCGTCTGGGATTATAATTACATCCACGACAAGCCGGTGGTCGGCGGCGAACTGGCGTTCAACGTCAATCTCACCACGACCTACCGTAAGGAAACGGATTTCGAGCCGCTGTCCGGCAACGTCGTCGGTAGCGACGGCGACAACCTTACTTGCGACGATTTCGAACTCGATAAATGCATCGTTCCTGGTGTCGCGGGCTCCTACACACGCCTGTCGGTCGATACGAGCTGGAAGCGCGAATTCATCGATCCCATCGGCCAGGTCTGGACGCCGTTCGCCTTCGCGCGCGGCGACGTCATGTTCCTCAACGCCGACAACAGCGACACGCTCGCCGACTTCATCAACACCGACGATGAATTCGTCACGCGCGGCATGGTCGGCGCAGGCCTCGAATACCGCTATCCGTTCGTTGCCCATAACAGCATGGGTACGCACATCTTCGAGCCGATGGCGCAGGTCATCATCCGCCCGAACGAAACGGAGATCGGCAACATCCCGAACGAGGATGCGCAGAGCCTGTTCTTCGACACCTCGACGCTGTTCTCGTGGGACAAGTTCTCGGGCTTCGACCGCATCGAGGGCGGCGGCCGCGCCAATGTCGGCGCGCAGTACACGCTGCATTTCAACAGCGGCGGCTTCGCCAATTTGATGTTCGGACAGTCCTATCAGCTGTACGGCGAGAACTCGTTCGCCGAGGATGATCTGCTCAAGACCGGCGAAGGCACCGGCCTCGACAAGGATCGTTCGGACTATGTCGCGAGCGGCTATGTCCAGTTCACGAAGGAAATTTCCTTCGCGTCCCGCTTCCGCTTCGACGAGGACACGTTCGACGAGCGCGCGATCGAGCTTGAGACGAAAGTACGGAAAGGTCCGGTTCTCGCAGGCCTGACTTACGGCCGCTATGAGGAGCAGCCGCAGTTTGGCATCGAGCGCGCCGAAGGTGTCGTTGGCAGCGCGCGGGTTCAGCTTACCGATGAGGTCTATGTCCTCGGCGGCGCCCGCTACAACATCGAAACGAACGATCTGGACCGTATCCAGGTCGGTGCCGGCTATCTCGACGAGTGCTTCGGCCTTGGCGTGAACTATTCGGTCGATTTCCACGAGAACGGCAACGACGATCCCGTACACAAGGTGTTCCTGCGCATGTCGCTGCGCACGCTGGGCGAGGCCGGAACCTCGGTCAATGTCAGCAATATGATCAGCGACGACGAGACGACGCCCTGACCGCGTAACGGCGGGTGCCATGACCATGAATCCGCTTGCAGTCACCATGGGCGAGCCAGCCGGCATCGGCCCCGAACTTGTGCTGCAGGCGTGGCTGCAGCGGATTCCGCGCGACTTGCCGCCGTTTTTTGTTCTCGCCGATCCCGATCATCTCGCGCATCTCGCCGAGCGCCTCGGCCATGCGGTCCCCATCGTTGTCACCGAACCCGGGCGTGCGGCCGAGATGTTTCCGCTCGCCCTGCCCGTTCTTCCGCTCGACATGGCCGTCCTCGCCGAACCGGGCAAACCGAATGTCGCGGATGCACCCGCGGTCATCGAGTCCATACGAGCGGCAACCACGCTCGTTCTGGAAGGCCGAGCGTCCGCCGTCGTCACCTCTCCGATCTCGAAAGCGCCATTGCTTCGCGCCGGCTTTCAGCATCCCGGGCATACTGAATTCCTCGGCGCCCTTGCCGAACAGCATACAGGCACGGCTGCCCGTCCCGTGATGATGCTCTGGACGGAAAATCTCGCGGTCGTTCCGGTCACGGTGCACATACCGCTTTCCCATGTACCCGCGGCCCTGACACGCGACTTGATCGTCGAAACCGGCCGCATCGTCGCGCATGACCTTGTGACGCGGTTCGGCATTCCTCATCCGCGGCTGGCGCTGGCGGGTCTCAACCCTCATGCGGGAGAGGAAGGGGCTCTCGGCGGCGAAGATGCGGCGGTCATCGCGCCCGCCATCGCCGACCTGAAGGCCGAAGGCATCGACGCGTCCGGCCCGTGGCCGGCGGACACGCTGTTCCACGAGACCGCAAGGGCGCGTTACGACGCCGTCCTCGCGATGTATCACGACCAGGCTCTGATCCCGATCAAGACCATCGCCTTCGACCGTGCGGTAAACGTCACGCTCGGCCTTCCGTTCATCCGTACATCTCCCGACCACGGCACGGCCTTCGACATCGCCGGTACAGGCAAGGCCGACACGTCGAGTCTCGTCGCCGCGATCAAGCTCGCCGCGCGACTCGCGGAACACGCCGCATGAGCGCGCTCGACGATCTGCCGCCGCTGCGCGATGTTATCCGCCGCCACGAATTGTCGGCACGCAAAAGCCTCGGCCAGAATTTCCTGCTCGATCTCAATCTTACGGCGCGCATCGCGCGCGCATCCGGCCCGCTCGAAGGCGTCGATGTCGTCGAGGTCGGCCCGGGCCCCGGCGGTCTGACACGGGCTTTGCTCGCCCTCGGCGCGCGACGCGTCATCGCCGTCGAGAAGGACGACCGCGCCATCGCCGCGCTTGGCGAAGTCTCGCAGCATTATCCGGGACGTCTCGCCGTCATCGCGGGCGACGCACTCGACATCGATCTCGGCTCCTACCGCACGGACGCGCCGCTCCGCGTCGTCGCCAACCTGCCCTACAACGTCGCGACCGCGCTTCTTGTCGGTTGGCTGACAACCGAGGCATGGCCGCCCTGGTGGCAATCCCTCACGCTGATGTTCCAGCGCGAGGTCGCGGAACGCATCGTGGCGAAACCCGGAGACGATGCGTATGGGCGCCTCGGTGTCCTCACCGGGTGGCGCGCGCAGGCAAGGATCATGTTCGATGTGCCACCGTCGGCCTTCGTGCCGCCGCCGAAGGTCACGTCCTCCATCGTGCATCTCGTGCCGCGTGAAAACCCAGAGCCGTGCACCGTCGCCGCGCTCGAAGCCGTCACGCAGGCGGCGTTCGGCCAGCGCCGCAAAATGCTGCGGCAAAGCCTGAAATCCGTCTTTCGCGATCCAGCGGCGGCCCTTGAATCCGTCGACATCGAACCGACACGCCGCGCCGAGGAAATCGATGTCGCAGGTTTTGCGGCCCTCGCGCGTGCACTTTCGGCAGAACGTGCCGCAAAAAATTAGCGCGGGCGGTTGAGAAGTCCCTGCCGTTCGAACAATCGCCGCATGCGCAGGAACGCGACCTCCGGCGCCGTCATTTCCAGCAGCGCTGTCACCGTGCGCTTCGCCGCCGCCGGGTCGTCGACGATGACGTTTGTCGCGCCGGCGAGGATGGCATCGGTGATGGCCGTCTCGTTTCCTGCCCCCCAGACATGAACCGTGCGGTCGGTATCGGCGATCCGCCGGATCGCCGCAGGGGTCGCGATGCGGATCGCCAGCGAATAGAAATCGACATCCACCGCCAGCATGTTGCCGAGACCCGTCGAGGCAATGAATCCGGTCTTTATGTCGGAATCGAGCTTCCGTACCTGCGCCAGCAACCCCAGATCCAGTGATGTAATAACGGCGTCGTTCAGAACACCCTCTTCGCTCAGGATCCGGATCGTCCGGGCCGCGAGGTCCTGCCCGTGGCCATTGTTCTTCACTTCGACATTCAGGCGTATGCGCCCCTTCGCTGCCCGTGCGAACTCGCCGAGCTGCGGAATTATCGTGCCGCGGAACTCCGGGCCGAACCATGAACCGGCGTCGAGCTGGCGCACCTCGTCGAAGCTCATCTCCCACACGGGCCGCGCCACGCCCGCGACGCGGCGGAAATCGGTGTCGTGCACGACAATGACCTGCCCGTCGCTTGTCTCCTGCACATCGACCTCGGCGAAGTCCGCGCCATCCGCGATCGCGCGCTCGAGCGCCGGCAGCGTGTTTTCCGGCGCGGCCGACGATCCGGCGCGATGGGCGGTCACGTAGAGCGGCCCGTCGATATCGAATTCTTCAAACGCCCAGACGATCTGCGCCGCCGCGACGAAAGCCAGCACGCCGCAGACGATCCAGAGACCACTTTCCGCGCCTTCAGGCACGATTTCCGAAAACCTTTCTTCCGTTCCGGCATCGGCGTAAAGCCCTGCTCCCAACACCGCGAAAGCCGCGCGCGCCAGCCCCGCCGTCAGCGTCGTCAATACTCCCGCGGCAATCGCCAGGATCAACAGCGCCCGCGCTCCGGCGCGCATGGGGTGCGCGGGGTTGAACAGCGTGTCGAACAGCGCTGTGAAGGCGAACGACGCCAGCGCCGCAACAGCGAACACGGCGGCCCCGATGACCGCCAGCCGGACCAGAAGTTTCAGGCGTCTGCCGCGCGTCGCCGCCGCCGAGCGGCGCAGCGCCTCCACGGCGCTGAGCCCGCCGATCACCGCGAAAGGAACGGCCAGAAACCAGCGCAATACCAGCATCACGCCCGCCGCCAGCGCACACGCGGCCACCGTACCGACCAGCACCACAGCATAGAAGAATTCAGGCGGCTGTGTTGTGACGTAGAAATAGATGTCGCCGCCGCCAAGCCAGAGCGCTTTCGCCATCCATGCCGCCGCGCCAACCGGAATCAGGAGTAACGCCCCTACGGCAAAGGCGATGCCCGTCAGCGCAAGCAGAGACGGCAATCGCGACGCCAGACGATACGCGCCGCGCAAAAGCGCCGGCGGCCGACCGCACCGTCCGTCCCATGCGATCAGCGTCAGCCCGCCGAATTCAAGCGCGCGCAGGAATATCGCCGATCCCGTCAATACGAGCGCGGTCATCATGCCTGCCGGAGACAGCAGGAAAGGAAGAAGATCGAAATTCCCGGCGAACGGCTCGCCGGCGCGCGCCACGAGGGCCTGCGACAGCGCGACCGTCAGCGGATGCAGGACGAGCAGCGAGACGGCGCCGATGCCGGCCGAAAAAACGATCAGCGGCGCAAGGATGCGCAATGCCCATCGCCAGTCGCTGATCCTGTGCGTCGCCATGTCCGGCCTTTCCGCGGCGATCCTAGAACGAGGAAAGTTTACGGAACATGGCTGTGATCGTTCGCTCCGGGCAACCCGAAGCGTGGCGCGGGCGTTGTCCTGCCAATGGATGCACTTCGCCTGCTCAGCCGTCTTTCGGCCGCCGTCATCGGCGGCACTCTTTTAGTGAAGGCCCTTCGAACGCCGGGTGATCGCGCTGCGGCGCGCGCGCCCGCGCCGGCGTCGATACCTGCCGGCAACCCGGAGCGGCCCGAGGAGGTCATCGCGGCCGACCATGCCGCTGGCCGGGGCGCCGCCCGGCCCTGGGAGATTCCGCTGGCGGGCTGGAAAGCGATCCTCAAACGCACCTACCACGAATTTTCGGCCGACCGCGTCATGGCCGTCGCGGCCGGAGTCACGTTCTATGCGCTGCTCGCTGTGTTTCCGGCCATTGCCGCCTTTGTATCGCTCTATGGATTGGTTGCCGACGGCGCGACACTGGTGGACCACGTCACCACCCTTGACGGCGTTGTTCCCCAGGGCGGCATCGCGATCGTGTCCGAACAGTTGGGACGGCTGACGCAGGGCAATCAGGCCGCGCTTGGTCTCGGCTTCCTCTTCAGCCTCGGGCTCGCGCTGTGGAGCGCAAACGCCGGGGTCAAGGCAGTCTTCGACGCTCTCAACGTCGCTTACGGCGAGACCGAAAAGCGCGGGTTCTTCCGCCTCAATCTCATCTCGCTCGTCTTCACCGCCGGTGCGCTGATGTTCCTGCTCCTTGGCCTGGGTGCCACCGCCGCGGTGCCGATCGCTCTTGCCTGGTCCGGTCTCGATGGCATCGGCACGTCTCTCATTGCCGCTCTCAGGTGGCCCGCCGTTTCTATCGTCGCGATTCTGGCGTTGTCCATACTTTACAGGTTTGCTCCGAGCCGTGCCGACGCGAGATGGGAGTGGATCACGCCTGGCAGCCTCTTTGCTGGAATCACATGGGTTCTGATGTCGGTTGGTTTTTCGTGGTACGCGGCAAACTTCGCCGCCTACAACGAAACCTACGGCACGCTCGGTGCCGCCATCGGCCTCATGACCTGGATGTGGCTGTCGTCCGCGATCGTCTTGTTCGGCGCTGAACTCAACGCGGAAACGGAGCGCCAAACGGCGAAGGACTCGACCACCGGGCCGCCTCGCCCCCGCGGCATGCGCGGCGCAGTCGTCGCCGACGACGTGGCCTCGTGATCAGGTCACGCTTTGCAGATCGGCAAGCAGGCCGTCGACGAAGGCCTGCACGTCTTCAGGCTGCACGCGCTTCAGCCGCTCGCTTTGCAGGATGGAGCGCAGCCTCAGGAAACTTTTTTCGAGATCGCGATTCACCAGCACGTAGTCATATTCGGTCCAGTGCGGAATTTCCTCGGCCGCATTGCGCAGCCGGCGGATAATGACATCCGGCGGATCTTCAGCACGGCGCTCCAGGCGCGCTTTCAGTTCAGCGGCGGAGGGTGGCAACACGAACACCGTCACGACATCCGGTGCCAGCGCGCTGGATTTCAGTTGCTGTGTCCCCTGCCAGTCGATGTCGAACAGAACATCCTTCCCGGCGGCGAGCGCCGCGTCCACCGGTTCCTTCGGCGTTCCGTAGCAGTTGCCGTGCACCGTGGCCCATTCGAGAAGGTCACCCGCATCGCGCATGCGGTCGAACTTCCGCTGGTCGATGAACTGGTAATGCACGCCGTCGATCTCGCTCGGCCGCCGCGGGCGCGTCGTTACCGAGATCGAAAGAACGACGTCTTCTTCTTTCTCGAGGAGATTGCGCGTCAGCGTCGTCTTGCCCGCGCCGGACGGCGAAGACACAACAAGCATGATGCCTCTGCGGTCGATCTCGGCGTTGCTCATTCGACGTTCTGAACCTGTTCGCGAAACTGCTCGATCACGGATTTAAGCTCGAGAGCCGTGGCCGTGAGCGAGACATGGTTCGATTTCGAGGCCAGCGTGTTCGACTCGCGACCGAATTCCTGACACAGGAAATCCAGCCTTCGGCCCACCGCCTTGCCTTCCTTCAGAAGATCGCGCGCGGCCGCGACATGCGCGTACAGACGGTCTATCTCCTCGCGCACATCGGCCTTCGTCGCCAGAAGAATGGCTTCCTGATGCAGCCGGTCGGCGTCCAGCATCGGCACCGCGCCGACCAGCGCCTGCACCTGCTCGGTCAGCCGCGCACGGATCGCCTCGGGCGTGCGGGCCGGATGTACCTCGACCTGTTTCGTCAGCTTTTCGATCGTATCGAGCCGCTCGCGCAGAATGCGCTCCAGCGCATCGCCCTCGCCGCGGCGCGCCGCCACAAGCTGGTCGAGCGCAACCGCAAGCGAAGCCAGCATGGCCTTGCGCTCGGCGTCCTTTGCCGCCTCGTCCGTTTCCGGCTCCACGACCTCGACCACGCCCTTCACGGCCAGAAGTCCATCCAGCGACGGCGGAGTGGCTTCGACGCGGCTTTTCAGCACGCCGAGCG
This sequence comes from Hyphomicrobiales bacterium, assembly GCA_022842205.1. Lineage (GTDB taxonomy): Bacteria > Pseudomonadota > Alphaproteobacteria > Rhizobiales > Methylopilaceae > Flaviflagellibacter. The sequence goes on from JALHQA010000010.1 coordinate 24,998, forward strand.
CCGCCACCAGCGATTCGAGAACCGGCTCGTTGATCTTCACGACCGGCAGCGCGCCCTCGCGTGTCACGGTCAGAGTGGCGTTGCAGGTGCCGCGCACAAGGCGCGCCGCGGTGTCGGCGCGGGCCTCCGCCTCCAGCGCATCCATTCCAGGCGGCACCCGGACGCGCACGTCGAGGCCTCGCGCGTTCACCGTCTTGATCTCCCAGGCCCAGCGTACGCCCGCCAACGCGCCGTCGGCGCGAGCGAAGCCCGTCATGCTTGAGAGACTCATGAATGTGCCTGTGAAACCGGAATGAACAAAAGGTGGCGCGCACCATAACGGGGCGCCGGGGAAGGCTCAACTCTTACCCTCTCCCGCTTGCGGGAGAGGACGACTCGAAGGCCGGAAGGCTTTCGAGCGAGGAGAGGGGAGAGCCACAGAAGCAGAGTTTCTCGTTGTCCCCGCACCTGCAGCGCTTCGCGCTCTCGGCCTCTCCGTCAACGGGAGAGGCTAAATCGGTACACTCTAATTGCTTGGAGCCGCGCCGTCGGCCGGCAGCGCATCGACCGGCGCCCGGTCGGCCTCCGCCCGCTCCATTGCGCGCCAGCGCGCCACATTGGCGTTGTGCTCCGCCAGTGTCGTCGCAAAAGCGTGCCCGCCCGATCCGTCGGCGACGAAATAGAGATCCTTTGTCGTCGCCGGGTTCGCCACTGCCTCAAGCGAGGCCTTGCCGGGATTGGCGATCGGACCCGGCGGAAGGCCCGGAATGGTGTAGGTGTTGTAGGGAGTCGGCTTGGTGATCTCGCTTCTGAGGATCGGGCGTCCAAGCGTTCCGTTGCCCTGCACAAGTCCGTAAATGATCGTCGGATCGGACTGCAGGCGCATTTTCTTGTTCAGACGGTTCACGAACACCGACGCCACGCGCGGCCGCTCGCTCGCAATTCCCGTTTCCTTTTCGACGATGGAAGCGAGAGTTACCAGTTCCTGCGGCGTCTTTACAGGTACGGACGTGTTGCGCTTTGCCCAGATCTCGTCGAGCGCTTTCTTGTGCGCGGCGGCCATGCGCTGCAAAAGCGCCTCGCGGTCCGCGCCGCGCGTTACCTGATAGGTTTCCGGCAGCAGCGATCCTTCGGGCGGAATTTCGCGCACGGTCCCGGAAAGTATGGTCTCGCTCAGCAGCCGGTTCACGATCTGCTTGGAGGTCAGCCCTTCCGGAATCGTCACGCTGTGTTCGACGACATCGCCCTTGGCCATCATGTCCATGATCTGGCGCATGCTGGCATGCGCCGGAATGCGGTATTCGCCCGCCTGCAGCTTGCCGCGATTGCCGGTCAGCTGGGTCGCGACGACGAACAGCTTGGAACTGTCGATGGCGCCCGCCTCCGACAGCTTTTCCGAAATATCCCGGGGGCCGGAACCGCGCGGGATCGCGATGTCGGTTTCCGCCTGCAGCGGTCCGGGGGCATCGTATTCCCGCATGCCGTAGTTCACCGCCACCAGAGAACCAAGCATCGCGACCACGAGAATCGTCAGCGCCGCGTTGGCGCCGGCTATGAACGGCGTGCGCGAACGCTCGGAACGGCTCATCGGTTTTCTGCCCTTTTTCGTGTTCGGCGGCGGGGGCGGCGGAGGAGGAGGCGGTGCAGCCGCCTGCTTCCGGCGGAACCAGCCGGTTTTCATTGGTGGCGGTTCGGATGCCGGACGCGTAAGCTGCAGGGGTTCCTGCTCGACATCCGGCCCGGCCGCAGAATGCGGCGCACGTTCAGGTCCGCTCGCCTGCCGGGCCTCCTGGCGATAGCTCTGCACAAGATCGCGCAGCGGCGTGGTGTCGTCCGAAATCTCCTCGGCGTCCGGCGGAATGATTTCCGGCTCGATGATGTCGTCGCGGAAAGGATCGCGCGGCGGAGAATACGACGCGAAAGGATCGCGCGGCCGTTCTTCGAAAAACTCCGGCTCGTCGGCCGCTCCCGGGTGCGGCGGCTGCAGCGGCGGATCTTTTCTTTCCGGCGGATCGCTATCCGAAATCATCCGGCGAACCTCTTCTGCGAATCCTTACGACCCGCTCGCGCGGATCATGACAACGAATTGCGGCAAAAGGCGAACGCTTAATCCACCCTGCGGAAGATGAGGCTGGCGTTCGTCCCGCCGAAACCAAACGAGTTCGACAGCACCGTGTTGATCTCGCGCTCGCGCTTCACGAGCGGCACCAGATCGAGCGGCGTATCGACGGACGGATTGTCGAGATTGAGCGTCGGCGGAGCCACGTTGTCGCGCATCGCGAACAGCGAGAAGATGGCCTCGACCGCGCCGGCGGCGCCGAGCAGGTGGCCGACGGCCGATTTGGTCGACGACATCGAGATCTTGCCCGCGGCATTGCCGACAAGGCGCTCGACCGCCTTCAGTTCGATCTCGTCGCCGAGCGGCGTCGATGTGCCGTGGGCGTTGATATAGTCGAGCTCGGACGGATCAATGCCGGCGCGCTTGATGGCGGCGCTCATGGCGCGGAACGCGCCGTCGCCGTCCTCGGACGGTGCGGTGACATGGTAGGCGTCGCCCGACATGCCGTAGCCGATCACTTCGCCGTAGATCTTCGCGCCGCGCGCCTTGGCGTGCTCGTATTCCTCGAGCACCACCACGCCGGCGCCCTCGCCCATCACGAAGCCGTCGCGGTCCTTGTCGTAGGGACGCGAGGCCTTCTCGGGCGTATCGTTGAAGCCGGTCGAGAGCGCGCGGCAGGCGCAGAACCCGGCAAAGCCGAGCCGCGTGATCGAGGCTTCCGCCCCGCCCGCCACCATGACGTCCGCATCGCCGAGCGCGACGAGCCGCGCCGCGTCGCCGATCGCATGCGCGCCGGTCGAGCAGGCTGTAACGACGGACGAGTTCGGTCCCTTCAGCTGATGCTTGATCGACACATAACCGGAAGCGAGGTTGATCAAGAGGCCGGGAATGAAATACGGGCCCATCCGGCGCGGGCCCTTCTCGACGATGAGCTGCGAGCCCTCGTCGAGCTGTTTGATGCCGCCGATGCCCGAGCCGATATAGGTGCCGGCCGCGATCTGCTTTTCGTAGGTGTCGAAGCTCAGGCCGCTGTCGGCGATGGCCTGGTCGGCCGCCGCGACGGCAAAAACGATGAAATTGTCGACGCGGCGCTGGTCCTTCGGGTCCATCCACTGGTCGGGATTGAATGTGCCGTCGGTGCCGTCGCCGCGCGTGACGGTGCAGGCGATCTTGGACGGCAGGTCGCTGACGTCGAAATGCTCGATCCTCGACGCGCCGCTCTTGCCTTCCAGCAGGCGCTGCCAGGTAAGTTCCGCGCCGTTCGCAAGCGGCGAAACCATACCGATGCCGGTGACGACGACCCTTCTCATGCCTGCTCCTCAGCGTGGAAAACGCCCCCGTGGGGGCGCTTCGCATTCATATAAAAACGTGCACGCCGGCCGGAAGGTTCAGGCGGCGTTCTTTTCCAGGAACTTGGTGGCGTCGCCGACGGTCAGGATCGTTTCCGCGGCATCGTCCGGGATTTCCACACCGAACTCTTCTTCGAACGCCATCACGAGCTCGACCGTATCGAGGCTGTCCGCGCCCAGATCGTCGATGAAGCTGGCCTTTTCCGTGACCTTGTCGGCATCAACGCCAAGATGCTCGATCACGATTTTCTTTACCCGTTCAGCAATGTCGCTCATCGCTCGGTCCCTCGATACTAAATGTTGAAAATATGGCCCCGAAGAACCGCTTCATCCAGTTGTTAGCGGCTACCTCCCCCCGGGGTGATGGGGTCGATTAGCACACTAAATCCGCGTTGACCACAAGCCACGATAACCCTGCCGCAAGGGCGGGGAATCGCTCAGATCATAGCCATTCCGCCATTCACATGGATAGTCTGGCCCGTCACGTATCCGGCCTCGTCGGAGGCGAGATAAACGGCCGCCGCGGCGACGTCCGCGCCGGTCCCCAGCCGCCCGGCGGGCACCCGGCCGATGATGGCCTCTTTCTGCTTGTCGTCCAGCGCATGGGTCATCGGGGTCTCGATGAATCCGGGCGCGATCGTGTTCACGGTCACATTCCGGCTGGCGATTTCCTGCGCCAGCGCCTTCGACATGCCAATCAGGCCGGCCTTGGAGGCGGCATAATTGCCCTGTCCCGGATTGCCGGTCACGCCCACCACCGAGGTGATGCCGATCAGGCGGCCCGCCCGCTGCTTCATCATGCCCCGGAGGGCCGAGCGGTAGAGCCGGAAACCGGCCGTAAGGTTCACGGCCAGAACCTCGTCCCATTCCTCGTTCTTCATCCGCATGAACAGGTTGTCGCGGGTGATGCCGGCATTGTGGACAAGAATGTCGAGCCCGCCGAGCGCGGCCTCCGCCTGCCCCACGAGCGCATCCACCTGCGCCGTGTCGGAGAGGTTGCAGACCACGACATGCGCCCGCTCCTTCAGCTCGCCCTGAAGCGCCTCCAGCGCGTCCTTGCGGGTGCCGGACAGCGCCACGGCCGCGCCCTGCACGTGCAGCGCCCGGGCGATGTCGCCGCCGATGCCGCCCGAAGCGCCGGTGACGAGGGCGCGTTTGCCTGAAAGGTTGAACATGAACGTCTCCTGTTCCCCGGCCTCATCCTGAGGAGCGCCGGAGACGCGTCTCGAAGGATGGGCCAAAAATTCAAATCCCTTCCTCTCCCCTTGTGGGAGAGGACGACTCAGGCCGAAGGCCTGAGCGAGGTGAGGGGTAAAACCATGAACCCCTCACCCGGCGACCGCTATGCGGTCTGCCGACCTCTCCCACAAGGGGAGAGGTTAAAACCCCGCCACATCGTCCGGCGTACCGACGCTCGAGGCCTCGGCGCCGTCCGCGATGCGCTTCACGAGACCCGCAAGCACCTTGCCCGAGCCAAGCTCGACAAAGCGCGTCACGCCCTGCGCCGCCATATAGCCGACCGACTCGCGCCAGCGCACCGTCCCCGTCACCTGCTCGACCAGCAGCTTGCGGATCGTGTCCGGGTCCGTCTCCGCCTGCGCGGTCATGTTGGCGACGACCGGCGGCTTCGGTGTATTGACAGTGACGAGCGCCAGCGCCTCCTGCATGATTTCGGCGGCGGGCGCCATCAGGGGCGAATGGAACGGCGCCGAGACGGTCAGCGGCAGCGCGCGCTTCACGCCCTTGGCCTTCGCGATCTCGATGGCGCGGTCGGCTGCGGCCTTGTGTCCGGACACCACGACCTGTCCGCCGCCATTGTCGTTGGCGACTTCCAGGATCTCGCCCTGCGCGGCTTCCGCCGCGATCTCGCGCGCCTGTTCGGGCGTCGTGCCGATCAGCGCCGTCATGCCGCCCTGCCCGACAGGCACGGCCGCCTGCATGGCGTTGCCGCGCACGCGCAGCAGCCGCGCGGCGTCGGAGAGCGACAGCGCGCCCGCGGCGCACAGCGCCGAATATTCGCCGAGCGAATGCCCGGCCACGAACTGCGCGTCGGAAATCTTCAGGCCCTTCTCGGCCTCCAGCACGCGCGCGACCGCGATGGATACGGCCAAAAGCGCCGGCTGGGTGTTGGCGGTCAGCGTCAGCTGGTCTTCCGGCCCGTTCCACATGACGGCCGAGAGCTTTTCGCCAAGCGCCTCGTCGACCTCGTCAAAAACGGCCTTTGCCGCCGGAAACTGCTCGGCGAGCGCCTTGCCCATGCCGACCTGCTGGCTGCCCTGCCCCGGGAAAACGAACGCCGTCCCCATACGCGATCCTCGTTACAAACTGTGGAATTGAGGCGGATAGAGAGGAGATGGAGCTGCTGAGTCAAGACTTTCAGCTTACAAAGCTCGCGCCAACAGTTTGCCAAGGAGCTAACCAATAAAGTTGACTTGGAAGACATTCAAAGGCGCAGGCCGAAACTTTCTAAGGACAGTTAGAGACCCGTTTCGGCTACACCGGCTGCGACGCGGATGGCTCACGCTGTCACACATTACGCGCTGGTCGATATTGGCAAAAGCTGGTGGCACACTAGCTATGCGCTTGACTATCTTAGTTCCGTTTATCGGCACTTTCTTACTGTTCAATCAGGCAACCGAAGCAGCATTGGCGTGGCCCGACTTTCTAAAAAATGATCTCGGATCAAACGAGCTCGAGCGATTGCCGGCCCAAAATCTGTACTTCACCTATTTCGGCCTGTGTCTTCTGGGCGTGGGCTCAATATTGTTCGCTCTCGTCTGCCCCTCTGACATAAACGACCAGCCCGATATAAATAGCTATGTCGTAAATACACCTGCAGCTAGCTCGGCGGTGATAGCAAAAGATAACTTTGGAAAGGTACTCGATCTTAAGTTCGGGCGAATGGGCGGCGCTAGTGAAGTATTCGATACCACAGAATATCCCGCCGAGCTAGAATCCGACTTTCATGCGCTGATGCAAGAGCTGTATGGCGCTGTGGATCTCGAAGAGGTTGACGAAGTACCCGAGGTAATGATGTCAACGGGTTATCTTGATTTCACGAATCTCGCCGAAATGGTTTGGCGAAACGCACGCGCAACATGGGCCATAACGATGCCTTTCTATGACGCAGCCCCCAAATTCGCACGTGACATTGCTTTCTTAAAACATCGATCTCTCGATTACAGCAAGTTTCCCATCAGGCTTTTTATAGCAACCGTTTATCTTGTGGGATTTGTACTGTTAGCAAAACCGTCCGTACATATATTTGTGCTTTTGATCATGAGGTTTTGGTTCGGGGCGCCTGGATCGGGAGAGATCGGCAGTCCACTCTAATTTGTCTCTGCATACAAAAAGGCCGCCCCTTCGGGCGGCCTTTCGCAGTCCTGACCGTACAGGAAACTCAGTCGGTCGAACGGGTCGTCTGGCGGAAGTAGAACGGATCGTTGTTGTCGTCCTCGCGCAGCTGCGCGCGGGAATCCGCCGGAAGCGGGGCTTCCGTCGCGTAGCGGCCTTCCTGCATCACATCACCGGACGGCTGCGAAACGTCGCCGCGCACCGTGTCGTAGATGCTGTTCTGGATGCGCGAATTGGTCTGGCCGTCGTCGGCCTGCGCGGCGCCCATGCCAAGGGCCAGAACCGACGCGGCGAGAATCAGGGAACGGTTGAGGGTCATTACTTTCTCCATGATGTAGGCACAGCCGTCCCGTTCGGGCTGCGGGCCGCACCCGGTGCAAAGGCACCTGTTCGAATTCGGGCGGCGACGTCTGGAGGCTTTGCGCCTGAAGGCAGTTCGTCGTCCGACCGTGCAGATAGGTACGCGCGCGTCCCGGAAAATGACGCACGACTGCACACCGGACCCTGCATAAATGCATGGAACGGCATGCGTTTTCGACTTAGGTCGAAGAACCTTTTTGTGCCTGCCCCGTCAGTCGACGGCGCGATCCATCAGCCGGTCGAGATCGGCGACGCTCACGGCGTTGAGCCGCCGCTGGCCCGGCGGCAGCCGGTCGTCGCGATCGATGTCGGACAGCGCCATGCGGATCAGCGCAAAGGCCACATGCTCGGAAAGCGCCTGCGCCTGCACGCCGGCCTGTTCAAGAGTCTGGTGCAGATCGCGAACTGTATATGTACGTTTTGAGGCCGCCATGGCGAACCCCCCAATATGCCCGTCCGGCGGCCCCCCTCTGTGGGCACGGACGATCTGTACATATTATCGTATTTTTTCGTTCTGTATTTTGCATTCGGCTCTGATCGTCAACGTAGGGTAATCGCCATCACAAAAAGTTCAGCATATCGCGCGAGACGCATGAATCCGCTGCAATTCCGCTGAATCTACTGAGGAAATAGGCCTGGCGCGACCCGAACGGGAGCGCCTGTGGGTGGGCGAAATGGCCGGAGACCCACATAGGTTAATCCGCTGCCGGAGCAGTGCCCTATATTGAATTTATCGGCAGCCACATTCAGGGCGTTGCCGGCTGGGAGACCTCCGCGCTTTCGCCCAAGGCAGCAGGTGGTCCCCGTGACTGACTCTTCCGACAATCGCACGGCGGCTTCAGGCGACCGCCTTATATGGATTGTGGCCGTGGCCAGTGGACTCGGAACCGCGATGATCGCCATCGCCTTCGCTCTGGACTGGTTCTAGCTGCGCGCCCAGATATAGACGACCACACTGGCGGCAATCAGCGTGACGGCAAACATCCATTCACTGCGCATGTGTTCCCCCTGAATATGCTCTCGACAAACCCGGCACCCGCCGAAAAGTCACGGACTTCATGTGATTTATTTTGCGATCAGCGCGTGGGCTTCCTGAAGCCTTGACTTTATTCCTATGATGTGCTACACGGGGCGTGCTTTCGGTCACGGAGGGCGCTCTCGCGAGGCGTCGTTTGGGTGGATCGGAAGTGCGGTGCCGGATGCGGGAGTCGCTTCCCAGGTCCGGCGGCCCAAGGCGTATGGTCCCGGCGGGCTCAGTACACCCGTCACAGGAGGCCTCTGCGGTCGGCCGGCCCGTTAACTCCCAAACCGGGGAGCTAGAGGCTGGCACGGGGTCACGTTAGTGGAGGCTAGAAAGGTAAGCCTCCAGGGGCGGTGCGCAGCAAGCCGAAAAGACACCGTGCGCGGGACGCCTGGACAGGATGTCCCCCGAGGTGAGTACCCAATCGATGTGGTCCTTCACTCTCTGACCACATCGCCGAGGGAGACGGAATCTCCCGGCGTCCCGCGCGCCCCTCCATTTCGGAGGTGCTGATGACGGTTCCGCCGAGCTTCCAAATACGGGAGCGGATGTCGCACATCTATATTCCGGCAGCACCCCAAGCCTCATCCTGAGGAGCCGCCGGAGGCGGCGTCTCGAAGGATGGGCCGGAGGTCAGGTCGCCTCATCCTTCGAGACGGCGCTGCGCGCCTCCTCAGGATGAGGGCAAAGCGTCAATCCGTCCGGGTTCGCCCCGTCATCCGGCTGTGCGATACTCCGGCAGCTTCGAATCACGTCAATCCCCGAGACACATGGCTCCCAAACCCGATCTGTTCGGCGGTGCCGCTGCGGCCCGCAAGTCTGCCAAACCCGCGCCCGCCAAGGGCACGCCGGGCGAAAACGGCTACACCGCCGCGGACATCGAGGTTCTGGAGGGGCTGGAGCCGGTCCGCCGCCGGCCGGGCATGTATATCGGCGGCACCGACGAGAAGGCGCTGCACCACCTCTTCTCCGAAGTCATCGACAACGCGATGGACGAGGCCGTCGCCGGCCACGCCACCTTTATCTCGGTCGAGATGGAGCCCGGCGGCTATATCTCGGTGTCTGACAACGGCCGCGGCATCCCGATCGACCCGCATCCGAAATTTCCGAAGAAGTCGGCACTTGAGGTCATTCTCACCACGCTGCATTCGGGCGGCAAGTTCGGCTCCAAGGCCTATTCCACCTCCGGCGGCCTGCACGGCGTCGGCGTATCGGTGGTCAACGCGCTGTCGGAACATCTCGAGGTCGAGGTCGCCCGCGGCCAGCGTCTGTACAAGCAGAGTTTCTCGCGCGGCAAGCCGGCCTCCGAGCTCGAAGATCTCGGTGCCGTTCACAATCGGCGCGGCACGAAGGTCCGCTTCGTTCCGGACAAGCTGATCTTCGGTGTCAACGCGCATCTGAAGCCGCAGCGCGTCTTCGCCATGACGCGCGCAAAAGCCTATCTGTTCGCCGGCATCGAAGTGCGCTGGCAGTGCGCGCCCGAACTTCTCGCCGGCATCGACGGCGTGCCGGAAAAGGAAAGCTTCAAGTTTCCCGGCGGCCTGAAGGATTATCTCGCCGCCACCGTGACGGGCCGCCCTCTCCTCACCACCGAGTTCTTCGCCGGCAAGGTCGAGGCCGATCCCGGCCCCGGCGCGGTCGAATGGGCCATCGGCTGGGCCGAGGACGGCGACAGCTTCATCCATTCCTACTGCAACACCATTCCGACGCCGGACGGCGGTACGCACGAGGCCGGTCTGCGCGGCGCGCTGCTGCGCGGCCTGCGCTCCTATGCCGATCTCACCGGCCAGACCAAGCGCTTCAAGGACGTGACTTCGGAAGACGTCATGTCCGGCTGTGTCGCCCTGCTCTCGGTGTTTATCCGCGAGCCGGAATTCCAGGGCCAGACCAAGGAACGTCTGTCGTCCGCCGAAGCCACGCGTCTCGTGGAACAGCTGATCCGCGATCCCTTCGACCACTGGCTGGCGAATTCCCCGGCGCAGGCCCGCCGCCTGCTCGACCGTGTCATCGAGGTCGCCGAAGACCGCATCCGCCGCCGTTCCGAAAAGGGAACGCTGCGCAAGACCGCGACGCGCAAGCTGCGCCTGCCCGGCAAGCTTGCGGACTGCACGCAGGATACGGCGGCCGGCGCGGAAATCTTCATCGTGGAAGGCGATTCCGCCGGCGGCTCCGCCAAGCAGGCCCGTGCCCGTCAGAACCAGGCCGTGCTGCCGCTACGCGGCAAGATCCTCAACGTTGCCAATGCCGGTGCCGACAAGCTCGCCAACAACCAGCAGCTCGCGGATCTTCTGCTGGCGCTCGGCTGCGGCACCAAGACGAGCTATCGCGAGGAGGACCTCCGCTACGAGAAGGTCATCGTGATGACCGACGCCGACGTGGACGGCGCGCACATCGCCTCCCTCCTCGTCACGTTCTTCTACCGCGAGATGCCGAACCTCATCCGCGGCGGCCATCTCTATCTCGCCGTGCCGCCGCTCTACCGCATCACGCAAGGCGCAACCACGGTCTACGCGCGCAACGACGCCGAACGCGAAAAGCTGCTGGCGACAACGTTCAAGGGCAAGAAGGTCGATATCGGCCGCTTCAAGGGCCTGGGCGAGATGATGCCGCAGCAGCTGCGCGAAACGACGATGGATCCGAAGCGCCGCACGCTTCTGCGTGTCGAGATCGCCGAGGACGACGAGATCGAAACCCGCGCCGCGGTCGAGCGTTTGATGGGTTCGAAGGCCGACGCGCGCTTCCGCTTCATTCAGGAACACGCGCAGTTCGTGAACGAACTGGACGTCTGAAGTAACAACATGCGCCGTCGGCGCTTTTCGGGGGGATTGATGATGTTGCGTTGCGTTGCGTTTCTCGCTCTCGTTCTCTTTGTCTCTCCGGCCGCCGCGCAGTCGGTCAGCCCCGACATCGTCATCGTTCGCGTCGCCGGCCCGTGGGAAACCGCCAGCGATCGCGGCTTTTCCCGTCTTGTCGGACAGGCCGCCGGCGGCCAGCTCGCGCTTTCGGTCGAATGGATTTCCGACACGGGAAATGCCGTCCAGGCCGTACGGCTTCCCATGCCGCCTGGAGCGGAAAACCTGGCTCTTGCTCGCGCACGCGGTGAAGCAGGTCAGGCCGACAGCGCCGTTTATTTCGACACGCCGGGCGGAGACACATTCGTTCTCGTGGTGGGAGCGCCGGGCGAAGCACGCTTCGGCCCGGCCACCAACTGATCGGCTGGATCAGTACCCGGCGATAATGCCGCGCTCTGTAACGACAGCCCAGTTTCCGCCAAGACGGCGGATGGCGAGTACCCGATTGCCGCCCGGCAGATTGTCGCCAGGCTCGACTTCCATCGGCGCGCCGCGTCCAGACTGCACGACGGCAATGCCATTATAGACGTCGCGTACCGCCCAGCCCTGCAGCACCGGCATCTCTGGCGTCGATCGAGGCTCATTGTAGGACGGCTGCAAATTGTAACGCGGCGGCGGAGGCGGCTCGGGTTCCGCGCGCGCGGTCTCCCGCGGCGGGGTAGCCGGCGGCGACGGGCGTTGTTCATTCAGATTGCGCGGGCCCGGCGCCAGTTCCCGTGGGGGCGGAGCGGGTGCGGCGGCCGTTTCACGGGCCGGCTCAGCCTTCGGCTTGGGTTCACTGGCCGTGGCAGGTGGCGGTGCGGGCTCCAGCTTCGCAGTTTCAGACGGATCCGGCACAGGCGCAGGTACTGGCTCCGGAGACGGAGCGGGCTCCGGAGGCAATGCAGCGGTTTTCTCCTGCTCGGCGGCCGCGGCTTTGGCCGCTTCAGCGGCCGCCTTTTCTTCCTCGGCGGCTTTCACGCGCGCTTCCAGTTCCGCGATGCGCTCCTGAGCCGCCTTGAGCTCTTCGGCGTTCACAGCAACCGGTGCCGGTTCAGGCTGTTGAGCGGTTGAGGCCGTATCGTTGCCGCCGCCGAATTTCAGACCGAGACCCGATGCGCCATAGACGAACGCGACGCCACCGAGCGCCAGCGCAACGACGATGCCTGCCGCCATGGCCACAAAGCGGCCGCCTTTACTTTCGCCGGGGTCCGCAAGCGCGGGCTCCTGATGGTCGGCTGCATCGAAAACTGCTGCGGTCCGCTCGTCTTCGTTCACCCGAAACGGATCGGCTTCCCTCTCCGGCTGGGCGTCTCGCTCCTGCGCCTGCTCGGGCTGCGAAATTGCAGGCGCGCGATAGTCATCCGACTCCGGCCCGGAGGCATCGATCTCGGATATCTCGGCGACCGGCTCCGGCGGTGCTTCAAAAACGGGCTCCGGACGCTCGGCATAGCCCTCTGCAGGCACCGTTTCGAAGTCGCCGGCAGGAGGTTTGACTTCAGGAGCCGAAACGGGTCCGGATTCCAGGTGCGGCGGCTCCAGGCCCGGTTCAGCCCGAATCTCGGTATGTGGCTTCGGCCACAGGCTTTTCGCCGGTTTTACTTCTGGTGCCTGGCTCTTGGGTTCGGACACACCGCCCGCCATATCGTCGTTTGTCTTCTTGGCCATAACGCTGGCAGCCCTGTGCTGATGGAGTATCGCGACTTTACCATCAATCTTGGCGGGACGGCGGCAAAGTAAAGAAAGGTTGCGATCGGCGACCTTAAGGTCCCTTGCCTTGACTCACGGTCATAGGTCCCTATGTTGCGGCCAACAGGGAAACGCCCGCAGAACGCTGCGATTTATTCACCTGCGGACCCGAAAACATCTCAATGACCTTTGACGAACTCGGGCTGAGCCCAAAAGTCCTCGCCGCGGTGGAGGCCACGGGCTACACCACGCCCACCCCGATTCAGGCCCAGGCGATCCCGCATGTGCTCGCCAAGCGAGACGTCTTGGGCATCGCCCAGACGGGCACTGGCAAGACCGCCAGCTTCACTTTGCCGATGCTCACGCGCCTGGAAACCGGCCGTCCGCGGGCGCGCATGCCACGTACGCTCATTCTCGAGCCGACGCGCGAACTTGCGGCGCAGGTCGAGGAAAGCTTCAATCGCTACGGCGTCAATCACAAGCTTTCGGTCGCTCTGTTGATCGGTGGTCTCTCGTTTGGCGATCAGGACGCCAAGCTGACCCGCGGCGTCGACGTCCTGATCGCAACGCCGGGTCGTCTTCTCGACCATTTCGAGCGTGGTCGGCTGCTGATGACCGGCATTGAAATACTCGTCATAGACGAAGCCGATCGGATGCTCGACATGGGCTTCATTCCCGACATTGAGCGAATCTGTAAACTGATACCGCCGGCGCGCCAGACGCTGTTCTTCTCCGCGACGATGCCGCCGGAAATCCAGCGACTGGTCTCCCAGTTCCTGAAAGATCCGGTGAAGATCGAGGTTGCCAAGCCGTCGTCCACCTCTGCAACAATCGCCCAAAACCTCATCGCATGCAGTTCGGACCAAACCGAAAAGCGCGATGTTCTTCGCCGCGCGATCCGAACTGAAGAAAACTTCAAGAATGCCATCGTGTTCTGCAACAGGAAACGCGACATTGGCACCCTGCACCGATCGCTGCAGAAACATGGCTTCAAGGCCGTGGCTCTCCATGGTGACATGGACCAGCGCGCCCGCATGCAGGCTCTTGATCAGTTCAAGACCGGCGAGGCCGAACTTCTCGTGGCTTCCGACGTCGCGGCGCGCGGCCTCGATATTCCAGCCGTCAGCCATGTCTTCAACTACGACGTCCCGATACACGCCGAAGACTACGTGCATCGAATTGGCCGCACGGGCCGCGCCGGACTCTCCGGCACATCCATCACACTCGTCGCACCGTCAGATAAGCGCTATCTCTCCGCAATCGAAAAACTGATTGGCCAGGATATTTCTTGGAAAGGCGCGCCGACCGCTGCAAGCGCGGCCCCCTCCCGCACGGATGACGAACCAAGGCAAAAAGAGCGCAACAAAAAGCGCGTTGCACGTCCCGCGCCAGTAAAAGCAAAAGAAGAAAAGTCCGTTGCCAAGGACCGCCCACGATCGCATCGTCCTCGGAATGAGGATGACGCACCAACGCCCGTTGGAATGGGCGACCATATCCCCCAGTTTCTGCTGAAGCCGGTTCGGTTCAAAAACGCCTAAACTCCTTTGCGTAAGTGGGTTTCTGCATCGCGATCCAATTCGATTTAACCGGCGGTTAAACGTTAAGGCGCACCCTGTGCCTGTTGTGCTGGCAAAAGCCAGAATGGCTCAGCGCGACCGGGGGAATGACGATGCCAGAAAGCAGCGGAGATGACTTCGAACGGACAATCGTTTTTGGCGAGTCCGCTATTGAGCGCATCCGTGCTTACCGGCACCCCGCCTATCCGCGCATCTACGAGGTCTGGTACACTTACGCGACCTGTTACAATCCGCTTCTGAATCAAGCCATCAATGATGTTTTGAAAAAGCGGGGCACGCTGTCTGAACAGGACCTCGACGCACTTTACGACATGCACTTGTCCGCCGCGCGTTTCCCCACGCGATATGATGAGGTTGGGACAAAAATTCGCGAAGAAGTCGATCTGATGGTTGAGCAGCTCGATAAGGCGCGCAATTCATCCGATGCGTACAATTCGGCACTCGACGGTATCAGCCAAAGCGTGGACGGCGCCGACCACGAAAAAGTCAAAACAATCATCGGAAACCTTCTGCGCGCTACGATCGAGATGCGATCCGCTAACGGTGAGCTTGAGAGCCAGCTTGTTCAATCCAAGCAGGAAATGCTCAAGCTGCACGACAAGCTCGAAGCAATTCGTGCCGAGTCGCTGACCGACCCGCTTACTCTGCTATCCAATCGCAAGTTCTTCGAAATGGCGCTTGAAAAAGCGCTAAGCGAGGGCAAGCCCTTCTCATTGCTTGTCACGGACATCGACCACTTTAAGCTTTTCAATGACAAATACGGCCACCTGACCGGCGATCAGGTTCTGCGGCTCGTCGCGACAGCGGTTAAGCAGAATGTCAAAGGTCAGGACATTGCGGCCCGCTATGGCGGCGAGGAGTTTGCAATCATCTTGCCGGGTACAACGCTGCGCCCGGCTGTTACCGTCGCGGATCATATCCGCCGCGCCGTCATGGGCAAAGAATTGGTGAAACGTTCAACGGGCGAGAATTTGGGCCGCGTAACAATCTCGATCGGTGTCGCAACGTTCCATTCGAACGACAATGCAGCCACAATCATCGAGCGTGCTGACATGTGTCTGTACGCGGCCAAGCGTGCTGGTCGCAACCGCGTGGTCTGCGAGACCGACCCCGAAGTTCACAACGCGACTACCAATCGGGTTGCCTGATCACGATTGTTATTCGGCGGCCCGAAGACCGTCGGGCTTCGCGGGCACAATTTCGATGCTCTCTCCGCAGCCGCAGGCCGACACCTGGTTCGGGTTGTTGAAAACGAAACGGGAAGACATCTTCTCGGTCACATAGTCCATTTCAGTGCCGAGCAAGAAAAGAAGTGCTTGCGGCTCGACCATTACGGTCACGCCTTTGTCCTGGATTATCTCGTCACCCTTCTCGGGCCCGGCAGCATAGTCCATTGTGTACTCCATGCCCGCGCAGCCGCCCTTTTTAACTCCGACCCTCAGGCCGGCGATCGGGGTTTCAGACCGCTCGATGATATCCCTTACCCGGGCTGCGGCACGGTCGGTAAGCTTCATGACTGGAATTGGCATTGGCGCTCCTGCCGGTTCAAGGCCGGCACGAAAATTCACTACCACTCGCATAATAGCGTGATTTCAACACGTTACATATGGTGTGACAGTATGCAGTTGCAAACCCGCCGCCCATGAGGCGACGGGCTGAGCAATATCAATCGCTTAGATTATCAATCCTTGAGATCCGCAGGCACCTTGCCGCCATTGGCGGCGAGTTTGGCGATGACCTGTTTGTGGAGCCAGATATTCATCTTGGCAGAATCATCCTTGTCGCCGGTGTAGCCAAGCTCGTCCGCGAGCTCCTGGCGGGCCTTTAAGCTGGAATCCAGCTTCAAGGCCTTCATTAGATCCACGATCGATGTTTTCCAGTTAAGCTTCTGGCCGCTCTCGTTCACCGCCGCATCAAGAACGGCCGACACATCGACAGTCTGCGGAGGCGGCGCCGTTGCGACATCGCCAGAAGCCGGGGCTGCAGCGCCACCGGCTGGGGCCGTTCCTGCCGGCGCTGCCTGGGCTTCGCTGGTGCCGAAAATCTTGCTGAAAATCTTTCCGAGAATGCTCATCGCCGTGTCTCCGTGAGTGGCCGTCGCTTTTCAGTCATCAGCCGCACCCCGCCCGAACGGAAGGTTACATCAAGGTTTGTGACGAGACCATCGCACTAAAGCGAAATGGCGCGCCCCGCTATGAGGGGAACGAACCTCACGGCGATGAGCGGCTTCTCGGTGATCTTGCCCTTCGCGCTCTTCTCGATGCGGACAAGTTTTTGTTCTCCGCCCTGTGCACCGATCGGGATGATCATGATGCCGTCCGGAGCAAGTTGCTCAATCAACAGTTTGGGAACCTGGTCCGCCGCCGCCGTTACGATAATGCGCTCAAAAGGAGCCTGCGCAGGCCAGCCCAAAGACCCATCGCCCGGCATGGACGTGATGTTTGCCAGGCGCAGCGCATTGAACCGCAACTCGGCCGCACCAATCAATGTACGGAAGCGGTCGATGGTGTACACACGCTTGGCGATCCGCGCGAGAACGGCGGTCTGGTAGCCCGATCCTGTGCCGATTTCGAGCACTTTATGCGTGTTATCAAGCTCAAGCAGCTGGGTCATGTACGCGACGATAAACGGCTGGCTTATCGTCTGACCGCACGCAATGGGCAGAGCCCGATCGGCATACGCGTGCTCTTCAAGTCCATCGGACACAAACAGCGTACGCGGCACGGTCTCGAGAGCACGCAGAACGTTGTTATCGCGGATACCGCGCTGCCGGAGCGACAGCTGAAACGCGGCACGTTCGCGAGCTTCTATTTCATCGCGCGGCCCATGACCGGGCATGACCGCTAGACTCCTCCCTCAAGGGCCGCATCATAACGTGCTTTCAGGTCATGATCGGTCATATCAACACGCAACGGCGTGACGGAAATGAACCCTTCGGCGACAGCTTTCAGATCCGAATCCTGAGATGGATCACCTATGTCATGGCCAATGACCAGCCAGAAGTACGGATTGCCGCGCCCGTCCCTACGCTGCTCGACATCCGCCTGCCACTGCGAACGCTGCCCTTGGCGCGTCGCGCGCAGTCCAGCGATTTCCTCCGCCGGGAGCGGCGGAAAGTTCACATTCACGAGCCCGCCTGACGGAATGCCGGCTGTCAACACACGTTCGATAACACGCGGCCCATGTGTTCGCGATGCGGAATAGTCGACATCATCGCGGTGTCCTGGAGGATAGCCCTGCGAGAGTGCAATAGCGGGAATACCAAGAAGCGCGCCTTCAATGGCTCCCGCGACCGTACCGGAATAGGTGATATCTTCCGCCAGATTGTGCCCGCGGTTGATGCCGGACAGCAGAAGTTCGGGAGGGCTCCCTGCCATGACATGCCTGGCACCCAGGATCACGCAATCCGTCGGCGTTCCCTTCACTGCGAACCTCTTTTCCCCTGCCTGGCGCAAGCGCAAGGGATCGTTCAGAGACAAGGAGTGAGCTACCCCGGATTGATCGTATTCCGGCGCGATGACCCAAACATCGTCCGAAATCGACCGCGCAATGTCCTCCAGCGCATCAAGACCAGGCGAATGGATACCGTCGTCGTTCGTGATGAGAATACGCATCAGACGCCGATCTTTTCGGCGCCACCCATATAGGGGCGCAGGACATCGGGTACCGACACCGTACCGTCCGGATTCTGGTAGTTCTCGAGAACCGCGACCAACGCACGGCCAACGGCGACACCAGAGCCGTTTAGCGTATGCACGAACCGGGTGTCCTTGCCTGCTCGATAGCGCGTCTGCATGCGCCGAGCCTGGAAATCACCGCACACCGAGCAGGACGATATTTCACGGAACATGTTCTGGCCCGGCAGCCAGACCTCGATATCGTATGTCTTCTGAGAGGCAAAACCCATGTCGCCAGTGCAAAGCGCCATCACACGGAAATGCAAACCAAGCTTCTTGAGCACGGTTTCCGCGCAGGACAGCATGCGTTCATGCTCCTCGCCAGACTGTTCCGGAGCGGTAACCGAAACAAGTTCCACCTTGTTGAACTGGTGTTGCCGGATAAGCCCCCGTGTGTCCTTGCCAGCGGCGCCGGCCTCGGCGCGGAAGCAAGGCGTCAGCGCGGTGAACCGCAGAGGAAGCTCTTCTTCCGAGAGGATGCTCTCGCGAACCAGATTGGTCAGTGAAACCTCGGCGGTCGGGATCAACCAAAGCCGATCGCGCTTGAGATAGGTCTCTATGTCTTCGCCCAAGGAAGCGACGACGTCCGCGTCATCGGCATTCTTGCCAAACTTGTGTTCAAGTTTTGCAAGACCGGGGATCAGAAGATCCGAGGTGAGGTAACCGGTTGTCAGCGGTGACAAGCGAGTCGCGAACTGGTCTTCCTCGAATTTCGGGAGCTGCGCCGTACCAAACATGACGTCGTCACGAACCAGAAGCGGCGGCGAAACTTCCGTGTATCCGTGCTCGCGTGTATGGACATCAAGCATGAATTGACCGAGCGCACGTTCCAGCCGCGCAATCTCTCCCTTGAGCACGACAAACCGCGCGCCAGACAATTTGGCGGCCGTCTCGAAATCCATGCCACCCAGCGCTTCACCGATCTCGAAGTGCTGCCTGGCGATTCCACGATCCGGCTTGTCGCCGAAAATGCTTTTCTGGATGTTGGCGGTTTCGTCCACACCAACCGGCACATCCGGAAGCGGCAGATTTGGGATTTCGGCGAGCGCGCGACCCAACGCGGCGTCGGCCGCGCGTTGACGGTCCTCAAGCATCGCCAGCTCGCCCTTCAGCGCGCCAACTTCCTCCATGAGGACGCGTGCCCGCTCTTCGTCCTTCGAGGCTTTTGCTGCGCCTATTTCCTTCGAGGCCGCGTTGCGGCGCTCTTGAAGTGTCTGCGCCTTGCCGATCGCGTCGCGCCTGGCTTCATCCAGCGCAATCAGATTTGCGATGGTTTCCGCGATCTGCTCGGCCGGCAGGCCACGTGATTTCAGGCCGGCCTCGAACGCCGGCCCATTGTCGCGAATCCACCTGATATCGAGCATTTATCTCTGCCGCTAATTTATTGATCGCATGAAAGAAACGAGATCGGATCAGGCCGCTTCGGCGCTTTCCTTGGCGCGCTTTCTTTCGACCACCCGGACCAGATAGATGGAAAGCTCGTAGAGCAGCAAAGTAGGCACCGCAAGGGCGAACTGGCTGATGATATCCGGCGGCGTGAGCACTGCGGCGATCGCAAATACGACCACGATGGCGTATTTCCGTTTTTCCACGAGCCAGCGGGCATCGATGAATCCGGCACGCGCGAGCAGGGTCAGAATGACCGGCGTCTGGAAGCAGATGCCGAAGGCCAGGATCAGGGCCATGATAAGCGACAGATATTCGCTCGTCCGCGCGACGAGGTGGATGCCCGCCTGCCCGGGGGCACCAGCCTGCTCCATCGACAAGAAGAACCTCATCGCCAGCGGCATGGCACCAAAATAAACAAACGCGGCACCCAAAAAGAATAAAATGGGGGTGGCGATAAGATATGGAAAGAAAGCCGCGCGCTCGTTCTTATAAAGACCGGGCGCGACAAACTTGTAAATCTGAATTGCAATTATCGGAAACGCGATAAAAAACGCCCCAAATAGAGCAAGCTTGATCTGAGTGATCAGATATTCTTGCGGCGCAGTATAAATAAGTTGGAGTTCTTTTTGCGGACCCGCTGCGAACTCATAAGGCCATAGCAAGATATTGAAAATCTGGTTGGCGAAAGCAAAGCAGACAACGAAAGCGGCGGCAATTGCCAGCAATGCCTTGATAAGACGCGACCTGAGCTCGATCAGGTGCTCCATCAACGGCGCTCTGGAGGATTCGACCTCGTCCTCGACGCTCACGACTTGGGCTCCGCTTTCTTTCTCGGCGCCCGCTTCGGTTTGGGCTTGGGATCAGACACCGGGGATGGCCGCGACTTTTCAACCTTCGCCGACTCCGGGGCCGACAGAGCCGCAGGCGCCTCGACGAGCGACTTGACCTCCTGCCCTGCGCTGCGCACCGGGTCGCTCACGGTGTTGAAGCCGGACTTCAAATCCGTCACTTCGCGCCGAAGCTCGTCAAGCTCGGCTTCCCGCATTGCCTGATTAACCTGGCCCTGGAAGTCCGACGCCATGCGACGCACGGTGCCCATCCATTTACCAGCCTGGCGCAAAGCGGCCGGTAGGTCCTTCGGGCCGATCACCACAAGGGCAACCGCGCCGACAACCAGCATTTCGGACCAACCGATATCGAACATGAACTAAGTCTCAGCGCCGACCGCGCCACTCAACTCAGGTCTTTTCCTTAGCGCGCTTGGCGGGGGCTTTCTTGGCCGTGGCCTTTTTCGGCTCTGGCTTAGCCTCATGCTCGATGACCTCATATTCCTCGGTGCGCTTCGGAATATAAGCTTCGTCGTCTTCGGCCATGCCTTTCTTGAAGCTTTTAATGCCCTTCGCGAGATCGCCCATCATCTCGGAAATCTTGCCTCGGCCGAACAGCAGCAGCGCGATAACGATGACGACCAGCCAATGGGTCAGACTCATGACGGCAAATCCTTGAAATATCCGGCCGCGCGGGGGATCCGGCGGCAAATTCTCATTCTAGAAACTAGGTTTCGCTCGCAGGAAACACAAGCGCCTGCTGGGGATCGAAGGTCACGCCCACTTCAGCAGCTTCCTGCCAAAGCCCAGCAACCGCCCGTGCCCGGAGAGGAACATCGAGACCCTCAACCGCGATCTCCAAATGATCGGTGTCACCCAGGAAACGGGAATAAAGCACCCGTCCAGGCCTGCCGGCCGAATCCAGCCGGATGGCCGATGGCCTGAGAGCCACAACCGCCGCGCCGTCAGGCACCCCGACCGCGGGCGCGGTACCCAGTGACGTTTCAACGCGACCGCCGCGCACCTGACCTTCGATTTCGTTGACCTCGCTGAAGAAGCGAGCCGCGAACAGGCTGGTGGGCCGGCGATAAAGCTCTTCCGGCGATCCTTCCTGAAGAAGCGAACCTTCGTGCATCAAAGCTATGCGATCGGCCATGCGCATAGCTTCTTCCGGATCGTGGGTAACCAGGAGGGACGTCGCCTGCGTCTCCCGCAAAACCGCCAGCGTCTCTTCACGCACACTGTCTCGCAGCCGGCGATCGAGACCGGAAAACGGCTCGTCCATCAGCAGGACACCCGGACGCGGCGCCACGGCCCGGGCCAACGCCACACGCTGCTGTTCACCTCCGGACAATTCATGCGGGTAATCGTCCGCATGCTGAATGAGCCCGACGCGATCCAGCGCCTTGAGCGCGACTTTCCGCGCATCCGCGCGCAGCAGGGTTCTCAAACCGAACACGACATTGTCATGTACGGACATATGCGGGAACAGCGCATAATCCTGAAAAACGAAACCGATGCCGCGCATCTCGGGCGGCTGGAAGACGTTGTCGCTTGCGACGGCGCGGTTGTCGAGCAGCACCCGCCCCGCAGTCTGCCGTTCGATTCCGGCGGCAATCCGCAACAGAGTGGTTTTTCCGCACCCTGAACGCCCAAGAAGCGCGACGATCTCGCCCGGCGCAATGTCCAGACAAAAATCGGAGACGGCCGTCAGCGCGCCGTAGCGATGAGTAATCTTATCGAATGTCAGGCGTGCCGGAATGGCAGCCCCCGCCGTGCCGCGCTGTCCCCATCTGGGCCAAGCTGCCCTTGCAGGACTCGCCGTCATTCTTTCGGCTCCCCGGCCTCCGGCCCCGCCGGCGCTTTCTCTCCCGCGTCCTCTTCCACTTCGTTGTCAAGCGGCGTCAGAAAGTCGAGCGGATCATCGCCGAGTTCTTCCTCATCCTCGCGCAGCGCGGGATCATCCGAAGGCATGGGCACATCAAGACCATCCGGCAGACGAGCATCAAGAAGACCGGCGGACTTCAGCTCATCCACGCCGGGCAGATCGCTGATAGTTTCGAGGCCAAAATGTTCGAGGAAGCCCTGTGTCGTGCCGAACGTAACGGGCCGGCCTGGCGTACGCCTGCGGCCACGCAAACGAACCCAACCGGTTTCGAGCAAAACCTCAAGCGTACCTTTCGCGACGGAAACGCCACGAATACCTTCGATTTCGGCGCGCGTGACGGGCTGATGATAAGCGACGATTGCCAGAGTTTCGAGCGCGGCGCGCGAAAGCTTTTTCTGCTCCTGCCGCTCCCGGCTCAGGATGGGGGCGAGATCGGAAGACGTCCGGAACCACCACCGGCCACTAGTATTTACAAGATTGACGCCGCGCACGGAATAATGCGCGGTGAGCGCGGCAATAACGGCAGGAATATCCGCCCCTTCGGGCAAACGCTGCGCAAGCGTTGCTTCATCAAGCGGCTCTTCCGCGGCAAACAGCAGCGCTTCGGCCATCCGCACATGTTCGAAGTTTACGGCGTCGTTCGCCGTGACGTCGCGAAGGAAAGTCTGCCCGTCGATCATTCGTCGCCTCCGGTTGCACGCACATACAAAGGCGCGAACGCTTTTTCCTGCCGCATTTCGATATGCCCTTCCCTGACCATTTCCAGCGTGGCCGAAAAGCTCGATGCGGTGACTGTTTTTCGCTCGCCTTCCGGCGCGAGATACTCGATCAGCAAGGAGTCGAGCGCCGTCCAGTCCTTGACCGCACCGACCAGGCGCTCGAGCGCCGCACGGGCCTCAGCCAGCGGCCATGCCGGCGTGCGGCGGATGGTGACGTGCGACAGCGTCTTGTGCTGGCGATGGTGTGCATACGCGACAAGCAACTCATAAAGCGTCGCGTCCCACAGACTTTTGCGCGTAATTCGCACGCCCTCCGGGGCGCCTCGCCGGAAGAAGTCCTTGCCGAGACGTTCGCGGTTCGAAAGCTCTTCGGCAACACGGCGCATTGCTTCGAGACGGCGCAGACGATGCGCAAGCAGCGCAGCCATGTCCTCGCCCGACATTTCTTCCGGGCCCTCCGGACGCGGCAGGAGGAGACGCGACTTCAGATAGGCCAGCCATGCCGCCATGACGAGGTAATCGGCGGCCAGTTCGAGCTTGAGCTTCCGCGCCTCCTCGATGAAAGCAAGATACTGTTCGGCCAGGCGCGCGACTGAAATCTTGGTGAGATCGACCTTGTCGCGCCGCGCCAGATCCAACAACAGGTCCAGCGGGCCCTCGAACACGTCCAGAGCAACGACAAACGCCCCTTCCGGCGTGTCGGGCGCTTCATCGGCAGGAGATGACGTCGCATCGGTCACTGGACTGTTATCCTGAAAAGACAGCGCATCCGGTCACGCCACCCGAACCGGGAGAAGGCTCCGTACGGTCGCACGCGCGGCTTCTTCATCAAAGGGTTGCGGCGCCCGCAGACGGCCAAGAGCCGCATGGCAACGGCGCTCCGCATCGCCGTCCAGCCGGGGCGAAGCAAGCGCGACTTCGCGCATTTCGGCCAGATCGCCATTGCAGTGCAAGGCGATATCGCAGCCGGCGGCAAACGACTCCTCCGCACGGTGACCGATGCTGCCGCTGAGCGCCTTCATGGACAGGTCGTCGCTCATCAGCACGCCATCGAAGCCGATAAAGCCCCGGATAACATCCTGCACAACGACTCGGGACAACGTCGCCGGGTGGTCTGGATCGAGAGCCGTGTAGAGCACATGCCCTGTCATACCCAAGGGCATATCGTTCAGCGCACGGAACGGCGCAAAATCCGTCCGCTGAAGTTCCGCCACGGACGCAGTCACGCGGGGGAGTTCGTGATGACTGTCGGCCAACGCACGGCCGTGCCCGGGCATGTGCTTCACAACGGGCAGAACCCCGCCGTCGAGAAGCCCCTCGCAAACGGCGCGGGCAATCGCGGAAACATCGGCGGGCCTGACTCCGTAGGACCGATCGCCAATGATTTGATGCGCGCCCTCGAATGCAAGATCGAGCAGCGGCAAACAATCGACATTCAGATGGAGGCCTTTGAGCTCATGGGCAATCAGGCGCGCTCCAAGCCTGGCAGCATCAAGGCCCGCTTCCGCGCTTTCGGCATAGACACCGGCATAGGCGGCCGGCGGAGGATGCTGTTCCGTTAGAGGGGGTTTAAAGCGCTGTATGCGCCCTCCCTCCTGATCAACAAGAACCGGCATGTCACCGCGCCCGACAAGAGCCCGCACCTCATCGACCAGCGCGCGGACCTGCTCGGCGTCTTGGATGTTCCGCGAGAAGAGAATGATGCCCCACGGCTCCGCGTGATCGACGAAAAGCTTCTCCTCGTCGGTCAAATGCGTTCCGGAGAGCCCGCAGATAAATGCATGTGGAACAGTCATGAGCGCGCCTTATAGGCGCACTGTGCAGTGGTCAAGCTCAGCGCCGCTGGACGATACAGTCGACGCCCGCGGATTTGAACTGAATGCACAGATTAGACGCATCCGCCTGGCTCTGGGCCGGGACGAGAGCACGATAGAAGACACCGCGATCCCCGAGGTCAGCCCGCGCAACCGTCGCCGTATAAGGGCCGAGAACCTGCGGATGACGCTGCTTGAGCGCGTTGAACGCCGCCAGCGCCTCTTCCTGAGACCGCTGCGCCGTCAACTGAACTCCGAATGCGCCGGACGAGCTTGAAACA
Source organism: Hyphomicrobiales bacterium (assembly GCA_022842205.1). Taxonomy (GTDB): domain Bacteria; phylum Pseudomonadota; class Alphaproteobacteria; order Rhizobiales; family Methylopilaceae; genus Flaviflagellibacter. The sequence continues at coordinate 49,812 of JALHQA010000010.1, forward strand.
GCCGCGACCTGCGGAGCAGACTGAACGGGCGCAGGCGCCGCAGCTGCCGGAGCCGGGGCAGCAGCAACCGGCGGTGGCGACGCACCAGCCATCGCGATCTGTCGCGGCGCAGCCGGTGCTGTGGTGCGCTGAGAGCTGCGCGCCGGCGGAGGCGCTCCCTGCGGCTGCAGCGCACGCTTGTTTGTGACAGTTACCTGCGGCTGGGGCGACGACGGCGGGCCACCACTGGCGGTGGGGGGCTGAACGGGGGTCGCAGCGCGAGCCGGCGGAGCAACCGCAGCAGCAGGCGCTTGAGGTGCCGCCGAAACTTGCGGCAACAAGGGCCGCGGCTGCGGCAGCGGCACCTGTTCAGACGCAAACGCCATTTGCGACGGCTGCGAGGACGCGGTCGCTGCCGGAGGCGCAGCGGGCACCGGCTCTTCGGGTTGCGTGTTGACGATGCTGTAGTCCTTGCCAGGCTGGAGCGACATGCCCTCCGCCACACCGCTGCCCTGAATGGGCGGCGGCAATTCGGACGCAGCAGCACCCTGCGCCGGCTCGGACGACCCCGAAAGCGAGGCCGCGGAAATCGGGATCGTCTTTACAACACGCATGCCCGATTCGGACGTGGGTACGCTTCCGACCGCATCGTTCGATGCCGAATCCTGTGACGATGTCGAGGCAGGCGCACGATCATCACTACCCGCGGACGCCAACTGGTTCGGTATGATGACGCGCGGCTTTTCGCCCGGTTCTTCAGGTCCCGGGCCAATGCTCGAGTCAGCGTTCACCGGAATCCGGTCGTAGTCCTTTTTGCTTTTCTCGATAGGTTTTGCTTCGGCCACGACCTTCATAGGTGTGTCGGTTCGGGCTTCGATGACCGGGGGCGCGCCGTCGGCACCGCCGCCACCACCAAGCGAGAAATACGCCCAGGCACCGAAGCCAGCGACAAGGCCGACGCTCATGAGAGCGCCCATTGTGAGCATGCCACCACGGCGGCGGACCGGCGCATCGTCTTCTGACAGATCGTCGTCCGCCGGATAGACAGAGGTCACGCTATCATCAAAATCCTCTTCGCCGTACGGCTGACGCGCCTGGAACGCGGCATCGTATGTCGTCTCGAATTCATCATCCTGATAGGTGTTGTAGCCCTGCCCCTGCGAACCGCGCAGCGGCGGCGGATTGTCCGCGAAGAAATCATCGTCGGGGTCGTAGTCCGGCTGGGCCGTTGCCGCGCCATAGCTGCGGGAGTGAGACTCACCGCGCGGCTCGGCACGAAAACCATCACCGCCAAGTGGGTCGAGCCGATCCGGAACACGCGGCTCGACGGGCGGCGGCGTATAATCGGCGCGGGGTTCCACCCTCGCCTCAGGCGCACGCGGCGGCGCATAGACAGGCGGCATGTCGGCAACACGCGGCCGCGACGGTTCACCCTGCGACACAAGGCGGGCGAGTTCGGCTAGCGGGTCTTCGGCCTCGCGCGGCAACCGGCCCGTGCCGGCCCCCGCACTGCGCAGGCTGTTCAAATCCGTACCGCGACGCTGTGAACTGTCAGACATCTCATACCCCGGGGGAAGGGTGCATCTAAGCGGGGAAACACGGACAGAATAAGGCCATTCCCCAAAGGCCTAGCGCATTTCAGCCGGTGCAGCGACCCCCAGCAACCGCAGGCCGGTGGACAACACTAACGCTACGCCCCTGACGAGCGCCAGTCTTCCGTTCGTGGCCTGTGGATCATCCGCAACAACAAAGCGCAGCCCCGGGTTGTCGTTGCCCCTATTCCAGTGGTGATGAAGGTCCGAGGCAAGCTCGTGCAAATAAAAGGCAATCCGATGCGGCTCGTGCGCCTGAGCGGCGCTCTCGACGATCCGGGGGAATTCGGCGAGTTTGCGGATAAGCCCTATCTCCCCGGCGTCCGACAGCCGCGCCAGCGCATCGGCCGACGCCGGGCCACCCACATCCCCTCCGAGTGATTCGGCCGCATTACGCAACACAGATTGCGTCCGCGCATAGGCATACTGAACGTAGAAAACCGGATTTTCCCGCGATTGCTCCACGACCTTCGCAAAATCAAAATCGAGCACCGCATCATTCTTGCGGAACAGCATCATGAAGCGAACGGCATCACGGCCGACTTCATCGACCACTTCGCGCAGCGTGACGAAATCGCCCGCGCGCTTGGACATCTTCACCGGCTCGCCGGCGCGAAACAGCCGCACAAGCTGCACAAGCTTCACATCGACATGAGCCTTGCCACCGGACAGCGCCGCGGCGACCGCCTCAAGTCTTTTGACATATCCGCCGTGATCGGCACCAAGGACGAAGATCAACTCCTCGAACCCACGGCCGATCTTGTCCTTCATGTAAGCCACGTCGGACGCGAAATACGTGTAACTACAATCGGACTTCACCAACGGCCGGTCGGTATCGTCGCCAAACTGTTCGGTCTTGAAAAGCGTCTGCTCGCGATCTTCCCAATCTTCCGGAAGCTGGCCCTTGGGCGGCGGCAGCCGGCCTTCATAAACAAGACCGGCCTTCCGCAACTGATCCAAAGTGGTGTCGACGGCGCCGCCCTGCCCTTGCAGCGATGCCTCTGAGAAAAACACATCATGGCGAATGTCGAGTGCGGCAAGGTCATCCTTGATGACGGCGAGCATTTCCTCGATCGCCGCAGCCCGTACCATCGGCAGCCATTCCGCTTCGCTCTTTTTAAGAAGCGTATCCCCATAGAGATCGGCAAGCGCCTTGCCGACGGGACTCAGATAATCGCCGGGATAAAGCCCTTCGGGGATGGCACCGATATCTTCGCCCAGCGCCTCCCGATAGCGTAAATACACAGAGCGCGCGAGAACATCGACCTGGGCGCCAGCGTCATTGACGTAATACTCGCGGGTGACGTCATAGCCAGCGAACTGCAGAAGATTGGCAAGGGCGTCGCCAAAAACCGCGCCGCGGCAATGGCCGACATGCATCGGCCCTGTCGGATTGGCGGACACATATTCGACGTTGGTAGCCCGATTCTGGCCAATCTGGCTGCGACCGAATTCCGGCCCCGCACCAAGCATGCTTGCGAGCGCATCGATCCAGACTGCCTCGCGAAGCCGCAAATTAATGAACCCCGGACCTGCGATTTCCACCGCCGCAACATCGGGATCCTCGCGAAGTTTGGCGGCGAGCGCCTCTGCGAGATCGCGCGGCTTCGCGCCAAACTCCTTCGCCAGCACCATCGCCGCATTGGTCGCCATATCGCCATGCGACGCATCACGCGGCGGCTCCACGACGACGCGCGACAGATGAAGCGCAATGGCGTCCGCGCGATCGCCCGCGATATCATGGATGGCCGCGTGAACGCGCCCGAGAAAAATGGAAAACAGGTTCATTGTCATGCTCGAGAGGGTCGCGCCGCCTAACGCAGATCGGGAGTTACGTCAAACAGCCGCCGGTGCTCCTGGATGGCATAGCGGTCCGTCATGCCGGCAATGAAATCTGCCGCGGCACGCTCGGGGCCGTCGCCCAGATCGCGCCATTCCTCCGGCATTTCTTCGTTGTCCGCCCGGTAAACATCGAACAAGTCGCTGACGATCTGTTGCGCATCGCTCATGACGCGCATGACCCGCTGGTGGCGATACATGCGCGGATAAAGAAAATCCTTGATGGCCTGGTCGGCACCCACAATCTCCGGCGTAAAGGCGACCACCGGGGTACCAGCGCCCCGTATTTCCTCGACACTTGCCGCCTTCAGCTTCGAAAGCCGGTCTTCCGACTCGGCGATCGCTGCTTCCACAAATCGGGTGATGACCCGGCGCGTGAGTTCATGGATCGTCCGCGAACGGTCCAGATCGGGCCATTGCACAGCGATTTCGTCGAGAAGGCCGTCGAGGAACGGCACCTCACGCAAATCAGGCAGCCCGAAAAGACCCGCACGCAAACCGTCATCCAGATCGTGGGCATCGTAAGCAATGTCATCCGCCAACGCGGCCGCCTGGGCCTCCGCACTTGCAAAGCTTCCGAGTTGCAAATCCTGCCGCTCCGCGTACGCGGCGATGCCGAACGGCAGCCCCCCCTTCAGCGGCTTGCCTCCACCGTCCACGAGCGGGCCGTTATGCTTCACGATGCCTTCCAGCGTTTCCCATGTCAGGTTGAGCCCGTCGAAGTCGGCATAGCGGCGCTCGAGTTGCGTCACGATGCGCAGCGTCTGAGCGTTGTGATCGAACCCGCCATCGGCGCTCATACATTGGTCAAGCGCGCGTTCGCCCGCATGGCCGAACGGTGTGTGGCCGAGATCGTGCGCGAGCGCCAGAGTTTCAGCCAGGTCCTCATCGAGACCAAGGGCCCGGGCAAGGCTGCGCGCGATCTGGGAGACTTCGAGAGTGTGTGTAAGGCGCGTCCGGTAGTGGTCGCCCTCGTGATAGACGAAGACCTGCGTCTTGTGTTTCAGACGGCGGAACGCCGAAGAATGCAGAATCCGGTCGCGATCGCGCTGGAACTCGGTGCGGGTCGGACTTGACGGCTCCGACACCAGCCGCCCCCGGCTCTCGGCCGGATCCGCAGCAAAGGGCGCCCTTGGCCGTATATGAAAGCCCGAAACCATTAACCCCTCCGAGGCGCGGACTTACCACTTGGCGGCCCCGGCAGGGAGCCCCCTTGCCCAGCGCCCGCGAAAACCTCACATAATTGGCCAGACAAAGTGAGCCCACACCATGACCGAAGCCCTCCCCGTCAGCGTTTCCGCCAATGCCGCCAGGCGGATCGCGGAAATCCTCAGCTCGGAACCCGAGGGGTCGATGCTGCGCGTCAGTGTGGAGGGCGGCGGCTGCTCAGGCTTCCGCTACGAATTCGCGGTCGAAAAAATCCGCCAGGACGAAGATCTGGCGGTTGAACGCGATGGCGTGACGGTGGTCGTCGACCCGGTGTCCCTCGAATACATGAAGGGCGCGGAGATCGACTTCGTGGATGAACTGATCGGCGCGAGCTTCCAGATCAAGAACCCAAACGCAGCTTCCGGCTGCGGTTGCGGGACGAGTTTCTCGATCTGACCCTGCCGTTTCACCGAAGGCCAGCCTGACCGTACATACAAGGTCAAGGTCCCCGGTTTCTTATTTCGGCCACGGAACATCGCCGTTACCCGACGATTTCTTTTGTCGGGGCATAACGGAGGATCGTCCATGACCCGTCTGCTTTTGATTGCCGCGTCCGCGGCCCTGTTCGCCACCGGCGCTTCGGCGCAGATGGCGCCGGCACCCGGAAGCTGGGAACCGTCCGCCGAGAACTGCAAGAAGCCGCAATACGCTTCGTCGGATGCCTGCAAGAACTTCATGGAAGGGCGCTCGAGCGACGCCGGTACGGCTAACCCGGGTACGGCCGGTACCCCCGGCAACAACAACCCCGGCGGCAGCGCGGGCGCTGGCGCTTCCAGCTCCGGCGCCAACCCTGGTTCCGGCAACTCGTCAAATTCCGGCTCCGGTGCCGGTGGCGCGAACTAGCACAAGCGCCTGTACGCGACTGAAATCAGCAAGCGGAAGGCTGCGGAATTGCAGCCATTTTGACGGAGACAAAAAAAGGCGGCCCTTGCGGGCCGCCTTCGCTTCCGACTGATAAGCAACGCGTCAGAAGCGGTAGCTCACACCCGCCTTGATGGTGTGGAACTGGGTTTCGACGTCGAGCCCGGCGGAGATTCCTTCATCCGAGAAACCGATGATCTCTTCATCGCCGAAGTCGATGTAGAGATACTCGGTTTTGAACGAGACATTGTTGGTGAGCATGTATTCGATGCCGGCACCAACCGTCCAACCGACGTGGTCCGTCTTGACCGAGTCGGACAGCGATTCGCTGTTCCCTTCATCGTCGGAGATGGAGGCGGAATAGCCCGACTCGATTTCGCCGAAAGCAACACCGCCGGTGCCGTAGATCAGCGCCCGATCCCAAACGAAACCAACTCTGCCGCGAACGGTGGCAAACCACTCGAGCGAGGAACCCGCTTCGATCTCTGCCGAGCCGAGATCCTCGATCGAGCCCTCAATGGAAAGTTCGCCTTCGTAGCCCGACCACTGGGCATCACCCACAACACCGAGGACAAAGTTGTCCCACTGGTAGTCCCCGCCGACGCTTACGCCGGCAAAACCACCGCTCGCGGTGATCTCAGCCTCTCCATCTAGATTCAGGTAATCATAATAGGAAGCGTGGAAAGGATAGTTGAAGTCCCCGGCGGCAAGTCCACCGTGAACGCCGATGTGAAACCCGGTCCAATCAAGCGCAACAACAGGCTCGACCGGAGCAACAGGAGGAAGATCGGCAGCGAAAACTGCCGAAGAACTCAATACGCACGCAGCCGCCATGGCCTTAGCAATATGGATACGCATAACGCCACCCCACATTGCCGCATCTGCAGGACTCTTGCCGAGAAAATCCCGGTTAATAAAGTTCTAACTTACGCCTTTCGGCTAACAGCCTGAATGTGTGCTGATTCGGTCACAGAAAAGCCAGAACGCCGCCGTGTTACCGTTATCCCCGGACTTAACAAGCCCGATACCCACAGCTGCGGAATCCGATACAGTTGGCCATGCGCATCGCCACCTGGAACATCAATTCGGTCCGGCTCCGGACGGACAATCTTCTCCGCTGGCTCAAGGATGCCGCGCCGGACGTGGTGTGCCTGCAGGAGCTGAAATGCGAAACGGACAAGTTCCCCCGGCAGGCTTTTGAGGACGCCGGCTATAACTGCGCCGTCCACGGCCAGAAGAGCTGGAACGGCGTCGCCATCCTTTCGCGCTTCCCGATCGAGGACACCCATACGGACCTTCCGGGCGACACGGCCGACGAACAATCGCGCTACATCGAATGCCTGATTTCGACGCGGAACGGCGCGCTGCGCGTGGCCTCGCTCTATCTCCCCAACGGCAACCCGGTTGGCACGGAAAAATATCCTTACAAGCTGGCGTGGATCGACCGGCTGATCGCCCATGCGCGCGGCCGGCTGCTTCTCGAAGAACCCTTCATTCTGGCCGGAGACTACAATGTCATTCCGGCGGCGGAAGACGTTCACAACCCGGCGGCCTGGGTCGAGGACGCGCTCTTTCGTCTCGATACCCGGAAAAAGTTCAACGAGCTTCTCAATCTCGGCTTCACGGAAGCGGTACGAGCCACGACCGATGCCAAAGGCGTCTATTCGTTCTGGGACTATCAAGCCGGTGCCTGGCAGAGGAATGCGGGTCTGCGCATCGATCATCTGCTGCTGTCGCCCCAGGCCGCGGACAGGCTGAGCGGCACGCGCATCGATAAATATGTACGCGGATGGGAAAAGCCCTCGGACCATGTTCCGGTGATGGCCGATCTCGACGTCGAACCGAGATGACACGCGAAGGCGGATGCCTGTGCGGCGCCCTGCGCTACAGGGTCGAAGGCGAGCCACGCGAGACCGTGCACTGCCATTGCCGCATGTGCCAGAAAGCCGGCGGCGCGGGATTTCTGACCTGGGCAACCTTCACGCCGGAAGACGCGCTGGCGTATACGACGGGAACTCCCGCGATCTACCGCTCGTCGGGAACCGCGCAGCGGGAATTCTGCAGGATATGCGGCAGCCAGCTTGTCTTTCGCGGCGATCGTCTGGCCTCGATCGACGTGACTGTCGGGACGCTGGACGATCCGGACTCGGTTCGGCCGCTCGCTAATACATGGGTGAAATCGCGGCGCGTATGGCTGCACGGATTTGACGGCGCCCTCCCCGACCTTCAGGGCGAGTGGCCGGGAGACGAAATCTAGTTGTTCAGCCAGCGGTCGAGGAAACCGAGCGCGCCCTTTCGCTCGTCTTCGGAGGCTTCGGCCAGCGCCTTTTCATGCAGGTCGATCATCCACTGCGCTTCCGCCTCGCCGGACTGCTCTGCCGACTGGCGCGCAAGATTCATCCACATAAGACCGAGCTCGGGCCGGCGCTTGACGCCCTCGCCCTTGAAAATCATGTGACCGAGGCGCGCGCGCGAGGGACCGTGGCCCTTCTTCGCGGCATTGTGGAAGAGCTGCACGGCGCGCGTCAGGTCCTTCGGCACACCATTGCCTTCGACATACATGACCGCGAGATTGTACTGCGCGTTCGGCTCGCCGTAATTATAGGCGGCACGGCTGAAGAGGCTGACCGCGAGATGCGAATCCTGCTTCACATAGGTGCCGGGGATGCCTTCGCGGTAGTAGGAACCGAGCTGCAGCAGCGCAAGCGAAACATAGGCCGCGTTCTGGCGGCTCTCCAGCGTGTCGTCGAAATCGCTGCCGGCCTTGCTGACGATGTCGCGGAAATATTCAAACGCCTTGAGATCGTCGTGGGCGACGCCGTCGCCCTTGGCGTACATGCGGGCGATCATCCACTGCGCGCCGACATGGCCCTGGCCAGCAGCGAACTGGAAGGCATTGATCGCCTCCTGCTTCTCGCCACGGCGATAGAGATTGCGGGCCATGTTGAAGGCTTCGTCCGCGGTCGTCTTGTCGCCGAGCGCCGGCACTTCCGGCATGGTACCGAGACCCATCGACGGCATGACCGGAGTCGGCGAGGACTGCACCGACAGGGGAATGGCCCGAAGCGACGACGAATCCGAGGTTTCCGACGCCGGTATTTGCATTGCCATCGAGGACAAGTCAGCCTGGAAGGCAATAGCCGGCCCCGCCGCGACAGCGGCTATCAGGGCAAGCGCAGAACCGACAAAACTAGATGTCCGCATAACACTCTGTCTCACCGTCCGCTCCCGGATGCGTGACGGCGCCATACCGCGCCGGACCGCATGCCTGGGCAAACTTCCAGATCGCCCCTGACCCATATTTCGTCGCGCGCGGCTTCCAATCCGCCTTGCGCTTCTCAAGCTCTTCATCCGAAAGCCTGACATTCAACGTGCCTTCGATCGCGTTCATCTCGACGATGTCGCCATCGCGGATATGCGCGATCGGGCCGCCGACCGCCGCTTCCGGGCCGACATGACCGACGCAAAATCCGCGCGTGGCGCCCGAGAAACGGCCGTCGGTGATGAGCGCAACCTTGTCGCCCATGCCCTGACCGTACAGGGCCGCGGTGGTCGAGAGCATTTCCGGCATGCCAGGCGCGCCCTTCGGACCGACGTAGCGGATGACGAGAACCTCGCCTTCCTTGTACTTACGATGCGTGACCGCGTCGAAACACTCTTCCTCGGTGTCGAAACACCGTGCCGGACCCGAGAACACCTGGTTTTTAAGACCCGCAACCTTCACGATGGCGCCGTCGGGAGCGAGATTGCCGGCAAGGCCGACAACACCGCCCGTTGGCGTGATGGGTTTGTCGGCGGGAAAAACGACATCCTGATGGTCGTTCCAGCGCACTTTTGCGAGATTTTCGGCAATTGTGCGGCCCGTAACGGTCATGCAGTCGCCGTGCAGGAAACCGTGGTCGAGCAGCGTCTTCATCAGCAACGGTATGCCGCCGACCTCGAACATGTCCTTCGCGACGTAACGGCCGCCCGGTTTCAGATCGGCGATGTAGGGCGTCTTCTTGAAGATTTCGGCGACGTCGAACAGATCGAACTTGATGCCCGCTTCATGCGCCATGGCCGGCAGATGCAGCGCGGCATTGGTCGAGCCGCCGGACGCGGCGACCACGGTCGCGGCATTTTCCAGTGCCTTGCGGGTGACGATGTCGCGCGGGCGAATATTCCGGGCGATGAGCTCCATGACCTTCTCGCCGGCCGTCATGCAGAAACTGTCGCGGATTTCGTAGGGCGCCGGCGCGCCCGCCGAATAGGGCAGCGCAAGGCCGATGGCCTCGGACACCGTGGCCATGGTATTGGCGGTAAACTGGGCGCCGCAGGCACCGGCCGAGGGACAGGCGACCTGCTCCAGTTCGTCGAGATCGGCGTCGGACATGTCGCCGACCGAATGCTTGCCGACCGCCTCGAACAGATCCTGCACCGTGACCGGCTGGCCACGATAGGAGCCCGGAAGGATCGACCCGCCATAGATGAAGATCGACGGCACGTTGAGGCGGATCATCGCCATCATCATGCCCGGCAGGGACTTGTCGCAACCGGCGAGGCCGACCAGCGCGTCGTAGGAATGACCGCGGATCGTGAGCTCAACCGAATCCGCAATGACTTCGCGCGAGGCGAGCGAGGACTTCATGCCCTCATGACCCATGGCGATGCCGTCGGTGACGGTGATGGTGCAGAATTCGCGCGGGGTGCCGTTCGCGGCCGCAACGCCTTTCTTCACCGCCTGCGCCTGGCGCATCAGCGAGATGTTACAGGGAGCGGCCTCGTTCCAGCAGCTCGCGACGCCGACCAATGGCTGGTGAATCTGCTCCTTGGTCAGGCCCATTGCATAGAGATACGACCGGTGCGGTGCCCGCGCCGGACCCTCCGTCACATGACGGCTGGGGAGTTTCGTCTTCTCAAAAACCTTAGCGTCCATAGCGGGCCCTTCGCGTGCTCTGTTGGTTGCACGCGGTCTCAACCGTTCTGGTACGGAACCTGGATCGCCGCCGGGCTTTTGCCCTTGTTCAAGCGCGGGAACACCTTTGCCGCACACTCTCCTGTCGAGGACCGACATGCGGCTCCGTCTATGGCGCAATTGGGGCGAATTGTCCCTGCCGGGGCACCCCCGGCTCGCAATCACGCAACAGAGTTGCCGAAGTGTCACATATGCAAAGCCGAGAGTGATTCCAACGGCAGCGCGAGAGCCGCCGTCACAGCGAGGCATGCGCCATCGGCTCCGGAAGAAGGCGTGCGATGCGCGGGGCTCTGCGCCCCGGCGGGTCCTCGTCCTCTCGTCACCCTCCAAAACAGAGGGGCGCGCGGGACGCCGGGAGATTGGCCGCTCCCGCGGCGGCGCTGGCAGTGTTTGAGAACACCAGCACCAGTTTGTCATTCACCTCGGGGAAGCCGCTCTCTCAAGTTTCGCAATCCGCGAACACTTGATTGCGCCGGCGTCCCGCGCACGGTGTCTTTTCGGCTTGCTGCGTGCTCGCCCCTGGAGGCTTAGCTTTGTAGCCTCCACTAACGGGACCCCGTGCCGGCCTCTAGCCTCCCGGTTTGGAGGTTAACGGGCCGGCCGACCGAAGGGGTCTCCTGTGGCGGGTGTACCGAGCCCGCCGGGACCGCACGCCTTGGGCCGCCGGACTTGGGAAGCGACTCCCGCACCCGGCACCGCACTCCCGATCCACCCAAACGACGCCTCGCGAGAGCGCCCTCCGTGACCGAAAGCACGCCCTGTGTAGCAGATCATAGGAATAAAGTCCAGGATTATTTTCAGGCACCTTGCCCGTCATGATCGGGATTGGCCCGAGCATCCACGAGTGCGGATTGGTGCCCAAACGCGTGGATGGCAGGGCCAAGCCCTGCCATGACGGATGAGAGGCCTTGCACCGGACACTCCCTCACTGCGCGCGGCGGCTTGCGCTACTCAACTCGGCTGTCGCCGAGTTGAGTTTACGAGTGCCGAACTCAGGAACACCCGAGTTCGGTGTCGTTCTCTCCCGCAAGCGGGAGAGAGGCCCGTGCCTTACTTCTTCCGCTTGAAGGTCATGGACATGAATTTGGTCCACGAACCGTCGTCGCCCTTGGTCTGCGACGAGAGGACATATTCGTCGTCGCTTTTGACCTCGACGATGTCCTGATAATCGGCAAGCGACCCATCGCCCTTGAAGCTGGGGCCCCTGGTGTCCAGAGTGAGAACATCGCCCTTGAGCGTACCCTCGTAGACCCACATCGAATCCATCATGTCGGACACAAAACTGCCGACGAATTTCTTCTTCGCCTGATCGTAACCGAGCGTAATCACGGACATCGACTTCTGATCGCTACCCGGCATCTGGCCGGTCATTTCGCCAACCGTCCACAGATCGCCAAAGGCGCGGATGGTTTCGGTCCCGGAGCTTTTGTGCTGCTCCGGCCCCATGCTCATTTCGCCGTCATAGGTCCATTCGCCGACCAGACGGCGAAGCCATGCGTGTTCCTTGGCGGGTTTCGGCATTTCCATGTCGCTTCTCCCTTACTTTTTCGATTTGGCAAGATAATCGTCGAGTTGATCGAACGTACCGCTGAAACCCGCCTGCATGCTCGGCGCGCCTTCTTCGAAAATCCTTATCTCTTCCGCCGTCGCATTGATCGGATGGCTCCGGAGCGAGATTTCCGTTTTGCCGCCCTTGTCGGCAAATGTGACCGTCGTCAGGAGTTCAGCGGGCCATTTCGGGTTCAGGAAATGCCTGCCTATGCCACCTTCCGCGTCCGAGAATGACAGAACATACACAAGCCGTTCCTGGGGCACGATCTCGCGGTAGATGAACCGGCCAAAGAATTTGTGGCCGTCTGGAGCCTCAAGGCCATAATGGAACATGCCGCCCGGCCTCAGATCGACTTTGGTGGACAGTGTCTTGAAACCCTTCGGGCTCCACCACTCCAGCAGATGGACTTCATCAGTCCAGACACGCCAAACAAGATCGCGGGGCGCGTCGAAGACGCGCGTGATCGCGAACTGGAACTGCGTTTCCGGCTCCATCAATCTTTCTCCGTATACTGGTGCGCTTATTGAGCAAGCGGCGCGTTGAACATCCAGCGATGACCGTACACATCGCGGACACCGGCGAAGCGCGCCTTCCAGAACGTATCTTCCGGCGGCATGATGCTTGTGCAGCCTGCGTCCGTCGCACGCGTGTAGATCGCGTCGACTTCACCCGGCGTCTTGAAGTGCAGGACGACCGCGACGGGCGGCGGATTCGCCTCGGTCGGCGCCCTCACAGGTTCGCAATTTTGCGAAAACTCCGGAAACTCGTCCGCCAGCATGACATAAGCGCCGTTGACCTTGATCTCAGCGTGCATGAGCCGTTTGCCGTCCTCCGCCGGCATGCGCGTGACCTCGGTGGCGCCAAGCGCTTTTGCGTAAAAGTCGATCGCGCCTGCCGCGTCGCGGACGGTGAGATAGGGGTTGAGCCTGTATTCTTCGGTCATCTCTGCACTCCCTCGTATTTCCCGTTGAAGCGGCCTGCAGCCGCGATGTCAGACTTCCGTCCCTTCCAGCTCGCGCAACAGCTGTTCGAGCTTGTCGAAGGTGAGCGCAGCGCCCTGTTCCATGCCGGACTGCAGATGACCATCGCGGCCCTCCTTCGTCTTGTGGCGGATATTCGACGTCATGAGCGTGCGGCCATCGCGCTCGTCGAGCGTCAGGGTCACGACATAATCGTGCTGTGCGAAGGGCTCGTAACGCTCGGTGCTGATGACGAGGACAGGCGCAATGATCTCGATGTATTCGCCGCTGAAAGCATGGACCTCGCCGCCCATGTTGAGCACGTAGCGCCATTTGCCGCCGATACGGAAATCAATCTCGAAGGTCGAGTCCGTACTTTCCGCGCATCCCCACCAGCGGCGCACATGCTGCGGCTTCGTCATGGCGTCGAACACCAGCGCGGCGGGCGCGTCGAACCAGCGCGTCATGACGATTTCAAGATCCGACGGAGTGGTGACCGTCAGCTTGTCCAATCTCGCATCCATGCTGCTCTCCCTCAGGCTATTGTCTTCAGGAGATCGCCGAGACGATCGAACGCGCTGTTCCAGCCGCCATTGTGGCCGTCGCGATCCTCGATCGTGTTGAACTTTTCCTGACGCAAGGTGAATTTCGTTTTCCCCTTGCCCGCATCTTCGAACGTCAACGTGACGAGCATGTCCTGCTCGCCATTGTCGCGGTCCCAGGCGAATGTGAAGGCAAGAAGCTTGTGCTCGACGATGTCGCGGTAGACGCCGCCATGACCGAGCAGTTCGCCGGTCTCGATGCTTTTCAGAACCGTGCGATACTTTCCGCCAACGCGGAAATCGCCTTCGACCGAAATCGCCGGATAGTCGCGCGGACCTGCCCACTGCAGCGCGAGCGCTGGGTCGGCCCAGGCCTGCCAGACCAGCTCCTTGGGCGCATCGAATATGCGCGTAATGACGAGAACGCGGTCGTCGGCGGCGGCATCAAGGCTGGCCATCGTTTCCTCCCCTGGCCTGAATTTCGCGCAGATAGTCCTCAAGACGGTCGAGCCTGGCGCTCCACATCTTGCGGTATTCATCAAGCCATTCCTCGGCGGCCCTGATGCCGTCCGGCTCAATGCGGGCCGGACGCGACTGGGCGTGACGCCCGCGCGAGATCAGACCCGCCTGCTCCAGAACCTTCAGGTGTTTGGAGACCGCCGGCAGGCTGATCTCGAACGGCGCGGCCAGTTCGTTGACGGAGGTTTCCCCCTGCGCGAGGCGCGCCAGAATCGCCCGCCGCGTCGGATCGGCAAGCGCAGCGAAGGTGGCGCTGAGGCGGTCTGCGTGCATCGACAATTTGCCAATCAGTTAAATAACTGATTGGTTAAATATACGGAGCGACCCGTGTGGTCAACCCCGGATTCTAGCCGCCTCGCCTTCGTCAGAGCGTCATAGGATCGGGGCAAGGCTGGGGTATCTCGAGTCCGGATTGGAGCCATTCGATGACCACCCTTCGATTTCTGCTGTGCGCCGCCACCGCCCTCACCGGCCTTGCCCTCCCCGCCCTGGCGCAGGAGAAGACACTCGATGGCAACCCGCCCGTCGTGATCGCGCATCGCGGGGCCTCGGGCTATTTGCCCGATCACACGATCGAGGCCTATACGAAGGCCATCGAATTGGGCGCCGACTTCATCGAGCCGGACCTTGTCGCGACCAAGGACGGTGTACTTATTGCCCGTCACGAGCCCATGCTCGGCGGCACGACGGACGTGGCCGACCGGCCCGAATTCGCCCCGCGCAAACGCACGATGAATGTCGACGGCATTCCGACAGAGGACTGGTTTGCCAGCGACTTCACGCTTGCGGAGATCAAGACGCTGCGGGCCAGACAGCCGCTCTCCGAGCGGGATCAGAGCTTCAACGGCAAATTCCAGATCCCGACGCTGCAGGAGGTGATCGACCTTGCCAAGGCGCAAAGCCAGAGCACGGGACGCACGATCGGCATCGCGCCGGAAACCAAGCATCCGACCTTCCATTCCGCCATCGGCCTGCCGCTGGAGGACCGGCTGATCGAAACGCTGCAGGAAGCCGGCTGGACGGAGAAGGACTCGCCCGCCGTGATCCAGAGCTTCGAGACCGCCAACCTGAAATATCTCAACACACGCACGAACCTGCGTCTGGTGCAGCTTGTCGACGGCGACACGGTGGATGCGAACGGCCAGAACAGCGGGGAGCCGCCCTATGTGAAGCCGTATGATTTCGTCGTGACGGGCGATGCCCGCACGAACAACGACCTCCTGACGGCCGAGGGTCTCAAGGAAATCGCGGCCTATGCCGACGGCGTGTCGCCGTGGAAGCCTTATCTGATCCCGACCGTTCCGGTCGATGCAAACGGCGACGGCAAGCCTGACGACCTGAACGGCGACGGCGCCATGGACGAACGCGACAAGGCGCTCGGCACTCCGACCGACGTGGTGAAGAACGCGCACGCCGCCGGCCTGTTCGTACATACATGGACGTTCCGCAGCGAGCCCCGCCGCCTGGCCTCGACGTTCAAGAACGACCCGGCCGCCGAGTACAAGGCGTTCTTCGAGATCGGCGTGGACGGGATATTCAGCGACTTCACCGACCACGCGGTGGCGGCGCGCAAGAGCGCGGCGACGAACTGAACCGGAACTAGCGGCCCGGCTGCGCTGATTTCTGCGCGGTCGGGCCCGGCGCCGGGGCTTCTTCCAGAAGCTTGCGCAGCTCCGGCAGCTTATCGTTCACGAGCCAGCCGAAATAGTTCTCTTCCGGCTGCCCGCCCCGCGCACGCAGCGCCTCGGCACGCTGCGACGAGCGGCCGATATTGTAGAGTGTCGTCGTGATGCCGGGGTTTTTCGAAATGTCCTTACCGGCGATCGTCTTGTAGTCATCGATCGAACGGCGGATGCACGCGGCCATGTACGCCAGCGACTTGTCCGGGTTCATGATGGCATCATAGACCTCGGGGGCGCGGTTCTCGCTGAGCTTCGGATAGCCGGAAATCTGCGCGACCATGTCCGACATCATCAGCGCCATCAGCGGACTGCCCTGGCCGAGACCGAACGTCTGCCCGGCGAAAAGAGGCTGGAAGAAGACCTTGCTGAAACGGTCTTTCGGGAAAGCGACGCCATCGACGGTTTTCCCGCTGAAGCTGGTTTCCCAGACTGTCTCGCGGCAGGTCCACAGTCTGTACGAGTCATCGGCGAACTTCGCGCATTTCTCGAACTGCGGACGCGCAAGGAACTGCGCAATCGGCTCGTCGCCATAGCCGAAACGAAGCCGGCTGCTGCTGGCGTAGGAGATCGCCTGGACGTAATAGGTCTGCAGCCGGTCGAAGGCATCGACATTGTATGTATGCTCGCCGACGATGGCGCCAACCATGTGAACAGGGTCGATGTCGTAGGCTTTCGCGATCGCCTTGATCTTTCCGATCAGCACCCGGTCGGTCGCCAGAAGATCGCGGACCTTGGCGTATTTCGCCTCGAAACTGCCCTTGGTTTCGGCCGTGCGAAGAATGGAGCCGCGCGGCACGGCCGGCTGGGTGGCGTTGCGATTGCCGGGCGGCACCACGGCCAGGCCGCCGGCAGACGCCGGAGCCATCGCGGACCATGCCGCCACAAGACAAACCGCCAAAAGACCGCGCTTCAAGATGGTGCCCCGCGCACGTTTTCGTCTCCAGCCATCACCGCCGACACGCGCTTGCCGAGGACAAATTCCTGTCTCGCAGACCGCGAGCAAAAAGGCGAGCGGCGGAGCCCCTTCCCGCTTCAACGCCGTGGAAACGTTGCGAAAAAGCGACATCTGGCAAGTGCGAGCCGGCTATGATGCAACCTCCAGTCGATTGAGCGCATCCGCAAGTTTTACCCGGCGGGCGTCGGCTTCGTCGCGGCGCGCGCGCTGTTCCTCGATGACTTCTTCCTTCGCGCGGGAAAGGAAGTCCGGATTGCCGAGTTTCCTGTCGATCTTTTCGATCTCGTCGGCGATCTTGCCGATCTCCTTCGCCAGGCGGCCCTTCTCGGCCGCAAGATCGACGACATCGGCAATCGGCAGAGCGGCCACGCCCCCCCGGACGAGAAGCTGCAGCGCGCCCGCGGGCGCCGCATCGGCGAAGCCTACTTCCGAAAGACGCGCGAGGCGCTTCAGCGCATCGTCATAACGCCTGGCCCAGGCTTTCACGCTTTCCGGGGCACCGATGAGCAGCAGCGGAATCTGCGCGCCGCCGGGCACATTCATTTCGGTACGCACGGAGCGGACTTCGGAAATGATATCAACGAGCCAGCCGATCTCGGCTTCGGCGTCCGCCGTGTCGCCGCCCGCCGGTTCGGGCCAACCGGTGAGAGCGAGCAGCTTCTCCCGGCCCCCTTCCGGCGCCGTGACCTGCCACAACTCCTCGGTCAGGAACGGCATGAAGGGATGCAGCAACCTGACGATCTCGTCGATGGCCCAGGCCACGGTGGCGCGCGTTTCGGTGCGCTCAGGCGTGTCGTTTTCGGTCTGCAGAAACGGCTTGGCGAGCTCAAGATACCAATCGCAGAAGATCGACCAGACGAACCGGTAGACGGCGTTCGCCGCATCGTTGAAGCGATAGGCTTCGAGCGCGGCATTGACTTCGCGTATGGTCTTGCCGGCTTCGCCGACGATCCATTTATTGAGCGTCGCGTTCACGGCGGACGGATCGAAGCCCGGCACGACCGCGCATTGGTTCATCTCGGCGAAACGCGCCGCGTTCCAGAGCTTGGTCGCGAAATTGCGATAGCCCTCGATGCGCGATTTCGCGAGCTTGATGTCGCGCCCCTGCGCGGCCATTGCCGCCAGCGTAAAGCGCACGGCATCCGCGCCGAACTCGTCCATCAGATCGAGCGGGTCGATGACGTTGCCTTTCGACTTCGACATCTTGGCGCCCTTCTCGTCGCGGACGAGCGCATGTATGTATACGTCCTTGAACGGCACCTCGCCGGTGAACTCCAGGCCGAACATCATCATGCGGGCGACCCAGAAGAAGATGATGTCGAAGCCGGTGATGAGCACCGACGTCGGGTAGTATTTCTTCAGTTCCGGCGTCTCGTCCGGCCAGCCCATCGTCGAGAACGGCCACAGCGCCGACGAGAACCATGTGTCGAGCACGTCCTCGTCGCGGACGAGTTCGACGTCCTTGCCGTAATGCTTTGTCGCCGAGGCTTTCGCGTCGTCCTCGGACAGCTCGACAAACACATGGCCATCCGGGCCGTACCAGGCCGGAATCTGATGGCCCCACCAGAGCTGGCGCGAGATACACCAAGGCTGGATGTTCTCCAGCCATTCGAAATAGGTCTTTTCCCAATTCTTCGGCACGAACACCGTATCGCCCTCGCGCACCACCTTCAGCGCCGGCTGCGCGAGTGTATGGGCATCGACGTACCACTGGTCTGTCAGATAAGGCTCGATGACGACGCCCGAACGGTCGCCATGCGGAACGGCGTGCGTATTCGGCTCGATCTTTTCGAGCAGCCCACGCTCCTCGAACATCGCGACGATGGCCTTGCGCGCGACAAAGCGATCCTGACCGTGCAGCGCCATGACGGCGGCATCCGGCGACGATCCTTCCATGAAATCCGCATTGTCCGTCAGCAGAAGCTGCGCTTCCTTGTCGAGCACATTGACCGGGCGCAGCCCGTGCCGCCTGCCGACTTCGAAGTCGTTGAAGTCGTGCGCGGGCGTGATCTTCACCGCACCCGAGCCCTTTTCGGGATCGGAGTATTCATCGCCGACGATCGGAATCCTGCGGCCGACCAGCGGCAGGACAACGTTCGTGCCGATCAGATGTCTGTACCGCTCGTCCTCGGGATGCACCGCGACGGCCGTATCGCCGAGCATCGTCTCCGGCCGCGTTGTCGCGACGACGATGAAGGTCGACGGATCCTCCGCATCGAAAGTCTTGCCTTCGATCGGATAGCGCAGATGCCAAAGATTGCCCTTCACCTCGATCTGCTGGACCTCGAGATCGGAGATCGCGGTCTGGAACTTCGGGTCCCAGTTCACAAGGCGCTTGTCCTTATAGATGAGCTTCTTGCGATAAAGCTCGACAAAGACCTTCAGCACCGCGCGGGACAAACCCTCGTCCATGGTGAAGCGCTCGCGCGAAAAATCGCACGAGGCACCGAGGCGCTTGAGCTGGTTGATGATCGTGCCGCCCGACTCTTCCTTCCACGACCAGACACGCTCAAGGAATTTGGCGCGACCCATTTCCCGGCGCGACGGTTCCTGCCGTTCCATGAGCTGGCGCTCGACGACCATCTGGGTCGCGATGCCCGCATGGTCCATGCCCGGCTGCCACAGGACGTCGTCGCCCTTCATGCGGTGATAGCGGGTCAGCACATCCTGCAGCGTGTTGTTGAGCGCGTGGCCCATATGCAACGAGCCGGTGACGTTGGGCGGCGGAATGACGATCGAAAACGACTTCGCGCCCGGCCGGGCATTGGCACCGGCCTTGAAGGCGCCAGCCTTGTCCCAAGCGGCGGAAATGCGGCCTTCAATGGCCGAGGGTTCGTAGGTTTTTTCGATGGTCATGGTTTTCGCGGGTGTTGGGAATTGAGCGCTTTAGAGCCGGTCCATCGACGCGGAGTCAACGGGGCCGGACCCGGCCTCCCTTTGGCCAGCTTCATAAGGGCCTAAAAGGCATATACATCACTGCCTCCGATGGAATCCCCTTCCCCCAATGCCTCACCGCCAGGTATGACGCGCGGCCTCATTTTCTGGCTGGCGGTCAGCGCTTTTGCCAGTTCGGCCGCCGTGCGCATCGCCGACCCGCTGTTCCCGCCCGTCGCGGCTGAATTCGGCGTTACTATCGGACAGGCTTCCATCATCGCCGCGAGCTATGCGCTCGCCTATGGCTTGTGCCAGCTTGTGTTTGGCCCTCTCGGCGACCGCTTCAACAAATTGCGGCTGGTGCAGCTCAGCACCCTTGCCGCCGCCATCTCGGTCTTTGCGTGCGGGCTCGCATCCTCGCTTGACTGGCTGGCGGTCGCACGCCTCGTCAGCGGGGCATTCGCGGCAGGAATCATCCCGCTGTCCATGGCCTATATCGGCGACTCGGTGCCCTATCGCCAGCGCCAGAACGTGCTGGCGCGGCTTATGGCCGGCACGATTTCGGGCGTCATATTCGGTCAGGCCGCCGGCGGGTTTCTGATCGAATATCTAAGCTGGCGTTCCGTGTTCTTCGTGCTCTCGGCCCTGTTTCTGATCGCCATGATCGGACTGCGCGCCGCGACCGGGCCGATTGAAAAGACAACCCCTCCGCCACCAAAAGGCATACGGCAAACGGCCCGCGAGCTCTTCCGGCTCGCATTGCGCCCAAGCGTGCGCCCGGTACTCGCGACCGTGTTTCTTGAAGGTGCGATCGTGCTTGGCGTGTTTGCGTATGTGAGCAGCCATCTGCACGATCATTTCGGGCTGCGCTTCGATCAGGTGGGGCTCATCCTCGCGATCTTCGGCATCGGCGGGCTTCTCTTTGCGCTAATCTCGCCGTTCCTTGTGCGGACACTCGGCGAAAGCGGACTTGTGATGCTCGGGAGCGGCATGATCGCCGCAGCAATGACGGCCGCCGCTGTTTCGGAAAGCGTATTGCCATTCTTCGCGATTGCGCCCGTGATGGGTCTCGGCTTCACGATGCTGCACAACACGCTGCAGACGCGCGCAACCCAGATGGCCCCCGCAAACCGCGGATCGGCCGTCTCGCTGTTTGCGTCGATGTTCTTCCTGGGACAGATGACCGGGGTAGCGATCGCCGGATGGTCCTACGACCAATGGGGCGCGGTGCCGGGCTTTGCGGCGTCAGCCATATTTACGCCGCTTCTCGCAGCGGCATTTGCCCTGCATCTCCGGCGCACGAAAAATCCCGATTAACGGCGCGGGCCGCGCGAGACGCGCTCGATCTCGGCACGAACGAGGCGTTCGACAATGCCCGGCAGGTTGTCGTCGAGCCATCCCTTCAACATCGGCCGCAGCATTTCCTCGACAAGATCGTCGAGCGTGCGCGCGTTCTGCTGAAGAATGGTATGGGCAAGCGACGAAAACGCGCTGGCGACCGCCGCTCCGGGCTCCTGGCCGAGCAGCGTATCGCCGACCTGGCGCGAAATGGCGGCAGGCTCCGGCATCGACATCGCCGCTGCCGAACGCGGCGGCGGCGCTTCTTCCTCGGCCTCAATGCCCCAGCCGGCGAGATCCTCATCGGGCTCCGCAGCCTTTTCCACGAAATCGACTTCGGCAGCCTTTGGCGCCGGTTTTTTCAGATCGAGAACGTCGTCATCCTCGTCGGCTTCCGGTTCGGGCTCGGGGTCCTTGCCGGGCACCTCCGGCGCATCGAAGCTCGCCAGCATGGCGTCGATGTCGTCCTGCCCAAGCTCACCACCTGCATCCGCAGCAGGTTCGGCCTTCGGAGCCGGTTCGGGCGCAGGCGCGGCCGCAGGTTTCGCGGCTTTCGCAGACGCGGGTTTAGCCTCCGCTGCGTTCTCCGCAGAAGGCTCATCATCGGCGATGATCCGGCGTATGGAGGCCAGAATTTCCTCCATACTCGGCTCATGCGCTTTCGCCGCGTTGCTCATATACCCCATCCCGGCGAATAAATACGCACGGAAGAATCAGTGCTGCCCCAAGCGTCGTCAGTATCGCAAAGTGAGTGAGGCGCGCCAAGCCACCGATTCAGGTTGTGGAGAACGCTGCCTTAACGGCCGTCGGGCGTGCGAAGCCCGAACCATTTGTCGCGCACCTGATCGTAATGCACGCGCGAATCGTAAGCCGGTACATTGAGCGCGAGTTGCACGACATTCAGCCTGCCAATTGCCTGCAGGAGCGCGTAGGACGCAACCACACGATCGCGCTGCGCCGTAATGAGCGAAACGCGGGCATCGAGCTGTTCCTGCTGGAAGTTCAGGACGTCGAGAGTGGTGCGCTGACCAACGCGCTGTTCCTCGCGCACGCCCGACAAGGCGATGGTCGATGCTTCGACCTGGGCCTGCGCGGCGACGATCTGCGACTTAGCGCCTTCAAGCGCGCCCCAGGCCGACACGACCGCGGCGCGCACCTGATCGCGCACCGAGTCCGCCTCCAGGCGCCGTTGGCCGAGAATTTCCTTGGCTTCGCGCACGCGCGAATATTCCTGGCCGCCCTGATAGATCGGCACGCGCAGAACACCGAGGACCGACGCGCTGGTGGTTTCGCGCTTGCCGTTGGTGCCGTTCACATCCGGGCTGGCGTCGACATCGTCCCACTGGTAGCCGGCATTGCCTTGCAATGAGACGGTGGGCGCAAGTTCACCCTGGATGACGCGGACGTTCAGCGCGGCCGCGTCCACGGCGTGCAGCGCCGCCCGGCTTGCGGGATGCTCGATATAGCCAATCTCCAGCGCCTCCTGCTGGGTTTTCGGCAGAAGACGATCGATCGGATTGCCGGGGCTGAGCCTGGCCGGATCCGAGCCGATGACCTGACGATAAATCGCCCGGCTGGCTTTCAGGTTGGCTTCGGCAACGCTGAGGTCCGAACGCGCGCCGGCCAAGCGCGATTCCGACAGCGCGGTGTCGGTACGAGTAACCTCGCCAACATCGAACCGCTCGCGCGTCGCGCGCTGCTCCTCGCTCAGAAGATCGACGTTGTTCTTGCTCAGATCGAGAATGGCGAAATCGCGCAGCACGTTCATGTAGGCTTCGGCCGCGTCGAACAGCACGTTCTGCTCGGTGTTCAGCAGCGTCTCGCGCGACGACAGCACGAGAGATTCGGCCGCACGAACGGAGTTGCGCGTGCGAAACCCGTTGAACAAAGGCTGCTCGACCGAGATGCCGGCACTGGCCGTCAGCGTCTCGGTGTCGACGGCACTTCCGGCCCGGCGCACGCGCGAGTGCGAAATTCCACCGTCGGCCGACCCGAAAATCTGAGGGCGGTAACCCGACAAAGCCTGCGGGACGCTTTCATCCGTGGCGCGGGTCGCGGCACGCTGCGCATTCAGCGTCGGATTGCTCAGATAGGCCTGAACCAGCGCTTCCGGCATGGTCTGCGCGAGCGCGACGCCGGCAGTGGTGGTGAAGAAAACGGCCGCGGCGCAACCCATCGCAGCCCGCCGAAGCGAGCGCGCGCAGCGCGACGTCCGTCTCATGATCGCTGACACTGTCTGCTTACCCCCTGAACGCACCCTGAGCGTCCAATGCGGGCAATGTAGTGAGCGGCGGCGCGTCGAAAAACCCGCCGGGGGTCTAACTTCGGTGCATAACCTGGAACTGGCGCATATTTGCCACAGCTCAGAAAGTGAAGGCCGCCTTCTTCTCAAAGCCCGGCAGCAGGGGCGCCGCCGCGTCGAACAGCGGAAAGCCGCTAAGACCTTTAGGCGTCTTGCGAAACAATGTGCCCTGCCCGGTCCGCCCGGTGCCGATAATCGCGAGCAGACGGCCGCCATCCTTCAACTGGCCGGTGAACGCGTCCGGCAGCATTTCGATGGAGCCCTCGATAATGATGGCGTCGTAAGGCCCTTCGGCCGGGTAACCGCGCGCCAGCGGTCCGGTGACGACGGCGATATTGCCGATGTCGAGCGCCGCCAGATTGTCACTCGCAGCCTTTGCCAGCGCCTGGTCTTCCTCAAGCGCAACAACCGAATTCGCAAGCCGCGCCAGGATGGCGGTGGCATATCCGGTGGTGCAGCCGATATGGAGGACATAATCCGCCGGCTGGATGTCCGCTTCGAGAATCAGCCGGGCACTCACGGCGGGGGCCGGCAGAAGGCGGCACGAGCCTTCCGCGGCCGGGATTTCGCGATCAGTGTAGGCAAGTGTCTTCCAGGACAGCGGCACGAAACGTTCGCGCGCCAAATCCGCCATGGCACCGACGAGCCCCGGCTCCGTGATGTCGCTGGTGCGGATCTGCCCCTCGACCATGAATTTCCGCGCCTGGGCGAAATCGAACATCTCAAAAGCTCCCCTGTCCGGCCATGGATTAGCGGCTTGGAACGGTTTTAGGCAAGCGCCCCGCGGTCGCGGCCCAAAGAGATATCGTGCTTTTTGCCCGCCGGGCGTTTGAATTCGGCCCGGTGTCTGATATTGGCTGTGCCCCGCCGCCGCACGACCTGCGGCGTATTCCGAGGCCACGTGGCGGAGTGGTTACGCAGAGGACTGCAAATCCTTGCACGCCGGTTCGATTCCGGCCGTGGCCTCCACTTTCCCGATACCCTCAACGCCACCGTTCCGCAGCCGGCCCACGGTGGTAAAACCTCCCCTCGAAAGGGGGACATCCGGTGGCACCGCGCATAACCATAACCTACTGCGTGCAATGCAACTGGCTGCTGCGGGCGGCCTGGATGGCGCAGGAACTGCTGTCGACATTCGGGACCGATCTTGGCGAGGTTTCGCTCATGCCGGGAACCGGAGGCATATTCGTCATCACCTACAATGGCGAGACGATCTGGGAGCGCGTGGCCGACGGCGGCTTCCCCGACGCCAAGCTGCTCAAGCAGCGCGTCCGGGACCGGCTCGACCCCGGGCGCGACCTCGGACATATCGACAGGGTTTCGGGCCCCTAGAACTGCAGATATTCCGAAAGAGCCTACGCTTTCGCCCGTACGCACACAGATGTGCTGACGACACCGTTTCTGAACCTCTCCTCGCCCGGCGGCGACCAATGCTCATCGGCAGGAGGTTCAGATGAAAAATATGGGCGAAGAATTCGCGCTGGGACTGTTTTCGCTAAGCGCCGCGGGCGGGCTTGTCTGGTTCGTGTTTGCCGTGGTGGGGCACGCCTGAAGCAGCCTTCTCAGCTGCCCGCCGAGCGCGCCAGCGCCCCCATTTGACCTCCAGCCGGCGACGGAACCGGCGGACGGACGGCAGATCGACCGACAGCACGAGCAGGCCGAGGGGGATCATCCAGAACCCGAGAATCGGCAGAAAGCCCAAAATGCCGAAACCTATCAGCATCAGGCCGAGGCCGATGCGAAGCGGACGGTTGCCCGGCAGAGCTATGCGCCGCTTGCCGAATTTCAGATAGGTATCGCTCATCCGCCTGTTGATCGCCTTTCCCGGGGACTTATTTAAGGCGAAGAAACCCAATTGCGAGAAAGCTCGCGCTTGGCATGGCGGGCGACTTTCGCTATGAGGGCCCGTGTGGATGCGTGCTTTGGCGCGCCCCGTTCCCTGATAGCTCAGCGGTAGAGCATTCGACTGTTAATCGAATGGCCGTAGGTTCGAATCCTACTCAGGGAGCCAGTTTCGAGGGCCGGTCCGGCGACGGACCGGCCCTTTTCGCAGCCGCCGACTGCCGAACAGCTCCCCGGCCGCCGGACTGATCCGCAATCCGCCGTAACCCGTATCAGGAAGGCATGGCTTCCGGCTCCCCAACCCTTGTCTGGTTTCGCGACGATCTACGGCTTGCGGACAATGGTGCCCTGCATGCGGCAGCGAAAAGCGGCCGCCCGGTTGTGGCAGTCTACGTGCTCGACGATAGCCCCGGGATTCGTGAGTTGGGCGGCGCGGCGCGCTGGTGGCTCCACCACTCTCTCGCCGGGCTGGATGAAAGTCTCCGGAAACATGGCCTGCGGCTTGTGCTTCGCCGCGGGCCGGCCCGTCAGGCAATACCCGAAATGGCCGCCGAGTGCGGCGCGACATCGGTGTTCTGGAACCGGCGGTACCGCGAGCCGGAGAGGAAGATCGACGAGGCGATCAAGGCATCCCTGAAAAGCGACGGCATGGAAGCCGAGAGCTTTGCCGGCACGCTTCTGCACGAGCCATTCCGCGTACAGACAGGGTCAGGAAAGCCCTATCGCGTATTTACGCCATTCTGGAAGACCATCCGCGGCAACCACCCACCTGCTCCCCTGCCTGCACCGCGCAACATCGCCGCGGGTCCGCGACTGAAGACAGAAACACTCGATTCCCTTTGCCTGCTGCCAACCAAGCCCGATTGGGCAGGTGGATTGCGAAGAGCGTGGACCCCGGGCGAAGCCGGAGCGCGCAAAGCCCTCAGGAGCTTCCTGTCCGAGCGCGGCGATGGTTATGCGAGCGACCGTGACCGCCCGGATCGCGAAGCGACCTCCCGGCTTTCACCGCATTTGCGCTTCGGAGAAATCTCTCCGGGCCAGATCTGGCATGCGCTGCATACCGCAGTGCACGACGAGACCTTTGCCGGCACAGGGCACGACGCGGAGAAGTTTCTTGCCGAACTCGGCTGGCGGGAATTCTGCTGGCATCTCCTATTCCACGAACCTCGGATCGAGACCGAGAATCTGCAGAAGCGGTTCGACGCGTTTCAGTGGCGCGGCGAGCCTTCCGAACGGACGGCCTGGCAACGCGGTCGAACCGGTTATCCCATCGTCGACGCGGGCATGCGCCAGCTTTGGCAAACCGGCTGGATGCACAACCGCGTACGCATGATCGTGGCCTCGTTCCTCATCAAGCATCTGATGATCGACTGGCGCGACGGTGAAGCCTGGTTCTGGGATACGCTCGTGGATGCGGATCCCGCGAGCAATGTCGCAAACTGGCAGTGGGTTGCCGGATCGGGCGCCGACGCGGCGCCGTTTTTCCGCATCTTCAACCCGATCCTTCAAGGCAAGAAGTTCGATCCCGCGGGCGATTATGTGCGGCAATTCGTGCCCGAACTGAAGAAGGTCCCCCCCGAGCATATTCACGAGCCCTGGAATGCCCCGGACGACATTCTGGCCAAGGCGGGGGTCCGGCTCGGCCCCACCTACCCTTTACCGATTGTGGATCACGGCCGCGCGCGCAACCGCGCCCTTGCAGCTTTCGCCAAGCTACCGAAAGACTAGCTTCGCAACGCCGAGAGTTGTACGGTGTCCACCCGCATTTCACTTGAATTCACATAATTTACATGACAATTCGCCGTAACCTGCTCGAAGCCGTCGGCAACACGCCGCTGATCCGCCTGAACCGCGTCTCCGAAGAGACGGGGTGCGAGGTCCTCGGCAAAGCCGAGTTCATGAACCCGGGGCAATCGGTGAAAGACCGCGCCGCGCTGTTCATCATTCAGGATGCGCTGAACAAGGGCACGCTGAAGTCCGGCGGAACAATCGTGGAAGGAACGGCGGGCAACACCGGCATCGGCCTCGCCCTTGTCGGCAATGCGCTGGGCCTGAAGACCGTGATCGTGATTCCCGAAACGCAGAGCCAGGAGAAGAAGGACATGCTCCGGCTCGCGGGGGCGGAACTGGTCGAGGTGCCGGCCGTGCCCTACGCCAACCCGAACAATTACGTGAAGGTTTCAGGCCGCCTTGCCGAGAAACTCGCAAAGACCGAGCCGAACGGCGCAGTGTGGGCCAACCAGTTCGACAATGTGGCCAACCGGCAGGCGCATATCGAGACGACGGGCCCGGAAATCTGGGAACAGACCGGCGGCAAGATCGACGGGTTCGTGTCGGCTGTCGGAACGGGCGGCACACTAGCGGGCGTGGGCATCGCCCTCAAGGAACGCAATCCGAATGTCCGGATCGCGCTGGCCGATCCGCCGGGAGCGGCGCTGTATTCCTATTACACCACCGGCGAACTCAAGGCCGAGGGCTCGTCCATCACCGAGGGTATCGGCCAGGGCCGCATCACGGAGAACCTGATCGGCGCACCGATCGATACCGCCTACCATGTTCCGGACGCAGAGGCCGTGAAGTACTGCTTCGATCTGCTTGAGCATGAAGGACTTTGCCTTGGCGGCTCATCCGGCGTGAACGTCGCGGGCGCGGTCCGTCTGGCGCGTGAAATGGGACCGGGTAGCACAATAGTCACAGTGCTTTGCGATTACGGTACCCGCTATCAAAGCAAGCTGTTCAATCCGCTTTTTTTGCGCGAAAAGGGCCTCCCGATTCCGGAGTGGCTGGAGCTGGAAGGCCGGATCCGTCGGGAAGACGCGCTGGTCTGAAAAAACTGAACAAAAGTTCGAAGAAGACGTTGAGGCCTCGGAGCGGCGCTCCAGGGGGAAGGAACCGGATCGTGACTCATTTTACGCTGCACATGGCCATCGGATTTTTTGTCATGCAGGTCGCAGCCTGGGCCGGCCTCTGCCTCTATCTTCGCGCAACACACCAGCGCCGCGCCATCGAAGCCGTCGCCAACGACGACACCGTGACGGCGCAGGCGGCCTGAACGCCTCGAGACTGGACATGAAAAACGGCGCCCGAGGGCGCCGTTTTCATTTGCGGTTGAACTTCGCGTCCATACACAGCGCCCCTGAAAATCAGAGCCGCCAGTATGGGTCGGTGTCATAGTGCTCGTGAAGCGCCCGCTCCGCCGCGCGATCCAGCGGCGTCTCGCCTTCCGAATTCAGCGCAGGGGCGCTTTCCAGCTGTCCCCTCGTGATGTCGAGCACATAGGCCTGCTTCGTCTCGTCGTAGTCGAGCTTCTGCCAAGGCAAGGTGTAATAACGCTCGCCCACGCCCAGCAATCCGCCGAAGCTCATCACGGCGTAAGCGACCTTGCCGGAAATCTTGTCGATCATCACGCGTTCGATGCGCCCGATCTTCTCGCCGTCGGGCCGGCGCACGCTCGTGCCCTGCACCCGATCGCTGGCGATCAAGGGATTGACGCCAAGTCGCGGCTTGGCGGTAGTGGTGGCGGCATTTTCCATTCCGGCCTCCCATAGCTCTAATGGGAGACAACACCGCCCCGGCCGATCAGGTTCCGGCGCGCACGCGCTGAAGATAGGCAGCGCCGTGGCCGATGACGGCCAGTGCCCCGAACTGATGGAGAAGCGCAAGCGAGATCGGCACGGTGTGAACCAGGGTCATGATGCCGATAAGAGCCTGGGCGCAGACGAGGCCGAACAGAACGACCGCGGATTTCGCCACGGGCGTGCCCCTTGCCTGCAAGGCATGCAGCCCGGCCGCGATCAAAAGAGCGTAGGCCACCATGCGATGAACGAACTGCGACGTCATCGGGTTCTCGAAGAAATTGCGCCAGACCGGCTCCATCGCGAACAAACTGGCGGACGACGGGATGAACCTGCCGTCCATCAGCGGCCAGGTGGTGAAGGTCATGCCGGCATCGAGCCCGGCGACGATGGCACCGAGAAAGACCTGAAAGAACGCCAGCGCGTAGAGCGCCCAGGCACTTGTGCGTACGGCGGAAGGGATGCGTTCACCGCGCTTCGGTGACAGGCTGCGCGCGATCCAGATCAGGGTCGCGAAAAGGAAGAAAGCGAAAGTGAGATGGACCGCCAAACGATACGGCGCGACCGAAACACGATCGACGAGCCCCGAGGCCACCATCCACCAGCCAATGAAGCCTTGCAGACCACCGAGGAAAAACAGCAGGACGAGTTTCGGCGCCAGCTCGCGCGAGAGATAGCCGCGCCACCAGAAAAACAGCAGCGGGAGGAGAAATGCGAAGCCGATGATGCGCCCGAGCAGCCGGTGCCCCCACTCCCAATAGAAGATGGTCTTGAACTCATCGAGGCTCATGCCCCGGTTGACCTGCTCGTATTGCGGGATCTGCTTGTACTTCGCGAACTCAGTGTCCCACGCCTCCTGGGTCAGCGGCGGCAAGGTGCCCGTTACCGGCTTCCATTCGGTGATCGAAAGGCCCGATTCCGTAAGACGCGTCGCGCCCCCTACCAGCACCATGACGGCGACCAGCAAGGCGACCAGCAACAGCCAGATGCGGACAGGACGGAGAGATGAAACCGAGGCGGCCATTTTCGAACATTCCAAACAAAGCCGCCGGACTGATAGGCCGCCCTGCCCCGGCGCGCAACGCGACCGGAAGTCCGGCCCGCGGCGGTTGCCGAGGCCACCCGGTTTGTGCTCGATAGCCGCGTCACCCGGCCGGAGAAAACCCGTGAATCAGCGCACACGCAAATTGATAGGCACCGCGCTGATGATCGTGCTCGTTCTCGGCTGGGCGCTGTTTTTCATGTCGGTGGCGCAAGGGCGCATCGCCGAGGCCGGGCGCTTGTGGCAGATGCTTTACTATGTGGTCGCGGGGTTGGGCTGGGTGATCCCCGCGGGCCTGCTCATCAAATGGATGCAGAAGCCGGACTGACAAAAGGCCGCCGAGCGGCGCCTTTTTCCTCCCGCCGTGTCAGCGCAGTCCGAAGAAACTCAGGACCGCCAGAATGACGACGACCAGGCCGACGAGATAGATGATACCGTTCATGTCCGCTCCTCTTGCAGTTCTCTAAACGGGAACGTTGAGAGGCGGAAACAGTTCCGATGACCTATAGTAATGACAACCGCGCACCGGCTTGTGCCGAAGAATTGGTGCGGTCGGTGGGAGTCGAACCCACACTCCCTTTCGGGCGAGGGATTTTAAGTCCCTTGCG
Organism: Hyphomicrobiales bacterium; assembly: GCA_022842205.1. Taxonomy (GTDB): domain Bacteria; phylum Pseudomonadota; class Alphaproteobacteria; order Rhizobiales; family Methylopilaceae; genus Flaviflagellibacter. The sequence goes on from JALHQA010000010.1 coordinate 80,036, forward strand.
TCTACCAGTTCCGCCACGACCGCGCGCGCGGCGCACCCTAGGCAGAGGTCGGCGGACCTGCAAGCGCGCTCAATCGTTTGCCGAGTGACCGTCGGACGGCTCCTTGCGGGGGAGCATGGGGCTGACGAGACCCAGCAGCGCGAGGATGAGTACCCCGAGAAGGGTGGCGGCTGTTGCGACGCCGAAAGCGCCAATTCCGCAGGCGAGGCCGATGGCCCCGGCAAGCCACATGCCCGCACCTGTCGTCAGCCCCTGCACCCGCCCGCGTGCCTGGATGATGGTGCCCGCCGCCAGAAACGACACGCCCGCCGTTACGGCGCCAATGGCACGCACCGGGTCGGCGCCCACGACGCTGCCTTCGTTTTCGGTCAGCGCGATCAGTTCGAATGTCAGAACCGCGAACGTGGCCGACGCGAGCGACACCAGCATATGCGTGCGCATGCCGGCCGGATGCTGCCGGTACTCGCGATCGAGACCGATCACCAGCCCGAGCAGCGCGGCCACGCACAACCGGACAACCATCGTTCCGAAACCGATTTCCGAGTGAAAGACGCGTGCCACCTCGGCCCACAGGTCCATCGCCGTCTCCGTTCTGAGGTTTGCAGATCAAACCCTTCGGAGCGCGGAAAGGTTCACGCCAGGGCGGCGTGAACTTCGTCCAGCATGGCCAGTACCTCGGCCTTGGCCTTGGCGACCGCTGCGGGATCGCGCCCACGGATAACAAGATTGGTGTTGTATCCCCGCTCGTCCTGAAACGGATAAGAGCCGATGGATACATCGGGATTGCGCTTCTGAACCTCTCCCAGAGGCGTGCCGACATCCCCTTCCTTGGCATCGGCAAGGATGGTCTCGGACAAAACCGCGGGACCTGCGCGAAGGTGCGGCGCGACGGCGGAGAACATGCTCTGCATGATCTTCGGCACGCCGGCCATGACATGGACGTTTCCGATGATGAAACCGGGCGCGACATTGCCTTCGGCGTAGAGAAGAGACGCCCCGTCGGGAATGCGGGCCATGCGCAGGCGCGCTTCGTTGAGCCGGTCGCCGAACACCTTTTCCATCGCCGCGACGACGTCGGGACGATAATCGATACCGACGCCGAACGCTTTGGCGATCGCATCCGCCGTGATGTCGTCATGCGTCGGCCCGATGCCGCCGGTGGAGAACACATAGTCGTAGCGCGCGCGTAAAGCATTCACCGCCTCCACGATCGCCGGTTCATCATCGGCAACGACGCGAACCTCTTTCAGATCGATGCCGAGTTCGGTCAGGCGATCGGCGATCCAGCCGGCGTTCTGATCCTTGGTGCGACCGGAAAGAAGCTCATCGCCAATGAGCAGGACGGCGGCGGTGACAAACGGAGACATCATGGAACGGATTGTGGACCTTTCCGGCAAAAACGAAAAGCCGGCGGAACCGGCGAGGCCATAGGCCGTTCTAATGACGCGTACCTCGGATCGAGGAAGTGACAATGCCCGCAAAATCTCAAGCTCAGCAGAAGGCCGCCGGCGCGGCCCTCGCAGCCAAGCGCGGCGAAATTCCGAAATCGAAGCTCAAGGGTGCTTCGAAAGGCATGGCCGATTCCATGAGTGAAAAACAACTCGACGAGATGGCATCGACCAAGCGCAAGGGAAAACCCCAGCACGTATCGAAATCGAAGCATTAGGGGGAGGAACATGGACAACAACGAACTCATCCGGCTGCGCGCTTATGAGATCTGGATTCGCGAGGGACAGCCCGAAGGCCGCGAACTCGAACACTGGCTGCAGGCGCGCCGCGAGGTGCTTGGCAGCGACGCGGAACGGCGCGACGAAAACGCGCCGCAGCAAGCCGCGACCAGCGACGACATCAAGCAGGCGACGGAACTGGGCTGACGCCCGTTTCTCCAAACGCCACCGCGCGGCAAGGCGGTGGCGGTTTCCTTGCGTGTCTAAGCCAGCGCCTCCTCCACCACCCCCTTGAAGCGGATGATCGCAAGGATCGTCACGATGCCGAAGAAGGCCAGCACGCCGACCTGGGCCACGAGAAAGGCCGGCTCCGTCTGTGTCGGCGCGAAAGCGTTGACGAACGGGATTTTCAGGAACGCCTGAACGACGCCGACAAAGGCCAGCAGATAAACCGACAGCACCATCGCCGCCGCGTAGACCCAGCGCCACCAGCCGTGGAAACGGAACACGAAACGCGCCACAAGAAGCGCAGCGAAAATGATGCTCGCGACGATGCCCGTGATGAAGGCAGGCGTGACGACGCTGAACGGAAACAGAAAGCCCGTGAGCGTTGTGGCAATCGCCATGACGAGAAACCAGTTCGTCCATTTCGACGCCGGGCGGCCGTCAAACAGATTGAGGATGGCCGGGATTCCGAGGAACAGCGCGACGAGACTTATCGCGGTGTGAACATAGGTAAGCGCAACGACATAAGACATGACCGCCCCCGCAGCATGAACGGCCACACTGGAGCCGTTCCATGAAGCGAGGATAGCACCGCGTTTTCAGTTGGCCAGCGTTCCGATGACCGATGCAGAAAGGCGGCGGAGCCGCGGGCCCCGCCGCCCTCCATGCGGCCTCGAGTAGGTACGGGTCTCAACCTCGCTTGCCGCCTTTGCGACCCTTTTTGCCTTTCTTGCTCTTTTTGCGCGTCTGCTTCTTGGCCTTTTTCTCGGACTTCTTTTCCGCCTTGGCGCTTTTCTCGCCCTTGGCGCTGAAGGACGCCGCCTGGAAGCTCGCCTCGCTCCGGTAGCCCTTCTTCTGGCTGTAGCCGCAATGCGGCTCGGGTTCCGGCTCGGGCGCCGGCGCGCGAAACGTTTTCTGCAGCTTCGGCTTGTCGTTGCGATCGGTGCCGTCGGCGCCGCGGCAGCCGGTGGTGCGCACACGGAAGTCGCGGCGCAGGCCGCTCTGGTTGCCCGCCAGCGGGAACGAGGTGTTGATGAGCTGCGCCGTCTCCCCGCCGGACTCCGGCAGATGCAGCGCGCCGTTGTTCTCCGCGATCACCGCGCCGCACGAGCGGTCGATGGTGGCGCATTTGCCCGACACGCGATTGCAGACCTGCACCGCGCCGTCGAACACCAGCACCGCCGTGCCCCTGGGCGACACCGCGATGTCGAACTCCGTGGAGCGGATGCCGATCGTCGCCGTCGGCGTCTGCAGATTGTAGCCGGTATTGCCGTCGCCGCCCGAGCCGATGAAGCGGAACGCGCCCCTGGCGAAGCGCATGGTGGCGCCGGCCTTCGAGCCGGTGTCGGTCAGAACGAAACGGTCGATGACGACGGAGGAATTCGAGCCGACGACGAGGCGCGTATTGTCCTTGAACAGGATCTGCGCCTGCCCGATCGAACCGGTGGCGATGCGGTCTCCGCCGAACACCGGCTGCGCGTCGCCGAGCATGCGCGAGCCGCCGGGGCCGGAGGCATTGGTCGCCTGGACGACCGCGACGGCGGTGCCGCTCGGATCGATGGCATGAGCCTGTGTGGACATCAAAAGGCCGGCACACAGCGCCAGCCCGGACAAGAATCTGTAATGCCTGACCATCGTACGCCCCCAACGCAACGCGGGAAGTCAAGCCGCAATTAACACTTTGTTAACTGGTTTTTTTCTCCCGGTAAAGTTGAAGTTTGGGGCGTGGTGCTGCTGAAATTGCAGGCAGATGGTCGCTTCTTTTAGCCACCGTTTCCGTTCTGCCCGCCACCGGTCTGGCCGCCGCCTGTACGGGCGCCCCCGGCCTTCCCCCCGCCCTTCGCGTTGGTACCACCCCCGACACCCCGGATGCCGCCGCCGAGACCGCAGCCGCCGGTAAAGACGCGGAAGTCCTTGCGCAGCGCGGACTGGTCCTTCGCCAGCGGGAACGCGGCGTTGACGAGCCCGTCGCGCGGCGTGTTGCGGCCCGGCACGTTGAGCCGGCCGTCGGCGGTGGCGATGGCCGCGCTGCATGAGCGGCGCAGCGTGGCGCACTCCTTCGAGGTGCGGTGGCACACCTCGACCGCGCCGCGGAAGACGATGACCGCCGTGCCCTGCGAGCCGACCGCGATGTCGAACTGCGTGCCGCGAATGCCGACGGAGGCGGTCGGCGTCAGCAGCGTGAAGGCATCGCTTCGGCTGCCCTTGCCGGTGATGAAGCGGAACGCGCCCTTCGCGAAATTCAGCGTGGCGCCGGAGACGCTGCGGTCGGCGTTGAAAACGAACTGGTCGATGACGACGGAGGAATCCGGCCCGACCACGAGCCGCGTGTTGTCGCGAAAGAGGATCTGCGCCGTGCCGGCGTCGGAGGTCTGGATCGTCTCGCCGCCAAACACGTCCTGCCCGGCGACGAGCGTGCGCTCCTCGCCCCCGCCCTTCGCCAGCGTGGCGGGAATGACGGCGACCGCCGTGCCCGAAGGCGCGGCCGGCTCCCGCGCGGGCTTTGCCGGGCGCGTCGATTGCGCGGCGGCGGGTGCCGCGGCGAGCACGGCGAGAACGAGCACTGAGGCGAGACGGATTGCTGCGGGCTGCGTTCGCATCTGGGCTTCCCCCTGGTCGGACCACTCCCGTTCTGTCGCCCGAAGGCGCGCGGAGGTTCAGACCGGAGGCGGAGGATAGCAGGAGGGCCGAAGGCGGCAATGGCGGCGGCATGTATTTACGAGGCGGTTTCCTCATCCTGAGGAGCGCGAAGCGCGTCTCGAAGGATGAGGGCCCCCGCCTCTCCCGCCTGCGGGAGAGGTCGAGTGCGCGCAGCGCACCGGGAGAGGGGAATGTGCCGCCTCCCCTCTCTCCGCCCGGCTTCGCCGAGTCGGCTCTCTCCCGCAGGCGGGAGAGAGAAGCGCGCGCCGCCAACAACCCGCACCCCCACCCCGCCTCCCGGCAGGGTGAAACGAAGACCCGTCCATACATCCCCGGAGGGATGCGCGGAGCCGGCGGCGCCTCCGCATTCCGCGGTGCGGAACGGAAAAGCGCGAAA
>JALHQA010000011.1 GCA_022842205.1 Hyphomicrobiales bacterium
TAGGCATCCGCAACCTGCTTCGCCTCAGGCGCCGTCAGGGAATCGCGCCCGGCGGCCTTCACCGCGTCCAGGACCTTGCGGACGGCTGCACTGTTCACTTTCAACCCGGTCATTTGGCGTTCTCCCTGCTCGGTGCCGGGCCGTCATCCAAGTCCTCTTGTTTTGAATTCTGAATGCAGAATTCAAAACACTTCCGCAAGGCAGACCATCGTCTTGGTGTGGGCCTTCGTGCAGTACTGTCCGTCCGCCCCGGCGCCGATTCAGACCAGAAGCGATCGCAGATGCTCCAGCACGGCACCCGGGGGCAGCTTCAGCAGGAAAGCCGGAACAAACGGAACAAGGGTCGCCGCGGCGCATGGTCAAATACGTGTTTGGCGACGACATCGGCGCCGAACGCCGCACGGTGTGGACTTATGCGTCGCTGGAAGCGACGCGCACGCTGATCGAAACGGGGGAAACACGCAGCATCGACTCCGAGCACAAGAAGGTCAGCTGACATGACGACCGCCAGCATCGCCCAGGACAACATCATCATAAGCGTCGACCGCCTTAAGGCGTTTGGTCGGGATGTGCTTACCCGTGCCGGCATTCCTGAAGAGAGCGCAATCAAGGTCATCGACCTGATGGTCGAGGCGGATCTCACAGGCGCCGAAGCGCACGGCATGTACCGCCTTCCGCAGTACGTAAAACGCATTCTCGCCGGCGGCATCAACAAGACGCCGAACATCACGGTCAACCGAACCGCGGCGGCTACGGCCGTCGTCGACGGCGACAACGGGATGGGTCACCTTGTGATGTCGCGCGCGGCTGATACGGCGATTCAATTGGCGCAGGACAGCGGCATCGGCTGGGTCGGTGTTCGTGGCTCTAATCACGCGGGGCCTGCCGCGCTTTACGCCGAAATGCCTCTGGCGCACGGAATGATTGGTATTTACTCGGCCGTGGCAAGCGCCAATCACATGGCAATCTGGGGTGGATCGGAATCGCTTCTCGGAACCAATCCGCTTGCGATCGCCATACCGGCCGGAGAGGAACCTGCTCTTGTGCTGGACATGGCGACGACGATTGTTTCCTACGGAACCGTGAAGGCATCCGTTCTCAATGGGAAGGGCATCGCCCCTGGCTGGATGATCGACAAGAAGACGGGCGATGCCTTGCTGGACGCAAACCGTCTCTCGGACGGCCTGCTGCTGCCGATCGGCGGCTACAAGGGAAGCGGCCTCGCGATGATGCTGGGCTTTCTCGCCGGCACTCTGAACGATGCGGTGGTCGGCCGCGACGTCGTCGACTTCAACTATGACGACACTACTGTCACCAACACCGGGCACTTCATCCTCGCCCTCGACGTCGCGCGTTTCATAGATCGGACGCGCTTTGAGTCCGAGATTGACCGTCACATCCGCGATCTGAAATCGTCGAAGCCCCTGCCCGGCGCGAAAATCCGTATGCCGGGCGAAAAGCGCGAAATGATGCGCGCCACGGGACTGGCCAACGGCATCGCTTTCACGCCGGCTGTCGCCGCGCGCCTGAACGAAACCGCGCGCGGAATCGGCGCCGCCGAACTGACCTGAATGAGAAAACCTGCAGACGCCATTGGGCGTTGCCCGCAGTCATAGCGCACCCTTGCACACCTTCTCCAAGAGTACTGAGACAATAATGAAATATCCGGTGATTGATATACATGCGCATGTCCTTACGGAGGATATGATCGCTCAGTTCCAGTCCAACGCGCCTGAACTCGGCGTGTCGCTGACGACCGTGGATGAGGACGGCGGCGTTCTGAAGATCGCCGGCATAACCCAGAAGCCTTTCCCAAGGTCTGCGTGGGATCTCGATCGACGCCTCCGCGATCTGGATAAATGGGGTGTAGACCTCCAGGTCGTCTGCAATGTTCCGCATACCTTCCTTTACGAGGCCGACGCTTCTCTGGCTGGCGAGATGGCGGTTCTGCAGAACGATGCCATCAGCGACTTCGTCGGGGCGAACCCGACACGCTTTGCCGGCCTTGCGACTGTCCCGATGCAGGCACCTTCCGCCGCCGCGTCGGAACTCCGCCGCGCGATGACTGAGAAAGGTCTGCGTGGCCTGCACCTCGGATCGAACATTGCGGGCAAGAATCTTGATGAGCCGGCTCTCGACGAGGTCTGGACGGTCGCCAATGAGTTGCAGGCGTTTGTCCTTGTCCACCCGCACAAGATCGCGGCCAGCGGTCGACTCGATGCCTACTATCTGAAAAATCTTATCGGCAATCCGTTCGAAACAACCATCGCGGGGGCGTCGCTGGTTTTCGGCGGGGTGATCGAGCGCTTTCCCGATATCCGATTCTGCCTCGTTCACGCCGGCGGCTTTGTACCTTATCAGCTCGGCCGCTTTCGTCACGGCTGGGACGTAAGGTCGGAACCCCGTCAACGGCTGCGCGGAACGCCGGAGGATTCCCTTTCGCGTCTGTACTATGACACGATCACCCACAACGATCGCGCGCTCGAGTATCTCGTTGCGGTCGCCGGTGCTGAGCAGGTGCTTTACGGAAGTGACTATCCGTTCGATATGGCCGATGACGAAGGGCCCGCCAGGGTGGAGCGTGTACTGGGCGACGATCAGGAGCGACAGAAGATCTTGTCGTTGAACGCCAAGCGCGTGCTTGGCCCGCTGCCGGCCTAGGCAGGCCGGGATAGAGGGGTTGTCGCCGTCCCCGACGCGCCCGAATCTCAGCAACGCGAAATAGGCTGCGCGGTGTAGAAGGCTTACACCGCGCGGCCTGCCGACAGCTCAGCCAAGCGGAACAAAGGCTGAGTGTTTACTTGCCCCTCACCTTGGCGATCTCGGCCTGCACTTCGTCCCAGAGAGACTGGCCGACCGAAGCGATGACTCCATCCGCCACGCTTTTCGACATCTCGCGAAACTTTGCGATCTCCGTGTCGGGAAGCACCGCGATATCCATACCGGCCTTCTTCAGATCGTCGAGCGCTTTTGCCGATGTTTCACGGTTGTCCTTGCGCTCGAAGTCGCGCGAGGCGACGGCGGCATCTTTCAGAATCTTCTGTTCGTCCGCCGACAGCGTGTCCCACCATTTCTTGCTGACGAGAACGATCCACGGGCTGTACATATGGTTCGTGACCGTCAGGTAATTCTGCACCTCGTAGAACTTTGATGACAGGATGGTAGTGAAGGGGTTTTCCTGCCCGTCAACGGCCTTGGTCTCGAGAGCCGTAAACAGCTCCGAAAACGCCATCGGCACCGCGTTGGCGCCGACCGCCTGGAAAGTGCCGAGCGCGACCTGGTTCTGCATCACGCGCACCTTGAGGCCCTGAATGTCCTCGGCCGAGCTGACCTGGCGGCGGCTGTTTGTCAGGTTGCGGAAACCGTTCTCCCAGTAGACGAGACCGATAAGGCCCTTCTCCGGCAGCATCCCCAGCAGCTTCTCGCCGACAGGGCCGTCGAGAACGGCATCCGCTTCCTTCTCGTTGTTGAAAAGAAACGGCGTATCCCAGATTCCGAATTCCTTGATCGTTCCGACGAGCGTCGCCGTCGAACCGACCATCATCTCCTGGGCGCCACCGACAAGAGCGTTCTGCATCTGCGTATCCGGCCCCAGCGCGGCTGCGCCGATGGCGCGAACCGTCATTTTGCCGCCGGAGGCCTTCTCGACATCCTCGGCGAACTTGCGGACCGCGCGGCCCTGAACGCTGTCCTCATTGAGTCCATAGCCGAAGCGGATAAGCCGTGTCTGTACGTCTTGCGCGACGGAAGCTACTGTGCCGAACACGACGAACGCGGCTGCGGTTATCAGTCGTTTCATGTTTTCCTCCCTTGTGCGGCGGGTAAGCTCCGCCGTTCTGCATTCAGTGCAGCCATCGGGCTGGCACGGTGATAAGCTCCGGAAAGACGACGAACAGCGTCATCAGTGCGGTATAGGCGAGGACGTAGGGCCACACGCCCCGTATGACGCCTTCCATGCTGACGCCGGCGACCCCGCAGACAACGTTGAGCACGGTCCCTACTGGCGGCGTCAGCAGGCCGACCGCACCGACCATGACGAACATGACGCCAAAATAAATCGGGTCGATGCCGGCTTTCACGGCGAGCGGCGAGAGAACCGGCCCGAGAATGAGAATGGTCGGCGTCAGGTCCATTGCTGTACCAACGAGCGTCAGCAGGATCAGGATCGCCGCCATCAAAAGCCTGGGATGGTCCAGTACCGGTGCGAGCAGCGCGATGACCTGACCCGGCAGGTTTGCCAGCGTCAGCATGTAGGAGGTGAACATGGCGGACGCGACGAGAAACATGACGACGGCGGTGGTTTTCGCTGCGGACACGAACACTACGGGCAGGTCTGACAGGCGCAGCCCGCCATAGACAAAAAAGCCGATGAAAAGCGCGTAGACCGCCGCCACGACAGCCGTCTCGGTCGGAGTAAATACGCCTCCACGCAGACCGCCGATGATGATAACGGGCATCAGGAGCGCCCAGAATGCATTTCCAATTGCCGCAAAACACTCCCGCCAGGACGCGCGCGGCTCCACCGGCATCTTTTCATTTCGCGCAACCCACGACCATGTCAGGAAAAGGGTTGCGGCCATCATCAGGGCCGGCGCAATGCCTGCCATGAAGAGCCGGGTAATCGAGACATTGGTCGCGACGCCGTAGATGATGAAGGACATGCTCGGCGGAAAGATCGGCGCGATGACACCGGCGGATGCAATCAATCCGGACGACCGGTCGAGATTGTATCCGTATTTGCGCATCATCGGAATCATCAACGCCGCGACAGCCGCCGTGTCGGCGATCGCCGAACCGGAGAGACTGGCGAGCAGCAGCCCGGCGCCGATCGCGACGTAACCGAGCCCACCGCGGATATGGCCGAAGAACGTCATCGACAAATCGACAATACGTCTGGACATGCCGCCGGCGTTCATCAGTTCGCCAGCCAGCAGGAAGAACGGAACCGCCATCAGCGGGAAATTGTCCGCGCCGTTGAGAAGATTCTGCGCAACAAGCTGGGCATCGAAGAAATCGAGATGGATCATCAGCGCGACGCCGCTGAGAATCAGGGCGAACGCGATCGGCATGCCAAGCGCCATGAGGCCGAGCAGCGAACCAAGGAAGACGACGATGGTCATCGTTTCGTCCCCCCTGATGAAGGCGCGAATTTCGGGGGATCGCCCGGCGGAATCTCTTCGTGAAGCGGCGCGCCCTGCACCTGAACGAGTTCGTCTTCGCTGATACGCCCAGCCACCAGACGCGCCAGATCGATAAGGTAGAGCGCCGCCATCGCGGCCGCGCACACGAGGCCTGCAAACGCATAGGCCGCATGCGGAATTCCGGTCACGGCCGTGCGACTTTGGAAGCCGATCACGGTCTGTTTCCAACTTCCCTCGGCGAACAGCCAGAGTGCGTAAAGTGCAAGGACGTTGACGATCAGCAATGCCGCCTTCTTGCCTGCCGGCCCGAAGCGGTTCACGAGGATGTTTATGCCGATATGGGCGCGCTCGCGGACCGCCAGCGCTGCGCCGAGAAAGATCAGCCACACGAAGCAAAGACGGGCAATTTCCTCCCCTTCCGGGAAGCCGGTGGCAAGAAGATAGCGCCCGGCGGCATTCGCGAAGACAAGCACCACCATGATGGCGAGCAGAGCGCCCATGCTCCACTCGACTGTTCGTGTCATGACCAGGCCGAAACGGGTCATGCGGCACCTCCCGGCTGGTGGCATATCGCGAGAGCGCGGCAGGCGCGCTCGACGAGTGCGTCGGGATCTGACGCGACGTCGAGCGTAACGACACGCTCGTCAGGACCCGGAGGTTCGAGATCTTCGAACTGGCTGTCGAGCAGGCTCAGCGGCATGAAATGTCCGGTGCGGTGCGCCATCCGCTCTTCGATCAGATCGCGTGCTCCGGAAAGATGGAGAAACATCACGCGCGGGCTCGCCGCCGCCAGAAAGTCGCGATAACTCCGCTTGAGCGCCGAACAGGTCAGGACAAGGCCCTGCGACGGTGCCGCGCTGACGATCGCAACGGCGATCCGCTCCAGCCAATATTGGCGATGGGTGTCGTCGAGCCGCAGTCCGCGCGACATGCGCTCGATATTCTGTGGCGGATGAAGATCGTCACCTTCCACGAACGGAAATCCGCAGCGCGCCGCGAGCGCACGTCCTACGGACGACTTGCCGCTGCTGGCAACGCCCATGACGACAATGACGGGATGGGCGCTATTCGGCCCGTTTCCGCCGATCTCCACCGTTCTCTCCCATGTCCCATTCTTATTGTTGGTATGGTAGCGCTACCATATATGGTCGTCAACAATCGCGTTAGGTCCGTACTTTCATGGCAATCATACTTCTGATAGCGCTAGCAGAATGAGGATTGCGGATCGAGGAAACCGGAAGCGGCGCGGGGCGGGCCGCCCCACCATTGCCGATGTCGCGCGTCTTGCGGGCGTCAGCGCGATCACTGTTTCGCGCGTTCTGCGCAACCCGGGGAAGGTCTCGGCGGAATTGAGGACGCATGTCGAGGCCGCGATCCGCTCACTCGGCTATGTTCCCGATCCGAATGCGCGCGCACTGGCATCATCGCGTTCGGACGTCATCGGCGTCATCGTACCGTCGCTGACCAACAGTGTGTTCGCCGATGTTCTGCGCGGCATGTACGATTCCATCGGCGGCAGCCCGTATCAGATTCAGCTTGGCAACAGCCGCTACTCGCCGATCGAGGAGGAGAGGCTGCTCGCCATCTTCACCCGCCAAAGGCCGTCCGCACTGATCGTCACCGGCATCGACCAGACTCCGGCGTCCCGCACGATGCTGGAACAGGCCGGTTGCCCGGTGGTGCAGATCATGGAGACCGGACCCGATCCCGTCGATATGATGGTGGGCTTCTCGCATCGCGACGCCGGCGCGGCGATCGTCTCTCATCTTTTGCAGTCGGGATACCGCAAGATCGCCTTCATCGGCGCGCGGATGGACCCGCGCTCCCAGCGGCGTCTCCAGGGCTATCGCGATTCGCTCGATGCAGCGGGCCTTGCAGACCCATCCATCGTGATGACGACTCCCGCGCCGTCCTCCGTGTCGCTCGGGCGCGATCTCCTGCGCGATCTGTTGTCCAGGGCACCGGACATCGATGCGGTGTTCTGCAACAACGACGACCTTGCGCTAGGTGCACTGTTCGAGTGTCAGCGCTCGGCCATTGACGTGCCGCGCCGGCTCGGCGTTGCCGGCTTCAACGATCTCGAAATGATGGCCGTCGCCTCGCCATCTCTGAGCAGCGTACGCACCTACCGCTACGATATGGGCTATCGGTCGATGAAGATGGCGGTCGATGCCGTTCAAGGTCAGGATGTCGAAACGCGCGTCGTGGATCTCGGTTTCGAGCTCGCTATTCGGGAAAGCACTGCCGGCCCCGGTAAGTAACCGCGACCATCGGCTTCAGCATGGACGCGAGACCATAGGGTTCTTTGTGTGGCCAGCACGTTGCTAGACTGTAGCTATCTCCGAAACGTCGCCCAACGCCATCCTTATAAAACATTGATATCACTGGCGATCCCGGGAGGGCTCGAACCTCCGACCTACGGTTTAGGAAACCGCCGCTCTGTCCAGCTGAGCTACGGGACCGCTCGATGCACTCGGTATCATAAAGCGATGAGGCTTTGCAGCCTTGCGATTCCGAAGCCTAGACTTATGCCATGCGGTTCCGGGGCATCCTGTGTCTGTCGCTTGGCGGTATCGGCGCGGCGTTCATCGGCCAGCCCGCTGTTGCGGCCTGCCCGCCGCCCGCCGAGCACGCCACAGCCATCGACGCGCCGGGCGACGGCACGATCCGGCTTTCCGACGGGCGAACCCTCAAACTCGCGGGGGTCGAACTGGCGCCTGAGGGCCGCGCCGCATTGCCTGCGCTCGTCCGCGATCGATCCCTGACGATCCGCCTTATCGGGCGGCCGGACCGCTGGAACCGCCGGCCGGCGCATGTCGACCTCGTGGAGGAAGCCCTGATTGTTCAGGGGCTCGGCCACGCCGCGGCGCAGACGGACGGCGCCTGTCTGACCCCGCTTCTCGCCGCAGAGCGGAAAGCGAGCGCGGCCCGCGCCGGAATCTGGTCTTCCTCGGACTATGTGCTCGACGCGAAGGACGGCGCGGCGCTTACCGAACGGTTGGGACAGCACATTCTCGCCGCGGGCCGGGTGGAATCCGCCCGGGTCCATCGGGGTCGCGTCTATCTGAATTTTGCGCGATACTGGAAATCCGGGCTTAGCCTCATCATTGCCGAAAATAACTGGCCGATGTTTGCAGGCGGCGCGGCACCCGAAAGTCTTGCCGGGAAGAGGGTTCGGGCGCGGGGCCGTCTGGAATGGCGGTTCGGGCCCGCAATCCAGGCGGGGCCGGACGACCGGATCGAGATCGAATGACGGGAAAGAGTGCCATATCGCCTGCGGGGCGCGCCGTGCTGTTTGCGGCGGCATGCCTGCTTGCGGGCTGCGCCGGTTTCGAGAAGGCGACGACCCCGGCAGGAGGGCTCGCGCCGGTCGAGGCCCCGCGCATCGTCGGCGCCGACACCCCGGCGCGGCGCGAGCACCGGCGCATTCTCACCGCCTATGGCGGCGCCTATTCCGACCCGGCGCTCGACGTGCTGCTGGCCAATATCTCCACGCGCATCTCGAAGGCCTCGGGCGTCGAGGGTGTGGCCTACCGCATCACCGTGCTGAACTCGCCGTCGATCAACGCCTTCGCACTGCCGACCGGCGATCTTTACGTGACGCGCGGCCTGCTCGCGCTCGCCAACGACACGGCGGAGGTCGCCGCGGTGCTGGCGCATGAAATGGCCCATGTCACCGCGCGCCACGCCTTCGACCGCGCCGACAAGGAGCGCCAGGCCGTGCTCGTCTCGCGCATCGTCACCGATGTGCTCGGCGACGCCGAAGCGGGCGCCATGTCGCTCGCCAAGAGCCGCATCGCCCTCGCCCGTTTCTCGCGCGAACAGGAACTGGAGGCCGACCGTATCGGCGTCGCGACGCTGGGCCGCGCCGGCTACGATCCTTACGGAGCGTCACGTTTCCTGGCGGCGATGGGCAAGAATGCAAACCTGCGCACCGCGAGCCCGAATGCCGGCGAGGCGGGCGGCGCCGATTTCATGGCAAGCCATCCCTCGACGCCCGAACGCGTTGGCCTCGCCGAAGGCGAGGCGCGGCAGCTTGGCAAGCCCGGCGAGGGCGAGGCGGATCGCAACCGCTTCCTGACGGCGGTCGAGGGCATGGTCTATGGCGACGATCCCTCGCAAGGATATGTACGCGGCAACCGCTTCATCCATCCGGTGATCGGCTTCTCCTTCACCGCGCCGCCCGATTTCGTGCTGGAGAATGCCTCCGAATCCGTTGTCGGCATCGGGCCCGGCGAAACCGCGCTCCGCTTCGACAGCGTGCTCGTGCCCGTCGGGCAGAAGATCGGCCAGCATCTCGCCAACGATCTGATGGACGGCGTCGAGATATCCAATGTTGAGGAAACCGAGATCAACGGCTTTCCGGCGGCAACCGCCGTCGCCAAGGGCCGCGACTGGAGTTTCCGCATCGCCGGCATCCGCTATGGCTCGAACGTCTATCGCATCGTCTACGCGGCACGGAACCTCACGCCGGAAACCGATGCCCTGTTCCGCTCGTCCATACTGAGCTTCCGCCGGCTTTCCGCGTCGGAGTCCACGGAAGTACGACCGCTGCGCATTGCGGTGGTAAAGGTAAAGGGCGGCGACAGCATCACATCGCTGTCGGAGCGCATGGCGGTTCCGAACCGCAAGCTTGAGCACTTTCTTGTGTTGAACGGGCTCACGCCCGAGAAGGCGCTGAAGGACGGCGATCGCGTCAAGCTGATCGTCGAATAGGACTAACCGGCGGCATCCAGACCGTCGCCGAGCGCGCGTTTCAGCTTCTGCAGAGCGCGGCTTTCGATCTGCCGGACGCGCTCCTTGGAAATGCCGAGCGAGGTGCCGAGCGCCTCAAGCGTCACCGTATCCTCGCTCAGCTTGCGCGCGCGGATGACGCGCAGTTCGCGGTCGGTCAATACACGCATGGCCTTTCTGAGCTGACGCGAGCGGCGCTCGTCGTCGATCCGTCCGGACACCGTCTCGTCCGGCAGCGGCGCCTCGTCGACAAGGAAGTCGCCGCGTTCGGCGCCATTGTCCTCGCTTTCCGACACCGGCGCGTTGAGCGAAAGATCGGGACCGGCAAGGCGCGAATCCATCAGCGCGACATCCTTCTCCGACACGCCGATGGCGGTTGCGATCTTGCTGTAGATCTCGGTGCTCGATTCCTGGCCGTTACGGCTGAGCCGCCAGCGCAGGCGGCGCAGGCTGAAGAACAGCGCCTTCTGTGCAGACGACGTTCCGCCACGGACGATCGACCAGTTGCGCAGGATGTGGTCCTGGATCGCCGCGCGGATCCACCACGTCGCATAGGTCGAAAAACGCACCTCGCGTTCCGGCTCGAAGCGCGCGGCCGCCTCCAGCAGGCCGACATGACCCTCCTGCACGAGATCGGCCATCGACAGGCCGTAATGGCGGAAACGGGAGGCGATCGAGATCACGAGCCGCATATGCGCCGCCGCCAGACGGTGGAGCGCCACTTCGTCGCGCTCCCGGCGCCATTTCCACGCGAGGTTCATTTCCTCCTCGCGCTCAAGAAATGGCGCGCTCATCGCCGCACGCATGAACCCGTAACGGACACCGGCTTCGCCAGGCATAGGGCCCTCCCAGACACATTGAAGGCCGGCCCGCTCTACAGGGAGCCGCGGAGATCAACGCGCGAGCGGGGCATCGGTTCGCCCGGCGGCGTTCCACCGCATCCGGCAACAAAAAACCCGGCATCGCTGCCGGGTTTTTTATGTCTTGAACCGCAGGGCCTCAGGCCGCTGCGGCCTCGCCGCCCGGTTCCTCGGTCTCTTCGGCTTCGTCGGCCTCGGCTTCCTTGGCCGCGCCCCGCTTCGGGCCCTTGGCCAGCATGGCCTCGATCTTCTTGACCGCTTCGGCGTCGGTCAGCTTTTCGACGGCGGCCAGCTCGCGCGCCATGCGGTCGAGGGCGGCTTCGTAGAGCTGGCGTTCCGAATAGGACTGCTCGGGCTGGGTCTCGGCGCGGTGCAGGTCGCGCACGACCTCGGCGATCGCGACGAGATCGCCCGAATTGATCTTGGCTTCGTATTCCTGGGCGCGGCGCGACCACATCGTGCGCTTCACGCGGGCGCGGCCCTTCAGCGTATCGAGCGCCCGTTCCATGATGTCGCCAGCCGAGAGCTTGCGCATGCCGACGCTGTCGATCTTCGAGATCGGCACGCGCAGCGTCATCTTGTCCTTGGCAAAGGTGATGACGAACAGTTCGAGTTTGTAGCCCGCGATTTCCTGTTCCTCGATGGACACGATCTGGCCGACGCCATGCGCCGGATAAACGATGTGCTCGCCTGCCTTGAAACCGTGCTTGTTGGTGGTCTTCTTGGTCGCCGCTTGATTGGTCATAATATCCTTGCGCACTTCAGGAGCCGCGCGGCCCGGTTCGGGAGCCGGCGGAGGGGCCACAGGCGCAGCCGGTTTGGCTGCAACGGCCGGTTTGACAGGAGCCTTGACGACCGGCTTGGGAGCCGGCGTTGCCGCCTTCGGGGCGGGCTTGGTCGTCTTGGCCTCGGTGATCTTGGCTTTGGCTTTGGCCTTGATCGTGGCCTTCGCCGCCGGCTTGGGAGCCGGAGCCTTGATCTTGGCTGTCTTGCGGACAGCCGGTTTCGCGGCGGCCTTGGAGACCGCCTTCTGGGTTTTTGCCTTCTTCGCGGCCGGTTTGGCCGACTTAGACGCCTTCGCCTTGGCGGCGGCTGCCTTCTTGGCCGGTTTTGCCGGCATGGTAGGTCCTTTCTGCCCGCCTCGCGGCGGACCGGCTGCCCCCATCCCCCTCGTGAGAATGGCTTCGGCCAAGCTTCGGATCCTGAAAGCTCTGGTCGAGAAAAAAGGCCCCGTGTCCTACGGAGCCCCCCGCCCGCTCGCACGGGCGTTTTTCATGCGTAGGAACACCCTACCATAAAATTGTCATTTCCGCAAATGCGCGCTGTTCTTATGGCTTATCTGCCACACCGAATCAGGGGCAGATCAGCTGCCGTCGCCGGGATTGGGGGAGAGCATTTCCAGCTTGCCCGCCTTGCCGTCCCATTCCTTGCCGTCGGCCGGGGGCGTCCCCTTTTCGCTGATATTTGGCCAGGACTTCGCATATTCGGCATTCAGCTCCAGCCAGGATTCCAGCCCCGGCTGGGTGTCCGGCTTGATGGCCTCTGCCGGGCATTCCGGCTCGCACACCCCGCAGTCGATGCACTCGTCGGGATGGATGACGAGCATGTTCTCGCCTTCGTAGAAGCAGTCGACCGGGCACACCTCGACGCAGTCCATGTATTTGCACTTGATGCAGTTTTCGGTGACTACGTAGGGCATTGCGGGCCTTTTTGGTCGAATTCCAGTGTTTGCCTAGTCGAGGGCGCCGAAAGGCGCAAGTTCCTAACCGTCGCGCCCCTTGATCCGGTCAATCTCCCGCCGGTCGCGCTTCGTCGGGCGGCCGGTCCCCGGATCGCGGGCGATGCCGGTCGGCGGACGCTCCGGCCGGGGCACAGGCGGCGGGCTGCGGTCGATATATAGGCGCTGGGCGAGCGGCGCACTCCCCCTCGCCTCGGCGAAATCGCGCACTTCGAGCACTTTCACCCGCTCGTCCAGCGCGATGGTCAGAACATCGCCGGCCTTCACGCTCTGGCTCGCGATCTTGAGACGCGTGCCGTTGAGCCGGACATAGCCCTGTTCGACCAGCCGCTGCGCCAGAGTGCGGGTCTTCACCACCCGGGCGTGCCACAGCCATTTGTCGATGCGCTGGCGTGAAGCGGTCACGTTTTCGGCTTGTCGCCCTCAAGCTGCGCCTTCAGGCCGGCCAGAGCCGCGAAAGGCGAATTCGGGTCCAGGGGCCGCTCGCGGCGCGGCGGCGGCGGACCGCGATCCGGCTGGTCGCCCTGCGGGCGCGGACCCTTGCCCTTGGGCCCCTTGCGGAAGTCCTTCGCGTCCTTGCGGTCGGGCCTGCGCCCGCGCGGCCCCTCTTTCGGCCGGCTCTCTTTCGAGTGGCCTTCGCCCGGCTTGGCCTCGCCTTCCGGGCGCGGCCTGTTTTCGGAACGATGGCGTTCCGGACGGCGGTGCTCGAACCGGCCGGGCCGCCAGATGTCGACCATCTCCGGCTCGGCAGGCGTCTCGGCGGCCGCCTCTTCCGGCGCCTCGACCACGGCAGCCTCGGCGGTTGCGGCGATGTCCGGCTGGTCCTCGACTGCCTCTTCGGGCGGGGCCACGGCCTCGGCGGAGGCCTCCGCGATGTCGGCGGCAAGATTGCTGTCGGCCATCTCGGCCGCGGGCGTCGGCATCTCGGCCGGCGCCGCCGCGTCCTGTTGCGGCGCCTCCGGCTTCGGAGCCGGGCGGCGGTCGAGACGATAGCCGAGCGATTTCAAAATCGCGGTGAAATCCTCGCCCGAACAGCCGGTCAGCGACGTCATCGCGACCGTAACCATGAAGCCGTTGCCGTCGGCGGCTCCCGCGGGCGGCTCGCCCGGCGTCACGCCCGGACGGTAATTGATCGCCGGACGGATCAGATCGGCCAGACGCTCCAGAATGTCGACGCGCACCGCGCGGTCCTGGCACAGCCGGTAGCCGAGCACGCGATAGAGGTCCTTCGGTACGGACGGATCGGCCTTGAAGCTCGTCCGGCCGCTGGCGGCAAGGGCGGGCACGTCGCTTGCGGCAAGAACCTGATCACTCTGATGCAGCGCCCAGAGCTGCGCGGCAAGCGCGCGCGGCGCCGGCTTCAGCAGCAGCGGTAAATACAGATGATACGCGCCAAAGCGCACGCCGAGCTGGCGCAGGCTGGCACGGGCCTCCTGATCGAGCCCCTTGACCTCGTCGGCGACTTTCGCGCGGTCGAGCACGCCGAACGCCTCGACGATCTGGAATGCGAGACCGCGGGCGATACCCGCCGGATTCTCGGCTTTTTCCAGCGCGAACAGCGGTCCGAGCTGTTTCTGCATATAGGCATCGAGCCAGAGCTGCAGCCGTGCTTCGGTGCGCTCGCGGTCGGGCCCGGACAGCGTGTCGTCCGCGATGAGCTTCACGCGGGGCGCAAGCGCGCGGTCGCCCGCGATGAGCTTGCCGACCGGCTCGCCGAGCCAGCGCAACGTCCCGTCCGACGACAATACGATATCGGCTTCGGCGGCCGCGGCGAATTTTTCCGCACGGCGCGTGAATTCGCCGGCCAGCGCTTTCTGCGCCGCTGCGCGCAGCGCACGGCCATCCTCGCCTTCCGCGCTCGCATCCGCGGTGAAGCGGAACGCCGACAGATGTCCGACATGCTGGCCCTCGACCACCACATCGCCGTTCTCCGTTACTTCCGCTTCAAGCATATCCTTGTCCCTGAGACGCCGCATAAGGACCGAAGAGCGGCGGTCGACGAAGCGCTGTGTCAATCTCTCGTGCAGCGCGTCCGACAATTTGTCTTCAACGCCGCGTGTCACTCCCTGCCAATGTTCCGGATCGGCAAGCCAGTCCGGCCTGTTGGCAACGAATGTCCAGGTACGGATATGCGCGATCCGTGCCGAGAGTGTGTCGATGTCTCCGTCCGTGCGATCGCTCTGCGCAACCTGCTTCGCGATCCAGTCCTGCGGGATTTTACCCTCCCGCATCAAAAAACCATAGAGGGAGATGACAATCTCGGCATGGGCCTGGGGCGAGGTCTTGCGGTAGTCCGGCACCTGGCAGATGTCCCACAGTTTCTCGACACCCGCGCGTGTATTGGCGAGCGCGCGCACGCCCTCGTCGCGGACGGCATGTTCGAGCGCGGCCATGTCCTCGCCCGCGGGGGCGCGTGTCAGCCCGGCCTCCGCCGGCGCGGCGGCGAGCGACAGTGCCAGCATGCCCACCGAAGAGAAGTCGAGGTCGGTATTGCGCCACTGCATGAGGCGTACGGACTCGAAATTGTGGCTTTCCAGGCGCTCGACGAGAGCCTGGTCGAAGGGTTCGCAGCGGCCCGTGGTGCCGAACGTGCCGTCGCGCAGATGCCGCCCGGCGCGCCCGGCGATCTGGCCGAGTTCCGCGGGATTCAGTCTCCGGAACTGAAAACCGTCGAATTTGCGGTCGCCCGCGAAGGCGATGTGGTCGACATCGAGATTGAGACCCATCCCGATGGCGTCGGTGGCGACGAGATATTCCACATCGCCGTTCTGGTAGAGTTCGACCTGGGCGTTGCGCGTGCGCGGCGAGAGCGCGCCGAGAACAACCGCCGCACCTCCCCTTTGCCTGCGGATCAGTTCGGCGATCGCATAGACTTCGTCGGCCGAGAACGCGACGATCGCCGAGCGGCGCGGCAGGCGGGTGATCTTCTTCTCGCCGGCGAAGGTCAGGTTCGACATGCGCGGACGGCCGAGAATGCTCGCGCCCGGCAACAGCTTCTCGATCAGGGGGCGCATCGTCGCCGCGCCGAGCAGGAGCGTCTCATGGCGGCCGCGCCGGTTCAGGATGCGGTCGGTGAAGACATGGCCGCGGTCGAAATCGGCGGCGATCTGGATTTCGTCGATGGCGACGAAATCGACGTCAATGTCCTGCGGCATCGCCTCGATGGTCGAAACGAAGAAGCGGGCATTGGCCGGCTTGATCTTCTCCTCGCCGGTGATGAGCGCGACCTTGTCGGCCCCGATCTTTTCCACGACGCGGCTGTAGACCTCGCGCGCCAGAAGCCGCAGCGGCAGACCGATCAGCCCGGAGCCCTGCGCCACCATGCGTTCGATGGCGAGATGGGTCTTGCCGGTGTTCGTCGGACCGAGCACCGCGGTGACGTTGCGGCCCCGTTCGTTGGGTGAAAGTGTGCGGGTGCGCGCCATGGCGTTCGAAAAATGGGTGCGGGGCGGGTTGGGAGAAGGTCTCTTTTACCACGAAAGCCGCCGCCGTCGCCTTTCTTTATGTTAACGCCTTCCGACCGTGAACACGCCCCGAACAAACCCGGCCCGAATCGCTGACTCGCGCGTGAGTCCCGTTATGTTCCGCGGCGAGTGCCGTTAACTTCCGGCCAGAACGGGAACGGATGCCGGCCGAATCGGCTCATGGCCGATGTTCCGGTTCTGCCCCCGCTAGATATTGTGGCGAACGGAGGGGCAGGCACATCATACCCGGAAGCTTCTGATCGCGTTTGTGGAAAACTGTATGGACGCGGTTAACGCGCTGTCCCGGTTTCGGACGCATCGGCCTTGGCGCCGGCATCGGCCTGCTTGGTCGGCAACGCGGCCGAGCTCGTGAACTCCGCCGCCTCGAGGATCAATGTGCCGATACGCGTGCCCATCGTGATCTTCCAGGGCGCCATCATGCGTGTGCCCTCGACCGGCACGAGCCAGGCCTCGATGGTGCGGTTCTGCTCCATGTACTGGGCGGATCCCTGGGGGCGGTGACCGGCAATGGCCTTGTAGCTGGCGCGGCAGACGACGGCGGGCCCCTCATAACCCTTTGGCGTCTTGACCATTTCAGTCCTGAGATAGGACAGCCGGATATCGAAGCGCTCGGTCCCCTCGAAGATCGGCAGCGTGCGGTCGCAATTGCCGGCCTCCTGCGGTCCGCCCTTGCTCAGCACCGGCATCAGCAGCGCCGAGAGCGGGTCGATGACCCCCCTTTTGTGCTCCTGGGTCAGCGGCACGCGGTCGGGCCGGTAAGGCAGCGGCGGATCGATTGTTTCCTGGCGCACGCGCCCGCGCGACATCGCGATCGAGATTTTCCGGCTTTCGGAGCTGTCGGCGGAGCCGATCTCGGCAGTAATCGGCCACAGCACCCCCGCCCGCACGACGCCGGACGACTTGCCGTTCATCGTGAAGCTCGGGCCCTTGGCGTCGAAATCGACCGTATAGCGCCCGTTCTCCGGCAGATTGGCCCGGACGGTCCCCGTGGCGAAAGTCAGCGGCAGGATCGCAAGGCGGACATTATAACGCGCCTTGAATTCGGCCGCGCCCGCGGGCGCGGCGAGAACCAGCCCCGGAAGCACGCAAGCAGCCAGCACCGCGCCCGCCCCGGCAATGCGGCGGACTCCCGAAACCTGCGGCCGGGTCGATAATGCGCTCATGGGTCCTCGATCGCCCGCTCGGATGGACGATTTTATATCCACACAATGCGACAGGATTAGCCCTCCGTCGAGGCCGGGCGAAACGAATGCCGAAACCCGTTGCGCGGGAGACTCACTTCCGGCACATGGAAATGGCCGTTTTCCTTGACCTTGAGCGCGTCTCGCGCCTATACAGCCCGACCTTCGAGCGCCTTCGGCACTCGGGCCATTCCTTATACGTAAAGAATGATCCCGGCCGCGGGCCCGCTCGTCCCGTAATTCTTGAACTATTAGGAGCCTGCGATGACGCGGCGCTGCGAGCTGACCGGCAAATCCGCCCAGACGGGCCACCTTGTCAGCCATTCCAATCGCAAGACCAAGACGCGGTTCTTGCCGAACCTCGTGAACGTATCGCTTCTGTCCGACCTGCTCGGCCAGTCGTTCCGCTTCCGCGTCTCGGCGCATGCGCTGCGCTCGGTCGAACACCGCGGCGGTCTCGATGCGTTTCTGCTGAAGGCGTCCGAAGAGGCCCTGTCGCAGAAGGCGAAGGAACTCCGGAAGAAGATCCGCAAGGCTTCCGAAGAGGCCAAGGCGGCCTGAGACCGATGTCGCGCCGCGCCGAAGCCGGAGCGAGCCTTCTTCTGCCATCCGTCCTTGCGATGGCGGCGGTGGTGGCGCTGTCCAACTTCGCCGTTCAGTACCCCATCCGTCAGTTCGGCCTTGCCGATTACCTGACCTGGGGCGCGCTGACCTATCCGCTCGTCTTTCTCGTCACCGATCTGACCAATCGCCGTTTCGGCTCCGCCGAGACGCGCAAGGTCGTCTATGTCGGCTTCGCCGTCGCCGTCGTTCTCTCGGTCTGGCTCGCGAGCCCGCGCATCGCGTTTGCGTCCGGCGCGGCCTTCCTGTTCGGACAGCTTCTCGACATCACGGTGTTCAGCTGGCTGCGCCGCCAGGCATGGTGGCGCGCCCCGCTTGCCGGCAGCCTGATCGGCTCGGCGCTCGACACCGCCCTGTTCTTCTCGCTGGCCTTCGCCGGCGATCCCGCGATGTCCGATCCCGTGACCTATGGCGCGCTGACCGTGCCGCTCTGGATGGGCCTTGCCTTCTTCGATTTCTGCGTGAAGGTCGCAATGGCGCTCGTCCTGCTCATCCCGTATGGCGCGCTGATGAGCCGTGTCCGCCCGATCGAGGCTGTGCGCGGTTAATCCGCGATCCTGAACTGCAACAGCACGTTCCGCTGAAATCCGTTGAAATTGTTGTCGGAGATCAGCGTCAATACATCGCCGCCGTCGGTGCCGCGATGAACCGAAAGCCCCTCCATGTTGTCGATCTCGTCGGCGATTGACGCCTCGATCAGCACCTCGCCGTCGAGCACCGCGCCTTCCGCGATGCTCGCCTGTGTGATGCGCCTCATCCGCATATGCAGGCCGAACGGCGGACGATAGCGCCGCTCCAGCACGACGAGATCGCCGCCCGACAGGAAAGCAAGATCGGTGATCGCGTACTCGTCGCGCCGCTTCACGCTGAGCGCGCGCGGCTTCTTCTTCGTGTTTCCCGGCAGAAGCCACGCCCGGTGATTGCCGGCATCGTCGAGCCCTGCTTCGGAAACGACGAGCAGCGTTCCCTGCTCCGCGCCGCCGGGAACGATGCCAAGCGCCTCGATGCCCTCGTTGAAGGGAAGCCCGCGAAACCCTTTCGGTCCTGACACCGCCGCGGCGCGCGCGGTCGCGACGCCCTTAGACAGATCGAACCGCACGACCTGATGCTTGCGCTCGATGCCGACCCACGCGGTCGTGCCGTCGAGTTCCAGCCCTTCGGTGTCGCTCAACATTGTGCCCGAGAGTCTTTTTCCGCTCGCGCCAAGCACCGGAAACATCGCGGCGTCCGCCAATGCACCAGGCGCCGTGCCCTCATAGGCAAGTTTGCCGGTCAGCCAGAACGCACGATCGGTGACCGCGGTCAGCCGGCCGTCATCGGCGATGCGAAGACCCGATATGCCGCCGAAGTTCGGATTCTCGGATGTCAGGACAAGACCGCCCCGGAACGTCAGCGGTCCGAACACGGTGCGCGACGGCTCGGCGCGCGAAAAGAACATGATCGGCCGCGCCGTGACGTCGATGTCCTCCGCCTGCGCCGCGGCCGCGAACCCGGCGGCACACAACAGCCCGAGGAGCAGACGCATCAGTGCAGGCGGGAACGGGGCGGCCGCGCCGACGGCGTGCCGGCGCGCGCCGAAGGCGCGTCCTCGTCGAACAGTTCGGCGAGCTTCTCCGTCATCGCACCGCCGAGTTCCTCGGCATCGACGATCGTCACCGCGCGGCGGTAGTAGCGCGTCACGTCATGGCCGATGCCGATGGCGATTAGTTCGACCGGCGAGCGGTTCTCGATCCTGTCGATCACGGCGCGCAGATGCTTCTCGAGATAATTTCCCGGATTGACCGAAAGCGTCGAGTCGTCGACCGGCGCGCCGTCCGAAATCACCATCAGGATGCGGCGGTTTTCCGATCGCCCCAGCAGCCGGTCATGCGCCCATTCCAGCGCCTCGCCGTCGATGTTTTCCTTCAGCAGCCCCTCGCGCATCATCAGCCCGAGATTCTTGCGCGCGCGCCGCCACGGCGCATCGGCGGCCTTGTAGATGATGTGGCGAAGATCGTTCAGCCGTCCGGGATTCGGCGGCTTGCCGGCCTGCAGCCACGCCTCGCGTGAAGCGCCGCCCTTCCAGGCGCGGGTGGTGAAGCCGAGAATCTCGACCTTCACGCCGCAGCGTTCCAGCGTGCGCGCGAGAATGTCCGCACAGGTCGCCGCGACCGTGATCGGCCGTCCGCGCATCGAGCCCGAATTGTCGAGCAGCAGCGTCACTACCGTGTCGCGGAAATCGGTGTCGCGCTCGCGCATGAAGGACAACGCCTGCATCGGATCGGTCACGACGCGTGACAGGCGCGCGGGGTCAAGCACGCCCTCCTCCAGATCGAAATCCCAGGCGCGGCTCTGCTGCGCCAGAAGGCGGCGCTGAAGCCGGTTGGCAAGACGCCCGACAATGCCCTGGAGGTTCGACAGCTGCTTGTCGAGATAGGACCTGAGCCGCGTCAGTTCCTCCGGCTCGCAGAGATCTTCCGCCTTCATCACCTCGTCGAATTTCGAGGTGTAATAACGATAGTCCTGCGTCCGGCTGTCGCTGTTCTGCAGCGACCGGCGCGGCGGCTCGGACATGTCGCGTGCTTCGTCGGAATCGGCTTCCTCCGGCATCTCGCTGGCGGGCGCGTCGGCCTTCTCCAGCTCGCCGAAATCCGGCTCGTCGTCGGAGGCTTCCGCGTCTGCGGACTGCATGCCCTCTTCCGCCTCGTCGCCGCGCTCGCCGCCCTCTTCCTGTCCGGGGTCCTGATCGGAATCGGGATCCTGTTCGTCGGTCGTCTCATCGTCCGACATGCTCGTCAGATCGTCGCCCATCTCGAGCGCCCACAGGAGATCGCGCACGGTATGGGCAAAGGCGGTCTGGTCGTTCAGAACGGCATCGAGATCGTCGAGATTGGAACCGGCCCGCTCCTCGATCCAGCCGCGCCACAGATCGACGACATTCTTCGCGCTCGCCGGCGGCTCAAGTCCGGTCAGCTTCTGGCGGATCATCAGCGCCAGCGCTTCCTCGATCGGCGCATCCTCACGCGAGGAAATGTCGGAATAGCTCGCTTTGGCATAGCGGTCGGACAGCATGGCCGTCAGATTGTCGGCGACACCCGCCATGCGCCGCGCGCCGATCGCCTCGCAGCGCGCCTGTTCCACGGCCTCGAACACCGCGCGTGCGTCGGTGCTTTTCGGCAGCAGTTTCGAGTGCACTTTCGGATCGTGGCAGGCGAGCTTGAGCGCGAGCGAATCGGCCTGGCCGCGCAGGATCGCGGCGTCCTTCCTCGACATCCGCCGCGGCGGTTCTGGCAGCTTCACCTGTCCGCCCGACAGTTGCGGACGATCGGCCGCAAACGTGATGTCGAGTTCCGGCACGCCCGCGATCGCGCGCAGCGTTCCCGCCACCGCGCGCTTCAGGGGTTCCCCCGGCGGTTCCTTGTTTGGCTTGGCTGGACCGGTGTTCGAGGCCATTCGTGTCTGCGCGTCAGCTCATCGCGACGTTGATCGAACTCTCCGGAAGATCCTGTCCGAAGCAGCGCTGGTAGAACTCGGCCACCAGCGGCCGTTCGAGTTCGTCGCACTTGTTGAGGAAGGTCAGGCGGAACGCAAAGCCGATATCGCCGAAGATCTCGTAGTTTTCCGACCATGTAATGACGGTGCGCGGGCTCATCACGGTCGACAGGTCGCCGTTGATGAAGGCGGAACGCGTGAGATCGGCCAGACGCACCATCTTCGACACCGTTTCGCGGCCGTCGGGCACGGTCTTCAGATGCGGCGACTTCGCGAGCACGATGTTCACTTCGTTGTCGTGCGGCAGATAGTTCAGGGTGGTGACGATCGACCAGCGGTCCATCTGGCCCTGGTTGATCTGCTGCGTGCCGTGATAGAGGCCGGACGTGTCGCCGAGGCCGACCGTGTTCGCGGTCGCAAACAGCCGGAAGGAGGGATGCGGACGTATGACGCGCTTCTGGTCGAGCAGCGTCAGGCGGCCGGACTGCTCCAGCACGCGCTGGATGACGAACATCACGTCCGGACGCCCCGCATCGTACTCGTCGAACACCAGCGCAATGTTGTTCTGCAACGCCCAGGGCAGCATGCCGTCCCGGAATTCAGTAATCTGGTGTCCGTCCTTCACCACGATCGCGTCCTTGCCGACGAGATCGATACGCGAGACATGGCTGTCGAGATTGATGCGTACGCACGGCCAATTCAGGCGCGCGGCGACCTGCTCGATGTGGCTGGATTTGCCGGTGCCGTGATAGCCGGTGATCATCACGCGGCGGTTGCGCGAGAAACCGGCCAGGATCGCAAGCGTCGTCGTGCGGTCGAACAGGTAGTCCGGATCGAAATCCGGAACATGCTCCTCGGCCTCGGAATAGGCCGGAACCTCAAGATCGCTATCGATTCCGAACACCTGACGCACGGACACTTTCATGTCCGGCATGCCCGGCACTTTCTCAACTGCAACAGCCATTGAATTCTCCTTGAGGGGCCGCACGCCCCATGCCCGCCGACGCAGGCACCGGGCCTCAGGCGAGGCCCGCTTGCTTCAGGTAATTATACGCCTGGATCACAGCGCGCAATTTATCCTCGGTGCCGCGGTCGCCTCCGTTGGCGTCGGGATGGAGCCGTTTCACCAGCGTCTTGAACCGCGTCTTGATCTCCTCGGCGGTCGCGGTCTCCTCGACCCCGAGTTCGACCAGCGCGCTGCGCTCGACCTTGCGGAGGGTGCGGCGCGGCGCTTCGGGCTGGGGGGCGTGAGGCTGCGCGCCATCCTCGAACAGATTGAAGGGGTCGCTGAAATCCCAGTTCTTGTAGCGCGGATGGGCCGAATGCGGGCGTGCGCCGGCCCCAGTCCCGGCCCCCGCGGTCTTGTTGACCCCCATCGTCCAGGTCGGGCGATGGCCCGTCAGCGAGTCCTTCTGCCACGCCTGGACCGCATCATCCGGCATGTCTTTGAAATAATTGTAGTTCTGGTTGTATTCCCGGACATGCTGGAAGCAGAACAGGAAATACTCGCCCTCGCGGTTCCGGCCCTTCGGCGCGCGGAACTCCCCTTTTACCAGGCAGCCGGGGTGATCGCAGCCGCCAACGCGCGCTTTCGCCTCGCCCTCGGGGGGCTTCTTGGCGGCGCGAATTCGGTCGAACCAGGGAGAATCCAATTTCATCATGCGATTATGAGCGTCGCCGCCGGATGCGACAACCCGGCCGGGGCGCGGTTTTCAGTCTCGATTGAAGGGCTTGACGATGCGTTCCTATATAGGGCGTTCCACGACTTTTCGCGAGCCCCCGAGTGACCAGCTACAAGACCCGCATCGAACAGAAGCTCGCCGCCGCGTTCGGGCCGGAGCGCCTGGAGGTCCTCGACGAGAGCGACCGGCATCATGGCCACGGCGGCTGGCGCGAGGGTGGCGAGACCCATTTCCGCGTCCGCATCAAAGCACAGGCGTTTTCCGGCAAAAGCCGCGTCGAAACGCACCGCGCCATCAATGAGGTCCTGCGTTCGGAGCTTTCGGAGCGCGTTCACGCTCTGGCGATTGAGGCTGAGCCTGCGTGAAATTCCATTTGCGGAACGGATAGCGATTGCGGATCCGCGCGTTGAAATAACGGCCGCGCGACGCCGCGCGCACCAGTTCGTCGTGTATCTCCGGCTCGACGCCGATATAGGTGTAGGTCCGGCCCGAGCCGACAAAGCTCACATCGAGCTCCCGGTCGGCGGGAAAATAGGCGATACGCCCGATGGCCGTGGACGGCATGTGGCCTCCTCGCTCCCCGTGACATTAACGCTCATGGGGACTCCGGGGTTTCCGTCTTGGAGTAGCCTTTATCTCAACGGATATTCGACAGCATGAATAACCAGAATCCCTATGGCACGTTTCGCGCCCGCGCCGTCCGGCTGCCGCGTTGGCAGATGGTGCTGATCGGCGCGCTGGCGGCGGCGCTGGTCATCTCGCTGGCGATCTTCGCCACGGCGGTGTTCCTGCTCGTCTTCCCGGCAATGATCGCGCTGGACTGGTTCTACCGCTGGCGCACCGGCAAAAGCCGCAAGGCCACCGCCTCGCGCAGCGCCGATGCCACGATCATCACGGCGGACTACGAAGTCCTGCCGCCTGAGAAGTCCCGGGAAGAGCGCTGAGTCTTACGGCGCGGCGGGCGCCGGCGCCGGTTCGCTGGTCGCCGGCACGGAATCCGTTCCCGGTCCGGGCGGGTTTTCGACGCTGGTCGATGTGAAGTAGAGCAGCGCCAGGGCGGCGAGGCCCAGCCCGATCACCAGCACATACAGAATGGGTTTTCCCTTCGGCCCCTGCCTGACCTCGTTCGCGGTTTCGATCGTCGGGCCGTCGGGATCGTGATGGGTCACTGTTCTCTCCTGTTTTGAGGAAAGAACGCGAGGCCTGCGATCAGGTTCCGCTGTCGTCGTCCACGCCTTCGCTCTCGACCCTCTCCCGCGCCCTCTCGGATCTCTCCTTCATGCGCTTGGGGTCGGTGCGCCGTTCGATGAGAACAGCGTTCAACTCGCCGCCCAGGATGAAGGCGACCGAGTTGACGTAAAGATAGAAGATCACCGCCATGATGCCGCCGAGACCGGCATAGGTCGATGCGTAGTTGGCGAAGCGTGACAGCCACCAGCCGAAGGCGCCGGCGCTCGCCAGCCACAGCAGGATCGTCAGGAACGTGCCGGGCAGTGTCGAGCCGATCGCGATGCGTGCCGGCGGCAGCCAGACATGGGCCAGAATCAGCCCGACGGCGAGGAACAGACCCGTCGCGGTGTAGCGGAACGCCGACGCGCTCCATGTCGCGGCCCTGAGTTCCGGAAAATAGGCGGTGGCGAAATCCCAGATCGGCGTCCACAGCACGACGGCGAACGACAGCAGAAACATGCCGACGGCACCGAGCAGCATGAAGGCGATGCTCTGCGCGCGCGTCCAGTACCACCAGCGCATGTCGCGGTGGCCGTAGGCGCGCACGAGGCCGACGCGCATCGCCTCCACAGCCGAGGACGACGTCCAGAGCAGCAGCACGACGCCGACCGTCAGTACGTCGAGGCGCCGTCCGGTCAGGACGCGGGTGATTTCGTCGGCCAGCGGCTGCGCGAGCGTCGGCGGCCAGCCTTCGAAGGCGAGGCCCACCACCTGCGCTGCGATCTCGTCGGTGCCGAGCAGCGAGGCGATCGACGTCACGACGATGAGGAACGGAAAAAGGGCGAGCAGCACCGACAGCGCCACGTGGCTCGACAGCGCCCAGCCGTCATGCGCCGTGAAACGCAGATAAATATCGTAGACGATGTTCCAGGCCGGTTTCAGAAGACGGATGGCCACGCACTCCTGGAAAGGGGACGAGCGCGAAGCGCCCGTCCGGGAGTGTGCTCAGATAACGCTTCCGGCGCGCCGGGGCGACACTTTTTTAGCTACGGGAAGTCAGGCCGCCTGGACGCCCTCAAGGAAGCCGCGGACGGCCTCTTCAAGCTGTCCGGCTTCGCGCGACAGGCCCGACGCAAGCTCCGCGACATCGTCGGCCACCGCGCGGGCGCTTTCCGCCGCGCCTTCGACGGTTTCCATGGCTGCGGCGCCGGTCTGCGCCTCGCCGGAGGCGCGGGCGACGTTGCCGGCGATCGAACGCACCGCTGCGTTCTGCTCCTCGACTGCGCCGGCCACGGCGGCGGCGATCTGCGACATTTCCTCGATGATGCCGGAAACACGTTCCATGGCGACGCCGGCTTCGCCGGACGCTTCCTGGATGGCGCCGATCTGGCGGGCGATTTCCTCGGTCGCGTTGGCGGTCTGCGAAGCGAGGCTTTTGACTTCCTGCGCGACGACCGCAAAGCCCTTGCCGGCCTCTCCGGCGCGCGCCGCCTCGATGGTGGCGTTGAGCGCGAGCAGATTGGTCTGCGCGGCGATCGCCTGGATGAGATTGACGACCTCGCCGATGCGCGTCGCGGAACTTGCAAGCGCCGACATTGTCTCGACCGTCTTGTTGGCCTCGACGACGGCGCGCGACGACACCTCGGTCGATTTCGATGCCTGCTGGTCGATTTCCTGGATCGACAGCGCGAGTTCCTCGGCGCCGCCGGCGGCGGCGGTTACGTTCGCGGACGCGCTGCTCGCGGCGGTCCCGGCCGCGCGCGCTTCTTCCGACACCTTGCTCGAAGCATCGACGAGACCGGCGGCCGTGCCTTCAAGTTGCGTCGCCGCAGCGCGCACGCCGGCGATCGCGGCGTCCGCGCGCGTTTCGAAGCCGCGTACGAGTTCCTCGACCGCGCGGGCACGGGCCTCGCGCTGCGTCTGGGCGGCGGCCTGTTCGTTGGCGAGACGTTCGCGTTCGATCGCGTTGTCGCGGAAAACAAGAACCGCGCGCGCCATGGCGGCGAGTTCGTCGCGGCCTGTGGACTGGACCTTGATATTGGTGTCGCCCTCGGCGAGGCGGCGCATCGCGCTGGTCAGCTGATCGATCGGGCGTGTCACCGCGCGGCCGATGACGAAACCGAGCGCCGAACAGATCAGCACGGCGGCGGCGATGATCGCCAGCGCGATCATATTGGTGTACTGCTCCGCTTGCTGACGCTGCTCGACCGTGGCCGTGCGGCCATCGCGCGCGAACGCAAGCAGCGACGAGGTGTTCATCGACACGCTTTCCAGAACGTCGCCCGTGATAAGCGCGGCGGAGGCCTGCTCGGCTTTCGCCGCCTGCCACTCATTGAACAGGATCTGGTAGGCCTCGATGCCGGTGACGAGTTCTTCCTTCTTGCCGTCATCCAGCAGGCTGCCGCGAATCTGCTCGATCAGCAGCGCGTTCTTCGCCTTGAAGGCTTCGGCCAGCGTCTTGTCGCCGGTGATGATGTAGCTCTTTTCGTCCTTGCGAACTTCCTGCACCGTCTTGGCGATCGCGTAGCTGTCCTCGCCCAGCGCATTCAGCTCCTGGTCGAGCTGCGTTTCGAGATCGGCGCCCGTCGATTGCAGACGCGCGTCCACACCCGGAGCCTTCGACGTGCCGAGCAGGTCCTGCGCCTTGACGATGCGGGCAAATGCTTCGTCTGTCTGTGCAAGGCCGTCGGCAAGTGTCGTTACGGTCGCCAGAAGGTTTTCGTCATCGGTATTGGCGCGAATGGATTCGATGGCGCGCGAGGCTTCCTTGTTGGCCTGCGCGAACGTGCCTTTGGCGCCATCGCTGGCGCGCATGCGGAACTCGGCGACGGCCGCGGCCATGGTTGCGAGCTGGCCGCGGAACCGTTCCACTTCGGTCGAGATTTCGGAATAGCGGTCCGCCTTCTCGATGGCGGCGTTGACCTGACCCTGGCCGATCCAATAGGTCGCGGCGACAATCAGCAGCGCGGCGAGTGGTGCGATGGAGAGCAATGCAATGCGAGTACGCACCGACGACAGGAACGCCGGAAGCTGAACTCGCGCAAAAACGGCGCGCAAACGAGGCGGCATCGCAAAATTCCCCCAAGACCCCAACGCGGATTTTCCCGCTGTATGGCCGCGAAGCTAGGGGTTTTGGCTTAACAGACGGTTGCCGGTAAGTTGCGGAACCCGAACGCCGGCGCAACGATTGGTAACAACGGCTGCGCCGCAAATGGAGAGCGGACAAAATCATGAACGTTACCAAGAATTTCCAGACCGGGCGTCTGCATTCGCCCCTCACGTTCCTGCTCGCGCTTTTTATTTGTTTTGGCGCCGCCCGGCTCGGTTCTTTCGCCACGACACCCAATCTCGATTGGTACGCGACGCTCGCAAAGCCCGCATTCACGCCGCCCAACTGGGCGTTCCCCGTCGCCTGGACGATCCTCTTTGCGCTGATGGCGATATCCTTGTGGCGCATCGTCAGGGTGTCCGGCGGCTGGATCGCCGGAAACCGGACGCTCATTGCCTTCTTCGTCCAGCTCCTCCTCAACATTGCCTGGTCGTTCGCGTTTTTCGGGGCTCGCGACCCGGCTTCGGGCCTCGTCGTCATTCTATTGCTCATTCCGGCCATCGTCTGGACCATGGTCGTCTTCGGACGAAAGGACGCGGCGTCCGGATGGCTTCTTGCGCCGTATCTGATTTGGGTGATCTATGCGGCTACCCTAAACGCCGCCATCTGGCGCCTGAACGTGTGAACTCATGGAAACTGCCTTTGTTGTCGTTGCATTGGCCGCCGTCGCTGTCGTGCTGGTCATGGGACTCTGGAACATGATGAGAGGCGGCTCGCCCGTCCGCTCCCAGAACCTGATGCGCTGGCGCGTGCTGTTGCAGGCCGTCGCAATCGGCGTGATCATGATCACGCTCTGGGCGCTCGGCCGCTAGACCGGGACCTTGCAGGGCAAGGGGGCTTGCCTTGGTCTTTGTGCCGCTGCGCGACGACAACCCGCGCCTTCTGATCCGCTACCCGTTTGTCGCGTGGGGGCTGCTTGCGATCAATACGGCGATATTTCTGCTGTTCCAGTCGGGTTATGTCTTCGACCTGACCGAAGACGCGACATACGGCTTCGGACTGATCCCGGCCGTGATCACCGGCGCCGCGGAACTGCCGTCCGATCTCTCCTTCATTCCGCCGGCGCTGACCTTCGTCACCTCGCTGTTTCTCCACGGCGATCCGTTTCACCTGATCGGCAACCTGCTCTTCATCTTCGTCTTCGCCGATAATGTCGAAGACTCGATGGGGCATCTGCGTTTTGCTGTTTTCTACCTTCTGTGCGGAGCGGCGGGTTCGGCGGCGCACATCGCCTTTATGCCGCTATCCGAAGCACCGATCATCGGCGCGTCCGGGTCGGTATCCGGCATCGTCGCGTCCTATCTTCTGCTGCATCCGCGCGTGAAGATGTGGATTCTGCTGTTCGGTCGCATTCCGCTCCGCGTCACCGCGTTCTGGGTGATCGGCGTATGGGTCGCCGCGCAGGCGGCCGGCGTTGTGTCCGGTACGGACGAGACGACCGGATGGTGGGCACATCTTGGCGGATTTGCTGCGGGCATCGCCCTCACGCCGCTGTTCAAGCGCGCCGAGGTGCCGTGGTTCGGTCGCGCGCCAAAAACGATCTGATTTTTTGGGGAGGTCGTCGGCGCGCCGCGCCGGAAGAAAACCGCGCCCCGGAAGCGCGCCGCGCTTCCGGGACTGCGGATCGTGCCTCAGAGGCCGCGCTTGCCCGCATAGGCGCGCAGAACCTTGTTGATCTCGGTCTGGTACTTGTCGGCCTGCTTCTTGAACCAGGACACGACATCGGTGTCGAGGCGGATCGTGACCGACTGCTTGGTCGACTTCGACGCGGCGGCGCCGCGCTTGACGGCCGGCTTCTTGGCCGCGGTTTTCTTGACGGGCTTGGCCGCCTTGCGAACGGGTTTACGAGCCTTCTTGGCCATTGTTTGACGTCCTTTCATAAAGGGGAGACCTCCCCTTTAGGTGCGTACATACTGGAATGCAAGCGCTTTTTTGTGATTAGCGCGGCGCTACCCGTAACGAATTGTTGACTTTATGGCAAGTGCCTGTGCGTCCGCACGCCCGATTCTGGCATTATAGGGATGTCAGTTGGGAGTGCGTACCTATGAATCCCGTTGCCGCCAACGCCTCGGCCGCCGCCATTCTCGATGGCTACCGGCGCGCGATGTCTGAGCATACCCCGGTCGTGCAGGAGCCGGGGCCGCTTACTCAAATTATCGAGAGCGCAACGGAACACGCGCAGGGATTGCCGCCACGCCTGCCCGGCACGGGCGAGCGACTCGACCGTACGGCCTGAATTTTCAACGAAAATTAACTGTCGCTTTACGCACAGAGGTCAATTTCGGCGCATGGACACGTCCGCACTCGCCGCCACCATGGCCGGCATGCAGAGCGCCGCGACGGCGCAGCAGATGTCGCTGCTCGCCGTTCAGCAGGCGAACGCGATGGCGCAGGTCGCGGTCAATCTTCTGGCGGACGCCGCCGAGGCGGGTAAGGCGCTGGTTGCGCCCGGTATTGGCGCCGCCGTGGACCGGAGCGCATGACATGAGCTTCGAAATCAGCAAGAACGGCTACTTCATGTACAAGCCGAGCTGGCAGCAGTCGCCCGGCGCGCGGATGAAGGCGGCCAATCGCGCCACATCGGATGCCTATTACGAGAACTTCTCGACGCTCGGCTCCAATTTGCTCACGGCCATGAATAATCAGACATCCTCGATGATGGACATCACGACCAAGATCGTGACCGAGCGGCTTCAGGATCAGTACGCCAAGAAGCTCGAACAGGCCCAGGCTGGCCTCGACGTTATCGTCTAGCCGCCGATCGCGGCGCGGATCAGCGCCTTCGCATCGTCCGACGCCCAATCCGCCGGTCCCGGCAGATAGCCGATCTCGCAGCCCTCCTTATCGATCAGCAGGGTCGTCGGCAGTCCCACGGCCCGGCCCGCCACCTTGAGATCCTGGAAGATCCGCGCTGTTTCGTCGGCATAGAAGGCGAGCGCCGAGATGTTCAGTTCCTTCAGGAATTCCCTCGGCTTATCAAGCCCCTGCGTGTCGATCGTCACCGCCGCCACGGTAAAGGCCTCGCCGCCCAGCTCCTGCTGAAGCGCGTTCAGCGCCGGCATTTCCTCGCGGCACGGCGCGCACCAGGTCGCCCAGAGATTCAGCAGCACCGTCTTGCCGGCGAAATCGGCCAGCGAAACGTCCCGTCCCTCGCCGTCCTTGAAGCGCAGCGGAGGCAGTTTCCGGGGCTGGTCGGGCACCAGGACGCCTGCCACCTGGCCCCGGGCCAGCGGCTTCAGCCGGTCGGTGACGCTGCGGTCCGTTGAGCATAGCGCCGCAGTTTCGTTGCGCCCGCCGCCATTTGTCATGTACATCGCGCCAACGCCCGCGACCGCCCCGAGCACGGCGGCGAGCGTGATGATGCGTGCCGGTGATATCTTCATCGTCCTGGAATTCCGTACACGCCTCGAAAGGGCAAGACATGAGCAACAAGATGTGGGGCGGGCGGTTCAGCCAGAGCCCCGACGCCGCGCTCGAGGCCATCAATGCCTCGATCGACTTCGACCGGCGCTTCTATGCTCAGGATATCCGCGCCTCGCAAGCCCATGTGGCGATGCTCGCCAAGTCCGGCATTGTTCCAAAGTCGGATGCGAAGGCCATTTCGGACGGCCTCGGCAAGGTGCTGAAGGAGATCGAGGCCGGCACGTTCACGTTTTCGCGCGCGCTTGAGGACATTCATCTGAACGTCGAATCCCGCCTTGCCGAGATCATCGGCCCGGCGGCGGGACGTCTTCACACCGCCCGCTCGCGCAACGACCAGGTCGCGACCGATTTCCGCCTGTATGTGCGCGATGCCATCGACGCGCTCGATGCCATGCTGGCCGAACTTCAGCTCAGGCTCGCCGAGAAGGCGCTTGAGCATGCCGGCACGGTCATGCCGGGCTTCACCCATCTGCAGAGCGCGCAGCCGGTCACCTTCGGCCATCATCTCCTCGCCTATGTCGAGATGTTCGCGCGCGACCGTGGACGTTTTGCCGATGCGCGCGTCCGGCTCAACGAAAGCCCGCTCGGCGCCGCGGCCCTCGCCGGCACCGGTTTTCCCATCGACCGCGCGATGACAGCGAAGGCGCTCGGCTTTGCGCGGCCGATGGCCAATTCGCTCGATGCGGTGTCCGCACGCGATTTCGTGCTTGAAGTGCTGTCGGCGACCGCCATCGCCTCGACGCATCTGTCACGCATCGCCGAGGAGATCGTGATCTGGACGACGCCGCAATTCGGCTTTGTCACGCTGTCGGACAAGTTCACGACCGGCTCGTCGATCATGCCGCAGAAGCGCAATCCGGACGCCGCCGAACTCGTGCGCGGCAAGACCGGCCGCGTCATCGGCGCGCTTGTCGCGCTTCTCACCGTCATCAAGGGGCTTCCGCTCGCCTATTCAAAGGACATGCAGGAGGACAAGGAAGGCACGTTCGACGCGCTCGACACGCTCGGCGTCACCATCGCCGCCATGACCGGCATGATCGCCGACATGAAGCCGAACTCCGACGCCATGAAGAACGCCGCCGGCGCCGGCTATTCGACCGCGACGGATCTCGCCGACTGGCTGGTGCGCGACCTCAAGCTGCCGTTCCGCGAGGCCCATCACGTCTCGGGGCGCATCGTCGCGCGTGCCGCGCGGTCGGGCGTCGCCCTCGAAGACCTGCCGCTCCACGAATTCCAGGCCGAGCATGCAAAAATCACCAAGGCGGTGTTCGGCGTTCTTGGCGCGGATAAGTCGGTGAAGAGCCGCACCTCGTTTGGCGGCACCGCCCCGGGCAATGTCACGCGCGAGGCCAAGAAGTGGCTCCGCAGGCTCGGCCGCAGCGCAAGCTGAGAACCGTGGCCTCGGAGCACTTGCGCTTTGAGGTCCTATCCATAAAAGTGCGCCCCCATGGCATTGAACCTGTCCCTTTCGCCGGATTCGCGCCGCCGCCTTTATCTCGGGGCGGTCGTGCTCACGATGCTCGCAGCCGCCGGCTGCGGCCGTCGCGGCGCGCTTGAACCGCCGCCGGGCGCCTCCGTCGCGCCAAGGGCCGCGCAGCAGGAGCGCATGGTCGCTCCGGTCGCGCAGGTCACGGCCTCGGACTTTGCCGATCTCGACAATGAAGACCTTCTGATCGACGACCGGCCTCGCCGCAGCAGCGCCCAGGCGCCCGCCCCGGCCGTTGCGCCCGCGCCCGCCGATCCCTCGAAGCCGAGCAAACCCTTCCTCCTCGACGCTCTCGTGAAGTGAGCCGGACGGCTCCATGCACCACTTCGCCTACCGCAGCGGCGTCCTTCATGCCGAGGATGTCAGTCTGGTCGCGCTCGCCGACCGCGTCGGCACGCCGGCCTATGTCTATTCGACGGCAACGCTCGAGCGGCACTACCGTGTGTTCTCCGAAGCCTTTTCCGGGCTCGACGCCCTGGTCTGCTATGCCGTCAAGGCGAACTCCAACCAGGCTGTACTGACAACGCTCGCGAAGATGGGCGCCGGCATGGATGTCGTGTCCGGCGGCGAGCTTTTGCGCGCGCTGACCGCGGGCGTTCCCGGCAATCGCATCACCTTTTCCGGCGTCGGCAAGACGCCCGATGAGATCGAGGATGCGCTCGCGGCGGAAATCTTCTGCTTCAACGTCGAGTCCGAACCCGAGCTCGAACTCCTGTCGAAGATCGCCGCGTCGAAGGGCGCCACCGCGAACATTTCCGTCCGCGTCAATCCGGACGTCGATGCCAAGACCCACGCCAAGATCTCGACCGGCAAGTCCGAGAACAAGTTCGGCATCCCGTTCGAGGGCGCGCGCGAGGTCTATGCGCGCGCGGCGAACCTGCCCGGCATCAAGGTCACCGGCGTCGACATGCATATCGGCAGCCAGATCACCGAGGTGGCGCCCTTCGACGCCGCCTTTGCGCTGCTCGCCGAACTCGCGACGGCGCTGCGTGCCGACGGCCACGCCATCGATCACGTCGATGTCGGCGGCGGTCTCGGCATTCCCTACAAGCTCGACAACGAGCCGCCGCCGCTGCCCGACGACTACGCGGCCGTGGTGCGCAAGCATATCGGCCCGCTCGGCGTGAAGCTCGTGCTGGAGCCAGGCCGCCTGATCGCCGGCAATGCCGGCATCCTCCTGACGCGCGTGCTTTACGTGAAGGAAGGCGGCGCCAAGACCTTCGTCATCGTCGATGCCGGCATGAACGATCTCATCCGCCCGACGCTGTACGACGCCCATCACGACATCTGGCCGGTGACGGAAAGCGCGCCCGGCGCCGACCGCGTTATCGCCGACGTCGTCGGCCCGGTCTGCGAGACCGGCGATTATCTCGCCCTCGACCGCTCGCTGCCGAAACTCGCCGCCGGCGATCTTGTCGCCGTCATGACCGCGGGTGCCTATGGCGCCACCCAGTCCTCGACCTACAATACGCGGCCCCTCGTCCCCGAGGTTCTGGTCAAGGGTGCCGACATGGCCGTGGTTCGCCCCCGCCTCGACGCCGAAGCCCTGATCGCCCTCGACCGGCTCCCGGACTGGCTCTGAGCCCCGCAGGGACCGCAGTTCACAACTGCGCCATGCCCCTCGCCCGCCCCATTCGGGATGTTACAGTCCCTCCGATGAGGACATACCAGTGAGCGGCGAGCCGGCCATCACGCCCGAAATCCGGCCCGAGCCCCCGCGCGGCAGCATGCTCGACGCGTTGATCGCGCGCGCCCGCGCCGCTCTCGTCTGGGAAAAGGTCTGGCCGCAGCTCGCGGCCGCCGGCTGCGTGGTGCTGCTGTTCCTCGCTTTGTCCTGGTTTGGCCTGTTCGAGCAGTTGCCGCCCTGGGGCCGTATCGCCGGCGTCGCGATCTTCGGCGCCCTTCTGTTCCTGACGCTCAACCCCATCGTCCGCCTCGTCGTGCCTGGCCGCGCCGATGCCCTCGCCCGCATCGACCGCGCGAGCGCCGTCCGCCACCGGCCGGCGACCACGCTCGACGACAATCTCTCTCTGGCGTCGGAAGATGCCGTCACGCGCGCGCTGTGGGCCGCCCATCGCGAGCGCACACTGAACGACGCCAGAAACCTGCGCGCGGGTCTTGCGCGGCCCCGTCTCGCCGCGCGCGATCCGCGCGCGCTGCGCTTTCTTGCCGCGCTCGTTGCCCTTGTCGCGTTCGTGTCGGCGGGAGAGCAGGCCGGCGTGCGTACGCTCTCGGCCTTCGACTGGCGCTCCCCCGCGGGCGGCGTCCCGCCGCGCCTCGACGCCTGGGTTGCGCCGCCCCCCTATACCGGCCGGCCGCCGATCTTCCTCACCGCAAGCCAGACGGACGAGGCGGCGCGCGCCATCTCGCCCGAAGAAGACGATGTCCGGGTCCATACCGTGCCGAGCGGCAGCGTTCTTGTCGTCCGCGCGTCCGGCGGGCGCGCCGAGATACAGGCCAGCGGCGCGCGCGAACTCGCAGCCGACGAAAAAACGCCGTCGACCGCAAATACGCCGCGTACGACGGCGGGCGCCGACATCGCCGAAAGCCGCTTCGTTCTCGAACAGGATGCCCAGATCGTCGTCGATGGCGCACGCACCCACCGCGTCTGGCGGTTCGCCGTAACACCCGATTCACCGCCGAAGATCGCCTTCCGTGCGCCGCCGCGCATCTCGCAGAACGGTGCGCTGACGCTCGATTACTCGGCTGAGGACGACTACGGAATCACCGGCGCGTCCGCATCTGTCACGCAGCGAGCCGCGCCATCGCGCGGTGATGTGGGCGCCAGACCCGCGCGCCCGCTGTACGGACCTCCGGAAATCCGCCTGGTCCTGCCGCCGGGCGGCCGCAGCGGTGACGCCGTCACCAATCTCGAACTCGTCGAGCATCCCTGGGCCGGAACGCGCGTCGCGATGGCGCTCGTCGCACGCGACGAGCCCGGACAGGAAGGACGCAGCGAAACCATCGAAACCGTGCTGCCCGAACGCCCGTTCTCCGTTCCGCTCGCCCGTGCGTTGATCGAACAGCGCCGCGTGCTGGCGCTCGATGCCGAGGCCTGGCAGAAAGTGATGGCGGCGATCGACGCCCTGTCGCGCTATCCAGAAAAGTTCACGCCAAGGAGTTCGGTCTATCTCGGTCTTCGCGCTGCCCATGCACGTCTGTACTATGCGCGTTCCGACGACGAGCTGCGCTCGGTTGTCGACTATCTCTGGGAGTTCGCGCTGAGGCTTGAGGACGGCGATCTGTCCGATCTTGCGCAGCGTTTGAAGCAGGCCGAGGAAAACCTGCGCAACGCTCTCGAGCGCGACGCTTCCGACGAGGAAATCGCGCAGCTCATGAACGAACTGCGCGAGGCGCTCGGCCAGTTCATGCAGGAAATGGCGCGCCGCATGGAGCAGCAGCAGCCCGGCATGCAGGCCCGCCTGCCGCCCGGCGCGCGCGTCCTGACGCCCGAAGACCTCAACAAACTGCTCAACCAGATGGAAAATCTCGCGCGCGGCGGCAACCGTGAGGCGGCGCAGGAAATGCTGGCCCAGTTGCGCGACATGCTGAACAATCTGCAGACCGCGCAGCCCGGTCAGATGGACCCCGGTTCGCAGGCGCAGGCCGAAGCGCTCGACGAACTCGGCCGCATGATCCGCGAGCAGAGCGATCTGCGCGACCGCACTTTCCGTCAGCGCCGCAGCGAGGACCGCCTGCCGAGCGAAAGCGACCCGAGCCAGCTCGGTGAGCTCGGCAAGGAGCAGGGCGGGCTGCAGCAGCGGCTCGAGGAAATGCTGAAGAAGCTCGAAGGGCTGGGCGCCGAGGGCGATCCGGCGCTCGGCGATGCCGGCGAGGAAATGGGTGCCGCCGAAGGCCATCTCGGAGAGGGTGATGCCAACCGCGCGTTCAACGCACAGGGCCGTGCGCTCGAAGCCTTGCGCAAGGGTGCGCAGGGCATGGCCGAACGCATGATGCAGGGCCAGGGTCAGGCGCAGGGCCAGGAAGGCCAGCAGCCCGGCGGCCGGCGCCCGGGACAGCGCGCGGGCGAGGAAGACACCGATCCGCTCGGCCGCCCGACCCGCGCCCGTCGTTACGATCCCGGCTCCAATGTCCGCGTTCCGGGTGAGATCGAGGCCCAGCGCGCGCGGCGGGTGCTTGAGGAACTGCGCAAGCGCCTCGGCGAGCCGGACCGTCCGCAGGAAGAGCTGGATTATTACGAGCGGCTGCTGCGGGATTGACTCCTCTCCCGCCTGCGGGAGAGGGCGACTCGAAAGCCGGGACGCTTTCGAGCGGGGTGAGGGGGAAGCCTCATACTCTGGTGCCTGTTATATCCCCTCACCCGGCCGCGCTTCGCGCGTGCCGACCTCTCCCGTGAGCGGGAGAGGTATTTACGCCGCCTTCCGCGCCGCCAATGCCCCTGCGACCGCGTCGCGGATCTGCGCCAGGCTGAACGGCTTCGTCACCACATCGTGGATCAGCGTTTCGAGATCGACCGTGCGCTCGCGCTGGTCGGCGAAACCCGTCATCAGCAGGATCGTCATGTCCGGCCAGTCGCGGCCCGCCGACAACGCAAGCGCGATGCCGTCCATCAGCGGCATCCGGATGTCTGACAGCATCAGGTCGAATGTGTGCTCGACCAGCACGTCGAGCGCTTCCGCGCCGTCGCCGGCGGTCATGACGGTGTGGCCGTCAAGGCCGAGTGCGCGCTCGACGAAAGCCCGGATCGATTCCTCGTCATCGACGACAAGAATACGCGCCATGTCTCACAGTCTCCCCGGATCGTCGGACGGTTTCGAACTCGAATGCTCGACCACGCCGACAAACGGCAGTTCGCGCAGCGCATGCGCGACGTCCATGCCATAGCCGACAACAAAGACATCGGGACAGTCGAAGCCGATCCAGTCGGCCTCGAAATTCACCGCGCGCTTGTTCTTCTTGTCGAGCAGAACGCAGGTGCGCAC
This sequence comes from Hyphomicrobiales bacterium, assembly GCA_022842205.1. Taxonomy (GTDB): domain Bacteria; phylum Pseudomonadota; class Alphaproteobacteria; order Rhizobiales; family Methylopilaceae; genus Flaviflagellibacter. The sequence goes on from JALHQA010000011.1 coordinate 37,045, forward strand.
GCTTTTCGCGCCGCGCGCCATCAGCAGATCCTTGGCGAAGGCCAGCGTGCGCCCGGACTCCAGAATGTCGTCGATCAGGATCACATCGCGTCCGTCGACGTCGGAATCGATGTCGCGCACGATATCGACCTGCCCCGAACTCGTCGTCGCCTTGCGATAGCTCGCAAGCTGGATGAACTCGATCTGCGGCGCCATGCCGGCGGCATGCAGCGCGCGGATGAGGTCGGCGGCGAACACGAACGAGCCGCGCAGCACCGCGACCACGAGAAGATTCTCGAACGCCGTCGAAGCGATCGCCTTTGCGAGCTCTTGATTGCGCGCCGCGATCGTATCGGCATCGAACAGGGATTTTACATTCATCTCGGCACCGGCTTTTGCGCGACATCGCGCGCGGACAGGAAACGCACCGCGACCTCGCGGCCTTCTGCGGGCGGAGACGCGAGCTGTGCGGTGAAGGCGACGCTCTCGCCGGCCTCAAGCTGGCTCTTCTGCGGCATGGCGGTCCAGACGAAAACCTCGCGCCCGGAAATTCCCCGCACCGCGAGCCGCATCCGCGGCACCTCCGCCGTCTCCTCTTTCAGGTTGGCGATCGTGCCGCGCACGACGAGCAGCGGCACCCCGCCTTCCATGACCTCGACCGTCTTCATGTCGCGAAATTCCAGACCTCGCAAATTCACCGGCAGTCCGGCGGCGGCATAGAGCCCGGCGAGATCGGGCAGCACCTTCACCACCGCCTCGCGCCAGACGCCGAGCGCCACCAGCGCCGCCAGTCCCGCCGCCGCCATGATCTGCATGAAACGCGGCTTGGGCGTGGCGCGCGGCGCGGTTCCGCGCGGCTTGCGGTGTCCCTTGCGCCGCTGCGGCGTGTTCTCCACAACGATTGCGTCTTCCGCGGGCACGATCGGCAGGGGCGCCGTCTCCGGAACCTCGATTTCCTCGATATCGAACTCCGCGGCCTTGTCGGCGGGCTCTTCCCGGGGCAGATCAGGACTGAGCGTGCTAGGACTGGCGGCGGGCTTTTCCGCTTCGGAAGCCGCGCGCCACACGCTGCCGCATTCGGCGCAGCGCACTTTGCGGCCGCGCGCACCGAGGTCCGCCGGCTCGACCTCATAGGAGGTTTCACAATCAGGACAAATGATGAGCATGCTTGCCGCGAATCACCTAGCCGATGAAACCATGCGGAGGTTAAGCGCCGCATCCATCTATCCCTCGGCTCGCACAGTTAATTGCCGGTTAAGGCGCGGGCGGCGGATGGCAGACGAAAAGGGGGCGGATGGGCTTGGTCCGCTTTGAGAATGTCGGGCTGCGCTACGGCCCTGAGACGGAAGTTCTCAGGGACCTGACGTTCCGGCTCGACCCCAACAGTTTTCAGTTCCTCACCGGCCCCTCGGGCGCGGGCAAGACCTCGTTGCTCAAGCTCCTGTTTCTCGCGCTGAAGCCGACGCGCGGCCTCATCAGCGTGTTTGGCCGCGACACCGTGGCGCTGACGCGCGCCGACCTGCCCGACATCCGCCGCCGCATCGGCATCGTGTTCCAGGATTTTCGCCTGCTCGATCACCTCACCACCTTCGAGAACGTGGCGCTGCCGCTGCGCGTGCTTGGCCGCGAGGAGGCGAATTACCGCGCCGAGGTCACCGAGCTTTTGCGCTGGGTCGGCCTCGGCGAACGCATCAACGCCTTCCCGCAGGTCCTGTCGGGCGGCGAGAAGCAGCGCGCCGCGATCGCCCGCGCCGTCATTTCCCGCCCGGAACTGCTGCTCGCCGACGAGCCGACCGGCAATGTCGATCCCCATCTCGCCAAGCGGCTCCTGCGCCTCTTCGTCGAACTCCACAAATCCGGCACCTCGGTCCTGATCGCGACCCACGACATCGGCCTGATGGACCTCTACGATGCGCGCCGTCTCGTCCTGTCCGACGGACGGTTGCACATCTACGACTAGCGATGGCCAGACGACCGCCCCCTCCACCTGCCGGCCCCCTCTCGCGCCCGCCGAAATCGGCCGTGCCGCGCGAGCATCGCCGCGCGCCCGCGCTGGTGCCGCGCGCCTCGCTCGCCGGCAGCGCGCTGATCGTCATCATCGCCATCATGAGCTTTCTCGCTTCGCTCACCGTCGGCGCGGTCGGCGTCGTCCGCGCCGCCGCGGCCGACTGGCAAAGCCAGGTGCTGCGCGAGGTCACGATCCAGATCACGCCCGCCGAAGGCCGCGATCTCAACGCCGCCATCCGCAAGGCCGTCGAGATCGCCCGCGCGACGCCCGGCGTCGCCAGCGCCACGCCCTATTCCGACGGCGATCTCAAGAAGCTGCTCGAACCCTGGCTCGGTTCGGACATCGCGCTTGAGGAACTGCCGGCGCCGCGCCTCATCGTCGTCAGCATCAAGGATGGCGAGGAGCCGGATCTCGGCGCGCTCAGCGCGCGTCTCGCGCTCGATGTGCCGGGCGCGAGCCTCGACGATCACCGCGCCTGGCTCGAGAAACTCAAGCTCACCGGCGACACGCTGTCGGTCCTCGGCATCGCCCTTCTCGTTCTCGTGCTCGCCGCCACCGCGCTTTCGGTGCTGTTCGCCACGCGCGGCGCGGTCGCGGGCAACAAGGACGTCGTCGAGGTGCTGCATGTCGTCGGTGCGCGCGACGGCTATATTGCCCGGGCCTTCGGCCGCCGCTTTCTCGGCCTCGGCCTCCGGGGCGGACTGATGGGCGGCGCGCTGGCGATCATCCTGTTCGCCATCGCCGACTGGACCGGCGGCAGCCGGGGCGACCCCGGCACTACCACGCTGCTCGGAACTCTGGACATGACACCGGGCGCCTATCTCGGCATTCTCGCGGTCGCATTTTTCATCGCAGGCCTGACCGCCGCCACATCACGGCTGACGGTCATGGCCCATCTGAGGCGCCTCGATTGACCGACCAAGGCCCCGATGTCCCGCGCCGCCATCACCGGCCGCCGCCGGTTCTGACGCGGCTGCTGCGCACCGCCGGCGTGTTCGCCGTGCTGGTCGGGGGCCTGCTTGTCGGCGGTTTCTTCCTGTTTCTGTCGACCATTCCGCAGAACGAGCCGCCGTCGCGCGTTGCGGGCGATGGCATCGTGGCGCTGACCGGCGGCCCCGAACGCGTTCAGGCCGGCCTCAATCTTCTCGCCGAAGGCCGCGCCCGTCGCCTTCTGATTTCCGGCGTGAATCCCGACACCAGCGCCGCCCAGCTCGCCAAGCTGCATCCGGAATCGGCGCGCTGGCTGCAATGCTGCACCGATCTCGGCCGCCGCGCCCTCAACACCGCCGGCAACGCCGTCGAAACCCGGCAATGGGTGCGCCGCAACGGCTTCGACACCGTCATCGTCGTCACCTCGGGCTGGCACATGCAGCGTTCGCTGCTCGAACTGCAGCGCGCCATTCCCGAAACGGTTCTCGTCCCCTACCCCGTGGACGCGCGCAACGGCACGGATGACGTCTGGTGGAGCCAGCCGGGCAATTTCCGGCTTCTTGTTGCTGAGTACATCAAATATCTTGCCGCTCTCATCGAGGTCCGGATCGCGCCGCCGACCGGCGACGCTCCTTCCCAGAAACAGAAATCATGATGCTGCTGCGTTCGGTCGTGTTCAACACGGCCTTTTATCTGGGCTTTTTTCTCATCGCCGCGCTCGGTACGCCCGCGCTCGTCTCGCGCGATGCGACCTTTGCGGTCGCGCGCTTCTGGGCGCGCGCGAATCTCTTTCTGATGAAACATCTCGCCGGCATCACGCTGGAAGTGCGTGGCCTCGAAAAACTGCCCCAGGGCGGCTGCCTCATCGCCGCCAAGCACCAGTCGGCGCTCGAGACCTTCGGCATCGTTCCCTATGTCGGTACATTCGCCTTCATCCTGAAGCGCGAACTGAACTGGCTGCCGCTGTTCGGCTGGTACACGATGCGCACCGGCATGATCGGCGTCAATCGCGGCGCGCGCTCGAAGGCGCTGCGCGACATGACCGTTCAGGCAAGACAGAAGATCGCCGAAGGCGTTCAGATCATCATCTATCCGGAAGGCACGCGCCGCCCGCCCGGCGCCGAGCCGAATTACAAATACGGCCCGGTCCATCTCTATTCCGAGCTCGGCGCGGTCTGTATTCCGGTCGCCGTCAATACGGGCCTCTACTGGCCGCGCCGCTCTTTCCTGCGCTATCCGGGAACCGCGGTGATGGAATTCCTCGACCCGATTCCGCCGGGGCTGGACGGCGAGACCTTCAAGGCGAAACTCGAAGAGGTCATCGAGACGGCCTCGAACCGGCTGATCGCGGAAGCGCGCGCCCGGGGCGAAGGCATTCCGCAAAACAGGATCAAGCCGCCGAAAGCCTAGCGCGCCAGCGCCGCCTTGTCGTCCCTGAGCGAAACCTGCCAGGGCCGGTGCACATACACGAGGCGCGCGCCCTGCCGCCGCAGCAGATACCAGGATTTTCCGTAGTGCTCGCGGCCGAGATAGCCGCGCGAGATCTTCCAGCCATCGACGATGAACGGGTCCGGATAGGCCCGCTGGCCGAGATAGGTGTCATGTGGATGCGGCTCGCGGGCGAGCGCAGGAGAGATCAAGGCCAGCGCGGCCAGCGCCGCGGCGGATATACGCAACATACTCGCTTCTCCAGAACTAGGGCATGCCGGCCGGGTCCGTCCGCACCATATCGACATGCGCGACGCCATGATCGTCGTAAATATGGCCGTCGATGGAGAATCCAAGGCTCTCGTAGAAATCGGTCAGATGCGCCTGGGCCGACACCTTGACCGGCGCGCCCGGGGCCAATTCGGCGGCGCAATGCAGCGCCTGCTCCATCAGGGCGCGCCCGAGGCCGCTCCCCCGCGCCGTTTCAGCCACGACGACGCGGCCGACCTTCACAGCGCCGTCCCCGGTCTCCGGCACGAAGATCCGGGCATAGGCGGAAAGGCCCGCCTCGCCGCGCCCGCACAGATGCCACGCCTCAGCATCGCGCCCGTCGGCGTCGAGTACCGGGATCGCCTGCTCGATCATGAACACCCTCTGGCGCAGCGCCAGGATGTCGTAGACCTCCGGTCCGGACAGGTTCTTCAGCCGGCTGAGATGCCAAGCGATCGCGTCGATCTCGCTCATATCCCGGCCATCGCATCGCGGAACGCATCGCCGCCGAGGCGTTCGTGCAGCCATTCGAGTTCGGCGTCGTACACACCGAGCTGCCTCAGATGCAGCACGGTGTTGATGACGTAATCGCGGTTCGGCCCGCCCTCGCCGTGCGAATCCGCGATGATGTTCAACCGCTCCTCGCGCGTCAGCGCGCCGGCATATTGCCGGTGCGCGGCATCCGACACATAGGCCAGCGCAACCGCATGCGAGCGGTCGGCGAACACCACATTCTCCATCTTTTCGAGGTAGACCGAGCCGCGCATTTCCCGCGCATGCAGATAGGCCCGCACTTCGTCGACATGGCTGGCGGCGACGCGGAACGCTACGCCCCGGCAGGTACCGCCCTCGTCGAGCCCGAGCACAAGGCCCGGCCGGTCCGCCGTGCCGCGCCAGTGATGGGAGTAGACGCAGAGTTCACGGTGCCAGCCCTCGAGCAGCGCGGGGCGGCTCTCTTCGAAGGCAAAGCCCGGCCGCCACATCAGCGAGCCGTAGCCGAAAATCCAGAAATCCCGGGGTTCAGTCATTCATCCGCACGAAAGGCCGATTTGCCGGCCCCAAAAACTTAAAGCAATGCCGCGCGGCGGAACAATGGGTTATTCGGCGGTGTCGGTGCCGCCATGCCCCTTGGCCGCCGGCGTGCGTCCGAAATCCGGAACCGCCGTGTCCTGCCCGACCTCGATGATGCCGCGGCGGATGGCGCGGGTGCGCGTGAAGGCGTCGAACAGCTTGTCGCCGTCGCCGTTCCTGATCGCGCGCTGCAGCACCGTCAGATCCTCGCTGAAACGGCCGAGCATTTCCAGCACCGCTTCCCTGTTGTGCAGGAAGATGTCGCGCCACATCGTCGGGTCGGAGGCCGCGATGCGCGTGAAGTCGCGGAAGCCGGAGGCCGAGAACTTGATGACCTCCTGGCGCACATTCTCTTCCATGTCGGCGGCCGTGCCGACAATGTTGTATGCGATGAGATGCGGGATATGGCTCGTGATCGCCAGCACGAGATCATGATGCTCGGCGCTCATGACCTCGACCTTCGCGCCGATCCTCGTCCAGAACTCCGCCAGTCTGTCGACCGCCGTCTTGTCCGTACCGTCCGGCGGCGTCAGGATGCACCAGCGGTTTTCGAACAGTTCGGCAAAACCGGCGTCCGGCCCGGAATGCTCGGTCCCGGCGATCGGATGGGCCGGCACGAAATGCACGTTCGCCGGCAGATGCCCCGCCATCTGGCGGACGACCGACATCTTCACCGAGCCGACATCGGACACGATGGCGCCCGGCTTCAGCACCGGCGCGATGGCTTTTGCCACCTCCTCCGAAGCGCCGACCGGCACGCAGACGATGACGAGGTCGGCATCCTTCGCGGCCTCGGCCGGATCGAGCGTGTAGCTGTCGCCCAGCTTCAGTTCCGCCGCGCGATCGAGCGTCTTTTGCGATCGCGTCTGTACCGCGATCTCGCGGACGAGGCCGTTCTTGCGCGCCGCATGCGCGATCGAGGAGCCGATCAGGCCGATGCCGATCAGCGCCAGCTTTCCGAACACCGGCTCAGCCACGCCTGCCCCCCATGAAATCGGCAAGCGCCGCGAGCACGAGAGTCATCGCCTCGTCGCTGCCGACCGTGAGTCTCAGCGCATTCGGCAGGCCATAGGCCTCCAGCCGGCGCAGGATCAGCCCGCGCGCGGTGAGAAAATCGTCGGCGTCCTTCGCCGTCCTGCCCGGCTCGTCCGGGAAATGGATCAGCACGAAATTCGCCGCGCTCGGCGTCGCATTGAGCCCGATCCTCGACAGTTCAAGATCGAGCCGCTCGAGCCATTTCTCGTTGTGCGCGGCCGATGTCTCGATATGCGCCATGTCCGCCAGCGCCGCGACCCCCGCCGCGACCGCCGCGCCCGACACGTTGAACGGTCCGCGGATGCGGTTCAGCGCGTCGACGACATGCTGCGGTCCGTACATCCAGCCGATGCGCAGGTTCGCCAGCCCGAATATCTTCGAGAAGGTGTGCGTCACGACGACATTCTCGCTCGCATCGACAAGTTCGCGCCCGTCGCTGTAATCCTCGCGCCGCACATATTCGGCATAGGCCGCGTCGAGCACGAGCAGGATGTCGGGCCTGAGGCCCGCATGCAGGCGCGCGATCTCTTCCTTCGGCAGGTATGTTCCGGTCGGATTGTTCGGATTGGCGACGAAGACCATCTTCGTCCGCTCCGTCACATTGGCGAGGATCGCATCGACATCGGCGGTGTAGCCGGTCTCCGGCACGACAACCGGCACGCCGCCGCGTCCCATGATCGCGATCTTGTAGACGAGGAAGCCGTGCTCGGTGATGATGCCTTCGTCGCCCGGCCCGATATAGGCGTGCGCCAGAAGGTTCAGGATTTCATCCGAACCCGCGCCGCATACGATCCTCGCTGCATCGAGTCCATACGCCGCGCTGACGGCCTCGCGGAGTTCGCGGGCCGTGCCTTCGGGATAGAGCGACAGCTTTTCGGACGCCTGTGTGTACGCCTCTATGGCGCGCGGGCTCGGCCCGAACGGCGTCTCGTTCGAGGACAGCTTGAACAGGCGGTTCGGGCCCTTGGCGCCGGCCTTGCCGGGCACATAGGCCTCGATGTCCATGATGCCGGGGCGCGGCACCGGGCGATTGGGCGGGATCGGCATTTTGTTCATTCCGCCGCGGCTTCCGCATCGGCCCGTGCCATCAGGTCCATCGGCCGCGCAAAGGAGCCGAGGCGCGGCGCGCCCTCGGGCAGGTTTGCGCTCGGCACGGCCACGAGGCCGCGCCAGCGGTCGGTGAAGCATTCCGCCAGCACGTCGAACATGCCCGGCTGCGGCGGTCCGGCGAAATCGGCGGCCACCGCCGCGACCTCGTCCACCGCGGCATCGCCGAGCGGCTTTGCGATCACCACCGCCGGCGTGGCCGCCGGGCGGTCCGCATAGATAAGGAACGGCAGGCGCGCCATGACCACCGGCTGGCCGGGACGGCCGAGCCCCTCCCACCACGGGGTCGCGGTCCTGCCGAGGCCGATGAGGCCGAGATCGCCCTGCGATCTGGAAACGGCGGCGATGACCGCGTCCGGCCCGTCCTGCATCACGAGCGGCACGTCGAATCCCATCTGGAAACGGGCGAGATCGCGCAGCGTGCCCTGATCGCCCGAGCCGTCGACATGCACCGCATAGGGCGCCTGGACATGGGTGAAACCGGAAATAATGGTCCGCCAGATGTGCTCGACGGCCGAAAAGGGCAGTCGGCCGCTATGGCGCGCGACGAGGCGGCGCATCATATCCGCCTCACGGCCCGGCCGGAACGCCGAGCCCGTTTCCCCCGTCCGCTTGACCCGGACGAGCGCGTCGATGATCCCGCCCCGCTCGATCAGGAGCTGGTGCATGGTCTCGTCGATCCGGTCGATCTCCTGGCGAAGCTCGTCGAGGGTCTTGGGCGGCTGGCTCATGGCGGGCACTGAATACGCCGCCCGGCCGCGAAGTCAAAGAAACGTTGACTTCACCCGGATGCGGTATCTTGAGTGTTCCCCCGCGCCGCAAGGCCGGCCTTGAGGAGAAGAAGGTTAATGGCGAGGCCAAGGGCCATCCCGACCACGGCAGACGCGGCCCGTCTCGAGGCGGATCAGCCGCACAGCGAGGTTGTGCGCTTCGATGCCAGCCGGACGCTGCCGCTCGACAGCGGGCAAACCCTTTCCCCGGTGCAGATCGCCTACCAGACCTATGGCGCGCTCAACGCGGACAGGTCCAACGCGATCCTGCTCTGCCACGCCCTGACGGCGGACCAGCATGCCGCCAATCCCCATCCCGTGACCGACAAGCCGGGCTGGTGGGATCTGATGGTCGGCCCCGGACTGCCGATCGACACCAACCGTTATTTCGTCATCTGCTCGAACGTCATCGGCGGCTGCATGGGCTCGACGGGCCCGGCCTCGACCAATCCGGCGACCGGCCGCACCTATGGCCTCGATTTTCCGGTCGTCACCATCCGCGACATGGTCCGCGCGCAGAACATGCTGATCGAACATCTCGGCATCGAGACCCTGTTCTCGGTGATCGGCGGCTCGATGGGCGGCATGCAGGTGCTGGAATGGACCGCGTCCTTTCCGGACAAGGTCTTTTCCGCGGTGCCGATCGCCTGCGCGGCGAAGCACTCGGCGCAGAACATCGCCTTCCACGAAGTGGGCCGCCAGGCCGTCATGGCCGATCCCGAATGGCTGGAAGGCCGTTACGCGACCGAAGGCAAGATTCCGCGCAAGGGCCTGTCCGTCGCGCGCATGGCCGCGCATGTCACCTATCTGTCCGAAGCCGCGCTGCAGCGGAAATTCGGCCGCGAGTTGCAGGAGCGCGATCAGCGCACCTTCACCTTCGACGCCGATTTCCAGGTGGAGTCGTATTTACGGCACCAGGGGTCGAGCTTCGTCGAGCGGTTTGACGCCAACTCCTATCTCTACATCACCCGCGCGATGGACTATTTCGACCTCGCGGTCGATTACGGCTCGCTGCCCAAAGCGTTCGCGGACACGCGCACGCGCTTCTGCCTGGTCAGCTTCACCTCCGACTGGCTGTTCCCGACCTCGGGCGCGCGCGACATCGTGCATGCGCTGAACGCCGCGGCCGCCAACGTGTCCTTCGTCGAGATCAAATCCGACAAGGGCCACGACGCCTTCCTGCTCGACGAACCCGAATTCTTCGCAACCGTGCGCGGCTTCCTCGAAGGCTGCGCCCGCGCCCGCGGACTTCCGTAATGACGACGCCGGCGCTGAAACCCGCCCGAGAGGACGCCGCCCTTCCGTTCGGCACTATCGCCGAGCCGGTCTCGCTGCGCGCGCTGGCGCGCGCCGATCATCTTCTGATCGCGGAAATGGTCGCCCCCGGCGCCCGCGTGCTCGATGTCGGCTGCGGCGAGGGCGAACTTCTGCGCCTTTTGATCGAGACCAAAGGTGTCGATGGGCGCGGCATCGAACTGTCGCAGGCCGGCGTCAACGCTTCCGTCGCGCACGGCCTCTCGGTCATCCAGGGCGACGCCGACACCGACCTCGACAATTACCCGGACGATGCGTTCGATTTCGTCATCCTCTCGCAGACGCTGCAGGCAACGCGGCGCCCGAAGGAAGTGATGGAGAATCTGTTGCGCATCGGCCGCCATGTCGTCGTGTCGGTGCCGAATTTCGGCCATTGGCGCATGCGCGCGCAGATCGTTCTGCGCGGCCGCATGCCGGTAACGAAATCGCTGCCCGACACATGGTACGACACGCAAAACATCCATTTCTGCACGATCCGCGATTTCGTCGATCTCTGCGACATCACCGGCGCGAAGATCGAACGCGCCGTCGCGCTCAACACCTCGGGCCATCCGGTGCAACTCCGCGCGCCGTGGTGGTTCTGGAACCTGTTCGGCGCGCAGGCGGTGTTCCTGCTGCGGCGGAACTGATCTATTCGCTGCTCTCACGCGTATTGACAGCCCCGCCCGGCACCAGCACCGGCTCCTTGACCCCGACGCGGCGCACGCGCGCCGCCTTCCGCTTGGCGCGGACCGGCGTGTAGACCTGCTTCACCGCCTCGACGATGTGGACGCCGCAGAACGGCGCCCAGCCCCATGAGCCGACGCGCTCGAGCCACAGCGCCGAACGCAGGATCATGCTCCGCCCGATCGGCGGGAACATCAGCGCCTCGCTCCAGTCCACCGGCGCGAACTGCGTATCGCGCAGAAGGTCGCCAAGCTGCTTCCTGCTGTATGGGCGTCCATGGCCGAACGGGGTGGTCTCCATCCGGGCCCAGGCGCCACGCCGGTTCGGCACGATGGCGAGCAGCCGCCCCCCGGGCGCCAGGCAGCGCCATGCCTCGCGCAGAACCTCGCGCGGATCGTCGGAACTCTCCAGCGCATGCGCCAGCACCACCCGGTCGACGGCGGCATCGGGCAGCGGCCACATATCGTCCTCGACCAGCGCCGAGGCGGCGCCGCGTCCCGATTGCCAGTCCATCACGCCCTGCTCGGCCGGCATGAAGGCAAAGACGCGTTCGGCCTCGTCGCGGAAGACGCCGATGAAGGGTGTCGCAAAGCCTATGCCCAGCACCCGCAGCCCGGCGGCATCGGCAAAGCGCGTGCGGATTTTCGCCCTCAGAATCCGCCGCACCACCTGGCCCAGCGGCCGGTGGTAGAATTCGCGCAGATCGATGACATCGAGCGACATGGCGTTAGTCTAACACGGTGCTGTTAACAGTACGGAAGCCCGGCCGGTACGGTTAATCCGAGTTGGCACTGGAACCCCGCCATCGATGCCAAAAGATGCCCATCGACGCGAGTCGCGGCCTCTGCTTGCCATGCTGCCGGAAGGCCGCACGACGTTCCGTTCCAACCGCTGCAAACCGCACCGGCCTAGGAAGCCGGTTCCAGCGTCAGTACACGCGGCAGCCTCACGGTGAAGGTCGATCCCTTGCCGGGCTCGGAGACGAGCGTGATGTCTCCGCCGAGACGGCGTACATTGGCGCGCACCGCCGCAAGGCCGATGCCCTCGCCCTGCTGATCCTGCTGCCCGGCGCGGCGGAACAGTTCGAAGATGCGCTCATGCTCGTTCGGCGCGACGCCGCGGCCATTGTCCTCGATCTCGTAGAACGCCTGGTCGCCTTCGATCCGGCCGCGCGCCACGATCTCCGGCGGGCGCGCCGCATGTCCATATTTTGAAGCGTTGTCGAACAGATTTCCGAACACCTGGTCGAGCGACAACCGGTCGGAGACAATACCTGGAAACGGCCCCTCCAGCCGGATTTCGCCCCGCTTTTCATCAATCCGGTGCTGGATGTTCGCCGCCGCGGCGGTGATGAGTGCCGTCATGTCCAGCCGTTCCGGCGTCAGGGCACGCCGGCCGTCGCGCGATATCCTGAGGATGGCGTTGATGAGACTGTCCATCTTCGCCGTCGACGCACGGATGAAGGACACCGACTCGTCGAAATCCTCCTCGATTTTCTTTTCTTCCGGAGCCGCCGGAATATTCGCCTTCAGCCTCAGCTTCACGATGCTGTCGAGAAACTCGTTCTTCTGCTCCAGCAGCTCGGTGGTGAACCCCATGATGTTGACCAGCGGCGCGCGCAAATCGTGGCCCACGATATAGGCAAAGCGCTGGATTTCTGCATTGGCGCGGGCGAGGTCCGCGGTGCGGTCGGCAACGCGGTTTTCGAGATCGAGGTTGAGGGTCGCAAGCTCGGCCCGCGCATGGACGAGTTCGCGGGTGTAGCGCAACGCGATGACCGCCGACGCACCGACGACGATGATGATGAACAGCGTACCGGCAATCACCGCGCGCTGCAGGTTTGTAATGGCGCTGGTCTGCGAGTCCATATTGGCGATCAGCCGCCCGTCGACGCGTTCGATCATCCCTCCGATGATGGCGCGTGCCTCGTCCATGACCGCGCGCCCGCGGTCGGACCGTACGATGGCCACCGCCTCGTCATGCTGTCCGGCGGCCTCGAGGTCGAGCGTCTGTTTCAGCTCGGCCATCTTCTCGGTGGTCAGCTCTTCGAGGCGCGCAACCTCGTCGGCCTCCGTGCCGGCGGCGGCGCGCTCCTTCAGCAGCGCAAGGCCCGACGGCAGCCGTTGCAGCGCATCGCGATACGGCTTCAGATAGTCGTCCTCGCGCGTCAGAAGGAAGCCGCGCTGGCCGGTTTCGGCATCGGCAAGAATGCTGCGCATCTCGACCGTCGCGGAGCGCAGCCGCCGCTGCGCGGTTATGTCCTCGGAGAGTTCGGCGGTCCGCACCGACAGCCAGAACGTCAGGGCGACGATGCCGAGCAGCACTGCAAGGCCGACGAGCAGAAGAATTGCCGTCGAGCGGATGAAAGCAACATTGGACAGCGACATGTACGGAAAGACCCCGGGCCCCGGCTTCTCATAGCCGGAAGCCGGACCGCGCGCCATTCCACAAATAAGGAGCGTTCACGCGCCCGGCCCGGGCAGGCACCCGCCCCTCGGAGGCAGCCGGACGGGCTACGAAGTCTAGCGACTGATCGCGGAGGGCGCGGTCATGAGGCGTTCTCACCGCGTTTGTGCAGAAGACCGTCTTTATATGTACATGCAGAAAGCCGGCCCCGTTGGGACCGGCTTCCGCGTATCTGCTGCTTGAGATGCGATCAGTAGCAGATCTTCTTGGTCTTCCAGACGAACTTGTCCCATTTGTGCGACCAGACCTTCACCTTCTTCAGGTAGCAGTCCGGGCCGTAATAGCCTTTGCCGTAATGCGCCGGGTAATACGGGCCGTAGCCATAGCCCGGGAAGCCGATGCTTATGCCGAAGCCGCCATGGCCGTGATGATGCAGGGGGCTGGCGGACGCGGCCGTCGGGGCGGCAATGGCGGCGAGGGTCGCGGCGGCGGCGATGCCGAGAAGGGTCTTGCGGAACATAGGGTCATCCTCTTTCAACGCGGGGGAGCCGGAGGGATTTCACGGCGCCGATGCTGATTGGTCGCGACGCCGCCAGACCCGGTTCAAAAGAAAAATGCTCGCCTCATCCTGAGGAGGCCCGCAGGGCCGTCTCGAAGGATGGGCGTCTCATGGTTCGAGGCGCGGCTGCGCTGCTCCTCACCATGAGGACGGTTGACCTCGCCTCCCGCCTTCCCCAAGTTCCGCCCGGCCCATCTGGAGACGACATGCCCGATATCCGCCTGATCCCCTGCCTGTCCGACAACTACGCCGTCCTGCTCAAGGCAGGCGACACGGTCGTTCTGATCGATGCGCCGGAAGCCGCCCCGATCGAGGCCGTGCTGGAGAAAGAGGGCTGGCGGCTGACGCATATTCTCGTCACCCACAAGCATGCCGACCATATCGACGGCATCCCGGCGCTGGCCGCCGCCTTCAAGCCGGAAATCATCGGCCCCGCCGCCGAGGAGAGCAGCATTCCGGGCCTGACGCAGACCGTCCGCGAGGGCGACACCGTCACGGTCGGCCCGTTCAAGGTCGAAGTCTTCGACACGCCGGGCCACACCAAGGGCCATGTCGTCTTCTATTTCCCGAAGGAGAAGCTGCTGTTTGCCGGCGACACCATGTTCGCGCTCGGCTGCGGCCGCCTGTTCGAGGACACCCCGGCGGCGATGTGGAATTCGCTGAAGAAGCTGCGCGCTTTGCCCGACGACGTCACGGTCTATTGCGGCCACGAATACACGCTGTCGAACGCACGCTTTGCCGTCACCGTGGACCCCGGCAATGAGGCCCTGAAGGCCCGGGCGGGCGAGATCGAGGCCGCGCGCAAGGCCGGACAGCCGACCGTGCCCTTCCCCCTCGGGCTCGAAAAGGCGACAAGCCCGTTCCTGCGTGCCGACGATCCGGCGGTGGCCGAGGGGGTCGGCAGGCCGGACGCTGCGCCGGAAATCGTGTTTGCGGAAGTTCGCGAGCGAAAGAACAATTTCTGAGCGTTGCATTGCCCCAAAAGATGGGGCATAGAACGCGCCTCGCGGCGGCGTTTGCCGCGGCAGACTGGCAGCGTGCGGGTGTAGCTCAGGGGTAGAGCACAACCTTGCCAAGGTTGGGGTCGAGGGTTCGAATCCCTTCGCCCGCTCCAGTCGCCCCTTCTCTCGAAGCCGTGGGCGTTCCGCGGCTTTTTTGTTTCCGCAGACATGTCGCGGCTTGGTCGCGAAGGGCCGTGGTTACGCGGGGGTTACTTCTGCTCCCCGAACGCGCCTTCGCCGTGATCGGCCGCCGGCGTAAATCCCTCTCGCACTTTACTGGACACCACACTTGCCAGCTTCCAAGCACGATACGTTCGCCGACCGCCAATCCACTGCTGCCAGCGCCAAGCAGGCGCTGCTCGAAAAGTTCAGGACCCGACCAGCCGCTGACGATCCGGCCGAGATCGAGCGGCGCGCCGAGCGCGCCCGCATCGCCGAAGCCCGCGCCGCCCGCCTCGCCGAGAAGGAAGCCGCGCGCAAAGCCGAGGCAGACCGGGTCGCGGCCGAACGCAAGCAGAAAGAGGACGCGCGGCTGGCTGCCGAAGCGGCCATCGAAGCCGAGCGCCTCGCGGCCGAACAGGCAATCATCGATGAAAAGAAAGCCCGCGACGCCGCCAAGGCCGCGCTGATCAGGCAGGTGGTTGTTGACGAGGTTGCGCAGAAGGCCGCCCGCGACGCCCGCTACGCCGCTCGCAAAACGCGCGCCGCGCGCGGCTGAGGGCAACGAGCGGCCGAATCCCTTCGCCCGCTCCGCCGCCCTTCCTCTTTACGGCATATTCGCAATCTCCCATCATCCTCGGCGGACGATCCTCCGAGGCAAGGGGTTGTGATGCGTAGCTTTATTCTCGCCGCCGCGGCGTTTCTGTTCCTGATCCCGTCCGCTCACGCCTCCACGGTCACGGTCCGGGTGTCGAAATCCGAACAGCTGATGCGGGTCTATGTCGGCGAGCGGCAGGTCTATTCCTGGAAGGTCTCGACCGGCGCCAAGGGCTACAAGACCCCGCTGGGCTCCTATTCGGTCAAGCGCATGCACACGATGTGGCACTCGCGGAAATACGGCAACGCGCCGATGCCCCACGCCCTGTTCTTCACCGAGGGCTGGGCCGTCCACGGCACCACCTCCGTCGCCGCGCTGGGGCGCCCCGCCTCCCACGGCTGCGTCCGCCTGGCACCCGCCAATGCCAAAACGCTTTTCCGGCTGGTCTCGACTTACGGCCGCGCCCAGACCCGTATTGTGGTCACAGGCTGACCTTTTTGACGCGCCCGGGCCTCGCGCGGTTGAATTCCGCCTGGAGTTCCTCCACAAAACCGCTTCCCTGGTGGAAGGCACTCCATGGCACCGGGCCAAGCCCCTGCAAACACGCTCCCAGCCGGCAATCCCCGCGAGTTCCTGCTCGCGCTGTTCGATGCTGCGGTGAAGGCCGCTTTGCCTTCGGTCATCGTGCCGGCGCACCTGCCCGCGCGCCCGAAGGGCCGCACCATCGTCATCGGGGCCGGCAAGGCCTCCGCCGCCATGGCGAAAGCGGTCGAGGATAACTGGGACGGCCCGCTCGAAGGTCTCGTCGTCACGCGCTACGGCCATGCCGTTGCGTGCGACAGGATCGAGATCGTCGAGGCTTCGCATCCCGTTCCCGACGCCGCCGGCGAGGATGCGGCGCGGCGCATCCTGCAAAAGGTTCGGGGCCTCACGGCCGACGATCTCGTCATCGCCTTGATCTCGGGCGGCGGCTCGGCCCTTCTCGCCCTTCCGGCGGAGGGCCTGACGCTCGCCGACAAGCAGGCCATCAACAAGGCCCTGCTCGCCTCCGGCGCTTCGATCGACGAAATGAACTGCGTCCGCAAGCATCTCTCCGCCATCAAGGGCGGGCGGCTGGCGGCGGCGGCGCATCCCGCGCGCGTGGTCTCGCTGCTGATATCGGACGTGCCGGGAGACGATCCGTCCGTCATCGCCTCGGGACCGACGGTTCCGGACCGGACGACCTTCGCCGACGCGCTGGCCATTGTTCGTAAATACAAGATTGCCGAACCCAAAGCCGCGATCGCGCATCTCGAAAAGGGTGCGGACGAAAGCATCAAGCCCGGCGATCCGCGGCTCGACGGCAATTCGCTCGAACTGATCGCAACGCCGCAATTGTCGCTCGAAGCCGCGGCCGAGGCCGCGCGCCGGGCCGGCATCACGCCGCTCATTCTCGGTGATGCCATCGAGGGCGAGGCGCGCGACATGGCCAAGGTCATGGCGGGTATCGCGCGGCAGGCGGAGAAATACGGCCAGCCGGCGAAACCGCCCTGCGTCCTGCTGTCGGGCGGCGAAGCCACCGTCACGGTGCGCGGCAAGGGCCGCGGCGGCCGCTGCGCGGAATTCCTGCTGGCCTTCGCCGTCGCAATGGACGGGCTGAAGGGCGTTCATGCCCTCGCGGCCGACACCGACGGCATCGACGGCAGCGAGGACAATGCCGGTGCGATCGCGCTGGACGACATTCTGGCGCGCGCGGCGAAAGCCGGCGTCAACGCCAAGGCGGCGCTCGCCGACAATGACGGCTACAGTTTCTTCTCGAGCACGGGCAGCCTCGTTGTCACAGGGCCGACGCTCACCAACGTCAATGATTTCCGAGCAATTCTGATCGTTTGAAGATGATGAAGGGGCGGGCTGGGGCTCGCGGATAAAAACATGCGCAATCGCAACGCTAAGATCGTCGCCACCGTCGGCCCGGCTTCGTCCAGCCCGGAAATGCTGGAAAAACTGTTCTACGCCGGCGTCGACATGTTCCGGCTCAATATGAGCCACGGCACGCACGAGGACCACAAGGCGCGCTTCGAGGCCATCCGCGCGCTCGAAAAGAAGACCGGAAAGCCGGTCGGCATCCTGCTCGACCTTCAGGGCCCGAAGCTGCGCGTCGGTACGTTCAAGGACGGACCGGTCACGCTGCAGAACGGCCAGAGCTTCCGCTTCGACCTCGACAATACGCCGGGCGACACGAATCGTGCCTACCTGCCGCATCCGGAAATCTTCGCCGCGGCGAAGCCGGGCGTGCAGCTTCTGCTCGACGACGGCAAGATCCGCATGGAAGTGGTGGAGCACGGCAAGGATTTCGCGATCGGCAAGGTCGTGACGGGCGGCGTTCTGTCGGAGCGCAAGGGCGTCAGCGTCGTCGGCGCTGTCCTGCCGCTCGATGTCATCACCGAGAAAGACCGCCGCGATCTCGAATTCGGCCTCGGTCAGGGCGCCGACTGGGTGGCGCTGTCCTTCGTCCAGACGGCGCAGGACCTGCATGACGCGCGCGAGCTGATCGGCGACCGCGCGCTGATCATGTCGAAAATTGAAAAGCCCGCTGCGGTCGATGTGCTTGAAGAAATCGTTGCCGCGTCGGACGCCATCATGGTCGCGCGCGGCGATCTCGGGGTCGAAATGCAGCCGGAGGAAATCCCGGCGGTGCAGCGCCGCATGATCAAGCTGTCGCGCGAATACGGCAAGCCGGTCGTTGTCGCGACGCAGATGCTTGAAAGCATGATCAGCGCGCCGACACCGACGCGCGCCGAGGCGTCCGACGTCGCAACCGCCGTGTATGAAGGCGCCGATGCCGTCATGCTCTCGGCTGAATCCGCATCGGGCAAGTTCCCGGTCGAGGCGGTGACGATGATGAGCAAGATCGTCGCCAAGGTCGAAACCGACCCCGAGTACAAGCGCCTGATCGAAACCTCGCATCCCGGCTCGCGTGCAACGATCGCCGACGCGATCTGCGCCTCGCTGGGCATGGTGGCGAACGTTCTGCCGCTCGCGGCGGCGGCGACCTACACCACGTCCGGTTCGACGACGCTGCGCGCCGCGCGCGAGCGTCCGCTGGTGCCGATCTTCTGCCTCACGCCGAAGATGGAGACGGCCCGCCGCATGTCCTGCGTCTGGGGCGTTTCCGCCGTCGTGACGCGCGACCTCGAAAAGGTCTCGGAGATCGTGGCCTTTGCCACCGAAGCGGCGAAGAAGGCCGGCGCGGTCAAGGACGGCGACATCATGGCGGTCACGGCCGGCATGCCGTTCGCGCAGTCGGGCACGACGAACCTGCTGCGTATTTTCGAAGTGGGCGCCGACACCGGCGCGGCGAAGTGAAAAACAAGAAACGACAGTTCAGCATTTGAAGGAGGGGCGCGATATGGCGCATTGGGTGCGTTTTGAGCACGGCGGCAGGATTGCCGTCGGTACGCTCGAAGGAGATACGATTGCCGTGCATTCCGGCACGAGCCTGTTCGACAATCCGAAGCCGACGGGCGAAACCGCGAAGCTCTCGGACGTAAAGCTGAAGGCGCCGACCGAGCCGACCAAGATCATCGCGATGTGGAACAATTTCCACGCACTCGCGGCCAAGCTGAATGTCGCGGAGCCGGCGGAACCGCTGTTCCTTCTCAAGGCGACATCCTCGGTCACCGATCCCGGCGCGACCGTGAAGCGCCCGGTCGGCTATGACGGCCCAGTCGTGTTCGAGGGCGAGCTCGGCATCGTCATCGGCAAGACGGCGACGAACGTGTCCGAAGCCGACGCTGCCGCGCACATCTTCGGCTACACCTGCGTCAACGACATCACGGCGGCGGCGATCATCCAGAAGGATCCGACATTCCCGCAATGGGCGCGCGCCAAGGGCTATGACGGTTTCGGCCCGTTCGGCCCGGTCGTCGCCACCGGCCTGAAGCCGGAAACGCTGACGATCAAGACGATCCTCAACGGCCAGGAACGGCAGAACTATCCGATCTCGGACATGATCTTCCCGGCGGAGAAGCTGGTGTCGCTCCTGTCGAGCTACATGACGCTCAATCCGGGCGATCTCATCGAATGCGGCACCTCGGTCGGCGTCGGCTCGATGAAGGAGCCGGTCAATCAGGTATCAATCGTCATCGACGGCATCGGCCAGCTCGACAACACGGTCGAAGTGTAATTACAAGGCAGACGAGAGATTGAAAGGGCGCTTCGGCGCCCTTTTTTGATTGGCCGGGCACGGGTCAATAAAAAAGGCCGCCCTCTCGGGCGGCCTTTTCATTGTCGGAGATCGAAGCCGATCAGACGGCCTTCGCCTCGTGCATCTTCGCGATCTCTTCCTGGCTGTAGCCAAGCTGGGCGAGCACTTCGTTCGTGTGCTGGCCGAGCAGCGGCGACGCCGTGATCTCGACCTTGAGGTCGGAGAACTTGATCGGGCTGCCGACCGTCAGGTACTTGCCGAGCTGCGGATGATCGACTTCGGCGATCGTGCCGGAAGCGCGTAGCGACTTGTCGTCCGCGATTTCCTTCATCGACAGCACCGGCGCGCACGGAATGTCGTACTTGCGCAGGATGTCGACCGCCTCGTACTTCGTCTTGTCGGCCAGCCAGTCTTCGATGACCTTGAAGACGTCGAAGATCTTGTCCTGACGCGCACGCGGCGTGTTGTACTCCGGATCCTCGATCCACTCCTCACGGCCGAGCGCCTTGCAGATCGGCGCCCAGGCATGACCCTGGATCGTGAAGTAGATGTACGCATTCGGGTCGGTTTCCCAGCCCTTGCACTTCAGCACCCAGCCCGGCTGTCCGCCGCCGCCGGCATTGCCGCCGCGCGGAACGACATCCGAGAATTCGCCATGCGGATACTGCGGATACTCCTCGAGGTAGCCGAGGGCGTCCAGACGCTGCTGGTCGCGCAGCTTGACGCGGCAGAGGTTGAGAACCGCGTCCTGCATGGACACGGCGACCTTCTGACCCTTGCCGGTCTTGTTCTTGTGGTGCAGCGCGGTCAGGATGCCGATCGCGAGATGCATGCCGGTGTTGCTATCGCCGAGCGCGGCGCCCGTCACCATCGGAGGGCCGTCCCAGAAACCCGAGGTCGAGGCGGCGCCGCCGGCGCACTGCGCGACGTTCTCATAGACCTTCAGGTCTTCGTAGTGATGGCCGTCGGAGAAGCCCTTCACCGAAGCGACGATCAGGCCCGGGTTGATCTTCTGGATGTTCTCCCAGGAGAAGCCCATGCGATCGAGCGCGCCGGGGCCGAAGTTCTCGACGAGAACATCCGACTCCTGGATGAGCTTGGTCAGGACGTCCTTGCCTTCCTGCGTCTTGGTGTCGAGCGTCAGCGAACGCTTGTTCGAATTCAGCATCGTGAAGTAGAGCGCATCGGCGTCCTTCACGTGACGAAGCTGCGAACGCGTGACGTCGCCCGCGCCCGGACGCTCGACCTTGATCACGTCGGCGCCGAACCAGGCGAGGAGCTGCGTGCAGGCCGGACCGGCCTGAACGTGCGTAAAGTCGATGATTTTGATCCCTTCAAGCGGCTTTGTCATGATGGGTCGATTTCCCTTTGGTCAGTCGTTGACTTCTTTCCCGGCGGGTCGTCCCGGCCGGGCGTTTAAACGGTCGCTGCACGCGGGCGACAAAACCCCGGCAGCGTTGGAAATTGCGGAGCAGCTGACGGCCCGTTTGCGAAGGGCTTTCCAGCGCGCCTCTTTCTCCCACTCGCGGCGCTTTTGCGCTTCTTCATTCGCTGGCGGCAGAGACTGCCGCGGACCTCATATAGGTAGTCCGGACGGGCTGTCGCCCGCCCGGAATATCGTCGTTACTTCTTCTTCGTGACAACGCTCTGCGGATTCAGGTTTCCGATATTTCCGGATTCCGATCCAGCAGCGGGATCGATGACGGCGTTGATGAGCGCCGGCTTGCCGGCGTCCATCGCCTCGTCGACCATGCGCTTCAGCTCGTCCGGCGTCGTGGCGTAGTAGCCCTTGCCGCCGAACGCTTCCATCATCTTGTCGTAGCGCGCATCCGGAACGAACACGGTGGTCGCCGGATCGCGGCCCGTCGGGTCCTTGTCGACGCCGCGATAGATGCCGTTGTTGTTGAAGATGACGATGGTGATCGGCAGGTTGTACCGGCAGACCGTCTCGACTTCCATGCCCGAGAAGCCGAAGGCCGAGTCGCCCTCGACCGCGAGAACCGGCAGGCCGGTCTCGACCGCCGCGGCGATCGCCGAACCCATGCCGACGCCCATCACGCCCCACGTACCGACATCGAGACGCTTGCGCGGCTTGTACATGTCGATGATGCCGCGGGCGAGGTCGAGCGTGTTGGCACCCTCGTTGACGAGGATCGCGTCCGGACGCTCCTTGATGACCTGCTTCAGCGCGCCCAGCGCCGAATGGAAGTCCATCGGCGAGGAGTTCTTGCCGAGCTTCGCCGCCATCTTGGAGATGTTGGCTTCCTTCTTGTCGTTGATCGTCTTGACCCAGTCGGCCGCCGGCTTCGGAGCGCCGCTGAGCGCCTTGTTCAGCTCGCCGAGAACCGAGCCGATATCGCCGACCAGAGGCGCCGCGATCTCGACGTTCGAGTCCATTTCCTTCGGCTCGATGTCGATCTGGATGAACTTCTTCGAGCCCCGCGGGCCCCACTGCTTGCCCTTGCCGTGCGACAGGAGCCAGTTGAGGCGCGCGCCGACAAGCACGACGACGTCGGACTCAAGCAGCGCGGTCGAACGCGCGGCGCCGGCCGACTGCGGATGGTTGTCGGGCAGAAGACCCTTGGCCATCGACATCGGCAGGAACGGGATGCCCGTGCCTTCGACGAATTTGCGGATTTCCTCGTCGGCCTGCGCGTAAGCGGCGCCCTTGCCGAGAATGATCAGCGGCTTCTTGGCGCCCTTCAGGACGTCCACGGCGCGCTTGACCGCATCCGGGCCCGGGATCTGCGCCGGTGCGGCGTCGATCACCTTGACCAGCGACTGCTCGCCCTTGGCGGCTTCCATGACCTGGCTGAACAGCTTGGCCGGCAGATCGAGATAGACGCCACCCGGACGTCCCGACACCGCCGCGCGGATCGCGCGGGCGACGCCGATGCCGATGTCCTCGGCGTGCAGCACGCGATAGGCCGCCTTGCAGAGCGGCTTGGCGATCGCCAGCTGGTCCATTTCCTCATAGTCGCCCTGCATCAGGTCGACGACCTCGCGCTCGGAGGAACCCGAGATCAGGATCATCGGCCAGCAGTTCGTCGTGGCATGCGCCAGCGCCGTCAGGCCGTTCAGGAAGCCCGGTGCCGACACCGTCAGGCAGATGCCCGGCTTCTTGGTCAGAAAGCCCGCGATCGCCGCCGCGTTGCCCGCGTTCTGCTCGTGGCGGAACGAAATCACGCGCATGCCATTGCCCTGCGCAAGACGACCGAGATCGGTGATCGGAATGCCCGGAACGCCGTAAATCGTCTCAATGCCGTTCAGCTTCAGCGCGTCGATGACAAGATGAAAGCCATCCGTCAGATCTACTTCTTCAGCTGCCGTCGTCTCTTTTACCTTCTCCGCAGTCGTCGCCATGGACGCCCTCCTTCAAAATCCGTTGCTCGTCGCCTCTTTGCGGGCGCGCGCGTGGCTCGCCCATAGCCGAAGTCGTGGTGGAAAGCCACCGTAATCGGACATTTGCGGGTCCGAATCCGGGTGCGGTTTTCCGCCCTGTGGTGTGTCGGGGCGGTTTTGCCGCTCCGGTTT
>JALHQA010000012.1 GCA_022842205.1 Hyphomicrobiales bacterium
GCGTCAATACGGTTGCGGAATTCCGGCGCAAACAGCCGGTTCAGCGCTTCCGTATCCTCACCCTCGCGCTTGCTGCGGCCGAAGCCGATCGGCGGCTTCGCCATGTCGGACGCGCCGGCATTCGTCGTCATGATCAGGATCGTGTTGCGGAAGTCGACCGTCTTGCCGTTGTGATCGGTCAGCTTGCCGTGATCCATGACCTGCAGAAGGATGTTGAACAGGTCCGGATGCGCCTTCTCGATTTCGTCGAGCAGCAGCACGCAATGCGGATGCTGATCGACGCCATCAGTCAGAAGGCCGCCCTGATCGAAGCCGACATAGCCGGGAGGCGCGCCGATGAGACGCGAGACGGTGTGCCGCTCCATGTATTCCGACATGTCGAAGCGCAGCATCTCGACGCCGAGAACGGCGGCCAGCTGTTTGGCGACCTCGGTCTTGCCGACGCCGGTCGGGCCAGAGAACAGGTAGGAGCCGATCGGCTTCTCGGCATCGCGCAAGCCCGCGCGGGCCAGCTTGATGGCCGACGACAGCGCGTCGATCGCCTTGTCCTGACCGTAGACGACGCGCTTGAGGTTTTCCGTGAGATTGCGGAGAACCTCGGCGTCGTCCTTCGAGACCGTCTTGGGCGGAATACGGGCAATGCTCGCGACCGCGGCCTCGATTTCCTTGAGACCGATGGTCTTCTTCCGCTTGTTCTCCGGCAGAAGCATCTGCGAGGCCCCGGTCTCGTCGATCACGTCGATCGCCTTGTCCGGCAGCTTGCGGTCATGTATGTACTTCGCCGACAGTTCCACGGCGGCCTTGATGGCTTCCGCGGTATAGCGGACCCGGTGGAAGCTCTCGTAATAGGGCTTCAGGCCTTTCAGAATCTCGATCGTGTCCGGGATCGTCGGCTCCGGCACGTCGATCTTCTGGAAGCGGCGCACGAGCGCGCGATCCTTCTCGAAATACTGGCGGTATTCCTTGTAGGTCGTGGAGCCGATGCACTTCAGCGTGCCCGAAGCCAGTGCAGGCTTGAGCAGATTGGAGGCATCCATCGCGCCGCCGGAGGTGGCGCCCGCGCCGATCACGGTGTGTATCTCGTCGATGAAAAGGACGGCACCGGGCGTGTTTTCCAGCTCCTTGACCACCTGCTTCAGACGTTCTTCGAAATCGCCGCGATAGCGCGTGCCGGCAAGCAGCGCCCCCATATCGAGCGAATAGACGGTCGCGTCTTCGAGAACGTCCGGCACCTCGCCGCGCACGATGCGGCGGGCAAGGCCCTCGGCGATGGCGGTCTTGCCGACGCCGGGGTCGCCGACGAAGAGCGGATTGTTCTTCGTGCGGCGGCACAGGATCTGGATCGTGCGCTGGATCTCGGTATCGCGACCGATGAGCGGATCGACCTTGCCTTCCTTGGCCTTCTTGTTGAGGTTGATCGTGTAGGCCTCAAGCGCGTCCTGCTTTTTCTTCGAACCGCTGTCGTCGCTCGACGCGTCATCGTCCGTACCGCGCGCGGGGCGCGCTTCGGCCGCGCCCGGCCGCTTGGCGATGCCGTGGCTGATGTAATTGACCGCGTCGTAGCGCGTCATGTCCTGCTCCTGCAGGAAATAGGCGGCATGGCTCTCGCGCTCGGCAAAGATGGCCACGAGCACGTTGGCGCCGGTCACTTCCTCGCGCCCCGACGACTGCACATGGATCACCGCGCGCTGGATGACGCGCTGGAAGCCGGCCGTCGGCTTGGAATCCTCGGTCCCGTCCGTGATGAGATTGTCGAGTTCGCTATCGACATACTCCGCGAGGTTACGCTTCAGCTGCTCGACGTCGACATTGCACGCGCGCATGACCGCGACGGCGTCCTGATCGTCGATGAGAGACAACAGCAGATGCTCAAGCGTCGCGTATTCGTGGCTGCGTTCATTCGCCAGCGCGAGCGCGCGGTGCAGGCTCTGTTCCAGGCTGTGTGAAAAGGTGGGCACTCAGGACCTCATTTCTTTTCCATGACGCATTGCAAAGGGTGCTGATGCCTCCTTGCAAAATCCATGACTTGCGTGACCTTCGTCTCGGCCACCTCGTATGTAAAAATGCCGCACTCCCCGACACCGTTGTGGTGGACGTGAAGCATAACTCGCGTGGCATCCTCCCGGTTCTTATTGAAAAACCGCTCCAGCACATGGATGACGAACTCCATGGGCGTGTAGTCGTCGTTCAGCAGCAGGACCCGATAAAGGCTGGGCTTCTTCGTCTTGGTCTTTGTTTTGGTGACGACGGCCGTCCCCGACCCCTCGCCGGAGCCGTTTCGTGCAGCCATCACATCAGGTTCACGTCCCGAAAGGACCATCGAAAAGCGCCCTTCCCCGCTCGGGGATTCGTCCTGCCATTGAATCTAGTAGCGCGGGCCTCAAGACGCCAGACGGCGCCGGCCCGCGGATTTGCCCCTTGCAATAAAATCATTGGAAAGCATGAACGGGGCAATTCAAGGGGTGGATGTGCCGCTCCGGGATTCCGCCGCGGCGTTTGCTTAGGTGGTTTAACCCCTCCGTAACCGCAAGCCCGTCATTGTGACCTTTAATCGAAGCCTCACTAAACCTGTCCAAAACGGATCGGATATTGGGATTTTCGCCGTATGCGTCGCGTAACCTCTTCCCGGACATTGATATTTTTTCGCCTGCTGGCCTGTGCGAGCGTGCTTTCGCTTGCCCTTCCGGCCCCGGCGCCGGAGGCAAAGCCCTCTAAGAAAGAGGCGATAGCGAAGAAAAAGAAGAGGGTCGTCAAAAAGCAGAGCGGCGGCGGATACCGGCCGCCCTATGCCGACATCGTGGTCGATGCCAAGACCGGCAAGGTGCTGGCCTCGGACCATGCCGACGAACTGCGACATCCGGCATCCCTGACCAAGGTGATGACGCTCTACATCCTGTTCGACGAGCTCGATGCAGGCCGGCTGACGCTTCAGACACCGCTCAAGGTTTCGGCGGAAGCTGCCCGCCAGGTGCCGTCCAAGCTTGGCCTGCAGGCGGGCCAGACCATTCCCGTCGAGGCCGCGATCAAGGCGCTCGTGACAAAGTCCGCAAACGACGTCGCGGTGACGATTGCCGAAAACATCGCGGGATCGGAACCGGCCTTCGCCACGCGCATGACCCGCAAGGCACGCGCGCTGGGCATGAACTCGACCGTTTACCGGAACGCTTCCGGCCTGCCCAACGACGACCAGATCACCACGGCCCGCGATCTCGCGCTGCTCGGCCGGGCGATCCAGGACAATCACCCGGACTATTACGATTATTTTTCCACCCGGACCTTCTCCTGGAAGGGACAAACCTACGGCAACCACAACAAGCTCCTCGGGAGCGTGCGCGGCGTTGACGGCATCAAGACCGGCTATATCCGCGCGTCCGGCTTCAACCTGCTGACGTCCGCGCAGGACGACGGCCGCCATATCGTGGCCGTGGTGCTGGGCGGCCGCTCGGGCAAGACGCGCGACGCGCAGATGCGCAAGCTGGTCGCGGAAAATTTGCCGAAGGCTTCCGCCGGAAAGCGCACCGCGCCATTGATCGCCGAAAATGCTGCCCCGGCCATGTCCGCCCGCGCGAGCACTGCTGTTGCGGCTGTGATGCCGCCTCTGCCTGCACCGCGCCCTGCGCTTGAAACGGCAGCAAAACCGCTTCCGATAAAATCGCCCGCCGATCTGCCCGATCCGGTATTGGCCGCGGTCGCCGCATCCGCGCCGCAGCCGGTGGAAGAACCGGCTCCCGCCCCGGCGGCTGCTGCGCCGGCGGCTCCGGCGGTCGCCGCGGATGGATCGCGCAATCCGACAATGACACCCGACGCCATCGTGCGCCGCATCGACATCGCGAACCGCATCGCGATGGAAACCACGACACCCGGCGGCGACATGCGCTGGGTCGTCGGCGCCCAACCGGCGCCGTCCAGCATCACTTCCGCCTATTCGGGGACCACCACGCCGGGCTCCGCCCCGCGCGCGCCGGCCCAACAGGCCATCGCCGCAGCGATATCCGGTCAACAGCCCATCGTAGCGGCAGCGTCCACCGTGGCGGCGCCGGCGGTCGCGCAACAGCCTGCCACACTCCAGGCCCGTGCCGCGGCGTTGGCCGCGCCGATCGCAACGCCCGCCGCGCAACCCGTTCAGCAAACGGCTGCGCTTCCGCCCATCGAGACCGCTTCCGTTATTTCTCTCACCGCGCAGCCCGCCGAAACCCCGAAGCCCGAGCCTGCGCGGGTGGAGACGGCACTTGCCTCCGCTCCACCGCCTCCTGGCTGGCAGATCCAGATTGCGGCCACGCCGGATCCGGCCCAGGCGCGCACACTGCTCGACCGCGTTTCCGGCACGATCAAATCGGTCGACAAGACAGCGGAGCCCTACACCGAACCCGTCGAGAAAGACGGAGTCACACTTTACCGCGTTCGCTACGCCGGATTTTCCGAGCGCTCGGCAAACGCGGCATGCAAGGCAGTTAAAAAGTCCAGTCTTTCGTGTTTTACTCTCAAGAATTGAGGGGTGAGTATCATGTACCCGAGCGTAGAGAGTTCAGCGTCGCGTACGCAGCAGCATGTCCTTGGCCTGATTGATGCGGCTGGCCAGCCAGTTCGATCCTCCCTGGTCGGGGTGAACCTTCTTCATCAGCGCGCGGTGGGCGCGCCGGATGTCCTCCGGCCCAGCCCCCGCATCAAGCCCCAGGACCTTGTACGCCTCCTCCTCGGTCATCGGGCCCTGGCGCGGCGGCTGACGATGCCGCGCACGAGCGTCGCCCTGGAAGTTTTCACGCCGGGCGGAAGACCCGCGGTCGAAATCTCCTTTGAGTGACGACTTCTTGGCCAGGTAAGTGCCGAGCAGACCGAGGGCGAACACAATCAGCGCGAAACCGAAACCGCCGCGGCCGGCGGCTATCAGAATCGCGCCGACGGCAAGAGCCACGATACCGCCCGCGAGGCGGGCGCCCTGCGCCAGCGCGGCCGCGTCCGCCGCCGTATAGAGCCGGACCAGATAGAGAAACGCGACCAGCGCGATAATGCCGAGAGCGAGAGCGAACACATCGCCTTATCGCATCCCCGTTGGCGTCAGGCGAGCGGGTTGATATGCCCTCTCCCATGAAAACGCTGCACACGCGGGCCGAACTTTCCGCAAATCTCGACCCCTGTCGCTCCCGCGGCGAGCGCATCGCGCTCGTGCCGACCATGGGCGCGCTGCATGAAGGGCATCTCGCGCTCGTCAGGCTCGCGAAGCAGCGCGCGGACCACGTCGTCGTCTCGATCTTCGTGAACCCCACACAGTTCGCTCCCCACGAGGATTTCGACCGCTATCCGCGCACGCTGGAGAGCGACACGGAGCTGCTGGCGAAGGAAGGCGTGGACATGATCTACGCGCCATCGATCACAGAGATGTATCCCGACGGCGTGGTGCAGGACGTGGTGCCGCAAGGCCCGCCCGCCGACGGACTGGAAAGCGATGCGCGGCCGCATTTTTTCGGCGGCGTCGCGACTGTCGTTACAAGGCTGTTCAAGCATGCGCGGCCACACATCGCCGTATTCGGCGAAAAGGACTGGCAGCAGCTCCAGGTCATCAAGACCTTCGTCGCGCCACCGCTGGGCGTCGAGATCGTGCCGGGGCCGACGGTTCGCGAACCGGACGGCCTCGCCCTCTCATCGCGCAACCGCTACCTCTCGCCCGAACATCGCGCGGCGGCGCCGGCGCTGCACCGCGTCCTGAGCGAAAGCGCGGTGCTGATCTCGCGCGGGGCACCGATCCCGGCCGTGATGGCCAATGCGCGCGCCGAGATCGAGAAGGCCGGGTTCACGGTGGACTATGCCGAGGCGCGGCACGCAGAGACTCTGGCGCCGGTTTCAGACGCTCACCACGGACCGCTGCGGCTGCTGGTGGCAGCGCGCATCGGCGGGACGCGGCTGATCGACAACGCTGCCGTGCCCTCATCCTGAGCGGGCTGAAGGATGAGGGTCATGAGGTATGACGGACGCTGATCCCTTCCATCACCAATCGGCGCTTTCCCTCGTCACGCCGTCCCGGCACTCTGCGTAAAAATCCCGGAGCGTTTCTCGATGTCCTACACACTCATCATCGGCAACAAGGCGTATTCATCCTGGTCCATGCGGCCGTGGGTCGCGATGAAGGCCGACGGCATTCCTTTCGACGAAATCGTGATCCCGATCTATATGGACGGCTCGGCCGAGGCGATCCGCAAATACTCGCCGGCCGGCAAGGTGCCGATCCTGCACGATGACGGCTTTGTCGTCTGGGACTCGCTCGCAATCATCGAATATCTGGCGGAAAAGCACCCCACGCTTTGGCCCGCGGAAGCGAAGGCCCGCGCCGTTGCCCGCTCGATCTCGGCGGAGATGCATTCGGGCTTCGTGCCGCTGCGCAAGCTCTGCACGATGAACATCCGCCGCCACTATCCGGACTTCGAACTGCCGGACGATGTGCGCGGCGATGTCCGGCGCATCGAGACGATCTGGACCGAGACGCGCGCCGAATACGGCAAAGGCGGCCCGTTCCTGTTCGGCGACTGGACAGCGGCCGACGCGATGTACGCCCCGGTCGTGACGCGCTTCAAGACCTATGATGTGAAGGTGTCGAAGCCCGTGCAGGACTATATGGAGGCCGTTCTGGCCCACCCCGCGGTGCGGGAGTGGTATGCCGGCGGCGAGGCCGAGGAATGGGTCCTGCCGCAGTACGAGTATTGAGGCGCCGCAAATTCAGTCCTCATCCTGAGCGGGGCCGAAGGCTTCGCCGAGTCCGGCTCAGGATGAGGGCGGAGCAAAGCGCAGTATCCACAATCGCTCTTGCTCCGGCCGCAACGGCGCGGCAGGAAGGGTCATGCCTCTTCACCTGCAAAAGCTCTGCGTCGGCGCCGACTCCTTTGAGGATCTGGCCGGCTGGATCAAGGAACGGATCCAGGCCCAGAAGAAGCGCGGCGAGAAGCCCGAGCAGATCCACACCACCCGCATGATGCCGAGCCGCGGCGAGGAAATCCTCGGAGGCGGCTCGCTTTACTGGGTCATCAAGGGGATGATGTGCGCGCGGCAGCGCATTCTCGACCTCCGGGCCGTGACGGACAAGGACGGCATCTCGCGCTGCCAGATCGTGCTTGAGCCGAAGCTGATCCGGACCGAGCCGCGGCCGCACCGGCCCTTCCAGGGCTGGCGCTATCTCGCGGACAAGGACATCCCTCGCGACATGCGGGACGCCGAGGCGCAAACCGGCCTGCCGCCGCATCTCGTCATCGAACTCCGGGAACTGGGGCTGCTATGACCGATTTCAGTTTCCTGGATGTCTGCGCCTTCGCGGTCTTCGGCGTGGCGTGGCTGATCTACTACATCCTTGTCGAATACACGCCGTATGGACGGCGCAGTCTCAATTCGGTTCTTCACGAACAGCGCTTCATCTGGATGCAGCGGTTCCAGCAGCGCGACAACCGCATCCTCGACGGTCAGTTGATGACGGGGCTGCAGAATGGCACCGCCTTTTTTGCTTCTTCCGCCTTTCTTGCCATCGGCGGCACCATCTCCGTGCTCGGATTTACCGACGCCGCCACCGAAGTTTTCCGGGTCCTGCCGTTCAGCCGCACCACGACGCGCGGCATGTTCGAGATCAAGGTCCTCGGCCTTGCCATCATTTTCGCCTATTCGTTCTTCAAGTTCGTCTGGTCATACCGGCTGTTCAACTACGTCGCGATCCTTATGGGAGCCATGCCGCTCCGGGATCATCGCGACAAACGGGAGGTGGAACAGGCGGTTGAGCGGGCTGCGCGTCTCAATGTTTCCGCCGCCCGGCATTTCAACCGCGGCCTGCGCGCCTATTTCTTCGCGCTGGCCTATCTCGGCTGGTTTGCCGGCCCCGTCGCGTTCATGGGGACGACAGTGCTGGTGGCGATCGTTCTGTGGAGGCGCCAGTTTGCATCCGACAGCTATGAGGCGGCGACCTGGACGAGGGCTCGCGTGAAGTGAAGATTTCCAACGAGACGCTGGAGGAAGCGGTCCTGCGTCTTGCCCGCGAGCGTGGTGAGGCCGACGGCATCTGTCCGTCCGAGGTGGCGCGCGACATCGCCTCGAAGGCCGGGCTGGACTGGAAGAGCCTGCTTCTCGAAGTGCGCGCCACGGCCGTGCGTCTCGCCAAAAGGCGCGACATTGCCATCCTGCGCAATGGCGAGCCTGTGGACCCCGACAGATTCCGCGGCCTTTACAGGATTGCGCCCGCGGACCGGTTCGACGACCCGGTGCCAAAAACCGCTCCGGCTGCGCCGCCGCTCGATCCGCTTATCGTTCCGGCGGCTGCAGTGGCCGAACCTCCGCCCCCGCCGCGCTTCGCAGATGAACAGGAGTTTGTCCGCGAAATCGTCGCCAGCATCGCGCAGGCGGAGTTGTCCGTGGCGGTTCCAGACGACATCGAACCGCGCGTCGTACTGACGATGGACGATCTGCTGCATGGCGATCTCGAGGACGGCGACCTTGAAGACCTGCCGCCGCTCGTGTTCGACGACGACAGCTACGAAACGCAGCCGTACGCTTACGAAACGCCGCGCGCCCCGGAACCGGAACCGGAACCGGAGGACGAAGAGGATTACGACCCCGATCTTTACCGCGCACCGGACGCGGCGACGCTCGACGACGTGGCCGCCGGCCTACAGCGTTATCTGGCTCCCGAGCTCGATGACGCGCCCCGCTGGGATGCGGAAATAGGTGATGACGTCGTCGG
The DNA here is from genome assembly GCA_022842205.1 of Hyphomicrobiales bacterium. Classification (GTDB taxonomy): domain Bacteria; phylum Pseudomonadota; class Alphaproteobacteria; order Rhizobiales; family Methylopilaceae; genus Flaviflagellibacter. Next base: position 8,708 of record JALHQA010000012.1, read on the forward strand.
CCTGCCGGGTCAGGAAGATGAACAGCCTGTCCTGCCAAGTTGGCATGACGCCTTCGGACGATATCTTGAAGGATCGCCGGCCGATGAAGAACGAGGTTGACATGATCTCGAAGCTGAGGCCCTCGGCCTTGCAGCGGTCGAGCGCACGCGGGATGTTCGGCGACTCCATGTAGCCATAGCGCAAGATGACGCGCGAGAAGTCGTCCGACAGACGCTCGAACGTGGTCCGCTCTTCCGTCGGCACATAAGGCACCTGCTGCGTCTGTATTGTCAGAAGCACGTTCTGCTCATGCAGGACCTTGTTGTGCTTCAGATTGTGCATCATGGCCGCCGGCGCGACCTCCGTATCGGATGTCAGGAAGATGGCCGTGCCCGGCACGCGCACGATGGACTTGCTCCGGGCCATCGATTCGATGACGGTTTTAAGAGCGACACTCTCGCGGCGGACCTTCTCATAGACGATGGCCGTGCCGCGAATCCATGTCCACATCGCGACGACAAGGAGCGCGCCAAGCGCCAGCGGAATCCAGCCGCCATCCGCCAGCTTGAGCAGGTTCGCCGCAAGGAAAGCCGAGTCCAGCGCGAAGAACGGCAAGGCAACGGCCAGCGCCGCGATCCAGCCCCATCCCCACAGCCGCGCGATGACAGGCACCGCAAGCATGGTGGAAACGATCATCGTGCCGACGACCGCAATGCCATACGCGGCGGCCAGATTGCTCGACGTCTCGAAGATGATGACGAGAAACAGCGCGCCGGCGAGCATGAGCCAGTTCACTTTCGGCATGTAGATCTGGCCGCGTTCCTTTTCCGATGTGTACTGCACGGCAAGACGCGGCAGGATGCCGAGCTGCGTCGCCTGATGCGTCAGCGAATACGCGCCCGTAATGACGGCCTGGGCGGCGATGACGGTCGCGGCCGTGGCGAGCAGGACCAGCGGCAGGCGACCCCACTCGGGCGCCGTCGAAAAGAACAGATTGCCTACCTGCTCCGGATGGGCGAGCGCCAGAGCGCCCTGCCCGAGATAGTTCAGGCACAGCCCGGGCAGCACAAAAAACAGCCATGCGCGGCGTATCGCGGTGCGGCCGAAATGACCCATGTCGGCATACAGCGCCTCGGCGCCGGTCACGGCGAGGAATACCGCGCCGAGCACCGTGAAGCCGATGATGCCGTGGTTCGTCATGAACCAGAGCGCATTGAGCGGATTGAGGGCGTTCAGGATCTGCGGTGAGTCATTGATGTGGATGAGGCCGAGCACGGCGAGAGTCGTGAACCAGACCAGCATGATCGGGCCGAAAAACGCCGCGACCTTGGACGTGCCCCAGGACTGCACCGAGTAAAGCACGATCAGGATTCCGAGCACGATCGGCACGATCCAGCCCTCGTCGATATCCGTCGCGTATTCGAGGCCCTCGACCGCCGACAGAACCGAGATCGCCGGCGTCAGGATCGCATCGCCGTAGAACAGCGAGGCGCCGACGACACCGAGACCCAGAACGATCCTGTTCGGCTTTTGCAGCGCCTTCTGCGCCAAAGCCATAAGCGAAAGCGTGCCGCCCTCGCCGTGGTTGTCGGCGCGCAGCAGCAACGCAACATACTTCAGCGTAACGACAAGAATAAGCGCCCAGACCAGCAGCGAGACGATGCCGATGACTTCCGCCGCCGTCGGGGATTGCCCTGCATGCAGGATGGATTCCCGCAGGGCATAGAGCGGGCTCGTGCCGATATCGCCGTAAACGACACCGAGAGAGCCAAGCGTGAGAAGCCAGGTTTCGCGCGACCCGCGCGCTACCGAGACACCGGGCGCGGAGGCGCCCGGAACCGAACATTCCAGCGATGAGGGAGACATATGGACCTAGGCCCGTGATGCGCCGAAGCGGCGCCAGCACCTTCAGAACGCGGCTCGGCCAACAAGGGTCCGCCGCCAAAAGGCGCGCCGGTATACGCCCGCCCCTACAGGCACGCAATGCCGCGGCACGGGGTCCGGCATGCGTTCCATGCGGCCTCAGAAGAGGCCAAACCACCAAGCCGCAAGGCCAAGAAATGCTGAGAATCCAACGACATCCGTCAAGGTGGTGACAAACACGCCGGACGCCACGGCCGGATCGAGCTTCAGCCTGTTAACCGTCAGCGGAACGACCGAACCGAACAGCCCCGCCACAACCATGTTGATGACCAGCGCAACAGCGATGACCACGCCAAGTTCCGGATCCTGAAACCAGAGGCTCGCGCCCGCGCCGAGAAGCAGCGCCAGACTCAATCCGTTGGCCAGACCGACCAGAACTTCACGCGTGACCATACGCCGGATATTGCGGGTGCCGAGATCGCGCATCGCAATGGCGCGGACTGTCACCGTCATGGCCTGCGTGCCGGCATTGCCGCCCATCGAAGCGACGATCGGCATGAGAATGGCAAGCGCGACCATCTGCCGGATCGTGCCTTCGAACACGCCGATAACGCCGGCCGCGAGAAACGCCGTGCCGAGATTGACGAGGAGCCACGGAAAGCGCGAACGCGCCGTCTCGCCGACCGTGTCCGACAGCTCTTCATCGCCGAGAACGCCGCCGAGCGCCTTTATGTCCTCGTCCGCCTCTTCGTTGATGACGTCGACGATATCGTCGATCGTCAATACACCGACAAGACGTCCCGCATCATCGGTGACAGGTGCGGACACGAGATTGTAGCGCTGAAACAGGCGGCCTGCCTCTTCCTGGTCCTCGGTTCCTTTCACCTCGCGGATATCCTTGTTCAGGATAGCCTCGAGCCGCGCCTCGCGCGGTGAACGGAGCAGCTTGTCGAGCGGAACGGTGCCGAGCAGCTTGAACGCGGGATCGATGACGTAGACTTCGTAGAAAGTCTCCGGCGCATCCTTCATTTCGCGCAGATAGTCGATCGTGCGGCCGACGGTCCAGAACGGCGGCACCGCGACGAAATCCGTCTGCATGCGGCGGCCAGCCGACTCTTCCGGAAAATCAAGGCTGCGCGTCAGCGCCGCCCGTTCCGGCAGCGGCAGCAGTTCGAGAATGAGCTGCTGTTCGTCGGCCGGAAGATCTTCGAGGATGTAGACCGCGTCGTCGGATTCGAGTTCGCGCAAACCCTCGACCACGACCTCCGTGGGAAGGGTTTCAAGAACTTCGAGACGGACAGCCTCGTCGACCTCCGTCAGCGCCGCGAAATGGAAATCGGCGCCGAGCAGTTCGATAAGGCCAGGACGGAGCTCGGTGTCCAGCGTCTCCAGCAGTTCGCCCTGATCGGCCTCGTGGAGCCCGCCGACAAGCGTCCTGAGACGCTCGGCATCTCCGACGCGGATGGTCTCGCTGACGGCTTCGACGAGCGCAGCCGTCACCGCGCCCTGCTTTTCGGGCGTCTCAGGCGGCGTCGCGGTCTGAAGCTCCGGCTCGGCCATGAAGGCTCCGGCGAAAGGGGCTGAATTTCAGGCCCTTGTAGCGGAGTCGGCGTCCGGGGCAATGACCAACCATCAGAAGGCCACACCACGATAGATTATGGTGACGATTCGTGGCTTTTCCGCCGCTTCCGGAGATTCCCTTCATGCTGTTCCGCCGTCTGGCTCCCATCGCCGCCCTGACCCTTGCCCTGGGCGGCTGTTTCAATGTCGACCAGACTCTCAAGACGGCCGGCCCGGATGAAGCTTCGTTCGAGGTCCGTGCATCGGTTCCGGCGACGACGATCGCGGCCGCGCAGAACATCCCGGGCGTGGCGGGACGCCCCTTCTGCGCGGACAAGGACGCCGCCGAGAAGCTCGGCCTGTCCGTCACCGTCGAGACCTACACGGAAGGCACCGACCAGATCTGCATCATGAAAGCGCGCGGACCGCTGGAAACGATTGCGAAGGTCGCGGCGGAAAAATCCTACCTGCCGAAGGACGCGCCGCCGCAGGCGCACGCCCTCAGCTACGCGCTGGAAGACGCCGGCTCCGGCCTGTGGCGGCTGACCATGACGCTGGCGCCACCGGCCGAACTGAAGATGATCGCGGGCTCCGACGAGATCACGCGCATGACGCAGACGGCGATCTTCGGTTCGACCGACGGCAAGGGCATCACCTGGGGCGTCGAGGCAAGCGAGATCGTGGACAGCACGGGCACCGTCTCGCCGGAAAAGACGCGCGCCGAATTTAAGCTGCCGCTCGGCGATCTTCTGGCAAAGCCCGAGCCGGAATATCGATTCGTAACGACATTCAGGCCGTGATGCCCAACTCGGCGGCGACGGTCTAGACGCGCCGCTGTTCGCAGAACCGGATGCGGTTTCCGAACGGGTCGATGACGGTCATTTCGAGACCCCAGTCCACCTTCTCGATGCATTGCCGACGCATCCGCCTTGAGAAGGAGAGGAGGCGAGATCGCGATACGTTCACCAGACCGGAAGGCGCAAGCGGCAGGCCCTATCAACCCCGAACGAGCGGAACCGGGCGAGGCTTCGTGAACAAGCGGCGGACCAGGTCAGAACCCGGGCGGCGATTTGTGCCAGGCGGAACCGTCACTGGCTTGCTGCTGTCCAAGCTGGAACATCTTCCGCATGTGGACCTGATCGAACACGGTGTTCGGCGGCGCCTGATTGCCGGGCGGTATGAATGCCAGATTGAAATCGAGGCCGCTGCGCTGGGCGGAGAAATAGATGCGGTAGAGATCGCCGATACCCTGAGTCCGGATCAGTGACGAAATGGAACGGCCGGCAATGGGCAGAAGCTCGGCCTTCACCGGTTCATAGGTAGGGCTGAGCGAGGCATTGCGAATGACATAGAGCTCCGGGCGGCCCTTCACGCGCAGCTTCTGCGTAACGAACTTCCAGTCCGTACCGGCCGGATAGAGAAACACCTGATTGGTCGTGCCGCCATCGACGTGCAGTTCGTCATAGGTGCGGCCGTCGGCGCGCACATTGATGAGAACGGGCGGGAACGCGCCGGGGATGGAAGCGGAGGCAAGCAGGACGTCGTGGATCAGCCCGACGCGGCGCGGATCCGAACTGCTGGCGATGGCGCCGATGTTCCACAGCACCGGGCGACCGGCATCGAGATTCGTCGTGCCGATCCAGAGCTGCCGGCCGCGGCGGTGCTGCTCGGCGATCTGATCCACCACCGCGGGGCTGATATAGCGGGCGATCAATTCGCGCATCGGCTTCGGATCGACGGCGGAGGCGGCCGGGAGGATGGAGAAGACCGAGCGTTTCTTGACGAGGTCCTCGAGCGAATATTGCGTGTAAATCTCGGTCAGCCGGCCGTCATACGCGGAGCCGAGAAAGGCGAAGGGCGCGATCAACGCGCCGGTACTGACCCCGGTGACGATGGTGAATTCGGGCCGCGTTCCTTTTGCTGTCCACCCGGTCAAAAGACCCGCACCGAACGCTCCGTCCTCGCCGCCGCCCGACAGGGCCAGATAGGTATGGGGCCGGCCGTACAGCGCGGGAAACTCGGCCCGGAGTTCGGCATCCGGCTTCGTACCGAGATATTCCTGGACCGGGGCCTTCTGGTCACCCCAGATCCTGATCTGATCCACGGAGCGGGTGTCGTTGAGGACGGCGGCCTTTGAAACCTCGGCCTCGGGCAGAGGGACGCGCTGGATAGTTGTGCAGGCGCCGAGAGCGAGCGCGGCGCACGCAAAGATAAGCCCAGAAACGGTACCCCCGCCCACAGCCCGGTTTCGCCCTTCCAGCGATACGCCCGACATGGATCCCCTCACCCGTTTACCGACAACTGCCAGCCTAGCCCGCATATAAACGGGAAATGTCTAAAATACCACGACGCCCCGGACGCTCTCGCCGTGGTGCATCAGGTCGAAGCCCTTGTTGATGTCTTCCAGCGGCATGGTGTGGGTGATCATCGGATCGATCTGGATCTTGCCGTCCATGTACCAGTCGACGATCTTCGGCACGTCCGTACGGCCCCTCGCCCCGCCGAAAGCCGTGCCTTTCCAGACGCGGCCGGTGACGAGCTGGAACGGGCGGGTCGAAATCTCCTGCCCCGCGCCGGCGACGCCGATGACGATGCTTTCGCCCCAGCCGCGATGGCAGCTCTCCAGCGCCTGGCGCATGACCTTGGTGTTGCCGGTGCAATCGAACGTGTAGTCGGCGCCGCCGATCTGGTCCGCGCCGCGCTTTGTCATGTTGACGAGATGCGGAACGAGATCGCCGCCGATTTCGGCGGGATTGACGAAATGCGTCATGCCGAATTTCTCGCCCCAGGCCTTCTTGTCGTTGTTGATGTCGACGCCGATGATCATGTCCGCGCCGACAAGGCGCAGACCCTGAATGACGTTGAGCCCGATGCCGCCGAGGCCGAACACGATGGCGGTGGCTCCCGGCTCGACCTTCGCCGTGTTGATGACGGCGCCGATGCCTGTCGTTACACCGCAGCCGATGTAGCAGATCTTGTCGAATGGAGCGTCTTCCCGCACCCTCGCCACCGCGATCTCCGGCAGAACCGTATAGTTCGCGAAGGTGGACGTGCCCATGTAATGATGGAGCTTCTTGCCGCCGATCGAAAAGCGCGATGTGCCGTCCGGCATGACGCCCTGCCCCTGCGTTGCTCGGATGGCCGTGCAGAGATTGGTCTTGCGCGACAGGCAGGACGGGCACTGGCGGCATTCCGGCGTGTAGAGCGGAATGACGTGATCGCCGGGCTTCACGCTGGTGACGCCCGCGCCGACCTCGCGCACGATGCCCGCGCCTTCGTGGCCGAGGATCGCGGGGAACAACCCTTCGGGATCTTCGCCGGACAGCGTGAACCAGTCGGTGTGGCAGATGCCCGTGGCCTTGATCTCGACCAGGACTTCGCCGGCCCTCGGACCCTCGAGTTGAACCGTCGTGATTTCGAGGGGCTTGCCGGCGCCGACCGCCACCGCTGCGCGAACGTCCATTCTTAAACTCCCGGGTTGTTTCCCGGGAGTATGGGACAGTTGCGGAGATGCGAACAGACGGCCGTTGGACCAAGCGCCTACGCGGCCGCGGTATCGATCTGATACGGCGACGGCAGATCGAAGCAGACACGCATCGCCCGATCCACATCCTTCGGATAGAACGGCTTCTTCAGAAAGATATCGATGCGCTGATTGCCGAAGCGCTTGCGAACCGCCTCTTCCGGCTCGCTGGAATTGACGACCACCCTGGCATTCGGATTCCTGCTGCGCAGGCGCGCGAGCGTTTCGGGGCCGTCGAAGCCCGGCATGTTCATGTCGAGAAACACCACGTCGAAACGGCCTTCCTTGCAAAGCTCGACCGCATCGAACCCTGTCGGCGCTTCCTCCATCGACACGCGGAAGATGGATTGCTCGATGATCTTGCTGATAACCCGCCGCACAGTCGCGGAATCATCGACCAGAAGCGCGCGCACCGGCTTCACGATGCGCTCGTAGGTGCGGAAGATATTTGCGAGTTCGTCGCGGCGGAACGGCTTGCGGATAAAATCGTATGCCTGAAGCTTGCGGGCAATATCGACGATCTCATCCTTCGGTTCACCGGACATGATAACGACGAAGGTGTCGTTGCCCCCATGGCGTGCGTGGCAAAGAGCCTCGATGCCGGTCATGCCCGGCATGTGGACGTCGATAAAGGCCATGTCGAAGCGGGACGCCTCAAGCTTCTCCAGGCAGCTGGGCCCGTCGTCGGCTTCGGCGACCTCGACCGGCGTCTCCAGATGCTCGGCGAAATCCCGTATCAATTTGCGCACCGTGGCGGAATCATCGGCCACGAGTATCTTTATGGCAGCAATCGCGTTCATGGCCGTTTCCCCCCGGAGAGCCATTTTGAACTTTGTCCTACACTGAAGGGTTTAAAGCAGCGTTATGGCAACCACGGAAGTTCAGGTCGAAATCCGGGGACGCGTGCAAGGCGTCGGCTACCGCGCATGGCTGGCGCAGCTGGCCGGGACGCTCGGCGTCCGGGGTTGGGTGCGGAACCGGCATGACGGCTGGGTCGAGGCTGTCCTCTCGGGCGAGGACTCTTCTGTAGAGCCTGCTCTGGCTCTCATGGAACGGGGACCTCCCGGCGCCCGGGTCGAAGACATCGCGGTGCGGCCGGCCAGAGCCGACGATCTGGCCCCCATGGAGAGAAAGGACGGTTTTGCTGTCCTTCCGGACGCCTGATCAGGCCTGAAGAGCGACCTCCGCCAGTTCCGGCGGATCGCCCTCAAGGGGCGTTACATCCCCGAAAATCTCACGAAAAGCGGTCAACAGGGCGAAATCGGCCTCGTCCATGCCGACCGGCCGACCAAGATCGACCAGGCTCGTCACGCCCGGGCCCCGCACGCCGCAGGGCACAATTCCCGAATAATGGCCGAGATCGGGCTCAACGTTCAGGCTGATGCCGTGAAAGCTGACCCATCGGCGGAGCCGTACCCCGATAGCCGCGATCTTGTCTTCGGCCTCCCTGCCCTTCTCTGGCCGCCTGACCCACACGCCAACACGCCCCGGTCGGCGCTGTCCGTCGACGCTGAATGCAGCAAGTGCCCTGATCAGCCATTCCTCGAGCGCGGCGATAAAAGCCCGCGCATCGGGCCTCCGACGCTTCAGATCGAGAAGGACATAAGCGATACGCTGCCCCGGCCCGTGATAGGTGTACTGTCCGCCCCTTCCTGCCGGGAAAACGGGAAACCGGCTGACATCGAGCAAGTCGGCGTCCGTGGCGCTTGTACCGGCGGTATAAAGGGGCGGGTGTTCCAGCAGCCAGACCATTTCCGGCGCACGGCCATCAGCGATGGCGGCCGCCCGTACCTCCATCGCGGCCACCGCCGCCGGATAAGGCACGAGGCCACGGCTTACGCGCCATTCGGGCGCCTGGCCCGGCTGCTGCGGAGCGAACGAAATCAGACTGTTAAGCATGGGTTAACCATGAGCATGCTGACCTCTGCGGGTCACGCAGTTTCGCGTTCAGAAAGATTCTCATGGCCGTTCTCGACGACATACGCCTCGATATATCGGTGATGCTGGGCCAGACCAATATGCCCATCCGTCAGCTGCTGCGCATGGGACGCGGAGCTGTCATCGAACTCGACGCCACGGAAGACGACGACGTGACGATTCTGGCCAATTCGATGCCGGTGGCGCGCGGCTCGATCGTCGTCATCGGCAATCGCATCGCGGTCGAGGTCAAAGAAGTTCTGAAGCGCGCATCCGACGCGCGGTGAACTCTCGCACTTGTGGCGCCTGATAGTATTTGTTACAGACGCGCGCCGGGCATCGACCCGGCTTTTTCGCGGTCGTGGCGGAATTGGTAGACGCGCAGCGTTGAGGTCGCTGTGGGGCAACCCGTGGAAGTTCGAGTCTTCTCGACCGCACCAATCATAATCCAAGGTCAAGCATCGCCCCGCCGGGTCCTCTCCCGGCGGCGGGAGCACGCGACCTTGGGCTAATCCGTGCTCCGCCACCGGAGCCGCCGGCGGCGGAACCGCCCTCCCAACATCTTGCAATTCCGAAGGTATTTTGCGGAGCCCGACGGCACCGCCGGGAATTCCGCACGCGGCTCATCCCAAGTGACAAGTTGACACATCCTCCGCCGGTGGGTCATGCGGCCATGAAACGTCAGGGAGCCGCATCCGATGATCTCTGTACCGACAGGAAGGCTGCAGATCGACAGCGCGCTGCGTGCCTTCGTCGACAAGGAGGCGATTCCCGGCACGGGCATTGCCCCCGATGCCTTCTGGGCAGGCTTCGAAGAAATCGTCGCTGAACTGATGCCGCGGAACCGCCGCCTGCTGGCGCGCCGCGCCGAACTGCAGAGCGACATGGATGGCTGGCATCTGCGGCATCCCGGCCGGATCGCCGATCCCGCGGCCTACGAACGCTTCCTGACCGAGACCGGATATCTGCTTCCGGAGCCTGAGGCTTTCACGGTAGAAAACGGGGAGATCGACCCCGAGATCGCATCCGTCGCCGGCCCACAGCTCGTGGTGCCCGCCACCAATGCCCGATACGCGCTGAACGCCGCCAATGCCCGCTGGGGCAGCCTCTACAACACGCTTTACGGCACCAACGCCATTCCGGAAACGGGCGGCGCGGACCGCTCCGAGGCCTTCAACCCGGTCCGGGGGCGCAGGGTGGTCGAGTATGTACGCGGGTTTCTCGACAGGATGGTGCCCCTCGCCCGTGGCTCCTACGCGGACGTCGCCTCCTACCGTATCGACGGCGAAAAACTCCTGGTGCGCCTGCAGGACGACACGACGACAGGACCTGCCGACCCCGCCGCGTTTGCCGGCTATCGCGGCGATCCGGCGGCGCCATCGGCCATTCTCCTCGTGCATCATGGCCTTCATATCGAACTTGTCATCGACCGCAGCCGGCAGATCGGCAAGACGGACCCGGCCGGCGTCGCCGATGTGGAAATCGAATCCGCCCTCAGCACCATCATCGACGGCGAAGACAGCGTCACCGCCGTCGACACCGCGGACAAGATCGGCCTCTACAGAAACTGGCTCGGACTTATGAAGGGAACGCTGACGGCACAGTTCCGGAAGAACGGAAAAGCGATCGAGCGCGCGCTCGCGCCCGACCGCACATACACCGCGCCGGACGGAACGACGCTGACGCTGCATGGACGAAGTCTCCTGCTGATCCGCAATGTCGGCCATCACATGATGACGGACATTGTGCGGACGGACAGGGGCGAGGACATTCCGGAAACGCTGCTGGACGCGGCCGTGACCACGCTGATTGCGCTGCACGACCTCCGGGGCAGCCAGGCGTTGCGCAACAGCCGTGCCGGGGCGATTTATGTCGTGCGGCCCAAGATGCACAGTCCCGACGAGGTAGCCCTCTCCGTTGCGCTGTTCGAAAAACTCGAACGGCTGTTCAGGCTGAAAGCCGGAACGATCAAGATCGGCATCATGGACGAGGAGCGCCGGCTGAGTCTCAACCTTCGCGCCGCCATCCACGCCGCGAGGGAGCGGGTATTTTTCATCAATACCGGGTTTCTCGACCGCACGGGCGACGAGATCCATTCCATCATGGAAGCCGGGCCTGTTGTTACAAAGACGGCCATGCGGTCGGAAACCTGGATCAAGGCCTATGAGCGGAACAATGTGCAGGCGGGCCTGGAAACGGGGCTCAACACGCGCGGGCAGATCGGCAAAGGAATGTGGACTTCGCCCGACCTGATGGCCGAAATGCTTACGCAGAAGATCGCGCATCCGGAAGCGGGAGCAAGCACCGCCTGGGTGCCCTCGCCTACGGCCGCGACATTGCATGCTCTGCATTATCATATGTGCGATGTGCGCGCGCGGCAGCGGGAATTGTACGCCGGACGACCCGCCCCGCGCCGCGACCTGCTCGCGCTTCCGCTTCATCCTGCGCCGGAATCGCTGTCCGAGGATGAAATCCGGGCCGAGCTGGAAAACAACATCCAGAGCATTCTCGGCTATGTCGTGCGCTGGATCGATCACGGCATCGGATGTTCCAAGGTTCCTGACATCCACGGCACGGGCCTGATGGAAGATCGCGCGACCTTGCGCATTTCGAGCCAGCATGTCGCCAACTGGCTTCATCACGGCATCGCCAGCCCGCAACTCGTCGACGACATCCTGAAAAGGATGGCCGCCGTCGTCGACCGGCAGAACGCGAATGACCCGACCTACACCCCGATGGCGCCAGGCTTCGACGGTCCAGCCTTTCAGGCCGCGCGAGAGTTGATTTTCTCGGGCCGCAGCCAACCCCAAGGGTATACGGAGTTCATCCTCCACGCATGGCGTCGCGAGAAGAAAATGCTGGCCGGCGGTGAAACTCCCGAGGCACCCTGATCGGGATCGCGCCGCTTATTGCTTTGAACCGCGCAACGGCCCGAATATGCAACTTTCCCACGGCAAATCAGTTATCGACCGTCCCGTCCCGTTCAGATGACATTCATTTGCGTTGAGTGAATCATTCGCCCGTGGGATCGTTTACCCAATCGCTATCAGCTTCGTGAGGTATCATGCTCCGTATCGTCACAGTCTCAGCCCTCGCCCTTTTCGCGATTCCGACGGCCGCTCTCGCCGACCGCAAAGCGGCGGACGAATGCGCCAAGGGGCTGTCCGGCGAAACGCTGAAGACCTACCGCTACGGAGTCGTGGCCGTCGAGAAGAACAACGCAACGCTGGAAAACGCCGTTCGCGGGTATCTGGAACCGCGCTACAACAAGGGCGAGTTCACCGAGGCCGAAGGGCGTGTCATGGGCGAGGCTGCAGCCAAGTGCATCCGCCTGCTCCACGCCAAGTAACCGGTTTCGAAGAGACGTCTGAAATCCCGGATGCCGAACGCGGCTTCCGGGATTTTTCTTTTCCTCAGCGCAGCAACTCCATCACGCGCACCGCAGCCGCCATTTCGCGACAGCGCAGATCACGCCGGACCGCGGCTTCTTCGTCAGCGCCCCATTGTTCGATATTCCAGTCCTCGTCGACATGGGCGGCGGCCCAGGCTTCGTCGGCCCTAAGACGCCCACAAAGCAGCGCCAATGCGAGCAATGCCGAGCCCGTCAGCGTCGTTACGGCACTAGCAGCGGCGAGCCGGAAAATATCGATGTCCTCGATCGGCCGGCGTACGGCATCGAGAGCCTCTTGCGGCTGCGCCGCGAACACGACGCCTTCCGCCAGCACGAAACGCGCGCCGAGCGTGTCGCGCGCCCATGCCAATACGGGGTCCCATGAATCGCCTTGAAGGGCGACGAGGCGCTCCGGTCCTTCCGCGCGGTAGCAAAGGAGATCGGACCCGGCGTATTTCACGATTTCATCGCGCACGGCATTCGCCTCCCGTGCAACGCCGTCAAGGGCGGAGTTCACCAGACGCGTAAGAGGCATTGCCGCAGGGTCTATGACGGATTCCTGTGCGTTCCATTCCTCGGCCAAAGCGCGGGCAAGGTCCTCCGATGGCACCGAGAGCACGTTCTTTGCCGGCGTGCGTACAGGCCTTCCGTCGAGCAGAACGGTGAAACCGCCGTCCTCCCCCCGCGCCGCTTCAGCCAGTTTGTAGAACCGCTTGGGGAAATCAGGCCGCATCAACCGCTGCGCGGCCTGCATCGGACCGTCATTGCTGTCAGTCATTGAACCCCGCCTCCAGAGCGCGGTCGAGATCGACGAAACTGCCGAGTACGGTGGCCGCGCCAGACGCGGTCAGAGCCTCGGATGCGTGATAGCCCCACGACACGCCAATTGCGTACGCACCCGCGCCCCGCGCCATCTCCATGTCGTAGGTCGTATCGCCGATGACAGCCGCCCTGCCCGGCAGAACGCCGGTCTCGGCGACGGCCCGCAGCACCATCGAAGGATCGGGTTTCGAGGGGTGATCGTCCGCCGTCTGGATCGTGACGAAACGGCCGTGCAGATCGTGCAAATCCATGATCGCCTGCACGCCCCGCCGCGACTTTCCGGTCGCGATGCCGAGAACCACATCATCGCGGGTTGCGAGCCGATCGAGCGCCTCCAGCGCTCCAGGGAACAATGGCTCGTGATGCTCGGGGCTTTGCCGCAGATCGAAGAAGGCGGCCTTGTAGGCTTCCGTCAACGGTCCTGCGAGGGCATCCGGCTCTTCCTTCACGAGGGCCCGCATGGCGGTTTCCAGCGACAATCCGACGATGGACAGCACCTCGTCCCGCGCTGGCGGCACAAGCCCATGGGTCTCGAAAGCCCGGTTCATCGCGGACACGATCATCCGCTGGCTATCGATAAGCGTGCCGTCGACATCGAAAATGATGAGGTTCAATTTGGTCTCCGCGCCTTCATTTAGTGCCTTCGGACGGCCGGGCCAACACCCAAGATTTTTGCAAACGAAAAGCCCGCCGGAGAGGCTCCGGCGGGCGGGTACAGAGTGTTCTGTCCGATCAGCCGCGCAGATCGAAGCGGTCGAGATTCATGACCTTGGTCCACGCCGCGACGAAGTCCTTCACGAACTTCTCCTTCGAGTCGGCGCACGCATAGACTTCCGCAAATGCGCGAAGCTGCGAGTGCGCACCGAAGATCAGATCGACCCGTGTGCCGGTCCATTTGAGCGCGTTGGTCTTGCGGTCGCGGCCCTCGTACACGGCCTCTCCCGCAGGCTGCCACACCGTGCTCATGTCGAGCAGGTTGAGGAAGAAGTCATTTGTCAGCGTGCCTGGCTTGCTGGTGAAAACGCCATGCTTGCTGCCGCCGGTATTGGCGCCGAGGACGCGCAAGCCGCCGATCAGAACCGTCATCTCCGGCCCGGTCAGCGTCAGCAACTGGGCGCGATCGACCATCGCCTCCTCATGCTGCATGAACTGGACCTTGCCGCTGTTGATGTAGTTGCGGAAAGCGTCAGCCCGCGGCTCCAGCGGAGCGAAGGATGGCGCGTCCGTCTGTTCCTGCGATGCGTCCATACGGCCGGGAGTGAACGGCACGGTTATCGCCACGCCGGCATCCTGCGCGGCCTTCTCGACAGCCGCGGCGCCGCCGAGCACGATGAGATCGGCCAGCGAGACTTTCTTGTCGCCACCCTTCTGCGCGCCGTTGAACTCGGACTGGATCGCTTCAAGTTTCGCGAGCACCGTCTGTAGCTGGGCAGGCTCGTTGACCTCCCAGTCCTTCTGCGGCGCGAGACGGATGCGCGCACCGTTGGCGCCGCCGCGCTTGTCGGAACCGCGGAACGTCGAGGCCGCTCCCCACGCGACGGAAACGAGTTGGGGAACCGTGAGTCCGGAGGCAAGAATCTTCGCCTTCAGGTCCGCAATGTCCTGATGGCTGACGAGTTCATGATCGATCGCCGGAACGGGATCCTGCCAGGGCAGCACTTCCTTCGGTACGAGCGGGCCGAGATAGCGCACCTTCGGGCCCATGTCGCGATGCGTGAGCTTGAACCACGCGCGGGCGAAGGCATCCGCGAACTGATCGGGATTTTCGTAGAACCGGCGTGAAATCTTTTCATAGGCCGGATCGAACCTCAACGACAGGTCCGTCGTCAGCATCGTCGGTACATGCTTCTTCACCGGGTCGAAGGCGTCGGGAACGGACGCTTCGGCATTTTTCGCCTTCCACTGCTTCGCGCCGGCTGGACTTGTCGTCAGTTCCCATTCGTTCTCGAACAGGTTCTTGAAGAAGAGATTGCTCCACCGCGTCGGCGTCTGCGTCCATGTGACTTCCGGACCGCCGGTAATGGTGTCGGCACCGATGCCGGTGCCGTGTGCACTCTTCCAGCCAAGGCCCTGTTCCTCAAGCGCGCCGGCTTCCGGCTCCGGGCCAACGAGCGAGGGGTCTCCCGCGCCATGCGTCTTGCCGAACGAGTGGCCGCCCGCGATGAGCGCAACGGTTTCCTCGTCGTTCATCGCCATGCGGAAGAATGTTTCGCGGATGTCCCGTGCGGCCGCGACGGGATCCGGATTGCCGCCGGGGCCTTCGGGATTGACGTAGATCAGGCCCATCTGCACAGCGCCGAGAGGCTCCGAGAGCTGGCGCTCGCCGCTGTAGCGCTCATCGCCGAGCCAGGAACCCTCGGGGCCCCAGTAAAGCTCTTCAGGCTCCCACACATCGGCGCGGCCGCCGGCGAATCCGAACGTCTTGAAGCCCATCGACTCCAGTGCGACGTTGCCGGCCAGGACCATCAGGTCGGCCCAGGAAATCTTCTGTCCGTACTTCTGCTTGATCGGCCACAGAAGGCGGCGCGCCTTGTCGAGATTGGCGTTGTCCGGCCAGGAATTCAGCGGCGCGAAACGCTGCTGTCCTGCGCCGGCGCCACCGCGGCCGTCGGTGATGCGATATGTACCCGCGCTGTGCCATGCCAGCCGGATCATCAGGCCGCCGTAGTGACCGAAATCGGCCGGCCACCATTCCTGTGAATCCGTCATCAGGGCATAGAGGTCCGAGATCACGGCATCGAGGTCGAGCGTCTTGAACTCGGCGGCGTAGTCAAAGTCCTTGCCCATCGGATCGGACAGGTCGGAATTGCGGTGGAGACCCTGCAGGTCCAGACCTTCAGGCCACCAGTCGCGGTTTCTGCGGCCGCTCGAGCCCTTCGGCTTCGGCGCATCGCCTGAAAACGGGCACTTCCCTTCGGTGGCTTCAGTTGTCACGGATTTCTTCCCTTTGAGTGTTCAAGGTGGCGTTGATTCCCCGCGAACATGCCCCGCCCAGGCGATAAGCTCAAATCAGTTTGAATGTGTTATAGGATAAGATAATCTTATGAGATGATCTCGATCCGAAACCTCCGCTATTTCCAGACCGCCGCCCGAATGGGGCATTTCGGCCGCGCCGCGGACGCCTGCGCGGTGACGCAGCCCGCCCTCTCGATGCAAATTCGCGATCTTGAGGAATATCTAGGGTTCAAGCTGTTCGAGCGCCACCGCGACGGCGCGAAGCTGACGGAGGCCGGGCGCGAGGCGCTGGCGCATGCCGAACGCATACTGGGCGCCGTTGCCGATCTCGACACCCTGTCACGACGCACCCGTGGGCCGCTGGCCGGTCCCTTCCGCCTCGGTGTCATTCCTTCGGTCGCGCCCTATCTGTTGCCGCGGCTGCTGCCCAGCGTCATGCAACGGGTGCCAAAAGCCCGGCTCACGCTCCGCGAGACGCTTACGGCCACCCTTGTCGACGAGTTGCTGGCCGGAGACCTCGATGCGATCATCGCCAGCCTGCCGCTGGATCATTCCGAACTCGCTGAACGGCCGCTTTTCGCGGACCCGTTCCTGCTCGCCGTGCCGGCCGAAGGAGACCTGTCAGGCGCGCGCAAAGCCCATGAGGACCTGCTGAACAGGCCCGATCTTCTGCTGCTTGAAGATGGGCATTGTTTTCGCGCACAGGCTCTGGAGGTTTGCCGTACGCTCGACGCCGCGAGACTCAAGAGCTACGGCGCGACCAGCCTTTCGACGCTCATCCAACTGGTCGCGAACGGACAGGGCATCACACTCCTGCCTCAGCTTTTCGTGACAGCCGAGGCCCGGCCCGATCCGCGCGTAAAGCTGCTGCGCTTTGCAACTCCCGAACCAAGCCGCACAATCGGCCTCGCCTGGCGCAGGACATCGGGCATCGAAAGCGACATCGACGAAATCGAAGCGGCCGTACGGACGGCGCTGGACGTCTAGTCCTCCGGAGCCTCCAGGATCGGGTCGTCGGTCTTTGCGCTGAACCCCAGAGCGTCGAACGCCTGTTTGAAATGATCCGGAAGCGGCGCCGTTACATCGAGTGTGCCGCCTTTCGGATGCGGCAGCGTGATGCGGCGCGCCATCAACATCAACTTCTTCGGGATGTCGGCCGACAATTCCTCCAGTCGAGCGCCGTATTTCGGATCGCCCATGATCGGATGGCCGATATGTTCAAGATGGGCGCGCAGCTGGTGCGTGCGGCCCGTAACCGGTTTCAGCGAAAGCCACGACGCGCGGTTGGCCGCATGATCCACCACCGCGTAATAGGTGATCGCGTGACTTGCCTCGCGTTCGCCATGCTTTGCGACGCGCATCTTCTCGTTTCCCGCGCCGCCGTCCTTCGCAAGATAGGTCGAAATGCGGCCCTGGTTCGGTTCCGGCACGCCGGGCACGAGCGCCCAGTAAATCTTCCGCGCCGAACGCGAGTTGAACGTCTTGCCGAGAGCGGAAGCCGCCGACCGCGTCTTGGCGATGACGAGACAGCCGGACGTGTCGCGGTCGAGCCGATGGATCAGCTTCGGCCGTTCGCCGTCGGGACCGGCGAGCGCGGCAAGCATGCCGTCGATGTGGCGCGTCGTACCCGAACCGCCCTGCACGGCAAGGCCATGCGGCTTGTTGAGGACCATCACATCCTTGTCCTCGTAGAGCGTGATGCTGCGGATGAATTCCGCATCGGCGGCGTCCGCCCGCAGCTTCGGCTTCCCATCGGGCTTGCCGGCTTCGCCGAGCGGCGGGATGCGAATGTTCTGACCGGCGGCAACGCGGGTATCGGGCTTGGCGCGCGCACCATCGACCCGCACCTGGCCGGTGCGGAGGATTTTCTGGAGCTGGCCGAAGCCAAGGGCGGGATAACGGGCCTTCAGAAAGCGATCGAGACGGAGCCCGTCCTCGCTGTCCTTCACCGTGACGATTTCGACAGACATGAGGGCCTTTTACGCCCAAGCCCGAATAAGCGCGAGGCCCGCGACGAGGGCGGCGATGGAAAGCACCACCGAAATGAGAACATAGGATACGGCGGCGCCATGCGCCCCCCGCTCCCACAGCACCGCAGCATCGAGCGAGAACGCGGAAAAGGTGGTGAAGCCGCCAAGGACGCCGGTGGCCAGGAAAAGGCGGATGTGATGGTCAGGGCCGCTGTAGCGGGCCGCGAGCCAGGCAACCAGCATCCCCATGGCAAAGGACCCGACTATATTGACCGTCAGCGTGCCCCAGGGAAAACCCAGGCCCAGCAGCCGTGCCGCGCCGAGATTGACCAGATGACGCAGCGCCGCGCCGATGCCGCCGCCGACAAACACAATCGCCAGAGCCTGCATATGGTCCCCCTTAAAGGACGCCAAAATAGCCCAGCACGCCGGCAGCGACGAGCGGGATCAGAGGGTGGATACGAAGAAAGAAGACGAGCAGAGCGGTAATCACAGTGACGGCCATCAGCCGCCAATTGCCGTCGGCGACCGTGATCATGATGACAAAGGCGCCTGACGCCACGAGCCCCACGGTTACCGGCACCATGGATGCCTTCAGAATGTTGCGCCATTTCTTCTCGCGGTGGCGCATCCACAGACCGGAGACAATATAGGCCGCGGTGCAAGACGGGACGACACCGGCCGCAGTCGTTACGAAGGCGCCGAAGAACCCTCCGATGTGCCATCCGAGCAGCGTAATGACCATAAGGTTCGGCCCGGGGGCCGCCTGCGCCACGGCAAAAAGGGTTGTGAAAGTGTCGTCAGAAACCCAGCGGTGCAGGTCGACGACCTGCCGGTGCATTTCCGGAAGGACGGCGTTCACGCCGCCGAACGCCATCAGCGAAATGACGGCAAACACGGCGATCATGGCCAGATAGTCGTTGTCGGTACTGTCCATCACACTTGCTTCCGGTAGTGCAAGGCCAGCAAGGGCACGAGAACAAAAATCGCCGCCAGAAGCGGAACCCTCAGCACGCCGACGGCGATGAACGCGATTGCCGCAGCACCATAGGCAAAGGCATGCCTGTCCAGCGACACGGCCATTTTTGCCGCCATGGCCGCCACCAGCCCGCCACCCGCCGCACCGACACCGCGCATAGCTTCCGGCAAACCCGCCATGTCGCTGTGCGCCGCGTAGAAACTCGCGAGGCCGATGACCAGGAAGAACGGCACGATCATGAGCGCCAGCACCGAGACGACAGCACCCGCCGCCCCGTGAAAGCGCCGGCCGGTGATGACCGCGAAATTGAGAATATTGGCGCCGGGCAATGTCTGGCAGAGCGCCACGGTCGAACTGAACTGCTGGGGTGTCAGCCAGCGGCGTTTCTCGACCGCCAGCCAATGGGCCCACGGCATGACACCGCCGAAACCCATGATGCTGATGCTGGCGAAGGAGGTAAACAGCTCCGCGAGCGAAGGGACGCGGAGATCGGTTTCGGACATGCAGTCTTCTAGACCAACCCTGAAATCACCAGCAAGAGAGTGGATATTTACCGGGGGCTGGCGCCTAGCCTTCCCCACGCTCGCGCCGCAGCCGGTCCCAATATTCGAGGCGCTTCCGGATCTCGCGCTCGAAGCCCCGTTCGACAGGTTCGTAGAATGTCTGACGCCCCATCTCCTCCGGGAAATAGTTCTGCCCGGAGAAGGCTTCGGGGGCATCGTGATCGTAGTCGTAATTCCGGCCGTAGCCCTCGTTCTTCATCAGCTTGGTCGGCGCGTTCAGGATGTGCTTCGGCGGAACGAGCGAACCGTGCTCCTTGGCCGCACGGCGCGCGGCGTTATAGGCCATATAGGCCGCGTTCGATTTCGGCGCCGTGGCCAGATAAATACACGCCTGCGCGAGCGCCAGTTCGCCCTCCGGCGTGCCGAGCTGCTCATAGGCATCGCGCGCCGCAATACATATCGTCAGCGCCTGCGGATCGGCCATGCCGATGTCTTCCGACGCCATCCGAATGAGCCTGCGAGCGAGATACAGCGGGTCTTCCCCCGCATCGAGCATACGAGAGAGATAGTAGAGCGAAGCATCGGGATCCGAGCCGCGCACCGACTTGTGCAGCGCCGAAATCAGGTTGTAGTGACCGTCCTGCGATTTGTCGTAGATCGGCGCCCGCCGCTGCACGACATCCTGCACGGCGGCGAGATCGAACACCTCGCCAGGCCGCGCGGCCCGCCAAAGTTCCTCCGCCAGAGTCAGCGAAGCACGGCCGTCGCCATCGGCCATACGGACCAGCGAGGCGCGCGCCTCGTCGTCCAGCGGAAGCGGCTTGCCTTCGATCGTCTCGGCGCGCGCAAGCAGTTTTCCGATCGCTTCCTCGTCCAGCGACTTGAACACCATGACGCGAGCGCGCGACAGAAGCGCGGCGTTGAGCGCGAAGCTGGGATTCTCGGTCGTGGCGCCGACAAGAGTAACGGTGCCGTCTTCCATCACCGGCAGGAAGGCATCCTGCTGGGCGCGGTTGAAGCGATGAATCTCATCGACGAACAGCAGCGTGCCCTGCCCGGTCTCGCGGCGTCCGCGCGCGGATTCGAAAATCTTCTTGAGATCGGCCACACCGGAAAAGATCGCGGATATGGGCTCGAAATAAAGGTCGGTTTCGTTTGCGAGGAGCTTCGCGACCGTCGTCTTGCCGGTCCCGGGCGGCCCCCAGAAGATGAGCGACCCGAGACTCTCGGAATCCAGCAGCCGGCTCAGCGCTCCATCCGCGCCGACAAGATGATCCTGCCCCACGACCTCGGACAGATTCTGCGGCCGCAGACGATCCGCAAGCGGCCGTGGCGCGGCGCGGTCCAGCCCCGCCGCCTCGAAGAGCGAAGGTTCCTTCCTTGCGGCCATCAGAACCTGAACATGCGCGTCACTACTTTTCCTCCACGCTGGATCGTGACTTTCCAGAGCCGGGCATTTTGCGCGTTTACGTCCGCAAGCGTCTTGACGCTGTCGATCTTGATGTCGTTCAGCATGACGATCCGGTCGCCTTTCTCGAGACCGACCTGCCCCGCCAGCGACCCACGCTCGACATCGAGAACCGCGACACCGCTATCGCCGTCGAGACCGTATTCCTCGGATACGGCAGGGGACACGTTGACGACCTTGGCGCCGCTTAGCGGGCCGCTGCCATCGAGAACACGCTCATCGCGCGGCACGGTTTCGGGCGCCGGTTCTATATCGAGCGCGACAGCCGCCTCGCGGCCATCGCGAAGCACGCTCAGCGCCACGCGGCTGCCGATAGGGCGGATGGTAACCTGATAGGTCAGCGCGGCCGGATCTTCGACCAGCTTGCCGTCAACACCCGTCACGATATCGCCGGGCTTCAGGCCGGCCTTCGCGGCCGGCGAGCCTTCGGAAAGATCGGCGACCAGCGCGCCGTATGGACGATCGACACCCATGCCTTCCGCGATGTCGCGCGTAACGGCCTGCAGCTCGGCGCCAAGCCACGGCCGGCGGACGACCTTCTCGCCCGAGCGCGCCGTTTGCAGAACGAGCCTGACAATCGACGCCGGAACAGCGAAGCCAATGCCGTCCGAACCGCCGCTCTTGGTGAAAATCGACGTATTGATGCCGACGAGATTGCCCTTCATGTCGACGAGCGCGCCACCGGAATTGCCCTGGTTGATGGCGGCGTCGGTCTGGAGATACACGGCCTGTTCGCCGGACTTCTTCTGGACCCGGCGTACGGCCGACACGATGCCCTGCGACACCGACTGGCCAAGGCCGAACGGATTGCCGATGGCGAGCACGATATCGCCGACCTCGGTGGTATCGCCGTCAACCAGCGGCACGACCGGAAACTTGCCCTTGGCGTCCTTGAGCCGGAGAACGGCGATATCGGACAGCGCATCGGTGAGCACGATGTCGGCGTCATATTCGCGCTGATCCGTCAGCGATACGCGGACATCCGTCATACCCTGGATGACGTGGTTGTTGGTGACGACGATGCCTTCCTCGCCGACCAGGATTCCGGAGCCGAGAGACCGCTGCATGCGCTCGCGCGGCATATACGGGATCTGGCCGCCGAACAGTTCGGCGAAGAGCGGGTCGTCGAACGGAAAGCCACGGGGGCGCGATGCCACGATGCGGGACGCATAGACGTTCACGACGGCCGGCGTCACCCGCTTCACGAGCGGGGCATAGGACAGCTGGATCTCGGCCTGGCTTTGGGGGACCGCCCTGTCCTGGCCCATGGCATGGCCCGTCAGAACCAGAAGTACCGCCAGAATGCCTGTCCCGATTTTCGCTGTCATGCCGCCGGTTTCCTTTGAACTTTGCCGCTTTGCGTTGCGACTTATAGGCGTCTCCCGGCACGGAATGAAGCCTGCCGGGCAATATGCTAGAGCTAGCTTCCCTTCTTCTGGAGACTGCTTCCGTGACCTGGATTCTTCTCGGCATCATCGCCCTCGTCCTCGTGGGCGGCATCGGCATCTACAACCGTCTCGTCTCGCTCCGGCAGGTGACCAACCAGGCATGGTCTGACATCGATGTGCAGCTCAAGCAGCGCTACGACCTGATCCCGAATTTGGTCGAAACCGTCAAAGGCTACGCCAAGCACGAAAAAGACACGCTGGACGCCGTCATCAAGGCCCGCAACGCGGCCCTCTCCGCGTCCGGCCCCGCCGATCAGGCGGCCGCCGAGAACGCGTTGACGGGCGCCCTGCGCCAGCTATTCGCACTTTCGGAAGCCTATCCTGACCTCAAGGCCAACCAGAACTTCCTGGCCCTCCAGACCGAGCTTTCGGACCTCGAAAACAAGATCGGCGCGGCGCGCCGCTTCTTCAACAACTCGGTCCAGGAATACAACGCGGCGACCGAACAGTTCCCGGCGGTGCTGTTCGCCCGTTCCCTCGGCTTCCAGCCGCGCACTTTCTTCGAGGTTCCGGCCGGCGAACGCGCGGCGGTCGAAGCGGCTCCGAAGGTCGGCTTCTGATCGCGCGCGGCTTCGGACGCTGAGCCATGCAGGCGATCGGCCTCAAAACGCACATCTGGAACAACGCCCTGAAGACGGTTCTCCTTCTTCTGGGCTTTCCGTTCCTGATGCTGATCGTCTGCTACGCCTTCACTCTGCTCTGGGTCGCGTTTCTTGAAGATCCGGAGGTTCTGACCGGCCTCGGGCGGGCGCTCGAAATCCTGCCGATGGCAGTGCCGGTGGCTCTCGCCGTGTCGGGAAGCTGGCTGGTCTTCTCGTTCTTCGCGCACCAATGGATGATCGACAAGCTGACGGGCGCGACGAGAGTCGATCGTCTGGGGGAGCCCCGGCTCTACAACATGGTCGAGACCCTGGCGATCTCGCGCGGTCTGCGGATCCCGTCCATACGCATCATCGAGCGATCCGCCTTGAACGCCTATGCCAGCGGCGTGCGGCGCGAGCACTATGCGATCACCGTGACGCGCGGGCTGCTCAACGAATTGAGCGACGAGGAACTCGAGGCCGTGCTGGCGCACGAGATGACCCACATCATCAACGGCGATGTGCGCCTGATCGTGACGGCGGCCGTGTTCGCGGGCCTGATCTCGCTGGTCGGCGATCTCCTGCTGAGCGATTACGGCCGAGGCGCGCGCGTGATGACGCGCACCGGCTCGCGCAACAGCGGCAGCCGCGGCAAGGGAGGCGGCGGCGGCGCGATCATCCTTATCCTGATCGCCGTCCTGATCTTCATCCTCGCGCGCCTCGCGGCGACGGCGTTGCGGCTCGCCATATCGCGCAAGCGCGAATACATGGCGGATGCGGGCGCGGTCGAACTGACCAAGAACCCGGATGCCATGATCTCCGCGCTGCGCAAGATCGAGCACCGCTCGAACCTCGGCGCGATCCCCGGGCAGGTCGAAGCCCTCTTCATCGACTCCGACTCAAGCGGTTTCTGGGCAACGCATCCGTCCATCGGCGAACGGTGCGCCGCGCTGGTGCGCTATGCCGGCGGGCATGATCCGGGACCGCTTGCGCTGCCCGGTTCTGCCGAGGCCGACGCACCGGACAGCATCGAGAAGGCCGATACGCCATTTTCCGCGCCTATGCCGCCCGGCGGATAGGAACCTCCATACGTCCCGCGCGTTTCCCTCCCGCTTAACGGAGGGTTTGGACAATGGCAGATAATTCCGGGGGAATGGGATTGATGGGCGTGATCATCGGTGCAGTCATCGTGATCGCCGTTGGATTTTTCGTGTTCCGCGGCATGGACAGCGGGGACGCCGGTCCGGACATCAGTATCGAGGCTCCGAGCGCGCCGGCGCCGGCAGCACCGGCCAAATAACAAAAAGGCGGCCGAAGGGCCGCCTTTTTCAGTTCATCCGTGCCCTGACCCAAATCAGGCCGCGGCGGTTTCAGCTTCGAGGCGGGCGCGATCGGGAGCGCCCTTGGCGTCCACGTCCCGATCCACGAATTCGATCACGGCGACAGCCGCGTTGTCACCGTGGCGGAAGCCCGCCTTGATGATGCGGGTGTAGCCACCGTTGCGATCCGCGAAACGCGGGCCGATGACGTCGAACAGCTTCTTGACCGCTTCGACGTTGCGGATTTCCGCAATCGCCTGACGGCGGGCATGAAGGCCGCCCTTCTTGCCGAGCGTGATCAGCTTCTCGACCACCGGGCGAAGATCCTTCGCCTTCGGCAGAGTCGTGACGATCTGCTCGTGCTCGATCAGCGAGATCGCGAGGTTCGAAAACATCGCGCTGCGGTGGCTCTGGGTCCGGTTAAACCGGCGACCGCGCTTGCCGTGATTCATCTCAGTCTCTCCTCACGCCTACGCGCGCTCAGTAATGTTCTTCGAAGCGCTTCGCGAGCTCTTCGATGTTCTCCGGCGGCCAGCCGGTCACTTCCATGCCGAGATGCAGACCCATCTGGGCCAGCACTTCCTTGATCTCGTTCAGCGACTTGCGGCCGAAGTTCGGAGTGCGGAGCATTTCCGCCTCGGTCTTCTGCACGAGGTCGCCGATATAGACGATGTTGTCGTTCTTCAGGCAGTTTGCCGAACGTACGGACAGTTCGAGCTCGTCGACCTTCTTGAGGAAGGCCGGGTTGAACGCCAGCTCCGGAATGGAGGTGCGCTCTTCGGCCTTCTTGGGCTCTTCGAAGTTGACGAAGACTTCGAGCTGGTCCTGCAGGATGCGCGCGGCAAAGGCCAGCGCGTCGTCCGGCGTGACCGAGCCATCGGTCTCGATCGTCAAGGTCAGCTTGTCGTAGTCGAGGATCTGCCCTTCGCGGGTGTTCTCGACCTTGTAAGACACCTGGCGAACCGGCGAGTACAGGCTGTCGACCGGGATCAGGCCGATCGGCGCGTCCTCGGGACGGTTGCGGTCGGCCGGAACATAGCCCTTGCCGGTGTTGATGGTGAACTCCATGCGGATGTCCGCGCCTTCGTCGAGCGTGGCGAGCACGAGATCCGGATTGAGCACCTGCACGTCGCCCGTGACCTGGATGTCACCGGCGGTGACCTGACCCGGGCCCTGCTTGCGCAGCGTCATGCGCTTCGGGCCTTCGCCCTGCATGCGGATGGCGATATCCTTGATGTTCAGGACGATGTCGGTCACGTCCTCACGGACGCCGGCAATCGACGAGAACTCGTGCAGCACGCCGTCGATCTGCACCGACGTGACGGCCGCGCCCTGCAACGAGGACAGCAGCACGCGGCGCAGCGCGTTGCCGAGCGTGACACCGAAGCCGCGCTCGAGCGGCTCGGCGACCACGGTCGTGAATCGCTGCGGATCGCGACCGGGGGTAACGTCGAGCTTGTTCGGCTTGATGAGGTCTTGCCAGTTCTTCTGGATCACGGCGGGCACCTTCTTGATCGTGTAGCGCGGCGTCCTTACGGATGCCGAAAGAGCGGGCCCGTGGCCCGCTCAGCAAAAACAAATTAGACGCGGCGACGCTTGCGCGGTCTGCAGCCGTTGTGCGGGATCGGCGTCACGTCACGAATCGAGGTGACCGTGAAGCCCGATGCCTGCAGCGCGCGAAGCGCCGACTCGCGTCCCGAACCGGGGCCGCGCACTTCAACTTCAAGCGTTCTCATCCCGTGCTCGGACGCCTTTTTGGCGGCGTCTTCCGCAGCGACCTGGGCGGCATACGGCGTCGACTTGCGTGAGCCCTTGAAACCCATCGTTCCGGCCGACGACCAGGACACGGTGTTGCCCTGAACGTCGGTGATGGTGATCATGGTGTTGTTGAACGTCGCGTTCACATGAGCGACGCCGGACACGATGTTCTTGCGTTCGCGACGGCGGACGCGCTGAGCTTCTTTGGCCATTTACTTAGTCCTCGATCCTTCGGGCGCGCCCGTAATGCCAGGCGCTGGGGATGTATTTACGGGCCGAAGCCCGCTTATTCAGATCCCCGGTCAAGCCGGGGATGACTCCATCGCGGGCCGAAGCCCGCTCAGGATCACTTCTTCTTACCAGCGATCGCCTTTGGCTTACCCTTGCGGGTGCGGGCGTTCGTGTGCGTACGCTGGCCGCGAACCGGCAGGCCGCGGCGATGACGCAGGCCGCGATAAGCGCCGAGATCCATCAGGCGCTTGATGTTCATTGCGACGTCGCGGCGCAGATCGCCTTCCACCATATGTTCGCGGTCGATGGTCTCGCGGATCTGCAGCACTTCGGCATCGGTCAGCTGGTTCACGCGGCGCTCGGCCGGAATGCCGACCTTCTCGGTGATCGCGGCGGCCTTCTGCTTGCCGATGCCATGAATGTACTGCAGCGCGATAACCACGCGCTTGTTCGTCGGAATGTTCACACCGGCGATGCGAGCCATTGTTCTAATCCTTCACCGGCCTCAATCGGCCACAAATTCGGCTGGCAGCCGTGCTGCCCAATAACGGGCCGGACAAAACGAAACGATGCCGGACCCAAACGGAACCCGGCACCGAAGCGAAGCTATCGGCTGTCAAGTGCCGGGATATAGGAGGTTTCACCCCCCTCAGTCAACCTTTCGAAGGACCGATTTTACACGCCCAGAGCGGCGTCTATGGCCTTCGAAACCTCATCTATTCCTTTCATCCCGTCCACGGTCTTCAGAAGACCTTTGGAACGGAAATGATCGACCAGTGGAGCCGTCTGCTCCTTGTAGACCGCCAGACGCTTCTTGAGCGCTTCGGCATTGTCGTCCGCCCGCGGTCCGCCGGGCGTCTCCCCTGCCCGTTTTTCTATACGGGACAATAGGATACCTTCATCAACCTTCAGCTCCACGACGGCGTCGAGCTGAAGACCCTTTTCCTTGAGCATCTTGTCCAGCGCCTCGGCCTGGCCGACCGTGCGCGGAAAACCGTCGAGGATGAAGCCGTTCTGGGCGTCCGCCTTCTCAATTCGGTCCTTGATGATGCCGACCACCACATCGTCCGGAACGAGGCCGCCGGCATCCATGATCGCCTTGGCCTTGAGCCCGACCTCGGTTCCGGCCGCCACGGCCGCCCGGAGCATGTCCCCGGTCGAGAGCTGGACGATCTCGTGCCGTTCCACGAGGCGCTGCGCCTGCGTGCCTTTGCCGGCCCCCGGAGGACCCAGGAGAATCAGCCTCATCGACGAGGACCCTTCAGCTTGGCCTTCTGGATCAGGCCTTCATACTGGGCGGCATAGAGATGCCCCTGTATCTGCGAGACCGTGTCCATGGTCACCGACACGACGATCAGAAGCGATGTACCGCCGAAATAGAACGGCACGGCCGCGTATGAAATCAGGATTTCCGGGATCAAGCAGACGATCGCGAGATAGGCCGCGCCGACGACTGTGATGCGCGTCAGGACGTAATCAAGATATTCCGCCGTGCGCTCGCCCGGACGGATGCCGGGAACGAAGCCGCCATACTTCTTCAGATTGTCGGCCGTCTCCGTCGGGTTGAAGACGATCGCCGTGTAGAAGAAGGCGAAAAACACGATCAGCGCGACATAGGTGAACATGTAAAGCGGCCGGCCATGGCCGAGATAGGTCGTGATCGTCGTCAGCCATTCCGGCCCGCCCTGCGCGGCAAAGCCCGCCATCGTGGTCGGCAGCAGCAGGAGCGACGACGCGAAGATCGGCGGAATGACACCCGCGGTGTTGAGCTTCAGCGGCAAGTGCGAGCTTTCGCCTCCCGCCATCTGCGTCGCCGAGACCTGGCGCTTCGGATACTGGATCAGGATCCGGCGCTGCGCGCGCTCCACGAACACGATGAACGCGATGACCGCGATCGCCATGACGCAGACGCCGAGAATGACCGCCGTCGACAGGGCGCCCTGGCGCCCGAGTTCGAACATGCCGATCAGCGCGGAGGGAAGCTCCGCGACAATGCCTGAGAAAATGATGAGCGAGATGCCGTTGCCGATGCCGCGCGAGGTGATCTGCTCGCCAAGCCACATCAGGAACATCGTGCCGCCGGTCAGCGTAATGACGGTGGACACCCGGAAGAACATGCCGGGTTCCATGACGACGTTCGTCGCGCTCTCAAGGCCGACCGCGATCGCATAGGCCTGCACAGCAGCCAGCAGCACGGTGCCGTAGCGCGTGTACTGATTGATGACCTTGCGGCCGGATTCGCCCTCTTTCTTCAACGCTTCGAGACGCGGCGAAACCGACGTCATCAGCTGCATGATGATCGAGGCCGAGATGTACGGCATGATGTTCAGGGCGAAGATCGCCATACGGCCGACCGCGCCGCCCGAGAACATGTTGAACATGCCAAGGATGCCCTGGCTCTGCTGACGAAAGACGTCGGCAAGCGCATCCGGGTTGATGCCGGGCAACGGGATGTAGGTACCCAACCGGTAGATGAGCAGCGCACCCAGGGTAAACCAGATGCGCTTCTTGAGCTCGGTCGCCTTCGAGAACGCGCCGAGGTTAAGATTTGCCGCAAGCTGTTCAGCTGCCGATGCCATTCACGCCTGCTCCCGTGGAAAAGTCACCCGGAAATGGGTGGCTCAGGCCTTCTCTGCAACCTCGACCGGCTTCTTGACCGGCACGACCTTCACCGAACCACCGGCCTTCTCGATTGCTTCGATGGCCGTCTTCGATGCCGCGGCAACTTCGAAGTTCGCCTTCGCCGTGATTTTGCCCTTTCCGAGCAGCTTCAGGCCCTGACGCTTCTTCGACAGCACGCCCGCCTCGACGAGGAGGTCGTTGGTAATGGTGTTCGAGAGGTCGATCTTCTTGGCGTCGATCGCGGTCTGGAGACGGTCGAGGTTCAGCTCGTTCAGCTCGACGCGGAACACATTCACGAAACCGCGCTTCGGCAGACGCCGATGCAGCGGCATCTGGCCACCTTCAAATCCCTTGATGGCAACGCCGGTGCGCGACTTCTGGCCCTTGACGCCACGTCCGCCGGTCTTGCCCTTGCCGGAGCCGATACCCCGTCCAACGCGCATGCGCTTCTTGGAGGAACCGGGATTGTCCTTGATCTGATTGAGTTTCATCTTCTGCTCCGCCTGGCTCGCTTGAGCGCCGGTATGGCACGTCACTGGAAAACGGCATCCCGCGCCAGCGGGGATGCCGGGTTTGTAATTACTTGGTCTCTTCGACCACCCGCACCATATGCGCGACCTTGGCAATCATGCCGCGGACGGCAGGATTGTCCGGCAGCGTCTTCGTGCGGCCGATCTTGTTAAGGCCGAGGCCGACCAGCGTCTCCTGCTGATCGTGGGGGCGGCGGATCGGGCTTCCGGTCTGCACGACCGTGATGCTCGGACCCTTCTTGTCAGCCTTCGCGGCTTTCTTGGCCATTGTCCTGCTCCTTACGCGTCGACGGCTTCTTCGACGCCGGCATCGCGGCGGCGAGTCTGAAGGGCCGAAACCTTGATGCCGCGGCGCGCCGCGACCGAACGCGGGCTATCCTCGGCCTTCAGTGCGGCGAATGTCGCGCGCACCATGTTGTACGGGTTCGACGAACCGAGCGACTTCGCGACGATGTCCTGGACGCCGAGCGTCTCGAACACGGCGCGCATCGGACCGCCGGCGATGATGCCGGTACCGGCCGGAGCCGCGCGGACGATGACCTTGCCGGCGCCCCAGCGACCGTACACGTCATGATGCAGCGTGCGGCCTTCGCGCAGCGCAACGCGAACCAGACCCCGTTTGGCGGCTTCCGTCGCCTTGCGGATGGCTTCCGGCACTTCGCGCGCCTTGCCGTGACCAAAGCCAACGCGGCCCTTCTGGTCGCCGACGACGACGAGCGCGGCAAAACCGAAGCGCTTGCCGCCCTTCACCACCTTCGCGACGCGATTGATGTGAACCAGCTTGTCCACGAACTCGCTGTCCCGCTCATCGCGGGACTCACGGTCGCGTCCACCACGTCCGCGGCCATCGCCACGTCCACGGCCTTCGCCGCGCGGAGAGCGCGAAGGATCGGCGCTGCGGGGGCTTCTCGGCTCCTGTGCCATATCTCTAATCCTCAGAAGTTCAGGCCGCCCTCGCGGGCACCCTCGGCGAGCGCCTTGACGCGCCCGTGATAAATGTATGCACCGCGATCGAACACGACGTCCTTGACGCCGGCCTTGCTCGCGCGTTCGGCGATGAGCTTGCCGACAGCCGACGCGGCCGCCGTATCGGCTCCTGTCTTGCCCTTCAGATCCTTCTCGTTCGACGACGCGGCGGCCAGCGTGTGGCCCTTCAGGTCATCGATGATCTGCGCATAGATGTGCTTCGACGAACGGAACACCGACAGGCGCGGACGTCCGGTGACAGACACCTTGCGGATGTTGCGGCGGACGCTTGCCTTGCGCCGGGCCGCGGTCTTGAGATTCTTGGCCATGGTAGCGCTCCGTTACTTCTTCTTGCCTTCCTTGCGGAAGATGAATTCGCCCGCGTAGCGGACGCCCTTGCCCTTGTAGGGCTCCGGCGGACGCCAGTCGCGGATTTCGGCGGCCACCTGGCCGACCTGCTGCTTGCTCGAACCGGCGATGACGATCTCGGTCGGCTTCGGCGTCGTGATCGTGATGCCCTGCGGGATCGGATAGTTGACGTCGTGGCTGTAGCCGAGAGCCAGAACCAGGTTCTTGCCCTGTACGGACGCGCGGTAGCCGACGCCCTCGATCTCGAGACGCTTCTCGAAGCCGGACGTGACGCCGGTCGCAAGGTTCTGCACCATTGAACGCGACAGGCCCCACATCGAGCGGGCAATCTGCGTCTTCGTGCGCGGATTCACCTTGATCTCGCCGTTCTCCAGCTTGACCTCGACATCCTCCGGAACCGCGAAGGACAGTTCACCCTTCGGGCCCTTCATGCGGACGTTCTGGCCGTCCACGTTTGCCGTGACACCCTGCGGGACCGGGATCGGTTTCTTACCAATGCGCGACATGGCGCTATTCCTTTATTTTCCTGTTGCCCGATCAGAAGACCGTGCAGAGAACCTCGCCGCCCACGTTCTGCTCTCGCGCGTCGTGGTCGGCCATGACGCCCTTGGGCGTGGAAACGATCGCGATGCCGAGACCGTTCGACACGCGGGGAAGCTTGTCGACCGACGCATAGACGCGGCGGCCGGGCTTCGACACGCGGGCGATCTCGCGGATCACCGGCGCACCGTCGTAGTATTTCAGTTCGATGTTGAATTCCGTGCGGCCCGCGTCGAACTCGGTCGTCGAGTAGTCGCGGATATAACCTTCGGTCTTCAGCACCTCGAGAACGCGCTTGCGAAGCGAAGAACCCGGCGTCGAAACCGAGGTCTTGCGGCGCATCTGCGCGTTACGGATACGGGTCAGCATATCGCCGAGCGGATCAACCATGCTCATCTCGCTCTCCTCACCAGCTCGACTTCACGAGGCCGGGAATAAGTCCCTTATTGCCCAGTTCGCGAAGCGCGATGCGCGACATCTTCAGTTTGCGGTAGTACGCACGCGGACGGCCTGAGACCTGGCAGCGGTTCTTCAGGCGGTTCTTCGCCGAATTACGCGGCAGCTCCGCGAGCTTGAGGCGCGCCTCGAAGCGCTCCTCCATGCTCTTCGTCTGGTCGTCGGCAATTGCCTTCAGCGCGGTGCGCTTGGCGGCAAACCGCGCGACCAGCTTCGTGCGGTTCTTGTTCTTCTCGATCGAGCTCTTCTTAGCCATGTGCTCTCTCTTTACGTCCGGAACGGGAAGCCGAGCGCGCGCAGCAGTTCGCGGGCTTCGTCGTCCGTTTTCGCGGTTGTCGTGACGATGACATCCATGCCCCAGACCTGTTCGACCTGATCGTAATTGATCTCGGGGAAGATGATGTGTTCCTTGATGCCGAGCGCGTAGTTACCGCGACCGTCAAAGCTCTTCGGGTTCAGGCCGCGGAAGTCGCGGACGCGCGGCAGAGCGACATTCGTCAGCCGGTCCAGGAATTCCCACATGCGCGCCTGGCGCAACGTGACCTTGCAGCCGACCGACTGCCCTTCACGCAGCTTGAACGTCGCGATCGAGGTGCGCGCCTTGGTGATGACCGGCTTCTGTCCGGCAATCTGGCCGAGATCGCGGGCCGCCGACTGGATCTTCTTCGAGTCAGCCACAGCCTCGCCGACGCCCATGTTCAGGACGACCTTGTCGACGCGCGGTACTTCGAGCGCATTCTGATAACCGAATTTCTCGGTCAGCTGCTTGCGCACGACGTCCGTATAAACACGCTTCAGGCGCGGTTCGTAGTTCTTTGTATCAAGCATCGATGCGCTCTCCCGAGCCCTTCGCGACGCGGACCTTGCGGCCGTCGTCGAGCGTCTTGAAGCCGACACGCGCCGGCTTGCCGGTCGACGGATCGGCGATCGCGATATTCGACAGGTGGATCGTGCCTTCCTTGCGGATGAGGCCGCCTTCCTGCGTGCCGGTCTGCTTCTGATGACGGACATGGACGTTCACGCCGCGGACGACCGCACGCTGGTCCTTCGGGCTGACGGCGAGCACTTCGCCCGTCTTGCCCTTGTCACGGCCCGTGAGAACGACGACGCGGTCGCCCTTCTTGATCTTCGCAGCCATCACAGCACCTCCGGCGCGAGCGAAATGATCTTCATGTGGTTCTTCGCGCGCAGTTCGCGCGGCACCGGTCCGAAGATACGCGTGCCGATCGGCTCGCCTTCCTTGCTGACCAGGACAGCGGCGTTGCGGTCGAAGCGGATCACCGAACCGTCCGGACGCTTGATGTCCTTCGCGGTGCGGACGATCACGGCCTTGAGGACCTCGCCCTTCTTCACGCGACCACGCGGGATCGCCTCCTTGACGGAGACGACAATCGTGTCGCCGACCGAAGCGTATTTACGCTTCGAGCCGCCCAGCACTTTGATGCACATGACCCGGCGCGCGCCGGAATTGTCGGCGACGTCGAGGTTTGATTGCATCTGGATCATGGTACCGCTTCCTTCTTACTGACGGGCCGGTTTCGCCTTGGGCGACTTCGTCCGCCGATTTTCCTGATCTGCCGTCGCGGCCGATGCGACCTGGCCGTCTTCGACGACGACCCAGCGCTTCAGCTTGGAGAGCGGACGGCTCTCCTCGATCGCGACCTGCTGGCCGACCTTGAACACATTGTTCTCGTCGTGCGCGTGATAGTTCTTCGTGCGCCGCACCGTCTTCTTGAAAAGCGGGTGCGTGAAACGGCGCTCGACCTTCACGACGACGGTCTTGCTCTGGGTGTCGCTGACAACGACGCCGTGGAGAATGCGTTTGGGCATCTCTTAGTCCTCTGCCTTCTTCGCGCTCTTCTTCGTCGCGGTCTTGGTTTCGGTCTTTTCCTTGGCCGGCTTCTTTTCAGCCTTCGGCTTAGAAGCGGCTTTCGCCGGCTTGTCTTCGGCAGCCGCGGCCGGAGCCGCCTCGGCCTTCGGAGCAGCTTCGGCCTTCGGAGCCTTGGCCTTCACCGGCTTCGCCGCGCGAGCGACGACTTCCTTACCCTGCGCGCGCTCGTTCGCGACCGTCAGAAGACGGGCGATCGTGCGGCGAATCTCGCGGAAGCGGGTCGGCTTTTCGAGCTGGCCCGTCGCGCGCTGAAAGCGAAGATTGAATGCTTCCTTCTTCAGCTTCAGGATTTCATCGTTGATCTGGTCGGCGCTGAGCGCACGTACATCGCTGATCTTCGTCATATCCGTCACTCCGCGATGCGCGCGACAAAGCGCGTACGGATCGGCAGCTTAGCGGCGGCAAGACGCAGCGCCTCGCGCGCGACCTGTTCCGTTACACCGTCGAGTTCAAACATGATGCGGCCCGGCGCGACCTTCGCCGCCCAGAATTCCACACCGCCCTTGCCTTTGCCCATGCGCACTTCGGTCGGCTTCTTGGTGACCGGCACATCGGGAAACACGCGGATCCAGACGCGGCCCTGGCGCTTCATTTCGCGGGTCATGGCGCGGCGGGCGGCCTCGATCTGGCGCGCGGTAACGCGTTCCGGCTCGAGCGCCTTCAGTCCATACGACCCGAAGGTCAGAGTCGTTCCGCCCTTCGCGGTGCCGGAAATGCGGCCCTTGAACTGCTTGCGGAACTTTGTGCGCTTCGGCGAAAGCATCGTCTTTCCTCACTTAACCTTTCGCGGATCACTCAGCCGCTTCGCGCTCGCGGCGCGTACGGCCCGTGGAACCCTCACCCTCGCTCAGACGCTTGTCCTGAGCCATCGGGTCGTGTTCCATGATCTCGCCCTTGAAAATCCAGACCTTCACGCCGCACGTACCCATTGCGGTGTGCGCTGTCGAAACTCCGAAATCGATGTCCGCACGCAGCGTGTGCAGCGGAACGCGGCCTTCGCGATACCACTCCGTGCGCGCGATTTCCGCGCCGCCGAGACGGCCCGAGCAGGTGATGCGGATGCCTTCGGCGCCGAGACGCATCGCCGACTGAACGGCGCGCTTCATGGCGCGGCGGAACGCAACGCGGCGCTCCAGCTGCTGGGCGATCGAGTCGGCCACGAGCTGAGCATCGACTTCTGGCTTGCGCACTTCAACGATGTTGATGTGCACGTCCGAGCCGGTCATCGCGCCGACCTTCTTGCGCAGCTTCTCGATGTCCGCGCCCTTCTTGCCGATGACGATGCCCGGACGAGCCGAGTGAATCGTGACGCGGCACTTCTTGTGCGGACGCTCGATGACGATCTTCGAAACCGCAGCCTGCTTCAGATCCTTCATCAGCTCGTTGCGGATCTTCATGTCCTCATGCAGCAGCTTGCCGTACTCACCCTTGTTCGCGAACCAGCGCGAATCCCAGGTGCGGTTGACGCCGAGGCGCAGGCCGATCGGATTAACTTTCTGACCCATTAGGCAGACTCCCGAACCTGACGCACGACGATAGTGAGGTGCGAAAAGGCCTTCTGAATTTGACCGACACGGCCGCGCGCACGCGGCGAGAACCGCTTCATGACGAACGCCTTGCCGACGTGAGCCTCGGCGACGATCAGATCGTCGACATCGAGGCTGTGGTTGTTTTCCGCGTTCGCGATCGCGCTTTCGAGCGTCTTCTGGACGTCCTTGGCGATGCGCTTCTGCGAGAACTGCAGATCGGCCAGCGCAGACGAAACGCGCTTGCCGCGAATGAGCTGCGCGACGAGGTTCAGCTTCTGCGGCGAAACACGGATCAGGCGCGTCTTGGCCTGAGCTTCGTTCTCAGGCAGCCGGCGCTCAGGTGTCTTCTTGCCCATTATTTACCCCCCTTCGCAGCGGCCTTCTTGTCCGCGGCCGTGTGGCCCGTGAAGGTGCGGGTCGGCGCGAACTCGCCGAGCTTGTGGCCAACCATTTCTTCCGAAACGAAGACCGGGATGTGCTTCCTGCCGTTGTGGACGCCGAAGGTCAGGCCCACGAACTGCGGCAGGATGGTGGAGCGGCGGCTCCAGGTCTTGATGACCTCCGAGCGGCCGGAGCCGCGCGCGGCATCTGCCTTCTTGAGCAGATAACCGTCGACGAACGGGCCTTTCCAGAGCGAGCGTGCCATCTCTGTTGTCCTTACTTCTTCTTCGCGTGACGGCTGGTCACGATGAATTTCTGGGTCGACTTGTTCTTGCGGGTTTTCTTGCCCTTGGTCGGCTTGCCCCACGGCGTGACCGGATGACGGCCACCCGAGGTGCGGCCTTCGCCGCCGCCATGCGGATGATCGACCGGGTTCATCGCAACGCCGCGATTGTGCGGACGGAAACCGAGCCAGCGCGAACGTCCGGCCTTACCGTAATTCTGGTTCGAGTGATCCGGGTTCGACACCGAACCCACGGTGGCGAAGCACTGGCCGTTGACGAGACGCTGCTCGCCCGAGCCGAGACGGACCGCGACATAACCCTGATCACGGCCGACGATCTGTGCGTACGAACCCGCCGAACGGGCGATCTGGCCGCCCTTCCCGATCTTCAGCTCGATATTGTGCACGATCGTGCCGACCGGAATGGCCGAGAGCGGCATCGCGTTGCCCGGCTTGACGTCGGCCGAATTGCCCGAGACCACCGTGTCGCCGGCGGCAAGGCGCTGCGGCGCCAGGATATAGCTCAGTTCGCCGTCCTGATACTTGATCAGGGCGATGAACGCCGAACGGTTCGGATCGTACTCGATCCGCTCGACCGTGGCCGGCACATCAAGCTTGCGGCGCTTGAAGTCGACCAGGCGATAGGCGCGCTTGTGACCGCCGCCACGGAAACGAACCGTGACCCGGCCAAGATTGTTGCGGCCGCCCTTCGACGACTTGCCTTCCGTCAGGCTCTTCTCGGGCTTGCCCTTGTAGAGCTCGGAGCGATCGACGAGCACGAGCTCGCGAAGGCTTGGCGTGACGGGTTTGAACTTTTTCAGTGCCATGATCTATCTCTTCGTCCCGCTCAAAGCCCTGTCGTGACGTCAATGCGGGAGCCCTCGGCGAGGGTGACAACCGCTTTCTTGACATCGCTGCGCTGGCCGAGCTGACCCTTGAAGCGCTTGACCTTGCCTTTGACGACCTGCGTGTTCACGCCGGTCACCTTCACGTCGAACAGCTTCTCGACCGCTTCCTTGATCTGCGGCTTCGTTGCCGTCTTCGCGACCTTGAAGACAACCTTGTTGTGCTCGGACGCGAGAGTCGCCTTCTCGGTAATGACCGGCGACTTGATCACGTCGTAGTGGCGCGCGTCCTTGCTCATTTGAAGCGCTCCTCAAGCGCGTCCACGGCCGCCTTGCTGAGCACGAGCGTGTCGTGACGCAGGATGTCGTAGACATTGATGCCCTGCACCGGCAGCACGTCCACATGCGGGACGTTGCGGACGGCGAGGCCCAGATTCCTCTCAACTTCGGCACCGTCGACGATGAGCGTCGAGGCAAAGCCGAGCTTCTTCAGCTGATCGCGGAACGCCTTGGTCTTGGCTTCCTTCAGCGCGACCGCGTCGACGACGATGAGCGTGCCTTCCTTCGCCTTGGCCGAAAGCGCATGCTTCAGGCCGAGCGCGCGAACCTTCTTCGGAAGATCGTGCGCATGGCTGCGGACGACCGGACCGAAGGCACGGCCGCCGCCGCGGAACTGCGGAGCGGACGCGGCGTGGTGACGAGCACGACCCGTGCCCTTCTGCTTGTACATCTTCGACTTGTTGCGATCGATTTCCGAGCGCCCCTTCGTCTTGTGCGTACCAGCCTGACGCTTGGCGAGCTGCCAGCGCACGACGCGTGCCAGAATGTCCTGGCGCACTTCGAGACCGAAAATCTCGTCGGACAGCGACACCTTGCCGGCGTCCTTGCCCTCGAAAGTCTTGACGGCGATATCGACCATCACGCGTCTCCTTCGGTCTTGG
Organism: Hyphomicrobiales bacterium; assembly: GCA_022842205.1. Taxonomy (GTDB): domain Bacteria; phylum Pseudomonadota; class Alphaproteobacteria; order Rhizobiales; family Methylopilaceae; genus Flaviflagellibacter. The sequence continues at coordinate 46,329 of JALHQA010000012.1, forward strand.
CTTCAGGGGCCGGAGCCGCCTCGACCGGAGTCTCGGCTGCCGGCGCGGCTTCCTCGGCCTTCGGTGCTTTTTCTTCGTTCGCCAGGCGGAACTTGCCCGGAGTCGGCACACCGTCCGGAAGCTTGCGCTTCACAGCGTCGCGCAACTCGACCCAGCCGCCCTTGACGCCGGGAACGGCGCCCTCGACGAGAATGAGGCCGCGCTCCACGTCCGTACGGACGACACGCAGGTTCTGCGTGGTCACGCGCTCGGCACCGAGATGACCGGCCATCTTCTTGTTCTTGAAGACCTTGCCGGGATCCTGACGGCCGCCGGTCGAACCGTGCGAACGGTGCGAGATCGACACACCGTGCGAGGCACGCAGACCGCCGAAGTTCCAGCGCTTCATCGCGCCCGCGAAACCCTTGCCGGTCGAGGTGCCCGTCGCATCGACGAACTGTCCGGCAACGAAATGGTCCGCCGTGATCTCGGCGCCGACGGGGATGAGACCGTCCGCGGGAACGCGGAATTCAACCATTTTGCGCTTCGGCTCGACCTTGGCGACGGCGAACTGGCCGCGCGTGGCCTTGGCGATGTTCTTCGGCTTGCGCGAACCGGCACCGAGCTGGACGGCGACATAGCCATCCTTCTCCGCGGTGCGGTGGGCGACCACCTGGCACTGCGCCAGTTCGAGAACCGTGACCGGAACATGCTCACCGGCATCGGTAAAGATGCGGGTCATGCCGACCTTCTTTGCAATCACTCCGGACCGCATTGTCGTGGTCCCTTTCAGAGCTTGATTTCGACGTCCACGCCGGCGGCGAGGTCGAGCTTCATCAGCGCGTCCACCGTCTGCGGGGTCGGGTCAACGATATCGAGCAGGCGCTTATGCGTACGCATTTCGAACTGCTCGCGGCTTTTCTTGTCGACGTGAGGACCGCGGTTGACCGTGAACTTCTCGATGCGCGTCGGCAGCGGGATGGGGCCGCGCACGCGCGCGCCCGTCCGCTTCGCGGTCGAGACGATCTCCTTCGTCGACGTATCGAGAACTCGATGGTCGAACGCCTTGAGTCGGATCCTGATATTCTGACCGTTCATGATCTTCTCTTTCGGTCATCCCTGACGCGCGGTTTGCGCATCCCGGGACCGCTTTCCTTAATTACCTGTCGATGGCAGGCCGAAGAGCCGAGGCTCTCCGGCTACCGCCTGTCATTACTCAATAATGCTTGCCACCACTCCGGCACCCACCGTGCGTCCGCCTTCGCGGATGGCGAAGCGCAGCTTCTCTTCCATCGCGATCGGGACGATCAGCGTCACTTCCATCGCGATGTTGTCGCCCGGCATGACCATCTCCGTGCC
>JALHQA010000013.1 GCA_022842205.1 Hyphomicrobiales bacterium
ATCAGATAGGACGCCGCGGTCCGCTGCTCGGTCTCGATATAGACCTCAACCGGCATGCCTGGAATGAGCCTCCGGTCGCCGAGCATTTTCAGATCTTCGACCCGAACCTGAACATCTGCGATGTAGTAGATATCGCCGGTGACCGTGTCGCGCGTCGTCGCCGGCGACACATGTGCGATCTTTCCGGGGATCTCCGGCGTGGTGTTGCGGTTGAAGGCGGAGAACCGCAGGCGTGCCTGCTGTCCCACGCTGACCTGATCGATATCGGCGGGGGTCAATTTCGCTTCGATACGCAGGACCGCGTTTTCCGGAACGATGGTGACCAGACGCTCGGCCGGCGTAATGACGCCGCCAACGGTATGCACGGACAGCTCGTTGACAAATCCTGCCGCCGGCGAACGTATGTCCGTTCGCGAAAGCCGGTCCTCGACGGCTATACGCCTGTCCTTCAGTTCCGATATCTTGGCGTCGACAGCCGTCAATTCCCTTTGCGCCTCGGTCCGGCTGTTCTGATCGACCGCGATGATCTGAACCCGTATCTCGCTTGTTGTTGCCTCGGCACGGGCGATGCTTGCTTCGACCTCACCGCGGCTTCCCATCAGGCGCGCAAGCTCCCGGTCCGCGGTGTATATGCGTACGTTTTCGATGAATCCCTTTGAAAAAAGATCGCGGAGTTTTGCGTTCTCGGCCTCGACCATCCGGATCTCGTCGTCTTTCGCGCGATACTGGGCCTTGAGTCCGACAATCTCCTTTTCTATCTGCGCGATGCGCAGTTCGAGTTGTTCCTTCTGGCTTTGTCGGTCGGCGCGATTGCCCGCAAACAGATTCGACTCGCTCGCCGCGATTTTCGCGGCCTCGGGCGAGGAGTTTGCATAACCGTCTGGATAAGCAAGTTCCGGCAAGCCGTCGCGCTCTGCAAGCAGGCGGGCCCGCCGCGCCGTCAACTCCGTCAGTTGCGATTGTATGATCGAGAGCTCGGCGCGCGTCTGCACATCCTCGAGCTTTATCAGAACCTGGTCCTTCTTCACGAAGTCGCCTTCGCGAACGGAAATCATGCTGACGATGCCGCCGTCCCGATGCTGAATGGCCTTCAGATTTCGGTCCACCTTGACCGAGCCATTCGCCACAATGGCGCCGGACAGCTGCGCGGTCGCGGCCCAGCCGCCGCACACGACAACGAGAAAGACGCCGAGCGCCAGGCCGGCCCAGACGCGGGGCCCGACTTCGGCGCCGACGTCGAGATCCCAGATGTTCTGCTCGTCAGACTTTTTGCGGTTGCGCTTCATGCGATGTTCTCCGCGATGAACAGGACATGGTGTCCATCGAGATTGATGGCCAGCTCATAGGTTGTGTCGCCGTCGAGGTCGGCCTCGACGCGTGTACGGTCACGGTCGCCATCGCGGTCGTTGCGATACCGGACGTGACGGCCGTCTTCGCCGCTGTAGGTGCGGTATGTGTCTTCCGGCGTCGGTCCGTAGATGTCCTGGAAAAGATCCTCGACGTCGCGCACCGCGCTTCTGCTGATATCGAGATCGTCGAGAGAGATGCGATCGCCGATGTCGAAATCCTCGATCCTGTGCTCGCTCGGTTCGAGGTCTGTTGCCGTAAAGCGGAATTCGTCGTCGCCTTCGCCGCCTTTCAGGCTGAACGAATTCGCGCCGATCACGAAGGTATCAGCTTCGTCGGTGCCGATGACCCGCTCGATGTTCTCGAAGAAATCCTCGCCCAGATCGACACCGACCGCGCGGCCCGTCGTCAGATCGACGAGAACGCCCTTGGCATTGGCGGACAGGTCCAGCGTGTCGACACCGGCTGCGCCGTCATAACTGTTTGTGCCGGTATCGGCAGCCGCCACGATTATCGTGTCGTCACCGCCGCCGGTGATGACATTCTCTATCCCGGCGAGAAGATCGTTGCCGGTCTCGTCGCTGCCGGCGGTGCCGTTGTCGAGATTGACGACAACCGAGCTCGTCATCGCGGCGAAAACGACCGTGTCGATGCCCAAGCCGCCGTCGTGGATGTCCGGCGCCGCATCGGCGCTTGCGATGATGAGGTCGTCGCCGGCGCCGGCACGGTTGCGGTCCGAGCCCGCGCCGCCGTCAAGGATGTCATTGCCGTCATCGCCCGACAGTTCGTCATCTCCTCCCCCGCCGGACAACCTGTCGTTACCGTAGCCAGCTTCGAGGGCGTCATTCCCTTCCCCGCCGAAAAGAGTATCGGCACCGATACCGCCGCTGAGCCTGTCCGCCCCGTCCTCGCCATAGAGGATGTCGTTGCCGTCCTCGCCGAAGACGGAATCATTACCCGCTCCGGCCCAGACCAGGTCGTTGCCGGCACCGGCAAAGATGCGGTCATCGCCTGCCCCGCCGTAGATGGTGTCGTTTCCGGCTCCGCCCACGACATTGTCGTCGCCCTCGCCCGCGTTCACGACGTCATCGCCGTCCCGGGCATCGAGATTGTCGTCACCGCCAAGCCCGTCCACATGATCGGCGTGCGGTGTCCCGACGATCACATCGCCGTCGGGCGTGCCGTCGATCTCATGGTGGAGGACAATGCGGGCCTGCGCGGTCTGCCAGACGGAGACATTCCCGTCCTTCAGCAGATAGGTGAATGTCACGAATCCGGGCTGCCCCTCCTCCGGCGTGAAAAGCCAGCCGCCGGCGACCGGCGTCAGCGTGCCCGACGAGGCGGCGAGATTGCTGACGCGCAACGTATCGGCGTCAGCGTCCGTCGCATACTGCAGGAGAGCCGCAAACGTAATGACGAAAGAATGACCACTGACGATATCGCCAAGATAGGGCGTGGCTGCGTTGCGCGGCGCCCTGTTCTGCGAGTCCGGCGTTTCGTCGTCGTCCTCGTCTTCCTCGTCATCCGGAAGCCCGCCGCCCGCGCCGCCCGGACCATCGCCGCCGCCATCGCCGCCGCCGCTGCCGCCCGTTCCTTCGCCACGCCCGGCGAAGTTCAGATTGTCGTTGCCCGCGCGCGGCCGGAAGTTAAACAGCCCGCCATCCTCCTGCTTGACGGCGACCGGCGAGAACTGAAAATTGTTCGCGGGCGGTTCCGCCAGGAAGAACGAGCCCTCGTCCTTGTCGATATAGGAACTGCCGGATTTGACTTTCGGCGGCGCCGGTTCCTCCTCCGGCTCGCCGTCCGGAGGAACCTCCTCGGAGACAAAGTTCGGAGCGTCGGCCTCCGGAGGAGGTCCTGTGTACTCGTCTTCTGCGCTGCTCACGGCCTGCGATGGCAGGAAGCTCCGGAGATAGGCGAGCGCCGTGCCCATCGCTACAAGGAACACGACCGGCAGGTTCGAGAACACGGTTCCCGTCTTGAGCAGAAAGCGCTCGCGCGAAATCTCCGGTTCGTCGGAGGATGCCTTGGCTGTCTTGACGTCGATAATCATGCCGTCACCTTCACAGACTGTCTGGCCTGTGCCGCCGTCGCTGCGTTTGTGGATTCTATGATTTCGTTCTTGGGTCCGAATGCCGACAGACGCCCGCCCTGGATAACCGCGACCAGATCGACCGCCGCGAGGGCGCTCGGCCGATGCGCCACGACAATCGCAATACCGCCGCGATCGCGGATGCCGCGAATGGCTGCGGTGAGCGCAAGTTCGCCCTCTCCGTCGAGATTGGAGTTCGGCTCATCCATGACAACAAGGAACGGATTGCCGTACAGCGCGCGCGCAAGACCGATCCGCTGCCTCTGGCCGGCCGACAGCGCCATGCCCTGGGGCCCGATCTGCGTCTTGTAGCCCTCGGGCATGCGTACAATCATCTCGTGCACGCTCGCCGCGCGCGCGGCTTCGATGATTGTGCGGGGATCCGGATCGACTGCGTAGCGCGCGATGTTGTCTTCGATGGTCGCGTCGAGCAGCGCCACATCCTGCGGCAGATAGCCGATATAGCGGCCAAGCACCTCGTCGCGCCACTGGTTGAGTTCCGCTTCGTCCAGCCGGATGCTGCCGCGCAGCACCGGCCATACGCTGGTCAGCGCCCGCGCGAGCGTCGTCTTGCCGCCGGCGCTCGGCCCGATGATGCCCAGCGCATCGCCCGCTTTCAGTTCGAAACCGACTTCGCTGAGAAGGACGCGCCCTGACGACGGCGCCGCAACCGTGATCTTCTCCACCTTGAGCGAGGCGGTCGGGGCTGGCAGATCCATCGGCTTTACCGCGGAAGCAAGCGCAACCACCGTTTCGCGCAGGCGCTGGAACGCGAGCCGCGCCGCAACGACGCCCTTCCAGTTTCCGATCGCAAGGTCGATGGGCGCCAGAGCGCGCGATGACGCGACCGAGGCGGCGATGATCGCTCCCGCGGAAAGCTCGCCTATGATCGTGAGATAGGCGCCGAGCCCGAGCACCGCCGACTGCAGGACCATGCGAAGAACGCGCGATATGGCGCCGAACGTTCCGCTGATGTCGTTCGTTCGTGTCTGTAGCGCCAGATGAGTGTCGTTGGCGGCGTTGAAGCGTGCGACGGCCCTGCCGGCGAAGCCCATGGCCTTGAGAATGTCGGCGTTCCTGGCATTCGAGTCCGCGATTGCGTTCCGCGTAATGACGGCCTGCTGGGTTTTCGCGCTGAGCTTGCGTGTCATCAGCTCGGTAGCGACCGTAAGCACGGTGAGTATGACCGCGCCGCCGAGTGTCAGCGATCCGAGATACGGGTGAAGCGCATAGACGAAGATGAGATAGATCGGCATCCACGGCAGATCGAACAGCGCGATCGGGCCCTGGCTGCCGAGGAATGAACGGACGGTGTCGACATCCCTGCCCCGCTCGAGCGCTTCCGTGGTCGAGAACCCGAATCGCGGCATGTCGATCGCCACGCTGTGCGCCATGGGCGCAATCTTGCGATCGAGCTGAGCACCGACACGCACGAGCACCTGGGAGCGGACGACATCGAACGCGCCCTGGAAAAGGTAAAGGCCGATCGCCAGTGCGGACAGAGCCAGGAGAGTCGGAATGCTGCCGCCGGTCAGCGCCCGGTCGTATATCTGCAGCATGTAGAACGCGCCGGTCAGCGCGAGAATGTTGATGATCCCCGACATCAGGATGAGAAAGACCAGGATTCCGCGAAAGCCGCTGACGAGCATCGCCGGATTGGGACGCTCCGGCGCTGATGGGCCGGTAGTGGCAGCGGCAGCATCGCGCTCCGCGGATACCTGCGTTTTTGACTCTGGCCCGGCCTCCCGGGAATTATGCTGCTTCTTCATAACGCACACGCCGTTTCACAGAGATGGCGGGCCGGGATCGCCGGCCCGCATGCCGGTCAGAACTGGAAGTTGCCGTCGTCGAGGACGTGCGATCCTTTCAGCTTGATCTTGAACTCGGCGGTTGTGTCGCCACCCGTATTGCCCTCGATCACCGTGTATTCCTCCCCATTCTCCTGCTGATAGCTGACCATCAGCTGGGCGGCCTGGGTGATCGGGCCGGCAGTGAGAGCGAAGCTCTGCTTGCCGGCGGCGCCGGTATTGGCGTCGATACCGCTCAGATCGATCTGATCTCCCGGTTGGAAGTTCAGGATCGTGTCGTTCATCGCGGCCGTGGTCGTCAGGAAGTGGAAGACGTCGTCTCCCTCGCCTCCATCCATCACATTGACCGCATCGCTCGCCGTGATGTGGTCCTCGCCCGAGCCTGTGGTGACATTCTCGATTCCCCACAAGGAGTCGGTGCCGGTTTGCGCGCTGAACGCGGAGCCGTGGCCGAGCACGCCGGTACCAAGATCGACCACGGCGTTCGCTGTCGCTCTCGACATATCGAGCGTATCGGTGCCGGGACCTCCGTTCAGCTCGTCGCCGAAATAGGTGTCGTTTCCGTCACCGAGCGTCGCGACGATGACGTCGTTTCCGGCGCCGCCGACGACCGTGTCGTCGCCCGCTCCACCTTCGGCGATATCGTTTCCGCCTTCGGCAAAGATGCGGTCCGCACCATCGTCACCATAGATCATGTCGTCGCCGCCACCGCCGAAGACATGGTCGTCGCCCGCGTTGGCCGAGACGACATCCTTGCCGCCGCCGGCATTGACGAAGTCGTTCCCTTCGCCGGCTACGATGGCATCCGGGCCTTCGTGACCCAGAATGACGTCGTCACCCGCGAATGCCACGAGATTGTCGGATGCGGACGTGCCGATGAGGACATCGGCGAGCGGCGTACCGACGCCGGGCAATGACGGAGGTGTCGGAGTGTCGGTGTCGTCATCCTCATCCTCATCCTCATCGTCGTCATTCTCACCGGTCGTGTCTTCGTCTTCGTCTTCGTCTTCGTCTTCGTCTTCGTCTTCCTCATCGTCGTTGCCGGTGGTGTCGTCGTCATCGTCCTCGTCATCATCATTGTCGACGTCGTCATCGTCCTCGTCAGTTTCCTCGGTCCGGAACATGTGTTCCGGAAGATCGGTCATGCCGGTATTGCGCGCGACGATGTCGGCGAACTCCTGGCCGTCGATGAAGTTTTCGTACAGGTCGAAATTGTCGAACCGCTCGATGTAGTAGAAGCGGTCGGCATCCTGCAGCCGCTCGAACTGCTCATGCAGCACGACCCAGAAGGTCTGGCCGACAATGCCGTCGTTGATATGCGCCTCGGCAAGGCCGCCGACCCAGAAATCGACCCGGTCGATGCCCTTTACGATCTTCGCGCCGTTCTCCCCGTCGAGAAGAACGATATCCGGATTGGCTGCCTGGAACGCCGCTATGTCGGCTCCCGCCAGCACAAGGTCGGGATAGGCCTGCCTGAACTGCGCGATGACCGCATCGCTGAGGCCGTTGCGCTGCTGGAAGTCCTCCCAAGAGGTGTAGGGCGTGAGATTGCCGCCGGCGAAGCCGACTGCTTCCTGAACATAGGGGCTGTCCGACGCCGCCAGCGCCATGCGGATCTGGTTCAGCGTGCCAAGACCAAGATCCCAGCCGCGCGCCACGTTGAACGCAAACAGATCGGCGCTGATGCGCACGAGATTATCGCGCACCGCATCGACAATGTTGAAGTCAACGTCCTCGGACGGCTGCGTCACTGTTCCGCCGATGATGGCGTTGACACCATACTGGGCGTAGCCGGGCTGCGGCACGTAACCGGGAGGCAACGGGCCGAGAACGGCCGCGCTGTTCGGGTTGAGGAAGGCATCGACCAGCGAAACCGAGACCGGATTGCCGTTGGCGTCGAGCACCGTCAGCGTTTCGCTGACGAGCGAATGACCGAAGCGGAACGCCGCGGCAGCGAATTCATGCGAAATCGCCGGGTCGGTGTTCGGGTCATATTCGTCGAAACCGTGCGTGCCTTCGCTGCGCAGGCCGCCGAGAAGCGTCTCGACATACTCGTCGAAGACAACGCGCTGATACTCGGCCTCGTTGACCATCTTCGCGGCCTGGAACAGTTGCTCCTGTGTGCCTTCGAAGCCGGCGGCCTCCAGCGCTTCGACATGGAAATTGTGGTTACGGGCCCAGATCGTGTGGATCGACGTCAGCGCGAAGTTTTCGTTCGCGCGGCCGTCGCCGGCCACATAGTGATCCAGCACGCTGACGAACGGGTTGGTGTCCAGCAGCAGCGGATGGGTCGATCCCATGAAGTTCGAGATGAACTTGTCGAGAACACCCGGATCGAATGCGCCGCTGATCGGATTGAACAGCGTTCCGGTCGTTCCCGGCTCGATCTCGTAGTTGGTGTAGTAGGTACGGAAGCTCGTCTGTCCGCCCGGCAGGGATTCGTGCACGAAGATCGTATCGTTCTCCCAGTGATGCACGATCAGTTCGCGCAGCGTCGGCAGGAGGTTGAACGCCGCGTTCGACGGATCGGGTACCCCGGCGAGCAGATGCGCGCCGAGCCCGCCATTGCCGTCTCCTTCGCGAAGGAACTGGCCGACAAGGCTGTGGGAGCCATAGGCCTGGTTCTGATCGACATAGGGCGAGGTCTGGTTCTTGTGCAGCGGAGTATCGCCGTCCCATCCCATCACCGTGCCGCGCGTCAGGTCGGCAGGGTTGGTGCTGCCCGGCGCGCCGCCGCCGACGCCGCCGATCGGCACCGATCCGTTGCCGCCTTTCGGCAGAAAATCGAGTCCGTGGTCGACGTACTGACCGAATGCCATGAAGAAGATGTTGGCTTCGTTGCCGGCATCCGGCAGACCCGCCTCCTGATCGCCGAGAATGTTGCTGATGGTGCGCGGGTCGAGACCCGAGAAGATCGGATTGATCGCCCGGTTGTTGCCTTCCGCGTTCATGCCTTCGCCGAAGCGTGCATCCGTCAGCCGGATGAAGGGCTGATCGGCCGCGCCCCAGGTCGGATTGTCCTCGTTGTTTCCAAAGCCGGACAGATCCCGGAAGCCGACCGGCACATCGTCGTCGCCGGCGGCTGGCGGGGTCTGGCCTCGGACGAGCGCTTCGAGGCCCTCGATATCGCTCGGCGTATACTCGAACGCACCGTCGATGGCATCCTCGTCCGGCGTGGTGTCGGTCTGGAACTGCGGCGGCACCGCCCCCGTGAAGGTGATGGAATGCGTACCGTTGGTATAGCTCTTGGTTCCGTTGCCGTTGTCGACCAGCGCGTACGTCGCGGGATCCTGACCGGGCGCCAGTTCGATCACGTCTTGCGGACGCAAATCGCCAATGATCGTATCGTTGCCGCCGTTCGAGCGGAACAGGATACGGTGGGCCGATTGCAGGCTGGACACATCGACCGTGTCGTTCCCGGTGCCGCCATTGACGGTGATCGTCGAGGGGCTGAGCTCCGTCGGATCAAAATTCCCGATCGGGATGACCTGATCGGTTCCCGTACCGGTGTTGATGATGATCTCCTCGATATTGTCCAGTTCGGCAATGATCGATTCGTTGGTCGTGCCGTTGCGTGTGATGACGATTTCCGTATCGCCATCGAGCCCCGTCATGCCCGCGGCCAAAGCTGCGGCCCTGGAGTAGACGCGGTAGGTCTCGTTCGAGCCGTCACCGAAGATGCGGACCGTGTCCGTACCGGCATCGCCCTCAAGATCGTCGCGGCCGTCATTGACGTTCCAGACGAGTATGTCGTCTCCGGTGCCGCCGAACACGTCGTCATTGCCGCCGCCCCCCATGATGATGTCATTGCCGCCACCGCCATTGAATATCGACGCAGCCGTGTTGCCGAGCAGGATTTCCGACCCGCCACCGCCAATGGTCGGACTTGTGTCGATCTCGACATCGATCGTTGCCGTGTCGACAGCTTCGCCGTCGTTCACCGTATAGGTGAACTCGCGATCCTGCGTCGTGGAGCGTGTGACGTTCACGACATCGCCGTTCAACGTCACGCCGAAATTCGTCTGACCCTCGGCGACGTTCGTGATGGTGAGGGGGCTCCCCTCGGCATCCGTGTCGTTCGCCAGAAGCATCCACACCGGAACGCTGAAGTTTCCGGTGAAATTGGTCAGGATCGTTTCATTGCCGGCGTTCGGTATGTCGTTGACCGAATCCACAGTGACCGTGGTCGTGGCGACATTGCTGTCCAGAAGACCGTCATTGACCTTTACCTGGATAATCCGGTCCACCTCACTCGGATTCTGCGATGTGTTGCGGAAGCGGATGGCGTCGATGGCCGCCTGCCAGTTCGCGACCAGCGGCTCGTCTCCCGTCAGCGTGACCGTGATCTGTCCGGCAACGCTGAGATCGATCGCGCTGTTGATATTGCCCGGGAGATTGGCGGGCACGTCAAGGATATCGCCCGCCTGGGCGTTGGTCAGCACGATGCGTGCGGACTCGATCTCGCCGCTGTCGGCGATCAGCGCGCCTTCGGAGATCGCAACGCCGTCCGCGTCGTCTTCCACGAACGCCGTTTCGAAGTCCTGGGCAACGGGCGTCTGCGGCCGCGTCACCTCGATGCGGATATTGTCGATGAAGAATTCCTCACCGTCTTCCCAGTCACCCTCGGCACGGAACCGGATCTGCGAATGCACGCCGATCTGCGCCGCCGTCAGCGATGCCGAGAACGCTCCATCGCCCGACGGCGTCGTACCGCCCAGGGCCGGGCCGATCTGCTGCCAGGCCGTTCCGTTCCAGGCCTCGACGATTATATTCTCGCCGTTGTCTGTACCGTCGTCCTCGTAAACAAAATTGACCGTGGCGGAGCTGACGCCGGTCAAGTCGATCGCGCGGGTGAGCGTTTCGCCGCTATCGATTCCGCCATCGAAGCTTAGCCTGCCACCGGTGATTTCGATCTCGCCGGTCGATGCACTTCCGTTGTCGCCGGTTTCCGTCCACGACGTGGTCCACGGGATCGAGCCGCTGTTGTCGACGCCTGTGTAGCTCTCCGTGTTGAACAGCTCGATGTAGTTATCGAAATCGACGCTGTCGAGAAACAGCTGCGGCGGGCTGATTTCAATCTCGATATCGGAAAAGCGCAGCGCCTCGAAATTGCGGATCGTATCGACACCATCCGACAGCAGCGGGCGCTCGGTCAGCGGATCGATGATGTCGCTGACCGTGACGTGCGTGATGGTGATGCTGCCATCGCCATTCGCGGTAATCGTATAGTTCTCGAACAGGTCGTTGAACACCGCGACGTCGCGGTCATCGTCTTGGACACCGTCCGAGACGATCTCGCGCACGATATGCAGTTGCCCGGGTTCGATGACACGTCCGATCATCAGTTGCGAGAGCGACTTGCCGATCCAATCGGCCTCGATCGCTTCCGCCGATGCGAAATCCAGCGCCGTGAACACGTGGTTCATGGAGTCGATCGACGCGATTTCGTTTCCGGTCGTGTTGTCGGCGCCCGGCGCGGTTATGCGTATGCGCACATTGAGCCAACGGTCGCCGTCAAGAATGTCGTCGCCGCCATTGCCACGCAGCTCGTCGCTGCCGGCGCCGCCGAGCAGGATGTTGCCGGATTCATAGAACCCGGTCGTACCGACCTGGACGATCTGGCTGAGACCGGCGATGCGGTCGATGCCGGCCTGGTCCAGCCCGTCGTTGAAGAAGATATTCTCGGTCGTCGCGACCGTTTCGCCGGGCGCGACTTCGCCGAACACCCGGTCGTCGCCCATCAGGATGTCGTCGTTCTGCCAGCCCGACAAGGCCTCGACCTTGTCGAAGCGGTTGCGCAGCACGTCTTCCTGCTCGGTTGTAAAGATCGGGATACGCATGTCGGCATAGCCGTCGAGCGCCATGCCCTTGAAAACCGCCCAGTCGAAGCCGAACATGCCCTCGTTGCGGACGACGCTTTCCCCCTGGACCATGATATCGTCGCCGGACTCGGCGTCGAAATCCATCTCGTCATCACCTGCGAACATGACGTCGTGGCCAATGAGCGAGCTGTTGAAAAACAGTTCGGAGTTGTCGCCCGCGATCGTGTCGAAGCCGCCGGCGCCCTCGATCCAGTCGTTGCCTTCATTACCAAGGAGAAAATCGACGCCCGCGCCGCCGAGAATGAAATCGTCGCCAGAGCCGCCGAACACTTCGGTGTCATCAACGCCGACGAACACGGCGTCCTTGCCCGAACCGCCCATGAGAATGTCCAGGCCGTTGGAGTTGGCGATGACATCGTCGCCCTCGTCGCCCTTCAGGAAGTCTCCGGTATCGCCGGAGTCTGTGATGATGTCGTTACCCGAACCGCCGTTGACGAGATCGACGCCCGCGCCGGATTCGATCCGGTCGTCTCCTGCATCGCCCCAGATGCCGTCGTCACCAAAGTCGGAAATGATGACATCGTTATCGTTCGTACCGCCAAACACAGTGTGCTCGCCGCCCGTGAAGCGGATGTAATTCGTGTCGAGCTCCGGCGTCAGCGGATTGTCGCGCTGCACCTTGCCGAGGCCCATCGCCTCCAGGATCGGGTCGTTGCCGAACGGATCGACGCCCGAGGCACTGAGATTGTCTGGATCGTAATCGGCCTGGTTGGCCGTGTTGATTTCCAGCACGAAGTCGTAGGCGGCAAAGGAATCAACGCCGATATGACGCGAAATGACGTCGTCCGCCGTGCCGCGAATGCCGTCGGCGCCGGGCTGCGCGAGATTGGTGTTCGCCATCATCATCTTGGCAAACGAGTTCTGTTCGAGCGCGTTGAGGAAATTCTGACCCTGCGTACGCGTCAGGTAGTAGAAACGATCACCGTCCTGCAACGCTTCGAGTTGCGCCTCGAACACGGCGTTGAAGGTCGAGCCGAGGAAGCCGCCGAACGGCATCTTCTTTTCGGCGAGTCCACCGATCCACAGATCGATGAGATTGATGCCGGTTTCCTCGGTATCCCAGTTCGCCGTCGTTCCGGTCAGGAATCCGACGCGGTCTGCCGGCGGCGTGAATATCCGCTCCACACCGTCAATCATGACGGTCACCGAGGTGTTCATGACAATGGCCTGGGCGGCGGCCCGCTTGCCGATCAGGGTTGTTTCCGCTTCGACCGTATCGTGCGTACCGTAGGCGGCGATGAAATTGATGACTGAAGCCGGGTTCTTGAGATTCGCAGCGAAATCCACCCAGTTGTCATACGGCGTCAGGAAGCTCGAACCCGTCGCGGCGAAGAGCTGTTCGCGCGCATGGTTGAGCGTCGGCATCTGCGTGTCGCGGCCCCGGGCGATGTTGATTGCCGCGAGATCCAGCGGAAGTCCAAGCAAGCTGTTGCGGAGCGAGCCGACGATGAATTCATCGATCTCGTTGCCGCGCTCGATCGTCATGCCGCGCACGATCGCGGCGGCCGCCTCGTCATGCGACAGGTCGCCGTCGCTGTCGAACGCAACCGGGTTCAGGAAGGCCGCGATGAGCCCCATGTCGTCGATCAGCTCGCCATCGGTGCCGATGCGCGGCATCGCGTCGGTCAGCATTGAATGGCCGAAGCGGTAAACAACGTTCGCGAATTCCGAAAAGATCGATGGATCGATGTCCGTGACCGAATTGAAGATGAACGGATCGATGTTCGGCTGAACCTTGCGCGCGAACTCCTCGAACACGAGGTGCTGGTACTGCATCTCGGTGGCAAAGCGCGCGGCCTGGAACAGGCGCTCGCCGTCCCAGTTCAGTTCGACGCCCGCAACCCCGGTCACCGGATCTGAATCTTCGAGCGTGGCAAGGAGAGCGGCCTGGTTTGTCGCCGCGCCCAATGCGGTCTTGATCGCCGCAAGCTGCGGCTCGGTCAGCGGATCGGCAAGCCATTCGTTGACGAATTCCAGATCGCCATCGGCCAGCAGCGTCAGCTTCTGACTCATGATCTGGCGATTGTGCTCCGAATGGAAGATGTGATGCACCGTGGTCAGCGCGATATTCTCGTTGCCGCGCCCGTCGCCGGTCACATAGTGCCGGTCCAGAAGTTCATCGTCATAGGTCTCGTTCACGCCGAATGCGTTCGGGATGATCGCGTTACCTGTGTCGCCGTCCGCGTCCGCGAGAATCTCGATCGCCGGTGTGCCGGGGTTGCGGTCGTGATCGACAAAGCCGGGCACCGCATTGTGCGCGATGTCGTCAAGGAACGCATGGCCGGTGCGGATCGCGCCCGTGAATGTACCGTTCGTCAGCGTAAACGTATTTACCGGGCTGTCCGGATTCCCTTCGATGACGATATCGTCACCCGTGTTGGGGATACCGTCCACCCCTATGTTGATAACGACCTGCGGATAGCCGTTCGGCCCGCGGATGAATTCGCCGTAAGCGTCCGTACGAAGAAGCGGAATATTCAGGACGTCGCGATCCGTCAGGTCAATCCCGAGGATCTCGCGCGCCTGGTCCTTCACGTCGGCCCAGGTTGCCAGGCCGCCTTCGGCGCCTTCCAGCAAGCGGCCCGTCGCAACAGGGCCGTCCGGTCCCTCCTCATACTCGCGCAGGAAGACCTGATGGGACGCGTGGGACGTGTAGGTCTGGTTCTGGTCGACGAACGGCGTCGTCAGATTGAGCTGCGAATCGCCGGCCGGCGTCGAGCGCGTCAGAACCATGAAATTGGCCTGGCCGCCTTCGACATAAAGCGGATCGTCAGGCTGCAGCGGGATATAGACCGTGCCGTTGCCGCCCTTGGCGATCAGATCGAGGCCGTGGTCGAAGAACTGGCCGAAGAATGTCATCCAGGCATTGAACGGCGCCGAAAGGCCTTCATCGGGCGCAACGTTGGGAATGACAATCGACGGGCCCTCGGCCTCGACACCATATCCGGCTATGAGCGCGTCGAATGTTGCCTGTGCGGCGTCCTTGGTCGCCTGGTCCGCGCCCGAGTTCAGAACCGAAGTCAGCGTCGAGAAACCCTGCTGTATGGACTCGAGTGCGCCGCCGGGCCCGTAAATGCTCTCCTCTCCGGCAAAGGTCAGCGCCGCAACAATCGCCGACGGATTGTTGAACGACATATCGACGACGAGATTGGAGATGATGCGCGGATCGGCATCCGCGACGCTGGCGTTTGCACCGTAATTTGTATTGGTGATGATCGCCGGCCCCGGCGGATCGTAGACGTCTCCGTCTTGATCATTGCTCGTGCTGCCGTCGAGCATGCGCGGCATCGGATTGTCGGCGGCGCCCCAGCTTTCGCGTCCGGACACGATGTTGTTGTAGCGGCCGTCGACGGTACGAAGGCCCACCGGCACGTGAGGATCCGGGATGGCGAGAACCGCGCCCGGCGTTCCTTCCGGAACGACGTTTCCAGCGGCATCGACATAGATGGCAGTGAGTTCAAGAGCGCCGGCGCCGGCGTGGGCGGTCGAGTTTGCCTCCGAAACCTTGATCTGACGAAGCACGAATTCCAGATCGGCCAGATTGAGCTTGAACGCAGCCATGACACCCTCCACGCGCGCCGGCGGACTCCGCCGGATGTGAAACCAGCAATTTCGGGGCTTGATTTTTGCTGGCTATTCGGAGAGATATCTTCGCGCTTCGCATGCGGCCTGGTAAGCACACAACGTCCAACGGTTTTCGGGACTTTCGTCGAAATGTCGGTACGACCTTCGTCCGGGATATTTCGACCGAAGTCCGAAGATGGATTCGACCAAGGTCTGAATCCGGCCGCGCATGAAGCCGGCCTCGCGTCCGGAGAACGCCGCCGCTAGTTGTATCTGACTGGCTGGTGAGTGTGGCCGCTCTGGAAGCCGTCGATCTTCTGGACGGCCATGACCACTTCGAGACGATTGCGTGCGCGCAGTTTCTGCATCAGCAGCGTCATGTAATGTTTCACAGTCTTGACGCTTATCGAGAGGCTGTCGGCGATTTCCTGGTTTGTTGTCCGCCCTTGCAGCAGCAGGCGCACAATCTGGTGTTCGCGCACGCTCAGTTGCGTCGTCTGGCCCGCCACCTTTCGCAGTGCGGCGGCACGCAGCGCGCCAACGACCTGCGCCGCGAAGGTGGGATTGATATAGGTCCCGCCCCGCAGGACTGTTTCGGCGGCTGCGATGAACTCCTCAGGCGTGCTGGACTTCAACGCATATCCGCTGGCTCCAGCCTCGAAGGCCCGCACGGCGGCGTCGATATTGGGCATTGCCGTGACCGCCACGACCTTCGTTGCCCGTGAGGCGGCGTGGATGGCCAGGATGGTCGACGGCATGTCGCCTTCGTGGTCGGAATCCAGAATGAGGAGATTTGGCCGGAACCTCGCGGCGATTGCCTTCGCCTGGGCCACGGTCGTTCCCGTTGCAACCACCCGGAAGGCATTGTTCTTTTCAAACAAGCGCCCTTCCCCCAGAAGAAAGAGAGGTTGAGCGTCGACCAATGCAACCGTTACGGGTGACATTTCCAGACCCGGGGAACCAAATGCAACTTTAGACTAGCTTTAAAAAATTCTGTGTAAAGCTGCGAATTAAGGTTGAGTTAACACTACGATTCGGGCGCGAGAATTTCCGACCAAGCTAATTGCCGAACGGATTTGCAGCCAGCTCGGAGACTTCCGAGCGGACATCGGGGATGAGAGCTATCGATGCCTTCGCCAAGCGACCGCTGGCTTCGAGAAGGGCTGGAAGCACGCGCCGCGTCGCCGGACCGCGTGCTCTTCTAATCCAACAGTAGGGGGAAGTTCCTCAGAGCTTGGCGTCTCCCGCCGACCCGGTCAGGTTGTGGCCGGGATCTCCCAACCGCACGCTCTGATGCGCCGTATAGACATCGTAGCTCGCGCGCTGGCTCTCGTTGAGCACGAGCGCGGCGAGAACGGCGACAGCAAGCGCAACGACAATTCCCGACAGAATGGCCTTCACGGACGGATACCTCCCGGCGGCGCGGCAGTTGCCGCTTCCTGATGATATTTCAGATCGAGAGCGGCAAGCGACATCAGCGCGGGGGGCATGTCAACACCGGCCCGGCGCTCCTTGCGCGCAGCTCCGTGGCAGGCCCCGACGTCATTGGCCTGGGCCAAAGCCTGCGCCTGCTCCAGCGTGATCGAAGGTTTTGTCTTTTTCGCCTCGGGCGCCTTGGGCACGGGGGCCGAGATACCCGATTGCTGTGGTGCGTTGTTCGCCCCGCCGACCGGCACCTTGGGAGCACCGTCCTTGGGCGCCTCGACCGCCGTGCCGGACTGTCCCGTCGACTGCTGGGCCGAACTGGCCTGCGGCTGCGCCTGCTGCGGCGGCGGAGCCTGCGGCGGCGCATTGGCCGCGGCGGTGGGCGGCGGCTTGGGTGTCAGGAAAGCAACCAGCTCGGCGCAGATATTTGCCGGCATTCCCGGCGCGTTCGGGACGGCGGCCACCGGCGCAGGAGATGCCGGAACAGGGGATGTCGGGGCCATTGCCGGCGGCGCGGGTTGCGCAGGCGGCTCGGCGGGCAGCGGCGCGGGCGTCTGCGCCAGGGCGGATGCCGCCAAAGCGGAGGATGCGAGGAGAGTCAGGACAGCAATACGCATCGCCTACTCCGCTGGTTGGGTGCGGCCGCCCAATTGCGGCCCTTTCGCTGTTCGAGCCTGTTCTTCCTCGACCCACAGGCTGTGATGCGTCTTCGCCCAGCCGAGATCCACCTCGCCCGAGCCCATGGCGTCATACGCGCCTTCCATGCCGATCGAGCCGATGTAGATATGTGCAAAGATGACGGCGATCAGGCCAACGCCAACGACGGCATGTATGTATTGCGCGATCTGCATGCCCTCGATGCCGGCAACCGTGAACGGAAACAGCATCATGAGTCCCGACACCGACAGCGCGCAGCCACCGATGACCACCGACCAGAAAATGAGTTTCTGTCCGGCGTTGAACCGGCGTGCAGGCGGATGCTTGTCGCCAACCAGCCCGCCCCCCTCCCGGATCCAACGGGCATCGCTGCGATCGGGAATATTGTCGCGTAGCCAGAACAGGATCATGAGAACGAGTCCGACCATGAACGGCCACGACACGAAATTATGGATGTACTTCGCCCACTGCGTCCACGTCGCAAACGCGTCAGGGCCCATGAGCGGAAACAGCAAGCGCTTGCCAAAGATGTAGTTCAGCCCTGTCAACGCCAGCAAAATGAAGGCCGTTGCGGTCATCCAGTGGTTGAAGCGCTCGATGAAGGTGAAGCGAATGATCTTGCGTCCTGTCAGGACACCTTTTCCAAGCCGGATTCGACCGCGCCAGGCATAGAAAGCCGCGAGAACGGCCAGCATGCCGAGGATGAAGATCGCCCCGATCCAGGGCAGCATGGATTCGTGGAACGTCTGGTACTGGCGGCCTTCCGGCTGCTCGAGCACCCGGCTCTTCTGGTCCGGAATTGTGACGCGGCCTTCAAGTCGGCCCCCTTGAAGCGCGTTGAGAAGCTGCTGCTCGGTCGGGGCGCTCGACGTCGGGTCCATACCGCTTGGACTGCCGGTCTGTTGTGCCGGGGGCACGGCTGTCTGCGCCAGAGCGGGCGCGGACGGGTGAAGCGAAAGCGCGAGCAATGCCGCGGCGAAGATGACCGGAAGCTTCATCGTTTTCGCTCCTTCTACGTCTGTACGGTTTCGCGATAGGCTGTCTGCCAGCCCCAGGCGCCGGTGCCGTAGCCGCGCTTGGCGACGCGTTCCTTGTAGATCGTCGCGATGATCTCGCCGTCGCCGGCGAGCAGCGCCTTGGTCGAGCACATCTCGGCGCACAGCGGCAGCTTGCCTTCGGCCAGCCGGTTCTTTCCGTATTTTTCGTACTCGGCGACGCTGTTGTCCTGTTCCGGGCCGCCGGCGCAGAACGTGCATTTGTCCATCTTTCCGCGCGAGCCGAAGTTTCCGACCCGCGGATATTGCGGCGCGCCGAACGGACAAGCGTAGAAGCAGTAGCCGCAGCCGATGCACAGATCCTTGGAATGCAGCACAACGCCGTCGGCTGTCGTGAAGAAGCAGTCGACCGGGCAGACCGCGGCACATGGCGCGTCGGTGCAGTGCATGCAGGCCATCGAGACCGAGCGCTCGCCCGGCTTGCCATCGTTCAGCGTTACGACCCGTCGCCGATTGATGCCCCACGGAACGTCGTGTTCGTTCTTGCATGCCGTCACGCAGGCATTGCATTCGATGCATCGGTCGGCGTCGCAGAGGAATTTCATGCGGGCCATCGTGTGTTGCCTCCCTTACGCCGCCGCGATCTGGCAAAGCGTGGCTTTGGGCTCCTGCATTCCGGTAACCGGATCGAAGCCGTAAGTTGTTAGTGTATTTACGCTTTCGCCAAGAACAATCGGATCCGCCCCTTGCGGGTAACGCGGTCGCATGTCTTCGCCCATGTACCAGCCCGAGAAATGGAACGGCATCCAGGCGACGCCCTTGCCGACGCGGTCGGTAACGAGCGCCTTCATTTTGGCGCGCGCATTGTTTTCCGCGCCCGACACCCAGACCCACTGGCCGTCGGTGATGCCGCGATCGGTAGCATCGGCAGGATTGATCTCGACGAACATGTTCTGCTGCAGCTCGGCAAGCCAGCGGTTGGATCGCGTTTCCTCGCCGCCGCCTTCGTATTCGACCAGGCGGCCCGAGCTGAGAATGATCGGGAAGCTCTTTGCGATCTCCTTGTCGACCGCTGCCTTCTGCACCGAAAAACCGATATTCGGTATACGGAACTGCCGCGCATCCGGCAGGGTCGGATATTTCGCGACAAGATCCGGACGTGGCGTGTAGATGGGCTCGCGGTGCACGGGGACCGGGTCCGGCAGGTTCCACGCGACCGCGCGGGCCTTGCCGTTTCCGAAATGCATCACGTTGTGGTCCATACAGACACGCTGGATGCCGCCCGAGAGATCGATGGCCCAGCTCACGGCGTCCGGCTTGTCGCCGCCGATACGCTCGATCGTGGCCCGCTCCTCGGCGGTCAGATCCTTGTCCCAGCCGAGTTTCTTCAGGATGCCGTAATTGAACTCCGGATAGCCGTCCGTCAGCTCCGAATCCTTGGAATAGGAATCGACCGCCAGCAGCGTCTCCCCGTTGCGTTCCACGCCGAAGCGGGCACGGAACGTGCCGCCGCCATCCCAGACACGAAGATTGTTGTTGTAAAGAATGGCCGACCCCGGATGCTTCATCTCGGGCGTGCCCCAGCACGGCCAGGGCAATCCGTAATAATCGCCGCCGACTTCGGGCGCGTCCTTGGGGGCGCGCAACGTCACAAGATCGAACTTGTCCTGATTGCGCATATGCGCCTTCAAGCGCTCCGGCGATTGGCCGCAATAGCCGGTCGAGAAGCCGCCGCGGTTGATTTCGCGCAGGATGTCCTCGGCTTCCGGCTTGTTGCCGTCCACCTTGATGTTCTTGAACATCCGGTCCGCGAAGCCGAGCTTCTCCGCCAGAAGGTACATGACTTCATAATCGTCCTTCGCCTCGAACGAGGGCTCGACGATCTTCTCGCCCCATTGCAGCGAGCGGTTCGACGCCGTGCGCGATCCGTCGCATTCGAGCGAGGTGGCGATCGGCAGAAGATATGTGCCGTCCTTGCGTCCGCTGATGGCGGCGAATGTGGTCGGGTGCGGGTCGGCGACGACCAGAAGCTCGAGCTTCTCCATGCCCTTCACCATCTCCGGAATGCGCGTGACGGTATTGCCGCCATGGCCCATCACGAGCATGCCGCGCAGATTGGTGCGCTGATCGACCTCTTCGTCCGGCAGGTTCACGGCATCGAACCAGCGTGTGGACGTGATGCCGGGGGTTTCCATGTTCTCCTTGCGCGTGCGGGCCTTGCGGCCGCCCTTCGCCGGGACATCGTCAAACCGGCCTTGCAGCCAGTCGTACTCGACCTCCCATACGCGTCCCCAGTGCTTCCAGGCGCTCTCCGTGAGGCCGTAATAGAGCGGCAGCGTCGTGACATCGAGACCGAGATCGGTCGCGCCCTGCACGTTGGTGTGGCCGCGGAAGATGTTGGCGCCGGTGCCCGGCGCGCCGACATTACCGGTCGCAAGGCAGAGGATGCAGAACGCGCGCACATTGGCCGTGCCGACCGTGTGCTGGGTTGCGCCCATGCACCAGATCAGGGTCGAGGGCTTTTCCTTGGCGAACATCTCGGCGACGCGCTTCAGCTGCGCACCGGGAACGCCCGTCACACGCTCCACCTCGTCCGGCGGCCACTTGGCGACTTCCTTGCGGATCTCGTCCATGCCGTAGACGCGCGTGCGGATGAATTCCTTGTCTTCCCATCCGTTCTCGAAAATGTGCCAGAGCAGACCCCAGATCGTCGGAATGTCGGTACCGGACCGGATACGGACATATTCCGTGGCGTGAGCGGCCGTCCGCGTGAAGCGCGGATCGATGACGATCATGTTGGCCCGGTTCAGTTCCTTGCCCGAGAGGACGTGCTGCAGCGACACCGGGTGCGCTTCGGCGGGGTTTCCGCCCATGATGATCATGGTCTTGGCGTTGCGGATATCGTTGTAGGAGTTTGTCTGTGCGCCGTAGCCCCAGGTGTTGGCCACGCCCGCGACCGTCGTGGAATGGCAGATGCGGGCCTGATGGTCGACGGAGTTGGTACCCCAGAAAGCGCCGAACTTGCGGAAGAGATACGATCCTTCATTGGTGAACTTGGCCGAGCCGAGCAGGTATACGGAATCGGCACCCGCCTGCTCGCGGATTTCGAGCATCTTGTCGCCGATCTCGCCGATCGCCTGCTCCCAGGACAGACGCTGCCATTCGCCATTGACGAGCTTCAGCGGATAGCGGAGACGTCGGTCGCCGTGCACGATCTCGCGGATTGCGGCGCCCTTGGCGCAGTGCGTGCCGCGGTTGATGGGGCTGAGCCAGCCCGGCTCCTGCCCCGTCCAGACACCGTTCTGCACTTCGGCCATGACGGTGCAGCCGACCGAACAATGCGTGCAGATATTCTTCTTGTGCACGACTTCGACGCCGGGCTGCGGCGCGCTGACGGCTTCCGCCTTGCGGACGGAACCGGGCGTCATGGTCGAGAAGGCCGCGACGCCGCCGACCGCCAGGCCGGATCGCTTCAGGAAATCGCGCCGGTCAAGTCCGCCGGAGCGCGCCGGGGAGGCGGGGCGGCCGGGTTGAAGGGATCTGCGTTTCGTCAGCATGGCCGCCTCACTTCTTCAGCGTTTCGTAGGCGTTCGACCGATAGAAGGCCTGAACGTCCGGGCTGTCGGGCTGATATTTGGATTTGGTTTCGCTCTCGCCGGGATCATAGGCCTCGGCAGGCGTCGATAGGAGAGGCGTCACGCCCGCGGCCGCGGCGCCCGTGGCGAGACCGGCAACACCGAGAAACCGGCGGCGGTCGATCGCATTGCGATCCTTATCCTTCATCTCCTGTTCCTCCCTGAGCGGCTCTGCCGCCTGTTATTCTTATGGTCGTGAAGTTACGCCGCCCAGGCGAAGGCCTCCGCTTCCATGTCCATGTACATGCGTCCTATTGCACCGACATGCCGGTAGAATCGCGCGTTCTCGGCCATCTCCAGATCGGCGAAGAACCGCCCGGCCCAAGGCTTCAGATGACGCTCGAAGATCATGCGGTCCGCACCTGGGGTGCCGAAGCGGCCGGCGCATAGCCCCGACATGATCTCGCACAGGATGGCAATGTGATCTTCCGGCTCGACCTGGTCCGGCGCACGCTCGATGCCAAGCGGTTTGAGATCGGCGCGCAACCTTGCCAGCGGCTTCTCGTTGAGAAAGCCGGTCTGATAATACGATCCATAGGGCAGCAACTCGCCGCGCCCTATTCCGATGAACAGATTGAAGAACTCGCGGGAAATTGCGTCGCGGTCGGCGACGCTCGCGGATTCCGCGAGGGAAATATGCGCCAGCCCGAACGGGGTCACGTCGCCCTTGAGGCCGGACAGGGCCGTCAGTACGCTCTCGTCCGGCGCGCGGCTGAGAAGAACTGCCAGCATGCTGTAAAGATGGGAACGGAGATCGCCGCGAACATGCGCAGGATCGCTGCTGCCGGAAAAATCCGACCCATGCAGACGCCCCTCCAGCAGTCCATCACGTGCCATTCGCATGCTCCGCGAGAGCAAAGGGCCGACTTACCAGCCGGTTGGCTTAACGTGATGGTATCCTTGCAACGAAACCCCGCAAGACTTTCTTTCGACTAATTATAAACACGATCATGAGACTGCATTCTGATGAACAATCTACGCAGGAAGCGCGCCGCCGTGTCTGCGCGGAATCGTTTCATCTGACGTCATGCTGTTGTATTCGTCGTTTTCGACAATTTCGGGCTCCGCGGGCGTTGGCGCCGTTCGACGCTTTATGTCTTCCACAGGCTTCGTGGGCTCCGGGTCGGCGGTTACTTTCTCGCGGACGCTCTCCGGTTCGTCCTCGCCGAAAATCTTCCGCACCATCGAATCGACGTCGGTGCCGGGTTCGAGCGGGCCGCTGACCGGCACGCCTCCGGGCACGTTCCAGTCCCAGGAATAGTCACGCGCATCGCCGACAAAATCGCGGATTTCCGGATCGAGCACCCAGAGCTTCCTGAGCGCGGCCATGCGCAAGGCGACGGGAATGCCCTTGCGGAGAAAGACCATCAAATCTTCGGCCGAGTTTACGCTTTCAACCGCCGGCAGAGCCGCGATTTGTTCGGGCGTCACCAAATCGGGTTCATCCGGAATCGTCTCGGCCGGGGGGGAAAGCGGTGCCTCGGCGCTTTTCTCGCGCTCCTCAAGCTTGCGCTTGGACCAGCGCGACAGGAATTTCTCGCTCATGGGGTGATTGTCGCGCGCCTGTGCGCAGATGCAAGGCTCCGTGCCACGAAGGACGGGTTGAAGAGAACGGCTTGAGCGGTAGGCTCCCATCATGCGTGCTGCTGCCGCCCTGCTGATGATCTGCCTTCCCGCATCCGCTGCCGAATTGCGCGGACATGGCGGGCCAGTACGCGCGCTCGCGATCGTGGACGCCGGGACGGTGATTTCCGGCAGCTTCGACACCACGGTGATCGTCTGGTCGTTGGAACGCGCATCCGCCCTGTCGGTACGGCAGTTTCACAGCGGTTCGGTCAACGCGGGCGCCGCCCTCCCCGATGGCCGCTTCGCGAGCGCCGGCGAAGACGGCCGCATCGCGATCTGGAACCGGACGCTGGACAAACCCGTAAGTGTTCTCGAGGGACACACGGCGCCTGTGGTCGCCCTCGCCGTATCGCCGGACGGAATGCACATCGCATCCGCCTCATGGGACGGAACGGCCCGCGTCTGGCCGACGGATGGCGGCACGCCGCGCGTTCTGAGCGGACATCAGGGCAATGTAAACGGCGTGGCATTCCTGGGCGGAGGCGCGATTGCCACGGCAGGCTATGATGCAACCTTGCGCATATGGCCCGATGCCGGTGCTCCAGTTGTAAAGAGCTTTCCGGCGCCGCTGAACACGCTTGCGACGCTGCCCGACGGGCATCTCGTGCTTGGCGCCGGCGACGGGCGCGTGCGTATCGCGACAGCGGACGGCGAAGTAACCGGAGATGTGCAGATCACGGAGACGCCGGTCACCGCGCTGGCGGTCTCGCCGGACGGCAAGCGCATCGCCGCCGCCGGCATCCGCGGCGCGATCGCCGTGGTGGCGGCGAAAAACCTGCAGGTAGAGAGAACCCTTGTCGGGCCGGGCCTTCCGGTCTGGTCGCTCGCATTCACGACCGACAGCCGCGAGCTTCTTACCGGCGGCAGCGACCGCGTGATCCGTCGCTGGGCTGTCGCCACCGGCGAGCTTATTGGCCCCGTTGTCGCCGGAATGCCGGATCCGCTTGCGGCATATCCTGGTGATCGCGGCGCGGAGGTGTTTCGCGCCTGTATTGCCTGCCACACATTGCAGCCCGGAGACGGCATGCGCGCCGGGCCGTCGCTGCACGGCATCATGGGCCGGAAGATCGGTGCCCTGCCGGGCTATTCATACTCGCCGGGCTTTGGCGATCTCGGCATCGTCTGGACGAAGGAAACGATCGCAAAACTGTTCGAGCTCGGGCCACACGCCTACACCCCCGGAACCAAAATGCCGGAGCAGAAGGTCACGCGCGAGGAGGATCGGCGCGCCCTGGTCGATTTTCTGGCACGCGCCACGCGCTAGTCCAGCTTCTCGGCGCTCAGATAATCCTCCGCTGTGCGCGGGCGCGGCCGCTCGCCGCCGGCATACGGATCGATACCCTCGTTCAAGGCCGATTCGACGCGGCACTGTTCGCACATGCGGACGGCGTCAAGCCGTCGCGCATTCTCGCCGGAAAACATCCAGTGCTTCGATTCCAGCTTGGCGATGATGCGATCGATCGTGCTCTTGGTACCGAAAGGTGTCGCGCAGCGTATGCAGCAGAACGGTTCCTCTTCCTTGATCGTGCGTGGCGGCGTGCTCCAGGCCGTAAAGTGGAGCTGCGGCACCAGCGTAATGACCTTCTCCGGGCAGGTTCCCGCGCA
Organism: Hyphomicrobiales bacterium; assembly: GCA_022842205.1. Taxonomy (GTDB): domain Bacteria; phylum Pseudomonadota; class Alphaproteobacteria; order Rhizobiales; family Methylopilaceae; genus Flaviflagellibacter. Next base: position 24,637 of record JALHQA010000013.1, read on the forward strand.
CAGTCCGCATTGCACGCATGCGCTTTCGTCGAAACGCAGTGCCGGCCTGTCCTCTCCGGCCGACAGCGCACCGGTCGGACAGGCCGAGACGCAGGCGAGGCAGAGCGTGCATCCCTCGGCATTGACATCGAGCGTGCCGAACGGAGCTCCCGTGGGAAGAGGCACACAATCCACCGCCGCCGGTGCCGCCGCGTGCAGCATCTTCAGCGTGAATTCCAGAAGGCCCCTCTTCTCGCCCATCGGCAGGAATTCGGATGGCTGCGCACTTGCGCGGCCCAAAGGCATGTCTCTGAGCCGCTGCGCCAGTTCGTCCGCTGTGTCGGCTTGAACGAGCGCCACGGCGTGATCGCCATAGCCCAGGGCCACGGCGAGCATGCCGGCGATCTCGGCAGTGGACGTCAACGCCGCGGCGCCGTTCTTCGGCTTGTTGCGCAACAGCACGCGAACGCCCGCGGCTCCATAGGCAAGCGCGGCGGTCAGCGCCTCGACACCGAGCTGTTTGACTTCGTTGACTTCGAGCGGCAGCACGTTTTCCGGCAGCACGGCATCGGCGATGAGCGGCGCGCCGTGATAGCCGTCATGGAACACGATGACCGCGTCGCGTCCTCCCGCTTCCCGATAGGCCAGCATGGCCGTACGCACGCGCGACAGAAGCACGCTCACGGACGGCACGTTGTAGGAGATCGCCCCTGTCGGACAGACGGCGGCGCAGTTGCCGCATCCGGCGCAGATGCCGGCATCGACATCGACGTGATCGCCTGCGGGATCGATTGCTTCCATCGCGCAGACGTCCAGGCAGCGCGTGCAGCCGACGATCCGCGAGCGGGAATGGGCGCAGATTTCGGGACGTACGGTGACATATCGCGGCTTGTCGAACTCGCCGACAAGCTCGCCGGCCTGCTCGATCACAGCCTCCAGCGGCATGCCGGGCGCGGGCTTCAGATAGCCGTCACGTGCTTCATGAGCCGGAAACAACGGCGCGGCTGGCGAGAGATCCAGAATAAGATCGCAGCGGGATACGGCACCGTCGCGCGCTACGGCGAAACCGCCGCCATCCTTCGGCGCGCGGTACCCATCGATGACGACCTCATAGGCGCCGAAATGGCCCGATGCGCGCACCGCCCGGCCTTTGGCGATCGGAAACGGAAGCCCGTCCGGTATGGGCGTCTGCAGACCGGGATCGACAAGCACAGTAATGTCGAGCCGGTCCGCGAGCTGCTCGCCGGCCTCGATTGCCTCCGCGCCACCCAGAATGAGCACGACGCCATGGCTCGTCAGCGTCAGGGTCGGCACCGGCGGAAGCGGTTCAGCGGCCAGCGCCGCCAGCGCTATGGCACGGGCATCCGCGCCAGGAATGATCGAAATAGCCTTTGCTCCTCCTCGACATCGCGGTCTGAAGCGCCACGTTGCCCTGCAGGTTAGAACTTTTATAGAGTGATGCAATTCACACCTTCGGCCAAGCCCCATGACCGCCGCCGCTCTGGAACTTCCTCCTCCCTTCTCCGTCGTGCCGCTGCGCGAGATCGGCGACGCATTTGCGCATGCTCAGGAGATCGCGGCGAAGACCGGCGCGGGCACGCTGGTCTGGACGCGGCGGTTCGACCTCGCGGAATTCGCGGTCGTGCTTGAGCCTGACCTGCCATTGCGACTTGCGCGGCGCGCGCTTTATCCCGCCATGAACGCGCTTGGTGACGCGCTCGCCGCGCTTGCGCCGCCGCAGCGCGGCATCGCGTTCGGCTGGCCCGATGCCGTGCGCGTCGATCATGCCCTCGTCGGCGGTGTCCGCCTTGCATGGCCCCCGGTCGCGGAAGACGAGGTGCCGGATTGGCTGGTCTTCGGCGCCATGATCCGGACGGTTGTGATGCAGGCCGGCGAGGCCGGCTTTCGTCCCCTGCTCGGCGGGCTCGACGAACAGGGTTTCGAGGAACTTTCACCTTCGGCTGTCATCGAATCCTGGACGCGCTATTTTCTGCGCGAGATGGACCGCTGGAGCGAAACAGGATTCGAGGGCGCCGCCGCCCGGTGGCGCGAACGCGCGACGATTGACGCCGCGATCGACGAAAGCGGCGCGGTCAACGGCGTCTCTCTCGTCAGCGCGTTGCGCCGGCCGAGTTGGCTCGATCCCGAAACCGGGGCGCCGTACATATGAAAAAGTTGCCGCGCACGATCCGGCTCGATCCGTCGGATGAGTTTGTCTTTCCTGTCACCGCCCCTCCCGGTGAATGGGCGGTATCCGGCGCGTTCCGTTTCTGGAACGCCGATCCCGGTCAGCTTTCGGGCAAGGAGCGCCAGGCATTCCGCGCCGGACTGCTCGGGATCGAAAGTTTCGGATGGTCGACATTGATCGCGGTTGCCGAAGCGAGCGAGGAAGATGTTGAAACCGCAACGGACTCTCTTGCGCGCCAGCTCGTGGCACATATGGGCGCCCCGGATGTTGCGGCAGCTCGCGCCGCGGCGGAGGAGGAGATCGCTTTCGCGGCATCGCTGTGCGATCATCCCGTCAATACCTTGATCGCCGTTGCCCGCAGTGTCGAGGACGGCGAAATCCGCGAACGCTTTCGCACGCTCAGAAAGCGCGAGGACATGCACGAACAGGCGCGCGCTTTCGATGTCGTCGCTGACGACGGCCATGATGACGAAGTCGACATCCATACGATCGGGCGGCACACATGAGGGATTTCTGGGTTTCGTCCGGCCACCATCTGCTCGATCGCAACGCCAATGGCTGGCTGCAACTGACCGACGATTTTTTGAAAGCCTATCTTGCGCGGCCGGAACTCGTGCCGCCGCCCGAAGCCTGCGACGCGGAACGCGCGCTGCATGCCGCGCTGCTGGCCGATCCCCGGCGCGCGGTCACGCCTGTCGAAATCGCCGCCCTCGCCGATGCGGATGCCCGCGAGAACTGGCAGGTCATGCTGGAGTTCCGCGACCGGCTTGTCTCCGCGCCGAGCCTCGAAGCGGCCTATGTCTCGCTCGTGCGCAACGGGGTCGGCCAGACGCCCCTGCTCTTTCTCAACCAGCTGACGCAGGTCGTGCTGCGCAATGCGCTCGACGCCGTCGACGATCCTTACATTCTGCGCGCCGCCGAAATGTTGTTCCGTCCGCAGAAGGCGGCGGTGGTCAACGGCGCGCTGCTGCTGGCTGACGCCGAAACCATCGCCATGCATGAAGAAGGCCGCGCCGCGGCGCCCCTCGTCGCGATGTTCAGCGGGCCGTCCGTGACGGAACTCGATGTTCTCGATGAATCGAACGCCGCGCATTACTTTCACCGCAGCGAGGCGTTCGACACGGTTCTGAGTTTCGGCGGAGGAGCCGAGGCGCGGCGCAGCCTCGCCCGCGTGCTCGAAATCTGGATCCGGCACATGATAGGGGTTGCCGTCGATATCGAACCCGTCGCGCAAGCGCAGGATGCGGACTGGGCCTGGTTTGTCGGTCTCGACGCGGAGGCGACGCGCATCGGAAATGCGCTGTGGCGGGGCGACGACGTAGCCGAAACGGAGCTCGAACGCGTCATCGCGATTTTCCGCCTCACCTTCCGCGAACCGAACGACGCGCGTCATGATATCGGCGATCGTCCGGTCTGGCTTATTCTTGCGCTCGATCGCGACGACCAGGTGCGGCTGAAGCCGCAGAATCTCGTCACGGGCCTGCCGCTGGCGGAGGCTGTCGGATGATGTTCACAATCGGTGTTCTTGCCGAGCGCCGCCAGCCGGCGCAATCTCTCGCCGGTCCGTCATGGCAGGTAGCTGGCGTACTGACGGAGCCGCCGCCCCACGATCCCTGGACGGAGATTCGGCGCGATGGCGACGATGTGCTGTTTTATGCCGGCACGAGCGTTCTCGAATTCCACAAGTCCGAGACCGGCAACTATCGCGACAATCTCGCGACCGGCGCTCCACGGCTCTGGATCGTGCTGCGTCCTACGGACCGGGACCCAGGCATGGAACTCGCGCTGGTCACGGCGGATCCGGATGAGGGTGAATCCATGACGGGCGCTGGCGATCTCGTCGTGGAGGCTCTCGCCATGCCTCAGCAGATCGCCGGCGCCCTCGCTGCGTTTGTCGCCGAACATCATGTCGAACGCCCGTTCATCAAGCGCTCGCGCAGCTGAGTTTGCGTTAGTGACGCTCGGCTTCGTGATGGCCGCGCCCTTCTTTCGCTTCTTCACAAAACGAGGCCCGACAGTCTTTTCGGCTGGTTCGGCGCAGCGTTCCTTGCCTGATCGATTCGGGATCGGCAGGCTTTAATCGCCGACCACCTCCCATGTCTGATCGGGATTGAAGGTCGTTATCCCGGCTGCGAGAGACTCGGTGTCCGGACCGAGATCCTTTTCGTAGACGACCCCG
>JALHQA010000014.1 GCA_022842205.1 Hyphomicrobiales bacterium
ATTGCGAAACTTGAGAGAGCGGCTTCCCCGAGGTGAATGACAAACTGGTGCTGGTGTTCTCAAACACTGCCAGCGCCGCCGCGGGAGCGGCCAATCTCCCGGCGTCCCGCGCGCCCCTCCAAAGGGGGCTGTCAGTTGGGCCGTAGAGCTTCCAGACACGGGAGCGGATTTCGCGCGCGTCTGTAGGTTTCGGAGATTGCCGAGATCGCGCCACGGAAACCCTCTCTCCCGCCTGCGGGAGAGAGCCGACTCGCCGAAGGCGAGCGGAGAGAGGGGTACATCCTGCATTCCCCTCTCCCGGTGCGCTTCGCGCACTCGACCTCTCCCGCAAGCGGGAGAGGCGAACCATGTACCTACTTTCCCAGCGCCGCCTTGATCTTCTCGGCGTTGGCGGCAAGCACTTCGGGGTTTTCCATCTCGCCTGTCTGCGGGCGGAGCGGCTGGCCCTTCTTGCGCGGCACGATGTGGAAATGCAGGTGGAACACAACCTGTCCGCCGGCTTCCTCGTTGAACTGCTGCACGGTCAGGCCGTCGGAACCCATCGCCTTCTTCACGGCTTTCGCGATCGTCTGTACGACGCCGATGACGTAGCCCAGTTCTTCCGGCTGCACGTCCAGAATGTTACGCGCGGGCTTCTTGGGGATCACGAGAACATGGCCGTCGGATCGTGGCATCACATCCATGAAGGCCAGCGCCCGGTCGTCTTCGTAAACCTTGTGCGACGGCAGATCGCCCGACAGGATTTTGGCAAATACATTGTTGGGATCGTAGTCGGCCATCGTTACTCCTGATCGGTCATGTGCCGGAACGGCGCGTCGGCGTTCAATTCGTTCTGCGCGTGCAGGATCTCCCGCCGCTCCCGTTCGAGATAGTCCTCTGCGGCGCGCGCCAGTCCGGGATGGACGAAAGCGTGCGCCGAATAGGTGAGGGCCGGACGGTATCCCCTTGCGAGCTTATGCCCGCCCTGAGCGCCAGCCTCGACACGTTTCAACCCATGTGCGAGCGCAAAATCAACTGCCTGATAGTAGCAAAGTTCAAAATGCAGGAATGGATGCTCTTCTATGCACCCCCAATAACGGCCGAACAGCGTGTCCCCACCGATGAAATTCAGCGCTCCGGCGATGGGTTTTTCGTCCCGGAGGGCGAAAATCAGCAGAATACGTTCAGCCATCGTCTGGCCGATCCGGGAAAAGAAATCCCGCGTCAGGTAAGGGCGGCCCCATTTGCGCGAACCGGTGTCCTGATAGAACTCCCAGAACGCATCCCAGTGGGATTCGGTGATGTCCTTGCCGGTGATCCATTTTACCGTCAGGCCGTCCGCCAGCGCATTGCGCCGCTCGCGTTTCAGCGCCTTTCGCTTGCGCGAGGCCAATGAGTTCAGGAAGTCTTCGAAGCTGTCCCAGCCGCCTTCGTTTTCCCAATGAAACTGGATGTCGGTGCGCGGCAGAAATCCCAGCTTTGTACCGACGAGGAAATCCTGTTCGTCCTTCGTCATGAAGGTCACATGCGCGGAGGATGCTTCAAGCTTGCGGACAATGCCGAGCAGGGCCTGCGCCAGCGCCATGCGCGTCTGCTCGGCGTGTGGGCCTGGCCGCACAAGAAAACGGCGCCCCGTCGCCGGCGTGAACGGCACCGACACCTGCACTTTCGGATAGTAGTCATCGCCCGCGCGTTCCAGCGCATCCGCGAATGCGTGGTCGAAGACATATTCGCCCTGCGAATGCGATTTCACATACACCGGCATGACGCCGAGCAGGACATCGTCTTCGTCACTGACGGCCAGATGCGCCGGCGCCCATCCGGTTTCCATCGTGGCCGAGCCGGACTCTTCAAGCGCCAGCAGGAATTCGTGGCTGACGAACGGATCGTAAGGCGGCACGGCCGAACAATCTTCGCCAGTCGGATATTCGGTGGGGTTCGCGCACGCATTCCAGGCGGCAGGCTCGAACGCGGTCAGCGAGGGAAGAAGGTTTACGCGCAGGCTCGCGCGCGTTTCGGGCTGGCTCAGCATGGCCTCAATCTAATAACCGATTGCGGCAGGCCAAGCGGCAGTCTGCCTCAGGCCAGAAAGCCCTCGAAAATCATCTGATCAGCATAGAGACCGGCCCGTGCCTGATCCGAGGGGGTTCTGACGGTCCAGGTCATCACCGGCGCTCCCGTCAGGCGGTTGGCGATGTCGACCGAGCGGCGCGGCAGGTCCTTCACGCCCCAGGAAATGAAATGCGGCCTCGTGCGCGGCCAGTGCAGAAGATTGCGCAGGATGAACCGGCGGGCGGGACTCAGCTTCTCGGCTTCTTCGTCGTCATAGCCGTAGCCGATGATGCCGCGCGCAATGCCCGGCGCGGCCCGTCCGAACGCCGCGACCACAGCCGGGTCGAAGCTTTTCGCCGCCGAGGGGCCTTGATAGGCGGCAAGCAGCTCCGCCGTCCGCTTCGCCAGGCGCGTGTCGCCGTCCCAATGTGTCTTGATCTCGATGACGCCCGGCACCTCTCCGGCCACAAGCTCAAGCAGTTCCTGCAGCGTCCAGATCGTGTCGCCGTAGACGCTGCCGGTCAGCGGAATTTCGACGAGTTCCGACGCCGACCGTGCCTTTACAGGCCCGGTCTCGCCTGTGAGCCGGTCAAGCACATCGTCGTGAAAGACGACAGCTTCGCCGTCCGCGGTGATCTGTACATCGACCTCGAAGCCGTAACCGTGCTGCATGGCATTCCAGACGGCCGTGCGCGAATTCTCTATCACGCCGTTCGCGGCGTCGTGCAGACCGCGATGCGCGATCGGGAATTCGAACAGCCGGTCCAGATCCATTCAGGCGATCTCGAAAATGGCTTCCACTTCGACCGACGCGCCGAAGGGCAGGGCGGCGACGCCGACGGCCGATCTCGCATGCTTGCCGCGATCGCCGAGCGCTTCGACAAAGAAGTCCGACGCACCGTTCACGACTTTCGGGTGCTCGCCGAACGACGGCGCCGACGCGACGAAGCCCGTCACCTTCACAAGACGCACAATCTTGTCGAGATCGCCGAGCGCGGCCTTCGCCTGCGCCAGCACGTTGATGGCGCACAGGCGCGCCGCGGCCGCGGCGTCTTCCACAGACGGTCCATCGCCGAGCGCGCCGGTCAGCGTCACTTTTCCGTCCTTCATCGGCAGCTGGCCGGAGATGAAGATCTGCTTGCCGGTCACGACCGCCGGGACGTAGTTCGCAACGGGAGCGGCGGGGGTCGGGAGGGTAACGCCGATTTCGGCGAGGCGCTTGTCGGTCTGTCCGGCCATCAGAATGTGCTCCAAATTGGTGTTCCCCGTCGGGGAGGGTGCCTGAGCGTTCATCGCGCAGTCCGCGATCCGTCGCAAGTCAGGCTTTCCGCCCGAACCCGATGCCTCGTCCGACACTCTCCTTGCCGAACTTGCTCCGAATGCGGTCAACGGCTTCCTCGGCCGCGATGCGGCGTTTGAGATTGGTGTCGAGAAGATCGGGCGGGTCTGCATCGGCGATGGGGCACAGTTCTTCGACGCCGATGCCGATGAGGCGAAATCTCTCTCCGCGGGCTTCCGGCCTCAGCAGTTCGCGGCCGGTTTCGAAGATGCGGCTTGCCAGCCGTGTCGGGCTGTCGAGCGTGCGCGAGCGCGTCCGGCTTTTGAAGTCGGTCGATTTCAGTTTCAGCGTCACGCGCAAACCGGAGAACTCAGCGGCTTTCAGCCGTGCGGACACGCGTTCGGACAGCTTCCAGAGGATCGCGGTCAATTCTTCGGCGTCGGAGATGTCCTCGTTGAACGTCGTCTCCGCGCTTACGCTCTTTGTCTCCCGATCCGGCGTCACCTTGCGGCGATCTTCGCCGTGCGCCAGACGCCAGAGATGCAGGCCATGCTCTCCCTGGCTGCGCGCGATGTCGCGCGGGTCCGCACGCCGGATGTCGCCGATGGTATGGAATCCGTCCGCTTCGAGGCGTGCGCGGGCGGCTGCGCCGACGCCGGGAAGCATGCCGACCGGCTTCTGGTCGAGGAAATCGATGGCTTCTTCTGCTCCGATGGCAGCAAAACCGCGTGGCTTGTCGAGGTCCGAAGCAATCTTTGCGAGGAATTTGTTTGGTGCGAGCCCGACGGATACGGTGATGCCGATTTCATCGGCTACCCGTTTTGAGAAGCGCGCGAGCACTCTCGCCGGAGACATGCGATGAACCTGCTCGGTGCCGGTCAGATCGAGAAAAGCCTCGTCTATTGATACCGGCTCGACCAGCGGTGTGAGTTCTCGCATCATCGTACGGACTTCGCGCCCCACGGCGGAATATTTCGCGTGGTCGGGTTTGACGACCACGGCTTCCGGACACAGCTTGAGCGCCTTGAACATCGGCATGGCCGAGCGCACGCCGTTGATGCGCGCGATGTAGCAGCAGGTTGCGACCACCCCGCGCTTGCCGCCGCCGACGATGACCGGCTTGTCGCGCAGGGTGGGGTTATCGCGCTTTTCGACGGTGGCGAAGAAAGCGTCGCAATCGACATGCGCGACGGCCAGCCGGTTGGCTTCCTTGTGGCGGAAGAGGCGGGGGCTTCCGCAGGTTACGCAGCGCGGCGCGCCCCCGGCGACCGCCAGGCAGTCGCGGCAGAAGCCGGGCGTGCTCATGTCCCGTCAGGTCCGGCCAGAAGAGCGCGGGCGGCAGCGATTTGCTCAGGCCTCATCCCGCTCCGGTCGGCGAAGGCCAGCAGCAGGCGCTCGTCTCCGCCCAGATGGTCGAGCACCCCCGCAAGGAAACCAGGCTCCCGCGCCGCCTGCCGAATCGAGGCTGCGTCTATTCCCGAAAACGCCAGAAACCGTCCCAGGCGCTCCTCGTCGGCCGCAATAAATACCAGAGCCTGAATGGCTATATCTTTGGCTGCGCTGAATTTTTCCGATGGGTCGGTCTTTTTCATTGTCCGGATTCGGCCTTCGTCAACGTTTAGAGGCTACTATTTTCATCAACACAGAACGAAAGTGGCGCCTAGTACTCGGATCACGAGGCTAGGTGTCTATTGGGTTGGGGGAAGTGATTCCATGGGGAAGACCATCCTCATCGTTGAAGACAACGAGCTCAATATGAAGCTCTTCAACGATCTCCTTGAGGCCAACGGGTTTGGAACCGTCCAGACGCGTAACGGCATTGAGGCGATCGCGCTCGCGCGCCAGCATCGTCCCGACCTGATCCTGATGGATATCCAGCTTCCCGAGGTCTCCGGCCTGGAGGTCACGCGCTGGCTGAAGGAAGACCCGGACCTGAAGGCCATTCCGGTCGTTGCCATCACCGCGTTCGCGATGAAGGGCGACGAGGAGCGCATTCGCGAAGGCGGGTGCGAGGCCTATCTGTCGAAGCCCATCTCGGTCGCCAAATTCCTGGAGACCGTGCGCCACTTTCTTCCGGATTGATCCATGTCCGCGCGCGTCCTCGTCGTCGATGATGTTCTGGCCAATGTGAAGCTGCTCGAAGCACGCCTCACCGCCGAATATTTTGAAGTCGTTACCGCGATGAGCGGACAGGAGGCGCTGGACATCTGTGCCCGGACACCGTGCGATATCGTGCTGCTCGACGTCATGATGCCCGGCATGGACGGTTTCGAAGTCTGCCGCCGTCTGAAAGCCGATCCGGCAACCCATCATATTCCAATCGTCATCATCACAGCGCTCGACCAGCCGTCCGATCGTGTGAAGGGGCTGGAAGCCGGCGCTGACGATTTTCTGACCAAGCCTGTTTCCGACCTCGCATTGCTTGCGCGCGTGCGCAGCCTGACGCGCCTGAAGATGATGACCGACGAATTGCGCATGCGCGCGATCTCCGGTCACCAGGCCGGCATCAACGCGCTCGGCGACAGTGTTCTTGATGATGGATTGAATGGCCGCGTGCTGGTCGTCGACGATCGCGCTGCATCTTATGAGCGTATTCAGATCGCGCTGCGCGACAGCCACAAGGTGGATGTCGAGACATCGCCGCAGGAAGCGCTCTTCCGTGCCGCTGAAACCGATTATGACCTGATGATCGTCAGTCTTGGTTTTGCGGATTTCGACGCGCTGCGTTTATGCAGCCAGGCACGCTCCCTTGAACGCACGCGCAATCTTCCGATCCTCGTCATTGCCGAGCCCGAAGACACCGCCCGCGTTCTGCGCGGACTGGATCTCGGCGTGAATGATTATCTGCTGCGTCCGATCGAGCGCAACGAGTTGCTCGCGCGTGTGATGACTCAGGTTCGCCGCAAGCGTTATGCGGACCGGCTGCGCACGAATGTGCAGATGAGCATGGAACTTGCGCTGACCGATGGGCTCACCGGCCTGTACAACCGCCGCTACATGGAAACTCATCTTGAGACGTTGCTTGAGAAAGCTGAAGACGGCGGCCGACCGCTCGGAATTATCATGATCGACATCGATCACTTCAAGCCGATCAACGATAATTACGGGCATGATGCCGGCGATGCGGTTCTGCGCGAGTTTGCTGCGCGTGTTCAGGCAAGCGTTCGCGGCATTGATCTTTCGTGCCGCTATGGCGGTGAAGAATTCGTGATCGTGATGCCAGACGCGGATCTTTCCATCGCGTCCGTAGTTGGAGAAAGACTTCGGAAGAAGATCGGCGGTTTGCCATTCTCAGTATCCAACGGTCAGCGAAAACTGGACGTTACGATCTCCGTTGGTATTGCCATGCGACAGGATGGCGACAAAGCAGATACAATTATCAAAAGGGCAGATGAAGCCCTGTATCGGGCCAAGAGAGATGGCCGTAATCGCGTGGTCTCCGACGCCGCGTGAACTTGTCACAAGTTCGTCAAGTAAGTTTAACAGTTAGGGTTTATCCATCCGCCCAAGCTGTAAACGAACGATTCAGATTGCATCAAATTATCGATACTATAATCTCTGCCTTGCCACAGGGCCTTGCCCTAGTGGTCACCTCGCGGGACTAACAGGTCCGCCGCATCTCCTGGGTTTCGTGAGGTCGGTCGGCGGGGGCGGTCTGGTGGCCTCAAACTGAAGACCGTCCCCGTCCGGCCACTATTATGAAAAAAGCCGCTGCAGAGCAGCGGCTTTTTCTTTTATATCAATCGCTTAGGCGAGATTACTTGATCTTCGCCTCACGAAATTCGACGTGCTTTCGCGCAACCGGATCGTACTTCTTCAGCACGAGCTTTTCGGTCATGGTGCGCGCGTTCTTCTTCGCGACGTAATAGAAGCCCGTATCAGCCGTGCTGACGAGCTTGATCTTGGTCATGGCGGCCTTGGCCATAGCGAAACCTTTTCCGGCGCAGCGCGCCCTGTGAAATTGAAGGCCGCAACCTACGCATAGCCCTCATCAAGTCAAGGTCTTTGCGCCGGCGGCCCAAGGTAGCAGTCAGATTTCCAGACGCCTCATAACGCCACCGCGTGAGCGGAAGTAGGGGACGGGCAGATCTTCCTCGATGCCGGCTTTAAGGCGGGCCGAGAGCTCCCCCAGGACCAGCCGGGTGATCATGTGCAGGTTCAGCCCGGCCGTATCGCTCAGAGGCGTCCAGCGCAGTTCGACCAGTTCCGCGTCCGCATGCACCGCCCCGGGGACGGTATGGCAGACGCCCGCCGCGTCCGCGGCGAAGAAACGGGTGTCGTAGCGCCTGACGAGGCCGGGCGGAGTGACGGAGCGGGCGACGAGCCAGAGATTATCGAGACGGGGCAGCACGCCGCAATCGGCGAAAGGCTTCCACTCGCCGTTCATGTTCGCCGGGCAGGGACACTTGTCGCCCAGCATGAGGCCGGTTTCCTCGGCTAGCTCCCGTACGGCCGCCAGGGCATAGGCCTTCGCGCGAACCGCGGATGGCGCCCGGACGGAGGCCTGCAGCCGGCGCTCCACATGCGGCACCAGCTGGCCGGCCGCCGGAACCCGTCCGTCGGCCCGCTCGACCTTACCGCCGGGGAAGACATGCAGGCCCGGCATGAACACATGGCCTTCATGCCGCTGCCCCAGCAGCACTTTCGGCTCCGGACCGGAGCGATCGAGCAGCATGAGGACGGCCGCATCGCGCGGCCGCCGCTGGGAGGGATGATGGGGAGGACGCGGCTGCTCCGCGAGGCCGGGATTCATCTCGGCCACGGACCAGCTAGTCTGGGACGTCACCTTGCGCCGGGTGGCGCTTCCAGCGCCTCGGGCGAGTTCGGGTCGAAGCCATGCATCCGCAGCGCCCACTGGACGCCGACCAGCGCGCCCTTCACGGGCGGCAGCAACGCAATGGCCAGAATGATCGTAAGCGGCACCCAGAGGCCGATATGAACCCAGATATCGGGGCGATAGGTCTTTTCCACCAGCAGCATGGCGAAGACGACGATATGGCCGACGATGGTGATGACCACATACGGCGGCGCATCGTCAGCGCGATGGTGATGAAGCTCCTCGCCGCACACCGGGCAGCAGTCGCTGACCTTCAGGAAAGCGCGGAACATACGGCCCTCACCGCATTTCGGACAGCGGCCGCGAAGGCCGAGCATGGCGGCCTGGCCCGTATCGCGGGACGGTAGAGAGCGTGTCGAGGGCATATTCATCGGCGTTTTGCCTTCCTGCCGGGCTTCGCAGCGGCGCGGGTCCTGCGCTCTCCGCGCTTGCCACGTCCGGGCGGCTTCATCCGGCGTCCCTCAGATAGAACTTCGAACCGCAAAGCGCCAGCAACGGGAGCCGCTTCAACGAGCCGCACCTCAACCTCGTCGCCGAGACGAAACGCCTCGCCGGTGTGCTGGCCGATAAGGGCGTGCTGGCTCTCGTCATGCACGAAATAGTCCGTACCGAGGGTCGAGGCCGGCACGAAGCCCGACGCGCCCGTCTCGACGAGCGAGACAAAAAGGCCGGAACGCACGACGCCTGATACGAGGCCGTTGAATTTTGCGCCGATACGGTCGGCGAGGTGGTGGGCGATGAGCCTGTCCACCGTTTCGCGTTCAGCCGCCATCGCGCGTCTTTCAGCGGCCGAGATGGATGCGCCGATCTCCGCCAGCATCTCGTTTGTCACGTTAGGAGGCAGGCCATCCTCGCCAAACCCGTGCGCGCGGATCAGCGCACGATGCACGATGAGGTCGGCGTAACGCCGGATCGGCGAAGTGAAATGCGCGTATTTACGCAGGTTGAGACCGAAATGGCCGTAGTTTTCCGAGGTGTATTCCGCCTGCGCCTGGGAGCGCAGAACAACTTCGTTGACGATCTGGTTGTGTTCGGTGCCTTCGACCTTCTTTAGGATCGCGTTGAAAGTCGCCGGTTTGACTGCATCGGTCGCCGGCAGGTCGATGTCGAGGCTTTTGAGAAACTCCCGCAGCGCCGTCAGCTTCTCCAGCGACGGACTGTCATGCACGCGGAAGACCAGCGGCACGCGCTTTTCCGTCAGCGTTTCCGCCGCCGCCACATTGGCGAGGATCATGAACTCCTCGATCAGCTTGTGCGCATCGAGACGCGGCGGGAGGATCACGCGGTCAACCGCGCCGTTTTCGTCGAGCAGGATTTTCCGTTCCGGCAGATCGAGATCGAGAGGCTGGCGCGCATTGCGCGCCTTCTTGACGGCAGCGTAAGCAGCCCAAAGCGGCTTCAGCACAGGCTCCAGCAGCGGTGCGGTGACATCATCGGTTTTGCCGTCGATCGCGGCCTGGGCCTGAGGATAGGCCAGTTTCGCGGCCGAGCGCATCATTACGCGGTGGAATGTGTGACTCTTCTTCCGGCCATCGGCGCCGATGACCATGCGTACGGCAAGGGCAGGGCGGTTTTCGTGCGCGCGCAGCGAGCATAGATCGTTCGAAATCCGCTCTGGCAGCATCGGCACGACACGGTCGGGGAAATAGACCGAATTGCCGCGCAGCAGCGCCTCGCGATCGAGCGGCGAACCGGGACGTACATATGCCGCAACATCAGCAATCGCGACCGTGACGATAAAACCACCCTTGTTCGTCTCGTCCGTATCCGGTTCGGCATGGACGGCATCGTCATGATCCTTGGCGTCGGCGGGGTCGATGGTGACAAGCGGCAGCTTCCGCCAGTCCTCGCGTCCGGCCATCACCGCCGGCTGGGCCGCGTCGGCCTCGACCAATACGTCCTTCGGGAAGACGTTAGGAATGCCGTGGGCGTGGATCGCGACAAGGCTGATCGCCGTTTCGCTGGTCAGCGATCCGAGCCGCTCGCGCACGCGTGCCGAGGGCACGCCGTAGCGGCCCTGCTTCAGGACATCGACGGAAACAAGATCGCCGTCCTTGGCGTCTCCTTCCTCTCCCGGCGGGACGGCGAGGGAACGTCCGAGATTTTTCTTGTCCACGGATTCGATCAGCCCGCCGCCGCCGTGTTTTGCGCGGAAAATACCGAGCTGGCGCTGGCTCTCGCGCGACAGCACCTTGATGACCCGTCCGACATGGGAGGGGCCGTCATCGTGGTTCTTGTCGGTGCGGAGCAGGGCGCGGTCGCCGATGCCGGGCGCGAATTCCGGCTTTTTGCCGCGGCGCGCAATGATGACGAGGATTTGCGGCGCGGCCCCGTGTTCGGCCTCATCCCACTCGGCGGGGACAGCGATCAGATCGCCGTCGCTGTCGCGTTTGACGATGTCGGCGAGAACGACCGGAGGAAGGTGGCCGGGTTTGGTGAGGCGTCCGCGCTTGCGGCTGACGGAGCCTTCGCGCTCCATTTCCTTCAGCATCGCCTTGAGCGCGATCTTTTCCGCACCGCCCTTGATGCCGAAGGCGCGGCCGATCTCGCGTTTGCCGGCCTTGCCAGGATGATCGGCGATGAAAGCGGCGATCTCTTCCTTGGACGGCAAGACCGGCTTTTTCTTCGGTGATGCCAAGATCGTCGTCCGTCAGTTCGCGGGAGCGGCTTTTGCTGTCTTTTTGGAAACGGGTTTCTTCGCAGGCGGTTTCTTGGCGGCCGGCTTTTTTACGTCAGGCTTTTTTGCAGCTGGCTTCTTCGCCTTCGTGGCGGATGCCTTCTTGGCCGGTGCTTTCTTCGAAGCCGCTTTGCCGCGCGTCTTGCCTCCACCGGCCGCCGCCTTCGCGGCGATCAGCGAAACGGCTTCCTCAAGCGTGATGCTTTCGGCCTCGCGCGAGCGCGGAATGGTGGCGTTGATCTTGCCGTGGCTGACATACGGGCCGTACTTGCCGTCGCGCAGTACGATGGCGCCGCCTTCCGGATGGTCGCCTAGCGTCTTGCCGGGAGCGCCGCGTCCGCCGCGCCCCCCGCGTTCCTTCTTTTCCGCGATGACGGTGACAGCCCGGTTGAGCCCGACCTCGAAAACTTCTTCCACTGACTGCAGGCTTGCGTAGGTACCGTCATGCGCAACATAGGGACCATAACGGCCGATGCCGGCGACGATCGTCTTTCCGGTTTCCGGATGAGGTCCGACTTCGCGCGGCAGCGCCAGCAAAGACAGCGCCTTTTCGAGGTCGATGTCGGCAACGGCCCATCCTTTCGGAATGGACGCGCGCTTCGGCTTTTCCTTTTCGACGGCCTCGCCGAGCTGGATGTAAGGGCCAAAGCGGCCGTCGCGCAACGAAACCTCGAGACCCGTCTCGGGATCGGTGCCGAGCACCTTCACGCCGTCGCCGCCCACACCGGCGGTGTCATCGGCGCCGTTGGCGGAGAGCTGGCGCGTGTAACGGCATTCCGGATAATTCGAGCAGCCGATGAAAGCGCCGAACTTGCCCGTCTTGAGCGAGAGCTGGCCGGTGCCGCATACTTGGCACTGGCGCGGCTCGCCGCCGTCAGCCCGTTTTGGGAAAATGTGCGGACCGAGGATCTCGTTCAGCGCATCAAGCACTTCGCTGGTGCGCAGTTCGGTCGTGCCTGAAATCGCGGCGTCGAAATCGCGCCAGAAGTCGCGCAGAACATCCTTCCAGAACAACTCGTGGTTCGAGATCTGGTCGAGCTTTTCTTCAAGTCCCGCGGTGAAGTCGTATTCGACGTAGCGGAGGAAGAAGCTTTCGAGGAACGCCGTCAGCAGGCGTCCGTTATCGGACGGCACGAGGCGCTTCTTGTCGAGATTGACGTAGCCGCGATCGCGCAACACGCCGAGCGTCGAGGCATAAGTTGACGGGCGGCCGATGCCGAGTTCCTCGAGCTTCTTGACCAGCGACGCTTCGGTGTAGCGTGGTGGCGGCTCGGTGAAATGCTGCGTCGCCTTGATCTCGCGGCGGTCGAGTTCGTCATGCGCGGCGAGCGGCGGCAGGCGGCGGCCATCCTCGTCCTCGGAATCCTCGTCGCGGCTTTCCT
The DNA here is from genome assembly GCA_022842205.1 of Hyphomicrobiales bacterium. GTDB lineage: Bacteria > Pseudomonadota > Alphaproteobacteria > Rhizobiales > Methylopilaceae > Flaviflagellibacter. Next base: position 12,207 of record JALHQA010000014.1, read on the forward strand.
GATAGAGCGTGAGGAAGCCGTCGAATGTGGTGACGGTGCCGGTTGCGCGCAGTTCGAGGCCGCGGCCCGCGGCCTGCGCCACGATGTCGGCGGTGGTGCGCTCGACTTCGGCGGATTCCATCTGGCTGGCGACGGTGCGTTTCCAGATCAGTTCGTAGAGCGCGAACTGGTCCTGATCGAGATGGCGGCGCACATCGGCCGGTTTGCGCGAGATATCGGTCGGACGGATGGCCTCATGCGCTTCCTGCGCGTTCTTGGCCTTCGTCTTGTAAATGCGCGGCGCTGCGGGCAGGTAGCGCTTGTCGTAGGAGCGGCCGATGAAGCCGCGGATCTGCGAAATCCCCTCCGGAGCGATCTGCACGCCGTCGGTTCGCATATAAGTAATGAGTCCGACCGTCTCGCCGCCGATGTCGATGCCTTCGTAGAGTCGCTGCGCGGCGCGCATCGTGTTGGTCGCGGAGAAGCCGAGCTTGCGCGAGGCCTCCTGCTGCAGCGTCGAGGTCGTGAACGGCGGCCAGGGATGGCGCTTGCCGGGCTTCGACTCGACGGAGGCTACCGTGAACTTCGCGAAGTCGAGTGCGCGCTTGAAGGCTTCGGCTTCCTCGCCACGCCCGATGCTCAGCCGGTCGATCTTCTTGCCGTCGGCGCCGACAAGGCGGGCCTCGAAGGTTTCGTCTTTCTTCGTCGCGAGCGTCGCGACCAGCGACCAGTATTCCTGCGAGACGAAGCGCTCGATCTCCAGTTCGCGGTCGCAGACGAGGCGCAGCGCGACGGACTGGACGCGCCCGGCCGACCGCGCGCCCGGCAGTTTGCGCCACAGAACCGGCGAGAGCGTGAAGCCGACGAGATAGTCGAGTGCGCGGCGCGCCAGATAGGCGTCCACCAGCGCGGCGTCGATGTCGCGCGGCTGCTTCATCGCATCCAGCACGGACTGCTTGGTGATGGCGTTGAAAACGACGCGCTGGATCTTCTGATCCGTCAGCGCCTTCTTCTGGCGCAGGATCTCCAGCACATGCCAGGAAATGGCCTCACCCTCGCGGTCAGGGTCGGTGGCGAGGATCAGGCGGTCGGCCTTTTTGACGGCGTGGGCAATGTCGGACAGCCGCTTCTGGGACTTCGCGTCGATTTCCCAAAGCATGCTGAAATCGGCATCCGGATCGACGGAGCCGTTCTTGGCCGGAAGGTCGCGGACATGGCCATAGGAGGCCAGAACCTCGTATCCAGGTCCCAGGTATTTGTTGATCGTCTTGGCCTTCGCAGGCGATTCGACGATGACGACATCCATTGGAATCTATTGTCCACGCTAGGAAAGAAGCCCTGCGGCTCCGAAGAGCGCGAGAACATGGTGGGGAGCGGCCCCGCTGTCAAACCCGGTCGCGCAAAAGCTGCGTATTGGACTAATGGATTATAACGGTTGCATTTCCTTAATATATACAATCCCAGGTATACCGATGGCTGAGTGCTCGCGCGGTGCAGGCTTGGCGAGAAGGCTGCGTTTCTGACGGACATGCCCAGGCATTTGAGGCGGGTATGAACATACTTGAACAGCGAGATCCCGAGCGTGGCGGGCCGGCGTCCGCCCGCGAGACGGCACGCTATATTGCTGATTTGTCTCAAGGAATGGCCGAACTGGCGCGCGGCTCCGGGCTGGATGTGATGGCCTACCTCCTGGAACTCGTGCGACTCGAGGCCGAGGAGGCGGCACAGAAGCTGCCTATCCGACAAGGCTGACCCGCCCGCCGAGATGACGCTCCAGCCGGCCGGCTAATTCCAGTTCGAGAAGGACAAGCTGAACGGTCCGGGCCTGGGCGCCGGATAGCCGGACTATATCGTCCACCGCCGCGGGCGAGGGGCCGAGGAGTTCAATGATTCGCGTCCGGTCGGTTTCGCTTCCGGCCGGCCTCTGCGCTTCCGGTTCTTCAGCCAGAGGCAGTGGCGGGGGACCTTCGTACCGATCTCCGAGAGACGGGCCCAGAGCCTCGAGCACATGCCCTGCGTTGGTGATCAGCGTCGCGCCGTCCCGCAGCAGCGCGTTTGAACCCTCGCACCGGCTGTCGAGCGGAGAGCCAGGAGCCGCCATCACCTCGCGGCCGAGCTCATTGGCAAGGCGGGCGGTGATCAGCGAGCCCGAACGCAGGGCGGCTTCGACAACGACGACCCCGCGCGCGAGGCCTGCGATGATGCGATTCCGGCGCGGAAAATCCCTTGCTCGTGGCTCCCAGCCGAGAGGCATCTCCGTAACGGCAGCGCCGGCCGCGACAATCTTTCTCAGAAGAGGCTCGTTCTCCGGTGGGTAAATTCGATCGACGCCGCCAGCGAGAACCGCGATCGTGCCTGTTGGAAGACTCGCCTCATGCGCGGCGGCATCGACGCCCCGCGCCAGTCCGGAGGCGATGGTGAAACCGGCTTCGCCCAGATCGCGCGCAATTCTCGCGGCGAAGGTGCGGCCAGCCGCCGATGCGTTGCGGGCGCCGACGATGGCGATGGTGGGCGGCGAGAAACAACGCGTATCCCCGATAACTGTAATGAGCGGAGGCGCACCGTCCGAAACGGCCAAAACGCGCGGATAATCCGGCTCGCCGAGTGCGATCAGGCGCCCGCCGATGCGGGCGACGCCGGCCATCTCGCGCTCGGCATCTTCGACACTGCACAATTTGGGAAGAGCGCGGGCGCCGCCCCGGCGCGCAAGATCCGGCAGGGCCTCGATCGCCGCGGTCGCGCCCCCGAAATGATTGAGCAAATTGCGGAAGGTGGCCGGGCCGACATTTTCGGACCGTATCAGCCTCAACCACGCAAGACGTTGCTCGTCGGTAAGTCGCGCACCGCTGTGAGAGGCAGCGCGCTGCACGGTCAGCCGCCGGCGGCAGGAGCGGCTTTTTTGCCGATCTTCGTCTCGGTTCCGTTCAGCAGGCGACGGATGTTTTCATGGTGCCGTGCGATCATAAGTACTGACAATACGGCAAACATGCCCGCCCACACGGGACCTGCGGCAAAATACAAGACGATGGGTGTAACAACACTTGCGGTGAACGCCGACACCGATGAATAGCGGGTTATGAACGCTACCGTAAGCCAGACGGCGCCGAAGGCGAACGCGGCAGGCCAGAACACCCCGAGCACGATGCCGATATAGGTCGCTACGCCCTTGCCGCCCTTGAACTGCAGCCAGACCGGAAAAAGATGACCGAGAAACGCACCGATACCAGCGGCGATGATCGTGGTGTCCGACCCATCGGCATAGCGGGCGATCAGTACGGCCGCGGTGCCCTTCAGCGCGTCCAGCAGCAATGTGAGGAACGCGATGTCCTTGCGCCCGGTGCGCAGCACATTGGTTGCGCCGATGTTTTTCGAGCCGATGGCGCGAATGTCGCCCAGTCCCGCCATGCGCGTCAGGAGCAGGCCGAACGGTATCGAGCCCAGCAGATAACCGCAGAGAAAATAGATCGCTTCGTTCACACAAACCGCCCGGATGAAGGGTTCAAGCGTATTCGTAGACGGTTCGCCCGGCAACAACCGTGCGCAACACACGGCCCTGAAGGCGGGCCTCGTCGAAGGGCGTGTTCTTGGATTTCGAATGCAGCGTGGCCGGATCGAGTACGAACGGCTCGTCCGGATCGAACAGGATCAGGTCAGCCGGCGCGCCCTTCTGCAGTTTTCCGCCGGGCAGGCCGAGCAATTCCGCCGGACGCGTCGACATGGCCCGGAGCAGGGCGGGCAGGGACAAATCTCCAGAATGGACCAGGCGAAGGCCCGCGGCGAGCATGGTTTCGATGCCGAGAGCACCGTCCGACGCCTCGGCGAAAGGCTGGCGTTTCTGCTCGGCGTCCTGCGGGTTGTGATCTGACACGATGACATCGATCAGCCCGTTCTTCACGGCCTCCACGAGCGCGATACGATCGTCTTCGCTTCGCAGCGGCGGTGTTACCTTGAAGAAGGTACGGTAGTCACCGATGTCGCCTTCGTTGAATGACAGATGATTGATCGTCGTGCTGCAGGTGAATGGCAGGCCATCGTTCTTCGCCCGGCTTGCTATATCGAGACTGTCACGATTGGTGATTGCCGCTGCGTGATAGCGGCCCTTCGTCAGCCGCACGAGACGGGCATCCCGTTCGAGGACGACCGTTTCCGCCTCGATCGGACGTCCGGACAATCCGAGCCGGCTCGCGAATTCGCCGGCGTTCATCACGCCGTTGCCCGCCAGATCGGGATCCTCTGTGTGGTGGACGATCAACGCATCGAAATCCCGCGCATAGGTCAGCGCACGAAGCAGCACGCGGGCATTGGCGATTGTGCGGGTGCCATCGGTGAAATAAACGGCGCCTGCCTCTTTCAGGAGGCCAATTTCCGCCATTTCCTCGCCGCGCAATCCCTTTGTAACGGCGGCAGCAGGGTGGATATTGACGACCGCCGTGTCGCGCGCGCGACGAAGCAGGTAATCCACGATCGCCGGATCGTCCACGGCCGGATTGGTGTCCGGCATGGACACGACCGTCGTTACACCACCCGCAGCCGCGGCCTGGCTTCCTGTTGCGATGCTCTCGCGGTGCTCCGCGCCGGGCTCGCCGAGGAAGGCGCGCATATCGACCAGGCCGGGGGCCAGAACCTTGCCCTTGGCGTCGATGGTGTCGGCGCCTTCCGGCGCGCTCTGCACATTCGGTCCGAGATCGGCGATCATGCCATCCTTGACCAGAACCGCGCCGCGCGTGTCCGTACCTGAATGGGGATCGACAAGCCGCGCGTTGGCGATAAGAAGAGGCCGCGTGGTCATTCTCGGCCTCCGTTATTCGGCAGATTTTGCGCCAGAGCCTCCAGCACGGCCATTCGTACCGCAACGCCCATCTCGACCTGTTCGCGGATCAGCGACTGCGCGCCGTCCGCGACCTCGGAGTCGATCTCGACGCCGCGATTCATGGGACCGGGGTGCATGACGAGCGCATCGGGCTTAGCCCAGGACAATTTCTCGGCATCGAGGCCGAAGAAGTGGAAATATTCTCTGACCGACGGGACGAACGAGCCGTTCATACGCTCAAGCTGCAGACGGAGCATCATCACGATGTCCGCGTCCTTCAATCCGGCGCGCATGTCGCGAAACACCTCGACGCCAAAACGGTCGATGCCGCGGGGCAGGAGAGTGGACGGTCCGATGACCCGGACCCGCGCGCCGAGCTGCTGCAGCAGGATGATGTTGGAACGCGCGACGCGCGAATGCAGGACGTCGCCGCAAATCGCGACGATCAGCCCTTCGATACGTCCCTTGTTGCGGCGGATGGTGAGCGCGTCCAGCAGGGCCTGCGTCGGATGCTCATGCGCGCCGTCGCCGGCATTGATGACGGAGCAATCGACCTTGCGCGCCAGCAGATGGACCGCACCGGCCGCGTGATGGCGCACCACGATCAGGTCGGGATGCATGGCGTTGAGCGTCGCCGCGGTGTCGAGCAGTGTCTCGCCCTTTTTTATCGAGGACGAAGCGACGGCCATGTTTATGACATCCGCGCCGAGCCGTTTGCCCGCGATCTCGAACGAGGACTGCGTGCGGGTCGAATTCTCGAAGAAAAGATTGATCTGGGTGCGTCCGGAAAGCGTGTCGCGCCGCTTCTGGACCTGGCGGTTCAATTCGACAGCCTCGTCGGCCATATCGAGCAGGACCTGCAGGTCGAAGGCGGAAAGCCCATCGATTCCGAGCAGATGCCGGTGGGGGAAGTGTTTCGGGCGCGTCGTCGCGGTCATCCGAAGACCATCTCCTAGATGGAGCCGGAACCGGTGGCAAGCCGAACCCGTTGTTATGGTAAGCCGGAATTGCCGGCAGGCTTCTAACGGGAGGACCCGTTATGCGTATCCCACTTCGTATCACTGCATTGGCGCTTGTGCTCGCTGTCAGCGGCATAGGTACGGTACAGGCCGAGCCTTTCAACATCTTTTCAGCGTCGAAGGCCCAGCAAGCGGCACAGGATCAGTCGGTGCAGCTCGAGCAGGCTCGGTATTACCGTCGCGGCTATCGAGGCTATCGTGGCTATGGCTATCGTCGCGGCTGGAATCCGGGTGCTGCGTTTGCGCTTGGTACAATCGGAACGATTGCAGGTATAGCTGCTTACAATAGTAGGTATTACTGCGATCCATATTATGAATATTGCGGACCGCGCCGTGTCTATCGCAGGTATTATGGTCCGCCGCGCTATTACGGCCCCCGCCCGTATCGCTACTATTAACCAATAGTACTTGACCGGCAATTGAAGGGCGCATGAATCGGCGCCCTTCAACTTATGTCCCACACGCCTTACCGTATGCGTCAGCTATTCCTATATGCAGTTCATGAGGGGCGGACTTAGGAGAACGACGAATGAGCAAAGCCAGCAAAATCCTGATCGCCGGCCTCGTCGCGGCAACGGCCCTCACGGGTGCGGCGCAGGCGGAGCCTTTCAACATCTACTCGGCATCGCAGCAGCAGGACACAGCGCAGCTTGAAAATGTGCGTCACGGCGGACGGCACTATCATCATCGCCGCTACAGGAATGACGCCGGCGCGGCATTCGCCATTGGCGCCATCGGGGCCATTGCAGCCGGCGCCGCCATCGCCGCGAGCCGCGACCGCTATTACGACGATCCCTATTATTACGACGGGCCTCCGCCCCGCGGCTATTATCGCCCCGGCTATTGCGACAATGCCGGGAAGCCGAGCCACTATCCGGCCCCCCAGGGCTGTTGATTTGAAAGGGCGCTTCGGCGCCCTTTCTTTTTGGCCGCGGCGAGAGGAACGCCATGCAGCAGCGGTTCGTTTAGGGTTTTGGGAGGGGTCCGTCTGAGGAGGCAGCCATGGACCGCAAGACACCCATGATCAGCGCCGCACTGGTTGCGGCAGTGTTCGGCTTCGCCGGCATTGCACAAGCCGAATCTTTCAGTATCTGGACAGCATCCCGAGCAGATGCCCAGCTGCAAACCGTGCAACATGGTGGCGGTCGCCATAGCAACGATCATCCCGGTTATGAACGGGATCGGGATTGGTGGCCCGGAGCCGCGGCTGGCGCTGCAGCTGGGGTAGCGGTTGGCGCCGCCGCGACAGGTGCGGCCATCGCAACCGGGCGCAACGCCTATATCGCTGACGAGGACGATGCCTATGTCGGTACGGCGGGTGAGCGTGATTACATTGCACGCGACTGTGAGAGATATGGCAGGCCGTCCCACTACCCGGTGCAGCTCGGGTGCTGACCGCGAGGACATCAGGAAAGGGCGCTTCGGCGCCCTTTCTTTTATCCGAGTATGGCGCGCAGCCGATCGAGACCACCCTGCAATATAAAGGCGGCGGCGTGCGCGTCGATGACTTCGGCGCGCTTCGCGCGGCTCATGTCCTGCGCGATCAGTTCGCGCTCCGCAGCGGCGGTGGAAAGCCGTTCGTCCCAGAGCGCGATCGGAATGTCGGTCAGCGGGGAGAGATTTCGGGCAAAGGCGCGCGATGCCTGGGCGCGAGGGCCTTCGCTCGCGTCCATATTGATCGGCAGGCCGAGAACAATACCTGAGATTCTGCGCTCATGGGCGAGTTCCAGGATCTGCTGCGCGTCGATGCCGAACTTCTTCCGCGCAATCGTCTTGAGGGGACTTGCCACACGCCGGCCGTCGTCGGACACCGCCACGCCAATCGTTTTCGTTCCGAGATCAAGCCCGATGAGGGCGCCGCGTGCCGGCAACAGAAACGCGAGCTCGTTCATTGTGACTATGGGCGCGGGCATGGTTCGGCGTAGCATGACACAAGGTTCGGGGAAATGCCGGACACGGTCGGAACGTAAAAGACGAGGCGGACATGAATACAGCCAATCTGCAACTCGAAGGCCTCTATGCGGCGCTCGCGGCACTAATGAACGCCATCCGCGACAAGGGCGTGCTCTCGGCCGATGAAATCGAAAAGCTTCTGCGCGATGCGGAGGCTCTTAATGCCGGCGGCAGCCGCAAGCTGTCCGACGCCAACCGCGAGGCGGTCCTGTTTCCCTTCCGCTATCTGCGCTCAGCCAACAAGGCGGCGGCCGGCGGCGCACCGAAGAGCTTCTTCGAGATCGCAACGGAAATTGGCATGACAAAGGACGACTAGCTCACAAAAACGCTCCCGCGGCGGGGGCCGCGGGAGGGCTTTGACCTGTGGGTTCGGGGGCTGGGGCTGTTGTCGGCTGGCGTGAAGCTCAGGAGCGACATGTGAACCCTTGAGAGGTCAGCTCACTCGCGTAAGTGCAGCATTCAATCTGCGCGGGAGAACGTGCGGAGCTTCCCGGGTTTCGCTCTTGAAAGCGTACTTACACCAGATTTCTAGATTGTCGGAATATGCTGCCTGGAGGTTTCGCTTTTCAAAGCGACCCGCCAAACAGCTCAACCTGCTGCGGGGGTTCCAATTTTTTAGCCTCCGACGCTCACTTCCACGGCCTCAAGTCTGCGACAGCTCGCCACATCCGTCAAATGAATCCTGAAACGGTGTTTCCGAAGATGAGGACATTTTGGCTAAGTGCTGGATATGTACGGGTTTCGGCGATTTCAAATTACTGTGAGCACAAAGAAAAGGCCGGAGCGTTGCTCCGGCCTTTCCGTTGTCCGACCCCTGAAGGGATCAGAGCGAGTAGTACATGTCGAACTCGACCGGGTGTGGCGTGTGTTCGAAGCGGATGACTTCCTGCATCTTCAGTTCGATGAAGCTGTCGATGAAGTCGTCGGTGAACACGCCGCCGGCCTTCAGGAAGTCGCGGTCCTTGTCGAGGCTCTCGAGCGCTTCGCGCAGCGAGGCCGCAACGGTCGGGATTTCCTTCAGCTCTTCCGGCGGCAGATCGTACAGGTCCTTGTCCATCGGACCGCCCGGATCGATCTTGTTCAGGATGCCGTCCATACCGGCCATCACCAGCGAGGCGAAGGCGAGGTAGGGGTTCGCGAGCGGATCCGGGAAGCGGACCTCGACGCGCTTGGCCTTCGGCGAATTCGTCCACGGAATACGGCAGGAGGCCGAACGGTTGCGCGCGGAGTAGGCGAGCAGGACCGGGGCTTCGAAGCCGGGGACGAGACGCTTGTAGGAGTTGGTCGTCGGGTTGGTGAAGGCATTGATGGCCTTCGCGTGCTTGATCACGCCGCCGATGTACCACAGGCATTCCTGCGAGAGGCCGGCATACTTGTCGCCCGCGAAAAGCGGTTTGCCGCCCTTCCAGATCGACTGATGGCAGTGCATGCCCGAGCCGTTGTCGCCGTAGACCGGCTTGGGCATGAACGTCGCGGACTTGCCGAACGAATGCGCGACCGAGTGGATGCAGTACTTGTAGATCATCATCTGGTCGGCCATCAGCGTCAGCGTGTCGAACTTCATGCCGAGTTCGTGCTGCGCGGAAGCGACTTCGTGATGGTGCTTCTCGACCTTGACGCCCATGGCGGCGATGGCCGCGAGCATCTCACCGCGGATATCCTGGCCCGAGTCCACCGGCGGGACGGGGAAGTAGCCGCCCTTGGTCGGAACGCGGTAGCCGAGATTGCCGCTCTCGTAATCGCTGTCGGAGTTGTAGGGCAGCTCGACCTGATCGAGCTTGAAGCCGGTGTTGTACGGCGTCGACGAGAACTTGACGTCGTCGAAGATGAAGAACTCGGCTTCCGGGCCGAACGAGATCGTGTCGCCTACGCCGCTCGACTTCACGAAGGCTTCGGCCTTCAGCGCGATGCCGCGCGGGTCGCGAGAGTAGGGTTCGCCGGTCGCCGGCTCGAGCACGTTGCAGACGATCGACAGCGTCGAGGCCGCGTAGAACGGATCAAGCTGAGCGGTCTCCGGAACCGGCATGAGAAGCATGTCGGACTCGTTGATGGCCTTCCAGCCCGAGATTGAGGATCCGTCGAACATCTGGCCTTCGGAGAAGAATTCATCATCGACCAGTTCGAGGTCGAACGTGACATGCTGCCACTTACCTTTCATGTCCGTGAAGCGCAGATCGACGTACTTGACGTCGTTGTCCGCGATGAACTTCAGGACATCCTTGCCAGTCTTCAGTGCCATTTTTGGTCCCCTGTCGTGGTTCTGTGTGCGGCGAACGCCGCGTAAGGCGGGATTCGTTAGATCGCGTCGGCGCCGGTTTCACCGGTGCGGATGCGAATGACGTCTTCAATCGAGGAAACGAAAATCTTGCCGTCGCCGATACGGCCGGTCTGGGCCGCCTTGCGGATGGCGTCGATGGCGGCTTCCACCATGCTGTCGCCCAGGACAACTTCGATTTTCACTTTAGGCAGAAAGTCGACGACGTATTCGGCGCCGCGATAAAGCTCGGTATGGCCCTTCTGGCGGCCGAAGCCCTTGGCCTCGATGACCGTGATGCCCTGGACTCCAACCTGCTGCAGCGCTTCCTTCACCTCGTCGAGCTTGAAAGGTTTGATGACGGCCTCGATCTTCTTCATGACTCTTCCTGTCTCCTGGTGCGCCGGAGCGACCGCCCGGCTAAAAGCAGCAATCGTGCCAGCCGGTAAGGCGACACGATCCCCTCAACGCGCGGACGCAACTGGCGAGGAGAAGGTGGCTGGCTTCAAAATCATAGATTAAAATCTGTGCATTTGCCTATTTGCAATGCAGAAAAGTGCTTCGTTGACGAGCAGGTCTTGCTTCAGGAATGGGCAGATTGTCAAAGCAACCCCGGGATGATGTTCTTCCCGGATGCGCGTCCTGCGTCATCTCGTTTTCAGGCTAGCATCCATTCCCGCCATCGTCCCCCTCAATGATCGCGGCGTCCCTCCGGTCGGGACGGCGGGTAGCACAATCATCGGCGGACCGGCCGCCTGCACAGGCGTCGTTGGAGGCGTACTCTCCATTTATAGTCGTGACGCTGACGGCAATCTCGTCGAGCGGTCGGAATGCGAGACCTGTCGCGTGATCGAGATCCTTTCCAATGCCGAGATGGGTAACGCCGACGCACTGACGATCGCGAGCGGGGTGCCAGGCATCCATCTGATGGAAGCGGCGGGCGCCGCGGTCGCCGATCGCGCGCTCGCGATGATGCCGTCGGCAGGGCCGGTTCTGGTGATCTGCGGTCCGGGCAACAACGGTGGCGATGGTTTCGTCGCGGCGCGGCTGTTGGCCGAGCGCGGCCATGAAGTGCGGCTTGCACTGATCGGCGACCGGAGGGATCTTAAAGGCGATGCCGCGCTGGCCGCCGCGCGCTGGAAGGGCGAGGTACGGGGCTTCGATCCGTCGCTCATCCCCGGCTGTGGCCTCATTATCGATGCGTTGTATGGCACCGGTTTGTCGCGCGATGTGGACGGCGTGGCGCGCGCGGCGATCGAGGCGGTGAATGCTGCGGAGAAACCGGTACTTGCCGTCGATATTCCGTCTGGCGTCGATGGCGATACCGGTCTTGTGCGCGGTGTCGCGGTTCAGGCGACGGCGACCGCTACCTTTTTCCGTTTGAAGACAGGTCACAAACTGCTGCCGGGCCGCGTCCGCAGCGGAGAGATACATCTCAGTCAGATAGGTATCTCCGAATCCGTGCTGGAGAAGATTTCACCGCGCACATGCCTCAACGGGCGGGCACAGTGGGACGCCCTTTTTCCGCGCCCGAACGTCCTCAGCCACAAGTATTCGCGCGGTCATGTTCTTGCCGCTGGCGGTTCCGAAATGACGGGGGCGGCGCGTCTCGCGGTGCGGGCAGCCATTCGGGCCGGAGCGGGGGTCGTGACCGTTGCCGTGAGTCCCGATGTCCTCTCGGTCTACCAGATCACGCTCGACTCCGTGATCGTACGTGCGATGGAGACGCCTGAAGACTATGCCGAGCTTCTGACAGACGAGCGGCGCAATGTGCTGTTGCTGGGGCCCGGGCTGGGGCATGGCAGCCGCACCCGCGATCTCGTCCGGCTTGCATTGGCGAGCGGTCGGGCCGTCGTCCTCGACGCTGACGCGTTGACGAGCTTTGAAAATCAGCCGCGCTCGCTCTTCGATGTCGTAAAGGCCGCGGACAGGCCGGTGATAATGACGCCGCACGAGGGCGAGTTCCGGCGCCTGTTCGCAAAGGTGTTCAGCGAGACGCCCTCCAAGCTGGACCGGGCCCGCCGCGCGGCGGCGCTTTCCGGGGCGATTGTCGTGTTCAAGGGAGCCGATACCGTCATCGCCGCGCCGGATGGCCGTGCCGCGATTACGGACAATGCACCGCCATGGCTGGCGACGGCAGGGTCGGGTGATGTGCTGGCGGGTATAATCTCCGGTATCGTCGCGCAGGGTATGCCCGGTTTCGAGGCGGCGTGCGCCGGCGTCTGGATACACGGCGAATGCGGAAACGAAGCAGGCCCCGGTCTCGCGTCCGGAGATCTGCCGGATGCGCTGCAGCCGGTTCTACGCCGTCTTTTCACGTAACAACAGCTACGGCGTGACCTCGATCCAGGCCGTTTTCGCTTTGCCGTCGCCTTCCAGCGGAACGACCTCGATGGCATAGCGCCCGGCCTGTTCCGCGACGAAGGCAAACCGTGCGGTTTCATCCGGATGCAGCAGGTGCGTGTCCTGCCACCACGGCTTCCATCCGTCATCCAGCGTGTCGAGATGGCGGACGGCATGCCCTTCGATGAGCACGCCGCGCGGCGTGGCGTCGTTTTCGAATGTCAGGACAACGCTGCGGCCGGAGCGCGCTTTCACCAGCGGGTCGGGAGTGTCGGCGCCGGACTTCCATGTGCCGCGCACCGCGGACGCCAACGGAATTTCAGCAGCAAGATTGTTATTGGCTTCCAGCCGCGCGGCATACACGGCGGGCTCGCCGCTCTCGCCCTCGGCCTGGATCGTCACGAGCGCCAGAGCCGGGTCAAACGCATCGACGAGGACAAGCTGTTCTGCCAGCATGTCGAACACCACGTCCGTCCGTCCGAATGGCGGCAGAAAAAGCACGTTGTTGAGTGGTGGAAACGGCTCGCACGGCTGGCCGTCGATCGCGATTATCTGTGCGCCATCCGGCAGAAGCAGCCCCGCCAGTCCGGCTGGCGCCAGATTCGCGACATGCAGCCTGACGCGATCGCCCGGCCGCGCCCCCGCAGTCAGCTCCGGCATTCCGTTGACGAGCACCGATCGTTTGCCATCTGCCTGCAACGTATTGACGGCGACAACAATTCCCTGTCCGGCGACGGGGCGCTCTTCGGTGGTAACGAGCAGCGGGCCGGAAAGAAATTGCAACTGTTTGTCCGAGGTCAGCGCGCGGTAAACGAACATTCCCGCGTCCGGCGGCGCGATGGAGATAGTCCTCGTCTCGCCGGGCGAGATCGCGGAATCGCTTCCGGCGGCGGCTTTTCCACGCAGCCCCTGGACAGCGAAACGGAAAGACGATGTGGAGCGGTTTTCGACCGCGATGCTGAATGCTGTTCCACGCGCGGCTTCGATCAACGGGCCCGCAAGCCCGGAATCAAAAACAGGGACACCAAGCCGCGGGTCGTCGATCACGCGCAGCCGGAGAGGAAAATCCAGCGCCAGCGTCGGGTTTTGTATTGCGACGCTAGCAGCAATCCCGGCGCAGAAACGTCTGCGCGAGAAAACGGGTGCCGCGGTTTCAGAATGTTCCAAAATTGCCTTCCAGTTTCGCCCATTCGTGCCATGTTTTGCTTCATACGGATACACAGGCTCCGAGAACCAATGCCGCAGAGCCGTTTTGCAGGGCGGGGGCTTGCAGGACGGCAATGACAGGCGTTTCCTGTCCGTGGCATTCCGCCGGGAGACATCCAATGGCCACACGCGGTTTCTTTGGCCGTTCGCGCGACCCTTCTCTTGCGGACCGCGTACCGCCGGGCCAGTCGCTGACCGACGGTTTTCCGGTTCTGTCCGCCGGGCCGACGCCGCGCGTCGATCTCAAGACCTGGACATTCACCCTGAAGCACGGCCCGAAGCCCGTGAAGGTCTGGGGCTGGGATCAGTTCAACGAACTGCCGCAGACGAAAATGACGCGCGATATTCATTGCGTCACCACATGGTCGAAGCTGAACACGGCGTGGGAGGGCGTCGCCATCGACGACATCTTCGCCGACGTCGGCATCGAGCCGCCGACGCCGTACATACTTGCCCATTCCGTCGAGGGCTACTCGACCAATGTTCCGGTAAAGGACCTTGTCGGCGGCAAAGCAATGGTCGCAACCAAATACAAGGGCGCGCCGCTTGAACCGGACCATGGCGGCCCCGCGCGGCTTCTCGTACCGCACCTGTATTTCTGGAAATCGGCCAAATGGGTGAACGGGCTGCAGTTCACCGAGCGCGACGAGCTTGGCTTCTGGGAGCTGCGCGGCTATCACGCCTATGGCGATCCTTGGAAAGAACAGCGTTACACGGACGATCCTTAAGTGCAGTCACTTGCCCCGCTGCGGTGGCAGACCGGAACAATCGAACAGATTGTCCCGCGCACGCCGCGTACGCGCAGCTTCTTTCTTAAGCTGTCCGAGCCCTTCATGTACGAGGCCGGCCAGCACATCGACGTGCGGCTGACGGCGCCCGACGGCTACCAGGCGCGGCGCGGCTATTCGATTGCATCCGCGCCGGAGATGGGGCCGGATCGCATCGAGCTGTGCATCGAGGAACTGGAAGGCGGCGAGGTTTCCCCGTTCTTTCATATGGTTGCCGAACCGGGCGACACGATCGAGCTGCGAGGCCCGCTCGGTGGGCATTTCATCTGGTCGTCGGAGGAGGGCGGTCCGATCCTGCTCATTGGGGGCGGCTCCGGCGTCGTGCCGTTGATGAGCATGGCGCGTCATCGCACGGCGTCCGGCTCGAAAGTGCCGATGGCGCTGTTGTTCTCGGCGCGCACCTGGGAAGATGTGATCTTCCGTGACGAACTGCTCGAGATGCATGGCCGGCGGGACGGCTTCGACCTTGTATTGACCTTGACGCGCGATGTCGACAAGCGGGACGGGGTTCACGCGCGGCGCATCGATTCCGGCATGGTGATGCAGGCCATCGACCAGTTCCCGGCGCTGCCGAAGCGCGTCTATCTGTGCGGATCGAACGGTTTTGTCGATGCAGCGGCGAATGCGTCGATCGAGGCGGGTATCCCGGCCACGGCCATTCGCACGGAACGATACGGCGGTTAGTTGGAGCCGTCATGTCAGGCCTTGGGCCTGGCATCCACGAGTTCGCAATCTCGGCAGCAGAAAAAGAACGTGGATGGCAGGGACAAGCCCTGCCATGACGGGGATTATTCTTCCCTCTCGCGCTCAAGCAGCATCTTCTTCCGCCCAACGCCCCAGCGATAGCCGGTCAGCTTGCCGTCCTTGCCGATGACGCGATGGCACGGAACGGCGAGCGAGACATGGTTGGCGCCGCAGGCCGTGCCGACGGCGCGGACGGCGTCCGGCGCGCCGATCCTTTGTGCGATCTCGCCATAGGTCGCGGTTTTTCCCGGCGGAATGTCGCGCAACGCCTTCCAGACGCGTTGCTGGAATGCCGTGCCCTGCAGATCCAGCGGCAGGTCGAGCGTGCGCTTCGGGTTTTCCGCGAACGCAACGACTTTCCTGACTGTGCCCTCGAAGTCCGCTCCGGCCGGTGCAATCGTGGCTTTCGGAAAACGGCGATGAAGCTCGTTCTCCAGTTCTTGGGCGTCGTTGTCGAGGAAGATGGCGCAGACGCCGCGTTCGGTCGTCGCGACAAGAATCTTGCCGAGCGAGCTGTCGCTGATGGCGTAGCGGATATCCATATTTGCGCCGCCCGCCCTGTAGGCGCTGGGGGTCATGCCGAGCATGTCGTCCGTGCTTTCGTAGAAGCGGCTGGCCGATGAATAGCCGCTGCCGTGAATGGTGGATGTCACGCTTGCGCCGCTGGCGAGGCCAGCGCGCACGCGCCGCGCACGATGCTCCAGCGCGTATTGACGCGGCGTCAGGCCCGTCGCCGCCTTGAACAGCCGATGGAAATGGTAGGTGCTGAAGCCGGATTTGCGTGCCAGTTCGTCGAGCTTCGGTATCGTTTCGCTGGCTTCAAGCATGCGGCAGATCTCGGTGACGATCTGCGAGTTGAGCGCCCATTGTTCCGGACGGTCCGGATGGCATTTGCGGCAGGCGCGAAAACCGGCCGCTGCCGCTTCAGCGGCAGACGCATGGAACACGACATTCTGCGGCCTAGG
>JALHQA010000015.1 GCA_022842205.1 Hyphomicrobiales bacterium
TCCGTGTCCTTGCCGAGCCGGATGTTTCCATAGGGCGAGAACAGGAGATAGAGCGACAGAAAGAGCGCCGCGGCCACGAGGCCGATATAGTACCATTTCAGCGTCGACAGGATCCATGTATTGACGGAGGTGAACACGCCGCCAGCCTGTTCGGTCCAGATCGCCGCGTAGACGACAAGCGCGAAGACGATGAACTTCGACCACATTGCAACGCCGGGATGCAGACCCTTGAGGAATCCGGTGTCCGCGGTCAGTTCGTCTTGCATCTTTTCGTGGTGCTTGGCGTCCTGAGGGTCGCTCATCGGTGCAGTCTCCGGGGGTCGGGCGGCTTGGCCGGGCGTTCAGATTCGTATGCGGCGAAACAGGTCGTCCGATACGTCGGAAACAAGAGGCGAAACTGGTACGATGCGTGCGGATGCACGCGCCTCTCTCAGTGCCGGGCACTTTAGGCGCTTTGTCCCATCAAGGCAAAAATGCGGCGACTGTTCTCGGACAAACCGCACGGGGGTTGACCCGCCACGGCGGTTCTGGTGAGACGAGCGCTCCCAGCGGTGCCATGCCGCGCATGCTTACCTGCTTCGTGGGCAGGACTGAGCCAGGAGTTCTATTTCATGCCCATTCTGACCTTTCCTGATGGTGCCGCGCGTGAATATCCCGCCGGCATCACCGGCCTCGACATTGCCAAAGGCATTTCGCCGTCGCTGGCCAAACGCACCGTGGCGATGGCGCTCGACAGCAAGCTGCACGATCTCTCCGATCCCATACTGGCCGATGCGAAAATCGAGTTCGTCGGCCGCGATGAGCCGCGCGCGCTGGAACTCATCCGCCATGACGCCGCGCATGTTCTCGCCGAGGCGGTGCAGAGCCTTTTTCCCGGCACGCAGGTGACCATCGGCCCTGTGATCGAGAACGGGTTCTATTACGACTTTTTCCGCAACGAGCCGTTCTCGACCGACGATCTCGAAGCCATCGAGAAGCGCATGCGCGAGATCATCGCGAAGGATGCGCCGTTCACAAAGGAAGAATGGTCACGCGACGAGGCGAAGACGTTCTTCGGCGGCAGGGGCGAGACGTTCAAGGTCGAACTGGTCGACGCCATTCCCGCAGGCGAGACGCTGAAGATCTACAAGCAGGGCGAATGGCTCGATCTCTGCCGCGGCCCGCACATGACCTCGACCGGCAAGGTCGGCAATGCGTTCAAGCTGATGAAGGTCGCCGGCGCCTACTGGCGCGGCGATTCCAACAATCCGCAGCTTCAGCGTATTTACGGCACGGCCTTCGCCAAGCAGGAGGAACTCGATCTCTACCTGCATCAGCTCGAGGAAGCCGAAAAGCGCGATCATCGCCGCCTTGGCCGCGAGATGGATCTCTTCCACTTCCAGGAAGAGGGGCCGGGCGTCGTCTTTTGGCATGCCAAGGGCTGGACGCTGTTCCAGGAACTGATCGCCTATATGCGCCGCCGTCTGCGGCCGCTCGGCTACCAGGAGGTCAACGCGCCGCAGCTTCTCGACAAGTCCCTGTGGGAGATTTCGGGCCACTGGCAGTGGTATCGCGAGAACATGTTCGCGGCGCAATCGGCCGGTGATGACACCGAGGACGAACGCGTCTTCGCCATCAAGCCGATGAACTGCCCCGGACACGTCCAGATATTCAAGCACGGACTGAAGAGCTATCGCGACCTGCCGCTCAGGCTTGCCGAGTTCGGCACGGTTCATCGTTACGAGCCGTCGGGCGCGATGCACGGACTGCTGCGCGTACGCGGCTTCACGCAGGACGATGCACACATCTTCTGCACCGAGGACCAGCTCGCGGACGAGTGCCTGAAGATCAACGATCTCATTCTCTCGACCTACGCGCATTTCGGCTTCGACGAGATTGTGGTGAAGCTGTCGACGCGTCCCGACAAGCGCGTCGGCTCCGACGCGGCGTGGGATCATGCCGAGAGCATCATGGCCGATGTGCTGCAGGAGATTTCGCGGCGTTCGGGCAATCGCATCAAGACCGAGGTCAATCCGGGCGAGGGCGCGTTCTACGGTCCGAAGTTCGAATATGTGCTGCGCGACGCCATCGGACGCGACTGGCAGTGCGGCACGACGCAGGTCGATTTCAACCTGCCGGAGCGCTTCGGCGCGTTCTACATCGGCCCGGACGGCGAGAAGAAGGCGCCGGTCATGGTGCATCGCGCGATCTGCGGTTCGATGGAGCGCTTCCTGGGCATTCTGATCGAGCACTATTCGGGCGCGTTCCCGCTGTGGCTGTCGCCGCTGCAGGTCATGGTCGCCACCATTACGTCCGACGCCGACGGCTATGCGCAGGAGGTGGCCGCGGCGCTCAACAAGGCGGGGCTGCGCGCGGAAGCCGATCTTCGCAACGAGAAGATCAACTACAAGGTTCGCGAGCATTCGCTGGCCAAGGTGCCGGTTCTGGCGGTCGTCGGGCGTAAGGAGGCGGCGGAGAGGCTTCTGTCCATACGCCGGCTCGGCTCGCCGGATCAGACGTCGGTAGGCCTCGACGATGCGATCAAGAATCTTGTCGCGGAAGCAACGCCGCCGGACATGAAGGACTAGTTCAGCGTGAGGTCGACCTGGGCCGCGCGGCCCGCGACGACCTCGAACTCCTTCTGGTAGATCTTGCCTTCGTAGCGCGCGACGGCGGTGTAGTCGCCCTCGGCAAGGACCACGCCCGACAGCTCCTCCAGCGTCTCGACGATGATGTCGCCGCCGGGGGTGAGGATGCTCCAGGTCGCGTCGCTGACTTCGGTGCCGCTCGTGCCGAGCAGCCGGAGATCGACGCGGCCGGCCTTGTGCAGCACCGCGGCGTCGGTCAGCTTGCCCGGTTCGACGCGCACTTCAGACTGCACCTTGGCGTTGGCTTTCCCGTAGGTCGAGGTGATCTGGTAGAGCCCGGCGTTCAGGCGGACGATCTGTCCCGCCTTCGCATGACTCACGAGCTGTTCGCCGGTGGCGTCCGTACGGTGGATGTCGAAGCTGAGGGCGTCCGCCGGAAGCGGCTGCTTGCCGGACGTGCCGGTGAAGCGCAGCGCGCCGGCGTTCAGCACGATTTCCTCGCTGACCGCCTCTGTGCCGAGCACGATATGGCGGGTGTCGGCCGCGATGCCGTAGGCGACATGCACGATGTAGCCGCCCGGATCGAGCGTGACGAAGGCCTTTGCGTCGTTCGTCTCGAAGACGAGCGCGTGGTTGCCGTTGTAATCGGGCTGGTCGGCGAAGATGCGCCAGCGCATGCCGCTTTCGATTTCCGGACCGCCCTCGGCAAAAAGGGCCGAGAGGCTAAGCACGGTTTTTGTCTGGGAACCGGGGCTGAAGGGCGCCAGCGTCTGGCTGCGGGGAGGGGCTCCCGGCGCCTCGAGCGGCGAGGGGATCGACATCTGCAGGTCTTGCGGCGCGAGCGAGGGTACGCCGACCTGGGCAAAAGCAGGTGCGGCGAAGACCGGCAGCACAAGAAAGACCGCGGCGAGAGCGCGGACGAGCAGGATCCCCATGCCGAGTCGTTTCCCCGATAACCGCGGCTTTTGCAAGACACCGCCATGCGCCCCCAAGGGCGGATTGCCCGGCCCGGCGGGTTTTGCCAAACAGGGACGACGCCGAGGGGGAATCACCGATATGACCAGCGCCACCGATCTTTTGTTGCGCCGCCGCTCCGTGCCCGCGTTTCTGCTGCGCGAGCCGGGGCCTACGAACGGTCAGCTGGAGACGATCCTGACCGCCGCGAGCCGGGTTCCCGATCACGGCAAGCTTGCGCCATGGCGGTTCATCCTGGTTGAAGGCGATGCCCGCTTCCGGCTGGCGGACAATCTGGCGGAAGCCGCCAAGGCCGAGCCGGGGGCGGATCATCAGAAGATCGACGACGACAAGCGCCGCTTCGAGGCTCCATTGACCGTGATCGTGGTCAGTCGCGCCGGGCCGCATGTCAAAATTCCCGAATGGGAGCAGGTGCTGTCCGCCGGTGCCGTGTGCATGAACCTGATCCTCGCCGCGCACTCACTCGGCTTCGCCGCCAACTGGCTCACGGGCCGCGCCGCCTATGACCGGCGGGCGGCAGACATACTCGGCCTTGCCGATGCCGAGCGTGTCGCGGGCTTCATCCATGTCGGTACGCCCGATCAGGCGCCGGCCGACCGGCCGCGCCCGCCGCTCGGCGAGATCGTGACGCGCTGGGGCCAGTGAGCGAGCATTTCTACGAACCGGCGGACGGCCACCGGCTTCCGCACGATCCCTTCAAGGCGATCATCGCGCCGCGCCCCATCGGCTGGATTTCGAGCGCGGATGCGGAGGGGCGCCCAAATCTCGCGCCCTACAGCTTCTTCAACGCGTTCTGCTCCTCGCCGCCGATCATCGGTTTTTCCAGCGAAGGCTGGAAGCACACCGTCCGCAACATCGCCGACACGCGCGAATTCGTCTTCAACCTCGCGACGCGCAAGCTCGCGGACGCGATGAATGTCAGCGGTGCGCCCTACGCGGACGGAATCAGCGAATTCGAAACGGCAGGCCTTGAGGCCGCGCCCTCGCGGGTCGTCAAACCGCCGCGTGTCGCGGAAAGTCCCGCGTCGCTGGAATGTCGCCTGATCTCGATCCAGGAACTGGCCGACATCGAGGGAAACCGGCTGCAGCGTTTCCTGGTGCTCGGCCAGGTCGTCGGCGTCCATATCGACACCGCATACCTGAAGGACGGCCTGTTCGACACGGCCGCCGCACACCCCATCGCCCGCTGCGGTTATGTTTCGGACTACGCGGAGGTTTCCAGCCTTTTCGCGATGCCGCGGCGGGGTGCCTGAAACGCGCTCCGTTAACCGCTGGTTTACCATAACGGCCCGAAGGTGAAGCCGTCCGAAGAGGGGCGATTCCAACAGCGGTTTGGCTCGTGAGCACCTGGTCCGTCAGCGACGTTACGCAAGGCATTGCGGGTACTCTCCGCAAGGCCGCCAAGGCCACGGGCGCGGGGTTCGATTATCTCGTCAAGACGGCGATGCGCGAGTCCAGTATGGACCCGGCGGCGAAAGCCCGGACATCGTCGGCTGCCGGCATGTTCCAGTTCGTCGAGCAGACCTGGCTGGAAATGGTCAAGACGTCCGGCCCGAAATACGGCCTCGATCAGGAGGCCGCCGCCATTACACGCGGGGCGAACGGACGCTACGCGGTGTCCGATCCCGGGGCGAAAGCCGAGATCCTGGCGCTGCGCCACGATCCCGAGGTTTCCGCGCTCATGGCCGGCGAGTTCACGGGGCGCAACAACGCACTGATGACCAACGCGCTGCGCCGTCCGCCGAGCGAAGGCGAACTCTATGCCGCGCATTTTCTCGGCGCGCAGGGCGCGATCGATCTGATCCGGCTGGCATCGGCATCGCCCGATGCAAAGGCGGCTGCGCATTTCCCGGAAGCGGCGAGCGCCAACCGCTCGATCTTCTATTCCGGCGGAAAAGCCCGTGGCGCCGCCGATGTCCTCGCCAAACTCGTGAATAAGCACGAGAACACGCCGAGCGTGCCGGAGTCCGATGCGGGCCCCATGATTGCGAACGGCCCCGCGAGCTTCTTCACCAACACGCCGGCAACGAACCGCGTGATGGCCTATGCCGACAACCAGCCGGTGTTTCATTCCATGTTCCAGACCGCGCAACGTCCTCCGGTTTCATCGTATGTACGTGGCATCTGGTCGGACCTCGCGCCGCCGTCAGCGGCGAATGCCAAAGCGCCGCCAGCAGCCAGGGCGCAGCCCGCGGCCGCCGCACCGGGCAAGCCGCTCGATCTTTCGTCGTTCCTGAAGCCGACGGGAGGCGCCTGACATGATCGTGCAGCGTTTCCTCGCCTGGGCGCCGACCGCGCCATCCGCACAGCGCGCCGAGGGCGCCGGCGCGCTCGCCCGTGCCTATCTCTATTCCGGCCTCGACATCGCCGACCGCCAGGCCGCCGAAGCGGCTCTGACCATGCTGCTGGACGATTCGTCCGTCGCCGTGCGGCGCAATATTTCCGAAGCTCTCGCACCAAGCTATTTCGCGCCCCGTCACATCGTGGTGGCGCTGGCGCATGACTCGCCGGAAGTTGCCGTGCCGGTGCTGATGCTGTCGCCGGTTCTTCATGATTCCGAGCTGATCGAGCTTTTGCCCATACGCGGGGATGAAGAGCAGGCGGCCATCGCCGCCCGTGGCGTTCTGTCGGCGGCCGTCTCGGCAGCGTTGGCCGAAATCGGAACGCCGATGGCCTGCGCGGTGCTTATCCGCAATCCGCACGCGGAAATCACGCCCGGTGTCTTCGCGCGACTGGCCGATCGCTTCGGCGATGACGCCACCGTGCGCGATGTGCTGCTCGACCGGAAGGATCTGCCTGTTTCCGAGCGTCAGAAACTCATGCTGAGGCTGGCCGACAATCTCGGCAAGGCGGCGGTCAGCAAGTTCAGCATGGGCGAAGAACGCGTGCGGCGCATGACGGAGGATGCGTGCGAACGCGCCACGCTGTCGCTCGCTTCCGACCTCCCGGCGGTGCAGCCGCTGGTCAGCCATTTGCGGGCAAGCGGCCAATTGACCACGGGGCTCGTCCTTCGTGCGCTCCTCAGTGGCGAGATGGATTTCGTCGAGGCGTCGTTCTCGGAGCTGACCGGCGTGGAAGTGGAGCGCGTTCAAAAGCTCCTGGACGATCCCGTCCGCGCCGGCTTTCGCGCGCTTTACAGGGATGCGGGTTTTCCGCTTTCGACTTATGCGACCTTCCGCGAGGCGTTCGAGGCCTGGGCAGAGTTGCGGGATGTGGGTGTGTCGGGTGCGGAAGCCCGCCGGCATGTCGCGGAGCGCGCGCTTGCAAAAAGCGAAACCGGCGACCTGGGCGGTGCCGCCACTCTGCTCAAGCGGCTTGCGGCGGACGCGGCGCGCGAGGAAGCGCAGGAATTCCTGCAGCAGGGCGCTCTTCCAGGCCGCTACGCGGCCTGACGGTCAATACACTTCGGCAGTGAGTTTGACGAAACGATCGACGCCGATGATGGCTTCGCGCGCGGAGCGAAGTTCGCCGATCAGCACACGTGCCGTCATGTCCTTCTCGTCGCGGACGCCGTCGCGCACCACGGCGCGGATGGCGTCGATATGTGCATCGACCAGTTCAACGGTCTTCTCGTCCATGTTCTCTGCGCCATCGAGAAGATCGCACAACCCGTCGGCCAGTTCGCCGGCGAGCGGATAGCCAAATGTCCGGCCCTGGCCGCGGATGTCGTGCGCGGCGCGGTAGAGCGTCTGCATATTATCGTCGTTCGACGGGTCCGTGTGAAAGACCTCGCGCGCGGCTTCGAGCTTCGCCGACTCGTCGTGCATCCATTGCGAGAAATCGTCGGCCAGTGCGGCCAGCGCCTGCTCGGCGCGCTCAAGCGCTTCGGTGTCGAAACCGTCCTTCGATTTTCCGCCGATCGACATCGCGCGGTCGCGCAGCGTGTTCGGCGGGATGATTACTGAATAGTCCTTGTGGACGATGGTCTCAGGCTGGGGCTGTTTTTTCATCGCGGCCTCACATTGCCCCACGCGCTTTGTTGTAAAGCGGCTGCTGTTCGATCACTTCCACTTCGCCGCTGCCGCGGCGTTCCGCGCCGACATAGTTTGCGGATGGCGTGCGCCGGCGGTCCGGTCCGAAATAGTCCTTGGTCTGGACGAAGGGCCGCGGGTTCACGACCACGTTCAGGATGCGCTGGTACAGCGCCTTGGCCGAAATCGGCTTGCAGAGAAATTCGGTTACGCCCGCATCGCGCGCGCGCAGCACGCGGCTCTTCTCGGAATGTCCCGTCAGCATGATGATCGGCGCGTAAGGATTTGAGTTCGCGCCCGGTTTGCGGATCATTGCCGTCAGTTCGAGGCCGTCGAAGATCGGCATCGCCCAATCGGTGATGACGATGTCGGGCAGATAGGTCGTGTAGGCCTCAAGGCCGGCCGCGCCGTCTTCGGCCTCATACACCTCGCGTGCGCCGAAACCATGCAGAAGTGTGCGCAGGATACGGCGCATGTGTGCGTTATCGTCGATGACGAGAAAGCGCAGCTTGTTGAAATCCACGCGGATCATACGCCAGGCCCCAGAGCCCGGAAGTCGGGCTGCCTCAAGAAGACCCTTGCATAAGTGAGTTAATACAAGGTGTTGACGAGCCTCTCGCCGGCCGCATAGCCGGGTCGCTTTCGCGCGGCTGCCTAACTCTCTCGCAAATGCTTATTTGTGCGGCACAAAGGAGTTAGATCGTGATTCTAGTACATATTATCCGTGCTTACCTGGATCGGCTTGAGGCCATCCGGGAGCTGCGCTCGATGGATGAGCGCCAGCTGAACGACCTGGGGATCAGCCGGGAAGATATCCCGTTCGCGGTTCGCTACGGCAAACACTGAGGCCAATCCGCATTCGGCTTGAAGGCGCCCCTTGGGCGCCTTTGTGCTTTTTGGGGTCAGCGGGCGTTGGAAGCGGCCGCGAACTGCTCGGCGATGATTCGCTCCTCCATCCCGTGATCCGGGTCGTGGAGCATGACCATGCTGCGGTCCCGGTCGAGGCGGACCACGACCTCCGCGGCGTTGCGGAATTCGGTGTGGTCGGCGACCGCCGCCGCCGGGCGCTTTATCGGGTCGAGAACGCCGAATTTGACTTCCGAGCTATCGGGCAACAGGGCGCCGCGCCAGCGCTTCGGCCGGAACGGGTTCAACGCCGTCAGGGCCAGCAGATTGGCGTTCAGCGGCACGATTGGCCCGTAGGCGGAATGGTTGTAGGCGGTCGAGCCGGCCGGAGTGGCGACGAGCGCTCCGTCGCCGATCAGCTCTTTCATACGGATCGTGCCGTCCACCCAGATTTCAAGCTTCGCCGCCTGATAGGTCTGCCGGTAGATCGATACCTCGTTGAGGGCACGGGCAAAATGCCGGTTGCCGTCGGTGTCGAGTACATGCATGACGAGCGGGCGGATGCGGGTCGGAACCGCGGCGTCCAGCCGCTCCACAAGCCCTTCCTCGCGGTAGTCGTTCATCAGGAAGCCGACCGTTCCGCGGTGCATGCCGTAGATCGGGGTTTCCTTGTCCATCAGGCGGTGCAGGGCCTCGAGCATGAGGCCATCGCCGCCTAGGGCCACCACCACATCGGCCTCGTCCAGCGGCACATTGCCATACATATGGGACAGCCGGCGCGCTGCCGTTCGTGCTTCCTCGGCGCTGGATGCGACGAAGGCAAGCTTGGAAAACCGCGCGGTCTTGGGCGGCGGATCCTCCGGATGGAGGCCGTCCACAACAAGACCGTCAAGAGACGTTGTCGTCGGCACAGGGATCTACCCAGTTATATGGTCCGGGACGTCATATAGGCTTCGCGTAAGGGCGAGCTTAACGGAGGCTTACATGCAGGAAACGGTTTTCGTCTATACCACCTGGCCATCTCCGGGCGAAGCCGAAGCCGCCGGACGCGCTCTGGTCGAGGCGAGACTGTGTGCCTGCGTCAACATCCTTCCGGGCATGATCTCCATCTACAACTGGCAGGGACAGATCGAGCGCGCGGAGGAAGCGGTGATGATCCTGAAGACACGGCGCGGACAGGTGCAACCGCTGATGGCCGCCGTGAAGGCCGCGCATCCTTACGACACTCCCGCCATTGTCGAGCTTCCGGCCGGCTCCGCCGATCCGGGCTTCGCAGCCTGGATCGCGCGGGAAACCGGAGGCTAGGTCAGAGCACCACGCTCCACGGCGCCGGCACGAATTCGTAGCCGTCGCCGTCCTTGGCGATGAACCCGGTGCCCGGGAACGGGAAGTGATAGGCCTGGATGCGCAGCCGGTCCGCCGCCGCCATGTCGAAAATCTTGCGGCGGGTTTCCTCGGCCATGGCCGCATCGATGTCGAACACGGCATGCCAGCCGGGATTGCGCACGAACAGCGCCGGGTGATTCGCGGTATCTGAAAGGACCAGAAGCTGATCGTCGCCCGATGCGATGCGGAAGGTCATATGGCCTGGCGTATGCCCGTAGGCGGCGACGGCCGTGATGCCCGGAACGACCTCGGCGTCGGCATCGAAATGCTTCACGTCCTTGGCGATGGAGCCGAACGTCTTCCGCACCGCCGCGAAATTGCCTTTGCGGCCTTCGGGCGCGCGGCTCATCTCGCCGTCGTCCATCCAGTACTTCCACTCAGCCTCCGGCACCTGCACTTCGGCGTTCGGAAAGGCGAGCTCTCCTTCCTTGGTGCGCAGGCCGAGAATGTGATCGCCGTGGAAATGCGAGATCAGGACCGTATCGATCGCTTTCGGATCGATGCCGGCGGCGGCCATGTTCTCGATCAAGAGGCCCGCGGTCGGCGCCTGCTGGCCGCCGGTGCCGGTGTCGATCAGCACCACGCGGCGCCCTGTATTGACAATCAGCTGGTTGAAGGGAATGCCCAGTTTGTCGGTCGGCAGATAGGCGTCCTCGAGTGCTTCCTTGACGTCCTCAAGTTCGGCGTTGACGACGAAGCCCTTTTCCACCGGCCGCAAATTCACGCCGTCATTGATCGCGGTCAGTTCGAACTCGCCCACCTTGTAGCGATAGATTCCCGGCACCTGCCGTCCGGCGGCCGGGGCGGCGGCGCGGGCGGGGAGGATCGACGGGACCGAGGACGCTGCAGCGGCAGCGGTTACCGTGCCGGCGAGCAGGGCGCGTCGGGTCAGATCGGACATGATGCAAAAGCCTCCCAAACTTCCGATGGAGCTTCGCTCCGTTTTCCGGAACGCATGATCCGCGCTCTCGGTCTTGATGGGCGTAACGTCTTCGTGACGCGGGTAAACGATTTCGCGCGCCGGGACTATCCCCAACTTTCTTGTGCCGGGCAAGGAACGTCAACCGGATCAATGCGTTCTAGCTGGACACCCATGGAGGGCAGGGGAGAGCCATGAAGGTCGGCGACCTCACCAATGAACAGCTGGTCAAGGCCATCACCGGTCGCCTGACCTCGGGAGAGCTCGATCTTCTGATGCGGGAAGCCGGCCGCCGCGGCATCGATTTTGACGTCACCTACGAGGAATATCGCGGGGCACGCCAGGAAAAGGCGCTCGTCATCCGCTCGCACGTGACGTTCCAGCCCATGCTGGCCGGCGCCGGACGTTGATGGGCAAGCAGGAAACGTCCGTGAACGATCAGTCCAGCGCCCCCGTTATCGCCGCGCACGGCGCCGCGGAGCTGCCTGCCGTCGTCGTCGACAGCTACAATGTCGAGGTCAAGAACGGCGACAAGTTCGTCGGCGACAGCGCCTCGACGCGGGCGTTCCGAACCATTCTCGAGCAGTGGCGCAAGGCGGCGCGCAAGGACGGCGACGATCCGCTCGGCGACGAGCCGAGCGAGGATATTTCCAAGAAGAAGCTCGACAAGATGATCGCCGGAGACGACGTCGAAGCCGCCGGCGTGGTGCTCGCCACCGTCGAGGAATTCGCGCAGGCGCTTGCGGGCGTCATCGGCCGCTTCCTGAAGCTGAAGGACTGGAAAGGCACGGAACGCATCGCGCTTGGCGGCGGGTTGCGCGGCAGCCGCGTGGGCGAACTCGCGATCAGCCGCGCCGCGCTGCTGCTCAAGTCCGACGGTATTGACATCGAGCTCAGCCCGATCGCCCACGATCCGGATGAAGCAGGATTGATCGGCGCCGCGCATCTGGCGCCGTCATGGCTGTTTGCGGGACACGATGCGATCCTGGCGGTCGATATCGGCGGAACGAACATTCGCGCCGGAATCGTGCGAATCGACCACAAGAAGGGAAAAAGCGCCGATCTGTTCGACGCCGAAGTCACGCGCAGCGAACTGTGGCGTCATCGCGGAGAAAAGCCGTCGCGGGAAGAGGCCGTCGGACGGCTGGTCGAGATGCTCGAAGAACTGATCGCGCGTACCGGAAAGGACAAGCTGAAGCTCGCGCCGTTCATCGGCATCGGCGTTCCGGGCATCGTTACGGCCGAAGGCTCTATCGAGCGCGGGGCCCAGAATTTGCCGGGAAACTGGGAGTCCAGCCGCTTCCACCTGCCGCGGATGCTGCGCGAGGCCATACCGGAAATCGCGGGCCACGAGACGGCGATCGTCATGCACAACGATGCGGTCGTCCAGGGCCTGAGCGAAGTGCCGCGCATGCAGGATGTCGAACGCTGGGCTGTACTGACAATGGGCACGGGGCTGGGGAACGCACGGTTTTCGAATCGGCGGCGCGATCTGTGAATAGCGCGTACCACCGGCAATCGTATCTATTTCCGCCGGATTTTCGTTCGATTGACGGCTGGACATCCTTCCGCGAAGCTTGCGGCGAGGCATGAGCGAGGCGAAGTCGTTGGCTGAACGCAAGAAAAACATCACGACGATCCGCAGCAGGCTGATGTTGCTGACGCTCGGCCTGGTGTTGTCGGGCCTTCTGGCCGGCGCTTTCCTGCTGTGGGATTCCTATCGCAACACCCGCGCGGCCCTGGATCGGCAACTTGTCGAGACGGCGCGGGCTCTATCCCTCGTTGTGGACCGCGAACTCGGCCAGGCGGCGGCCTTCAACAAGGCGCTGGCGACGTCGCCCTATCTCGCCGAGGGAAATTTGCGCGCCTTCGACCGGCAGGCGCGCTCGGCCAATACCGGCGACGACACCTGGATCGTCCTGTTCAATGAAAAGCGGCGTCTTGTCGATACCAGCCTGCCTCCCGGCGCCGATATGCCCGACAGCACTGCCGACATGAGTACGCTTTGGGGACAGCTTCGGAACAACGAGACCGTGGTGTCGAACCTTTTCGACGGCGGCGTGTCCAGCGAACCTGTCATCACCGTAACAACGCCGGTGACGATCAACGGAACGGTCCGGTATGGACTGGCCTACGTGATGCGCCCCGCGCTTTTCAATCGCATCATTGCGGACCAGAAACTTCCTCAGGGATGGGTCGGAAATATTCTCGATGCCAGAAAGAGCGTCGTTGCGCGAAGCCATGGTGGCGATGATGTGGTCGGCCGCAAGCCAAGCGTGATTGTTGCGGCAAGCATGGACCGGACGGATAGCGCCGTTGTTGAAAGCACGTCGTTCGAGGGTGTGCCGACGATCGTCGCCTATAACAGATCGCCGCTTTATCGATGGGTGTTCGGCGTTTCTATCCCCAAGGCACAGGTCTACAGTCTCATTACGCGCACCTTGGCCATCGCCGCCGGGGGCGGCCTCGCGCTGCTCGTCCTCGGCACCATTATCGCCTCTCGCGTCGCCCGCGGTATTTCTCGTCAGGTTGAGGGTTTGGCGGTGGCGGCGCGGGCCCTGGGCCGCGGAGAACCGGTCGAACCGCCTCCAAGCTCGATCCAGGACGTCGTTACCGTCAGCGACAGCCTTCGGAATGCCGCGGAGGAGCTTAAAACCCGGGGCGCTGATCTGCGCGCCAGCGAGTCGCGCCTGCGGCTTGCGATACAGGCGACGGGGCTTGGCATCTGGGATGTCGATATCGAAACGGGTGAACGCGTCTGGTCGAGTGAATTCCGGCGCATTCTCGGTCTGCGCGAAGATGCACCCGCCGATACCGGCGTCTTTTCCGCCCTCATTCATCCGGAAGACACAGCATGGGTAAACGCCCTGTACAATGCATTCCTTGCCGGCAAGACAGGCGGTAACTACGAGGCGGAATTCCGTATCCTCGATGCTCAAACAGGCGAGGAGCGCTGGGTCGTCACCTCCGGCCGCATCATCCGCGACAAGAATGGCAAGGCACAGCGCGCCACAGGTACGATGAAGGATGTGACCGAGCGCCGCCGTACCGAGGAAACGCTGCGCGAAAGCGAGGAGCGGTTCCGGTCGATGGCGGATTCCGCGCCCGCGCTGATCTGGATGACCGATCCCGACAGCAGCATCGTTTTTCTCAATCGCTATCACGAGCAGTTTTTCGGTGAGCCCGTTGAAAAGCTCTACGGCACCGATTGGACGAAGGTCGTTCATCCGGACGATGTCGATGCGTTTTTCTCGGAGTTCCGCGCCGCTGTGCAAAGCCGCAGCATCTGGCGGCGCGAGGTCCGCGTACGCGATGCAAGAGGCAGCACCCGTTGGCTTCGCTGCGAAGGGGCGCCCCGCGCGTCGGGCTCGAAAGGAGAGTTTCTTGGTTATGTCGGATGCAATGTCGACATCACGGAAAGCAAACTCGCCTCCGACGCACTCGAGAAACGTATCGACGAAAGAACCGGAGAACTCGCCGCCGCCAACCGCCAATTGATCGCCCAGATCGAGGAGCGCGAGCGCGTCGAGGAAACGCTGAGGCAGGTGCAGCGTCTGGAGGCCGTCGGGCAGCTGACCTCCGGTGTCGCCCATGATTTCAACAATCTGCTGACCGTCATCCTCGGCAACCTCGGTTATGTCGAAAAAGCCACGGCCGATGCCCCGCTCAAGAGGCGCATCTCCAACATGCGCATGGCGGCCGAACGCGGAGCCTCGCTTGTCTCGCAGCTTCTGGCTTTCTCGCGCCGTCAGCGGCTTGAGCCGAAGGCCATCAATCTCAACGAAACCGTGAGCAACATGCGCGAGCTGCTTCAGAGTTCGATGGGCGGCACGGTCGCGGTGGACATCGTATTTGAAGAAGATCTCTGGCCGGCGCTGGTCGATCCAACGCAGATGGAACTCATCATCCTCAATCTTGCGATCAACGCGCGCGACGCGATGGATGTCGGCGGTTTGCTGAAGGTACAGACGTCGAACGCCACGCTGCATGACGAGCCGAGGAGCCCGGAGGAGCCCGCGCCCGGCGATTACGTGGTGGTGTCCGTCAGCGATTCCGGCTCGGGCATGTCCGAAGACGTGATGGCGCGTGTATTCGAGCCGTTCTTCACCACCAAGGAAGTCGGCAAGGGGTCGGGCCTCGGGCTCAGCCAGGTGCTCGGCTTCGCCAAGCAGTCGTCCGGCGGCGTGCGCATCGAGACACAGGAGGGCCGGGGTACCACGGTCCGGGTTTATCTGCCGCGCGCGGAACAGGTTGCCGCCAAAACGAACAAGGCAAAGCCGCAGCCGCGTCCTCCGGCTGCCGATGGGCCTCCGACGCTGCTGCTGGTCGATGACGACGATCTGGTCCGGGAAGTGACCGCCATGAAGCTCGAAGAGTTCGGCTATCGGGTCGTGCAGGCACAGAACGGCCCATCCGCCTTGCTGGAGCTTGAGCAGTCGTCGGACATCAATCTGCTGGTGCTGGATTTCGCGATGCCCGGCATGAACGGCGCGGAGGTGGCGCGGGCGGCGCGCAAGCGGAAGCCGGATCTGCCGCTCATATTCCTGACGGGATATGCCGACCTGACGGCGCTCGGCGAATTCGCGAGCGAGCCGATCCTGCACAAACCCTTCCGGGACGACGACCTCGGAAAACTCGTTGCCGGAATGCTGAAAACAGCGAAAAACGTCGAGGCCGCCCCCGCCGGCCCCGCCTGAAGGCCCTCCTTGAGAGAAACGGCCGGGACGGCTACTGCTCCATGCTCCCATCTGGACACGCCATTTGGCTGATCTTGCGACATATTCCTGGATGTTCGCGGCGGCGTTGATCGCTGGCACGTTTCTCCCGTTCCTGCCGGCTTCGTCGGAGGTCGTCTTTCTCGGCTTGCTGGCCGCGGGGGAGGGCGAGCCTTTGCTGCTGCTGGTCGCCGCGACCGTCGGCAATCTCGCAGGCGCCATCATCAATTATTTCGCCGGGCGCTATGTGTCCGGCCTGGCCGGTCGGCGCTGGTTCCCGGCCAGCGAAGCCCAGATGCAGCGGGCGTCCACGCTGTTCAACCGCTACGGGTTCTGGACATTGCTGCTGTCGTGGCTGCCCGCGATCGGCGATCTCATCACCACCATTGCCGGTCTGCTGCGCCTGGATTTCAGGCTGTTCTTCGTGCTCACGGCGGTAGGGAAGTTCTTTCGCTATTTTCTCCTTCTGGTCGGCCTTGAATGGTTTCAGGGCTGGGGCGAATGAGACCGCGCCCGCCGGAACAGCGAAGCGCCGCGGAATCCGGGCCGATGCTCACGGAGGTTTTGACGCACGGCGCCGGCTCGTTTAACCCTCCGGCCGGGCCGGATTAGCTCAGCGGTAGAGCAGCGGTTTTGTAAACCGAAGGTCGGGGGTTCAATCCCCTCATCCGGCACCAGTTTTCCACAGTCCCGTCTTGAGCGTCCTGTGTGTGGCCTCGGCCGTCACGCACTTCGCCGGAATGACGCAATTGCCGTATATGCCTCCTTCGTCCCGTCGGCTGAGTCGCGGGACGGCCGATGGAGGGGTTTTGATGTTCGCAGTATTTACGTTGGCAAGCGGGAAATCGGTTCACGTCGATACGGACGCGGTTCTGGCGGTCGAGCAGCTGGATGGCGGCTCGCGCATCCACGTCGGGAGCGGCACGTTCGACGTCAAGGAAGCGGTAGAGGCCGTTCTGGCCGCGCTTGCCGCCGATGACGAGGATGAAGAAGACGACGAGTAGTCGTCGCCTTCGGTCTTTGAACAGGAAACGGCCCCGCCGAGGCGGGGCCGTTTTTTATCGCGTCAGTGCCAGTCCTTGATATCGCGGTCCTTCGTCTCAGGCATGAAGAAGAATCCGACGATTGCGGTCAGGACGGCGACCACGATCGGATACCACAGGCCATAGTAAATGTTGCCCGTGGCCGCGACCATGGCGAACGCCGTCGTCGGCAGGAAGCCGCCGAACCAGCCGTTGCCGATATGATAGGGCAGCGACATGGCGGTGTAGCGGATGCGGGTCGGGAACAGCTCGACGAGCTGTGCCGCGATCGGTCCGTACACCATGGTGACGTAGAGCACGAGGATGGTGAGCACGATCACCAGCATCGGCTTGTTCATCGCCGCAGGGTCGGCCTTGGCCGGATAGCCGGCCGTGCGGATGGCCTCGGTCATCGTGGCGTTGAACGTGTCGGACTGCGCCTTGAACTGATCGGCCGGCAGGCCCGACCCCGCAAAGGAGGCGATGGTCTGGTCGCCGATCCGGATGCTCGCCACCGTTCCCGCCGGCGCCGCCTCGTTCGAATAGTTCACCGAGTTGCGTGCCAGGAAGCTCTTGGCGATGTCGCACGAGGTGACGAACTTGGAGGTGCCGACCGGGTTGAACTGGAACGAACATTCGTTCGGGTCGGCTACCACGGTCACCGGTGCCGTAGCCTGCGCCTGTTCAAGCGCGGGGTTCGCGTAGTGGGTGAGCAGCCCGAACAGCGGGAAGTAGGTCAGCGCGGCGATGATGCAGCCGCCCAGGATGATCGGTTTGCGGCCGATCTTGTCGGACAGCCAGCCGAACACGATGAAGAACGGCGTGCCGATGATAAGCGACAGCGCGATCAGGATGTTCGCGGTCGGGCCGTCGACCTTCAGCGTCTGCGTCAGGAAGAACAGGGCGTAGAACTGCCCCGTGTACCAGACGACGGCCTGGCCGGCGGTGCCGCCGAGCAGCGCGATCAGCGCCACCTTGGCGTTCTCCCAGCGACCGAAGGCTTCCGTCAACGGGCTCTTGGAGCCTTTGCCTTCTTCCTTCATCTGCTTGAAGGCCGGGCTTTCCTGCAGCGAGAGCCGGATCCAGATCGAGATGCCGAGCAGCACGATCGAAAGCAGGAACGGAATACGCCAGCCCCACTCCATGAACGCGGCTTCGCCCATGTAGGTACGGGTGCCAAGAATGACGAGCAGCGACAGGAACAGGCCGAGTGTCGCCGTGGTCTGGATCCACGACGTGTAGAAGCCGCGCCGGCCCTTCGGAGCATGCTCGGCCACGTAGGTCGCCGCGCCGCCATATTCGCCACCGAGCGCCAGGCCCTGGAACAGGCGCAGCACGATCAGGATGATCGGCGCCGCGATGCCCCAGGAGGCATAGCTTGGCAGAAGGCCGACGATGAACGTCGACAGGCCCATGATGAAAATGGTGATGAGGAAGGTATATTTACGTCCGACGAGATCGCCCAGCCGGCCGAAAAAAAGCGCCCCGAACGGGCGCACGGCAAAACCTGCGGCGAAGGCCATCAGGGCAAAGATGAATGCGGCTGTCGGATTTACCCCCGAAAAGAACTGTGCCGCGATGATCGCGGACAACGAGCCGTACAGATAGAAGTCGTACCACTCGAACACGGTGCCGAGCGAGGAGGCGAAGATGACCTTCTTCTCCTCGCGGGTCATAGGTTTGGTCGCGACGCGCCCAGACGACGCGGGTGCTGATGCTGCTGTTGCCATTGTTGTCCCCTCCGGCGGCCGGTCGCGAGGACGTTCATCGCCCTTCACCCGGACGCATGCTTTGTAATGCGCCCGGTCAGGCCGCGGCGCTGGAAACGAGCTTACGGAGGGCTCCGGGCACGAATATAGGACTTAAGTGGAATTTTGGCCGTTACGCCGGTGTATTTTCGGCCAGCAGCGGTTATCTCCTGGGGATGATGAAGGCCGGATTTCCCACCGCTGTAGTGTTGTTCGCGCTCTTTCTCGCGCCCGAGGTCCATGCGCAGGAGCCGGTCAATCGCTGGGGCCCCGACTATAACCGCGCGACGCGTGTGCCGAGGGCGGGCGAGGCGCCGGTCATCCGGCGCATTCCGCCGCGGGTCTATCCCAAACTGAAGATTCCCGAGCCGTATCTGAAAACGGCGCCGCCGCGCTACGGCACGCCCAAGCGCCCCATCGAGCGCATTCCCGAGACCTAGGCTTTCGTCGCCCGGCTGGCGGCGTAAAGCGCGATGGCGGTGGCGTTCGAGACGTTGAGACTCTTGATCGAGCCCGGCATGTCCATACGCGCCAGCACGTCGCAGAACTCGCGCGTCTTTTGCCGGAGGCCCTTGCCTTCCGCGCCCATGACGAGGGCGAGGGGACGCGTCAGCGTCACCTCGTCGAGGTTCTCCGGCGCTTCTGAATCCAGCCCGACGCGCAGATAGCCGCGAAACTTCAGTTCATCGAGACCTTCGGAGAGATTGCGGATCGCGACGATCGGCACATGCTCCAGCCCGCCGGACGCGGATTTGGCGAGGACGCCGGTCGCCGCCGGCGAATGGCGGTTGGTGGTTACGATGGCATCCACCGCGAACGCCGCCGCGGTGCGCACGATGGCGCCGACATTGTGCGGGTCGGTGATCTGGTCGAGCACCAGCACGAGGCCGTTGTCCGGCAGGTCCTCGATGTCCGGCGCCGGCAGCGCGTCGGCCTCCATGTAGAGGCCCTGATGCACGGCATCGGGCGTCAGCAGCCGGTCGATCTCGCCGGCCCGCACCTGTTCGGGCTGGACGGGCAGGGGGATCGATTCTTCCTTCAGCCGGTTGAGCGCGTTCTCGGTCGCCAAAAACTTCCGGATCTTCCGCGCGGGATTCCGCAGCGCCTCGACCACGGGGTGCCAGCCATAAAGGATCGGCCGGTCCTCGCCGTTGCCGAGCGTGCGTCCCCCGCGCCCCTTGAAGGCGGGGCGGGACGAAGGGCGGGGCGGTCTGGAACGCTTTGGCGGGCGGCTCATCGCGCCTGTTTCTGAAAGGAGGTTGGAGCGGGTGAAGGGAATCGAACCCTCGTATTCAGCTTGGAAGGCTGCTGCTCTACCATTGAGCTACACCCGCGCCGGCACTGTTTTAATGAGCGGAACCGCGTTCGCCAAGCCAGTGCGAGGAAGATGGTGGGGGAAGCAGGACTCGAACCTGCGAAGGCATAGCCAGCGGATTTACAGTCCGCCCCCTTTGCCGCTCGGGACATTCCCCCGCGACCACTCGACACCCGGTATATAAGGCGGTTCGTGAGACGCATCGCCCGGCGGCCCTCGGGCCCGCCAAGCAGACGCGGTTTATGGTGACAGGCCGAACCGGTGTCAACCTTGGGTCCGGGCGGATTATCCGGTTCCCCGGACAAGCCGCGCGCAGCGCGGCGCTGATCCGGGGTCCACATCACATGGAGCGGCGACGCCGCACTTTTTCTCCTGGGTCGCGGATCGCGCCCGGCTACGCCTCGCACGGCGCCCGGTGACATTTAATACAGCCGTCACCATATAGCTCCAGAAGCTTGCGGCGCGGCTCGAAAACCACTAATCGACGCGCCGAAATTCCCCTCACATCTGAACGAGGACTTGGGTCGCATGGCCAAAGAGAAATTTGAACGCAACAAGCCGCACTGCAACATCGGCACGATTGGTCACGTTGACCACGGCAAGACGTCGCTGACGGCTGCGATTACGAAGGTTCTGGCGGAGACGG
>JALHQA010000016.1 GCA_022842205.1 Hyphomicrobiales bacterium
TCGGGATCGGCAGGCTTTAATCGCCGACCACCTCCCATGTCTGATCGGGATTGAAGGTCGTTATCCCGGCTGCGAGAGACTCGGTGTCCGGACCGAGATCCTTTTCGTAGACGACCCCGTGATGGCTGACGACGAAGGTCTTGATGCCCGTCTCGTCGTAGATGGCCGGAACCGCGACCAGCGCGAACCCGGCGATCATGTTGCCGTTGATGACATAGTCATAAGCGCCGCCAGCGATGTTCTCGCCCTGGCTCTTGAGGATGCGGTAGCGGTAGCCGAAATATCCGCCCGGCGCGTCGCCCGCCTTCTCCGCTTTCGCTTCATCGACGAAGGGACCCGCGGGACTTTCGCCGAATTCGTCGGCCGGCCAGAACAGGCCGTCCTTGGTGCCCTCGGGGCTTCGCAGAACCTGCGCGAATTCGAGCACGCCGTCATCGTCGCGATCCTGCGATTCATATTCGTTCTGCGCGGCGATGTAGTTGCGAACGGTTTTGATCGTCTCCAGTTCGTTCTCGCCGATACGGCGATCGATGATTTCCTCAAGCCCGGCCTCGGTGTCGAAACGCCATTCGGTGCCGGTTTTCACCAGCGGAAACGGGAACGGCCAGATCAGATCGCCGAGAATGATATTCTTGCTGTCAGCATCGTCGCCCGTAAGCTGTGCGCGCTCCCTGGCGGCTTCGCCGAGTTCGGCCAGACGCTCGTCGAAGCCCTCCGATTCCTTCGTCGCCTGCGCATCGAGACCGATAATCGCGGCCAGTTCATCGACGTCACCGGCTTCGAGCGCGGCTTTGAGCGCCGCCAGCGCGGCGTCAGGATCGGCAAAGCTTTTTGGTTCGGCGCCCAGATAGCGCGCGACCGCCGGCTCGGCGACTGCCGGCGTCACTACGGATGCCAGCAGAAGTGCCATCGCGGTGGAGAAAAGGAGTGTGGTGCGCATGGGTCGGTCTCCCGAAAGCAGAAGGAAAGGCTCAGCGGCGTATGATGCGTTGGCCTCCGCCACCGCCTCCGTGGCCTCTGCGCCCGCCGCCTTTGCTGGCGTGGCCGCGATGAGATGCCCTCTGAACATCGCGGCCTCGGCCGTAATCGCCCATGGCGGACGGATGTTTCGGCCGGTGATCCACTTTGGCTGCCGGTTTTGCCTTGGGCCGCTGCGCCTTCGCTGCATGGGCCGGCCCTGCTTTTTTCGGTGAAGGTCTGGCCGCGGGCCTTTGAACATTGGCCGGCTTCTTCGGAGCCGGGCGGCTCGCCGCCGCGCCCGGCCTGCCGTCGCCGGGGCCCTTGCCGGCAATGCCGGGCGAGCCGTCGCGCTTCTTCAGGCCTTCGGACACGTCGCGCCGTACATCCTTGCTCGCGGTCCGGTTTCCGGCATCGACGCGGTTGCCGATAGTGTTCTTGATCTCGGTATTGGTCTTGCGGTCGAGCCTGTTGCCGCCATTGACCTGGACGTTGTTCTTTATGCTATTGCGGTCGATGTTGATGTCGCCGCGGTCGCGGTTCCAGTCCATGTTGCCGATATTGTCGCGGTCGAACTTGAAGCGGTCGCGATCGATATCGACGTCCACGTCAATATCGACATCGCCGCCCCAGGAGTGCCAGCGGTCCCAGTCCACCGCCGCGCCCCACACCGCGCCGGTGATGAATCCGGTCCAGTACGGCGCGTAAGGATAGTAGTAGGACGGCCACGGATCGCCGTAGATGATCGGGCTCGTGGCGACATAGCCGGGCTCGACCAGAATCGCCGGATCGTATTGCGGAACATAGGTCACCTCCTCCTTGGCGGGACGGATGACCACATTGTTGTTCGTGGTTTCGACCACGACCTTGTCGTCGGTCTTGATGACGCCGTCAGCGACGGCCTTGTCGCGCAGCTGCTGAATGGCGACCAGCACATCTTCCTGCTGGTTGGTGACGGCTTCGCCGAGATCCTGCGTCCACGAAAGATCGTCATTCATCATCTTGATGATGTCGGGATAGTTCAGCAGGGAAATGACGCTGCCGTCCCAGTCCGCGTCAGGCTTGAGGTCCTTGTCGGACGCCGCCTTGTCGAGGAAACGGCCGGCCTGCACGATCTCGAGAGGAAACAGCGAGCTCGCCATGACAAGCGCAACAAGATCGTCGGGATAGAGCGCGAAGCGCGCGACAAGGGTCTCAAGCTCCTCGGCGGATTTCAGTTCGTCGGCTGGCTCAGCAGAAGCAGCAGCCGTGGCCTGCGGAGGATCGCCCTGCGCGGCCGACGCCGCCGGATACAGATGCGCCAAAGCCATCGCAAGTATCAGAGCATACGCAACATGCTGAAATCGGCGAAACATCGCTGTTCTCCCTGGTGCGGGGCCGATACTCGCCGGGCCGGACCGGGGAATCCATCCTGTAACGGTTACAGTGCCGTTTTGGGCCGGCGCGCCATTTGCCGTCGGCGATCGCTCGGATGCGCCCGGATTTCTCATCCGTAACCGTTACGGATGCCCCAGAAAATGCTCTTAAAATCCGCAGGCTGCGCCGTCGCTGCGCGGATCGCTCGCCCCCTCAAGCGCCCCGTCCGCGTGGCGGACGATCGCTCCGGCATGACCCATCGTGGCGGTGAAATCCTCAAGCACTTCGATGTCGTGACCTGCCTTCCGGAGTGCGGCGACCAGATCGGTCGGAAATCGGCCTTCCAGCTTCAGTGTTACACTCTCCTCGCCCCAGGTGCGGCCGAGCAGCCAGCGCGGCGCCGTCACCGCCGCCTGAAGATCCTGGCCATACATCGCGTAGCGGCTGAACACGGCGGCCTGCGTCTGCGGCTGTCCTTCCCCGCCCATCGTACCGTAGACCATCGCGCGCCCGTCGTCGAAACGCGCAAATGCCGGGTTGAGCGTATGGAAAGGACGGCGGCCCGGCTTCAGTGCGCGCGGATTGGCGGCATTGTCGTCCAGCACGAAACTGGACCCGCGGTTCTGCCAGAGAATGCCGGTCTGCGGCAGAACGAGGCCGGAGCCGAACTCGAAGTAGATACTCTGTATGAAACTCGTCGCCAGTCCCTCGGCATCGATGGCGCCGAGCCAGACCGTATCGCCGGCCGTCGCCGGCGCCGGCCAGGGCATCGCCCTCTTCGGATCGACGGCCGCCGTGAGGCGGTCGATAACAGCGGACTCGAGAAAGCCCTGTGCCGGGTGAGCCATTTCGTCGGGATCGCCGATCACTCGGTCGCGCACGAGAAAGGCTTGCTTGGTTGCCTCCACAAGCCCGTGTATATGCGCAAACCCTTCCGCTTCCTCGACGCCGAGGCGACCGAAAATGGCAAGGATCAGCAGCGAAGCCAGTCCCTGCGTCGGAGGTGGGAAATTGAAGAGCTGCGCGTCGCCGGCCCGAACGGAAAGCGGTGTGCATCGCCGCGACACATGCCGCGCGAGATCGGACGCTGAAACCGGCGATCCATACGCGGCGAGATCGGCCGCGATGTCGCGTGCGAGATCGCCCGTGTAGAAATCAGCGATGCCATCGCGCCCGATACGCGACAGGGTTTCCGCCAGCGCGGGAAGCGTCATCCGGCTTCCTGCCGCAGGAACCTCGCCACTGAACAGATACGCATCGGAAAATCCCGGCGCGGGTTTCAGTTCGTCCAGCTTGCTCCGCGTCAGCGCGCTCTGGCTGTCCGTAACGGCAAATCCATTCGACGCATGCCACACCGCATCTTCAAGCAGGCGGGCCAGCGGCAAGCGGTTTTGCGACAGCGTCAGCGCCTCGTCCCATCCGGATACCGTTGCCGCGACGGTGTTGGCCGCAAGCGGGCCACGGGCAGGTATTGACGTCAATCCGTCGCCCCGATAGCGGGCGACCGTCGCGGCCTCGGCCGCCACACCGCATGCCTCGACGGCCACCGGATTCTCGCCAGGCCGGGCAATCAGCCAGAAGCTGTCGCCGCCGATCCCGTTCATATGCGGGTAGACGACCGCAAGCGTCGCCGCCATGGCGACTGTCGCCTCGATGGCATCGCCGCCTTCGCGCAGAACGCGAAGCCCGGCCTCGCTCGCCAGATGATGCGGCGAGGTCACCATGCCGTGCTGTGCTCGAACAGTGTTCATCGCGCGCTACCAGCCGATGGCTTCCGGCAGCCAGGTCGCCAGGCCGGGGAATGAAAATACGAGCGCGAGCGCGAGAAGCTGGAGCAGAATGAACGGTATCACGCCCCGATAGATCTCCATCGTCTTGACCTCTGGTGGCGCAACGCCACGCAGATAGAACAGCGCCCAGCCGAAAGGAGGTGTCAGGAACGATGTCTGCAGAACCGTCGCGATAAGAGCCGCCGCCCAGACAAGATCGATATCCGCGGCGATCATGAGCGGCAGGAACATCGGAACGACGATGTAGCTGATCTCGATCCACTCGATGAAGAAGCCGAGGATGAAGATGATCGCCAGCATGAAAAGCAGCATGCCGGTCGCGCCGCCGGGAACGAGCGCAAAGGCATCGTGCACCAGCCTCTCGCCGCCAAGGCCTCGAAACGCAAGCGCGAAGACCTGCGAGCAGATGAGGATGAAGAACATCATCGCCACGATGCGCGCCGTCGTATGTACGGTATCGACCAGCGTCTGGCGCGTCAGCCGGCCCGCGATGGCGGCAACGACAATCGAGCCGAGCGCGCCCATGCTGGCGGCCTCGGTTGGCGCCGCGACGCCGCCGATGATCGAACCGAGCACGGCGATGACGAGCGCGATCGGCGGCAGCCCGACCTTCAGCAACTTCATCAACAGCACGCGGCCGGGGAGCGCGCGCCGTTCCTCCAGCGGAATCGGCGGCACCTTTTCCGGCCATATGATGCCGACGACAAGAAGGTACGAACAGAGAATGGCCGTCAGAACCAGACCGGGGATCATGGCCGCGGCGAACAATGTGCCGACGGATTCGCCGAGGATGTCGGCAAGAAGAATGAGGATGGTGCTCGGCGGAATGAGCTGGCCAAGCGTGCCCGACGCGCAGATCGTCCCGCAGGCAAGACTTCGATCGTATCCGCGGCGCAGCAGCGTCGGCAGCGTCAGAAGACCCAGCGTCACGATGGTCGCGCCGACAATGCCGGTCGTTGCGCCCATGAGCATGCCGACGAAGATGATGCCGAGCCCCATGCCGCCGCGCAGGCTGCCGGAAATGTGCCCGATCACCTCCATCAATTCGTCGGCCATGCGCGATTTCTCGAGCATGACGCCCATGAATACGAATAGAGGAATCGCGATCAGCGTGTAGTTCGCGGTGACGCCGAATATGCGCGCCGGCAGAAGGTTGAACAGCCCCGCGCCGAATCCCAGCCAGCCGAAGAAGAACCCGGAGATCGCCAGCGTCAGCGCGACGGGTACGCCGACGAACAAAAGGACAAAAAACGACAGGATGCAGACAATCGCGAGAATCTCAGTGTACGGCATCGCGTTCCGTCCGGTCGGCTTGTCCAAGGAAAGGCTGCAGGCACCGCAGCACCCAGGCGAGGCTTTGCAGCGCCAGCAGTGCAAAGCCCGCCGGGATGAAGGCCTTGAGAATGAAGCGGTATGGAAGCCCGCCGGGATCGGGCGAGCCCTCCCCCACGCGGTAGGACTGCATCACATACGGGATCGACAGCTTGATGATGATGAGCGCCATGGCCAGAACGGCGATGGCGGAGAACAGATCGACTGCATTGCGAGCCACTTCCGGCATCCGTCCGTACATGATGTCGACCTTGACGTGCCCCTCATGCTTGATCGTGTACGCGATGCACAAGAGCACGAGCGGCGACATCAGGTGCCATTCCAGCTCCTGCATGGCGACGGAGCCCGTGTTGAAGAGGTAACGCAGCAGAACATTGCCCGCCATGACGAGGACGAGCGCGAAGCCCGTCCACGACGCCAAGCGGCCGACGGCCTCGACGATGGCGTCGAGGCCGCGGGCCCATTTTTCAAGCCGCGCGTTCATGATCACGCGCTACGGATCTGTTCCTGGAACACGGCTTCGGAGACGCCGGCCCATTTGTCGTGCTTGGCCTTGAACGCCGTGAACGCGTCATAGACCTTCTTGATCGCCGGATCGCTCGCCGCGAGTTCATCGAGCGTCGATGCCGTGACTTCGCGGAGCTTCGCCACGACTTCGCCGGGAAGCGGACCCGCGGTGACACCCTCGTTCGCGACCAGCTCGTCCAGCGCCTCGGCGTTCACGGCCTCGCACCATGTATGGCTCTTGACGTTGCAGGCCGCGGCGGCCGCGCGCACGATGCCCTGCAGGTCTTCGGGCAGCGAATCCCACGCCGCCTTGTTGACGATGAGTTCCGTGACGTTGTTCGGCTCGTGCCAGCCGGTCGTGTAGTAGAATTTGGCAGCCTTCTGGAGACCGAGCCGGCGGTCCTGGTACGGACCGACGAATTCCGCGGCGTCGATCACGCCGCGCTCGAGCGCCGGGAAGATTTCGCCGCCGGGCAGCAGCTTCACATCGACGCCGAGCTTGGCGTAGACCTTGCCCGCAAGGCCCGGGATACGCATTTTCAGGCCCTTGAAATCCTCGACCTTCTCGATCGGC
Source organism: Hyphomicrobiales bacterium (assembly GCA_022842205.1). Classification (GTDB taxonomy): domain Bacteria; phylum Pseudomonadota; class Alphaproteobacteria; order Rhizobiales; family Methylopilaceae; genus Flaviflagellibacter. Next base: position 6,517 of record JALHQA010000016.1, read on the forward strand.
TTGCGGAACCAGCCCGTCATCTGCACGCCGGTATTGCCGAGCGGCATCGGAACAAGATTGAACGGTGCATACAGCTCTTCCCAGAGCTGAAGACCGCCGCCGTGATAGATCCAGGCATTCTGCCCCTGGAAGTTCAGGCCGAAGGGAACGCAGGTGAAGAATTGCGCGGCGGGCACCTTGCCGGCCCAGAAATAGGCGTTCGAGGCATTCATCTCGACGGTGCCGGCGGAGACGGCGTCAAATCCCTCGAAGGCGGGGATCAGTTCGCCGGCGGCAAAATGCTGGATGTTCAGCCGTCCGCCGGACATCGCCTTCACCATCTCGCAGAATTCGGTCGGGCTGCCCGGGCCGGTCACATAGAACGGCGAACCCGGTCCGTACGAGTTGGTCATTTTCCAGTTGAAGGTCTCCTGCGCGCGCGCGACATGCGGCGCGGCGAGAGCGGCGGTGCCGGCCACACCGGCGGTCAGGAATTTACGGCGATCCATCGTCAGCTCCTTTTCCGGTTGCCGATTGGCAACTGGCATGCGGGGTCGTTCGCCGTCAGGAAGACGGCGTCGATTATCGTCAGCGCATGAGCCATGCGCAGCTCGGTGAACGGTTTCCGGCACGATCAATCTCGCGCCGATCTGATGACGATCCTTGCAGGCAAATGTGCCGGCGGCAACGTAACCGTTACGCCGACCGCCTCGTGCGCAACGGCGACCACGCTTCCAAAACTCAATACAATTCAGTGGCTTAATGCCAGATGTTCCGAGCTGCTCGCGGTTTCATGGCGGCAATCGGCAAATTTTTGTGCGCGGTTCGTCAAACATGGCGCAAGCTGTGCTTGTGGGTATTGTCCAGCCGGAGCGCCGAACATGAACCGCCCCTTTGAACCGATTTCGATCAACGCATTCCCCAGGGGCAAGCAGGAAGAAATATGGCAGTCGACGCTGACGTCGTTGTCCATCGTCTCCCGCCACCCGGCCGATGCCGGGTTCGACTTCGGCGAAATTGCAACCCGAACCTCGCCGACCGGCGCGACCGCGACCCTGCTGCGCTCCGGCAGCCAGGATTTTGCCGCGGCGCCGGACGGCGGTTCCGGGTTCATGCTGATCGGCTTCGTCCAGTATGGACGCGGGCATCTCGCCGATGGCGGCCGCCGCGCGAACGAGTTCGCGGATGGCGATCTGTGGGTGTGCGACGAGGCGCGGCCATGGTCGCTGCATTTCCGGAACGATTTCGAGCTGCTTTTGCTGCGCCTTCCGCGCTACCGGATCGCCGGCAGGCTGGGGCGCGCGCTTTCCGTCGCCGCGACGGTCCTCGGCGAAACCGTTGCCGGTGTCGCGGCGCGCCCGGTGATGCGGGCGCTGGCGAACAATTTCGCCATGGCCGAGGACGGCGATCTGATCGCCTGCGAAACCGCCATCGCGGAGCTCGTCCTGTCGTCTCTGTTGTCCGAGGCCAGGCCCGAGGAAGACAGCCCGACGCAGGTCCAGGCCGCGCATCTCGCGCGCGTGTTCTCCGCCATCGAGGCGCGCCTGCGCGATCCGGACCTGTCCATGGCCGAGATCGCAAAGGCCGAAGGGCTTTCACCGCGATACATACAGCGCCTGTTCGAGGGCCATGACAGGTCGTTCTCCGATCATGTGCGCCACCGGCGGCTCGAACAGTGCCGTCTCGATCTCGTCAATCCGCAGCACGCCGACCGCAGCATCGCCGAAATCGCGTTCCGATGGGGTTTTCCCGATCAGGCCCATTTCAGCCGCGTGTTCAGTTCGGCCTATGGCGTATCGCCCCGCGAATTCCGCAAATCGGCGCCGGCCTCGACGGCCACGCGGTGGACACGCGGCCGGCCGCTTCATGCCGCCAACCGCCCCAATGGCAAATCCTCGCCGCCGCCGGACGACACGCCGTCGCCCGTACGCGTCAATGCCGCCGCCCCCTCCTCGTCCGTCGCCGCCGAAGGCAGCACAGAACGTCATCATCTCGCTGTGTCGCGCGATACCGTCCATTGGGGTTATCTCAGCCGCACGATCCCTCCTGTATTGACGGTTCGTCCCAATTCGGAAATCACGATCGAAACCCTGACCCAGCACTCCTATGACGATCACGAGCGCATGATCGCGGGCGATCAAGGCGCGGAAAGCGTTTTCGCGTGGACCCCGGAGTACAAGGCGGTCGACCGGCGCGGCGCCGGCCCGATGAACGCGACGATCTTCGGCCGCGGCGCAGGCGAAGGTTTCGGCGTCCACATCTGTACCGGCCCGATCCATGTTCAGGGCGCGGAGCCCGGCGATGTCCTTGAAGTCCAGATTCTGGATATCCGTCCTCGCCCGTGCGCCAATCCGGAATTCGCAGGCCATGCCTTCGGCAGCAATGCTTCCGCCGCCTGGGGCTACCATTATGACGATTTTCTGAGCGGCCCGCGCAATCGCGAGATCATCACGATCTACCGTACGGACGCCGACGGAAAGTCCGGCTTCGCGGAAGCCGTCTACAGCTATCGCTGGGAACCGCAGACCGATCCGTTCGGCGTCGTTCACGAAGCCATCGACTATCCCGGCGTCCCTGTGGACCACGGCAAGATCGCAAAGCGGCACGACATCATGGCCGGAACGAAGATTCCGATCCGTCCGCATTTCGGATTCATCGCGGTCGCCCCGCGCGAAGCGGACATCGTGGATTCCGTGCCGCCCGGCTATTTCGGCGGCAATGTCGACAACTGGCGCGCCGGCAAGGGAAGCTCGGTCTATCTTCCGGTTTCGGTACCCGGCGCGCTTTTGTCGATCGGCGATCCTCATCTCGCGCAGGGCGATGGCGAGATATCGGGCACGGCGCTGGAATGCTCGCTCACCGGCGAGATCCGTCTCGTGCTGCACAAGCGGCAGGAAACCAACCGGCCGTTTCTCGCCGGCCTGTCGGGCCCCCTGCTCGAAACGCCGGACGCGTGGGTGGTGCACGGCTTTTCATATCCGAATTATCTGCGTGAACTCGGACGCCACGCGCAGTCAGAAGTCTTCAAGAAGTCCTCGCTCGACCGGGCGCTGAAGAGCGCCTTCCGCACCGCGCGGAAATTCCTCATGGAGCATTACGGCTTCGATGAAGACGAGGCGGTTTCGCTGATTTCCGTCGGGGTCGATTTCGGCGTGACTCAGGTCGCCGACGGCAACTGGGGCGTCCACGCGATTATCCGCAAGGACATGTTCGGGCACGGGCGCGGCGGCAATTGACGCCACGCCATCATCTGAATCGCACCGGCACGCCGATCTTGCGCCCGACACCCGGCGGCGGCGCGGGAACGGGTGACGCGCGGTGCACCATTGCGAGGGCCGCCTGGTCCAGCGCCGGATTGCCCGAAGAGCGGGTAAGACTCACCGATGTGACCCTGCCCGACGCATCGATGCCGAATGCCACACGGACCACGCCGGTCCCCGCGCCGGCGGGCGCGCGCTTGTGACGCTCGAGATGGGCTTGCAGACGCGCCTGCCACCTCGCCGGAGACATTGACGATACGCCGCTGCTTGATTGCGAGGCTTTGGCGACTTTCGCCCGCGGCGCCTCGACCTTCTTCGGTGCCGCTGTCTTCGGCACCGGCGCCGCCTTCGGCTTCGGCTTCTGCCTCTTCTTTATCGTCTTCGGCGCCGCTTTCGGAACGGGTACCTCGACCTTCTCGACCGGCGTTTCGTCGACCTTCGGCAGCTCTTCCTCGACCTCCTCGACGACGTCCTCGACCTCTTCCGGTTTCTCGATGTCTTCCTTCACCTCTTCGACCGGCTTCGACGCCATCTGCTCCTGCATCAGCTGGTCGGGCGGCAGATCGATATCCTCGGTCACATGCGGCGCGGCGGAGATTTCGGCGAGTTCCAGCATGATCGCGGCCGGCGGCGCATCGGCCGGCATGACCGGCGGCTGATGCAGCATCCAGGCGACGGCACCGGCATGCGCGCCGAGCACCAGAAGCGCGGCGCCCGCCCACAGACCCGTATGCACCCGACGCGTCGTGCGTGTCACCCAATCGTTCACGGCGCGATGCTTCCCTCGCCGACCGGTTCCGAAGCGGCGCCCGGCATATCGGCGGTTTCAAGGCCGACCAGCGCCACTTTCAGATAGCCCGCGGCGCGCAGCAGGTTCATCACCTCCATCAGATCGCCGTAGTCGACCGATTTGTCCGCGCGGAGGAAAATCCGCGCATCGCGGTTGTTCTCGGTGAACGTGTCGAGCGCCCCCTGCAATCCCTCGCGCGCCACCGTGTCGTTACCGACCGAAAGGCTGAGATCGTCCTTCACCGTCAGGTAAAGCGGCTTGTCGGGACGCTCGACAGGCTTGGCGGTCGACGCCGGGAGATCGACATTGACATCGACCGTCGCCAGCGGCGCCGCGACCATGAAGATGATGAGCAGCACCAGCATGACGTCGATGAACGGCGTCACGTTTATCTCGTGCACTTCCTCGACATCGTCGCCGAGGCGTTCGCGAATACCGCCGGCCATGCGCCCTACTCCGCCGCCACCTGGCGCGGCTTGGCGCACCCGGCGGTCCGCAGATCGAGATCGCGGCTGACAAGGCGCTCCACGCCCGTTCCGGCCTCGCGGAGAAGATGGCGGTAGCCTGCGATCTGGCGCGCGAAGACGTTGTAGATGATGACAGCCGGAATGGCGGCGACGAGACCGATCGCCGTCGCCAGCAGCGCCTCGGCGATGCCGGGCGCGACGATCGCAAGATTGGTCGTCTGCGCTTCCGAAATGCCGATGAACGAATTCATGATACCCCAGACCGTGCCGAACAGGCCGACAAAGGGTGCCGTCGAGCCGATCGTCGCAAGAACGCCGGTGCCGGTGTTGAGCCGCCGTCCCGCGCGCGCCTCGATGTCCGCGAGATGCGAGGCAATGCGCTCCTTCAGTCCCGCCGCGCCCGCGCGGTCGAGCGCGGTTTCGGAAAGCTGCATTTCGTTGTCCGCGGTTCGCACCATGAAAGCCGCGGGCCCGCCGCGTCCCGACAGGGCCTGAACGGCATTATCGAGACTTCCCGCGCTCAGGATTTTCGTACGCGCGCGCAACGCGCGTGCGCGTGCGCAGGCTATCTCGACGAATTTCGCAATCGCCACGGTCCAGGTGACAAGCGAGGCGAAGGCAAGGCCGATCATCACGGCTTTCACGACGATGTCGGCGGCCTGGTACATGCCCCAGGGCGACAGATCGTGCGGCAGGGTTTCGTCGCGCGCGGATGCCGTCCCCGCCTGTTCTGCCGGAGGCGGAGTTTCGGACGCAGCGGTGGCCGCGTCACCGGCAGGGACCGGCGCTTCGGACGCCGCTGGAGTCGGAGAGGCGGGCGAACCGGCCGGCGAAGCAGCGTCGCCCGGGCCTGATGATGGGGCAGTCACCGCCGGCGCAGGAGCGGAATCGGCGGGAGTCTCTGCCGGATTTGCAGGAGCTTCCTGCGCGAAGCAGGGAATGCCCTGCACGACGATCAGCGTGAATGCCAGCGCCAGTGCCGGCATGCGCGGGCGCGCCGCACCCTTCACAAACCAGACCATGATTAAACTCGCCTCTTGCGTCGCGCCGATACGGCGCGTGCTCTCTTGATTAAGACGATTCAGAACGTCGGATTCCCACCTTGCGGAACACGATGCCGCGAATGCGGCGGTTCAAATCATCCGAGGGAAGAGCAGCGGCAGACTGAAGTCGGATAAGATCGCGATAACCCGCAACCCCGCCACCTTGACGTCGACCGGCATCAGCCGCCAGCCGAGGTCATGCTCCTCGCGCACGCGGGTTGGTTAGAACGTAGAACAAAACACTGCAAGTACAGTAATTTGGAAGAATTCCAGAAAGCGCAACGTCAAGTGTTTTTCGTCGCGGCTGTCGAGCGGGAATTGGCGCCCTTCTCCCTCAGAGCCAGCGTTTGCGGCGCCTGTGGAATGCCGTACATACGAACCGGTGGCCGGATCTTTCTCGATGGTCAGACGGCCGAAAGCTATGGCGGCCTTCCATCACCTGCAGCGTGCCGCGATGATTTTCGGCCCGGCTGACAAGGCGGCAATGGGTGCTGCGATCGCTCGCAGCACCCGGTTCGATTCAGCTTACTTCTTGGTGAAGCCCGCGGCGTCCATCAGCTTCTGGTGACGGTCGGCCGCTTCCGCGACCCACGCCTTGTACTCCTCGCCGGTCAGCGCGGTCGTGTTGAACGCGCCCTTCGCCA
>JALHQA010000017.1 GCA_022842205.1 Hyphomicrobiales bacterium
AGATTGCTCACAACGAGGCGCGATCGCACGGTCGCAACAAGCTCTCTCTCGCCGCCCACAAATCTCCACGCGGTAGGCGACTGCATTGGCGGATAGCTGATGAAATCGTGTGCCGAAAGGTCGTCAGGTGATTTGGGCGTTCCGCGAGATTTCAAGTAGGCGGGGCTCGCGCAGACCACGCGGCCAATTTCGCCAACACGCACCGCGATCAGGCTGCTGTCGGCGAGATCACCGATGCGAAGCGCGATATCGACGTTCTCCTCCAGAAGATTGACTGGCCGGTCCTGCAAGCTGAGCTGCACGTCGACCTCCGGATACGCCGCCAGGAACTCCGCCAAAATCGGCAGCAGATGCAGACGGCCGAGCGCGACGAGGGTCGACACAGTCAACTCCCCGCGCGGCGTGGTGTATTCGCCGGAGGCCGCTCGCTCGGCTTCGACCACGTCCGCGAGAATTCGCTTCGACGCGGCGATGTAAGAGCGGCCCGCATCCGTTGGCACGAGCGCGCGGCTCGAGCGGTTGAACAACTTCGTCTGTAGGTGGGCTTCGAGCTCCGAAACCTTCCGGCTCACGGTCGCGAGCGGCGCTTTCAGCCGACGTGACGCCGCCGAGAGACTGCCGGCCTCCGCAACAGCTAGCACAACCGACATGGCCTCGAACCGATCCATGGATGTTTCCATTCTGTGGAAGGGAACATCTCGATTTTGCCAGATACCCATCATTTTCGGAAGGGCCTATCTGGAGGTGCATCGAACGCATCAAGCGACCGCAGGAGCCCGACATGAATACGAACCAGGCCAAAGGCACCGCCCTTATCACCGGCGCATCGACAGGTATCGGTGCCATCTACGCTGATCGTCTCGCAAAGCGCGGCCATGACCTCATACTGGTCGCCCGCAACGGACAACGGCTCACGTCGCTAGCGCGCCGGATCGCGAACGATACCGGCCGTACCGTGGAGACGGTCAAAGCCGATCTCACGTCCACGGCGGACCTGCGGCGCATCGAGGAAATCCTACGGACCAACGCCGCCATTTCCGTGCTGGTCAACAATGCGGGTGTCGGCGCCACCGATCCGCTGATTACTTCCGACGCCAACAAGATGGAGGAGATGATCCATCTCAATGTCACCGCACTGACGCGCCTGACCTACGCGGCGGCGCCGGCATTCGTCGAGCGCGGCGGCGGCACCATCATCAACATTTCATCGGTCGTTGCGATCACGCCGGAAGTCCTCAACGGAGTCTACGGCGGCTCGAAAGCCTTTGTGCTCGCACTCACCCAGTCTCTCGTTCATGAACTCGCCGACAAGGGCGTCCGCGTGCAGGCGGTCCTGCCGGGCGCCACGGCAACGGAGTTCTGGGATATCGCCGGCAAGCCGGTCCACCAGCTTCCGGCCGAGATCGTGATGTCGGCTGACGATCTCGTCGACGCCGCTCTGGCGGGCCTCGACCTCGGCGAGATCGTCACCATCCCGTCGCTGCCGGACAAGGCGGAATGGGATCGCTACGACGCGGCGCGTCGCGCCATGTCGAGCAAGCTTTCGAGCGCCATCGTCGCCCCTCGCTACAACCAGCATCAACCCCGATTGCTGAGCGCCTAGTGGCGCGCCATTTGAGATGACCATCGCCCCATGAACCCCAGCAGAACGGTGAAAGTCATGAACCCTGATCGACGCCAATTCTTACGCGCGACCACAGCCAGCATCGCTGTCACGACTGCTGCTGCCAGCTTGTTGCCGTCGCAGCTTTTCGCCGCGTCCGCCGGCGACGCTATTCGCCCCTTCCACGTGAGTATTCCGGAATCGCAGCTCGCCGACCTCCGCCGACGCATTGCGGAGACCCGCTGGCCGGATCAGGAGACCGTCAACGACGGATCGCAAGGCCCGCAACTCGCGAAGTTCCAGGAGGTGATGCGCCACTGGAGCACGGGCTACGACTGGCGCAAGGTGGAGGCGCGGCTGAACGCGCTCCCCATGTTCCTGACAGAGATCGACGGCGCAGACATTCACTTCATCCACGTTCGCTCGAAGCATGAGAATGCACTGCCGCTCATCGTGACGCACGGTTGGCCCGGCTCGATCATCGAGCAACTGAAGATCATCGATCCGCTCACAAATCCGACGGCACACGGCGGAAGCGCATCGGACGCCTTCCATGTCGTGATCCCGTCGATGCCGGGCTTCGGGTTCTCAAGCCGTCCCAAAGACAAGGGCTGGGGTCCCGACCGCATCGCTCGCGCCTGGGCGGAACTGATGAAGCGCCTCGGGTACACCCGCTATGTCGCCCAGGGCGGCGACTGGGGCTCGCCCGTTTCCAGCGCGATGGCGCGTCAGCAGTCGGCCGGACTGCTTGGAATCCATATCAACCTGCCGGCAACGGTTCCGACCGACGTCGCCATGGCGCTCGCCGGCGGTGGGCCTGCGCCAGCGGAACTTTCCGAGAAGGAACGCGCGGCGTTCGCTTCACTCGACACGTTCTTCAAGAAGTACATGGCCTACGGCGCCATCATGGGTACGCGGCCGCAGGCAATCGGCTACGGCTTGGCGGATTCTCCCGTGGGACTCGCGGCCTGGATCTTCGACTACAACAACGGCGAGCTTGCGCGCCGCCTCAATCGAGATGATGTGCTCGACAACATCACACTGTACTGGCTGACCAACACGGCGACGTCGGCCGCGCGCATCTACTGGGAAACTGCCGGACAGAGCATTGTTCTCGCTTCAGCGCAGAGAACATCTGAGATCTCGCTTCCTGTCGCCATCACCGTCTTTCCGGGCGAAGTCTATCGCACGCCCGAGACATGGGCCCGGCGCGCCTATCGCAACCTCGCCTACTTCAACGAAGTCGATAAGGGCGGTCACTTCGCCGCGTGGGAGCAACCTGAGCTCTTCTCTCAGGAGATGCGCGCAGCGTTCCGGTCTATGCGGCAATCCTAATCGAAACCGTCACCCTCATACATTGAAATGGAGACCAACATGAAGACGACTCGAATGATGGCCGTCGCGGCGGCAACTCTATTCATCGCAAACGGTGTGCCGCTGCATGCGGGGAATGCACATCAGCTGGAAGTGAAGCAAACCGACACCGCACCTACGCATAGCGGCCCTCTTCGCGAAACCGTAACCGTCGCCGCGGACAAGCTCATCCCGAACTCGCCGGGGAAGCGCCTCGTCAGCCTGATCGTCGACTATCCGCCTGGTGCAAGCTCGGCCTCACACCATCACGCCCGCTCAGCATTCATTTACGCCTACGTCATCTCGGGCGAGGTCCGGAGCGCAGTCGACGGCGAGGCTGCCCGAGTCTACCGCGCCGGCGAGTCGTGGTTCGAGAACCCCGGCGCTCATCATCGCGTCAGCGCCAACGCCAGTGACACGAAGCCGGCGCGCCTGATCGCCGTATTCATCGTCGATGCGGCCGATAAAGAGCTGACAACCACCGACACTCGTTGAACGATTAGCGCGAAAGGATACGCATCATGTCACAACGCATGAACTACAACGCTGTCGCGCCGGCCGGAATGAAGGCGCTCGGCGCCGTGTACGGCTACGTTCGCCAATCGGGCCTCGCCGCGCGGCTGATCGATCTCGTGTACCTGCGCATCTCCCAGATCAACGGGTGCGCGTACTGCATCGACATGCATTCACGCGACCTGCTCAAGGGCGGTTTGCCTGTCGAGCATCTTGTCCTCGTCCCTGCTTGGAGCGAGGCCGGCAAGATCTTCGATCAGCACGAAAAGGCGGCGCTCGCGTGGGCAGAAGCCGTAACCCGTCTCGGCGACCGGGCTGTCTCGGACGGCGCGTACGAGGCGGCAGCCGCAGCATTCGATGAGAAGCAGCTCGCCGACCTGACGATCGCGATCAGCCTGATGAATGCCTATAACCGGATGGCGATCAGCTTCCGTGCGACGCCCATCGCGGCTGCCGCCTAATCACTTGAACCAAGCACAATGATTTTGACGTGAAAGACGAAGGAGGATCTCATGAAAGCATATCTCATCATCACGGCAGCGGCTGCGCTGCTCGTCGCATCCAGCCTGGCTCTGCCCGTGGGGCAGGCACATGAAGTGAG